>JBHGBL010000005.1:0-279174 GCA_041947015.1 Vicinamibacterales bacterium
TGGCCTGTTGGCCGGGCTGGTACACTGTTTGGCGTCCCCAACGGGATTCGAACCCGTGTTTCGGCCTTGAAAGGGCCGCGTCCTAGGCCTCTGGACGATGGGGACGGGCTGGACCAAAAACAACCAATCCTAGCACATCGGCCGGTCGGACGCGTCGAATCTGCGGGGTGGGCACCAGGCATGGCCGGCTGAGTACCCTAGTTGGAAAGCCGCAGGGGAGGGCGCAATGGGAGCGCCGCCCACCTGGCGGCCGCGTTCTACCGCTTCCCGGAGCCGATCGCCTCCGCCGTCTTGATGCCCTCTTCCCACACACGCGGCAGGTTGCCGCGCCAAAGCTTGCCGATCTCATCCTCGGTGCAGCCGCGGCGAACGAGTTCGAGCGTCGCGTTGAACGACTCCGCGGTGCCGTTCCAGCCCTCGACGCCGCCAGCTCCGTCGAAGTCGGACTATATCCCGACGTGGTCGATGCCGATCAGGCAGACCATGTGGTCGATGTGATCCACGAAGTCCGCGACGGTCGCCCGGCGCGCAGCCGACCACTTCGCGTCGAGCGTGATGACGCGCTCGTGGATCGACCGCGCGCGGGCAGTAAGCGCCTGCTCGTCGCGGAGAATGGGAACTGGCATGCTCAGATCGAGGATCGAAGCGCCCCGCTCGCCGACGAACCACAGAGGATTTGCCGAATCCCCGGAAATGTCCGACCATCGGAAGACCGTCACCAGGAGGCAGCCCGATGATCAGCGCGCGCAACCAGCTTCAAGGAACCATCACCTCCATCAAGCACGACAACGTAATGTCGGAGGTCGTCGTCCGGAGCGGGGAGATGGAGCTCGTTTCCGTGATCACTCGCACGTCCGCAGAGGCGATGCGCCTCGCGCCCGGCGACCGCGTCACCGCGCTCATCAAGTCGACCGAGGTCATGATCGCCAAGGAGTGACCGCCGGCGCCGTCGGCTGGGCCCGGCCTGCGGCGCCCATTGAGGGCGCGCAGAACGGCCCGAAAGAGCTTGGAGCGGGCGTCATGGTGCCGTATAGTAGCGAGTGCGCGGCAAACGCTACCGCCGTGCTTCTTCATTCTTCCAGGATGAACTCCACTGAGCCTCGGGGAGACTCGCCCCTCGTTCTGCTGGTCGAGGACGACCGCGACACGCGAGAGATGTACGCGATGTGCCTCCGGGCGTCGGGCTACCGGGTCGAGCAGGCGGTAACCGCCCGGGACGCCCTCGGCAAGGCAGCGGCCGTGTCGCCCGATGTAGTCGTCACGGATCTCTCTCTGCCCGGAATGGACGGACTGGCGCTGGCCAGCCAGCTCCATCAGCACCCGCAGCTGGGCGCCATCCCGGTCATCGCGGTGACAGGCTATTCCATGGCGAACGACGCAGGGCTGCACGACATCGCGGCCGTGCTCGTCAAACCGTGCCTGCCGGATGACCTGGTGAAGGCGGTTGCCAGGGCCCTTTCGATGGTGCCGCCGGCGGGAAGCTCCGAGTCGTAGAGCCGTGACCGGCCGAGTCGCTAGCGCCGCTCGAACACTAGGAGGGCGTCGCTCACGCTCCGCGGTCCGCCCGGGTCCGATGGGTGGTTCACCACCTCTCCCTTCACCACCATTGTCGTCGAACCGCCCCCGTCCAGGTTGAGGGCATTCCGCAGGCCCAGCCGGCGCGCTACGGCCTGGAGCTCGTCGAAGCGCATGCCAAGGCTGACGAGCGGGTTCCTGCCGTCGACGGTGACCAACCAGATCGACCCAGCGCCGTCGGTGCCAATCATGGTCCGCGGGTGACGCTCAGCGGTGAAGCCGGGGCGCAGCCTCTCGACCGACCAGTCGTCGAGCAGCTTCCCGTCATGGAGAAGGAGGCCAGCGCCTCCGATCACGTGTTCGGCCCGCGCCCAGTCCCGCGCCTTCGTGCCCCGCGCCGGCTCGAAAACGGCCTCCGATTCGACCCGCTCGCCCACCTTCAGACGTTCGAGCGCAGGCGGCAGCTCGGTGCCGCCGTACGAGAGGACAGCCCCATTCGCGGGTATTGCCGTCCGGATCGCGGACGAACGCTTCTCGATCACTTCGAGCGGGTTCCCCTGGAGGACCCAATCCGTCCCGGCCGTCGTCGTATCCGTGTGGTCGTAGAACCGCGGCGTGAACCACACGAGCCGCCCCGGCCCGCGCACCGTGTCCACGCCGTCAACCGCAATCAGCCACGTCCCGGGCGCCGACGTGCGGCCTCCCTTGCGAGCGAGGGGCAGCCGCACGCGAAGCGTCGCTCGCACCTGGTCGAACAGAAGCCTGACGGCGCCAGCCTTTCCTTCGTCGGCCGTCAGCGCGACGGCACCGCGCTGAAGCTCCGTGTCGCTCACGAGCAGCCTTCCGAGGACGAACAACCCGGCAGGGTCGCCGCTCGGGAGGAAGAACCCGGCGTTGATCGCTGCGAGGGCGCCGTGTCGCGCTGCCATGGACGGGACCGTCTCGGTCCCGAGCACCCGGTCCCGAGCCAGCGCCATCCGCAGCGTCACGCGGCGCGGGTCTAGCCGCAGCGCCTGGACGGCCACAGGACCCGGCGGGGAAAGAAGGGTCGGGTCCGACAGGATGAAGAGGTCTACGCCGGCCGCGACCCGCCGCGGCTCGGGCAGCGACTTTCGAGAGGCCGCGCTGGCGGCCGTCGCCTGGGACGAGGCGATGACTGCCCCCGGCGCGGACGCCAGAGACGCGAGAACGAGGACTTCGACCGCCGCGACGACATGCCTTGCGATCCGGGCTCGATTCGTCGCGTTAGAAGACCGGCGACTCATGGTGCTTCTACCAGCGGAGTAGCGGCCGCCCGTAAGACAGGAACGGCCACGGCGTCCCAGCCAGGACGAGCAGCCACGAGACGGTGTAGTAGAGCGCGGCGCGGCCGTACCGGCGCCGATCCTCGGTGGCGTTCCGGATCCGCGCTCGGCCGACGTGTGCGATGACGAGGGCAAGGATCATCAGTGTCGCGTGCTCGACCGTCCAGAAACGAAGCGTTCTATCCGACATTGCCACGCCGAGGTTCCGAACTGCGCCCATCGTCATCGGGCTGAACAAGAGGTAGATGATGAAGCCAACCGTCACCTGGAGGTCCAGCGCCATGACGTAGAGAAGCCCGGCGCGGCCCTCGGCGCGTCCCCACCAGCCGAAGGTGAAACGGCCGCGGTAGGCCCGGACGATGACGTAGAGGCCGAGGAGGATCACTGCCCATCGCAAGAGCGAGTGGATGACCAGGAGTGGTCCGTACATCGATCTCTCCCTCCCTTCGGACGCGAAAAGAGTAAACGAGACCAGGGTCCGGCGACGAGCGCCGAGAGCTTGAGAACAACCTGCTTCAGGCCAGCGCGCGATGCTCAGCAGACTTGACCGACCGACCGACGGTGCCGTGTCGTTCGGGCGTCAGAGGCTGCGCCAGGCAGGCAGACGTCCATGCGCCTCGTGCCGAGCAACGAGAGCCTGTCGGCTCGCACGCTGCCGCAGGCTTCATCCGCTCGAAGGTATCCCCCAGCGAAGCGCAAGCCCACGGATGTTCAACAGCATCAGGACCGGCACGCCGCGCTCCGCGAATCGCGCGACGACGCCGCGGCCGCGCGAGAAGTCGAACGGGACGCCTGGCAGGAAGCCGCTTCCTTGCCGCAGGATCGCCATCGACTGCCCCATGCTCGCTTCGGTTCCGCCGATGTTGACGTAGAGCGAGACCGGCCGACCCTCCCGCGCTTCGTCGTAGAGCTCCATTCGCCGGGTGACCGCGGACTGGAAGTCCACCGGCACGAATGCTGGTATGCCGAGGTCGCGAGCCACCTGTTCCATGATACCGGCCGCAAGCCGTCTCCCGTCATCGTCCAGGTCGAGCGCGCGATCTTCCGACCCACCCATCGTGACGGCGATAGACACCCGGCGGAGGATGCCTTCCCGTACGAGCAGGCGCTCGATCTCTGGCCACGTGAAGCCTGGCTGGTTGGCTCCCCACGTGGAGGCGGTGACCGACGATACCGCGGCGATATCGGCCCCGAGCGCCTGGCAGGCGGCTGCGACCGCCACGTTCAGCGCTGGAAAAGAGCCGGAGAATCCGGCCGCTACGAAGGAGCCTTCGCCGATGCCCGCAGCGGCGAGGCGCGGCACGAGCGCATGCACCCAGCGCGGGTCGGCAGAAAGGCGTTTCGCCTCGAGCGACCCCAAGGTCGTCACGAGCGGTGTGAGTTCGTCGCCGATCAAAGACGATGCGTTCGCGCCGGCTTCCGGTGGTGCGATGAGGCCAGCCGCCCGCTTGGCTGAGGCAACGGCGGATTCCGCCTTCCTGACCGTTTCTTCGGCCAGCGCGACGGCTCGGGCAACGGGCGCACCGGCGGCCCCGGGTCTCCCGGCGATGGACAATGGAGGATACGCGCCGTAGGGCGGTCCGCTGCCACCCGCACTGGCCAGGGCGACAAGGCCCGCCGCGATCGCGGCGAGAACGGGCAGCGGTACCCTAACCAGGCCGGTTCGCGGAATGAACCGTTCGTTCGCTGCGAGCGGCCAGGCCTTGTTCTTTCTCCGACCGCGGACGATCGAAGCCGGCAACATCATCCGAGACCACCGAAGGCCACTACGAGCGCCATTCGCACGACCGCCGCAGCGAGCGTCGTCATCACGAGCGTCGGAAGCAGGCCCTGCACGAGGGCCTGGTTGGCTATCAGGCCGGGCACGATGAACCCGATGGCGCGCAGGTCGGCCGGTTCCGGCGGCAGGAGCACGGCGAGGCGCAGGAACAGGATGTTTACGACGAAACCCAGAAGCACGGTCACGCCGAACCGCCTGCGACCGTAGAGAACGACGCCAGCTTCGACGCCGTAGCGAACCAGAGCCCACGTGACAAGGGCAACCATGACGGTGGCCGCGACACGGCCTGGCTGGTTCAGGTACAAAGCCAGATAGCCTGGGACGACGAGCCCGGCGGAGGCAAGGCCGAACAGCTCCGTGAGGACCAGGTTCACGGCAATCCCGATCCCGATTGCGGCTTCGATCATGAGAACCTCACGCTTTCGAGGCTGAACCCTCGCGTATTGCCGGCGAAGGCAACTGCGTCGCCGCTGGAGAGGAGGCCGGCAAGCCGGACGCCGAGAGCCCCCGGCCGCACGTACTCGTGCTGCCACGCGGCGCGAAGCGAATGGGACAGGTACACGGCCGGGCGCTCGCCTGTGACGAGGCCCCGGGTCGCGGCGCGAAGCGCGCGGCTGTGCCGGACGAAGGCGCGCAGCCTTTCCGGCCTGTCGCCTCGATGGTTGAACACGACGGTGACCGTCCGTGGCCGGGAGGACAACCGCTCGAGGTCGTTCATCCATTCGTCCACGAGGGTGTCGAACGACTCGGGGTCGTTAGCAGCGGTTGCGTCCAGGCAGGGGATGTTGCCGCACGGCAGCTCGAGGGTCCCGGACCAGACAGCGCCCGGATCGGAGACCGCCTTCGCCATGCCAGCGCGCGCGACCGAATCGGGAACGCCAAGCTCGCGCGCGACGGCGAGCGCGAGCGCCTCGTTGGCCTCGCGCCATGAACCGCTAGGCGGCGCGACGACGAGCCGCGTTTTCAGCTTTTCCGCTCGCTCGCGAAAGACGTGGCAGTGGCGCTCCTCTCCGATGACCAAGATGGCACGCTCGGGGACAGTGTTGGCGAGCGACCGGGCTACGGAGTCGAGCGTCGTACCCATCTCCTCGCCGTGGTCGGGCCGAACGTTGGTGACGACTCCCAGAGTCGAACGCAGGATCCTGCGCTCGCTGATCCACTGGAGGTCAGGCCGGACTGCCATGCACTCGGCGACCACCGCGCGGGCGCCGAGGCGGCGCGCTGTCCAGAGCAGGCGGATCTGCTCGCGGATTGTCGCCGGGCCGAAACGCCGCACCGGACGCTCGCTGCCATCCGGTAGTATCAAACGCGGTTCGGTTCCGGTAACCTTCGCAACGACCGGCACCCCGGCCTCCCGCAATGCGGCCGCGATGAGCCGTGTTACCGAGGACTTCCCGCGTGTGCCGTTGACGTGGATGCGAACGGGCAGCGCTGCCCTTGCCAGGGCGGTGAGGGCAGCTTCGAGGAGGCCGCCCGCGAGCACCAGGGCGAAACAGACGAGGACAACGGTGGAGGTCGCCAGCACCGCTCAGACATTACATCAATGTCCGGGGTCCAGGCCACGTCCGAAGCGATCGTGAACCCTGCCTGTGCTATCGTTACGGGCGACTTGCGACGAAGGGGGACGCATGCGAAACACGGCGCGGTTCGTCGCGGCGCTGGTAGTGGTCATTGTCGTTGCCGCCAGGGCCGACGCACAGGTCGTGATGGTCACGTCGGACCGGGTGAACCTGCGGGTAGAGCCGTCGACGTCGAGCCGCGTCGTGATGACCCTGAGCAAGGGCGCGCTCGTCGAGGTCCTGTCGGAAGAGGGGGAGTGGTACCGCGTGAAGACGCTTGCCTCCGACGTCGAAGGCTACCTCCACAGAAGCATTGTCTCGGCTCCTCCGGCGACGCCGAAGCGCAGGCCCTCGCCGCCCGCAAAGACACCGCCGCCCGGCCAGCAGCCCGCCAGGCCGCAGGCTCCGCAGCCACAGCCGCCGCCCGGGGCCGAACCTGCTGCGCCCGCAGGGAAACCCGCTCCGACCGGTCGTGCCATGGCTTGGGTGAACGGCGGATGGCAGGCCACGAAGACTTCCTTCAGTGACGCGGCCACGTTCGACCTCCATGCCGAAACCGCGAGTTCCAGGGCCGAGTACGAGGTGCCGGCAGGGCCTGCGGTCGACGTTGGAGTGGCCGTCCGGCTGTGGCGCAATCTCTATGCCGCGAGCGGTGTCACACGGTTCTGGGTCACCGAGCCTGCCGCTGTTTCGGCTCGACTGCCGCACCCGTTCGAGTTCAACAGGTTTCGGGAGGTGAAAGGGGATTCGCAGGGCCTGGAACGGGCAGAGACCGCCGTCCACGCGATGGCAATGGTGGTGGTGCCTGCCGGGCGGAAGTTCCTCGTGAGCGTTTTCGCGGGTCCCACCTGGTTCAACGTGACGCAGGACCTCGTGACCGAGGTGCAGTTTCACGAGGAGTACCCGTTCGACGAAGCAACCTTCACCGGGACCGCCATTACAAACCAGTCCCGCTCCAAGGCGGGCTTCAGTGCCGGCGCGGACGTCACCTACCTCCTCGCGCCGAAGTTCGGGGTCGGCGGGAGCGTGCGCTACAGCCAGGCAAAACTGGACTTCAGCGTTGACAGTCGAACGCTTTCGGTTGAGGCAGGGGGGCTTCAGGTCGGCTTGGGGGTGCGGGTGCGCTTCTAGCCGACTCAGGACGGTGCGCTTCTGAACGGCGCAGCCGGGGTCCTGTCGTATTTTCGAACAGTCTGTACTGTCTGTGGCCAACTTCACGTCAGAGTGTATAATTCTCCCGTTGGCCGGAAGCCACCTCATCCGCTCTCGGCGGGATGCGGTTGCTGCGTCCCACGGGCGATCGGGCTAAGCCGTGCGGCCTTCCGCCGTTTGAGCCCTTTCGCCCCGCCGCCCGGTGGGAAGGGCGATCGGACGGGAGGGAGCGAAGACGGCGGCTCGGGAAGTCGCCGTGAAGGGAATACGTGCACCTGGCAACAGGCATAAGAAGATGACCGCGAAACGCAAGAAGCGAGTTCTGGTTATAGACGACGAGCCTGCGGTCACCGAGTGGCTGAAGATACTGCTCGAGCACGCGGGTTACGAGGTTCGGACGGCCCTGATAGGCGCCCGAGGGGAGGAGATTCTCCGCGCCTGGCGCCCCGATGCCGTCGTGACCGACCTGATGCTGCCGGATACCGATGGGGTGGAGCTGGTGGGCCGGCTCAAGGAGATTCATCCCGAGAGCGAGGTCATCGTCATATCGGGTCACGGGAGCATCCCGAAGGCGGTTGACGCCATCAAGGCCGGGGCGTCCTACTTCCTGGAGAAGCCGATCGAGGCCGACGGAATCCTCGCGCTGCTCGAGAAAGCAATCGAGCGGAAAGACCTGCAGTCGGAGAACGAGCAGCTGCGGGCAAAGCTCGTGGACCGCTACAAGTTTGCGAACATCATCGGCAAGAGCAAGAAGATGCAGGAGCTCTTCGACCTGGTCGAGAGCGTGGCCGCGAGCGAGGCGAACATCCTCATACAAGGGGAGAACGGCACAGGCAAGGAACTCATCGCGAACGCCATCCACTACCACAGCAAGCGTGCGAAGGGCCCGTTCATCAAGATCAACTGCGCCGCCATCCCGAAGGACTTGATCGAGTCGGAGCTTTTCGGTTACAGGCGCGGCGCCTTCACTGGCGCGACCATGGACAAGGAGGGGCTCTTCGAGATGGCGGAGGGCGGCTCGCTGCTGCTCGACGAGATCGGCGAGATGCCGTCCTACCTCCAGACGAAGCTGCTGCGCGTGCTCCAGGAGCGCGAATACCGTCCGATAGGCAGCGATCGGATAGTCCACGTCGACTTCCGCCTCATCACGGCAACCAACGTGGACGTGGACACGGCGCTCCGCGAAGGCAAGCTCCGCGAGGACCTCTACTTCAGGATCAACACGATCACGCTGCGCGTCCCTCCGCTCAGGGAGCGCTCCGAGGACATCCCGCTTCTCTGCGAGCACTTCCTCGAGAAATTCCGGCAGCGGTATCAGAAGAACGTGAAGGCGATATCGCCGGCTGCGTACCATCTCCTCATACGGACGCGGTGGCCGGGGAACGTGCGCGAGCTGGAGAACGCCATCGAGCGTGCGGTGCTCGTCACGAAGGGTACCGAGATCCAGCCGGGCGACCTGCCCGAGTCGCTGCGCGAGGAGTCGAACACGCTGGCGGAGTTCGTCTTCCCGCAGCACTGGACGCTTGCCGAGATCGAGAAGATGGCAATCGTCCAGACGCTGCACAGGACGAACTGGAACAAGCAGGAGGCTGCGGCGATCCTGGGACTCTACCGGCCGACGCTCTACAGCAAGATGAAGAAGCACGAGATCCAGGACATGGGCCGGTCGAGCCGCCAGTCTGCGACGGCTTCCAACTGACGCCAGGACGACAGGTGCGAGGGCCGGGCGCGAGGACTCCGATAGGGAGACGGCCCTGCGGCGAGGGCGTGCGGCCGCTGGCGGGCCACCCGCACATGGTGCCGCCGTCCAAGGCAATCCGGGCAGTTGGGGGTGTCGCAGGCCGATTCCAGATCCGCGTCACCTGCCGTCGATTGGCGACGGGAACTGCCGACACGACGTGCTCCACTCGCGGCGCCGGCAACCGGCGTCTGGCGACAACCCAATCGACTGACAGACCCGCCTGCCGATGATCGAGAGACTGGGAGCCCTGGTGGCGAGCTGGCTGGCCGAGGCGGGGGCGTTCTCGGTTTTCTGCGCCCGGGCCTTCAGGGACGCCTTCCGCCGGCCCTTCGAGCTCGACGAGATTGCCAGGCAGATCCACGAGGTCGGATGGCGGTCGGTCCCGCTCATCGCCACGTCGGGGTTCGCCGTCGGCATCGTCTTTTCCCTCCACACGAGGGCCTCGCTCGAGATGTTCGGGGCGGAATCGATGATCCCTGCAGGCCTGGGCGTATCGCTCATACGTGAGGTCGGTCCGCTCGTGGCCGGGCTGATGTTCTCGGGAAGGGTGGGGGCGGGCATCGGCGCCGAGCTCGGCGCGATGAAAGTGACCGAGCAGATCGACGCGCTCGAGGCGCTGGCTGTCGACTCGTTCAAGTACCTCGCCGTCACGCGCATCATCGCGTGCATGATCGCGATGCCGATCCTGACGGCGCTCATCGATTTCATGGGGATGACCGGAGGGTTCGTGGCCGAGGCTGCCGTTTCGGGCATGTCCTATCGGCTCTACTTCGAGCGGGCGTTCCTGCTGGTCGACTTCGACCACTTCGTCACGTCGATCCTCAAGACGTCGGTTTTCGGGTTCCTGATCGCGGCGGTCGCTTCGTATCTCGGCATGCATGCATCGAGAGGGACGGAGGGCGTCGGCCGCGCGTCCACAATGAGCGTCGTCGCCGGGTCGATACTGATAATCGTGGTCAACGTCGTGCTGGTGAAGTTGATCTTCTTTCTGTTCCCGGAAGGGGGGGCATGAAGGATCCGGAAGGCGGCACATGAAGGACGGCCAGCCGGTGATCCGGCTCGAGCGTGTCTCGAAATCGTTCGGCGGCAGGCCGGTGCTCCGCGAAATGTCCTTCTCGGTGGAGCGAGGGACGGCCTACTGCCTGCTCGGCCGGAGCGGCACGGGTAAGAGCGTGACGCTCAAGCACATCGTCGGCCTGGAGAAACCGGACTCGGGCAGGGTGGTGGTGGCGGGCGCGGACGTTGCGAGCCTGGATGCAGCGGGGCTATCGCGGCTGAGGCGCGGTGTCGGGTTTCTTTTCCAGGGTGCGGCACTGTTCGACTCGCTGACGGTCGGCGAGAACGTCATGTTCCCGCTGCGGCGCCACTCGTCGATGAACAGGGCCGAGATGGCGGAAAGGGCGAGGGAGGCGCTCGCATCGGTAGGGCTCGAACAGGACTTCGACAAGATGCCGGCCGAACTCTCAGGCGGCATGCGGAAGCGTGCCGGGCTCGCACGCGCGATGGCGCTCGAGCCCCCGATCCTGCTGGTGGACGAGCCGAGCGCGGGGCTCGATCCGATCACGTCGGAGGAGATCGACCGACTGCTCATCGGTCTCAAGGCGGAACGTGGGACCACGCTGGTTGTAGTCACACACGACATACCGAGCGCCCGGCTGATCGGCGACGTTCTCGGTGTCATCGACGGCGGGCAGCTGATAGCCGAGGGGACCGCGGAAGAGCTCGCGCACAGCGGGAACGAGATGGTGCGCCGCTTCATGGAGATGGAAGGAGGCGGTTGAGGCGATGCCCTCCACGCGGCTGATAGGCATTGGGGCATTCGTGGTCGGCGGACTGGCGCTGTTCGCGGTCGGGCTGTTCCTGATCGGCGAACGGCGGATGCTCTTCGAGGACCAGTTCGAGATCTACACGGAGTTCGCGAACCTGAGCGGCGTGCAGTCGGGCTCGCAGGTCACAGTGGCGGGGATGGCGGCCGGCGAGGTGGTCGGGATCGTGCCGCCGCCGGGGCCGTCCGGCAAGTTCCGCCTGAAGCTGCGCGTTCGCGAGCGGCTTCACCCGCTGGTGCGAACCGACTCGGTTGCAACCGTCCGCACGGAGGGGATAGTGGGAGGGCGGTTCCTTCAGATCGTGGCGGGGTCCGAAGTTGCCCCGGAAGCGCCGTCAGGGAGCACCATACCCAGCCAGGAGCCGTTCGACGTCGCTGCGCTCCTCGACCAGATCAGCGAGACGGTCACGAACCTGAACGCCACGATCGTCAACGTCAAGACCGACATCGAGGGCGTGCTCCGCGTAATCGCGACGGCGGGAGCGGACGCCGATGCGCTGATTCGCGATGTTGGCGGCGACGTGAAGGGGATCACGCGCTCCGGGAACCAGATCGCGGCGGACGTGGAAGCGATGGTGCGCGACGTCCGCGCCGGGAGGGGGACGATCGGGCGGCTGGTGAACGACGACGAGATGTACGAACGGGCAAAAGCCATTGCGGAGGACGCCGAGGAAGCGGTTCGGAACCTGCGCGAGGCGACGGCGCAGGCGAACGAAGCCGTCCGGCGATTGAGCGGCAAAGAAGGGGCGATCGAGGGCATGTCGGCTGATCTGCGTCGGTCGCTGGACCGCGCGAATTCGGCTTTGACCAACATAGACGAGGCAACCGAGGCGCTGAAGCACAACTGGTTCTTCTCCGGCTATTTCAAGCGGCGGGGGTACTTCAATCTTTCCGACATTTCGCCCGCGCAGTACCTGGAGGGCGCGCTAGAGCAGAACGACCGCGTGCCGCTGCGCATCTGGCTGAATGCGGATGTGCTCTTCACGACAGGGCCCGATGGCAGGCTTACGATCAGCGATGGAGGCAAGGCGCGCCTCGACTCTGCCATGACGGAGTTCCTCGAGTACACGGGGCCATTGATGGTGGAGGGCTACGCTACAGAAGGCCCGACCGTCGAGCGAGTCGTGGCTTCGCGGAATCGCGCCCGGACAGCCCGCGAGTACCTGATCGAGCGCTTCGACCTCGACCCGGCGAACATCGGCACGATGCCGCTCGGAAGCAGGGCGCTCGGCAGCCCGGCCGAAAGCGGGTGGGACGGCATCGCCCTGGCGATCTTCGTGGAGCGTCGCGCCATCCAGTCGCGACGGCGATGAGGTAGCCATCGGGGACAGGGCGGCGTTCGCCAGCTCGAGCGTCGCTCGTCCGGTTTCCGGACGCTGCGAGCCGGCCTTACGCGGTCCGGGCCTCCAGGTCCCGGGGCCGCGCTTTTGAACCTCCTTTCACGACCATCGACGCGCCGACCGGCCTGCTGGCACGAGGCTTGAAGCGTCGAGCGTGTTCGTCCCCGCGGCCCGGCACGGCCGGGCGACGGTGGGCGGACCTTTCAGCAAGGCGCTGTGGGGGCGTTTTCAATGAGCAGCGATGCCCAGAAGGTGCTCGTCGCCAGCCTCGCCGGGGCCGCGATCGGTGGCGCGGTCGGATTCCTGTATTTGACGTCGCGCGGCGGGCGGCTGATGCGGCAGCTCGAGCCGCAGATCGACCGGGTGGGCGGCGAGGTCCGCCGCTGGCGCCACACGCTGGACAAGGTGCAACGAACGGCGGGCGAGGCCTGGCGTTCGCTCAACGATCTCGCGGGTGGCAACGGCGGCACGAGCGAGCGCCCCTATTACGGGGTCAGGTCCTGAAGCGTGCTTCTTTCACGCCTGGTCCTTCGGCCTTGCCTTGCGGACGGGGTTTCGCCGGCAGGGACGCTGCGGCCGTGCGACAACGGCCGGTGACGTGAACCCGACTGATCGACAGGAGATGCGATCGATGGCACACGAGTACGATGACGAAACTCAATCGGGCGGTGGATTCATGATGGGCCTGCTCACGGGGACCGTGCTTGGCGCGGGCCTCGGGATGCTCTTCGCGCCGAAGGCTGGCTCGGAGCTGCGCGGGCAGATCTCCGAGACCGCGATCTCGGCGAAGGAATCCGCGTCTCACGGCTTGAGGCGGGCGTCCGACACCGCCAGCCACCTGGCCGAGCGCGGGAGGGACATGATGAGCAAGGCGCGCGACGCAGTCGGCCGTGGCACCGAGGAGGCCAAGCACAGAGCGAGCGAAGAGGCCGAACGGATGCGCGGCGGGAGCACCGGGACCACGAACCTCCGGACGGATGCCTTTTGACCTGTCGCGCTGAGGGGCAGCCTCCCGTCGGCTGCAAAACGCGGCTGGGAGGCTGGGAGACGCAGGAAGCTGGCGGCGCGCTCCGCGAGCGCGCCGCGCGGCAACAGATCCGAGGTCTGCGGAATCGGGCCGTGAGACAATCGGCGGTGTGAGCCAGCCGAATTCCCATTGGGCCGGCCCCGCCCTGAGGCGCATCGCGCGCGCGGCCGCCGCAGAAGTCCGGACGACGGCGGTGCTGTCGGCGCGGGCTTTCTGGCGCGGGAGCATCGAGTTCTACAACAGCGACGATCTGACCTACGCGGCATCTGTCTCCTACTACGCCCTGCTTTCGCTCTTCCCTTTCTTCCTTATCGTCTTCGCGATTCTCGGCGGTGTCACGGCGGACGAGACGGACAGGGCGGCGGTGGTAGGCTTTCTGTTCAAGTATTTCCCGACGAGGTTCGGTTTCCTCACCCAGCAGCTCGATGCCTTGCGCGAAACGCCGGCCAGGCTCGGAATTGGCGGTGCACTTGCTCTCGTCTGGGCCGCGCTGGGTGTTTTCGGCGCGCTGACGAGCGCCGTCGACCACGCGTGGGGTGTCGAGAAACAGCGAAGCTACCTCAGGCACAAGCTGTTCTCGTTCCTCATGCTTGCGGCCGCGGGCGTCCTGATGCTTGCTGCGCTGCTCCTCGTGAGCGCGGTGCAGGTGGCCCAAGCCAACTGGTTCACAGGGGTCATGGAGCGCTACCCCGCGCTGGAGATGCTCTCGAGCTTCGGAGCGCGGTGGGGGAGCACGCTGCTCCTGATGGTCGTTTTCGGCTTGATCTTCTACTTCGTCCCGAACGCGCAGGTGCGGTTCCGGGACGTGTGGATAGGAGCGCTGGTGACGGCCCTCTTGTGGCGCGGCGCTCTTGCCGGCTTCTCGTGGTACCTACGCACCAGCATGCGGCAGTACACCGCCATCCACGGATCGGTCGCTGCGGTAGTGGTCTTCCTCTTCTGGGTGTACGTCTCGTGCGTGATCCTGTTGTTCGGGGTCGAGATGACGGCAGCCTACGCGCGGCTCAGGCGGCGGAGGCCGGAGGACCTGCCGGCGGCGCCGGCGCCGAGGCAGTGACCGGGCTGCGGCAAATGGTGGCAGCAACGGGACCGAGCGCGCCGGAGCAGCGCGTGCACTGCTTTTTCGAATGTCGCGGAACCAGATAGGTGTCCGGCTTGCCGGAAGCGCGGCCTGCGGGGGCACCTGCCCGGCGCGTGGATTCGGAGGTTGAGGTGAACCGCCTGGCGCGCGAGAAGAGCCCGTATCTCTTGCAGCATGCGGACAACCCGGTGGACTGGTACCCGTGGGGCGACGAGGCCTTCGAGAAGTCGCGCTCCGAGGACAAGCCGATCTTCCTCTCAGTCGGTTATTCGACGTGCCACTGGTGCCACGTCATGGAGCGCGAATCGTTCGAGGACCACGCTGTAGCGCGCGCGCTGAACGAGTCGTTCGTCCCCGTGAAGGTGGACCGCGAGGAGCGTCCAGACATCGACCGCGTCTACATGACGTTCGTGCAGGCCACGACGGGATCGGGCGGATGGCCGATGAGCGTGTGGCTCACGCCCGAGCTCGAGCCGTTCTACGGCGGCACCTACTTTCCTCCTGCAACACGGTGGGGGCGCCCTGGCTTCATCGACATCCTGGCCCGCATCGCCGCCTTGTGGCGCGAGGAGCGCGGCGAGGTGCGGCGGCAGGCGTCCCACGTTTCGGCACAACTCCGGGCGATGTCCGAAAGGCAGGAGCCTGGGCAGGCGCCGCACAGAGTCGTTCTCGATAGGGCGGTGGAGGAGCTTGCCGGCAGGTACGACAGGCAGTACGGCGGATTTGGCGCCGCCCCGAAGTTCCCGCGGCCCGCGGAGCTGCTGTTGCTCCTTCGCGAGCACGCGCGGACGGGAAAGCCGGGCGCGCTCGAGATGGCGGTTGCGACGCTCGAGGCGATGGTGAACGGCGGGATGCGCGACCAGATCGGCGGCGGGTTCCACCGTTACTCGGTCGACAGGATGTGGCGCGTCCCGCACTTCGAGAAGATGCTGTACGACCAGGCGCAGATAACGCTCGCCCTCCTGGAGGCGGGACAGGCCTCCGGCCGGAAGGACCTTGTCGAGGCGGCCGCAGACACTTTGCGCTACGTTCTGAGGGACCTCGCGGACGAGCGGGGCGGCTTCTACTCGGCGGAGGACGCAGACAGCATTCCGGCTGGACCTGCGCCACCGGTCCGTGAGGGGGGCGCCATGGACGAAGGCTCGCCGAAGCGCGAGGAGGTCCGTGCTCGCGCGAAGGCGGAAGGCGCTTTCTACACCTGGTCCCGGCGTGAGATCGACGCCCTCCTCGGTGACGACGCGCCGATCTTCCGGATGCGGTTCGGTGTCCGCCCGGACGGCAACGCGCCCGGCGACCCGCACGGCGAGTTTGCCGGCCTCAATATCCTCTACGTCGCGCGGCCGACAGAAGACATCGCAAGAGAGACCGGAAGGCCGCCGGAAGAAGTAACCGAGACGCTCGAGCGATCGCGGCGGGTTCTCTTCGAGGCTCGCTCGAAGCGCCCTCGCCCCCACCTCGACGACAAGGTGCTCACGGCCTGGAACGGTCTCATGATCGCGGCATTCGCGAGAGCGGCGCGCGTCGTTCGCGCAGCCGGCTATGACCGCGCTTTTGCTGGGTCATGTCTCCGGGCGGCCCGACGCGCTGCCGGCTTCATCCGCGAGGCGATGTGGAGGTCGGATGGAACGCTTCTTCGCCGCTACCGGGACGGTGACGCGTCCATCGAGGCCTATGCGGAGGACTACGCGTTCCTCATCTTCGGCCTGCTCGAGCTCTTCCAGTCCGACGGCGACCCGGAGTGGATCGACTGGGCTCTCGCCCTCCAGCGCCGGCAGAACGAGCTTTTCCTGGACGAGAAGGCCGGTGGGTGGTTCAGCACTACGGGGACCGACGAGTCGGTCCTGGTGCGCCTGAAGGAGGAGTACGACGGCGCGGAGCCTTCACCGAGTTCCGTTACGGCCTTCAATCTCGCCGTGCTGATCCATCTCACGGGCCGCCCCGAGTTTCAAGCGCCCCTCGACAGCGCGTTCCGCTGCTTCGGCAACTCTATGAGCAACGCCTCCAGCGCCGTGCCGATGATGCTCGCCGCTTTCTCGATGCACGTCGCCGGGCTGGGCCAGGTTGTAATCGCAGGCCGGCGCGACGCTGCCGACACGCTTGCCCTGCAGCGCGTTCTCGAAGCTCGCTACCGCCCCTTTCTCATCCGTATCCCGCTGGATCCAAACAGGCGGCCATCAGCTGCCACCGGCGGCATGCTCCCGTTCACGGAGTCGATGGCGATGGTAGGTGGCCGGGCGACGGCGTACGTGTGCCGCGACTTCGCCTGCGAGCTGCCGGCCAGCGAGCCGGGCCAGCTCGAACATCGACTCGGGTAGGTATTCCCCACTGGACATCGAGCCGAGTCCCCGGCTCGTGCCTTCGTGTCCTCGTGGCCCCGTGATCCGTGATGGGGACATCGAGCTCGGTGCGGTCGACATCTGCGCGCCGTCAATGTGCGACAGTCTGTTGGCGACCGCGCTGATCTAGCAGTTATCATGTGAGTCGATGGCACGACTGCGAATGGCGGTGGCCCTGTTGCCGGCGCTCGTCGTCTTCGTGCCGCCGCTGCCGGCGAGGGCGTGGGGCCGCGGCGCGCACCAGGTGATCGCGAACGTCGCCCAGGCGCGGCTCTCGCCGGCCGCGCGCAGGGAAGTCGCGGCGCTGCTGAAGAGCGCGACCCTCGCCTCGATTGCCGGCGACGCGGACGCGTGGCGGAACAACCACCCGGAAACGGCCCGCTGGCACTACGTCAACATCCCGCTCCACGCAGAGAACTTCGACTACGTCCGGGACTGTCGGCCGTCGGCCGAAGGCGACTGCATAGTTGCCGCCATCAACAGGCTGTCCGATGCCCTGCGAGACCGCGGGAAACCGGAAGCGGAACGCGCGCAGGCACTGGCGTTCCTGGTCCACTTCGTCGGTGACATCCACAACCCCATGCACGTCGTGGACGACGACGACCGGGGCGGCAACGACACGGAGCTCGTCTTCTACGGCCGGGAGACGAACCTCCATCGCGTCTGGGACAGCGGGCTGTTCGAGCAAAGCGGCTTGACGGTGACTGCATGGACGCTGCGTCTGGAACGGCTGGGGATTGCGGCGGATGCTCGCGGCACCCCGGAGGGCTGGGCCGAAGAAACGCACCGGGAAGCTTCCAGGCCCGCATACGAGCTGGTGGCGGCTGGACGGAGCGCTGACATCGGGCGGCGCTACCTCGATGCCACGCGCGCCATCCTCGAGCGTCAGATGCTTCGCGCGGGCGTCCGGCTCGCGGCGCTGCTGAACGCGGTTCTCGGAACGCGATAGCGCAGACCGGGAAAGTCGGCGCGGCGCCGTTGTGGGCTTCCCCAGGCTCGGACAGAACACGCAATGACGGTTCTGTAATCGAGTATGCACCGGCATCACGGCAGCCCTCCTGCATGACAAAGGATCGCTGCGGCCCTCGAAGGCGCGGGAATTGCTCAGGAGGGAGAGAAAGACCCGTCAGCCTGGGAGGTGCCACATGCTGAACGAGTTCGCTGCGTCCAGCCTCGAGAAGGCGAAGGCGCGCCTGCACGACCGCGCATTCGAACCTGGTGCTCCCGAACACCTTGCCTGGCAGGCGCTGACGAAGCACTGCGCCCTCATCGTACTGTCGGATGGGACGCGCTGGGGGCGGGTGAGCGCAACCGGCCTGGCCCGCGACCAACGGAGCTGGCCATGGTCGCGCGAGGCAACGAGGTGGCTGATGGAGGCCGCGGGAAGCCACGATGTGGCCGATGAACTGGGTCGCGAGCACGAAGTGTTCGTCAACATAGACATGCCTGACCCCGGCCGCTGCTTCTGCTTCACCTGCGGCTGGGTGAGCCTGGTTCCGCCTCCTGAGTTCGCCGAGGAAGACGTCCTGATTCCTTGAATACCTCGGCCGTTCGTTCTAGAGTTGAGGAGGTCTCGGTGCTACGGGTGCGGGCTGACTGGCACCGGGCTTGCTCGATCACTGTTCAATCAGCAATCAGGAGGCATCGAGAGATGAAGCAACTTGGCATATTCGCACTGGCGTTCTTCGCCGCTTTCGCCCTCGCTGCACCGGTTGCCTTCGCACAGGAACAGGTAACCGTCGTGAAGAAATCGGGGGAGCGCATCAGCGGCCAGCTGGTGGATCTCAACGCGGGCGGCTTCGCGCTCCGGGTCGACGGCCAGGAGCGACAGATTCCAAAGGGCGATGTGGCTGTGATCGAGTTCGGTTCCTCGTCGAGCTTCCCGGCGGGCGAGGTTTCGCAGGTTTCGGGAGACCAGGGACTGCTGGTCCTCAGGAACGGTCAAGTGCACCGTGGAACGCTGTACGACGTCGGCGGCACGCAGCCGCTGCGCATCACGTTCCAGATTGGATCCGAGCAGCGCGACTTCCAGTCGAGTGAGGTGGCGCGCATCTATCTGGCCAGGCCGGACCAGGCCGTCCCGACGACGGGGCAGGCGCAGCCGCCGTCGGCGGGACCGGGCGTGATCCGCGTGATGGCCAACCAGCAGTGGACGCCGGCCAACCTGACCGTTCGCCGCGGCCAGATCGTGCGCTTCGAGAGCAGCGGAGAGATCACGTTGAGCCAGGATGCAAACGACAAGGCTCAGCCTGCCGGCTCGTTCAATCAGCGCTACGCGGAGAACGCCCCGCTGCCGCGCGCCTTTGCCGGCGCCCTCATAGGCCGCATAGGGAACGGCGAGCCGTTCGCAATCGGGAACCAGGCGCAGGTGACAATGCCGGCGAGCGGCCCGTTGTTCCTGGGAATCAACGATGACCATGTTGGCGACAACGGTGGCTACTTTACCGTCCGGCTGATGACAGGGTCCGCCATTCGACGGTAGGCTCGTCGCGCCGCCTCAGGCGGTCCAGTCGAGTTGTGCAGCAGATGGCCCGGGTGTGTAACCGGGCCATCGTGCTGTACGGAAGCACTGCAAACCGCTGCGGTTCCTCTCACCAGGAACGCTTCCCACCTCCTGCTGGCCCGGCTGGTCGGTTCTGCCTTCCCTCCATTGTCTCTCGCCGGTCCGACGGTCCACCGCTCGGCTGTCGCATAATGTTGAATCGCCAGGTGCGGCCGCTGCAGCCTGGAGCAGCGTGCGGAGGAGGCCATGAAACGTCGTTCGATTGAACTTGCGGCGCTGGCCGCGGCACTATTCCTGTCCGGGGCCTCGTTCGAGTCGCGTGGCCTGCTTCCGGCCCGAGTCGGCGCTTTCGCTATCGCGGAGCAGGCGGCGGCGTCACCGCAGGCGGAGGGCCCGGGGCAAGCCCACCCGGAGACGTTCTTTGCCGGCCTCCAGTGGAGACAGATAGGCCCGAACCGTGGCGGGCGCTCGATTGCAGTCGCGGGCAGCGCGAGCCGGCCCTTCGAGTACTACTTCGGAGCGACCGGCGGTGGCCTCTGGAAGACGACGGACGGTGGAACCACGTGGACTGCCGTGACGGACAAGGGCCTCAGGACTTCCTCGGTCGGGGCCGTTGCCATCGCGCCTTCCAACCCCGACATCGTCTTCGCCGGGATGGGCGAGGTGGCGCTTAGAGGCAATGTGATCCAGGGCGACGGTGTCTACAAGTCGATCGACGCCGGCAAGACCTGGCATCACGCCGGCCTTGCCGACACGCAGGCAATCGGACGCATCCGCATCGACCCATCGAATCCAGGCATAGTCTACGTTGCGGCGCTCGGGCACATCTACGGTCCGAACGAAGAGAGAGGTGTCTTCAAGTCGGATGACGGCGGGAAGACGTGGCGGCGGGTGCTCTTCAAGAGCCCGCGTGCGGGGGCCGTCGATCTCGCCCTCGATCCCGGGAACCCGCGGGTCCTCTACGCCGCGATCTGGGAAGTGTTCCGCACACCCCACTCGCTCTCGAGCGGCGGGCCCGACAGCGGCCTGTACAAGTCGACGGACGCCGGCGAGAGCTGGACCGAGATCACGCGCAACGCTGGACTGCCGAAAGGGACAGTCGGCAAGATCGGCGTTGCGGTCTCGGGTGCCGACAGCAACCGCGTCTACGCGATCGTCGAGGCGGCCGATGGCGGAATCTTCCGGTCGGACGACGGCGGGGCGACGTGGACCAAGGTGAACGACGAGCGCCGCTTCAGGCAGCGCGCCTTCTACTACACGCGGATCTATGCCGACCCGAGAGACCGGGACACGATGTACGTTCTCAATACGGGTTTCTACCGTTCAACCGACGGCGGGAGAACCTATCAGACGATCCGCGTGCCGCACGGCGACAATCACGACCTGTGGATTGCGCCCGACGACCCGAAGCGGATGATCAACGCGAACGACGGCGGCGCTAACGTATCGGTCAACGGCGGTGAGACGTGGACGGACCAGGACTACCCGACGGCGCAAGTGTACCACGTGGTCACGACTTCCCACGTGCCCTATCACGTCTGCGGTGCGCAGCAGGACAACAGTACCGTGTGTGTGCCCTCGACGGGTAGCGGGGGCGAGTTCTACCAGGTCGGGGGCGGCGAGAGCGGCTACATCGCTCCTGACCCGTCGAACACGAATGTCTTCTATGCAGGCAGCTACGGCGGCCTGCTGACGCGCTATGACCGCACGACCGGCCAGCTTCGACAGGTGAACGTGTGGCCCGAGAATCCGATGGGGCACTCGTCGATCGACATCCGCGAGCGCTTCCAGTGGACGTTCCCGATTGTCTTCTCCCCGCACGACCCGAAGGTGCTCTACGTGGGGTCCCAGCACGTCTGGCGTACGACAGACGAGGGACAGACGTGGCGGAAGATCAGCCCGGACCTGACGCGCGCCGCGCCCGAGACGATGGGGCCGTCGGGCGGGCCGATCACGCTGGATCAGACGGGCGTCGAGACATACGCCACCGTCTTCACGATCGCGCCATCGCCCGTCGACCGCTCCGTCATCTGGGCGGGCTCCGACGATGGGATAGTGTCGGTGACAAAGGACAGCGGCGCGAGCTGGCAGAGGGTGACGCCTCCCGGCCTGCCGGAGTTCAGCCGCGTGAGCCTGATCGAGGCTTCGCCGCACGCCCCCGGCACGGCCTTCGTCGCCGCGAACAGGTACCAGCGCGACGATCGCAGCCCGTACCTCTACCGGACAGACGACTACGGCGGGAGCTGGAAGGACATTTCTCGCGGCTTGCCGCCGGGCGACTTCACGCGTGCCGTCCGCGAGGACCCGAAGAGGAAGGACTTGCTCGTTGCCGGGACCGAGCACGGAGTTCACGTGTCGTTCGACGGCGGATCCTCGTGGCAGTCGCTGCGCCTGAACCTTCCAGTGACGCCGGTTCACGACATGGCGTTCAAGGACGACGACCTGGTCATCGCGACGCACGGTCGATCCTTCTACGTGATGGACAACATCTCCGTGCTCCGGCAACTGAAGCCCGAAGTGCGGGATGAAGCGGTGCACCTCTTCCGGCCCGCGGACGGCGTGCGGGCGGTCAGCCGCGGCGTGGCGATAGACTACTACCTGCGGGAACCTGCCGCTCAGGTGACCATCGACATCCTGGACGCTTACGGCAACCTCGTCCGGAGCTTCACCGGCGGCGCCTCGGAGGAGGCGAAGAAGGAGACGCGGCCCGCAGGCGACGACGAGCCACCACGGCAGCAGGCAGAACCGCGGCCCGGCGGCAAGGCGGGCATGAACCGCTTCACCTGGGACATGCGCCACCGGGGGCCGACCGGTTTCCCGGGGATGATCCTCTGGGCAGCATCGCTTCGCGGTCCCGCAGCGCTGCCTGGCTCCTACCAGGTGAAGCTGACGGCCGACGGTCAGACCAGGACCGAGATGTTCCGCATCCTCCGCCACCCCAACATCGCGAACGTGACGGACGACGACCTGCGGGCTCGTTTCCAGATGGCCTCGGCGATCACGGCAAAGGTCAGCCAGGCGAACGAGGCCGTCGTGCGCATCCGTGGCTTGAAGGGCCAGATCGAGGAACGCCTCGCCAGGGCTGGCGACAAGAAGGCCGATGCGAAGCTGCTTGGCGCCGGAAAGCAGTTGATCGACAAGCTCACAAGGATCGAGGGAGAGATCTACCAGTACAGGAACCAGAGCAGCCAGGACCCGCTGAACTATCCGATAAAGCTCAACAACAAGCTGGCGGCGCTCATGGGCGTGGTCGAGAGTGCCGAGGCGCCGCCGACCGAGTCGGCGCGCGAAGTCTTCCGGGAACTCTCAGGCAGGCTCGACCTGGAACTGACCCGGCTCGAGGGGGTGGAGCGGAACGACCTGACGGCGTTCAACAAGCTGCTGGCCGGCCGGAAGCTGGAGGCGGTAAAGAAAGACTGAGTGGCTGAGGACCGAGGACTGGGTGACGACGGATCGTGCATCTTGTCACGGGTTCCCGGTGGAGTGTCGGTGGCGCGGGGAATCGGTTTCGACGATAATTCCGCGCGCGGGAGGGTCACGGGCGTGCTGGTCGGGCGGCGTTACGTTCTCAGCGGGAGAGTACAGCGCGTCGGGTTCCGTTTCTTCGCGTTCGACGCCGCCGACCGCGAAGGTCTGACCGGGTTCGTCCGGAACCTGCCGGACGGACGAGTAGAGATCTTGGTCGAGGGCGAATCCGAAGCGGTGCACCGGTTCGAGATGGCGATAAGGCAGGGGCCGCGCGGCGCCCGTGTCGATGCGGTGGAAACGGATGTGGTGGCGCCCACCGGCTCGCGCCACGCCTTCGACGTCGTCGGTTGAGGGAACAGGACAAAGCAGGGGCGAGGCTGAATGGAGACTCTGAAGGCCATGATCCGCGAGGTGCCCGATTTCCCCAAGGCGGGCATCCTCTTCTACGACATCACGACGCTTCTTCGCGATCCCGGGGGCTTCAAGCTCGCGATAGACAGCCTGGCGACGCCCTACCGAGGGGAAAAGGTGGACCTCGTCGTCGGTATCGAAAGCAGGGGCTTCATTCTTGGCGGCGCGGTCGCTGACCGGCTGGGCGCAGGGTTCAGTCCTGTGCGGAAGCCGGGCAAGCTTCCGTCGGCAACCGTCCGGGAGTCGTTCGCGCTCGAGTACGGCACGGATGCGCTGGAGATGCACCGAGACGCGATCAGCTCGGGCCAGCGGGTCCTGATAGTGGATGACGTTCTTGCGACGGGCGGCACCGCAGCGGCGACTGCGGCGCTCGTCCGGCGGCTCGGCGGCAAGCTCGTCGGCCTGGCGTTCTTGATAGAACTGATAGCACTCGACGGGCGCTCGAAGCTTCAGAACGAATCCGTGTTCGCCTTGCTGAAGTACTGAAGGCCAGCGGGAGCGCTCCGGTCGGTCTGCCGGCGGCCCAGAGGGTGTTCGTCTGCCGCGCCAGTAGCCTCCACGGGCCGCGTGGACGCGACCGCGTAGCCCGCGTCTGCGTGCTGGCGGTTTTCGATGGCCATCCGGTAAAATAAAAGGTTTGGCACGCCCGGCACGGAATGGCCGGCGCCATGCGCCTGCCGGGTGACGCACCTGGCCGCGCGTGTTACGATGTCGCGATCGCGTCCCTGTAGCTCAGTTGGATAGAGCATCCGCCTCCTAAGCGGAAGGCCTCCGGTTCAAGTCCGGACAGGGACGCCACCTTGCTCGATTCTGTCGGGATTGAGGACTGAGGACTGAGTGCAAGGGACGAGGACTGAGGGCTGAGTGGTCCGGGTAGGCGGCACGAGACAGTCGCAAAATCATGAAGAGAACAGAACGGCATCATTTGAAGGAGAACGCGGTCGCGCTGTCGGTTGCGAGGGCGAAGGAGGCCTTCGAGCAGCACCAGCGCCGGATCGTCGCGGGGGCAATTGGCGTTGTGCTCCTTGGCGCGGCAATCGGCGCTTTTTTCATGTGGCGGAGCCGTGTTGATGGTCAGGCGCGGGTAGCGCTTGCCGAAGCGATGAGCGTGGCCGAGGCGCCCGTGGTGCCGCCGGTGCCTCCGGCCCCGGCGGATAAGGCTGGAGCGACGCCGGCTGCTGCCCCTGCGCCGCCGCCGACGGGAAGCTACCCGAGTGAGCAAGCCAGACTCGAGGCCGCGCTGGCGAAGTTCAATGCCGTGGCAGAGCAGTATCGCTCGACCGCGGCGGGCATCGCTGCGCGCTACCATGCGGCGTCCGCGCTCGCGGCGCTCGGGCGCTCTCGCGACGCGGGCGCTCGCTTCAAAGAAGTCGTCGAACTCGACGACTCGGGGCTGTACGGAGACATGGCCAGGCTCGGGTTGGCCAGCGCGCAGGCAGCTGGCGGCGAATACGAGGCGGCGGTGGCAGGATATCGTGAGCTGTCGACGCGGTCCGGCGGAAACCTCCCGGTTGACGGCATCCTCGTGCAGATGGGCCGTACCTTGCTGATGGCCGGAAAGGCAGACGAGGCAGCGAGAGCGTTTCGCCGGGTAGTGGAGGAATTCCCTGATTCTCCTTACAGGACCGATGCTCAAAGGGAGCTCGACGCGATCAAGCTGAAGGGGGTGCCGAGCTGACGACGGGAGACGGCCGAGGCGGCGACGAGCGTTCCGGGCGTCGACGGTCTCGGCTATCTCGGTCCGAGTGCTGTTCCGAGACGGTAAGCCAGGATCTTGAAGACCAGTCGCGCGCAGAGGAAGTTGGGCGCAACGAGGCCGGGAAGCGGACAGAGCTCGACGATGTCCGCTCCCACCACCTCGCGCTCGGCGAACACCTTTCTGAGGAGACCGAGCGCCTCCCTCCAGTTCAGTCCGCCGGGCTCCGGCGTTCCGACTGCCGGCATTATCGCCGGGTCGAAGCCGTCGCAGTCGATCGTCAGGTAGACGTGCGGGCCCAGCGACTCGACGACGGCGTCCATCCAGCCCGGGTCATCCCTCATGTCGTGATCGAAGAACACCCGTGTTGCCAGCCTTGGCAGCTCGAGCGCCTCGTCGCGCGACATGCTCCTGACTGCAACCTGGGTGAGCGGCGCGTGCTCGAGCACCCTCCTCATTGCCGAAGCGTGGCTGTGAGGGTTCCCCATGTATGCGTCGCGCAGGTCGGCGTGAGCATCGATCTGGAGGACCGACAGGTCCCCTGTCCGACCGGCCATCGCCTTCACGACGGCCGGCGTTATCGAGTGCTCACCTCCAAGGACGACGAGGAACTTGTCGCGGTCGATGATTTCCCCGGCGACGCGCGTGACCTCGGCCAGCGCCTCGCCAGTTCCCGCAAACGGCAGCTCCATCTCCGGCAGCGTGAAGATGCCCAAGTCCTCGGCATTCGTCGCCGTCTCCTCGTCCCACAGTTCCATCTGCGACGAGGCGAGCAGGATCTCCCTCGGCCCGTGACGTGTGCCCGACATGTAGGATGTCGTGCGCTCGAGAGGGACAGGCAGCACTGCCGCGCGGGCTTCCTCGAAGGTACATGAGTCGGGCTTCAGCCCCCCGAACAGGTGGGCTGGCAGGTGGTCGTAGGTCGGGATTGGCATGTCGCTCGATGCTCCGTGAGGTCTCGACCGTCGATCGATCGGACCGCGCCTGGCGCCGCCGCACAAGCTGCGCCAGACGCGGTTGACCGCTCAACGCGCTGGCGGCTTGCCCAGCGCCGCGAGGTTTGCGAGCAGCTGGAACGCCCCTTCGGTTTGCGCCGGGGCCTGACGCCACAAGCCGAGCCCGACGTAGAGCCAGCGGCCCTTTCCCACCCGGGCCGACACGAGCGCCCCGGTCTTGACGCCCTTGTTGTCAGGGAAAGGCTCTTCCACGCTCAGAAGGTCCACGTACCGCGGATCCTTCTCGCCGAGGAAGTACAACCCGCGCTCCTGAACCCAGCCCTTCCAGGTCGTATCTCCGATCTTGTTCGGGAAGTTGAAGACCGGGTCGTCGGGCACCAGAATCTTGACCGGGCCGTTTTCGTCCGTCACGCGGCTCGAGCTCACCTTCGCCGGGTACGGGCCGTACTGCGCCTGGTTGAACTCCATCTTGTTGTACTGGACGACCACGGTACCTCCGCGCTCTGCGTACTCGATGAGGCGCCTGTTGTAGGCGCGCAGGTCGGCCCGGCGTTGGTAGGCCCGCGTTCCCGTGAAGATCACGTCGTACTTGGTGAGGTCTCCCCACGCGAGTTCGTCGGGCTCGATGAACCCGACAGTCGCGCCCAGTTGCTCGAGAGCGGCTGGCACCTGGTCTCCCGCGCCCACGATGTAGCCGACGCGCACGCCGGGCGCAGGGTTCACCTTCATCACTTTGATGTCGCTTCGAGCAGGCTTGATCACCTGCCGCCGCTGGATGTGCGGGTACTCGATCTCGTGATACCCGGTGCTGAACTCGGCGCCGGGAACTGCCGGAGATGTGACGACTGCCTCGAGCACGTACTCTCCGAGCTCGACCCGTGGCGGTGCCGTCACGTTGAACCGCAGGGTGAGCGACTCGTCCTCGTGGCCGAAGGTGATCGATGCCGAGGTCGGAACCACCTTCCAGCCGGCCGGCACATTCAACCTCACCGAAGCCTCCGCCGGTCCTTTCAGGCCGTTCGTCACCGAAACGCGGATCTCGCGTTCGACGGGCTTCGCCCCACCCTCACCAGCCGGGATGATTGCCGTCGCCGGCGTGGTTTCGACTGAAAAGGCTGGCACGACGTTCGGTTCCATCCGCTTGTCGCCGTGGAACAGGTCCTTGGAGTAGCGGTAGGCGACCGCGACTTCCTTTGCGACATCTGCTCCGCTGGCTCTCAACGCGAAGGTCGCGCGGAAGGGAGACGGACGGAAAGGCAGCCCGAAAGGAACGTCGGGGTCCGGTATGTCCAGAGCGGCCTTTGGTACTGGCACGTTCCAGTACTCATCGCGCCAGTAGGGTGTGGTCAGCCTGGCTCCCTGCGGCACCTTCATGTCGACCGTGCAGGTGTAGACATCGTTCGCCCTGACGACGCCGGGCTTGCACGATGCGGCGCCTTCGAAGCCGGCCACCGCCAGGGCAGTCAGGTCGACGTCCATCGGACCGTTGTTCACTGCGAGGAGCGTGAGCCTGGCTTGCTGCCCCGCGACCAGAAGGCCATCGTCGCTGACCGCGTCGAAGGACAGTCCGTGGGCGGCGATTACGGCGTCCTGCCAATCCTGCTCCTTGACGGCCAGCCTGAAGTCGATCTCGTACCGCGCCTGTTCGCCCAGCCCCATCGCCCCGAGCCTCGCCCGGAGCGCGCGCAGCGCGGCGAGGCCGGCAACGAGAGGCGCGAGGGTGCCGGCGTCGTTCCCGGAGTCGAAGGCTTTCTGAGCGATTTCAGCCTGCCGGACGATTTCACCCAGCCCGGTCGTGAGCGCGCCAGGAGGGTTCACGCCCGCAAACTGTGCGATTGCCGCGAGCCGCGTATCGACGCCCTCGAATAGGGAGGTTTCGTCCTTGTCCTTCTGGCTGGCGATTGTCGTCTCGACGAGCTGGTATCGGCCCGAACGCCCCATGCCCGAGCCGGGCAGAGGCGGCATGCCAGACATTCCCTGGCACTTGTGGTTGCTGCGTGCATCGGCGCCAATCTCGGAATAGGTACGCGCGAGCAGCGGGTCGTAGATGTTCGTCTCGACCGTGGCCAGCTTCACTCCCTCCGGCACGGCCGGTACCGGTGCCCCCGGTCCTCCGCCCCTGCCGAAGTTCGGCGTGAAGTACAGCTTCCGCGCCTGCCAAGGCCTCAATCCTTCCTCGATCTGCTCCGGGAACTGCGACGGATCTGCTGCTGCCCGGAAGGCTTCCTGGGTGAGCATGGTAGTGGCCTCGTGGGCGCGGTCGCCGCCCCTGCCCTGCGTGCTCATCGTGAGGACGACATCGGGCCGCAGCATCCGGATGAAGCGGACGAAGTCGGCGATAACCTCGCGACGCCCCCACTTCTCGTAGATCTCCGGCGGGTCGAAGGAATAGCCGAAATCGATGGCGCGGGTGAAGTACTGCTCGGCGGCGTCGAGGCGGTGCGCGGCGAGGAGCTCGGAGGTCCTCAGGACAGCCAGATCCTGGAACAGCTCGGGTCCGATCTCGTTCTGGCCGCCCGCGCCGCGCGTCGTCTGGACCGTGATGGAGCGCAGGCCGAGGCCAAGGGCGAACATCGCGTGGAGGTGGTTGTGCTCGTCGTCTGGATGGGCGGCCGTCTGGAGGAACGTGCCCGAAACGTTCAGGCGGCGCAGCGCCAGTCCAAGGGCCACGTGGCCCTTGTCAGCCGCGACGAGCGGGAAGTTCATCCGGTTCTGCGCGTGGACCGGAAGGTGCGCCGGCATCTGCGCCGCCAGCGCACCTGCGATCAGGGCCCCCGCGAAGGCGATTCGACGTTTCATCGGTTCTGCTCCCGGCGGTGTCGCCGCGGGTGCCGGAGCCGGCACCCGCGGGAATATGTCCTTCTTCCTCCGGCTGCAGCCTCAGGAGCTGCGGGAAGACGGAAGACTAGAAGTGGAACTTGAAGCCCAGCTGGAACTCGCGCTGCTCGAACCCGCTGAAGTTGGAGAAGCCCCAGGCGCTGGTCGGTATGGGTGCGAGCGGCTCGCCCAGCGTGTTCACCTGGACCGAGGAGTTGACGCTCTGGAGCTGCTCCTTGTTGAACACGTTCTTGAACTCGGCTATCACCTCGAGGCGCATCGCGTTGCGGATGGGGAAGAAGCGGGAGTAGCGCATGTCGAAGTTGTACCGGTTGGGCATGTACATCGAGTTGCGCGTGACGAAGAGCGGCCTGTCGCTGCCGTTGCCGTCGCCGTTGAGATCGCGGTTGCTCGAGATGTTGAAGGGCAGCCCGCTGTTCAGCTGGATCATGACGCCGACCTGGTTGTGGTTCAAAATGGCGCTCAGTACCTTGTTGCCGACGTTCACCGTCGGCTGTGCGACGATGCTGCCGTTGAAGTTGTGGCGCGAGTCGAGGAGGTTCGGGCCCTTGTCCCGCTCGAGATTGGTCGGGTCGGACCGCGCACTGTCGCTCAGGAACGAGAGGTTGCCGCTGGCCGGGGCCGCGTCGATACCCTTGCCATAGGAGTAGTTGACGTTGAACTGGAGGTCGCGCGCCTGCCGCGACAGCGAGAACGTCACCGCCTTGTAGGAGGACCACCCATTGGCCTCGACGACGCTTATGCGGTTGAACCTGGGATCCATCCGTGTTGCGGGGCTGACCGCCGTCGAGAAGATCGGCCGACCGTCGGCGAGCATGCCGATTGGGTTGATGACGTTGATGTTGTTGACGGTCGGCAGGTCGTAGCCCCGCGTGTAGACGAGGGCTACGGAGGCCGAGTAGCTCCTGCCTATGGCGTGCTCGAACTGCACGTTGTTCTGGAACGTGTGCCCTATCTTGAACTTAGGATCGACGGCGAAAATGCTCTGGACGGGCATCTGGTAGCCGGGGGGCAAGGTGGTGAGGGCGTTGGGGAAGGCCGGGCAGCCAGTCGCGCTCGGGGCGCAGCTGATCGTCTGGCGCTCTGAGGCGCCGTTCTGCTCCAGCGCGTTCTCGTAGGCGCCGAGCATCGCCTGATCGTACATGATGCCGGTGCTCGCCCGCAGCACGTTCCGCTTGCTCTCGCCGAGGGCCCAGACTATGCCGAGCCGCGGCGCGAAGTTGTTCTTGTCGATGGCGAACTTCTGCGAGTAGGAAAACGGCGAGTCGGCCTTGGCCTTCGGGTATACATAGAGGTCGTACCGCACCCCGAACAGCATCTTGAAGTCCGGCGTCAGCCGCCAGTCATCCTGAGCGAAGGCGCTGAACAGCTTCGAGGTGAACTCGTAGTCGGGTTTCCCGAGGGTCTGCGAGAACGTGGTATGGGCGTAAGGCCTTGCGCCGCTCACGGCATCCAGGTACGCCTGGATGGTCGGGAACGTGTAGGTGCCGTCGAAGGTCTCCTGCGTCTGGCGCCAGTCGTAGACCACCTGCACGTCTCCTCCGACCTTGAAGGCGTGACTGCCGCGGATCCACGAGAAGTTGTCCACGACCTGGAGAATGCCCTGTTTGAACTTGGAGGGTATGTCGAAGGGCTTCCCGAACGAGATGACGCCGGTGATGCGGATCTGCTGGTTGTTGCCCGAGTACTCGCTGAGCAGCCTGTCGGTGAAGCGGTCGGCGTACTGGACGCGCAGCTCGTTCAGCTTGGTCGCGCCGAGCGTGGAGACCACCTGCACTGCAGTGGAGTTCATCGTGTCCAGGTAATCGTAAGTTGTCTCGAGGAGGGACGTTCCGCCGCCGGCGTTCCCCGGCTGGTCGTTGGTGAATCGCATGAACCGGCCGCTGATTCTGTGGCTGTTGTTCAGCTGGAAGTCCAGTTTGCCGATGTAGAAAAGAGCCGTCTGGTTGAAGGGCACGAAGGCAGGCTGCGGGTCGCGCCCTACCTGCGCGACGATCGCCGGCGAGACGGTGATGATGCGCTGCTGCGAGAGGTCCCGGAAGGTCCGCTCGAAACCGGCGAAGTAGTGCAGCCGGTCCTTGACGACGGGACCGCCCACCTCGCCCGTGAAGGTGTTGATCTTCGTGTCGGGCTTGGTTTTGCTGTTGCAGCCTTGCATGAAGAACGGGCAGGCGCTGAACGGCTTGCGGCGGAAGCGGAAGCTGGTTGCGCCCTTGACCGTGTTGGTGCCCGACGGCGTTATGGCGTTGTAGACCATGCCCGTCGTCTGCCCGAACTCGGGCGCGTAGCCGGCTGTCACGACCTTGACCTCGCTGATCATGACCTCGGACATCGGGATCAGCCTGAGCCCGGCGCGATCCTTCTGCGTGTTGGTGTTCCCGTCCACCTGGTAGTTGATCCGGAGAAGCGTGCCGTTGGCGCTGAAGCGCGGAACGCCGAACTCCGTGTTCTCGTAGCCAGTCACGCCCGGCTGGAGCAGCGCGAAGTTGTAAGGGTTGCGGGCGACGAGCGGCAGGTTCTTCACCTCGCGCTCACCCATGTTGCGGCCGACGTCGATCTTGCCGGCATCGACAAGCACCGCCTCGGCCGTGACGGTTACCGTCTCGCTCATCTGGCCGACGGTGAGCGTGATGTTGACGACCGCCGTGCGCCCGGCCGAGAGGACTATGCCCGTCTGCTCGAACTTCCTGAAGCCCTCGAGCTCGGCCACGAGGTTGTAGGTTCCCAGAGGCAGGATGGGGGCCCGGTAGACCCCGCGCTCGTTCGAGACCACGACACGCTGGGTGCCGGTGTCCACGTTGGTGATGGTGACGGTGACCCCGGGCAGCACCGCGCCCGACGGGTCGAGGATGTTGCCCTCAATGGCGCCGTTCACCGCTCCTGCCTGGGCATGGGCCCTCGCTGCGGGAGCAGCGAGCAGCGCGAGGACTCCGGCCGCCAAGAACATGTTCCGAGCGATGCGTGGGAGAACCGACCTGGCCATTTCCAGCTCCTTTCACGAAGCGAACCCGCACTAGTCCCCGGATTTCCGGTCGCCAGCGTTTCCGCGTCCATCTGAATCCGTTGATTTCGGCGGGCGCCGGCGATCCGTGTAGCTGAGAGCCATTCCAACGATCACGACGACGAGCACACCGACCAGGTTGTGCCAGAGGAAGGAAATCGATGTGCCGAAGGCCACGAGGCCCACCGCGAACATGCCGGCAACGAGACCCCAGAAGGCGCCTCGCCCCGTAGCGCGCCTGGTTCCGATTGCGAGGACGAAGACCCCTAGCAGCGACCCGTAGAAGAAAGAGCCGAAGCGGTTGACGACCTCGATGAGCGACCCGAGGGAAACGGCGTACAGCGCGACTACTGCGGCGAAAATGCCCCAGAACCCCGTGGCCAGCTTCGATGCGAGCAGGTAGTGGGCGTCGGTTGCCGTCTTTACCATATGCCGCCTGTACACGTCCACTATCGTGGTGGTCGCCAGCGAGTTCAGCTCCGCCGAGATCGACGACATGGCCGCTGCCATGATGCCCGCTATCAGCAGGCCTACGAGCCCGACCGGAAGCCGGGTGGTCACGAACGTGGGGAACACGTAGTTGATGTCGTTGTACCTGGAGTCGCCGCTGACCTCGCGCACCAGTCTCGTCGCCCGTTCCCTGATTTCTTTCAGCCGGTTGTCCGCTTCGACAAGAACCGCCTTCGCCTGGCGCCTGCCCTCGGCGTCTCCCCGCCTGCCTGCAGCGGCTGCTGCAAACGCGGCCTCACGGCGTTTTCCGAAGGCGCTTTCGAACTCCTGCTGAAGGGCCATGTACTCGCCGGCGCGGCTGCTCGACTCCACCCGGTCCTGCTGGGACGGGTTGAACAGCATTGGCGGCTGGACGAACAGGTAGTAGACGAAGACGAGGACGCCCATGAGCAGAATCAACGCCTGGAGCGGGATCTTCACGTACGCGCTCATCATCAGCGAGCTGCGTGCCTCGGCGATCGACTTCGACGTGAGGTACCTCTGCACCTGGCTCTGGTCGCACCCGAAGTACGACAGCATCAGGAACAGACCGCCGATGAGGCCGGACCAGAAGGTGTAGGTCTCGTTGGGATCGAAGCTGAAGTCCAGTGCCTTCAGCCGGCTGGTGCTCCCCGCGAGTTCGAGGGCCTGGACGAATCCGACCTCGCCGGGCAGCCCGGCGAGCAGCATCCCGACGGCAAAAAACACCGCGGCGACAATCAGCACCATCTGCTTGACGTCGGTCCACGCAACCGCCTGTACCCCTCCCACCATCGTGTAGAGCGCAGTGGGCACGGCGATGAGCAGGACGGTCAGTGTGAGGTTCAGGCCGAGGATGATGGAGAGGACGAGCGCCGGCGCGGAGATGATGACCCCGCACGAAAGGCCGCGCGACGCGAGGAACAGGATGCTCGTCAGCGCCCGCGTCCTGCTGTCGAACCGCCGCTCCAGGTACTCGTACGCAGTGTAGACGTGGGCACGGTAGAAGAACGGCACGACGGTGAAAGAGAGGACCACCATCGCGAGCGGCAGGCCGAAGTAGAACTGGACGAACCGCAAGCCGTCGGCGTAACCCTGGCCGGTCGTGCCAACCAGCGTGATGGCGCTGAGCTGGGTGGCCATCACCGAGAGGCCCACGGCCCACCAGGGAAGGCTGCGGTTAGCGAGGAAGTAGCCGTCGATCTCGCGGCTGTTCTTCGTGAGACGGATGCCGTCCCAGATCATCCAGACCAAGTAGACGACGACGATCAGCCAATCGATGGGATTCATCTGTCACGCATGCGGAGACCTTCGAGGACCCGAGACGAACGGGCTCTCCGTTCCGAGTGGCTCATCAACATTACGCGGCGCCGAGTTTCGCGCACCGGCCTTCGGTTCCCGGAACTCGAGCCGGAAGCTCCAGGGCCATCTGGCTTCCTACGCTCTCGGCCGAGCGTCAGGAGCCGAAGTACCAACCGAGCGCCCAAAGCGCCGTCACGACGGCAACCTCCGTGAGGATGGCGCCGACGAACACCCACGGCCGGTCGACCCCTTCGTCGTACTGCTCGCCCATCGTCGTCACAGCTCGGCGCTCCGTTGTCGCAGGATGGCCTCGGCCGCCGCGAGCCGCGCCAACGCCTCATCGCGCCACCGCTCGTCGTCGGCCAGCGCGTTCCGCGAGTCAGCCAGCGCCGCAAGGGTCTCGGCCTTCGCGGGGCCGCCGTAGGTGCGGCGGACCTCGACGAAATGGCGCGGGCTGAGGAGCTCGGAGATCTGCTCGTCGGTATAGTGAATCGCATCGCCGCACAGCTCACGGGTGGCCGCCGCCACCACAGCGCTCGCACTGGCTGCCGGATCCGCCTCGCGGGCCGCCACGAGCCGCCCGGCGACTGCGTGAGCCTTTCGGAAAGCAAGCCCGTTGTCGCGCACCAGCGTGTCGGCGAGCTCGGTCACCGTGATCCACCCGGACGCGGCGTGGGCCTCCAGGCGGGCGGCGTCGAACACGGCAGTTTCCATTGCGGCGGCAACCAGGCCGATGCCTCGCATGGCGTCGCGGAACGTCGAGTAGACGAGCGGCTGCAGGTCGTCTTCGGTGTCGACGATGTCGCCGAACGGAGTGTTGTGAACCGCCAGCAGGACGGCTGTCGCCTGCCCGAGCGCCTTGCTAGCTATCCCGCGTGCGTGCTCGATGGCGACCGGGTTGCGCTTCTGGGGCATGATGCTGCTGCCCTGGACGAAGCCGTCTCCGAAGCGCAGGTAGTGGAACTCCGCCGTGCACCAGAGAAGCACGTCCTGGACGAATCGTCCGAAATTGGCCAGTGTCACGGCCGCGGCGGCGAGGCTCTCCAGCAGGTAGTCAACTGTCGCGATGCTGCCGTACGTGTTCCGCGTCGGAGCAGAGAAACCGAGGAGGCCGCTCGTGAGGTTACGGTCGATAGGGAACCCGGTGCCGGTGATGGCGCACGCCCCGAGGGGGCAGCGGTTGGTAGTCTCGTAGGCGGCCACCAGGCGGCGTGCGTCGCGCTCGAGCTGCTCGATGACGGCGAGCAGGTAGTGAGAGACGGTCGACGGCTGTGCCGGCTGGGTGTGCGTGTGGAGCGGGATGATCGTGTCCTGCTGCTCCGTGGCCACCTTCAGCAGGGTGCGGCGCAGGTCGAGCGTCGAAGTCAGCAGGTCCAGGACCAGCCGGCGCTGCACCATCCGGTATAGCGTCATGTCGATGTCGTTCCGGCTCCGCGCCGTGTGGAGGCGCCCCGCGGTGTCCTCGCCGCACCTCTCCACGAGCAAACGCTCGACGTAGAAGAACAGGTCCTCGCAGGCGCCGTCGAAGCTGACCGCGCGAACTTCGTCTTCGCAGATCGAATCGAGGGCGTCGCGCAAGGCCCTGGCATCGGCCGCCGAGACGATTCCCTGCGCCCGCAGCATGACCAGGTGGGCGTAGTGGAGCGAGATCAACGGGGAGAGGAACAGCCGTTTTGCGTCTTCGAAGTTCTCGTTGAGGACCAGCCTGACATACTCCGGCGCGAACCGCATCGCGGGAGTATATAGCATGGTCGGCGTCCGCGAACCAGCTCCCTCCTCCCGCTGCCGACCGAATCGCGAGGGGCTCATTGACATGCTTGCAGTAGAATGGGCGACGCCCTCGCAGGAGGAGCCTAGATGCCGCGAGCCGGTTTCCGCGTCCGTTGGGTGCTCGTTGTGACAACGGTAGCCGCCGTCGCTCTTGCCAGCGCTGCCGTGACCGGCCAGAGGGGGCAGCGCGGGCAAGGACAGGGCCAGCAGTACCCGCCTGGCCAGTGCCCTCCGGGCACTACCGAGGTCCGCCCCGGCCGCTGCCAGGCGCCGGAGTTCCCGCCGCCCAGCATCCTCGACTACAAGCCGCGAACGACGCTGCTTGCGCCCCAGCATCTCGTTCCAACGGCAAAGTACCCGGTCATCGACATCCACAGCCACACTGGCCCGACGCCCGAGACGATCGACCAACTGATAAAGGAGATGGACTCCCTCGGGCTCCGGGTGCTGGTCAACCTGAGCGGCGGGTCCGACCCGCAGGCAATCAAGCAGAAAGTCGACTTCATCCGTTCCAGCAAGCACCCGGACAGGTTCCGCGTGTTCGCCAACGTCGAGTGGAACGGGGCGGGAGGCCCCGGTTGGGCCGAGAGGACGGTGGCCGGCCTGGAGCAGGCGGTGAAGAACGGCGCCATCGGCCTCAAGATAGCGAAGGGCCTCGGCTTCAACGCGAAGAAGGCCGACGGCACGCGGCTCCACGTCGATGACCCCGTATTGAAGCCGATCTGGGACCTGTGCGCGCGGCTCGACATCCCGGTGCTCATACACACCGCCGAGCCACAGGAGTTCTTCTCCCCGCTGGACTACAAGAACGAGCGCTGGCTCGAACTGGCGCTTTTCAAGGACCGCCGCCACTACATGGAAGGCGAGCCTACCTTCGAGGAGTTGATGGGTGAGCGGGACAGGATGTTCCTCGCGAACCCGAAGACACGTTTCATCAACGCCCACTTCGGCTGGTACGGCAGCAACCTGGCCCGCGCCGGCAAGTTCCTCGACGAACGGCCCAACGTCGTCATGGACGTGTCCGCTGTGCTCTACGACTTCGGGCGCCAGCCGCGCGCCGCGAGGGAATTCTTCATCAAGTACCAGGACAGAATCCTGTTCGGGAAGGACTCCTACGTGCCATCGGAGTTCCCGTACTACTGGCGCGTGTTCGAGACGAGCGATGAGTACTTCGATTACTATCGCGACTATCACGCCTTCTGGAAGCTGTACGGCATGGATCTGCCGGATGAGGTCCTCCGGAAGATCTATTACGGGAACGCGCTGCGCGTCGCGCCGGGACTGCCGCAGACGGGGTGGCCCAAGCCCGTGGCCGCCCGTCGCCCGTAGCGGTGGATCCCATTGCTGGGAGGGTCAGGGTTCAGAATGAACGACCCAGGCGTACGTAGGCCTTCGTGCCCCGGACAACCGGAAGCGGGTCGTTCGGGAACGCGACGCCGGCAGTCGCCGTCAACTGCAGCCAGTGCCCGACGACGAGGTCGAGCGAGATCTCGGCGCCGAAGGAGCGCTTCAGGTCGGTCGAGATGAGACCGTCGCTCCACGCGGCGCCGGCATCGACGAAGGCTGACGCGTGAAGGGTCCTTGCGAAGAACGGCCAGGGACCCAGGCCCCTTTCGATTCGTACCACAGGGACGCGGTACTCGATCGTGGCCGACACGATGCGGCTTCCTGAAAGTGTCGTGTCCTCGAAGCCGCGAAGGAGGTTGAGGGCATCGCCTCCGAAGTCGGCGAGACCCGCCGCGGGGCCGTTCGATCCAAGGAAAAACCGCCTGCGGACGCCGACGTCGCCGAAGGCTGCACCGGCGGCCACGCGAGTAGCCAGAACAGCGTGCTGCGGCCCCATGTGCAGGAAGCCGCGTGCCTGCGCCGTGACGGCGTCGGCGTTGCCGCTCGCGCCAATCCAGTCGCGGACGTGCTCGCTCGTGGCCGAAGCGGCAAACCCATCCTCTGGCGAGATGGATGCTGTGTAGATCCTGGCCGAGTTGAAGGACCAGGCCAGGCGGATGGCGTTGCGGTCACGCGTCAGGGTGCGGCCGTCGCCAGCCGTGAGGTCGTGCCGCTGGACGACGATTCCCGCCTGGAGCGCGTGGCTGCGCCTGACGGATCGAAACGGCACGAAGACACCCGCCGATGCCTCGCGAACCCTCGCGCGGGCAACGTGGTCGCCCGGCGACTCCGCCGGGACCGAGTACAGTTCCGTCTCGTCCGAGACGTCGAGGAACAGCGCAGGGCGCCATCGGCCGTAGACATACGAGATTTCCCAGTCCGGCCGCGACTCGACTCCGCCGCTGGCATCTCGCGGCATGCGCCACGATGCGAGGGCCTGCCAGGAGTGACGGTCGAGAAGGTCGGCGCCAGATGTGACGGCACCAAGCCGCACCTGCCGGTCCTCGACCTCCATCTGCGGGAGCCAGTACCGAGGCAGGACCGTCGGCCATGGAGAATACCGCCGTGATACGGCCGTCGATCCGGCCCGTGCGGTGGAGACGTCTTCCGGAGGATCGCTCCTCCGGAATGCCTTCCGACTTTCGCCATGGGCCCCGCCGTGGGCAGGCGCACTTTTCCGGAAGACTTCCCGACCCGTTCGGAAGACGTCGTACCCGTCAGAGGTGTAGCCAACGTAGACGATGAAGCTGCCGTCGGGCGAAACGTCGGGCTCGGCCGCACCGCCAGGTTCGAAGGTGATCTGCCGCAGGTTCGGAGCCCCTGCTCTGTCTGCCACCTGGCCTTCGCCGATGTCGACCTCGAACAGGTTGAGGGGGCCCCCTGCCATATCGGACGCGAAGATGATCGAGGCGCCGCCGGGCACCCACGCCGGCGATACGTTGCGCGCCGAGCCGGACGAGACTACGGGGCGCGTTTCGCCCGAAGCAGGGTCGATGAGCACGATCTCCGACGGCCCGCCGTGGCGCCGTCGGGACGCTGCAATCGTCCTCCCGTCGGGCGACCAGCGTGGCGAGCTGTATTCGGCCGCGTTCTCTCCCAGGAGCGACCTCTCGACGACCGACAGCCGCTCGGGCTGATCGGGCCTGCCGTGGACATCGAGCAGCGCGAGGAGCCGCCGCCCGTTGCGGAGCGCCACCGCCACGACCGACCTGCCGTCGGGGGAGACATCAGGGTCGAGGTACCTGCCTCCTCGCGTGACGCGGGTTACCTTCTCGTGCGCGCGATCCATGATGTACAGGTCGCTTCGCAGCGCGACGTTGTCCTCGAGCTCGACCCGGCTGAACCACACCAGGCCATGCGCGTGGCTGATGCTGCCGCCAAGGTACATATCGCCGAGACGCCTCGGTTCCGCGCCGCCATCGACAGTGACGCTCATGATGGACGGGAACCCGTGGGCGGTGGCGAGCGAGTAGAGGATCTCGTTCCCCACGATGCGGGGCGCAGAAACGATGTAGCCGTGCCTGGTCAGCCTCGTTCCCGCCGGCGAGTCCGTCTTTTCGCGCGCGGCCGCTGCCCTCGAGTCCTGGAAGTCGCGCCAGAGGTCGCCGAGCTTCTCCCCGTAGACGCGCTCGAACGCGGCGGGGGCGAGGAAGTAGAAGCAGCCGGCCGTTTCGCGCATCAGCTCACCGAGCTTCGCATGACCGAAACGCCCTGCGAGGTAGTCGACGAAGAACCCGCCCCAGGCGTAAGGAGCCGTCCCCGATGGCCAGTCGATGAGGCCGCGCCCGGCGCGGTCCATGGGGAGGCGGTCGCCGAGCCGCAGCGGCTCGTCCACGATTGCCTGGAAGCTGCCTGAACGGATCCGGCCGTGCTCGGTTGCCGCGCTCTCCTCATAGGTGGAGAACCCTTCGACCAGCCATGCTGGCAGCAGCATGTTGGGGAAGGCAAGGGGAGACCGGCCGAAGAGCGCCCGCATGGGCCGCGCTATGCCCCGCGAGATGTCCGCCTGGATGATGTGCGCGTACTCGTGGGCGAAAACCAGGCGCAGCCAGTCCTCGGTATTTCCCAGCAGATCGTCGCCGGGCGGCCATGAGACGTCGATCTCGATGGTGTTGTGTGGCAGCGTGGTCGCCCAGCCGTTGGGTTTGTCGTTCTGATCGACGAGTATGACGTGTGTCCGCCCTCGAGGCCTCGTGCCGATGCTGGAGGTGAGCGTACGGTGGATGTCCTCGGCAACCTCCGCGAACCTTCGCGCGATCTCCTCCTCGCCCTGATGGTGATAGATCCAGAAGTTCGGGGACTCGAGGACCTGGAACTGCAGCGAGGGACGGTAGCGAGATTGCGCTTCGCACGGCGGCGCTGCGGCGAGAACGATCGCCGGGAGGAGGAAGCCGAGGAGGGCGAACCTGCACTTCACTCGCCGGCCTCCTGTTTGAGCTCCGCGAGCAAGCGGAGCGCCTCGAGCGGCGTGGTCCGGTCGAGGTCGAGCGAACGCAGCCGGTCGACCAGGTGCTCGCCGGGCCTTGCGGCCTGGAACAGCGTGAGCTGCTGTTGCGGCGGCTCGTGCGGGGCTCTTGCGAGCGAGGGCCGCCCGCCGCGCGCGAGGGCGTCCTGCTCGAGGGCATCGAGGATTGCACGGGCTCTGGCCACCACGGCCCGCGGGAGGCCGGCCAGCCGCGCGACCTGTATGCCGTAGCTCCTGTCGGAGCGGCCCGGCAGGACCTTGCGGAGGAAGACGATATCGTCGCGCCACTCGCGCGCCGCGACGTGGTAGTTGGCGACGCCGGGAAGAACGTCGGCAAGCTCCGTGAGTTCGTGGTAGTGCGTGGCGAACAGCGTCTTGGGCCTTGCTCGCCCGTTCGATGCGAGATATTCGGCCACGGCCCAGGCGATGCTGAGCCCGTCGAAGGTCGCCGTCCCGCGGCCGATTTCGTCGAGCACCACGAGGCTCTTCGAGGTCGCCGCGTGGAGGATGTTCGCCGTTTCCTGCATTTCGGCCATGAAGGTCGACTGGTTGCGGCTGATGTTGTCGGAGGCCCCGACCCTCGCGAAGATGCGGTCGAGGATGGGCAGGCGGGCCTGTCGAGCCGGGACGAACGAGCCAGCCTGGGCGAGTAGGCAGATGAGCGCCGCCTGCCGCAAGTACGTGGACTTGCCGCCCATGTTCGGTCCGGTGAGGATGACGAGCTGACTGCCTGACGGGTCGAGCGCGAGGTCGTTCGGGACGAAGGCGTCCGGCGACCTGCGCTCGACGACCGGGTGGCGGCCGTCCGTTATGACGAGATCGTCGCCGTCGTGCACGTGCGGCTTGACGTAGTTGGCGACGGCGGCCGTCTCGGCGAGCGCGGCGAGGACGTCGAGCATGGCGACGGCGCGCGCCGTGTCCTGGATTCGGGGCGATTCGGCGGCGACGCGCGCACGCAGAGCCTCGAAGATCCGTATTTCGTGCTCGAGGATGCGTTCGTCCGCTCCGAGGACGCGCTCCTCGTGCTCCTTCAGCGCCGGCGTCACGAAGCGCTCGCCGCCCGCGATGGTCTGCTTGCGCTGGTAGTCTTCGGGGACGGCGTTCAGGTTCGCGCGAGAGACCTCGATGTAATAGCCGAAGACCCGGTTGTAGCGGATCTTGAGCGAACCGATGCCGGTGCGCGCCCGCTCGCGCTCTTCCATCTCCGCGATGATGCGCTTGCCGCTGCGGCTCACCTCGCGAAGAGCGTCGAGTTCCGGGTCGACGCGGTCTCGGATCGCGCCGCCTTCGCGCGCCAGCGCGGGCGGGTCGTCGACCAGCGTGGTTTCGATAGCAGCGCGCAGGTCCGCTAGGTCGTCGAGTTGGGCCACCAGCGTGGTGACGAGCGGCGCCTGCAGGGCATCGAGAATCTGACGCATACGGGGAACGGCGGCGAGCGACGTCCTCAAACTGACAAGGTCCCTCGGCCCGGCCGTGCCGAGCGCGGCGCGCGCGACCAGGCGTTCTAGATCCTGGACCATCCTGAGCGTGTCGCGGAACTTGCCGCGCTCGATGGCGTGGAAGGCGAAGTCCTCCACCGCGTCGAGGCGATCGCGGATTGCCTCGAGCGCGACCAGTGGGCGCACGAGCCAGCTCCGAAGCATGCGGCCGCCCATCGAAGTCACGGTCCGGTCGATCTCCGAGAGCAGGGAGCTCTGGCGGCCGCCGTCCGCGGACTGAAGCACCTCGAGGTGCTTCAATGTGATCGCGTCCAGGATGAGGCAATCCGCGCTTTGCTTCAGCCGGATGCTCCGCACATGCGCGAGGTCGGCCTTCTGAGTGTCGCGCAGGTACTGCACGAGCGCCCCGGCCGCCCTGACGGCGTCGCGTCTGTCCTCGAGTCCAAAACCATCCAGGCCGCTCGTCTGGAGCTGCGCGCAGAGCGCCTTCCTGGCCCTCTCCGCGTCGAACGACCACTCTGGCACCTTCGTGAGCGGAACGTCGGCGAGCGACTCGGGGATGAGGCCTGATGGGTCGATCTCGGCCGGGACCAGGAACTCGCGGGGGCGAAGCACCTGCAGCTCGTCGGCGAGCGCCTGCATGCCAGCGCTCCCGGCGTATTCGGCGCAAAGGAACTCGCCGGTCGAAACGTCGAGCAGGGCGACGCCGCAGCCGACCTCCCGCTCCCGCCCGCCTGGTCGCGACAGGGTGGCGGTTTCGGCCGGCGCGAGAGCGACCAGGAAGGCCGGCTCGCGGGCTTCCAGGTACGCCGCGTCGGCAAGTGTGCCGGGCGACACGACGCGAACCACCTCTCGCCGAACCACACCTCGCGCCTGGCGCGGGTCTTCGACCTGGTCGCAGATGGCCACGCGGAAACCCTTGCGGACGAGCCTTGCGAGGTATCCATCCGCGGCGTGAACCGGCACTCCGCACATCGGGATGGCGGTCCCCTTCGGGTCCTTCGACCTCGACGTCAGAGCGATTTCGAGGGCGCGGGACGCGACGAGCGCGTCCTCGTAGAACATCTCGTAGAAGTCGCCGATCCGGCAGAACACGATCGCGTCGCGATACTGGCGCTTGACTTCGAGATACTGGCGCATAGCCGGCGTGGCCTGCGCCAGCGAGGGTTCGGAACCGGGTGATGATCGATCGTTGGACTGCAAGGTCACCGGGTGGGCGCGACGAAAGCCACGAACGAACCCCGATCGGGCCGGCGACGACCCCGGTCCGGAGTATAGGAGCCGGTGAAACGGCGAGTCAAGCGCGAGTCAAACTGTTGACAACGGCTGGTTTCCGCGTCCACGATCTGACCGGGGATGATCGTACTCGGCCTCGACACGACGACCCGCGCTGGCAGCGTGGCACTCGTTTGCGACGGCAGGCTGGCAGGCCACCTCGAGGGCGATGCGTCCCGCGTGCACGCCGAGAGGCTGCCCGGGGACCTGGTTCGCCTACTCGAAACTCATGGCTTTCGGCCTGCGGACGTAGACGTTTTTGCTGTCGTTGCCGGTCCGGGGTCATTCACCGGCCTGCGCGTCGGCGTTGCCACCATCCAGGGCCTGGCGTTCGGGCTTGGCCGCGGCGTGGTGGCGGTTGGAGCCCTCGACGCCCTCGGCCAGGTTGCGGCCGGGTGGGACGGCCTGAACCCGCCTCGGCCGCTGCCGGCGGGTTCTCTCGCCGGCGCGGTGATGGACGGCCAGCGCGGCGAGGTGTTCAGCGCGCTTTATCGGACGACGGAGCCGAGCCTCGGAGGGGGCGACCGGGTGGGGGAGGCCGCGGCGGCCGCGCCGCTGCTCATCGAGGTCGTCTCTCCTCCATCGGTGTCCGATCCGCCCGGGTTGTTCGAGAGGTGGAGGAACCTGGTTCGGCCGATCGCATCCGACATGTCTCTTCGCGTTGTGCTGGCTGGCGATGGCGCGCTGCTTCACCGGGATGCCGCGCGGGCGGCACTCCCGCCGAACGTCGGGGTAGTCGAACCGTTGCCTCCGCTCGCGCCGGTTGCCGCGCTCATGGCGGCATGGCGGGCCGAAAGGGGAGAAGTCGTCCGGCCTCACGCTGTAAGGCCCGTCTACGTCCGCCGGACGGATGCCGAGCTCGCCAGGGACCGCCGGAATTCGGCTACAGGGCAAGCGGATGCGATGTCGCGAGATCGAGATACGCAGGGCGGGTGCTGGCAGTGAGCAGAGTCTGCCGATCCACGGGTTGCGTGACGTGACGGTCCCGGCAGAAGAGTGGTCGGTCGGTGAAGCGCGGACCGAGCGCGACCTCGAAGACGTGCTCGAGATAGAGCGAACCTCTTTCGAGAACCCCTGGACATGGGAGATGCTCCGCGGGGAGTTGATGAATGCGCCGGTGTCGCGCATATACCTGCTCCGCAACGGCGCGGGCAGGACGCTCGGGTTCTGCTCGGTCTGGGTTGTCGAGGACGAGCTCCATATCAACAACCTTGCCGTCGATCCGGAGTGGCGGCGGATGGGCGCCGGCCGCGCAATCATGAACGCGGTGCTGGAGCGCGCGGCGCGCTTGGGATGCAGGACCGCCACGCTCGAGGTGCGGCGCTCGAACGCCGCCGCTAGGGCGCTTTACGAGGGGCTTGGCTTCGGCCTCATCGGCATCCGCAAGGGCTATTACACCAAGCCGGACGAAGATGCGCTAGTTCTTGGGAAGGTGGGACTTCTACCTCGGGCGGCGGCGGGGAACCGGAGCTGATCAGCATCTTGAAACGCACCCCGCCTTGTGGTACTTTCGTCGCAGGTACGAAATACGACCGAACCGGTCACGTATCGCCCACCAGGAACCGCCCATGCACCAGCGCTGCACTCGGGCTTGTCTTGTTATCCTCGGCAAAGACGGTAAAGGAGGCGGAGAATGAAGGACTCTCAGGACCTGCGCAACCTGTTGCTGCAGACCGACGAGGAATTTCGGCAGCTGGCCAGCCGGCACCAGGAGCTGGAGGAGCGGCTGCAGGACCTCTCGACAAAGTCCTATCTCTCCCAACCTGAACAGGTCGAGCAAACAACGTTGAAGAAGCGGAAGCTCCAGTTGAAGGATCGAATGGAGGACATACTCCGGCGGTACCAGCGAGGCTCGACCTCGAGCCTGCCAGGCCCGCACCCGACGCCGGCAAACGGCTGATCGCGAAGAACCAGCAGCCGGCGCTCGCCGCGCGGTTGGCGGCCTGTGCCGGCTGTTCGTGTCTTTGAGCGGTCGGCGGTCAGCGGTCAGCTTTCGGACGTTGAGACATCCGGGCGATCCTGATTCCCGAATTCCTGATCCAGCCGGCCGTTCTTGGCTTAGAATTGGTTGGATCGAAAACTCGGGTATCTGCGGCCACACCTTTGATGCGTCTCGACAAGGCGGCGACACCTTATCTCGCCGCCACCCTGCTGCCGGCTGCCATTCTCGCGGGCCTGCGAAGGCCGGGGCTGGCGCTTCCTCTCGCCGTTGCGGGCGGCTTCTTCGCGTTTTTCTTCCGTGACCCGGAACGGCTGGCACCAGGTGACGGCACGGCAATCCTGGCCCCGGCCGACGGGAAGGTTGTAACGGCGGGCCCTGCGGTTGCCGGCGTCGCGCCCCCGGGGGATTGGCTGCAGGTCAGCATTTTCCTCTCCCCGCTCGATGTACACGTCAATCGGAGTCCTGTTTCGGGCCGGGTAACGCGAGTCGAGTACCGGCCTGGTGCATTCCATCCTGCGTACAAGCACCAGGCATCGACTGACAACGAGCGAAGCGAGGTCTGGATCGAAAGCGCCAGCGGGAAGTTCGTCTACCGTCAAGTCGCCGGGATCATGGCCCGCCGGGTCGTCTGCAGGGTGAGTGAAGGCTCGAAGGTAACGGCCGGCGCTCGTGTCGGGCTCATCAAGTTCGGGTCGCGGACGGACCTGTTCATGCCGCCGGAGACGACGATCCTGGTTGCCCCGGGAGATCGCGTTCGGGGCGGGGAGACCGTAGTGGGGAGGCTTGGACGTTGAACCGGCAAAGACTGACACTGCTGGGCGAACCGGCGTCGGACCGCCGCGTGCGGCTGCTCGGACCCCTCGGCGGGCCGCTTCGGAAGCCGCGCAGGGAACCAAGGCTGCGAAGGGGCGTCTACCTGTTGCCGAGCGTCTTCACGCTGGCCAACATGTTCTGCGGGTACCTGTGCGTGGTGCAGGCCATGCGCGGCGAGTATGCGTCCGCCGCGCCTTTCATCGGGCTCGCCCTCGTTCTGGACGCCCTTGACGGGCGCATAGCGCGGCTCACGAAAACCGAGACGCCCTTCGGTCTGCAGTTCGATTCGCTGGCCGATGTCATCTCGTTCGGCGTGGCGCCTGCCATCCTGGCGTTCTCGTGGGGCCTCCAGCCACTGGGCAGGATCGGGTTTGCCGCCGGCTTCATCTTCGTGACAGGGGCGGCGATGCGGCTCGCTCGCTTCAACCTCCAGGGATCGGCGGACAAGCGTTACTTCGTCGGGATGCCGAGCCCGGCGGCGGCGGCAGTTCCCGCCGTCACGGTGTTCGCGTTTCCGGCCGGGCCGGGCGATCTGGTTACCGCGGCTGCCGCGCTTGCGGTCGTCTTGGTGCCGGCTTTCCTGATGGTGAGTACGCTCCGATACTACAGCTTCAAGACGATCGACCTGCAGGCTCCTCGCTCGCAGCAGGTGGTCATCCTCATAGCGCTCGTGCTGGTGGCGGTGGCCACGCACCCTAAACCTGTCCTGGTCATTGTTGCCTACACGTACCTCTTTTCGGGCATCGTCGCCTACGCCTGGGGCCGCCTCAAGCGCCGCCGTGTGCGAAAGGTCGAAGCGGAAGCCTGACCGTAACCGTTGTCCCCCGGTCCTTGACGCTGTCGATCGTTATCGTGCCTCCGTTGATCTCGATGTTCCTCTTGGCGATGGCGAGGCCCAGACCCGTTCCTGCCGCCTTGGTGGAGAAGTAGGGCTCGAAAAGGTGGCGGAGCGCCGCCTCGTCTATTCCCATTCCGGTGTCGGCGAGGCTGATAGCGACAACCTTGCTGTCGCCAACCGTTTCCTCCCGCGCGGTTATCGACAGTATGCCGCCGCCGGGCATGGCATGGAGGGCGTTGTCGACCATGTTGGTCAAGGCGCGGCCGACGAGCGTCCGGTCGATTGCGGGTTCAGGGAGCGTTGGCGGGACGTCGACGACTATCTCGATCGAGCCCTCGATGCCGCTCCGGTATGGACGCAGCACTTCTTCGACCAGGTCTGCCACCGAGGTGGGAGAAGGCCTCGGGACGGGCGCAACGGCGAAGCTCGAGAACTCTCCCGCGATCTGCCGCAGCATGCGGACTTGCGAGAGGATCGACGTGACGCACTCGTCGAGAACTGGGGAGAGCGGCTGCCCGCGGTCGTTGTGGACGCGCCGCAAGTGCTCGGCGGACAGCTGGATGGGCGTGAGCGGGTTCTTTATGTCGTGCGCGACCTGCCGCGCCATCTCCGCCCACGCCTCGAGCCGGTGCGTTCGCTCGAGTTCGGTGCGTTGGCGCTGGAGCTCTGCGGCCATCCTGTTGAAGGCTTCGACGAGTCGCTTCAGCTCATCCGATGAAGTTGAGGCGATGCGGGCATCGAGCTCGCCGCGGGCAATCCGGATGGTGGCCCTCGTCAGGCGGTTCACCGGGTCACCGATGCGCTCAGCCATGACGTAGCCTATGAGGGCGCCGAAGAGGATGAACAGCAGGGCGGCAAGCACGATCCTGCGGTTCAGGTCGGCTACGTTTTGTTCGATTTCCTGCTGGCGGAGAGTGAGCGGGACCGTCAGGATGCCGTCGTGGTCGCCCGGGCCGGCCGGCGTGGCCGCCAGCAGGAATGTGGCGTCGCCAATCCGCTCCTCGCTGACGAAGGCGGGAAGCCGGCGCAGGACGATGGCGCGGTAGACGTCGGCAGGCGCGCGCGTCGGCAGGAAGCCGGAGGCGAAGAGATCCCGCTCGCTCGTTGCGACCAGGCGGGCCGTGTCGTAGATGTTGACGTCCTGATCGATCACCCTGCTGAGCCAGATCATGACGTCGTCGTAAAGGCTCGACAGCACTCCGGTGCCGGGGCCCCGTCGGCCGACGGCGACGGCCGAGGCGGTGCGCGCACCGGGCACCGCACCGGCCTCGATTGCCGCACGGTAGTCCTCGATCACGCGTTGCGCGACGGCTGCGACGCGGCGGGCGTCGGCCTCCGCGTCGTCCAGGAGCCTGCCCGTCATGTAGGCGCGCGCGACCAGGGCCAGCGTCAAGACGGGGACGATCGACACCGCGACGAACGCCAGAAACAGCTTTCTGTAGAAGCTCTGGCGGACCTCCAGGAGGAGAGCGCGGGCCGATGCGGCGCGGTACCCTGTAGCCGAAGCGGCCAAGCCGACGCCCGTGAGCAGCACGGCGAAAAGAAGCCCGCCGAGCGTGGCGAGCTCGGCGAGGTGGACGAGGTGGTCGAGGCTGTCGAGCGAGGCGTAGCCGAGCGTGTAGATGCCCGCCCTGTCGTTGAGCACGTACACCTCGTAGTGTGTGCCCCCGGCGGTCAGCGTCGTCCAGAAGGGGGCGCGCGACGAGTACGCGCGCTGAAAGACTTCGTCGGAGAGCGGCCATGCCGCCCGGCCGGTAGAGAAGAGCGGTACCCTTCCCCAGCCGTACATCATGAACTGGACGTCGCGATGCGGGTCGCGCCTGGTGTCAGGCTGGCCGAACAGGTGCACGTACGGGCTGCGCGACGCGATGAAGGGCAGCGCCTCGTAGTCCGGGAGGACATGGATCACGATGGAGCCGGCCATTCGCTGTTCCGGCGCCGGCCGCTGTCCCGGTGCCTGGGCCGGACTGGCCGCTTGTCTCTGGCCCGCGGTGCCTCCGACGCCTGCCGTGCCTGGCACTGCCGAGGCGCTTGCCGGCGAGGCAGGAACGCATATCCCGCGGTCGGCGTGGAGAAGCCGGCGCTCCTCAGCCCCGAAGCTCCACGCCTCGCCGAAGGAGTCCCACGTGCACCCCGACGATCGCCATGTCTGTTGCCTCGAGGCGTACTCCGGGAGGTTGAACGCGAAACGGCTCACCATGGCGCCCTCGGCATCGTAGAGCTCGACTGCAGACGCGAGACGGTAGGCTGCCAGGTCGGTCTGCGCCCACACTCGGAACGCCGCGTCAACCGGCGGGGTGGTGCCGTTGAATGCCTGGTCTGCGCCGAGAAGCAGATCTGCGAGAGCGATCTGAGAATCGATCTGTTCGCGCGACCGGAGGACTCGCAGCTGAAGGTCCTCGAGCTGGTTCAGGACCTGGGCCCCGTGCTCGGTTTCCACCAGCCGCCGGGTGGCGATGTCCTCGACGCGTGCGATGGTGGGGTAGGTGACGAGCGCCGGGCCGGTGAGGGCAAGGAGCAGGACGACAATCCTGACGCCTTGCGACTGATGGCGGTATCGCGCCGTCAGCTGCGAGAGGACGAACGTGACGACGAGGATCCCGGCGAAGAGGGTTGCAGCCTGCTGCCACAGGACCGGCCACTCGAACGCACGGCCCAGACCGTAGGCGACACCCAGCGGCATCAGCCACGCTGCCCACAGGAATGCCGCGGATCGGGTGTCGTGCGGCAGCCGCCAGCCCAGCGCGGCAACTCGGAGGATCACCACCGAGAGCCAGAAGAGCGAGGCGTGGAATGCCAGGAACCCGGCTCCAAGGACCACACGCGGCACGTCCCAGGGATAGACCGAGGGATGGAGCATGGCCAGGGACCCGGCGTTGAAAGTGTGCCGAAGCACGAGCTGGTAACCCGCGATGAGAGCGATCACGGCGGCCGCGGCGAGCGATTGGCGCAGAGTGAAGCGGGTGCTGTTCGCCCAGGTGGCAAAGGCTGGCTTTCGCCGCCTCAGCGCCCTCCGTGATCGCTCGGACACGTCGAAGAGGACGGCGGTCGTGGAGAGCGCGAGCAGCCCGTTGAGGAGGAAGTCCGGAGACGTCCTGAACACAGCCCGGACCAGCGTGTAGTTGCCGGCGTCGGCAGACAGTACCGGCTCTAGGCCCCACGGTTCGGCAAGGCCTGACCACGCGAGCGCCCAGCTCGCCCAGAGCAGCAGCAGAGCGGCCAGCGTACCCGCCGCGAACCAGCGGCACGAACAGGTCCTCGCTCGCCATTCGAGTGCCGGCGGAACGAGGAGAGCCAGAGCGGCCGCCATTACTAGGAGCAACGCTCCGCGGACTTGCGAGTGCCACGTAGCGCGTGCGCCGGCGATGGTAGCGGCCGAGACCTGTGCTTCGAGGAGCAGCTCCCCGGATACCGACCGGATCTCGAAGGCGTCGCCGGAAGGCGACGATGTCTCTGCAGGGCGCAGCGTGACCGGAGCCGCGCCCACTGCGAGCGTGAACTGTCCCGCAGCCGGATCTACCACCCGAGAGCGCGCTGAGATTACCTGTTCGGCCGCGATTGTCGCGAGCCGCGGCCCGCTTGGGCTTCCTTCGAAGACGGGCTCGATGCGTACCAGCCGCAGGCCGAGGAGCTCCGCCGAGACGAACTCGTCGGCGGGGCCAGATATCCGTTCCGCGGGCAGCTCGGATGGGCGCCCGCTCCAAGCGACCGGCTTGCCTGTCGGGTCGTAGATCGATACTGACAAAAGGGGCTGTGCCTCGCCCACGGTGGCCGCTTCGGCCGCCTCGAAGAGCGCGGTTGCCCCATCGTGGTCCGTGACGGCGGCCGCGAGAAGATCCTGCCTTGCGGCGAGGCTCGAACAGATTCGCTCCAAGACGGCCGAGCTTCGTTCCACATGATCGCGGGCGAGCTGCTGCAGCTTGAGCAGACCTTCCTCATCTGTCGCGCCGAATCTGGCGCGCTCCCAGCCGAGGGCGGCCACCAGCAGGGCTGCGGACACGACGAGCGTGCCGATTGAAACGCGGGTGAGAGCCCTGAAAGCGGGAGAAGCCAGGATTGGTACCTCGCGAGGGTCAGCATACAACAGGACGAACGGTCGGTCGCACACCTCGGCTTCCAGCCGCGCAGTCCGGAACATGGGGTGGGCCGGGTCGATGCGTCTCTGATATCATTTCTTCCCGGATGAGACCCCGCGCCGGCGCGCTCCGACGATGAGGCACCGCGGCACGCTCAAGCTCGCGCTGAAGCGCGGTGCGATGTTGACGGCCGCCAACTGGCAGGTGGCTGTCATCCAGTTCATCGCTGACACCACCTTCAAGCTCCTCCTGGCCGTCCCGGTTGTTGGCGGCGCGATCCTCGTCGCCGTCGTGGTCCGCGGTGACGTGGGCGAAGTACTGCAGGGCGGCCTTCGCCAGACAATCGCGTCGGTCGCCGGCGGCCTCGCGTCGGAGCCTGCCGCGCTGGCTTCCTTCCTGTTTGCCTTCGTGCTGGTCCTGGCTGGCGGTTCTGCGTTCATGTTCCTCGTCAAGGGCGGAACGGTGTGCATTCTGGCCGACGCCGAGAATGCCGCGGGCCCCATCGAGCGAGAGCCTTTCGACTTGGACCGGTTCGAGGAGGCCGCGTGCTTCTCCATCATCCGGTTCATGGGCGGGGCGAGGACTCTCTTCGGTCGCTACCTGCTGCTCGGCGTGGCGCTGGCGGCCGCCTACCTCGTCTCCGGCCTCGTTTACCTCGCGGTGCTCTACGTCGGCTACCGCCTCGGAGATGACGGAGCGTTCCTGATCGGCTGGACGATGGTGGCAGCCATACTGTCGAGCGCGCTCATCGTCTGGATAACGATTGTCAACCTGCTCTACCTGTTGACCCAGATCGTCATCGCGGTCTCGGGGCTGGGGCTTCGCTCGTCGATCCGCGAGATGCTCCGCTTCCTTTCGAGCGAGCTGTGGGACGTCGTCGGCGTGTTCAGCGTGACGCTCGTCCTGGTGGTCGTCGCGACGGGCGCGTCGCTCGGAGCGACGGCAGGGCTGGGGCTGATTGCCTTCGCGCCACTGGCCGGGCTGGCGGTGCTGCCGCTACAGATAATGGCCTGGCTGCTGCGAAGCCTTGCGTTCCAGTACCTCGGACTCACGGCGCTCGAGGCCTACCTCCATCTCTACAAGACCAGGAAGAAGGCATCATGATCGACTACAGCGCGTTTCTCTCCACGGCAGCAAGGCTCGGGCAGGGCTCCGCCATCCGCAAGATGGGGCAGCTCGCCGCCGGCAGGAGCGATCTCATCTCGTTTGCGCCCGGCTATCCGGACCCGGCAGTGTTCGCATGGGACGAGTTCCGGGAAATCACGGCACGGCTGCTAGACGGCAGCGACGGCACGGCCCTCCAGTACGGGCCCACGCGGGGGATCAAACCGCTGCTCGAGGGGCTGACGACGATCCTCGCGGAGCGCGGCATTTCAGCGAAGATGGACGAGCTGTTGGTGACGACCGGTTCGCAGCAGGGGCTGGACCTTGTAGGTCGGGTCCTGATCGACCCGGGCGACGTCGTGCTGGTTGAACTCCCAGCCTATACGGGAGCGATCGCCGCGTTCAAGAACGCGCAGGCGAGGCTTGTCGGGGTCCGCCAGGAGCCTGACGGCATCGACATTGGGCACCTCGAGGAGGTGCTCGCCCGAGAACGCGGCGGCGGCAACCGTGTCCGCTTCCTGTACGTCGTCCCGAACTTCCAGAACCCGGCGGGCCTGCTCACCAGCCAGGAGAAGAGGCGGCAGCTCCTCGAGTGGGCATCGCGTCGCGACATGCTGATCGTCGAAGACGATCCATACGGCGACCTCTACTTCGGCGACTCGGCGGGTCCGGCCGACACGAAGCCAATCAAGGCCTGCGACAGCGAGGGCCGCGTCGTGTACTTGAGCAGCTTCTCGAAAACGCTCGCGCCGGGCCTCCGCGTCGCATGGATGGCCGGGCCGGAACCGGTCGTGGCGAAGTTCGAGCAGGCCAAGCAGGCAATGGACCTGATGAGCGGAGCGCTCGACCAGCGCATCGTCTACGAGGCGTGGAAGCGGGGCGTGCTGGCCTCGCGTCTGCCGATGCTGCGCGGGCACTATCGACACAAGCGGACTGTGATGGAGAGCACCATACGGCGCGAGCTCGGCGACTTGATCACATGGCCGGAGCCGCGCGGCGGATTCTTCCTGTGGGCGTCCCTGCCCGAGTGCCTGGACGCAGACGAGATGCTCCCCCGCGCAGCCGAGAAGAACGTCATCTATGTCGCGGGTAGTGCCTTCCTGGTCGATGGCACCGGGCACAACCGCCTGCGGCTGTCTTTCTCGCTGCCCCCTGCCGAGCGCATCGAGAAGGGAGTAGTGCGGCTGGCTCTGGTGATCCGCGACGAACTGGCACGGAAGGGTGCGACGGCCGGAATCTCTGCTAGCGCTTCTTAGCCAATCCCGGCGCGAGGGCCGGAGGCAGGCGGCCGAAGTGTGCGCGGGCCGAGCGGAAGGCCGCGAGCCTGCCGTCCCGCGTGAGGACGTAGAGGGTAGAGTCGGCCTCGGTCAGCCCGGGGACGATGTGGGGCGGGCCGGCGAGGTCGCCCGGCGCGGTCACCGCGCCGGCCGGCGATCCGTCGTCGCGATTGAAAGCGCCGATGGCCGGACCGACTCCGGAGACCAGCAGCAGCCTCCCGAAGGCGATCGGCCCGCTTCCCGGCCTCGAAGGCAGCGATGCCCGCCAGCGCTGCACGCCGCTCCGACGATCGACGGCGCGCAGGACATGATCGAGGGCCGCGAAGTATACGCGTCGTTCGTCCGCCACGGCCGCGCCGACCACGTCGCCCGCGGCCGACCAGTGCCACTCGATCCTTCCGTTGACCTTCGACAGGCACGAGAAGTCGTTGTCATCCGAGCCGACGTAGAGGCGGTCGCCGACTGCAGCCACGTCCGCCGGCCGCCCTCCGAGGCGCTGCTCCCACGTGCGTGCACCCGTTGCGAGTGCTGCTGCGACGATGAGCCCCCCTTCGAGCGGCAGGTATGCCCGTTCATCGTCGAGCGCCGGTCTGGCAACGAGAGGCGAGCCGTACCGCTGACTCCAGATCAGCATTCCGTCGGCGGCTGAGAAGAGATGCACGCCGCCGTCGGATGTTCCCGCGAAGAGATGCGGGCCGTGCAGATGGAGGGGCGCGGAAAGGGAAGCGGGCAGCGTGTGCTCCCATGCGGTCTTTCCGCCCGAGGCGGACAGGGCCCTGAGCACGTTTCCGCTGGTGCAAGCGAAGACCAGGCTGCCTCCCGAGACGGGTGCGCTGGCCGTCGCGAGTTCGACGTCCCAGAGCCGTCGGCCGTTCCCGAGCGAGATTGCCTGGAGTCGATTGGAGCGAAGCGCGACGTAGACAGTCGACTCGTCCCAGGCGGCGCGAGTCGCTGGCGCGGAGTCGAGCGCGAGCTCCCAGACGAGAACGATCGGGAAGAGCGGCGACTCGGTGCGCGGAGAGCGACCAGCCTGACGGTGCGGCGCGGCGGAGAGCAGCGAAACAGGGGCGCCTCCGGCGAAGAGCAGCGCGAGGATGGTCCGCCGTGAGATCACACCGGTATAATATCGTGGCTGGATCATCATCCTCCATGGCTGACTTCGTCCACCTTCACCTGCACACCGAGTATTCGCTGCTGGACGGAGCCGGCCACGTCGGTGAGCTCCTCGATGAAGCAGCGCGCCTCGGCATGGGTTCGGTCGCTGTCACCGAGCACGGCAACATGTTCTCGGCCGTCGTCTTCCACGACCAGGCGCGGAAGCGCGGCATCAAGCCGATACTGGGCTGCGAGGTCTACGTGGCGCCCGGCAGCCGGCTCGCCAAGAGCGGCCCGATCTCCGAGGCGTCGAGCCACTTCGTCCTTCTCGCCGAGACGCCGGAGGGCTATCAGAACCTCATCTCGCTCGTCTCGGCCGGTTACTTGGAGGGCTTCTACTACAGACCTCGGATCGACAAGGAACTGCTTGCACGCCACTCGAAGGGCCTGATAGGGCTGACCGCGTGTTTGAAGGGCGAGGTGCCGAGCGAGCTTCGCGCTGACCACGAACGCCGCGCCATGGAAACGGCCGCGACCTTCCGCGACATCCTGGGGCCTGGCAACTTCTTCCTCGAACTCCAGTACCAGGGAATCGAGGAGCAGGTGAAGGTCAACTCCGGCCTGGCCGCGCTCGCGCGAAGCATGGACATACCGCTCGTCTGCACCAACGACGTGCACTACGTGAAGCGCGAGGACTCGCGCGCGCACGACGTCCTGCTCTGCATCGGAACCGGCAAGACGGTCAACGAGCGCGAGAGGCTGCGCTACAACGGCGACCAGTTCTACCTCAAGAGCGCGGCCGAGATGGCGCAGGTCTTCGGGGACTTCCCCGAGGCCCTAGCCAACACGGTCCGGATCGCCGAGAGGTGCAACGTGAGCCTCGACAAGACCGGGGATCACCTCCCGGATTTCGAAGTGCCCGCGCCCTTCACCGTGGACACCTACTTCGAGCACGTGGTCGGGGAAGGCTTCGCCGCCCGGCTGCCCAGGCTGAGGGAGTTGTCCTCGAGGGGACTCCTTCGCCACGGACTCGACGAGTACGAGAAGAGGCTCCGCTACGAGATCCAGATGATCGAGCGGATGCGCTACTCGGGCTATTTCCTGATCGTATGGGACTTCATCAGGTATGCGCGCGAGAAGGGGATACCGGTCGGGCCGGGCCGGGGTTCCGCTGCCGGGAGCCTCGTCGCCTACGCTATGAGGATCACCGACGTGGATCCGCTCGAGTTCGACCTGCTCTTCGAGCGGTTCCTCAACCCTGAGCGGGTGTCGCTGCCCGACATCGACATCGACTTCTGCGAACGGCGCCGCGGCGAAGTGATCGATTACGTGACGAGGAAGTACGGCCGCGAGAACGTCGCGCAGATAATCACCTTCGGAACCATGAAGGCTCGTGCCGCGGTCCGGGACGTCGGCCGGGCGCTGGACATCTCCTACGCCGACGTGGACCGGGTCGCCAAGCAGATTCCGCCCGCTCTCGACATGACGATCGAGAAGGCGCTCGAGGAGAACCAGGCGCTGCGCGACCTCGAGGCCTCGGACGAGCGCATCCGCGGGCTGCTCGAAACGGCCAAGCGGCTGGAGGGAATGACACGCCACGCGTCGGTCCACGCCGCGGGCGTAGTGATCGCGCCGAGGCCCCTCATCGAGTTCGTGCCGCTCTACAAGGGGCAGCGCGACGAAGTGACGACCCAGTGGAGCATGAAGGAGATCGAGCGGGTCGGCCTCCTCAAGATGGACTTCCTGGGTCTCAGCACGCTGACGCTCCTGCGCGACGCTGTCGAGCAGATCAAGGCGTCCACGGGCGAGATTGTGGACCTCGACAACCTGCCGCTGGACGACGCGAAGACGTACCAGCTGTTCTCGGACGGGCAAACCCTCGGTGTGTTCCAGTTCGAGAGCTCGGGCATGCGCGACATCCTCCGCAAGGCCCGGCCGCAGCGCTTCGACGACCTCATCGCCTTGAACGCGCTCTACCGCCCCGGGCCGCTCCGAAGCGGGATGATCGACGACTTCATCGCGCGCAAGCACGGGAAGGTGGACATCACCTACGAGCTGCCGGAGCTGGAGCCGATCCTGCGCTCGACCTACGGCGTCATCGCGTACCAGGAGCAGGTGATGCAGATCGCCAGCAGGCTCGCCGGCTTCACCCTGGGGGAAGCAGACGTCCTCCGCAAGGCGATGGGCAAGAAGAACGCCGAGGTGATGCAGGCGCAGCGGCAGAAGTTCGTCCGGGGAGCCGTCGCGCGGGGCATAGGCGAGGAGAAGGCCAGCGGGATTTTCGACCTGATGGAGCACTTCGCCGGCTACGGGTTCAACAAGTCCCACTCGACCGCCTATGCGCTGCTCGCCTACCAGACCGCGTACCTGAAGGCCAACTACCCGTGGCAGTTCGCCGCGGCGCTGCTGACGATAGAGTCGCAGAACACGGACAAGCTGGTCCTTTACCTCGGCGAGTGCCGGGAGCGGGGCATCCCGATTCTCCCGCCGGACATCAACGCGAGCGAGTGGGGCTTCACGGTCACCCCCGAGGGCGTGCGCTACGGACTGGGCGCGGTCAAGAACGTCGGGGAAGCGGCAATCCGGTCCCTCCTGGAGGCGCGCAAGGAGCGCGGCAGGATCAGATCGCTCTTCACGCTCTGCGAGGAGGTTGACCTGCGCCTGGTCAACAAGCGCGTGCTCGAGAGCCTGGCGAAGGCGGGCGCGCTCGACTCGCTCGGCCCGCCGGGAATGCCGCCGGGCGCGGTGCGGCCCAGGATCATCGCAGCGCTGGAGGCGGCCTGCGATCACGGCAACCGGCGCCAGCGCGACCGCGACAAGGGGCAGGCGCAGCTGTTCGGCGAGGTCGCAGCCGGCGCTTCGGAAGAAGCGGAAGATGCGGCGCTGCCCATAGCGAGCCCGTGGTCCGAGGCAGCTCAGCTCGCGGCGGAGAAGGAAGGCCTGGGGTTGTACATCAGCGGCCACCCCATCGAGCGCTTCGCCAGGGAACTCGAGATGATCGGCGCCATGCCGACATCGGCCCTGGCCGCGAGCGAGGAGAGCGGGCACTCCCAGTCGAGGAGCGACCTTATGGTCGCTGGCGTCATCACGAGCATCAGGCCGCTGAAGACGCGCAAAGGCGACAGGATGGCCGTGATGGTGATCGAGGACCAGCACGGCACGGCCGAGGTCGTCGCCTTTCCCGAGGCGTTCGCGCGGGCGGCGCCGCTCATAGAAGTGGACCGGATGATACTCGTCAAGGGGAAGACCGAACCGGGCGCGGAGAGCGCCCGCGTGATCGCGAACGAGATCCTTCCGGTGGAAGCCGTGCTCGAACGAGCGGCCACCGCCGTGACGATCAGGCTGGGCCCGGCGGTTCGCGACCGGAGCCTGTTCGAGGCGCTTGCGAAGCTCTTCGCCGCGAACAGGGGCGACTGCCGGGTGTCGTTCGACCTGGACGTGAAGGGCCAGTGTCGGCCCATTCGAGTGCGGGCCGACGTGACGACCCACGTGCGCGTGCGCCCGACGCCGGAGCTCATCGCCGGCATAGAACGTCTTGTCGGTGAGGGCTCGGTCCGCATCAGTTGAGAGAACAATGCCTGCAGACTGCATGGAGTTCGAGAAGCCGGTCGCCGTCCTGATGAAGGAGATCGAGGCGCTGTCGATGCTCCCGGCGACCGACGCGCGTGAACGCGAGATCGAGCGGCTGCGCGCGCGAATCGCCGAGATCCGGCGGGAGATCTTCTCGAATCTCACTCCGTGGCAGCGCGTCCAGGTGGCACGGCACCCGAACAGGCCCAACACGCTCGACTACGTGCGCAGGCTGTTCACGGACTTCGTCGAGATTCACGGGGACAGGCGTTTCGCGGACGACCACGCGATGGTGACCGGCTTCGCCCGCTATCACGACAAGCCAGTGCTCGTCGTCGGGCAGCAGAAGGGCGGCACCGAGACCCGCGAGAAGATCTACAGGAACTTCGGCTATGCGCGGCCCGAGGGCTACAGGAAGGCGATGCGGGCGATGAAGTTCGCCGAGAAGTTCAACCGCCCGATCCTGGTTTTCGTGGACACGCCGGCTGCCTACCCCGGCATGGAGTCCGAGGAGCGAGGTGTCGCGGAGGCAATCGCCTACAACCTGCGCGAGATGGTGATGCTGCGCGTTCCGGTCATCGTCACCGTGACAGGGGAGGGGGGAAGCGGAGGCGCCCTTGGTATCGCGATCGGCGAGCGGGTGCTGATACAGGAGCACGCGATCTACAGCGTCATCCCGCCGGAAGGCTGTGCCGCGATCCTCTGGCGCGACGCCGGGCGCAAGGTGGAGGCGACCGAGGCGCTGCGCATCACTGCGCCCGACCTCCTGAAGATGGGGATCGTCGACCAGATAGTTCCCGAGCCGCCGGGCGGCGCACACACGGACCACGACCGGGCCGCGTCCCTCCTTGACGATGCTGTGCTGGCTGCGCTCGCCGAGTCGGAGGCGATGACCGCCGAATCGAGACTCGAGCAGCGGTACGCCAAGTTCCGCAGCATCGGGCGGCCGGGCGAGCACTACAGAGAGTCGGAAACGGGCCAAAGGGTGTAGGTAGTGAGTTTCACCTCTGGAGGCTGACGGCCGGAGGCTGGCCGCCGACAAATGCCAGCGCCTCTCATCTGGGAAACGGGAGCGTGCGACGAGAGTGCTGCCACCTCGCTGGCCCTCGAGCTCGGCGTCTCGCGCGTGGTTGCGCGCCTGCTGGTCCAGCGCGGGCTCGACGACCCTGACGCAGCCGCGCGATTCCTCGCCCCTTCGCTCTCCCACCTGCACGATCCGCTGATGATGGCTGACCTCGGCGTGGCCGCCGACCGGCTGCTCGCCGCGATAGAGCGGCGGGAGCCGATTGCCATACACGGCGACTACGACGTGGACGGCATCACGGGCACCGTCATTCTGCGCCGGATGCTCGAGATGCTCGGCGCGAACGTCGTCCACTTCATCCCCGACCGCATCCGCGACGGCTACGGTTTGAAGGCCGCGGCGATCGAGCGGCTGCATGCAGAGGGGATCCGCCTGATCGTGTCGGTCGACTGCGGCATCAGGGCGCACGACGCGGCGGCCTGCGCGCGCTCTCTCGGCGTGGATCTCATCGTCACCGACCATCACGAGCCCGACGCGTTGGTGCCTCCCGCAGTCGCCGTTCTCGACCCGCGACGCTCGGGCTGCAGCTACCCGGAGAAGCACCTTTCGGGCGCCGGCGTCGTCCTCAAGCTGGTCCAGGAGTTGTGCCGCCGGGCCGGGCACGAGGAGTGGCTGCCGGCGTTCGTGAAGATTGCCGCGATCGGGACGCTCGCCGACGTCGTGCCCCTCACCGGCGAGAACAGGGTCATCGCGAAGATCGGCCTCGAGCTGCTGTCGCGCGGCCCGCACAAGGTTGGCCTGCGGGCGCTCTTGGATGTGGCCGGCCTGAGCGGGCGCCGGATCGAGGCGCACGAGGTGGCTTTCCAGCTCGCGCCTCGGGTGAACGCCGCTGGCAGGATGAGCACGGCGGAGATCGCGATGCGGCTGCTGCTCGCTTCTGACGAGGCGATGGCCGGCGAAGCGCGCGACCTGGCGGAAACGCTCGACGCCGAGAACTCGCGCAGGCAGCGCGAGGAGAGAGACATCGTCGATGCCGCACGGCGTGTCATCGACACCGATCCCGACGTCGGCGCCCGCTCTGTTCTCGTCGTGGCGGGCGAAGGCTGGCACCGCGGCGTCGTCGGAATCGTCGCGTCGAAGCTGGTCGAAAGCTACTATCGTCCGGTGGTGGTGCTGTCTGTGGATGGCGACGTGGCCCACGGGTCCTGCCGCAGCATTGCCGCCTTCGACATGCTGGCTGCGCTCGAGCGGTGCCAGGAGCACCTGGCGACATTCGGCGGGCACCGGTTGGCGGCGGGGCTGTCGCTCGAGACCGCGAGAATCAAGGCCTTCCGGAACGCCCTGTGCGAGTTGGCCGACGACGTGCTGGAGCCAGACGACCTCAGACCGAGGCTGAGAATCGATGCCCGGCTTGGCTTCCGCGGTATCGACCAGGCTCTCGTGGACGCGCTGGATCGAATGGCACCCTTCGGCGCCGGCAACCCGCGGCCGATATTCCAGGCAACGAGGGTCGAAATCGCGGATGGTCCCCGCAGGGTGAAGGACCGCCACCTCAAGATGGCCCTCCGCCACCAGGGCCGGGTTTTCAGGGCGATGGCCTGGCGGGCCGTCGAGCGCGAGGCGTTCCTGCTCGCGAACAAGACGGCCGTGGACGTCGCCTTCTCGCTCGATCGGAACACGTATAATGGGGAGACGTTCCTGGAGATGACTGTGGCCGACGTCCGGGCCGCCTCGGCGGAAGAAGCAGGGTGACGCCAGATGACCACCTGGCAACGGCGACTGCGTCTGCTTCTCGGGGTATTCGTCGTCGTGTTCGCCGTGGTTGTCTTCCTCGCCATCGGGCGCCGCAGCGAAGCGCCGATCGAAGTTCAGTCAGCGCGCGAGGATCCGAGCGCCACCAGTGAAGCCAGGTCCGGAAGCCTCCTCCAGGCCAGGGGGGCTCGCCCCGATTTCCGCCTCTTCTACGACAAGCTGCTGACCTACCCGGACGGCCGGAGCCGCATAGTCAACGTACGCGTCGAGGTTGAGCGGGGCGAAGGCGAGGACCTGCTGATTACTTCAGAAGAAGGCGAGGTCGCTCCCGGACAGTCGGACTATCGGCTTCGGGGGAAGGTGCATCTGGTTTCGGAAGATCGCCTCGACATCCGGACGGAGGAGGCAACTTACAGCGAGGGCGAGGGCATTCTGCGCGCACCGGGCCACGTGCGGTTCTCGAAGGGCCGCATCTCGGGGACATCGGTGGGCATGACGTACGACGAGCGGCGCGACGTGTTGTGGCTGCTGGACAGCGCGGTCGTCGAGGTTGCGCCTGAAGGCAGCGAACCGCCGACGAGGATCCGCGCCGGGGCGGCCGGCTGGGCGCGCGGGGATCACTACATGCGCTTCGAGCGTGGCATGAGCGCGATACGCGGCGCACGCAACCTCGACTCGGACACGGCAACCGCCTACCTGACCGAGCAGGGCGAGCGCCTGGAGTCGCTCGAGATGCGCGGCAACTCGCGTGTCACGGGACCTGCCGGCGGTGGCGCCGCCGGGTCGCTCGAGGACATGCGCGCCCGCGACATGAACCTCGTGTACGGGGGCAGCGACAGCCTGCGTCAGGCAACGCTCGCGGGGCAGGCCTCGATTGCGATGTCCGGCGAGAGCCGCAAGCTCCCCGGACGTCGCCTTTCGGCCGACTGGATCGATCTCGGCCTGGCGGATGATGGCGTTACCGTCAACAGCCTCAGCGCGCACAACGGCGTCGAGCTCCGGCTGCCCGGCGACCCGGTGCAGCCGCACAGGACGATCCGCGGGAGCTCGGTGACCGGATCGGGGCCGCCCGGTCAGGGCTTGAACAACGTCCGCTTCGAGGGTGGCGAGGGGATCGTCGAGTATGTCGAGGCGCGCGACGACAAGGGCGGGAACCGGCGGGCCGAGGCCGACCGCCTCGAGCTGCGTGTGCAGCCTGGACTCGGGGCCGTCGACGAGGCCCTCTTCCGCGGGCGGACGCACTTCGCCGACGGGGGCATCGAAGCGTGGGCGCGCGAGGGCCACTATTCTGTTTCGAAGGGTACGGTTTCGCTGGAAGGCGATGTGGGAGGCCAGCCGCCCCGGGTTCGCGACGAGCGGGCTTCGATCGAGGCGCCGTCGATCATGATAGGGCTCGACCAGCGGAGCATCCAGGCCAGAGGGGGGGTCAAGAGCGTGCTCCTCGCGGAGAAGGCCATTGACACGGGCGCTCCTTCGGGTCCGGCGCCGGGGCGCCGCCCGAGCATCATCGCATCCGACCGCCCGGCGAACGCGACCGCCGACACGCTCGATTACGACAGTGGAGCCGGTTTCGCCGTGTACCGCGGCAACGCCCGCCTTTGGCAGCTCGATACTGCGATTCAGGCCGATGAGATCTCGGTGGACGACCGCAAGGGGGACCTGAGCGCCAAGGGAAATGTGCGGACGACGATGGCGATCGAGGAGGAGGCGCGAGCGAAACCGCCTAAACAGAAAGCAGAGGGGCAGCGAGGGGTGGCGTCGAAGCTGAATGCACCGCCGGAGCCGGCCGGGCAGGCGGGCCGCGCTGGGGCGGCAGGTAAGATGTCGGTCGCCACTGCGGGTGCGCTTCTCTACGAGGAAGAGCAGAGACGCATGACCTACACCGTGAACGCCCACGTCGTCGGGCCACAGGGCGACGTCACGGCTGACAAGATCGAGTTGTATCTGACGAGGGAGGGCGGCGACCTCGAGAGAGCCGAGGGGTACGGCCACGTGACCACGCGTCTGGAGGGGCGCACAGCGACCGGCGACCGGCTGCGGTACTTCAGCGCGGAGGAGCGCTACCTGATGACGGGAACGCCCGTGCGGATCGTTGAAGAATGCCGCGAAACACAAGGCAGAACTTTGACTTTCTTCAAGTCGACTGATAGGATCGTCGTCGACGGCAACGAGGAGTCTCGCACTCAGACGAAGGGCGGCGCGAAGTGCGGGGAGCCGCGTTTCGACTGAATGGCCACGCTCCGGACCGACCAGCTGACGAAGTCGTACGCCGGACGCACGGTCGTCCGAGGCGTCAGCGTCGAGGTGACGTCGGGAGAAGTGGTCGGGCTGCTGGGGCCGAACGGCGCCGGCAAGACGACCACTTTCTACATGATCGTCGGGTTGACGTCCCCGGACTCGGGGCGTGTGCTGCTCAACGGGATCGACGTCACAGACGACCCGATGTACATGCGGGCGCGCAAGGGGATCGGGTACCTGCCGCAGGAGCCCTCGATCTTCCGGGGATTGACTGTCGAGCAGAACCTCCTGGCGATCCTGGAGACGCTCGATCTGGATGGCGCGACGCGGCGGGCTCGCCTGCGGGACCTGCTGGCGGAACTGAACCTAACTCCGCTGGCGAGCGCCCCGGCCTACACCCTGTCGGGTGGGGAGAGACGGCGGGCCGAAATCACCCGGGCACTGGTCGTTTCGCCGCTCTTCATCCTGCTCGACGAGCCCTTCGCCGGGATCGACCCCATCGCGGTCGCAGACATCCAGAAGATCATCTTCCACTTGAAGGAGAAGGGTATCGGCGTCCTGATAACCGATCACAACGTTCGCGAGACGCTCGCGATCACAGACCGAGCCTACATCGTGCACGACGGCGTCATCTTCCGTAGCGGGACGCCAGGTGTGCTCGCCGAGGACGAGGACGTGAGACGTATATACCTGGGAGCCGACTTCCGCCTCGACTGACCGGCCCGGGCACGGGCGCGGGTGTGGGCGGCCGAGAGTAGCGGCCATGGCGATCCAACAGAAACTTCACACGAAGCTCGTTCAGAAACTCATCCTGACGCCGTCGCTCCAGCAGGCGATCAAGCTGCTGCCGATGTCGACGCTCGAGCTAGTGGACCTGCTCAACCAGGAAATGGTCGAGAACCCCATGTTGGAGGAGGTGCCGACCGAGGACCTCCAGCCCGTCGAGGCCGAGGCTGCTGCAGCGACCGAGAACGCCGAGGAGGCGCAGCGCGAGAAGGGCGACGCGTGGGACGACAGCGACTACGAGTACTTCTTCGGCGACTACCTCGACGATGGCTACCGGCCGCGCACGCCGCAGGAGGTGAAGGAACTCCCGCCGATAGAGAACACCCTTTCGACGACCACTTCGCTCTCGGACCACTTGATGTGGCAGCTCTCGCTCCAGACGGACGACGACCTGACGCGCGAGATCGGGAGCGCCGTCATTGGCAACCTGGACGAAGACGGCTACCTCGTCGCCTCGGTCGACGAGATTGCCGCGATGGGGAGCTGGGCGGTGAGCGACGTCGAGCGGATCCTCCGTATGGTCCAGGGTTTCGACCCTATCGGCGTCGCAGCCCGCGACCTGCAGGAATGCCTCTGGCTGCAGCTTCGCCATCTCGGTCTCGAGGGAACGCCGACCGAGAAGATCGTCACGGAGCACCTGCGCCTGCTCCAGAACCACCAAGTACCGGAGCTCGCCAGAAGGCTCGGGCTCTCGATCGACGACTTGAAGGAGCATATCGAGATAATCAGGCACCTCGATCCGAAGCCTGGAAGCCGTTACAACCGGCCGCAGTCGCATTACGTCATCCCCGACGTGTACGTGCTCAAGGTCGAGGATCAGTACGTTGCCGTCCTGAACGAGGAAGGGCTGCCGCAGCTTCGCATAAGCCCGGTCTACAGGCGGTTGCTGGACAAGGGCGGCGAGAACAGCGACGAGACGCGCGCCTATGTGAAGGACAAGTTCCGTTCGGCGCTGTGGCTCATCAAGTCGGTGGAGCAGCGCCAGAAGACCATTCACAAGGTGGCCACCAGCATCATCAACTTCCAGAAGGATTTCCTCGACCACGGCATCGAACACCTGCGCCCGCTGGTCCTGCGCGACGTTGCGAACGACATCGGAATGCACGAATCCACGGTCAGCCGCGTCGTGACGAACAAGTACATGCACACGCCGCAGGGTGTCTTCGAGATGAAGTACTTCTTCCACAGCGGCATCAGCAGTTCGTACGGCGAGAGCGTGTCGTCGGTGACGATCAAGCAGCGGATCCGGCGGATCATCGAGAACGAGGACGCCCGAAAGCCGCTCAGCGACTCGAAGATCGTGAGCATCCTCCAGAGGGAGGGGCTGGTCCTCGCCAGGCGGACGATCGCCAAGTACCGGGAAGAGCTCAAGATCCCCACCTCGAATCAACGCAAGATGCTGTACTGACGGGTGGCCATGCGATTCGAACTCACCGGGCGTCAAGTTGAGATCACCCTTGCGCTCCGCCGGCTGGTGGACCGCAAGCTGGTGAAGCTGGATCGCAAGCTGAAGGATGCCATCGTGTCGGGACAGGTGGTGCTCACGAAGGACAAGTACAGGCACGTCGCCGACATCACGCTCCACGTCCGCGGCGACCACGTCCTGCACGGCCTCGGGGAAGGCACCGCCTGGGAGGCTTCGTTGGGTCAGGCGGTCGAGAAGCTCGAGCAGCAGGCGACAACGCTCAAGGGCAAGTGGACCGAACGCAAGCGGCGGGCGACGCCGGGCAAGGTGATCTCGGCCGAAGCGGAAGCGCTGTCCGCTTCGGAGCCGGCCGAGGGGCCGTCCGGTGCCGGGCAGGCGCCGCGCATCGTGCCTGCCCCGAGTCGCTCGGTCAAGCCGATGACCGTCGAAGAGGCGGCTCTGGTGGTCGCTGACCGCAAGGAGGCGTTCGTCGTTTTCCGCAACGCCGTGACGAACTCGATCAACGTGCTCTACCGGCGCAGGGACGGACAGCTTGGGCTGATCGAGCCGGAGATCTGATGCCGCATCCGAAGGACCGAGCGCCTGCCATTTGTGGCGCGGAGTCCTGAGGGAGCGGTTCGTCATCCAGACAGCGAATCGAAGGACCAGCCGAGTGGCGAACCGGGGTGTCACCGTCAGGGCCGTCCTCGCGAGGGCCGAGGCATTCGGCCTGGCGCTCGAGCTGCTGTCGGGCGGAGACGGCCTCGACGGCAACGTCAGCAGCCCGCACCTGCAGAAGACGGGTCTGGCGCTCGCGGGCTTCCACGAGTACCTTCAGCCGGGCCGCATCCTCCTCTTCGGGCAGAGCGAGATACGCTACCTCGAGAGCCTCGATTCCGACGCGCGCATCCGCACGCTCCGGCGTGCGTTCACGCGTTCGGTTCCCTGCCTGGTGCTCACGGGCGGCTTCGCTCCTCCGCCGGAGCTGCTGGTCGAGTCCGAGCGTGCAAGCGTCCCGGTAGTCCTGACCCCCCTTGGGACGCCGGCGGCGATCGCGAAGATGACGGCCGCCCTCGACGACATTCTCGCGGAGCGCACGACCATTCACGCCGTTCTCATGGACATCCTCGGGCTCGGCGTTCTCATCACAGGGGAGAGCGGCATCGGCAAGAGCGAGTGCGCCCTCGACCTCGTTGCGCGCGGGCACCGGCTCGTTGCCGACGACACGGTGGAGATCAGGCGGAGGTTCGAAACCATCCTCATCGGTACGTGCCCGGAGCTGACGCGCAACCACATGGAGATCCGCGGGCTCGGGCTCATCAACGTTCGCGATCTCTTCGGTGTCGCTTCCGTCAGGTCTTCGAAGCGGGTGGAACTCGTCGTGAGGCTCGAAAGATGGGAGGCCGGGCGCGAGTACGAGCGCCTCGGCATCGACGAGTCCTTCTACGAGATTCTCGGCCTGCGGGTGCCGCTCGTCACGATGCCGGTGGCGCCGGGCCGCAACGTCTCGATCGTCGTGGAGGTGGCGGCCCGGAACCAGCTGCTTAGGGCCCGCGGTCACCACGCGGCCAGGCGTTTCGCGGCCCGTCTCGACCGCGAGATCAGGGACTCTGCCGAAGACGAGGACCCTGACCGGGACGCTGACGCGGCCGCCGGGGCTGGAGAAAGCTCGTGAAAAAGGCCGGCGCAAAGCGCCCGGCCCTCCTGCGCGAGGCGCGATTCATTGTCGTGACGGGCCTTTCCGGCTCCGGTAAGTCGCAGGCGATCCGCGCTCTCGAGGACCTCGGGTACTTCTGCGTCGACAATCTCCCGATCGCCCTTGTCCCGACGCTCGCCCGACTGTCCCAGCGGGCGGGCAGCGGCCTTCCGAACGTGGCGATCGTGGTGGACGTGAGGGAGCGGAACTTCGTGTCGCAGTTCCCCGCGGTCCTCGCCAGGCTGCGCGCGATGCGCCGGCTCAACCCCGCGCTCATCTTCCTCGAGGCTTCGGACACGGCTCTCGTACGCCGCTTCAGCGAGACGAGGAGGCCGCACCCGCTCGCCCGGCGGCGCCCGGTTGTCGAGGGCATAAGGGAAGAACGCACGCAGCTCGCCGGGATTCGCGCGCTCGCCGACGAGACGATCGACACCTCCGGCCTGACCGTCCACGAGCTTCGCGACGCTTTCATGGCCTTCGCCCGGGGCAGGGCGGCTGCCCGAGAGCTCGTGGTCACGCTCCTCAGCTTCGGCTTCAAGCACGGCCTGCCCCCGGAATCGGACCTGGTATTCGACGCGCGCTGCCTGCCGAACCCGCACTTCGTTCCGGCCTTGAGACGGCGAACCGGCCGCGACCGCGCCGTCGTCAGGTTCATGGAGCGGCACCAGGCAACCGGCGAGTTCCTCGACCGGACGGCCGACCTGCTCGAGTTCCTGATCCCGCTCTACGTAGCTGAGGGAAAGAGCTATCTGACCGTAGCGGTCGGCTGCACCGGCGGCCGCCACAGGTCCGTTATGCTGGCCGAGGCGCTCAGCCGGCGGCTCGCCCGCTTCGCGGGCGTGCGGCTGCGCGTCAGGCACAGAGACATAGACGCGGAAGACTAGGCGCCTATGACGCAGGCCGTTCGTCGCTGTCGGAAGGGAACGGAGCCGGGGAGCGGTGGCGTTCGACGCCTTGCCGCTCTGAGCGCGCGTCGGCCGCAACCGCCGACATGCGACATACTACACATACACGCACCTGGGAGTGCCCCATGATCGGCGTAGTAGTCGTCACACACGGCCAGCTGGCGACCGAACTTGTCAACGCGGCAGAAATGATCGTGGGCGACCTGCCCCACTTCACGGCCGTGTCCATAGGCTGGCACGACGACGTGGACGATGCGAGGGACGAGATCAGGCAGGTGATAGCCAGGCTGCAGCAGTCGTGCTCGGCCATCCTCCTGCTCACCGACATGTTCGGCGGCACTCCGGCGAACCTCGGGCTAACCTTCCTCGAGGCCGGGAGCGTCGAGGTGGTCACGGGCGTCAATCTGCCCATGCTGCTGAAACTGGCGCGGCTGCAGTCGTCCGACGACCTCCGCGACGTCGCCCGGCAGATGTGCGACGCCGGTCGAAACGCCATCTGGGTCGCCTCCGAGTTGTTGAACACCGAAGGAAAGGGCGGAGGGCAGGCGCCTTAGGACACTCTGGCTCGGCGGCGTCGAGTGGCCGGCCTGCGAAGGCGCGGGCAGGACTTCAACACGCCGCTTCCATCGCGACCGGCGACGAGGGAACAGGCAGTGGTTTCGTGCACGGTTGTCGTACCGAACGCTCTCGGGCTTCACGCGCGCGCCGCAGCGAGGTTCGTCCATGCCGCAAGCGGCTTCACGGCACAGGTCCGCGTCGCCCGCGGAAGCCGCACGATGGACGGCAAGAGCATCATGGGCGTGCTCCTTCTGGCTGCCGGGTGCGGTGCATCGATAACGATCTCGGCTGACGGCCCGGACGAAGGCGAAGCGCTCGCTGCGCTCGTTCGCCTGGTGGAGTCGGGTTTCGGAGAGTTGCCTTGCAGCGCCTGACGGGCGTCGGCGTCTCGCCCGGCATCGCGGTGGGGCGGGCCGTTCTGCTCATGCAGAACCCGCTCGTGGTCCGCTTCTCGGTTTCACCGGACCGCGTGGAGGAAGAAGTCGCGCGCGTCGAGGAAGCCCGCCGGCGCTCCGAGCATCAGCTCCGCGAGATCAAGGAGAGGATCGGAAGGACCGCCGGGACGGAGCTTGCCGCCATCTTCGACGCTCAGCTCTTGATACTACACGACCAGGCCGTTACCACCCGCACCATCGAGATCGTCCGCGAGCAGCGAGTCAATGCGGAGTGGGCGCTGCAGCGGGCTTTCGAAGACATCGTGGCCATATTCGACGAGGTGGAGGATCCGTACCTGCGCGAGCGTCGCGGAGACGTCGTGGACGTCATCGGCCGGCTTCGCACCAATCTGGGAGGCCGGCGCAGCGGCGCAGCGGTGGACATCTTCCGGGACGTCGAGCCGGGCTCGGTGCTGATCGCCGACGATCTCGCGCCCTCGCTGGTGGCGCAGGTGGACTGGCACAGGATTCGCGCCTTCGCCAGCGATTCGGGCAGCCGCACCTACCACACTGCGATAGTTGCCCGCTCACTGCACGTGCCGGCAGTCGTCGGGCTCGGGGATGCCAGCCAGCGCGTACCTCCCGGCGCCACGGTGGTCATCGACGGAACTGCGGGCGTCGTCATAGTCGACCCGCCAGGCTCGCTGCTCGCGGAGATCGAGTCCGCCATCGGCTCACCCCGCGGCACGAGAACTGCGCCGGATCCGGGGCGCGGCCTGCTGGCCCGGACCGCCGATGGGGTCCGCGTTTCCTTGCAGGCGAACATCGAGCTGCCCGAGGACCTGCCAGGGGCACACGAGTGCGGCGCCGAAGGCATCGGGTTGTATCGGTCCGAGTTTCTGCTGGCGACCGCGTCCACGGACGCGCTGGACGAGGAGACGCAATACGCGGCCTACCGCTTCATCGTCGAGAGCATGCGGCCAGCGCCCGTCACCGTCCGCACCTTCGACGTGGACGAGGAGCAGTTGGCGACGTGGCCTCGGCGAAGCGGGGAAGGGCGGTTCGAGAGCGGGGCCGCGAACAGGACGCGCGGGCCGCTGGGCCTGCGTGCCCTGCGCCTCAGCCTCGCGCGGCCGGATGTGTTTCGCCCGCAACTTCGCGCGCTGGTCCGCGCCGCGCACCACGGCCGTCTTCGGGTCATGTTTCCCTTCGTCTCGGGCGTCGAAGAGATCCGTCAGGCTAGGGAGCACCTGCGCGCCGCCGCCGACGAGGTCTCGGCCGCCGGCCACCCGACCGGCCCAGTCGAGGTCGGTGCGATGATCGAGATTCCGGCCGCCGCGGCCACCGTGGACCTGCTTGCCGCGGAGGTGGACTTTCTCAGCATCGGCACCAACGACCTGATCCAGTTCGCACTGGCTGTCGATCGGAACGACGCAAGGGTTTCGCGGCTGTACCAGCCGCTGCACCCGGCCGTCCTGCGAACAATCCGCCTTGTCGTGCATGCGTGCAGGCGGGCGGGCGTGCCGGTTTCGCTTTGCGGCGAGATGGCTTCAGATCCCCTGGTCCTGCCGCTGCTCATCGGCATCGGCCTGCGTGACTTCAGCATGGTCCCGAGCGCCATCCCGCCGGCAAAGCGCGTGATCGCCCGCCTGAGCGCGGCAGATCTCGAAGGGCTGGCGAGGCGTGTGCTGCGGATGCCCACGGCCGCCGAGATCGAACACGAATTGATGGGATCGATTGGCGCGATTCTCGCCAATGGCGAGAAGGCGAACGGACCGAGGTATGAGGACTGAGGTATGAGGACTGAGCTATGAGTGGGCCGCGAAGCAAGCGGATGTTCCTGACGCCGCTTCTCGGACGGCCCGATGTTCTGCACGTGCTGCGCAATGAAACCAGGGGCAACGTGCTCGCCCGAAACATAGAGGCCGCGCTGGACTCGAGGACGCGGCGGCGAGGGCTGCTGGGGCGCGACGGTCTCCCGGCAGGGACCGCTCTCATAATCGCCCCGTGCAACGCGATCCACACCTTCTTCATGCGCTTCCCGATAGACGTCGTCTTCGTGGCGCGCGACGGAACCGTGATCGGCGCGAGCGAGAACGTACGCCCCTGGAGGATGCGCGCCGCGCTGCGGGCGTTCGCGACCATCGAGTTGGCATCAGGGGCGATCAGGGCCGCGGGAGTCCGGCCGGGTGACAGGCTCCTGGTGGCGCCGGAAGCGGAACCTCTCGAGGTGTTGCCGTGACGAAGGGAAGCGTTAAGAAGGTCGAGAAGCCTTGGGGATACGAGCTCCACTGGGCGCAGACGAGCCGCTACGTCGGCAAGATCCTCCACGTCGAGGCCGGCCACGCACTCAGCCTTCAGTACCACCGCGAGAAGGACGAGACCATCTACCTCTGGTCCGGTTGCCTGCGCTTCGAGCATGGCACACGGGACAACCTTGAGGCGCTCGACATGAAGCCAGGCGATTCGTTCCATGTCGCCCCTGGCACGGTGCACCGCATGATCGCAGTCGAGACGTGCGACATCTTCGAGGTCTCCACGCCGGAACTCGACGATGTCGTCAGACTGGAGGATCGGTATGGAAGGGAGGACAGGGGATAGTCTGGTTGCAGGCTGCAGATGTGCAGGAAACGCTTCCGACCGCGCTGCAGCCCGCCCCAGGTGAGACCGACGGCTGCGCGCCTCTGCCTGGCGCGCAGCTCAGTCCGAAGCCCGCAGCCTCTTCCTAGAACGGAATGTCGTCGTCGGTCACTTCCGCCGGCTCACGTACCGGCTCGCGTTCCGCCTGATCGTAGCCGCCCTGGTCCGCTCGCGGCTCCGTTTTCGGCCGCGGCCCGAGCGCGAAGACTTTGTCTGCCCGGATGTCGGTGTACTGGCGCTTCGACAGGCTCGGGATTGCCTCCATCATTCGGTCGACCGCTGCCGCCGCTGCCGAGCGTTCGATGTGCATCTCGCGCGCGAGCACCTCGGTCATCTGCCTGCGCAGGTTGTCGTCTGCCACGGACCTGGACGAGATGCGGCCCTCTACGTAGACCTGCTTGCCCTTTGTCAGGTTCTCGGTGACCGACTCCGCCCGCGGTCCCCACACCACCACGTTGTGCCACTCCGTTCTCTCCTGCCACTGGCCGTCCTTGTCCTTGAACGACTCGGTCGTGGCGACGGAGAAGCCGGTTCGGGCTATCCCACCCGGCGTGTACCGGAGCTCGGCATCGCGCCCGAGGTTTCCGATCAGGATCACCTTGTTGACACTTGCCATCTGTGCCTCGCGTTCTCTTCGAGCTACTTGCGGTTCAAGCGGTCCAGACCCTGCCGCGCCAGGCCCGTAGACGGGTTCTCCGGCGGGAAGTTCTTGACGACGTGCTCGTAGGACTCGCGCGCAGCGGCAACCTGGCCGAGCCTCTCCTGGGCGAGGCCGCGGTTGTAGTACGCCGAAGCGAGCGTGATCGGGTCCCCCGGGTGATCGGTGATCACCTTGTTGAAGGCCGACACCGCCTCCTCGAACTTCCCGTCGTTGAAGTACGTCTTGCCGATGTAATACTGAGCCTCCCCGACGCGCTCGGAGTTGGGATACGTCCGGATGTAGCTTTCGAAGCCCTGGATGGCCAGGCTCCACGAGCCGGCCGTGTAGTCGCTCCATGCGGCGCGGAACATCTGATCCGGCGACATCGCGAGAGCGGCTCCGGCAGCGGCGGGTGCGGTCGGCTGCTGCCCCGGAGGAGTCTCCGCAAGCGGGTCGCCCGGCAGCGCAGGGGCCGGCGGGACCAGGCTCGGGAGCGCCATGCGCAACGCCTCGACTTCCTGGCCGACGGAACTTATGCGCACGTTGTTGTCGTCTACCTTTTCGCGGACGACGCGCAGGTCCGACGCCAGGCTGGTGGCTATCAGCTTCTGATCGGCGAATGCCTTCAGCGTGACGCCGTTCTGCTCCTCGATCTTTGCCGTCACTGCCTTCAGGGCGTCGAGAAGCGTGGAGTTGGCGATCTGCAGCTGCTGGACCTGTTCCTGCAGCATGCGGATGTCTGCCATCATCTGCTGGTGCTCGCGGTTGGCGGCGCCGGCCGGAGTGCTGACCGCGGCGCCAACCAGAAACGCCACCAGAGAGTAGCGCAGCAAGTGTCGGGGCATGTCGCTCACCTCACTCATTTCGCGGTGATCACAAAGTGAGCCCTTCGGTTCTTCGCGTAGGCCTCCTCCGTCTGGCGCGGGTCGAAGGGAAACTCCTTCCCGTAGCTTACCGTGCGCAGCCGGTCCGCCGGAATGCCCAGCGAGACCAGGTACGCACGTGCCGCCACAGCCCTCCGCTCGCCGAGCGCGAGGTTGTACTCGGCGGTACCGCGCTCGTCGCAGTGGCCTTCGATCGTTATGACCCAGGTCGGGTACTTCTGCAGCACGGCCGCGTTGCCGTCGAGTACAGCGCGGTCCTGATCGTCCAGCTCCGCGCTGTCGTAGGCGAAGAAGACGGGCTGGAGCGGAGAGTCCTTGTTGAGCTCGTCGAGCGACCGCGACTCCATCGCCTCTTCGCGCAGCGGCTCGGGCGGCACCACGGGCTGCTCCTTGACCGGCTGCGGCGGCTTCGTCGCAGGCGGCGCAGGCGGTTCCTCCACGGCCGGGGGCGGCGGCATGGGTCTCGCCACGGGCGGAGCCTTCTTGGCGCACGACCCGCTCAGCGCCACGGCACTCGACGCCAAGGCTGCCGCCACGAGGACAGACGCCACCCGTCCTACCGCTGAACGGACTTCCATTCGAAACCTCCCCGTGGCCGAGCAGGCCACGTCAGATTCCCTCGGCCCGGCCTTCTTCGACACGGCCGTTCCGGTCCTGATTGCACGCTGCCGCCGGAGTTCCCGCCCCTGCACCTGCTTCAACGAGGCGACCAGTTGGGTGTCTCGTTGTTCCCCGCCTTGGTTATCTGCCTGATCGAGTCGCGCCGGCCGTCGCGCGCAATCGTGAAGATCTGCTTCGTGCCGGTCCGCGTCGAAGTGAACGCCAGGTGGCGGCCGTTCGGCGCGAAGGCGGGGCTCTCGTTCCATCCCTCGCCGAACGTGATCTGCCGCCGCTCGTTCGTCGTCAGGTCGATGACCATTATGTCGTAGCCGCCCGTCCGCGAAGTATAGGCGATCTCATTGTACGGCGCGGGCGACCATGTCGGCCTGTCGCAGTACGACTCGGACGTCAACTTCCGCACCTCGAGGCCGTCGGCTGACATAACGTAGATCTGAGGGCTGCCGGAGCGATCCGACGTGAACGCTATATGCGTGCCCGAGGGCGACCACGTGGGCGTGACGTCGATGGCCGGGTGATTCGTCAGCCGCCGCAGGCCGGAGCCGTCCACGTTCATCGTGTAGATTTCGGCATTCCCGTCGCGCGTCGACATGAAGGCGATCTTCGTCCCGTCGGGCGACCACGCCGGCAGATAGCTGTTGCCTTTGCCGCCCGTCGGGTTCGATGGCGGGCTCCCTTCGTAGATCCGGGAGATGAAGATGTCCGGGAAGCCGCGCCGGTATGACGTGTAGGCGATCGCCCGGCCGTCGGGTGACCACGCCGGCGTGATGTTCAGCCGCCTGTTGACCGTGACCCGCCTCTGGTTGGCGCCGTCGTAGTCGCTTATGTAGATCTCCTTGACCTCGCGCGCTTCCACGGTGCCAGAGACCTGCTCGCCGTTCCTGTCGGATGTGAATGTGAGGTGCGTCCTCGCCACACCTCGAAGCGCCACCTGCTGCTCGTGGATCTCATCCGATATCGTGTGGGCGTAGAGGCGCGGGTTGGATGCCGACCCGCTGTACTCCTTGCCGAAAACCTGTCGGCGGTCCCGAGTCTGGAAAAGCCTGACGGCCACGCTGAGTTCGTTGCCGCGCTTCTCGACCGTCCCTATGACAAGGCCGTCGGCGCCGAGCTCGCGCCAGCGATCGAACGGCACCGACGTCACCGACGTCGCGCGGGGTATCGTCGCGTAGGTGTCTCGCGGGATCATGTCGAACTCGCGCTCGAAGACGAGATCGTCCCAGAGCACCTGCGCGATCGTCTTGGCGGCCGCCGCCGTCTCGGCGTCGTTCGTCAAGGCGATGAAGTCCGGCACCGCGAACCGGGGCGGCGCGCCGCCTCCGCCCGATATCTTCAGCTCCAACTCCGGCGGCTTCTGCTGCTGTTGCTGCGGAGGCGGCTGAACGGTCCGGGCCTCGTCCACCGCCCTCGAGGCCGGCACCGCCAGAGCGGAGGCGATCGCGAGAAGGCCCGCGATCGCAGTAAGGGCGACACGAAATCTTCTTGGTTGCATCAGCGCTTGTACTCGAACTTGAGGTGCACGGTCAGGCGGTCATGCGTGTAGGCAGCCGGCAGCGCCGGCAGTTTCGTGTTGTACAGGGCGCGCTGCGCAGCCAGGTTCAGCGCGTAGTACGGGCTCGGCTTCTCCACGTCGATGTCCGTTATGCGGCCATCCCTCAAAATCGTGAACCTGACGACGACCTCGCCGTTGATGTTCTGCCTGGCGTCCCAGGTGCGCTCGATGAGCGAAATCATCGTGCTGACGTATTCCGGGCAGCAGAAGCTGCCGCTGACATCGAGGTAGCTTCCTGCGCCACCGACGCCACCCGTCGAGAGCCCCCACCCCGTTCCCTGCGCGCCGGTCTCGGCCGCAGCCGACCCGGGCCGCACCTCCTCGCCGCGCGTGGGCTGTCCCGCCCAAGGATTGTCGGCACCGGTCTTCGGTTCCGGCTTCTTCGGCTCGGGCTTCGATTTCGACGGATGGGCCGGCGCCGTCATCTCCGGCTTCCTCGGCGCGGGCGCGCGCACGGGCTCCGGTTTCTTGGGATCTGGAGCCGGAGCTGTCGTCTGGATCGGCCGGCCGCCAATCGGGTTCATCCCGCCCGACCTCGGGCCAGGAGACCCGCCGCCCAGAACGATCGTCATTGCGGGCTTCTCGAGCTCCCTGCCGCTGCTCCACCTGTCGGGCACGAACAGGGCCACGGCGGCAGCAGCAAGGTGCGCGGCAAGCGACACCGCCACCATCTTCCGGAGACCGGCCTGCTCGCGTGACCGCTCGAGCAGGACCTCGGTGACTGCTTCCATTGGTCACCTTTCCCCCGGTTGCTTCGCCAGGACGCCGACGCGCTCGACCCCGCCCTCCCTCATCGCGTCCATCACTTCGAGCCACTCCTGCACCGTGAGCGCACCGTCGGCTCGAAGGAACGCCTCTTTGTCCACGCTCCGCTGCATCACCTGGCGGATGCGTTCGTGCAGGATCTCGACGCGGATCGTCTCGTCGTCCATCTGGACGAAGCGGTCCTTCCGGTAGGAGAGCGGCACCGTCACGATGAGGCGCTCCTCCGAGATCTGCTGCGAGCGCCTCGCGACGGGGAGGTTGACGTCGAGGCCGCGCTGCATCATTGGAGCGGTCACCATGAAGATGATGAGCAGCACGAGCATCACGTCGACGAGCGGGACCACGTTGATCTCGGCGAGTGAAGTCGTGACGCGGCGCGTCCGGCGCCTCCGCCCCGACCCGTTCCCGCCGCTCTCGCCGCTCGTCTGTACCTTCATGTCTTCCCCTGGGGCGCCGACTCGCTGCCCTAGAGCCGCCAGCCCGCCGAAAACGCGTGCCGCGAAACCGGCTCGGACAACCTCGAAACGACCGCAGAGCAGCGGTCAGCTATCAGCGATCAGCAGCGATCAGCGTTCAGCCATCAGCGTTCAGCGATCAGCGATCAGCTATCAGGCACCTTGAAACCCGCCGAGTGGTGATGGCTGAAATCTGACCGCTGCCATTCCTAGGACCTCCCGGCCCTCGCAGGAATCTGGGTCTGCCGTACGGCAGAGCGCCTGCCTAGCCCTGATCCCCGCTACGTGAAGTTTCTCTCCGAGATGTTGAGGAACTCCAGGGCGAAATCGTCCATGTCCGACGTGAGCAGCTTCATCTTCCCGGCGAAGTGGTTGTAGAAGTAAAGTGCCGGGATTGCCGCAAAGAGCCCTGCCGCCGTGTTCACGAGCGCCTCGGCTATGCCCGGCGCCACAACCGCGATGTTGGTCGACCCCATCTGTGCGATGCTCTCGAAGGAGCCCATAATCCCCCAGACGGTCCCGAACAGACCGATGAACGGTGTGATCGAGGCCGTGGTGGCAAGGAAGCCGACGTGGCGCTCCAGTCGGTTCACCTCGACCGCCGAAGCTCGCAGGAGAGCCCTGTCGAGCGCGTCGAGGCTCTTGATTGTTGGACGCGCCGTGGCCGTTCCCGGACTGCTGGCGGTTGGGTTTCCCGGTCCGGTTTCGGGCTTTTGAGAGCCGTGCCTCAGCTGGGCCGTGAGTTCCGCGTAGCCGGACTTGAACATTCCAACCAACGGGCTGGCGCCCAGTTCTGCGCAGGCGGCGTGAGCTTCCGAGAACTTCGCGCTCTTGCGGAACACGTCGAGGAACCTGGACGTCTGGCGCTCGGCGCGCCGAAAAGACCATAGCTTGTAGAGGATGATTCCCCAGGAAACGACCGAGAAGACGACCAAGATCAGGAGGACGGCGCGGGCGACAGGGCCCGTCCGCGTGAACAGGGTGAAGACGTCGCTGCCGTGTCCCGCTTCGGGCACAACAGCTCCCTGCGCCTCCTGCAACAGGGCAAGGGCAAAGGAGCCAGACGTGCGCAAACGTGCCTCCGCAACATTGGGGTGTGCGCCGCTGGGACAGCGCGGTGCCTGTAGCCTAGCACGCGCGGAGGGGCCTGTCAAACGTATGATATGATTCAAGTTCCTTCATTCCCATGCTGCGCTTCCTCTCCGTCCGCAACCTGGCTGTAATCGAAAGGGCAGAGCTCGAATTCGGCCCGGGGCTCACCATCCTCACTGGCGAGACTGGTGCCGGCAAGTCGATCGTGGTCGAGGCTGTCGCGCTGCTCCTTGGTGGGCGCGCTTCGCCGGACCTCATCAGGACCGGGGAACGCCAGGCTGTCATCCAGGCCGTTTTCGACGAACCGGGCGGCAACGAGGTCATCCTTCGCCGCGAACTCACCGACCAGGGCCGGAGCCGGGCGTTCATCGACGGCGCTCTCGTGCCTGCCGGTGACCTGAAGGCGCTCGGGGTGCGGCTGGTCGACCTTCACGGCCAACACGACCACCAGGCGCTGCTCGACCCGGAAACCCACCTCGACCTCTTGGACGCGTGGACCGGCAACAACATCGTGAGGGCCGAGACGGCCCGGTGCTTTGCCGCCTGGCGGAAGTGCGAGTCCGACCTCGGGCGCTTTCGAGCCGTGGAACGCGACAGGACAGCCCGGATGGACTTCCTGACGTTCCAACTGGCCGAACTCGACAAGGTACGGCCGCTGCCCGGTGAAGACGAGGAACTCGCCGCGGCACGACGGGTCCTCGCCAGCGCCGACAAGCTCCAGCGCCTGTGCCGCGAGAGCTACGAGGCGCTGTACGAAAGCGATACCGCGGTCATGACTGCTCTTGGCGCCATCTGGCGGCGGGTAGCAGAGCTCGCGGGCATCGACCCGAAGTTCAAACCGCATCTGGAGGCACGCGACGTGGTCGCGGCACATCTGGACGAACTTGCCCGCGCCCTCAGAACCTGTGCGGACGGCATCGACGCCTCGCCGGAGCGCCTGCAAGAGGTAGAGGACCGGCTCGCCCTCCTGGAGCGCCTCAAGCGGAAGCACGGGCCGACGCTCGGCGACGTCATCACCCGTTATGCCGCCATGAAAGCGGAGCTGGATTACCTCAAAGGGGCAGGGGAGCGGCTGGCTGACACCGAGGCCGAGTGTGCTCGTGCCCGGCAGGCGTTCTTGGACGCAGCCGGCCTGCTGTCGAAGGAGCGCCGGCACGCTGCGCGCCCGTTCGCCGAGGCCCTGGTCGCTCAGCTGGCGGAACTCGCAATGGAGCGGACGCGCTTCGAGGTCCGGTTCCAGGACGGCGAGGTTCCCGAAGAACGGTGGTCCGACCGGGGCGTGGACGCCGCCGAGTTCTACGTGTCTCCCAATCCGGGCGAGGACTTGCGGCCCCTGGCAAGGATCGCATCGGGCGGAGAACTCTCTCGCGTCATGCTTGGCCTCAAGACCATTGCCTCGACCGACGCGCCCGGCAAGACACTGGTCTTCGACGAGGTAGACGCCGGGATCGGGGGCCGGGTGGCAGACGTCGTCGGCGCGAAGCTGCAGAGGCTGGGCGAGCGGTTCCAGGTGATTTGCATAACCCACCTGCCGCAAATTGCTGCGTACGGCGGAACTCATTTCCACATAGAGAAATCAGTGGCCGGCCAGCGAACGGTCACTACCGTCTGCCGCCTCGACGCCTCGGGCAGGGTCGAGGAGATCGCCAGGATGATCGGCGGGGCACAGATCAGTTCGGTCACGCGCCGGGGCGCCAGAGAGCTCCTCGAGCGGGCAAAGCAGGCCAATTCCGCTGGCTGAAGACGTGCCGCGCCGAAGCTTGGTCGTTCCCGACGGATGCAGGAGCGTCTACCGAAGCACGAGGACGAAGCGACGCCATGCCAGTCGATTTCGTTCGTCAGGACAGCCTCGAGCTGCATTTCCCGTTCGTCTGCGGCAGTCGGGAAGTAGCGCGCACCGAGCCGAGACGTCTGGGCTCGCGACGGCTCGGCGGAGCGTCCTCGCGTCGAGCGAAAGGCGAAAGGCCAAAGGCCCGGGCTTCACCGAGCTGCGGGCTCCGCGGCAAGGATATTCGGCGCGTTGCATATTAATGCAAGGAAGCGGACAGGCCAGCGACATGAGCGAACTGTATGGGCCTTAAGTACCTGATCGAGACGTTCGGCTGCCAGATGAACGTCCACGACTCGGAGCGGATGGCCGGCCTCCTCGAGCAGGCCGGATACGATCCCGCAGCAGACGCGGAAGAAGCCGACGTCATCATCGTCAACACCTGCAGCGTTCGAGAGCACGCCGAAGACAAGCTGTATTCACGCCTCGGCGAGCTGGGACGGCTCCGCCACGATGGTGGGCGCCGCCGCCTGCTGGTCGTGGCCGGCTGCGTCGCGCAGCAGGAAGGGGCTCGGCTCTTGAAGAGGGCAGGTGGCGCCGACGTCGTTCTGGGCACGCACGCGGTGAAACGCTTGCCCGTGCTGCTCGATGCGGCCTTCCGGGACGCCACAAGCCAGGTAGACATCAACCCTTACGAGGACGTCTCGTTTTCCCTCGGCGTCGTCCGCCGGCACGACCCGGTGAAGGCCTACGTGACGGTCGTGGAGGGGTGCAACGACCACTGCGCGTTCTGCGTCGTGCCGTACACGCGCGGCCACGAGCGGATGCGCGCGTTCGACGAGATCATCGCCGAGGTCCGTGAGGCGGCGGAGTCGGGCAGGAGGGAAGTGCACCTGCTGGGCCAGATCGTGAACCACTATCGGGCGCCCGACAGGCCTGGAGTCGACTTCGCCGGACTTCTTGAATCGGTGCAGGAGGTGGAAGGCATCGAGCGAATCAGGTTTTCGAGTCCACACCCGCGGCACGTTTCGCCACGGTTGATAGGGGCGGTCAGGGATCTGCCGAAGGTGTGCAAGCACCTCCACTTGCCTGTGCAGTCCGGGTCGACGCGAATCCTCGGGCTCATGCGCCGCAGGCACACGCGCGAAGAGTACCTGGAACTTGTGGACAGGATTAGGGATGCGGTTCCAGAGGTAATGCTGTCCACGGATGTGATCGTTGGCTTCCCCGGCGAGACCGTGGAGGACTTCGAGGACACCGTCTCGCTCACCCGCGCGGTTCGCTTCCAGAGCATGTTCTCCTTCAAGTACTCTGAGCGACCGGGGACGCTGGCCGCTAGGCGGATGGAGGACACTGTTCCTGAGCCCGAAAAGGCGCGACGCCTCTCGGTGCTGCAGTCGATCCAGCGGGAGATCCAGGTGTCGATCCACGGGGAATGGGTGGGTCGACAGGTCGAGGTCCTGGTGGATTCAGTCAGCCGCCGGCGCGATCACGAGATGTCCGGCAGGACGACGGGGAACATGGTGGTGAATTTCCCGGGAGAGCCAGGATGGCTTGGGCAGATGCGCGAGGTTGTGGTCGAACGGCCCGGCGCGAACAGCGTATGGGGCCGTCCGGCGGGGTCGGTGCGGCGTTTGTCGCTTGACAGAACGGGGGCCGAGGCCTAGCTTTTAGTTAGCCGCGCGGGTTGCCGGGTCGCTTCGGCTGGCGATCGGATCGTTACGGAGCCAAGGAAGGGCGGGCCATGCAGATCGAGATGACGATCAAGGGACTGATGGTGGACCCGATCACGAACATGCCGATCATCATCCTCCGGGACCGAGAAGGCCAGAAGGTACTTCCGATCTGGGTGGGGGTGTTCGAGGCGAACGCGATCGCGCTTCAGATCGAGAATGTGGTCACGCCGCGGCCGATGACCCACGATCTCCTCAAGAACGTCATCACGGATCTGAACGGGGTAGTGGAGAAGATTGTCGTCAGCGACCTGAAGGACAACACTTTCTACGCGATGATTCACTTGGTCGTGAACGGTACGCCCATCGCGGTGGATTCGAGGCCGAGCGATGCGATTGCCCTGGCGCTGCGCGCCCGTGCGCCGATATTCGTCGAGGAGAGGGTCATCGACAACGCCAGGACGGCGGACTTCACGTCTGAGAAGAACGACAGCGAGCGCCTTCAGCGTTGGCTCGAGAGCCTGGACCCTGAGGAGCTCGGTAAGTACAAGATGTAGGCGCATCGTGGCAGTGGCAGGTTGACAGTCTTTTTGTCCGCCCCCTAGAATAGCCCGGCCTTTGCGGTTTGCGGGAGAGACATGATCCTCGCCATCGCCAACCAGAAAGGCGGGGTTGGGAAGACGACCACCGCTATAAACCTTGCCGCCGCACTCGCGCTGCGAGGGCGGCGGACCCTCCTCATAGACCTCGATCCTCAGGCGAACAGCACGTTGTCTTACCTCGACATGGGACAGGTCACCCGCAGTGTTTACGACGTGGTGTCGGACGGCACTTGCGGCCTCGCGGAGATTGTCCGGCCGTGCGTTGTGTCGAATCTCTTCGTGGCGCCTGCGAGGATTGGACTCGCCAAGCTCGAAGCCAAGCTGGTTGGCGAGATCGACGCCCATTTCCGGTTGAAGGACCGCCTTCAGCCGCTGGTTCCGTCCTATGACGATGTGCTGATTGATTGCCCCCCGGCGTTGGGACTCTTGACGGTGAACGCGCTCGTGGCGGCGACGCACCTATTGATTCCGATCCAGTCTTCCTATTTCGCGCTCGAAGGAACGGACGATCTCCTCGAGACTGTCGAAAAGGTGCGGGCCAGGGCGAATCCCGGTCTCCAGTTGATCGGGGTGCTCATCACGATGCACGACCGCCGGACGTCGCTGGCGCGCGACATCCGTACGCAGATCCTCAGCGTGTTCGGAGCGAAGGTGTTCCGGACGGTGATTAGCAAGAGCGTCAGGCTCGAGGAGAGCCCAGCCTACAAGGAGTCGATCTTTTCCTTTGCGCCGGAGTCGACCGGCGCGTCGGAGTACTACCGCCTCTGCGAGGAGGTTATCGAGCGTGCCTAGACGTGGTTTGCCCGAAACGGTCCGGATGCGGCACGACGAGCACTACGTGGACACCCTGACGGCGTCGGCCGGGCAACCGATCGGGCGCATGGTGCCGATCGAGTTCATCGACCCTAACCCGCAGCAGCCGCGCCAGGTGATGGGCGATCTCTCCGAGCTCATGGCGTCAATTGCCGAGAAGGGCGTGATCGAGCCGTTGATCGTGAGGCAAAGGGGAGAGCGATACCAGATCGTGGCGGGCGAGCGCCGCTACCAGGCGGCGGTCCAGGTCGGGCTCCAGGAACTGCCGGTCGTCATCCGCGAGGTCGACGATCGAGAGATGGTCGAAGTGGCCTTGGTCGAGAACCTCCAACGCAAGGATCTGACACCTTTCGAAGAGGCGGAAGCGCTTCAGGCCTTGCTCCAGCGCGGCGAGTACACGCATGAGGACCTCGCAAGGCGTCTGGGCAAGTCGCGAACAGCCATCACCGAGTCGTTGTCGCTGAACAAGATGCCAGAGGAGGTCCGGCATCTGTGTCGGCTGGCCGACATTTCCTCTAAATCGTTGCTTTTAGAGATAGTTAGGCAGTCGGACACATCGAAAATGATCGCTCTCGTCGAGCAGATCGCCGGTCGCGAGGCGGTAACGCGGGAGCAGGTCAGAAAGAAGGCCGCCAAACCCACGCAAGGCCGCCCCAAGGCGTTCGTCTTCAACTATCGCCCCCCAACGAAGGCGTTCACGCTTCACCTGAAGTTCCGGAAGAGCACTGTCGATCACGAGGAGATCATCACGGCGCTCGAGGGCATACTCGCCGAGCTCCGCCAGGCAGCCGTCTAGCGGGAGCTGCAGCGGGCCTTCGGGCGTTTCGAGCGCTGCGCCGTCCCTTGCCCGGTCCGCTGAGCGGGCCTGCAGAGACGTCGGCACACGCGCGGGAATCTCGCTGAAACCCACATCGGCCGGGGGGCCGCGATGCGGCTGCGCCCGCAGCCGCCGGCCGCTCGATCTGTCGGTAACCGGACCTATCGCTCGGCGGCCAGGGCCGCAGGCCGAGAAGCCTCGGTGTTGTCCGGTTTGGATCTACGGTGTCGTCCGCTCGGCGCGAAGAGCGGCGCCTTCTGTTGCTCTTGCCGTTGGACCCGGACGGCCGGCAGGGAGGTGGCAAGGCCAGAGTTTGTCAGCGGCGGCCGAGATCTGGCTGGGGCCACAAGTTAACATAACATACATTATAGGACTCGTGCCGAATGCCCAGAAAAACCGCCCTGTTGATACGCTGTTGAACCCGCTGCGAGGCCTGCAGCCCTAAGTTCCGGGTCGCCGGCCAGCGCAGCCAGTCGCCTGCCGGGACCCGGGGTCAGAGTCGGTGCTGAGGAGTTTCCAGAACGAATGTTCCGACGCGGGCGGGGCTGCCTCGGGCGCGCTGCCCGGGCCTCCGGCCCCGCAAGCGTCCCGCAGCGCTTCCCGTTACCCGCAGCTGACTAGATCTGGGCGGTGATCGGGACCGGCCCCGGATAGCGGCCGACCTCAGCGTCCCCGCGCTCGAGCGTCACGTAGAAGGCAACCTCATCGACTCCGGCAGTCCTGAGGACCGCCAGCGGCATGGCAATCTCCAGGACCTCGCCGGCTGCTGCGCGCGCCTTGAGGTCGGGGCGCGAGCCCCAGCCGCCATCGGGCGTGCGCGAACGCCAGGACGCGGCGGTGTCCCCGTTCGGTCCGGCCGCGATGTCCAAGCGCATTCCGGCGGGTTTCTGGAACCGGATGCTCAGGCGCGCCCCCTTCGCCAGAACTTCGCCTGGCGGGATCGTCATGTCCACGCGCACATAGAGCGTGCCGTCCCCGGTTCCGAACCTTATCGCGCTGACCTTTCCGATTAGGTCGGGGGCAGACTGGCGCATCGCCCCCGACATGTGCCGGAACTTCGGGTAACCGGCCCGTTCCCATTCTTCGTCCGCCCGGCCGTCCACAACCGGCTCGATCGGGCCCTGCGGCTGCACGATATCCACCGCCTTGACGCCCACGGTTATGTTCGTGAAAGCAAGATACTCCGGAGCCGGCCGGCCGAGCGCGCGGTAGACCGCTTCGACGTGGGACCGGAAGAGAACGTCGTACTCGAAGTCCTGGTCCGAGGAGTGGTCATCACCGTACCACCAGAACCAGTCGCTCCCCTCGGCAATCATCATCTCCTCGCGGGCCTTTTCCAGCGCTCGTTCGCCCAGCCGAGCGGCGGCCTCGGCCTCCGCGAGGGCCTGCCGTGCAAGCGACAGCTGCGCCCAGGCGCGCCGGTCGTCCTCGTGGCCGATCCAGATATAGAAGTCGCCGTTCGCCCACGAACCCGGGACTAGGCCGCCCAGGGTGGAGTTCGCCCCGCCTGCAGCTTCCGACATGGTTACGGTTCTGATCTCCGGGTGACCCGCGAGCCGCCCGTAGAAACTCCTGAGAAACGCGCGGCCCTGGCCAGGGTAGTGCTCCCAGGCGTTCTCGCCGTCGAGGATGATCGGGATGGTGGCATCTTCCCCGCCGGTCCGCTCCGCGTACCGTCTGCCTCCAGCCACAATCCTCCGCACGAGATCCTCGGCTGCAGCCTCCGGGTCCCAGCTCGAGTAAGTGAACCCGATCAGGTCGGAGAGCACATGGTCGCGGAACAGGCATGTCGTCTCGCCGCCCGCGACCCGCACCCGATACGGGCGGTAAAGAAGTTCGGGCCGTTCGAGGGTGCCCTCGCCGTCCCTCGCGAACGATGTTCCGAGTGTCCGCGCGAGAATGGCCTCGTCGGTCGCGATCCAGGCGAAGCCGTTCTGCGCGGCAATCCTGACCACAGCGTCCGAAACTGCGCCTTCGGGCGGCCACAGGCCGCGCGGCGAAACGCCGAAGTGGCGGCGGTGGCACTCGATCGCGCGCGCCACCTGCATCGAGGCGTCCTCGGGATGGCGGAACGGGGGCACCACCTTCGCCTCTGGCCGGATCTGCGCGTAGACGTCCGTATCGCAGATGAGCGGCAGGATCGGGTGATAGAAGGGCGAAGTCGCGAGCTCGACCTGTCCCCTTGCGGCGGCGGCCCTGTAGGCCGGGATGATGCGGCCGGCGATCTCACTTTCGATGGCGTCGAGGATTTCCTTGTCGCGCTCGGTGTAGCCCCTTCCCTTCTGCAAGAGTCCACTTACACGGGCGTCGGCCGCGTACATCGGGTCCACCCACGCGAGGCGTTGCCAGACCTGAAGGTCGCGCAGTTCACCCTCGTCGAAGGAGGTAGCCGCTTTCTCCCAGGGGTCGGTTCCAAGGCCGCCTTGGCCGGCATCCTCCCGCTTCATCAAGAGTTCCCGGTACCTCGTCCACGGTTCGATCATCCGTGCGCGCTGTGCGTGGAAGAAGTTGGCGACAATGAAGGCCCGCTCCTCGAGAGTGAGGCTGGAGGCTGGTTTGCGGGCCAGATCGAGGTACCTGTCGGCAAGGCGACCGCGGGCGAGCTCGTCGAGCTGCCGGATCAGCGAAGGGACGAGGTTGAACGTCAGACGGATGCCCGGGAACTCTCGGAGCATCTCGACCATTCCGAGGTAGTCCTTCGAAGCGTGAAGCCTCACCCACGGCAGCAGCTGCGCCCCGGTTTCGGGATCGCCGTAGTGCGGCTGGTGCATGTGCCAGAGGATCGCGACCTTGATCATCGACAGGCGCAGAAGCGGTTCCCGGCGGCCCCTCGACCCCCACGGTCGGGAGGCCGGAAACGATAAACATACAACACATTGTGCTATCGTGGCATCCGATGTTCCGGACGCTCGACCGCTACGTCGTGCGGCAGGTGGTCTCGCCTTTCACGATAGTCCTGCTGATCTTCTCGTTCGTCCTGCTCATGCCGCCCATGATCGAGGTGGCGGACAGGTTCGTGGCGAAGGGCGTGGCGTGGTCCGTGATACTGCGGATGCTCTACACGCTCGTGCCGCAGTCGCTCTCGGTCTCGATTCCGATGGCCCTGCTCGTCGGCCTGCTCATCGGTCTCGGTCGGCTTTCGGAGGACCGGGAGTGGGTTGCGCTTCAGGCGTGCGGGGTGAGTGCCTACCGTATTCTCCAGCCGGTCGGCGTGCTGGCCGTTGCCGCCTGGGCCGTCTGCTCCTACGTCATCATCGTCGCCGTGCCGGACGCGAACCAGGCGTACCGGGAGATTGCCTACAGCGTCCTGGCGTCCCGGGTCCAGAGCGAGGTGAAGCCCAACGTCTTCTTCGAGGACTTCCCGGGGATCGTGCTCTACGTGCGTGAGGTCAAGCCGGGAAGGCGCGGCTGGTTCGACGTGTTCGTGGCCGACACGCGTGACCAGGCGGCGCCCACTGTCTTCGTTTCGCGCTACGGCGAGATGGTGCTCGACCGTCAGAAGCGCACCGTCGATATGGTGCTGGAGGACGGCTACAGGCATAGCGATACGCCGGACGGATACCAGGTGCAGCGCTTCGACAGGTTGAGCTTCGGGCTCGACGCCGAGGTCGTCTTTCCGTCGAGCGGCCCTGCCAGAGGCGACATGGAACTCCGGATTCCCGAGCTCCGGGCCAAGGCCGAAGAACTGCGGCGGGCCGGGCAGTCGCCGCATCCTCCGCTGCTCGCCCTCCACCAGAAGCTCTCGATCCCCTTTGCGTGCTTCGTCTTCGCCCTGATGGCCGTCGGCCTCGGGCTGAGCAACCGCAAGGACGGGAAGATGGCGAGCTTCACCATCGGCCTGGGCGTCATCTTCCTGTACTACATCGTGATGTACGCGGGCCAGGCGATGGTGAAGGGGCGACTGATGACTCCGTGGTTCGGCGCCTGGCTGCCGAACATGGTCCTCGGGCCCCTCGCCGTCCTGCTCCTTCTGTGGCGCACGCGGGCGGCCGAGGGCGGCGTGCGCATCCCATTCCTGTCGAGGGACCGGGGGTGCGCGGCAGCTGTGCCGTCGCCCGGCAGGCCGACGGCGAAACCGCACTGGCGGCGAGTTGTAGTCGTTGTCCGTGTGCCCCGCGTTTCGCTGCCGGGGCCAGGCCTGCTCGATCGATACGTCGGGCGCGCGTACCTGCGCGTCTTCGGGCTGGCCTTCTTCGGCCTGCTGACGCTCTTCTACATCGCGACGTTCATCGACCTGTCGGAGAGGCTCTTCAAGGGAACGGCGACGGTCCGGATGCTGCTTCAGTACATGGCGTTCACCACGCCGCAGTACGTGTATTTCGTCATACCGATCTCGGCGCTGGTCTCGACGCTCGTGACGATCGGGTTGCTGACCAGGAATTCCGAGCTGGTGGTCATGAAGGCCTGCGGCATAAGCCTCTACCGTGCGGCCGTGCCGATGCTCGTGTTCGCGGTCATGTGGAGCGGACTGATCTTCATGATCGCCGAGAGCGTGATGCCCATGGCGAACCGCGAGGCGCAGCAACTGCGACACGTGATGGTGGGCGGCGCGCCGCGCACCTTCGACGTGCTGAGCCGCAGGTGGGTCGTCGGGAAGGACGGGCGCATCTACAACTACGTCTACTTCAACCCCCGGACCAACGAGCTCAACAATCTGTCGGTGTACGAGGTGGACCGGGAGAGCTGGCGCCTCGAGCAGCGCACTTTCGTCCGCGTCGCGAAGCACGCGCCGCGACCCGGCAGCGCTGGAATGGCGGTGTGGAGGGCGCGCGACGGGTGGACGCGGCAGTTCGCGGTCTCGCGTACCGGTCCGGAGGAGGATGGTCGGGAGATCATTGCCTACGCGCCGTTCAACGAGTCGGATGTCCCGCTCGAGCCCCCGGAGCACTTCGGCACTGAAGTTCCGGACGCGGAGCGGATGAACTACGTGGTGCTCAGGAAGTACATCAACGACCTTCGCGCCGGCGGCTTCGACGTCGTTCCGTACATGGTGGCGCTCCACCGCAAGATCGCCTTCCCGTTCGTGTCTCTCGTCATGACGCTCCTCGGCGTGCCGTTCGCGGTGACTACCGGCCGCCGCGGGGCGATGTACGGCATCGGGCTCGGGATCATGCTCGCGATGATCTACTGGGTGACCTCCCAGGTGTTCGGAGCCATGGGAAGCGGCGGCCTGATTGTCCCTCTCCTAGCGGCCTGGGCCCCGAACCTCCTCTTCGGCGCTGGAGCGGCGTACCTGCTGCTCACAGTCAGGACGTGATTGCAGGCCGATCCGTCCACGCACGGGGCCACGAAGGAACGAAGGCACGAAGGGCGGCCTCTTGGGTGTCAGGTTGCGATCCAGACACTCCAGTCACGCTGCTACCCGGTCCACCAACAGGGCCATGGAGACACGAAGGCAGGCGCACGAGGACAGGAGGGTGTCCGGCGCCTCAACGGGACGATTCCCAGCGGAGATTCTCGAGAAAGATCGTCCCTGCGGTGCCGGGGAGCGTGTTAACGTCGTCGACGACAACGAGGAGCGTGTTCGTGTTCCCGGGTTCCAGTGGGCCGGCGGGGGGAACGGCACGCATGTCGTCGAAGAAGGCGGTTACGTCGCGGGGCGTCTCGTCGATGAAGATCGACCGTCGCCAACGGAGGCCGTCGTGACCAACCGGGCGTCGAAGCTGGATCGAGACCCGCATGGGGCGGGTCGCCCACGCTCGAAGCGAAATGCGGTCGGAACCTCCCGGCGGCGTCGATGAGTGTGCGATCGCGGCAAAGGGCGAGCGCGCTCCAGCCGTTCCCAGCTCGAACCTGAACTCCAGGCGGCCCCCTGCCCCGTTCTCAGGTCCGAGCAGGGTGCCACGCGACGAAGCATCGTGCTCGACGCGCCAGCGGCCAGGCGCGAGCATCGTCGATGACGTCGCGGCGGCGCGAGCGGCGGCAGGCCCCTCTAGCGGCGGCCCGACATAGATCGGGTTGCTGACGACCCAGGGCACCGCCGGCATGCCCGGTGCTTCCGACAGCCGCGCCTCGACCCGGTATACGGCCGGTCGGCCGTTCGCCCGGTGCGTCAGGTTGTTGGCGCGCTCTTCCTTCACCGGATCGCCGTTCTCGAAGAGTGCCAGTGTCAGGCCGGGAATCGCGGGGGCCTTCACGCGGAGCGTGACCGGTCCGCCTGCGGGCAGCTGTTCCCCCATGCAGCCCGACACTCCGGACGCTTCCGCGCAGAAGTCGAGGCGTGCCGGTGAAGCTATGGCATCGACGCTGGAGAAGACGCGGCCAGCGCGGAGGCCGTCGAGGAGCATCGCCGCGTCGCTGTCGGGCTGACCGGCGAAAGGCCTGCCGATCTCGACGTGCACGCTCACTGCGCAGAAGACGGCGTAGTACGAGGGAAGGTGGAAGGAGGTCGCCGCAGCGGAGGCCTCTCCGTCTGTGTGCGGGCCCAGCCTCGCGTGTGCGTCGGCGGCTGCGAGGCCCACCGTCCGGCCGCGTCGGAGCATTCTGTCCCACTCGGAGAAGGCAGCCGCAGGACGGTCGAGGACGGACGCTACCGTTTCCGGCCGGCGGATGAGATAGTGCAGTGCGGCGAGAGCGAGCCGCGTCGCCGGCTCGTCCCGCCACTCGCTGTCGAGGTTGAGCCACTCCACTGCGTCCGGAACGGCGGCGCGATCCGACCAGCGCAGTGAGGGGCGAGGCGACGTCGGGTGGGCCGCAACGCCAAAGCCTCCAAGTCGTTTCACGTCGTCCACGACGTCCCGCGCTTCACCGCCGAGGGGATACGGAGAAGGGGGCATCCCGGCCACCGCGTAGTGGCCGGACGCTGTGCTCAGCTCGACGCCGTCCAGGCACAAGACGCCGCTGAGGTATCGGGGCGGGTCCACCTTCCTGGTACCGTCGCCATGGTCGGTGAAGACGACGAAGTCGAGGCCCGCTCGTGCGGCTGCCACGGCCACTTCCTCCGTGGTCCCGGTGCCGTCCGATCGCGTCGTGTGGACGTGAAACGCTCCGCGGGCCCATGGCCGGCCGGCCCGGCCCACCCATGCGTTTTCGGGCACGTCCCTTCTCGCCGGCGGGAGCGTGGCTGTCGCCCAGACGAATACGGCGGCCACGAGGGCCGCCGCAACGAGGGACACGAGACGCAAGCGGATTAGGCGCATCGGGTCTTGCTCAGTACTTGCGTCCCATCAGACCCCCGCGTCTGCCCTGATCTCTTCAACCTTGTCCGTACGCTCCCACGTGAAGTCCGGCTCGTTCCTGCCGAAGTGCCCGAAGGCCGCCGTCTTGCAGTAGATCGGCCGCCTCAGGTCCAGCTCTTCGATGATGCCCCTGGGCGTCAGCTTGAAGTGGCTGCGCACCAGCCTCGTGAGCACCTCGTCGGGCACACGTCCGGTCCCATCCGCGTCCACCATCACCGATACCGGGTCGGCGACGCCAATCGCGTAGGCGAGCTGCACGAGAGCGCGGTCGGCAAGACCGGCGGCAACGAGGTTCTTCGCGATGTAGCGCGCCATGTACGACGCCGAGCGGTCGACCTTCGTCGGGTCCTTGCCGGAGAAGGCACCGCCGCCGTGCGGCGCGGCGCCGCCGTACGTGTCCACGATGATCTTGCGGCCCGTGACGCCGGCATCCCCCTGGGGGCCCCCGGTGACGAACCGCCCGGTCGGATTCACGTAGAACTTCGTCCGGGAGTCAATCATCTCGGCCGGCACCACCGCCCGGATGATCTTCTCGATGACGTCCTCACGCATCCGCTCCTGCGTGACCGCGGCGCTGTGCTGGCCGGAGACGACCACAGCATCGACGCGAACCGGGCAGGCGCCGTCGTACTCCACGGTCACCTGGGACTTGCCGTCGGGGCGCAGATAGACGAGCACGCCCTCGCGCCGGGCCATCGACAGCGCGCGGCACAGCTTGTGGGCCAGCATGATCGGCAGCGGCATGAGCTCCGGTGTTTCCCTGCACGCGTACCCGAACATCATCCCCTGGTCCCCTGCACCGCCCGGGTCGACGCCCCGCGCGATGTCCGGAGACTGCTCGTGGATCGAGGAGATGACCGCGCAGGTATCGCAGTCGAACCCGTACTTCGCCCGGGTGTAGCCGATTTCCCGAATCGTCTCTCGCACAATCTTCGGGAAGTCGACGTAGCAGCTCGTCGTGATCTCGCCGGCGATCATCGCCAGCCCGGTCGTCACGAGCGTCTCGCACGCGACGCGGCCGACCGGGTCCTGGGCCAGGATGCCGTCGAGTATGGCGTCCGAGATCTGGTCTGCGATCTTGTCCGGGTGGCCCTCGGTGACCGACTCGGAAGTGAAGAGATGGCGCCCCTTGCGCGTCATTGAGCGAGCTCCTTGGTGGCGTTGGATGCCGGCTCTGGCGGCCGCAAGCGCGGCAGGCAGAGAAAACAACGCACGATAGCAGGCATCCCGGCGGCGGTCAAGGAGACGGAGCGCCGACAGACCCCAGACGGGCCGCAGACGAGCCGCTCATCGATACGCCGAGCTCGAAGCTCAGGGTTCGAAGTGCGAGGAATGTCCGGCACCCCACCTGGGCTTCTGTCACGGCCTCGGGTGGAAGCGATCGTAGACGGCGCGGAGACGCGTTTCGAGGACATGAGTGTAGATCTGGGTGGTGGACAGGTCGGCGTGGCCCAGCATCATCTGGATCGCGCGGAGGTCGGCGCCTCGGTCCAACAGGTGCGTCGCGAAGGAATGCCTGAGGACGTGCGGGCTGACGAGCCGTCCAAGGCCCGCCTGCCTCGCGTGCCCCTTGAGCACCTTCCAGAACCCCACGCGCGAGAGGGAGCCGCCTCGCGCGTTGACGAAGAGTCGTTGCGAGGTGCGCTTTCCGAGCAGCTTCGACCTCGCTTCCCGCTGGTAGCGCGAGACCCACTCCGCGGCTTGATCGCCCATCGGGATGATCCGCTGCTTGCATCCCTTGCCCGTGCAGACCAGGTAGCGCGCCTCGAGGTTCACGTCCGCCAGCCTCACTGATACCAGCTCGGAGACGCGCATGCCGGTCGCGTAGAGGAGCTCTATGAGCGCACGGTCCCTGAGCCCAAGCGGCGTCGTGATGTCCGGCGCGGCAATCAGCCTGTCCACCTCTTCGAGGTCGAGGAAGCGCGGGAGCGCGGGCCATGCCTTGGGCGGGTGCAGGTCCTCGGCCGGGTTGGTTGCGAGGCGGCGGTCCAGCGCCAGGAACCGGTAGAAACCGCGCACGCAAGCGACGATCCGCGCAACTGTCCGTGGCGAGCGGCCCTCCCCGATCATCGCCCTGACGAACGCCTCCAGGTCCTGCCGTGCCAGGTCCTCGACGGCCCGGCCCTGCTTCAGGGCGAAGTGGTCGAGCAGCATCAGGTCGCGACTGTAGCTCTCGATGCTGTTCGCGGCCAGCCGGCGCTCGACCCGCAGGTGGTCGATGTAGGCGTCGATCGATTCCACGTCGGACTCCTTGTAGCCGCGCCAAAGGCCGCTGTCAACCCCCGGTCGGAGCCTGCCGGGACCGGGTCGTTTTCCCACGAGTTCTTCGGCTGATTGCCGACGGCTTCCCGCTTCCATGTTGTTTGACAGCATTTTCACCGGCGGGTACCATGAGCGGCTGTCTCGAACATCCTGGAAGACGTAATGCCATTCCGGTCCAAGTGGCACCTGTTGCCCACTGAAGCGATAAACCCGGCGAGCCTCGCCCTGGACAAGCTGTCGGCCGCCGAGATCGTCGACGTGATGGTGAACGAGGACCGGAAGGTCGTGTCGAGCGTCGCCCGCGAGAAGGAACGCATCGCGCTCGCCATCGACCTCATCAGCCATGCGCTTCGCAAAGGAGGCCGGCTCTTCTTCGTCGGCGCGGGCACTAGCGGCCGCCTGGGGGTCCTCGAGGCGGCCGAAATGCCGACCACCTTCGGCACGAGCCCGAAGATGATCCAGGCGATCATCGCGGGCGGGAAGGCCGCGGTCACCGAGGCGAAGGAACGCGTGGAGGACAGCTACGAGGAAGGCGCCCGTGCTATCGCCCGCCTCCGCCCCTCTGTCCGCGACGTTGTCGTCGGCGTTTCCGCCAGCGGCATGACGCCGTTCGTCCAGGGCGCCCTCGCGCGGGCTAGGCGCGCGCGTGCCAAGACCATCTTCGTGACGTGCTACCCGCGGACCGAGCTCCAGACCTTCGTGGACCTGACCATCGCCCCGGCGGTCGGCCCCGAAGTGATCGCCGGATCGACGCGGCTGAAGGCCGGCACCGCGACGAAGATGGTGCTGAACATACTCACCACCGCATCGCTCGTCCGGATCGGGAAGACCTACGGCAACCTCATGGTGGACGTCCGGACTACGTCCGAGAAACTGAAGGATCGAGCCCGGCGCATCGTCATGCTCGTGACCGACGTCAACGAAGATCAGGCCACGCACCTGCTGCGCCGCGCAAGGTGGAACGTCAAGGCTGCCATCGTCATGCAGAAGACGGGACTCCCCTGCGCGAAGGCGGTGGCGCGCCTCCGCGAAGCCAACGACTCGATCCGCGAGGCTATCGGCGAGGACATCGAGCCGCGGCTCCGCCGGCTACTCAAGCTCGATGAAACCGAGGAGAAAGAGTAGGCCCTGACATGAGGTTCACCCGCGGGCTCGTCCTCCTGGCAGCGCTGATATCCTGCGGTGCTGTTCTCCTCCCCGGCGGTGGCCAGCGGCCGACCCCGATGCCGAGGCGCCAGCAGGCTGCCGAGGTCGCCGAGGTGCGGGCGCTCTGGGTGACCCGCTCGACTCTGACGAGCGCAGAGTCGATCCGGACGATGGTGGATTCGGCCGTCAAGTCGGGCTTCAACACCTTGCTCGTCCAAGTCCGCGGGCGTGGCGACTCGTACTTCAACGGGGGGCGCGAGCCGCGCGCGGACGCGCTCGCCCGCCAGCCTTCCGGGTTCGATCCGCTTGGCAGCGTCCTCGAGCGTGGCCACGCTTCCGGACTGCGCGTGCACGCGTGGGTCAACGTCGGTTTGGTTTCGAACGCTGTGGAACTGCCACGGTCGCCAACGCACGTGGTCAACCGGCACCCGGAATGGCTCATGGTTCCGCGGGCCTTGGCGCGCGAAATGGCCGTCCTAGACCCGCGCACGCATTTCTACCGCGACAAGCTCGCACGCTGGACGCGCACGCAGCCGCAGCAGGTCGAAGGCCTGTACGTCTCGCCGATCGTCCCGGCTGCGGCGGACTACACGGCCGGCGTGATCGGGGACATAGCGTCGCGCTACCCGGTCGACGGCGTCCACCTCGACTACGTGCGCTATCCGGACGACGAGTTCGACTGCTCGCCGGCGGCCGTCGAGGAGTTCCGCAACGAGGTTGTCGCGGGCATTCCAGACACCGAGCGGGCGATTATCGACAGGCGCCGCGCAAAGAACCCGCTGGCATACGTCGAGGCGTTCCCGGAACGGTGGCACGCATTCCGCGTCTCGCGCCTGACAGCCCTCGTCGAGAGGCTGAGCCGCGAGATAAGGACCCGCCGCCCGGGGGCTGCGGTTACCGCTGCCGTCGTTCCGCCCCCTTCAGAGGCGCGCGAGCGGCGGCTGCAGGACTGGCCGGCATGGCTCGCGGGAGGGCTGCTCGACGCTGTGTGTCCGATGGCCTACGCGACCGAGAGCAGCGCCTTCGAGGCGCAGATGAAGGCGGCGAGCGATGGCGCGGCGGGCGGCGACGTGTGGGCAGGAATCGGAGCCTACCGCATCTCGCCGTCACAGACCATCGAGAACATCCGCATCGCCCGGCGGCTCGGCGCCTCCGGGATCGTGCTCTTTTCCTACGACAGCCTCGTGACGCCGGCACGAGGCGCCGCGGGCTACCTCGAAGACGTCGCCCGTGCGGCGTTCGACAGGTGACGGGAGATCTCGCCGGGGACTTCAGGGCAGCACGGCAGGTGCTCGAGTCTGCCGCTCGCGAGAAGGTCTTCCCGGCGGCGGTCGCCGAAACGGGCACAGCAAGCGAGACGCTCTGGCGCACATCGGTTGGCCGCCTGACCTACGACGACAACGCGCCGCCAGCATCTGCAGAAACCGTTTTCGACCTGGCCTCGCTCACGAAGGTCCTCGCCACGACAGGACTGGTCTTGGAGGCCGCAGCCGCTGGTACGCTCGGCCTCGACGATCCCGTCCGGCTGTGGCTTCCCTCATGGCGCGGCCCTGACCGCGCCGGAGCGACCATCCGGCACCTGCTCCTGCACGCGTCCGGGCTTCCCGGCTGGCTTCCGCTCTACGAGAAACACGCTGGGCGTGATCAGTACGAGTCGGCGATTGCCGAGACACCGCTCGAGTACGAGCCCGCGACCCGCTCTGTCTACAGCGACCTCGGTTTCATCCTCCTCGGCTTCATCCTCGAGGACATGGGTGGCTCGCTGGCGGGGCAGGCCTCCAGGCTGTTCGAACGGCTCGGCGCCCGCGACCTTCGGTTCCTTCCGCCTGCTGAGTGGCGGGTCCGCACCGCGCCAACGCGACTACCACCCTTTCAGGAGCGGCCTGCAAAGCCAGCGCAACGCCGGCCGCTCGTGGGAGAAGTGGACGACGACAACGCGTGGGCGCTTGGTGGGGTGTCGGGCCACGCGGGCCTCTTCGGAACTGTTGGGGGCGTTTCCGCCGTCGCACGCGCGTGGCTGCGCGCGACAACGGGAGCCGGGTACAAGGGTTTTGCGGCACCCGCCGACCTTGTGCGGGAATTCACCAGGCGCGGGAACGTGCCGGGAAGCTCGCGTGCGCTCGGCTGGGACACCATGCTGCCGGGATCATCCTGCGGCGAGCGGATGTCGCCGCTTGCTTTCGGCCATACCGGTTGGACAGGCACGTCGGTGTGGGTCGATCCAGTCCGCGGCTTCTACGCCGTGCTCCTCACGAACCGGGTCCACCCGACACCGGGCGACGATGCCCGAATACGTGCGGTGCGCCGGGCCTTTCACGACGCGCTAGCGTGAGAGCTTCTGCAGCCGTAGACAGTCCAACCGGGTCCGACGCCAAGCCGTCTGGATGAAGGGGCTACCCGGGGAGCCGGATCGGGCCGCCCCGGCCGGCTGGCGCCAAGCCGCCGCGCGTGCCGGGTCCCATTCCACGGCCGCGGCCGCCGGGACCCGCTCCGCCGGGACGCCCACCGGCGCCCATGCTGCCCGGACCTAAGCCGCCGGGGCCCATTTCACCCGGGTCTCCCCCACGGCCGCCGGAGCCGCCCCTCTGGCCACGGCCGCCGGGCGTCTGGCCGCCTTGCCCGGGCATGGCCGCAGGCGGCGAGTAGACGAACTGCCACTCGTTGTAATGGGTACGGCCGTTGTACACGCGGATCGATTCTTCGGTGCTCTTGCTGGCCACGCCGATGATCCCGCCCTGCGGCCCGGCAAGGCCGACCTGCCCGCCGAAGGAGGATCTGCCAGGTGTTCCTGGTTGCGTGGCGCCGCCGCGCCCGGGGACTCCCGGTGCAGCAATACCCCCGGGCTGTGTCGCCGTCACCTGGCGCAGCTCCTGGAACTCGCCGTCCTCGGTCATCGGATCCTTGTACTTCTTGCGAAGGAACCTCTGCTCGACGAGCACATCGATCGTCGGGGGAAAGGCCCCGGGGAACTTGCGCTGGAAGAGGCCAATCGCGCGCGCGTACTGTTCGCCGCGGAAAATCAACTCCGCTTCCTTCTCGCGGCGTGCCGCATGACGCCACACGGGCATGGCCATCGTCATGAGCACGGTCATCGCGGCGACGGCTAGGAGGAGCGCCGCCATGGCGTAGCCGCCATCTGCGCGTTTTGGCCCTGGATCGTGTAAACTCAAGAGGCTGCCCATGCTCAGGTCCATCATCTTACCACCCTGTTCGGGGGAGCGGCTCATGCTTCAGCGCCGCGGTGCTGTGCTCTCCGTCACAGCAGCGGCGCTGGTGTTTCTTGCCGTGGGCTGCGAGAAGATGCCGCTTCTCGCGCCGACCGACTCCACGATCACCGTCGTCGCCACGCAGAAGGTGGTAGGGATAAACGGGGCCACGGACATAACGGCGCAGGTCCTCGAGTCGTCCGGCACCCCGGTGCAGAACGGCACGCTCGTCACCTTCAGCACCACGCTCGGCACGATGAAGCCGGCGGAGGTCCGCACGGTGAACGGGCGTGCAACGAGCACGCTGCAGGCGGGCCCCGTTTCCGGCACGGCTACGGTCACCGTCGTTTCGGGCGCTGCCTCCGCAACCGTCGAGGGCATCCAGATCGGCGCGGCGGCAGCCAGCTCCGTGCTCTTGTCGGCAACGCCCCCGGCCGTGCCAGCCAGCGGCGGGACGGTCGCGCTCACCGCCATGGTCTTCGACGCGAGCGGCAACAGGCTGTCCGGCATTCCGGTGGCCTTCAGCACCACTGCCGGCACGCTCTCCGCCGCGATGATCACGACCGACGCGGAGGGCGCGGCGCGGGCCAGCCTCACGACCTCGCAGGACGCCACCGTCACCGCGACGGCAGGGGCTGCCTCCGCGACCTTTGCCGTCACCGCCACCCCGCTTCCTGCTCCACCGACGGTCACGCTCACCGCGCCGAGCGCAAACAACGTGGCAGGCCAGCCGGTCGTCTTCACCGTCACCGCCCAGCCGGGGGACAATACCGTGCGGATCCGCGAAGTCGAGATAGATTACGGGGATGGCGACTCCGAGAACCTCGGCGCCATCAGCGGGTCCTCTTCCATCGCGCACGTCTACGAGAACGCCGGGACGTACAGGGTGACGGCGACGGCGAGGGACTCGAATGGCCAGACGGCAACGGCAACCTCCATCATCTTCGTCGCCGAAGCGCCGCCGCTGCAGGTGACGGTGACCGCCGGAGCCATAACCCGCGGAAGACCGGTCACGCTCACCGCCACCGTGACGGGTGCCACGACGACCACCGTCGAGCGCGTGGTCTGGGACTTCGGCGATGGTGCCCAGGCGACCACGACGGGACTGACAACGACGCATGTCTACAGCGTTGCAGGGACGTACGTGGTCAGCGTGACCGTGACGACCGCAAACGGCGCGACCGGCCTCGGCCGCGTCGAGATCGTCGTGCCCTGAGCGGCCGGGCCCGGCCCAAATGAAGAAGGCCGGATCGGGACGGTGAGGTCCCGATTCGGAAGTCGATCTGCCGCGCATTGCGACCCGCTGTCGGCCGGGCTTACGGGAACTGCCCCGGCTGGGGCTGAACCGGGCTTCTACCACTCGGAGTACTTCGAACCGTCGAGCGCCGTCTTGTCGGACCCGCTCTTGACGTCGTAGATTCCCGGCATGCTGGCCGGATTGGTCGGGTCCGGTTCCGCAGGCACGGTCAGCCACGTGTCGGCCGATTCGGTCATCGGGTCCACCGGTATCTGTCGCAGATAGCCTTCCGTCACGAGCGCCTGAAGGTCCGACGGGTAGGTGGCCTTGTCGGCGTAGTACTGGTCTATGGCGTCCCGCATCCGGAAGAGATCTTCCTTGAGCACTGCTTCCTTCGTACGATCCACGCCGTTCCTGTAACTGGCCATACCGATGCCGGCCAGAACGGCGACGAGGGCGAGGACGACGAGGAGCTCTATGAGCGTGAACCCGGCGTTCGTCGAGCGGTTCGAGCGGCGGTGAATTCGGTTCATCACTGGACCTCAGCGACCAGCGGTCAGCGATCAGCGATCAGCGGTCAGCGACCAGCCGTCAGCGATCAGCCGTCAGCTATCAGCTATCAGCGGTCAGTGCCACATCATCAGACGGCTAACATTCCTCTACCTGCGCCTGGGACCGCCAGGGCGCTGGGTGGAGCGTAAAGCGAGCCTTTGTTGAACCGGCCGCGCGCCAACCTCAGGGCATCGAAGACCTGTGCAGAGGCCAACTGACGGCCGCGATGGCCCTCTGACCTGTCGAGGCCACCCGTGGCGACTCTCTCGGATGCCGACGCGCCGGGATTTCCGTGGCAGGTCGGCGAGCGGAGCGCCCACCCCGCGCCCCGAGGGAGGAGGCGCGCCTCGAAGGCGTCCTCGGTGATAACGCCGCCATCGTGCACTGGAGCGTGCTCCGCTCGCCTCCTCGAACCTCAGTGCTCAGTTCTGACCCGGTTCAGTCCTACCAATCCCTGTAGTACGTTCCGTCGAGAGCCTTTGCCTCGCTCTTCGTGTAAACGTCGAAGACGTTCTGCCCGCCCCAGCTCCTCGCGTCAGGTTCATCCTGGTAGGCGCGCAGGCCCCACTCTGTCGACCGGGTCATCGGGTCGATGGGTATCCGTCTGAGGAATCGCAGTTTCCGCCCGGACGCATCGTTCGCGATAGAGACGCCCTCGACGAGCGTTTCGAGGTCCGGCGGGTAACCTTCCGCCCCCGCCCTCAGGTCGGTTGCGGCAATCAGCCCCGTGTCGGCGGCGTCCTTGAACTTGTCGATTGCCGTTCGCATCTCACGGAGCACGCGCCTCAGCTCGACCTCGCGCTGCCGCTGGACGGTGACCCTGGCGAGAGGCATGGCAGCCGACGCGAGTATCAGGAGTATCGTCGTGACGACAAGGAGCTCGACGAGCGAGTAGCCTCGCGCGCCAGCTTTACGAAGCGCATGACGAAGGGAGTCGTGCACTCTCATCAACTCTGCCTGACTCTGTTTCCCCTAGTTCCCTTTGCTTCCTGTTCCTACTTCACCGTCACCGTCGCCGGCATGAACTGGAGCGGCAAGGCTGTCCCGCCTGGAGCAGTGGCCACGCCGCTCGGGGTCAACGTCACCGAGCCTGGAGCGACGGCATCGAAGAGCACCGAAGCTACGAGGCCAGTGCCGGACGCACCGGTGAGATCTGCGACTCTCGCAACCGTTATGTCGATGCGGCCGGATGTCGTGTCAACCTGCTGCGCGAAGCTCACGACGGCGCCTCCTTGACGCATGAAGCTGCCTTCCTGGACCACCCGTACCCTCAGCAGCTGCGACGGGAACGTCAGCGTGAGCGAGATGGTCGCGACCCGGCTCGCGTTGCTGATCGAGATGGGCACCGTGTACGGCCCGCCCCCGACAGTGAATTCCGGGCCTGGCGGCGTCACCACCACCTGCGCTGGCGGCGGCGTCGCCGGCGTCGGGGCCGCCGCACCCCCTGTAGCAGGCGGCAATGTTGGTGGCGTTGCCGCACCAGGTGGTGTCGCCGGCGGCGTTCCTGCTGCCGGCGGTGCTACTCCGGCCGGAGGCGCAGCCGGTGGCGTCGCCGGCGGCGTTGCGGGTGGCGTGCCCGGTGGTGTCGTTGGCACCATGCCTGGCACTGGAGAACTGCCGGGCGGCGGGCGGAGCGGGCTGGGCGGCTCACCGGCCGGAGGTGCTTCGGCACCGGCCGGCGGCGCGATCAGCGGCGGCGGGCCGCCGAGGCCGAAACTCTGTTGTGTTCCGATGTAGATCGGGCTCACGTCGCGCTCGGTCAGGCCGTGAGTGCGCACGATCCTGGGCGTCAGAAGCATCACGATGTCCGTCTGCCGGATGTCGTCCTCGTTGCCCGCGAAGAGCTGTTTGAGGATTGGTATCCGCGAGATGCCAGGGAAGCCGACGAGCGACCTTCGCGTGTCCTCGCGAAGGAGTCCCGCCAGTAGATTCGACTCGCCGTCGCGCAGCCTCAACTTCGTCTTGACCTGCCGCGAGCCGAAGCTCTGGAGGTCCTGGCCGCCGACCGGGACCGTCCCGCCGAGGCTGCTGCTTTCGACCATGAGCTCCAGGATCACGTCGCCGTCGAAGGTGACGCGGGGCGTGACCTCGACGTTGACGCCGACCTTGCGGTAGTTGAAGCTCACCAGGGGGTTGACCGGCGAACCGCCCCCCGCGATGGGTGTGAATGTCGTCGAGGGGACCGGGATGTCGTCACCTAGGTTGAGCGTCAACTGGGTGCCTTCCATGCCTCTCAACTGCGGCTTGGCAATCAGTTTGGTAGAGGCGTCGCTCTCGAGGAAATTGACGACGGCACTGGGCACCGAAAGGTAGAAGTCCGCCGCGCTCACCCCGCGCGAGATGGTGTTGGCATTGAAGAGCCCGCTCCCCGCGGTGTCGGCGCCGGGGCGCGATTCCGGCGAAAAGACGCTGGATATCGAGTAGTTGCTCAGCTCTATGCCGAACTGCTTCAGTCGCTGCTTGTTGACCTCGAGGATTTCGACGTCGATCACCACCTCTGCCCGCGGCTTGTCGTTGACCGCGATCACGCGCTCGATTATCGACGCCACGGCAGCGCTGGCCTTGACGAGTATCGTGTTGGCCGACTTGTTGGCCTGGATGACCGGGATGACAGTCATTCCCTGCGTGCGGAAGACTGCGCCGAGCGTCTGAGCGAGCTCGGTGGCGTCGGCGTGCGACACGTAGAAAGTCTGGATTACCTGCTCCTCGTACGCCGCCCGCTTCTGTTGGTTGTCGGGAACGACGATGATCGTACGCTCGTTGAGAACCTTGTAAAAGAGGCCGTTGGCTGTGAGGATGAGATTGAGCGCCTGCTCGAGGGTGACGCCTTCCGCCTCGATCGTGTAGGGGCGCCCCTCCTGGAAGTCCTTGTCGTAGGTGATGTTGATGCCGGTGACGCTCGCGATGAAGTTGAGGATGTCACGAACGTTCGCGTTGGTGAAGCGGATCCTGAGCGGCTCGCGTGACGCCGGGTTCAGCGTGGGCTCGGCAGCCGCCTGACGGGCCTTCTCGCGGAGCTCCTCGATCTGGGGCTTCGGGCGCGTTGCCTCCATCTTGTCGCGCAGCGCCTGCTCGATTTCGATTGCCTTCTGGACGGCCTGCTGGTTGCTCTGGTCGTACTCCGCCGCCCGCCTGTACTCGCGGGCGGCCTCCTGAAGCTCGCCGCGGGCCTCGAGGTCGCGTGCGTGGTCGAGGTGCACGTGGGAGGCGCTCAGCATCGCGCGCTCGAGCGCGATCTTGTACTCGGCGCGCTCCGGGTCCGCCTGGACGGCTCTCTGGTAGTGGGCAACTGCCGCGTCCCAGTCGCCTGCCCTCGCGGCATCCTCGCCGCGACCGAACGCCCGTCCCGCGGCGCAGCCCGACACGGCGGCGAGCGCCAGCACGAGGACAGAAGTCCCAAGCAGATGTCGTCTCACCAGAAGGCCTCCCCGGGCAGCCCCTGCCGCCGTTACTGCCCGCTCAACGGGATCGTCTGCCGTCCCCTGCCGTCGGCGTGCGTCATCTCCACCGACTCTACTCCGATCTTCACGACCCGGTACCTGCCGTCGATGATGTCGCCCTCGGCACCGTAGAAGCTGTCGCCGGAAGCTGGGTCCAGCAGCACGGCCAGTTTCGTGCCGCGCGCTGTCCGCTCGACGATGCCTATCAGCTTCAGCGTGATCCTGGGCGGCGGAGAAGGTGGCGGCGGGCCGGCCGTCACCGCTGGGTCCGGGATGTTGGCTGGTCTTCGGGCGGGAACGATCGAGGCCGGCGGCACCTTGGGCTGGAATCGGAACAGGTCTCGCGTCGGCTCGGAGCGAACGTTCCCCGGCGCCTGCAGCTTCTCCAGCGCCACATCCGGGATCTCGGGAGCCTGCCCCTGCGCTCCTGCAGGAAAGACCACCGCCTGGGCGGCTGCCGCGTGATTCTCGGACTGCGCGGCCCCGGGCATCCGCTGCCACGCGAGAACCGCCAAGGCGGCGCCGAGGATGGCAAGCAGCACAATTATCCGGCGATTCAAGACCATGTTTCTAAGCGATCAGCTACCAGCGATCAGCGATCAGCTTTCAGCTATCAGCTTTCGGCGATCGACTATCTGCGTCCCACCCTCGTAACGGTTTGGGCCGACACTCGGCCCTCGGCCTGAGCGGCCTTGTCCTGTGCTCCAGCGCCCGGTCCCGAACCGGCGTCAGCCCGATAGTAGCTGGACATCACTAGGTTCACGACGAGCGGCGAATTGGTCTCCCCCCTCATCGCGAGCGCGATGTTCTCGACCACGATGAACTCGGGCGCGCGCTCGAGCGCGTGCACGAACCTGCGGATGTTCTCGTAAGAGCCTTCGAGCGCAAGGTGGAGCGTGAGCTTCCGGAGCGGGCCTTTATCCTCGCTTGTCACTGGCGGCTCCTCCAGCGTCTGCCTCTTGTACTGGAGGCCGGACTCGCGCGCTATCTGGCTGAGGCGGAGGTAGAGCACACGGCGCGCCGCGCTGAACCCTGCGGGCAGCACCTCCTTGTAGAACTTCTCCAGCTCCGACTCCGCCCTGGCCTTGCCGCTCTCAGTGGCCTTCGCCGTCTCCAGATCCTGCTGCGCGGCTCGAAGCGCAACCTGGTCTGACTGCGCCCGCTCCTCGGACCGCCGCACCCTGTTCGAGAGCGGGTAGACGAGAAAGGCGTATGCGGCGGCATTGACGAGCAGGGCTGCCGCCAGTGGGAATACCCAGGCCCGCTTCTCGGCGAGAACGCGGCGGATAACCGAACCGTTGCCCGTGGCACTCACGGCAGCGTCCCCCCGCCGGCGCGCGCCGGCGACGCCATGTACTGGCCTTCGAGCACCGTCTCGAGAAGACCTTCCTCGTTGACCGACTCCTGGCTCGAGAGGATGTTCCGGAACGCGCCCGTTGTCTCCAGCTGCTCCACGAAACGGTCGATGTCCTCCGACCGCCGGCCAACGACGATGATGGACATCGTCATCCGGCCTTCACGGTCTACCCTCGGCGACACCGAGACGATGCGCACGTCCTCGGGCAGCGTGGCCTCGAAGCGGTCGAAGAGCTCGCTCCACGAGAATGTGCGGCTCTCGATGATCGCATTGGCCTCGCTCGCGGCCGCGGCAATCGACTCGATCCGCACCGGGTCGATTCTGGCGCGGATCTTCTTCGCCTCTTCGAGTAGCCACGCGGCCTGCGCCTCGGTAGCATCCGTTTCGGCCTGCAGTTCGGCCAGCCGCCCGCGCAGCGTCACGATCCGCGCTGCGTTGAACGCCGTGAAGGCGATGGCCGCGAGCGTCACAAGGCCGAGCATGAGGTGGACCAGGCGCTCGTTGTAGAACGGCCGCGTTGCCAGGTTCGATCTGAGCATCCTGTCCGTCCTCAGGCAGCTGCCCACTCGCGCCGCAGCACGCCGACGAGCGGTGCCACCCCCGCGAAGAATGCCGCGTCCACGCTGATCCTGTCCGAGAAGGTTGCGAGTGATGACGGGTCGAGAGGCGTTACCTCCAGGCCGAGCCGCGATTCCAGGTCGGCATGGAAATCGCGCGCAGCGCTCCTGTCCGGTGCCGCGGACGCGCCCGACAGCATCACCCTCTCGAATCCCTTCCCCCCCAGGCGGTCCTCGTAGTACATCGCCGTCTGGCGGACGAGCTCGGCCAGGTTTCCTTCCGTCTCGTCCGCGCGGTTCCGGAAGAAGATGACGTCCGGCCCCCGCATGATCGCAATCGTCGTGTAGTCGGCCGCCACGTGCACCAGCAGCCAGTCCCCCTGTGGACGCGCCGCGCTCGCCAGCACCAGGTTGATCACGTTGAGCGTGGCGAGGTCCACAATGCCTGCGTGGACGCCAGCCTCCAGGCACGCGGTCTCGTACTCCGCGATCACGTCCCTGCGCGAAACTACCGTCACGAAGTCGCGGCCGCCCCCGGCTGTCGCCGACCCCGCGGTCCAGGCGACCTGGGCCTCCTCGATCTTGAATGGCGCGGTCTTCCGCACCTGGAAGCGCACCATCTGATCGAGGTCCGGGCGCCGCGCCGGCACCGCGTCGAAGTGGACGATCGAAACCTTTCCGACCATGTCTGGCAGCACGAGCGCCACACGTTTCGGCCGCGGCTGGAGTCGCCTCAGCACTGCATCGATCGCCCCTGAAAGCGCTGCCCTGTCCGCTATGTTCGCGGCTGCCAAAGCCGGCACGACGACGCCAGGCGCCAGCGGCTCGGTGGCGTAGCCGGCTACGACCGGGCCCCGGGGGCCTTTCGCGGCGGACACTGCCGTCACCCGCCCTGCCTCGATCGAAATCGCCGCTGCGACGGGAGCAGCCATCAGGAAATCAGGATACTTCATTCGACGAACGTCACCTTGTTGATCTCGCGCAGACTGGTGATGCCGCTCAGGGCACGTTCCACCGCGCACTCGCGCAGGAAGCGCATCCCCTCCTCCCGCGCGGTCTTCTTGATCTCGGACGTCGGCCGCCTCGCGAGGATCATCTCGCGTATCCGATCCGACAGATCGAGCAGCTCGCAGATCGCGGTCCTTCCCTTGTAACCCGTCCCGCCGCACTCTATGCAGCCCGCGCCTTCGTAGAGAACCCTGTCGCCGTAGATCTTCGGGTCGAGGCCGGACTCCTGGAGCATCGCCCTGGTGGGCCGGAATTCCCGCTTGCAGTGCACGCAGATTACCCTCACCAGTCGCTGCGCCAACACGCAGTTCAGCGCTGAGACGAATTGGTACGCCTCGACGCCCATGTTCAGGAACCGCCCCAGAACGTCCACCACGTTGTTGGCGTGGACCGTCGTGAACACCAGATGGCCGGTAAGCGCCGACTGTATGGCAATCTGCGCCGTCTCCGGGTCGCGGATCTCGCCCACCATGATCTTGTCCGGATCGTGGCGGAGTATCGAGCGCAGCCCGCGCGCGAAGGTCAGCCCCTTCTTCTCGTTGATCGGAATCTGGGTGATCCCGCGCAGCTGGTATTCGACCGGGTCCTCGATGGTGATGATCTTGTCCTCGGGCGACTTGATCTCCGACAGAGCTGCGTAGAGCGTCGTCGTCTTGCCGCTGCCCGTCGGGCCGGTGACGAGAACCATGCCGTAAGGCTCGGCGATGTACTTCCTGAACCGACGGAGTTCCTCCTCGGGGAATCCCAGGATGTCCAGGCGAAGCTCCGAGAACTGTTCGCTTATCGACTCCTTGTCGAGGATCCTTATGACCGCGTCCTCGCCATGGACGCTAGGCATGATCGAGACCCGGAAGTCGATTGTCTTTCCGGGCAGCCGCAGCTTGAAGCGGCCGTCCTGCGGAACCCGCTTCTCGGCTATGTCGAGCTCCGACATGACCTTGATGCGCGAGATTATCGAGCTGTGGAACTGCCTGGCGATCGGCCTCATCGCCGGCTGGAGGACCCCGTCGATCCGGTACTTCACGTGAACCGCATCGTCCTGCGTCTCGATGTGGATGTCGCTCGCGCGGCGCTGGATGGCGGTGAAGATTGTCGAGTCCACGAGGCGTATGACCGGGCTTATGTCGCTGGTCAGCCTCTCGACGGTCAGGCTCTCGTCTCCGTTCTCCTCCTCCTTCAGCAGCTGCATCTGGAAGCTCTCGGTCGCTTCCTCGAGGACGCGCTGCGAACTCTCGCTCTTCTTCAGGATCGCTTCGATCGCCGACTTGGCCCCGACGGCCACCTTGATCGGAGTCCCGAGCAGGACCGCGAGCTCGTCTATCATCGGCAGGTCGGTCGGGTCCGACACGACGATGCCGAGCGCCTTGCCGTCCCGGCCGCAGGGCACGAAGCCGTAGCGGAGCATCAGGTCGGCGGGGATCGATCGGAATAGCTCGTGATCGATCCGGAAGTGCTCGAGGTCCACGAAGGGCACGCCGTATCGCTCCGCTAGGCGTTTCGCCTCGGCAACCTCGAGCGCGCGGTCCTCCGGCGCTGCGCCCGCCTCCACGTACAACTGAACACCGTCGTGGACGCCGTTCGCGCCGCCAACCGTTGCTGTTCCTGACGGGTCAGCCCTGTTCACTACTCTGCCTTTCCGCGGTACCGGGCCTTTCATCAGCCCCCACTCCCCTTTGCCCTCATACTGCCCCGAGCGAGACGCGGGCGCTCTCTGGCTCGATGAGGCCATCAGCCGATCGTGCGGAGCCCTTGGCCAGCCAGCCCCGTCCCCAATGCCTCATCCCCGATGCCCGAATCAGCCCGCCGCCACGGAGGAGAGCTGGAAGAGCGGCATGTAGAGCGCGAGCAACAGGCTCGCGATGACGATGCCCATAACGACGAGCAACAACGGCTCGACCAGCGTCACGAAGCGGCCGAGATCCGTCTCGATCTCCTCGTCGTAGAAGTCAGCCAGGCTGTTCAGCATCTCTTGGAGAGCGCCCGTGGACTCACCGACCTCGGCCATCTTGACGGCGACAGTCGGGAATATGCGCCGGGCCTCCAGGGCGGCGGCAAAACTCTCGCCTTCCCTCACCCTCTGGCCGACAACCTCGAACTCTTGCGCCATGTGGCGGTTGGCAATCGAACGTCCCGCGATCTCTATCGAGTTGACGAGCGGGATGCCTCCGCCGAGCAGCGTGGCCAGCGTGCGGGCCAGCTGAGACGTCACGAACTTGCGAATCATGGCTCCGACCACCGGCACGCCGAGGAGCCAGCGGTCCATCTGCTTTCTCGGGCCCGGCCGCCGCAGCCACGTGTAGAGGGCTCCCGCGGCGCCGGACGCACCGATGAGCAGGAAGAGCACGTTCGCAGTGAGGGCCTCCGACACCCGGACGATGACCTTCGTAATGAGGGGCAGCTCGGCGTCGAATCCGGCGTAGAACTCGCCGAAGGCAGGCACCACCTTGAAGACGATGATGCTGACCACTATCACCGCCAGTACGCACAGGACCGCCGGGTAGATGAGGGCCGACAGAGTCCGGCGCTTCACCGTTCCGATGATCTTCATGTAGCTGACGTATCGCCTGAGCACCGTCTCGAGGCTGCCGCTCTTCTCGCCAGCCATGAGCGACGCGGTGTAGACGCCAGGGAAGAGGTCCGAGTGCGAAGCGAAGGCGTCCGACAGCGAAGTGCCGGCGCGCACCTGCTCGTGCACGTCGTCCAGGACAGACCTTAAGGCCGGGTTCGTGAGGCGCTGGCGCAGTATGTCTAGCGACTGGACGAGCGGCATGCCGGCCTTGAGCAAGGTGGCCAGTTCCTGGTTGAAGACGAGGAAATCGCGAACCTTGAGGCGGCGGCGCCGCTTCGGGGTGATGAAGGAAAGGCCGGCCAGGCCTCGCCGGGGCCGCATCGCCAGCACACAGAGGCCCTTGTGCTCGAACTCGTGTCGGAGGTGGGCTTCCGATTCGGCCACGTACACGCCCTCGACTATCTGGCCTTCGGGCGTGCCCAGCCGGCAACTGAACTCCATCGCCAACCCTGTTTCTGTCTGTAATTATCGTCGGGCTAAAACCAACCAATTATATAACAGCGGCCTTCGCCCATGATCGAGTTGGAAGCCCGCGCCCCGCGGCGACGGACTTCGTCCCGCAGCGACGCGAAGACGGACACCCTGTTAGACGGAGCGGCCAGTGCTTCGGGCTGGGTTAAGTGATGCCGGCTGCAGGGCGAGGCCGCCCCTGTGTCAGTCGCGTTCGGAGAGGCCAGCCAGGCGCATGACGTTCCGCACGTAGGCTCGCGTCTCCGGGTACGGCGGTATGCCCTGGTGTTGCTCGACGGCGGACTGGCCTGCGTTGTAGGCGGCCAGCGCCAGTGGGATGTCGAACCGGTCGAGCAGCGAGCGGAGATGGCGCACGCCGCCGTCGATGTTCATCTCGGGGTCGTACGGGTCGTTCACGGAGAGGTCCCTTGCCGTCGCGGGCATGAGCTGCATGAGGCCCATTGCCCCTCTTGGCGACCGCGCCCGCGGCTGGTAGCGCGACTCGATGTGGATGAGCGCCTTGATGAGGGCCGGGTCAACGCCGTGCGTGGCGGCCGCTCTCTCGATCATCCCCGCATATTCGGGAGGCACCTCGAATCCGAGCGCCGCAGCCGCGCGCGAAGCACCGGGAGGCAGACCCGGCTCCATGTACGGCACCTCGTCCGGCGCGATGCGCTCGACCATTCCAGCCGGGCAGGTTACCTCACCGCCCCCCCGTAGCAGCAATACAATGTCGCCACCTTCAACGCGGTGGGCCTTCACCGAGATGGACCGGCCAGTAGTCAGGAAGACTAGCTCCGCCGAAGCCGGTGTCGGCGCCAGGGCAGCCATTGCCCAGACCGCAAACGCCGCTCCTGCCCTGCGCCCCATTCCTACCGCACCTCCACGAAGGCGTGAAACACCCGGATCCCCAGCTCCCGCGAGTCTGTACTCGCAGCTGCCGGGAGAAGGGCCGGGACGAACGTGCGATCGACGGCCAGACGAATCTCCGCCGTTTCGGCCGTTCCCAGGAGCGTGGCGGCCACCGGGATCTTTCTGATGATGTCGCGGGAGGCGTCGACCGGGAAGCTGTCCACCTTCTGCGCGCCAGCGTAGACGTCGACGACCTGTGCCGGCCCCGGCAGGCCCCGCTGCTCGCCCACGTGCAAATAGAAGACTATGTCCCGCTTGGGGTTGCGGAACTGCAGGGATGCCTCCTTCTTGGTCCACTGCCACTCGATGGCAGCGTTGTCCCCGGAGACTTCGGGCTGGTGCCAGCCATCCCGGTAGATGAGGAACACGTTCTCGCTCTGCGGGAGAAGCTCGACGCGGGCGACCTCGTAGGCGCGCGAGCCGCGGTCGTTGCCAGCCAGCTTGACCCGGTTGCCGCTCGCGTCGTAGAGGCCCATGTGGACCGAGGCCTCACCGATGTACGGGTAGACCGGAACGAAGATCGTCCGCGAGTACTGGACCTGCTGTCCGGGCCGCCAGGCTTTCACAGGCTCGGGAGGCTGATGGTCGTCGGTCCACATCAGCTCTTCGTTGTCGTCGAGGAAGTGGACGAACACCCTGTAGTCACCGGAGAGCTGCTGTGCGGCTGGCTGGACCGTGAACTTGTAGGTGACCTCGACCGGGCTGCCCAGAGGTATTCGGGTGCGATTCGCAAGGAACTCGGGCGCGGCAAATGCCGGCTCTCCGTCGTCGCGGTTGCAGCCCGCCGCCAGAGCGACGACTGCGAGGGCGGCTGCCAGGAAGATGGCACGGGACTTCATAGGGAAAACCACCGGGCCGGCGCCCACGGCACTCGTCCATGTCGGCCCGGCTCGAATGATAGCCCACGAGTCAGCCGCTGGGCAAGGGAGCCGGGCCGAACAGGGCCCTATTGTTGAGTTTGTTGGACTTAGCCGGTTGACCGGCCCGCCTGAGGCGTGCTAAGGTTGGGCTGAGTGATACTGCTGGGGTACCGAGATGTCGCTCGGGTGCGCCTCGTCCGCCATCTGGAGGAGCCGGGCGAAGGCGGGCGCTTCCCGCCAGACCGTCCAGGAGGCCAGATGGTTTCACGATTCTGGCTGCGCACTGCGGCCGCCGTCGTTCTGGCGACGGGGGCTGCTTGCGGGCAGCAACTCCAGGTCCAGCCTCCCATCGTAACCCCGGCTGCGGTTGCAGAAGTTGCCGAGCCAGTCCCTTTGCCTCCCGCCCCCCCGGAGGACCCGGTCTACGGTCTGATCGCCGAGTCCAAGCGCCTTTTCGAGGCAGGCCAGGTTGAAGTCGAGCTGGGCCACCTCGAGCGGGCGAGGTCCCTTTTCAACCAGGCGCTGAACCTCCTGCTGCAATGGCCGGGTGGCCCTCGGACCGACGCACGGCTGAGAAATCAGTTCGACAGGTTGGTTGACCGGATAAGCACGTACGAGGTGAGCGCGCTGAGGCTGGGGGACGCGTTCACAGAGAAGTCTTACGAGGCGGCGTCGATAGACGAGATGCTGGCCCTGTCGACCTTCGATACCCCGCTTCCCTCCCCGCAGCTTGAGCGGTCGGTTGCCAACGATCTTGAAAGCACGGCCCACGACATCCCTATCCCGTTGAACGACAGGGTTCTTTCCTACGTCGAGCTCTTTTCCGGCAAGCTGAAGAGTTACATCCAGCAGGGGCTGCAGCGCGGAGCCCGCTACCTGCCCATGATCCAGTCGGTGTTCCGCGCCGAGGGCCTCCCGCTGGACCTCGCCTACGTTCCGCTCATCGAGAGCGCCTTCAAACCGAACGCGGTGTCGCGGGCGAAGGCGAAAGGCGTCTGGCAGTTCATGAGGGCAACCGCGCTGGAGCACGGACTCAAGCAGGACTGGTACATCGATGAGCGGTCCGACCCGGAAAAGGCGACGCGGGCGGCGGCCGCCTACCTGCGGACGCTTTACGAAATGTTCGACGGCAACTGGCACCTGGCCCTCGCCTCCTACAACAGCGGGCCGGGTAGGGTGCAGCAGGCGGTGCGGCGGTCGGGTGGCATAACGGACTACTGGCGCCTCCGGACCCGGACCGTGCTACCCCGTGAAACACGCGAGTACGTGCCGATGATTTTGGCCGCGATAATCGTCGCGAGGAACCCGACGCGATACGGGCTCGAAGTGCCCCCAGCCGACTGCCTGGCTTACGAGCAGGTACCGCTGAAGGGGCCGGTGGACCTCCGCCTGATTGCCGAGTGGGCGGGCGTGCCGGTGACCCAGATCGAAGAGCTGAATCCCGAGCTGCGGCGGTGGACGACGCCGGTGAAATACGACGGCGTGTACGAACTCAAGGTTCCACCCGGGACGGCGACATCGATAGAGCGGCGGCTGGCGGAAGCAGATCCGGCCGAACTCGTCTCGCTGCGCTGGCACACCGTGAAGCGCGGCGAAACCCTCGTGAGCATTGCGCGGGCTCTGAGCGTGAGCCGGACGGATCTGGCCGAGGCGAACAACCTGCCCCGAACCGCGCGGCTCTCGCCGGGACAGCGGCTGATAGTGCCCCGCGAACCCACGGCGCTGCTGGCCGCAAACGCGGACCTGCCCGAGCCGCAGGTGGCACGGCCGGTGGCCGCCTCGCGTCCCGTGAGCGCCACGACGGTGGCTTCCGCACCCGAGGCGCGTGAATCGGACGAGGTCCGTTTGATCTACAGGGTCAAGAAGGGCGACACACTTTCGTCCATCGCCCGGCTCTTCCGGACCACGGTCGCGTCCCTGAAATCGTGGAACCGTCTGACCTCGAACAGGATCAACATCGGCGACCGGCTGACGATCCTGAGGCCGCTGAGGGGGATGTAGTCAGGGTTCCCTTCTGGCGAAGCCGGGTGTGAAGGGTCGGCGAAAGCGCACTTGCTACAGGCTCTCGGCTACCGCTACTGCCCTTGCGAAAGCACCCGAGGTTGCGGCGAGGGCCGGCTGGCGCTTTCCTGTCGATTTCTGCGCTGTCTCCCCCGGGCCTGCCGCGCAGGTTCCGAGCTCCCGTCGGGTGCCCACCCGGTTTTGCCCCGTCATTCGTGTCCATACGGGGAGATGAGCTTCTTGCACTGCCTTGCCGCATGCTGGCATCGCTCCGCAGCGCGGCGGTTTTTGGCGTCGATGCCCAAGCCGTGCATGTGGAGGTCGATGTTTCCTACGGCTTCCCGCACTTCACGATGGTCGGCCTGCCCGACGCGAGCGTGCGTGAGAGCCGGGACCGTGTTCGGGCGGCCATCCGCAATTCCGACTTCGAGTTTCCTCCTTATCGAATAACGGTCAACCTGGCGCCGGCCGACGTCAGGAAGGCGGGCGCTTCATTCGACCTGCCGATTGCCCTCGGCGTGCTCGCCGCTTCGGGGGCCATCGAGCGGCGCCTGGTGGACGACCTGGTGCTCGTCGGAGAGCTGTCTCTCGATGGCTCCATACAGGCGACACGGGGCGTACTGCCGGTTGCGGTCGCCGCCCGGCGTGAAGGGCTCTCAGGCCTTCTTCTGCCGACCGCGAATGCCGCTGAGGCCCTTGTTGTCGGGAGCCTCCGCGTTTACGCGGTCGAGTCGCTCCGCGAGGCGGTCCAAGCGCTCAACAATCCCGATGCGGTCGTGCCCGTGTCCCGTCCGCCGGAAAGCCTCCGGGCCGCGGCGGAAACGGACGTTGACTTCTCGGACGTTCGGGGGCAGGCCATGGCGAAGCGGGCACTCGAAATCGCGGCTGCCGGCGGCCACAACGTCCTGATGAGCGGCCCTCCCGGCGCTGGCAAGACGATGCTGGCGCGCCGCCTGCCCGGACTGTTGCCGCTGCTGTCGTTCGACGAGGCGCTCGAGGCCACGTCGATTCACTCTGTTGCCGGCGTGCTGCCGCCCGGCGTCGGCCTGCTGACGGCCCGACCCTTTCGCGCTCCCCACCACACGATTTCCGACGTGGCGCTGGTAGGCGGCGGAACGTTTCCCCGCCCTGGTGAGATCAGCCTTGCCCACCACGGCGTGCTGTTCCTCGACGAGATGCCGGAGTTCGACCGCAGGGTGCTGGAGGTGCTTCGTCAGCCTCTGGAGGAGGGGAAGATCACGATAGCGCGCGCGGCGAGAAGCGCGACGTTTCCGTGCCGGTTCATGCTCGTGGGAGCGATGAACCCCTGCCCGTGCGGGCTGCTCGGCGACGGGGTGCGCGTGTGCAGATGCACACCGCCGGAGATCCAGCGCTACCGCGCGCGTCTTTCGGGTCCACTGCGCGAGAGGATCGACCTCGTCGTCGACGTCCCTGCCCTTCCTCTCGAAGCGCTGACGGGACCCGCAGCTGGCACCGAGGGCACCGCGCAGGTCCGAGCTCGCGTGATCGAAGCGAGGGCCAGGCAGGCCGCAAGGCTTTCCGGGGAAGGCTGTACGGTGAACGCGGACCTGCAGGGACGCGCTATCTGGCGCTACTGCCGTCCGGATGCGGCAGGTCTTCGGCTTCTGGAGTCCGCGTTCGTCCGGCTCGGCCTGAGTGCCCGCGCTTGCGACCGTGTCTTGAAGGTGAGCAGGACGATCGCGGATCTCGCCGGCTCGGAACGAGTCACCGCCGATCACGTTGCGGAGTCGCTACAGTACAGGCTGTCGGGCTGATGTTTCGCCGCCTGTTCGCCAATGTCTTCTCTGGAGCAGAATTCTCTTCCATTGTGCTTTGCGCCTGTGGTAGATTCTCGCCCTATCCGTAAGCGATTTTTCGGGCGGAGCCGGCGGCGACGGGGCGTCCATGAAGCTGAAGCGATACAACGTGACGATCGAGGAGGCCGGGACCGGAACGGCCAGACGCTTCGAGGACCGTCGAGTTCTGCCCCTGATATCCGACTCGTCGGATTACCTGGTCGCCTTCACGATCACCTTCAAGCGGTTCGCTTTTCTGGCCGCACTGCTCGTCGGTTTTCCCCTGCTCATGGCAATGGCTGCGCGATGGAGCGCGCACGCCGAAGTGGCGGCTCTGAGGGAAGCGGCCCGGGCTCTCGAGGTCGAGAACGCAAGCTATCGCGCCGCCGCGCTCCAGCTCACCGGGCAGATAGCCTCCCTCCAGGAGACAGTTGCGGACCTGTCGCGCCAGGCCGACATCGATCCTGCAAGCGCGAAGGCTCTCACGCGGCTGCCTTCGATAGTGAAGTCTCGCGGGAGTGGCGGCGCGGTCAATTCCGTGCCGGTTCGCGACGTACTCGCTGCGGGGCTTCCTTTGCCGGAGGACACCTTCGGCGTGCTGAGCGAGGTTCTTCGCCGCCTGAGCGACAGGCTCAGCATCGTTGAAACCAGCATCATGCGCCGCACGGAGCTCGCGGCCGTGACACCGACATTGTGGCCGGCCCACGGGTGGCTGTCGGGTACCTTCGGCCGCCGGAGCGATCCGTTCACGGGCGAGCAGGACTTCCACACGGGTCTCGATATATCGGCGGACAAGGGAAGCCCGGTCTACGCCACCGCCGACGGTACTGTGGCATCCGCGGAGTGGCACCCCGGCTACGGCAACCTGCTCACGATCGATCACACCCTCGGTCTTCAGACGAGGTACGGGCACCTGCTCGACATCGCAGTCGAACCGGGCCAGAAGGTGTCGCGCGGCCAGGTGGTGGCTCGCGTCGGCTCCACCGGGCGCTCGACGGCGCCGCACCTTCACTACGAGATCCTCGTGAACGGCCAGGCGATCAACCCGTTCCACCTGCTCCTCGAGCCGAGAAGGCGCTGAGGGCGCATTCCCAACCGGGATCTTCCGGGCACGCCCCCTTCCCCCTAGTAGAAGTCGTCTGCATGCGCCGCTCCCCACGCCTCAGGCCTGTTGCGGTCCGATCTTTTGATACAATCGCCGGGTAGCCGCCCTGTCTTCCCGCTGCCGTACATGCTTGGAACGCTCCTCGCGAAAGTCATCGGAACGCAGAACGAACGCGACCTGAAGCGGATGATGCCGCTCGTCGCCGAGGTGAACGCGCGCGAGGAGTCCGTGCGCGCCCTGAGCGACGAGGAGCTCCGGGGCCGGACGGTCCAGTTCAGGGAGCGGCTCTCGCGCGGCGAGACGCTGGACGAGCTGCTCCCTGATGCCTTCGCGGTGGTCCGCGAGGCCGGGCGCCGCACTCTCGACATGCGGCACTTCGACGTGCAGCTCATCGGTGGAATCGTGCTCCACCGCGGCCGCATCGCTGAGATGAAGACGGGCGAAGGCAAGACGCTCGTCGCGACGCTTCCAGCCTACCTGAACGCCCTCGAGGGCAAGGGTGTCCACGTCGTCACGGTCAACGACTATCTGGCGCGCCGCGATTCGGAGTGGATGGGGCGCATCTACCGGTTCCTCGGGATGTCGGTTGGAGTGATCCAGCACGAGCTGACCGACGCCGAGCGGCAGGTCGCCTACAACTGCGACATCACTTACGGGACAAACAACGAGTTCGGCTTCGACTACCTCCGGGACAACATGAAGTTCGAGCTCGCGAAGTACGTCCAGCGCGGGCACAACTACGCGATCGTCGACGAAGTCGACAGCATCCTGATCGACGAGGCCAGGACGCCGCTCATCATCTCGGGGCCCGCGGAGGAATCCACCGAGCTCTACTACGAGGTCGACCGGATCATCCCGAAGCTGAAGCCGGGTGCGGTTACCCGCGGCGACGTCAAAGCGGAAGAACGCGAGGCGCTCGAGGCGACGGGCGATTACATCGTAGACGAGAAGCACAAGACTGTGACGCTCACCGAGAGCGGCATGGCCAAGGCCGAGAAGATGCTGGAGCGCCGGCTAAACCCGGGCGGGCTCTACGATCCTGCCAACATGCCGCTGCTCCACCACGTGAACCAGGCCCTCAGGGCGCACACGCTGTTCCGCCGCGACGTGGACTACATGGTCAAGGATGGCCAGGTGGTGATCGTCGACGAGTTCACCGGACGGCTGATGCCGGGGCGCCGGTGGAGCGACGGGCTGCATCAGGCGGTCGAGGCGAAGGAGAAGGTGAAGATCGAGCGCGAGAACCAGACGCTCGCCACTATCACCTTCCAGAACTACTTCCGCAAGTACGCCAAGCTTGCCGGAATGACTGGAACGGCCGAGACGGAGGCCGAAGAGTTCGCGAAAATCTACAAGCTCGACGTCGTGGTGATCCCGCCCAACCGGCCGCTGCGTCGGCTGGAGGAGCCCGACACGATCTACCGGACGGAGCGCGAGAAGTACGACGCGATCGTTGCGGACGTGATGGAAAAGCAGGCGTCGGGCAGGCCGGTTCTCGTCGGGACGGTCTCGATCGAGAAATCGGAGCGGCTGTCCGGGATGCTGAAGCGGCGCGGCATCAAGCACGTCGTCCTCAACGCGAAGTACCACGCGCAGGAGGCCGAGATCGTCGCGCAGGCGGGCCGCAAGGGGGCTGTGACGATCGCGACCAACATGGCCGGGCGGGGCACCGACATCCTCCTCGGCGGCAACCCTGAGTTCATGGCGCGGCAGCAGTGCCTGTCCGAGCAGGTTGCAGAGCGGCTTCCGAAGGGTGAGGAGCGCTTCATCGACGACGAGGAGTTCGTCTACTTCTTCCACCTCGACAGCTTCTACAGGGTTCCCAGGCCGGACTGGGAGCGAATCTTCGGCCACTTCAAGCGGCAGACCGACGCCGAGCACGACGAGGTCGTGGCCCTGGGCGGCCTTCACATCATCGGCACCGAGCGCCATGAGGCGCGCCGCATTGACAACCAGCTGCGCGGCCGCGCGGGGCGCCAGGGCGATCCGGGATCCTCGCGCTTCTACCTGTCGCTCGAGGACGACCTGATGCGGATCTTCGGCTCGGACCGCATCTCCGGGCTGATGCAGCGGCTGGGCATGGAAGAAGGGGTGCCAATCGAGCACAAGATGGTCACGAAGGCCATCGAGCGCGCGCAGAAACAGGTCGAGTCGCAGAACTTCTCCGTTCGCAAGCACCTCCTCGAGTACGACGACGTGATGAACAAGCAGCGTGAGAGCGTCTACACGCTGCGGCGGCAGCTGCTCGAGGGGAAGATCCAGCTGGACGAGAACGAGGTCGTGGACAACCGCGGCTACCTGATGGGGATTGCCGAGGACATCCTCGACGGCCTGGTGGACACCTGCTGCCAAGGCAAGACGCCGGCGGAATGGGACCTTCCATCTCTCACGCGGGAGGCGGGAAGGATCTACGGGCTCGACACGACGGACCTGACGGCAATCGGCGGATTCGCCGGCAAGACGGCCGACGAGATCCGCGACGCGCTGTGGGCGCGCATCCGGGGCAAGTACGAGGAGAAGGAACGGCTGTTCCCGGGCGGATCCGAAATCCTGCGGGCCATCGAGCGCGACATCATGCTCCAGATCGTGGACGCGCAGTGGAAGGACCATCTCTACAGCCTGGATCACCTCAAGGAAGGCATCGGCCTGAGGGGCTACGGGCAGCGCGACCCGCTCGTCGAGTACAAGCGCGAGAGCTTCGCGCTGTTCCAGGACATGAAATCGCGGATCGACGAGGAGATGGTCCGCTACCTCTGGCTGCTGCGGCCGCTGCCTGCCGAGGAGCACGTCAGGCGGCCGGCGAGGCGGGCTGCCCCGATGGTGATGAACGCGCCGAGCGAGGCCGCATCGGTCTTCCAGTCCGCGCCGGCCGGGGCGGGCGCGGCGGGCGGCCGGCAGCCGGCCCGGACCGGCGGCGACGACGTCGTCAAGACGGTGAGGCGAGAAGAACCGAAGGTGGGCAGGAACGATCCATGCCCGTGCGGAAGCGGCAAGAAATACAAGAAGTGCCACGGCGCGGCGGCATGAGCCGCCGGGGACAGCACATGGAACCCAACCAGATTCTCCCTTCCTCGTTGGCCCTCTGGACGGACCAGCAGCTCGCGTTGACCTTCGATGACGTCCTGCTGGTGCCGAGGCACTCGACGGTGCTGCCGGCCGACACGGATGTTTCCACGCGTCTCAGCCGGAACATCACGCTGAACGTCCCGCTGGTCAGCGCCGCGATGGACACCGTGACCGAGTCGCGGCTTGCCATCGCCATGGCGCAGCACGGGGGGATAGGCGTCATCCACAAGAACCTCACGATCGAGGAGCAGGCATCCGAGGTCGATCGGGTCAAGCGCTCGGAGAGCGGGATGATCGTCAACCCGATCACGCTGTCTCCCGAACACCGCATCCACGAGGCGCTGGAGCTGATGCGGAAATACCGGATCTCGGGAGTTCCCATCACGGTGGACGGCAGCAAGGAAGGCCGGCTCGCAGGCATTCTGACGAACCGGGACCTGCGTTTCGAGAGCAACGTGGACCGCCCGATCGCCGAGGTGATGACGCGCGAGAATCTGATAACGGTCCCGGTCGGCACGACGCTGGAGGAGGCGCGCGAGATCCTCCACCGCCACAAGGTCGAGAAGCTGCTGGTGGTGGACCAGGACTTCAGGCTCAAGGGCTTGATCACCGTAAAGGACATCCAGAAGATGATCAAGTACCCGAACGCCTCGAAGGACCAGCTCGGGCGGCTCCGGGCGGGGGCTGCGGTTGGCGTCGGCAAGGACGCGATGGACCGGGCGTCGGCCCTCGTCGCCGCCCACGTGGACGTCCTGGTGGTGGATACCGCGCACGGTCACTCGCAACGCGTGCTCGATACGGTCCGCGAACTGAGGCGGCGCTTCCCCGACGTGGACATCATCGCAGGCAACGTGGCCACGGCCGAGGCTACCGAGTCGCTCATCGCCCTCGGAGTGGACGCGGTGAAGGTCGGCATCGGCGCCGGGTCGATCTGCACGACGCGCGTCATCGCCGGCATCGGCGTCCCCATGGTGACAGCCATAAGCGAGTGCGCCCGCGCGGCGAGCCGGCACAACGTCCCGGTGATCGCGGACGGCGGCATCCGCTTCTCGGGGGACATCACCAAGGCGCTGGCAGTCGGCGGGAGCTCCGTCATGATCGGCAGCCTTTTCGCCGGCACGGACGAGAGCCCGGGCGAGGTCGTCCTCTATCAGGGGCGAAGCTTCAAAGAGTACCGGGGAATGGGCTCCATCGGGGCGATGCGGCGTGGGAGCCGCGACCGGTACTTCCAGGACGAGTTCGATCTCGATTCAGCGAACGGGGACTCGAAGCTCGTCCCGGAGGGGATCGAGGGCCGGGTGGCCTACAAGGGAAGCGTCGAGGCGATGATCTTCCAGCTGGTCGGCGGCCTTCGCGCCGGAATGGGATACTGCGGCTGCCGGGACATCGCCGAGCTCCAGCGGGAAGCGCGCCTCGTGCGGGTCACCCAGGCCGGGGTTCGCGAGAGCCACGTGCACGACGTGATCATCACGAAGGAAGCGCCCAACTACCGCTCAGAGTAGGTTACGGGTCGATCAGGATCCGTCTCCGGTCTCCCCCCAGATCGTCGATCCTCACCTCGATGGCGCCGGGAACGGCACGCGGCAGGCGCTCCGCCCACTCGATTGCGACGACGGCGTTCCGATCGGCCGCCATCTCCTCCAGGCCGAGTTCGTCCGCTTCCGCGGCGGTCAGGCGGTAGAGATCGACGTGATGAAGCACCCTGGAGCCGCGGTACGACTGCACGAGCGTGAAGGTCGGGCTCGTGACCTCGTCCGGGTCGACACCGCACCCTGCTGCCAGTCCTCGAACGAAACGCGTCTTCCCCGCGCCGAGTTCTCCGAACAGCAGCACGAGGCTTCCGCCCGGCAGCCGCCTGGCCAGTCGTTCGGCCGCCGCTTCGGTCTCCGCTTCGGAGTTGGTCACAACTTCTTCAGAATTCATCTGCACGCATGGGTCCCGTGCCGACTCGCTTGCAGGCCCTCGTCGCTGCGGCCTCGCCTGCGCTCCGCGCTCAGGCCCGACGCTCGGGTGCTTCCCCGCCCTTCCGCTCACTGCGTTCGACCGGGCCTGCGGTTCCGCGCGGTTAGTTCCAGCACCGCGTCGCCGAGCCGCTCGACGACGTCGCCTGCCGTCAGGGCGATTTCTCCGACGTCGGCCTCCGCGAGATCGGCGGCGGCGCCGTGGAGGTACACGCCGAGCCGGCACGCGCCCTCGGCGTCGAGCAGCTGGGCCAGCCAGGCCGCGATGACCCCCGTCAGGACGTCGCCCGTGCCGCCGGTGGCGAGCCCGGGGTTGCCGGTCGTGTTGATCGACACGCTCCCCGACGGGGCTGCCACGATCGTCCGGTAGCCTTTCAGCACCACGAACAGGTGCCTCGTGGTGGCGAGCCGGCGCGCTGCCGCGATCCTGTCGCCCTGTATTTCGGTGGTCGTGAGACCGGTCAGCCTGGCCATCTCGCCGGGGTGCGGCGTGACGATGATGTTGCGGCCCTCACTGGCGCTGAGGGCCAGGGGTTCGTCCGCGAAAGCGTTCAGCGCGTCCGCATCGAGGACGAGCGGCACACCTGACGCCTCGACGAGCGCCCGGACGAACTCTCGGGTCGATGGATCGGTGCCAAGGCCCGGCCCGACCGCGATGACGTCGCGCTGCAGCGCCAGGACGTCTTCTATCGCCTCGGCCGCCACTGTTCCGGCCGTCGTCTCCGCGAGCGGGTACGTCATGTACTCGGCGCCGAGTGCCGCGACGATGGGGACCACGGACCTCGGCGTGGCCACGGTCACAAGGCCGGCGCCGGACTTCAGCGCCCCCACCGCTGCCAGATGCGCAGCCCCAGTCTTGCCAAGCGAGCCGGCAACGATTAGGACGTGACCGAAGTCACCCTTGTGTGATTCCGCTGCTCGGGGCTCGATCAGATCCCGGACCTCATCCCTCGTGACGAGCTCGATCCGGTCCCCTTCGACTGCATCGATGACCTGGCGGGGGATGCCGATGTCGGCAACCGCCACCTCCCCAGCCCGGAAGAGCGCTGGCGGCAGTGCCAGCGGCAGTTTGGGCGCCGCCAGCGTGACGGTGAGCTCCGCCTCGATGCTGTCGCCGATTGCCTCGTGAGTATCGGCGGAGAGTCCGCTCGGCAGGTCGATCGAGACGATCGGGATTCCCATCCCGTTGACGTCCGCGACGATCGTCTCCAGCAGGCCCTGGAGCGGTGTCTTGAGACCTGTGCCGAAGAGCGCGTCGACGATCAGATCGGCGCTCCCGACTTCGGTAGAGTGGAGTTCCCACTGCTCCTCCCCTTCAATCTCAACGACCGTCACGCCGATATTGCCCAGGATCTCGAGGTTGATCCTCGCGTCGCCCTTGATCTCGGCTACCCGCCCTACGAGGAACACGGAGACGTCCACACCGCGTTCGTGGAGGACGCGCGCGACGACGAAGCCGTCGCCTCCGTTGTTGCCGCGGCCTGAGAGGATCGCCACGGCACGATCCTGGATATCCGGGTAACGGGCCTCGATGGCGCCCACCACCTGCCTGCCCGCGTTCTCCATCAGCACGATCGACGGTATGCCTATCTCCTCGATCGTCTGGCGGTCGGCCTCGCGCATCTGGTTGCCGTTGAGGACTCGCATCGATCACGCCTTTCGGATCTGCCGCTGCACATTGTGCCCCGGCAGCGCAGTGCTCACCGGGCCGTGTCCTTCAGGAACGCCCCCGGCCGAGCCTGACGGTACAGCATACAAGGTCGCGGCGCCGACCGTACCAACGAACGCGAGCGCGCCGAGGGTGGCGTCGCGTTGTGCGGATGAAGGGTGGCGGCTGCCGTCGAGCGGCGGTCCCTAGCTCCGCTCGATGTAACCGGCGAGGTCGTGTATGGCGAACGGGCGGCCGCCACGGACGTAAAGGCGCGGCACGCGGGCCGCAACCGCGCAGACAACCTCGTAGTTGATCGTGCCGCAGAGCGCTGCTGCCTGATCGATCGTCATCTCGCCGTCCCAGCCGTCTCCGATGAGCACCGCCTCGTCGCCCTCCTGTACGCCAGTGGCGGCGCCGGTGTCGATCATCACCTGGTCCATGCAGACGCGGCCGATGATGGGGCAACGCTGGCCCTTCACGCCTGCCCAGCCGCGGTTGCCGAGGCTGCGCGACAGGCCGTCCGCGTAGCCGCCGGCGAGCGTCGCGCAACGTGTGGGAGCGGGAGCGACCCAGGTCAGCCCGTAGGACAGCCCTTCGCCGGGTGCGAGAGTGAACGCGCGGACGATTCGGGTCCTGAGCTTCATGAACGACCGGAAGTCTGGTGTGACGGGTACTTTCGCCGACGGCGACAGCCCGTAGAGGGATATTCCCATCCGTATGGCGGTGACGCCTGGCAGCGTGACATGCCGAAGGGCGGCCCCGCTGTTGGCGACGTGAATCTGCGGCGGCACGATGCCCGAGGCTGCGAGGCCGTGCCGCGCCTGCTCGAAGCGGCGCACCTGCTCCTTCACGAAAGAGTCGTCTTCCTCGTCGGCCGTCGCGAAGTGCGTGAAGAGGCCTTCCACGCGCATCCGCGGGTTGGCGGCGATGGCCCGCGCCAGGGCTGGAGCATCGGCCGGTTCGACCCCGAAGCGGCGCATGCCGCTGTCGACCTTAACGTGCAGTCGAACGGGGGGCAGAGAGTCGTCTTCATCCAGCCGCCGCGCCATCGCGGCGACGGCAGCGAGACTGCCGACGGCGAGTTCGACGCCTGCCCTTGCCGCGTCGGCTACGAGGGCGAGGTTGGGCGCGCCGACGACCAGAACAGGCGCAGCGATCCCGCTGCGGCGGAGAAGCAGCGCCTCTTCGATTCGGGCCACGGCGAGGGAGGTTGCTCCAGCCTCGAGGACGGTTCGCGCACACGGGAGGTAGCCGTGGCCGTAGGCGTTGGCCTTGACGACCGCCATGAGGCCGGCCCCGGGCGGCAGGAGATCGCGAAGGATGAAGGACACGTTCTCTGCGAGCCGGTCGAGATCGATGAGCGCCGAGATGCCCCCGTCCAAGGCGGCCAGCCGTTTGTCGAAGCAGTCGGGAGGTGCGGAAGGAGGCGCGCCGGCAATCCCTGGGGGATCAGGATTTCCCATGGCTCACCCGAGAGGCGGGCCGCACAGAAACCGAGTCGCAAGCGTGGGCTGCAGACCAAAGCCGCGGCCGGGCGCCGCATCCCGGGCAGCGTCACGACGCCCGAAACCCGGCAACCGGCCCGGCGGCTGAAGCCGCCGGGCACTCCCCAAGGGAGCGTGTCCGCGAATCCCGGTGGACACGACCCTAGGCTGGAGGCGTCCAGCGCAGCACCGGCTTGCGGGCCGCCGACGCCTCGTCGAACCTGCTGCGCCGCGTGCGGACCGGGGCTCTCTTCAACAGCGACGCGTCGCGCTCGGCCTCGTCCGCGATCGCGAACATCGCCTCCACGAACCGATCGAGCTCGTCGAGCGCCTCGCTCTCGGTCGGCTCCACCATCATCGCGCCGTGCACGATCAGCGGGAAGTACACCGTCGGCGGATGGAATCCGTAGTCGATGAGCCGCTTCGCTACGTCGAGCGTCGTGACGCCGGTCGAGTTCTGCCTGCGGTCCGACAGGATCACCTCGTGCATGTTGATCCGATCGTATGGCACGTCGTAGCGTTCGCGCAGCCGAACCCTCAGGTAGTTGGCGTTGATGACCGCGTTCTCCGCGGTGGCGCGGAGGCCGTCCGGGCCGAGGGCCAGGATGTATGCATAGGCGCGAAGGACCGTCCCGAAGTTGCCGAGGTACGCCTTGACGCGGCCGATGCTGTGCGGTCGGTCGTAGTCCAGCCCGAACCTGCCGTCAACGCGGCTGACGACGGGTGCAGGCAGGTAAGGCTCGAGCTCCATCGTCGCGACCACCGGGCCCGACCCCGGCCCTCCTCCTCCGTGGGGGGTGGAGAACGTCTTGTGAAGGTTCAGGTGCATGATGTCCACGCCGAAGTCGCCCGGCCTCGCCTTGCCGACGAGCGCGTTCATGTTGGCGCCGTCGCAGTAGACGAGCCCGCCTTTGTCGTGGACCATCCTGGCGGCCTTGCAAATCTCGTCCTCGAACATCCCGAGGGTGTTCGGGTTGGTGAGCATGAGCGCCGCCACGTCGGGCGTCATCGCCGCCAGCAGCGCGTCGGTCGAGAGGTTGCCCCGCTCGCACGACTTGATTTGCTGCACCTCGTAGCCGCAGAAACGGGCGCTCGACGGGTTCGTCCCGTGTGCCGAGTCGGGGATGAGGACGACCCTCCGCGGCTGTCCGTCGCGGTGGATCAGCCGCTTGCGAATCATCATCATGCCTGCAAGCTCACCGTGTGCGCCGGCGGCCGGCTGCAGCGTGACAGCGGGCAGGCCGGTGATTTCTCCGAGGAACTCCTGGAGCCCGTGCATGATCGCGAGCGCGCCCTGGACGGCGGACTCGGGGAGCATCGGGTGGAGGGATGCAAGGCCCCTGAGGCGCGCAACCGCCTCGTTGATCTTCGGGTTGTACTTCATGGTGCACGAGCCGAGCGGGTACATGCCGGTGTCCACGCCGTAGTTCCACGTCGAGAGCCGCGTGTAGTGGCGCACCAGGTTGTTCTCGCTGAGCTCTGGGAACCCTGCGATCTCCTTCCTCAGGAGGCCGGCCGGAAGGAGGTCTTCGGCCGGCGCGACGGGCACGTCGCGCTGGGGCAGCGAGTAGCCTCGCCTGCCCTCGTGGGTCTTCTCGAAGATCAGCTGGTCGCGCGATTCAACCGTTTCGCTCATGGTTTGCCCTTCCGCCGCCTAGGCAGCCGGTTCCGCGGCAGCGAGGCCGCTGACCAGCCGGTCGATCTCCGCGGCCGTGTTCACCTCGGTCACGCAAAGGAGCAGGCAGTCGGCAAGCTCCGGGTAGTGCTTTCCGAGCGGTATGCCGGCGACGATGCTCTCTTCGAGCAGCCGGCGGTGCACCGCCTCCGCATCGCCGAGGCCCGCGACGACGAACTCGTTGAAGACAGGCCCCCGGAAACGCCGCGAGAGCCTGCCGCCCGACACCCGCGCGAGCTCGCCTGACAGGTGGTGCGCCTTGTCGAAGTTGAGCCGCGCGAGCTCGGGCAGGCCCTTCTTCCCGTAGGCCGCCATGAACATGCTCGCTGCCAGCGCCATCAGCCCGGAGTTCGTGCAGATGTTCGACGTCGCCTTCTCGCGGCGGATGTGCTGTTCCCTGGTCGAGAGCGTGAGCACGTAGCCAGTCCGGCCCTCGGTGTCCTTCGCCATCCCGGCGAGCCTGCCCGGCATCTGCCGGAGGCACTTCTCTGCAGCGGCTATGACGCCGCAGTGCGGCCCGCCGTAGGATGCGGGGATGCCGAACGACTGAAGCTCGCATGCGACAACGTCCACGCCGAACGTGCCGGGCGGCTGCAGCATGGCCAGCGACAGCGGCTCGGTGACGGTGAGGACGGTGAGCGCGCCTGCGGCCCCGGCGATTTCGACGATGGGCCGCGGGTCCTCGATCACGCCGAAGAAGTTCGGGCTCTGGAAGACGACCGCCGCAGCACCCTGGAGCATGGCCTGCAGCTGCTCGAGGTCGAGGCCGCCGCTCTCGCAGTAGGGCGCTTCCACGATCTCGAGACCGAGGTTTGCCGCGTAGGTGGCTAGCACGCCACGGTAGTGAGGGTGGACGCTCCGCCCGATGACGATCTTGTCTCGCCGGGCGAGGCGCGTGGCCATCAGCGACGCCTCCGTCATCGCCGTGCTGCCGTCGTACATCGACGCGTTGGCGATGTCCATCCCCGTCAATTGACAGATGAGCGTCTGGAACTCGAAGATGCCCTGCAGCGTCCCCTGCGAGATCTCGGGCTGGTAGGGCGTGTACGCGGTGTAGAACTCCGACCGGAGGAGCATCTGGTCGATGAAGCTCGGGGCGAAGTGGCGGTACACGCCGCCGCCAACGAACATGGCGTCGCGGGCGGGATCGGCGTTGAGCGAAGCCAGGCGCTCGATGTGGGCGAAGAGATCCGGCTCCGACATGGCCGGCGGTATCGCCAAGTCGCGCTTCAGCCGGACGTTGGCCGGCACCTGCGCGAAGAGGTCGTCGATCGACTCGACGCCTATCGCCGCGAGCATGCGGCGGATGTCCTCTTCCGTGTTCGGGATGTAGCGGTGACTCACTTTGCCAGCTCTTCGTACTGACCCGCGCTCAGCAGGTCGTTGACTTCTTCGGGTTTCTCGACTTCGAGCACGACCATCCAGCTGCCGTGAGCGTCCGAGTTGACCGCTTCGGGCTTCTCGGCGAGCGACGAGTTCACCTCGACCACCCTGCCTGACACGGGCGCGTAGATCTCGGAGACCGCCTTGACGGACTCGATCGTGCCGAGGACCTCGCCCTTCCTCACGGTCTTGCCCACCTCGGGCAGTTCGAGGTAGACCACGTCGCCGAGCTGTTTCTGGGCATAATCCGTGATGCCCATCCGCCCCTTGCCACCCTCGATACGGATCCATTCGTGGTCGTTCGTGTACTTGCAGTCGTCTGGATACATGCTCATCCTCTCGGGCGCTTGTAGAAGGGCAGCGGGACGACACGCGCGCGGGCGCGCCTGCCGCGCACGTCGATTTCGAATTCGGTGCCGTGGCCCGTGCGGCCGGCCGGAAGGTAGGCCATCCCGACGGCCTTCTTGAGGAACGGCGTCAGGGTTCCGCTCGTGACGAAGCCGGCCTTCACGCCGTCGACGTAGATGTCGTGCCCGCGCCTCGCGATGGCGCGGTCCAACATCTCGAAGCCTGCGAGCCTGCGTTCGAGGCCGCGAGCCTTCTGTGCGGCGAGCGCCTGCCTGCCGATGAAGTCCTGCTTGTCCCAGCCCACGATCCACTCGAGGTCCGCCTCGAGCACGGTCGTCGTATCATCGATGTCGTTGCCGTAGAGGCGCATTCCGGCCTCGAGGCGGAGCGTGTCGCGGGCCCCGAGGCCAGCCGGGATCATACCGGCCGGGGTGCCTGCGTTCAGAAGGGCGTCCCACACTTTCGTCGCGGCGGCTGGAGGCACGAAGATCTCCACGCCGTCTTCGCCGGTGTAGCCCGTCCTCGATACCGTTGCCCTTGCTCCCGCCACCTCGCCGTGCGCGAACCAGTAGTACTTCAACGCCGAGAGGTCGACGCTCGCGAGCGGCTGCACTATCTCGCGCGCGAGAGGCCCCTGCACCGCGATGAGCGCGTACCTCGAGCTGGAATCGACCACAGAGGCATCGCCTGCCTGCCCGGCGTTGTCTAGGATCCAGGCGAAGTCCTTGCCGGTGTTCGAGGCGTTGACCACCATCAGAAAGTGATCCGTGCCTAAGCGGTACACGAGCAGGTCGTCCACGAACGCGCCGTTTGGCAGCATCAGCGCAGAGTACTGGGCCTGGCCGACCTTGAGCCTGCCCGCGTCGTTGCTCGTCAACAGCTGGACGGCGGCGAGCGCCTCCGGTCCGGCGATCTCGAGCTGGCCCATGTGGCTCACATCGAAGAGCCCTGCTCTGGTGCGGACCGCCAGGTGTTCGCTCGCCACTCCGGTATACTCGACGGGCATGTCCCAGCCGGCGAACGGGACCATGCGTGCCCCATGGGCGCGGTGCCACGCGTTCAACGGCGTCTTTTTGAGCACGGGATCCGTCTGCTGCGCCATCGAGGGGTGTGTTCCGGGGACGTGACCGCTAAACGTACTATGCTGGCAAGGGCGGGGTCAAGGACGACTCCACTGAAGAGGCGAGCATGGCACGGAGGCTCGCGCCCCTTCAGCGGTCATACGGGCCCACTGGGTCACGAAGACTCGAGGAACGAAGGCCCGGCCTCACGGCGCGAGCCGGATTATCCCGGCCAGTATGAAGTCAGCAGCAGGCCGGCAAAGGCCCGTTGCGGCGTGGTATGCTCCGGGGGCGCCGCGGCGTGAGGGGCGGCGCGGAGGAGATATGAACGAAACGCGTCAGCGAGCGCGTCGCGGGGCAGCGTCGGGTCCGGGAACCGAGTTGGTGATGGGAGTGCTCGGAGGCATGGGTCCCGAGGCGACCGTGGACTTCTTCGCGAAGGTCGTTCGCCGCACTGCGGCGAAGAACGACCGCGAGCACCTGCGAATCATCATCGACAACAACCCGAAGGTTCCCGACCGAACTGCGGCGATCCTTGCCGGCGGCGAGAGTCCAATCAGGGAGTTAGTTCGCAGCGCACGGGCGCTCGAAAAGGCGGGCGCGGACTTCATCGTCATCCCGTGCGTGACCGTTCATCACTTCCACGCCGAGCTTCAATCGAAGACGAAGCTGCCGGTCCTGCACATCGTGAAGGAGACCGTCAGGGAGTTGAGGCGGCGGGTGCCCGGGATCAGCCGTGTGGGGCTCCTTGCGACCACCGGCACCATCCGGGCGGGCCTGTTTCACAAGGCGCTGCGGCGAACGCCGACCCAGCTCATCGTACCGCCTGATGACGTGCAGCGGGACAAGGTGATGGCCGCAATCTACGGCATCAAGTCTGGCGGATCGGGAGAAGGGCCGCGACAGCTGGTGCGAAAAGCTGCCGAAGGTCTGATAGCCGGGGGGGCCGAGGCGATAATCGCGGGCTGCACGGAGATCCCGCTGGTACTCGGTGACGGCGACCTGCCCGTCCCGGTGATCGACACGCTGTCGGCTTTGGCAGAAGCGGCAATACGGAGAGCGGGCGGACGTACCAAGGACTAGAGCAGGTAGCCCTGGCTCCACTCGAGCAGCCGGCAGGGCCACCGGTGCTCGAAGCCGGGCTAGGCGCGCGGACTCTGTTGCTCAAAGGCGTACGGGCGACCGCCGGGCCGCCCGTGGCCCCCTTCGATTAGCGCCTTCCCGTCACACGGCTAGGATCTGCCGTCGCCGGGCCCGATGACCCTCTGGCGAAGCAGCATGACGAACCCGATTGTGACCAGCGCCGTGGCGAGTACCGTCCACGGGCCCTGCCCGAAGCCTGGCAGGACGATGAGCGTCAAGGGCGCCAGGAGGCCGGCGAACAGCAGGCCCACCACGACGTCCACGAGCCGCCAGAGGAGTTGTTTCTTCATTGGTTGAAAGGAAGCGCCGAGCATCCCAAGAACTGGAACCATGCCGATTCTACCCACAGCAGGTAGCGTATGGTGCACGCTTCCTTGAGCGGGTTCCACCACTCGAAGTCATCCAGGCATGCCTGGTACTCGGCCCAGGCATACAGTACCTCTTGCTCCCATTTTGGGTAGCACCCTTGCTGGCGGAGGAGCACCTGGCGCATTCGGGCTTCACGCCTCGACTTCATCCGCGACGCAAGCCTCGCCGGGGCGCCTGCGTCTCCGGCCAGGAACCCGAGCACGGCGTCCGAGAGCGCTATCGCAGCCACCTCTGGCCCGCTGTCTGTCACCGACTCGAGGTCCGCAGCGAGCGCTCGCAGCTGGCGCAAGGCAAGTGAACCGGCAAGAACACGCTGCACCTCGAGCATCGATGCTTCGTCCGGTGAGGCCGAGGAGAGGACCGCGCTGCCCCTCCCCCTGCCTACCGTCACCGCTTCGGCGGAGATAGTGATGTCGAGGCTGTCCTCCGGCGACTCCAGCCGGAGCGCGGTCGCACCGTTGGGCGCGACTTTCTTGCGCAACTCGAGAGCACCCGCCCTGAGTGCCAGCTCGCGGCGGCCATCGGTCAGCGGCACGAGCGAGAAAACCATGTCCGGACGCCGCTGCTGGACGGTGGCGTCGGTTGCCCCTGTGATGGCGCGGCAGGCTGGCGCCGCCATCCACTTCGATCTAGGGCCGGCTGCCGTCGCGGGCGACGGCGCGCTCAGGAGAAGGGCGATGCCGAGCGCCAGCATCGTCTGGGAGGTCAGGGTCACTGCTGCCATCTTTCACCTCCGACTGTGTCGGCAGGGCTTGCCTGCCGTGACGGCGCGCGACCTCCTTCCTGCTGCCTCGCCGCCGTGTCCGGCCGTAGGCTCCCGGCGTGCGCAGGCTCCCCCCTGCGCAGGGCCGACCTCCAAGTTGCGGCAGGCGAGCATGAATGCCGTTTGCCTGCCACATCGTTCCCCCTGGAGCCTCTAGTAGATCTCCGCTTTCTGCGAGGCCCTCCCGGGGCGTTCGTGCACCCTGGTCGGCCCGACTGCCGCCTGGATGTTGTCCGGCCAGGCCGACAGCGGTGCCGTTTCGCGCTCCTGTTTCTCCGCCGCGTGGCGGAGGTAAGACTGCAACGTGTGGTAGCTGATTCCGAGGATCCGGCACGCCTGCCTCTTGTTCTGAGCGGACCTGTCGAGAACCAGCCGGGCGTAGCGGCTCCCCCACGCCCGCATGGTGTGCCCGGCTTCGAGAGACGGCTGGAGCACTTCGGTGTAGCCGCTGCGAATCATGGGTGGCAGATCGTCGACCTCGATCCTGTCCGACTCGGCGAGCGCGACTATTCCTTCGACCAGCCGCTCCAGCTCGCGAACGTTCCCTGGCCAGTCGTAAATCCTGAGCGCGTCCGCAGCTGCGGGCGAAAGCACCATCCTTCGAACCAACCGGTGCCGTTCGAGGAAGTACCGCGCGAGCTCCAGGATGTCGTCGCGCCGCGTCCGGAGTGCAGGGACCCGGACCTCCACGCCGCTCAGGCGGTAGAAGAGGTCTTGTCTGAAGAGGCCGCGTTCGACGAGCGGAGCCAGGCTCCGATTGGTGGCGACGACGATCCGAATGTCGAGGCGGCGCAAACCGCAGCTGCCGACTCGTTCCACCGCCAGGTCCTGGATGGCGCGCAGCAGCTTCGCCTGGGCCGATAACGAGAGATCCGATACTTCGTCGAGGAAGAGCGTTCCACCGTCTGCGTGCTCGAACTTGCCGCGCCGGCCCTTGACGCCGGTCGCCGTGCGCTCCTCGATGCCGAAGAGCTCGGCTTCCAGGAGCGTTTCCACGAGTGCAGCGCAGTTGATAGCGACGAACGGCCCCTTGGATCGGTGGCTCAATTCATGGATGTTGCGCGCCACGAGCTCCTTTCCCGTTCCGCTCTCTCCCTGAATCAAGATCGTGAAATCCGTGCGTGCAACCCGTTCGATGCGTTCGCGCAGTGCCTGCATGACCGGGCTGGACCCGACTATGGGCGCGGCGCCGTCGGCGGCGGCGCGAACCGACGATGCCATACGAGCCCCACGCGGCCTTCGCTCGAGTTCGTGGATGAGCGCGCCGAGCGACGCGGCATTCTCGACCACCTGCCGGTCCCATGCGTCGAGCCGCTCGCCTGGTGCGAGATGTCCTTCCAAGGCGACAGGCAGATTAGAGCCTGCGACAGGAGCGTGCACCCGAATCACTTCCGGGCCGACCGAAGGCCCAGCGGTTGGCTGGAGCACTCCGGCTGTCTGTACCAGGCGCACAGAGCGCAGCGGCACGAGCCTGAGGACGGTGTCCTGAAGGACTTCAGGCAGGTCCGCGCTCACGGGATCTTCACGCAGGCGACGCAGAAGCGCTCCTACCAAGACACTCAGGCCCGCTCGACGATCGGCGGCGCGGTTACGCCCGCCGGAACGTTCCAACACGCAGGAGACCACCTCGCTCGTCATAGTTCGCGCCCTCTGGAGCCGGCGGACGCCTTATGAACAAGGGGGATGCCACGGACCGACCGGGTGGGTTCCGAGGAAAAACGCGCGGTCGGCGTGGATCCGACAGGCGAATCTGCTCCCGGTGGGTAGTCACTACCCGGGAGATCGCCGATGTCCCCTCTGGCCTCGGGTAGGAGATACACGTCGCTGGGACTGTGGAACGAGGACTGAGGGCCGAGAGGAGCGCCGGGGCCCTGTCCAGGTCCGGGCTGGCGGCCGGCCGCCGAGGGTCGAGTGCCGGCATCATCGGCGCCCTGCGGGCAGAGCGTGGCCAGCGGTGGTTCGAACGTCAGGGCCGCGCGATACTGCGGAGGGCCGGAGCCGAGCGCCGAGACGTGGCAGCGTTCCACCCGTCCGCGCGTTCTTTCCGCTGATTGGTCCACGTTCACTTGGATCTCTACGAGTGAGCCGGGAAGCAGGCGCAGTTCCCCCTCCACGAGAACTCCGAACCGCGACAAGTCCAATATCCGCACTTCGCTCCCGGGGCGAATGCGCGCGACGGCCAGCCGGCTGCCCGGATCCGGGCAGATGCGAGGCGCGAGACGCCGGTCGTGCCGCCTGCCTGGTGACTTCATGGCGTGAACCACTCTCCTGTTGCCAGCCGGAAGCGGAAGACTCTCACACGACCGGTTCCCCCCAGGATACGCACCGCGTACTGCTCTCCATTCTCCCCGTGCAAGTAGAGCGTTCCGGAAGTAGCGGTCCCAAGCGGCCCGAACGAGAGGATGTCAGTTGGACCCAGGCGGATGGGGTCGGACGAAGGCCCGAGCGCCTCGCCCGACTCCACCGCCACGACGCCTTCGAGAACGCCGAACTTGACGCCGGGGTAGTTGTCCGACAGCCTTTCTGGCGTGCCAAGCATCCGGTCCGTTCCCGAGACGATGTCGGCCGTGCGAAGGCCGTCCCCGTCGCCGTCGACGTACATTGCGAACCGATGTGCGAGGGCCGGGTCGAAGCTGAACCCGACGTGCGCGGATCGCTTGACCGCTTCCCACCTTGCCTGCTGCAGTCGCGTACCGACATAGCGTGCTGCGCCCAGTGCTCTCGTGCCCGATACTGACAACCGGACGAGGGGAAGGGCTGCGGTCGCGAGCGCCATGGTCACGCCTGCCGCGAACAGGAGTTCGATCAGCGAGTAGCCCGTTCGGCCGCCTGCAACGGTTCGCACAGAAGACTTTATCAGCCGCGTTCAGGCCGGCCTGAGGACGCAGGCTCGGCATGCCCTGTCCCCGCTTTCCCGGTGAGTTCGTTTTTCTGAACAGGCGTCACGGTGACCAGGGGCTTCAGCCTGAGGAAGTTCTTCTCGCCGATTCCCTGGACGTTCATGAGCTCCTCCACCTTGCTGAAACGGCCGATCTTCTGCCTGTGCTGCAGAATCCGCTCGGCGAGCTTCGGGCCGACACCGGGCAGCGTCTCGAGCTGAGCGAGCGTGGCGGTGTTGAGATCGAGCGCGCCTGCGCCCTGCGTCGCCCCCTTGGCCTGCGGCGCCTGGGCAGCCTGGCGGGCCGTCGCGGGCCCGGTCCCGACAAGGACCGATGCGATTGCCAGAACGAGAATGGCTTTGAACATTGCGTCCTCCCGGAGAGGTGCTTGGTCATTGGCGACAACCCTCTCCTGTTGGGCCCGGGGGGCGCGCCATCTGTGGTGGAGGTCGGGCGCCACTAAACCGCGCGCCGCCCCGTGGCCGTTTGCTGGGCGGGGCAAGAGGCGGGCCTGCGGAGCGGCACACGCCCGAGACGGCAACAAGTTGAAGGGAAAGGGATTGCAGGTGCGCGCCGCCCGGCGCTCCCATCGCCCGATGCGCTCCATCGGGCGGTGCAGACTCCGGTTTACACGCGCGGATGTTCGCTGGCTTCGAGCTGCACCCGGTACCAATCCACTGTCCGCCGCAGCCCTTCCTCCAGATCGACGGTGGGTGCGTAGCCGAGGATTTCGCGCGCACGCGTGATGTCGGCCTGAGAGTGGCGGACGTCTCCCGCGCGCGCCGGGCCATGAACGGCGGCGACCTTCGCTCCGGTGTAGACCTTGAGGACCTCGAAGAGCTCGTTCAGCGATATCCGCCGTCCGGTCGCGACGTTCATGACCTCGCCGGATGCACCAGGAGCCTCGCACGCGCGAAGCACGCCGTCAACCACGTTTGACACGTAGGTGAAGTCCCGGGTCTGCTCCCCATCGCCGTGGATTGTCGGCGCACGGTTTTCGAGGAGGGCGGTGACGAAGACCGATATCACGCCCGAATACGGGGACGAAGGGTCCTGCCGCGGGCCGAAGACGTTGAAGTAGCGGATAGTGACGGTCTCGAGGCCGTAGAGGTGAGTGAAAAGCTGACAGTACTGCTCCCCCACGAGTTTCTGCAGCGCGTAAGGCGAGAGCGGCCTGGGCGCCATGTCCTCGCGCTTTGGAAGCGTCGGCGTGTCGCCGTAGGCGGACGAAGACCCGGCGTAGACCACGCGGCGCACGCCCGCGTCGCGGGCGGCAACGAGGACGTTGAGCGTGGCATCCACGTTGGCACGGTGCGAGGCGATCGGGTCGGACACCGATCGCGGCACCGATGGGATCGCCGCCTGGTGAAGCACGTAGTCGATTCCCTCCATGGCGCGGCGCGCAACCTTCAGGTCCGCGAGGTCGCCGAGCACGAAATCGATCTGGGGCACCCGCGCTAGGTTCTCGCGCCTGCCCGTTATCAGGCTGTCGACCACTCGTACTCTGTCGCCGCGCACGGCGAGCGCCTCGACGAGGTGGGAGCCGATGAAGCCTGCGCCGCCGGTCACGAGGTAATGGGCCATGGAGGTCGTCCCTGGTCGACTCTTCTCTTCGTGGGTCCCACTGTTCCTGAAATTTGCACCCTGAAGGCCGAGACGCAACGGGAGGCAAGGGAGATCGCCGCAGTGGAGCCGTAAGCCGAATTCTGTTCCCGCCCTCGCCCACCTTCGCTCGCCATCGCAGGTTCTCACCCGCTTCGGCGCACGTCGGTCGACTGCGGCGGGATGACGACCATTCCTCTAGCCCCGTCATCTCTGGCGGGGTCGAGCGGCCTACCCGGAGGCGCTGCCCCAGCTGCAGCTGCGGCGAGACGCCGCAACCGAGCGGAGGCGGTCGGACGGGCCATCCTGGTGGCGCCTCCCTATTTGGCCTTGCTCCGTGCGGGGTTTTGCCTGCCACCTGCCTTGCGGCAGGCGCGGTGCGCTCTTACCGCACCTTTTCACCCTTGCCCACCCCCGCTCGCGAGTATGCCCGCGAGCGTCGGCGCAGCAAGCTCTCGGGCCTGCCACGCCGCAGCGCGGCGAAGCCGCGCGAAGGCGGGCGGTATCTTTTCTGTGCCACTTTCCTTCAGGTCGCCCTGACCGGGTGTTACCCGGCGCACTGCCCTGCGGAGTTCGGACTTTCCTCCCCCCGATCCATTCGACGCCGGAGGCGCCGGCGGAAGCGGGCGGCGGTCGTCTGGCTCACTGCGGCGATCGGTTGTCAAAGACCTCCACTCATTATAAGGCTTCGACCCTTCCCCCGCGTCCGCCATCTAGGCCTCGGTTTCCTGCCTGATGTTGTACTGCTCGAGCTTCTTGTACAGGTTGCTCCTCGGGGTGCCGATGGCCTCGGCCGTCTTGGATATGTTCCAGCCGTTCTCCCTGAGCTTCTGGATCAAGAACGTCCGCTCCGCGGATTCCTTGAACTCGCGGAGCGTTCCCTGGCGCTCGCCTGCCGCGACCTCCGCTGCGGGCAGAAGGCTCGGACCCGCGGGTGGCTCGAGCCGGACCGCCTCCGGCAGGTCGCCGATGTCTATCAATTCGCGGGGCGTCATTATGATCAGCCGCTCGACCGTGTTGCGCAGCTCGCGTATGTTGCCCTTCCACTTGTGCCTTTGCAGCGCGGCAATAGCCTCCGGTGTGAAACGGCGGGCTCGGAAGTTGTTCTCGCGGCTGAAGAGGTCCGCGAAGTGCCTGACCAGCGCCGGGATGTCCTCGGTCCGCTCGCGCAGCGGCGGCACGTGAATGGGGATGACACTCAGGCGGAAATAGAGGTCCTCCCGGAAGGTCCCCTTCTCGATCTCTTTTTCGAGGATCTTGTTGGTGGCCGCTATCACCCGAACGTCCACCTTCAGCGTCCGCGACGACCCAACTCGCTCCACCTCGCCCTCCTGCAGCACGCGAAGCACCTTGGCCTGCGTGCGCAGGCTCATGTCGCCTACTTCGTCCAGGAAGACCGTGCCGCGGTCCGCCTGCTCGAACTTGCCGATCTGCTTCTCGGTGGCGCCGGTGAACGATCCCTTCTCGTGGCCGAAGAGCTCCGACTCGATCAGCTCCTCCGGTATCGCCGCGCAGTTGACCTGCACGAACCGCTCGCGGCTGCGCAGGCTGTTCCGGTGGATCATCCTCGCCACCAGTTCCTTGCCAACGCCGCTCTCACCCGTGATGAGGACGGTCGCGTTGGTCGGCGCCGCCCGCTTTACCGCCTCCAGCACTTTGTTCAGCGCTGGCGAGGAACCTACCATCTCGTGCCGGCCCTCGACAGCCTTGCGCAGGGCCCGGTTCTCGTTCCTCAGTCGGCTCTGGTCGAGGAGGTTCCGTATCGTCAGGAGAATGCGGTCGCTCGCCAGCGGCTTCTCGATGAAGTCGGCCGCTCCCAGCCTGGTCGCCTCCACGGCGGTCGCCACGGTTCCGTGCCCCGAGATCATCACCACCGGGACCAGGTCGTTAGCCGCCTTGATCCGCGCGAGCACTTCCATGCCGTCCATGCCGGCCATCTTGATGTCGAGGAACACCAGGTCGGGGGCCTCGCGCTCGAACAGGGCGATGCCATCCTGTCCGGTGGCGGCGCCGACGAACTCGTATCCCTCGTACTCGAGGATCATCCGCAGCGAGTCACGGATGGCTGCCTCGTCGTCTATCACCAGTATTCGCGGTTTCATCTGGAACGCTGTGTCCCCTCGACCCGGAGGGTTCGAAGCATGCGCTGCTTGTACCCGGGCTGATAGATGAAGAACGTGAGCGGATCGCCTGGGCGCGCTGCCCTGGTCATGCGCTCGAAGTCGGCGACACTGGTCATCGGCCGGCGGTTGATCTCCATGATGACATGGCCGCGCTCGATCGCCGCGTCGTAGGCGGGGCTGAGCGCCTCGACCTGAGTGACGATCACTCCCGACACGTCGCCAGGCAGGCCGAGCCGCGCGATGTCGCGCGGCGTGAGGAGCCTCACCGTCAGACCGATCGCCGCCCGTTCGTCGGCAGGCTCTTCGGCCATGGCCGGAGGAGGCCCCTGGCGCTCGGCCAGCTTGACCAGGACGTTCTCCACACGGCCGTCCCGCACGAGCCGGACACGCACCGACGAGCCTGGCTTCCGTGCCGAGACCGTCCTGATAAGGTCGTCGTTGGACGAGACAGGCTGCCCGTCCACCGACTTTATCAGGTCGTAGGTGCGCAGCCCGGCTCGCTCGGCCGGCGATCCTTCAGAAACGTCCTCCACCAGCGCTCCTTCGGTCGAGCCGAGGTGGAGCGAGCGTTCGAGGTCGGGGTCGACCTCTTTGAGTCGGACCCCCAGATAGCCGCGGCGAACCTCACCGAATTCCTTGAGCTGAGGCAGGATCGCCGTCGCCTGGTTGATGGGAACCGCAAAGCCGATGTTGCTTCCGCGCGAGCTGATCGCGGCGTTTATGCCGACGACCTTGCCCGAGCTGTTGATGAGCGGCCCCCCGCTGTTCCCGAAGTTGATCGCGGCATCCGTCTGGATGTAGTTGTCCAGGCTCGCGTCGAAGAGCTTGCGGCCTATGTAGCTCACCACACCGACTGTCACGGAGTGCTCGTAGGCCAGCGGGTTTCCTATGGCGCACACCCACTCGCCCACCCTCAAGCGGTCGGAGTCGCCGAGGGGCGCGACGGAGAGCGACTGCGCCGCGTCGACCCTTATCAGCGCGAGGTCCGTGTCCGGGTCAGCCCCGACGATCCTGGCGAAGAGCGTCCGGCCGTCCTGGAGTTTCACCCGGAGGCGGTCCGCGCCATCAACGACGTGGTAGTTCGTCAGTATGTGGCCGTCGGCGTCGATGATGAAGCCGCTGCCGGCGCCCCTTCGCGGCTGATCGCCCTCGTCCTGGCGGAAAGGCCCGCGGGCAGGCCGCTCCGAGGCTCGCCCACGCGAGGTGGCCTCGATGTTCACCACCGCCCGGTTGACCGCTTCGACCACGTTCGAGAAATCCACTACCCGGCTGATACCGGGCGGAGGGCCGGCCTTCGCCGCCGCCGCGGCGGCTTCCGCGTCGAAGACCTCAGGGTGGATCGCGCCGGCCGGTGCCATGGCTGCGGAACGGGTGAGTGGCGCGACTGCCGGGCCCGGCAGGCCAGGGGAGTCCGCCACCATGAGACCGCCCATGAACGCGACGAAGGCCACCAAGGCAATCGCCACGGCCGTGAACACGCGGTTCATCTCTGCATTATAAGACGCCTGAACCGGTCCTCGTCCAAGACCTCGATGCCCAGCTCGCGCGCCTTCTCCAGCTTGCTGCCGGGCTCTGACCCGGCTACCACGTAACTCGTCTTCCCGCTCACGGAACTCGACACCTTCCCTCCAAGCCTCGCGATCGCTTCCGCAGCTTGCTCCCTCGTCATCCACTTGAGCGTTCCAGTCAGCACGAACACCTTCCCTGCGAGCGCCGCACCACTCACGGCGGCCTGCTCTCGCGAAACCATTTCGACGCCCGCCGCCCTCAGCCTTCCGATGAGCTCTCGGTTGCGCGGCTCGTCGAAATACGTCCTGATCGACCGGGCGACAACCGGACCCACGTCCGGCACGGCCTGAAGGGCCTCGACCGAGGCCTCCATGATCTCGTCGATCGAAGCGAAGGCCGCCGCAAGGGCCCGCGCGGCGCTCTCGCCCACGTGCCGGATCCCGAGGGCATGAAGCAGTCGGCTGAGGCCGGCACCCCTGCTCCGCTCTATCTGCTTGACGATCTTCTCTGCAGACTTCTTGCCCATCCTGTCGAGGCGCTCCAGCACCTCAGGGGTCAGATGGTAGAGGTCCGCCACGTCGCGGACGAGGCCTGTGGCCACGAGCTGGGCGACGAGCGACTCACCGAGCCCCTCTATGTTCATCGCGCGGCGCGATGCGAAATGCTCCAGGCCACGCCTCAGCTTCGCCGGGCAGGCCGTGTTCACGCAGCGCCACACCACTTCGCCTTCGGGCCTTACGAGGCCGCTCCCGCAGGCGGGGCACTCGGTGGGCATCTTCCAAGGCTCGACTCCGCGCGCGCGGCGCGACAGGATGGGCATCACGACCTTCGGGATCACCTCGCCCCCCTTCTCGACGAGCACGTAGTCGCCTGGCCGTATGTCCCTTCGGGCTATTTCCTGCTCGTTGTGGAGGGTGGCCAGCTGAATCGTGGATCCGGACAGCTTCACCGGTTCGAGAACGGCAAAGGGCGTCACTGCCCCGGTCCTGCCAACGTTCACGTCGATCCGGACCAGCCTGGTCGTTGCCTGTTCCGCCGGGAACTTGAAGGCGAGCGCCCAACGCGGGAACTTGGCTGTGGCGCCGAGCTTCGTCCTGGCACCCTGATCGTTGACCTTGATGACGACGCCGTCGGTGTCGAAGGGGAGCTCGTGACGCCTCTCGGCCCATTCGCGGCAATAGGCGAGGACGTCGTCGATGTTCTTCACGAGCCGCCAGTGAGGCTCGACGGGAAGGCCCCACGCGGCCATCGCCTCGAGCCGCTCGCTGTGCGCGGCGGGCGCCGGTTCCGACAGCAGCTGGTAGACGTGCGCTCCGAGATTCCGCTTCGCCACCTGCGCAGGGTCCAGGTTGCGCATCGTCCCCGCCGCGGCGTTCCTGGGGTTCGCGAACAGCGGTTCCTCACGCTCCTCCCGCTCCCGGTTCAACCGCTCGAATTCTGCACGCGGGAGGAAGACTTCGCCCCGGACCTCGAGCACTCCCGGCGCAGCGCCACGGAGCCTCAGCGGCACGGCTCGGATCGCCCTGACGTTCGACGTCACGTCCTCACCGCGATAGCCGTCGCCCCTCGTGACACCACGGCGCAGGACGCCGTCCTCGTAGTGGAGCGAGATGCTGAGGCCGTCGATCTTGAGCTCGGTGACGTATTCGACGGGGGCCGGCTGGCGGCTTCCCGGTTCCTGGAGCCCCCTTCTGACGCGCTCGTCGAAAGCGCGCACCTCCTGCTCGGTATAGCCGTTCTCGAGGCTCAGCATCGGCTCGCGGTGCTCAACGGCCGCGAACCCTTCGATGGGCTTGCCGCCCACGCGCTGTGTGGGCGAGGCAGGGTCGACGAGCTCGGGGTAGGCGCGCTCCAGCTCGACGAGCTCTTGCATTAGCGCGTCGAACTCGGCGTCCGATATCTCAGGGTCGTGCAGGACGTAGTAACGCTCTTCGTGGCGGCGGATCTCGGCGGCAAGCTCCGAGATTCGCCGCGCAGCTGCTTCGCGGCCGTCATGGCCGCTTCCGATCCGGTCGGTTGACATGGTGCGGTCGTTTCTCAAGATTGCCGCGCTCTGATGTCCAGCTCCTCCATCGCCCTCCTGTACTCGTCCATCGCGTCATCGTCGAAGCACACGAAGACCACGCGACTGAACGAGCCCGGGTACGCGCGAAGGAAACGGGCAGCTTCGCCGAGCGCCGTGCGTGCGGCCGGCTGCATGGGGTAGCCGTAGGCGCCGGTGCTGATGCACGGGAAGGCGACGCTTCGAAAACCGCTTTCCCTGGCGACGGCGAGCGAGTTGCGGTAGCAGCGGGCCAGCAGTTCCGGTTCGCCGTGCGCCCCGCCGTGCCAAACGGGCCCTACCGTATGGATGACCCACCGTGCCGGGAGCCGGTAGCCCCTCGTGACCTTGGCCTCCCCAGTCCCGCAGCCTCGGAGCGAGCGGCACTCCTCGAGCAGTTCAGGTCCGGCCGCCCTGTGTATCGCCCCGTCCACGCCGCCCCCGCCGAGCAGCGTATGGTTGGCGGCGTTGACGATGGCGTCCACGTCCTGCCGGGTGATGTCCCCCTTCACGATTTCGATGGGCAGGTCCTCGATTCGCGGTCTGTTCACGTTGGGCCCCTTGCCTTCGGGCCGGTCAGGCCGGCACCCGCAGCGTCAATGATCGATCCTAACGGCTGCGCCGGCAACCAGGAACCCGGGGACTCCTGTCGAACTGAGTAAACGGACCCGGTGCATGAAGAAGTGTCAGCCGGTCAGCTTCCAGCAATCAGCAGTCAGAGGACTTCGCCCAGATTCCGGCGCTGACCGCTGACCGCTGATAGCTGATCGCTGACCGCTGATAGCTGATACCTGATCGCTTACGCGTGTCGCGATCACCGGTCGCGCGAGACGACGAACTCGGCGAGCGACACCAGCGCGTCGCGCTCGGGCGAGCGGGGGAAGGCCTCCAGCGCCTGCCTCGCGCGCACGGAGTAGGCCTCCGCCCGGCGGGCAGCGTAGTCGAGGGCGCCGTGTTCCGCAAGAAGCGACGAGATGACTGCCCACCTCTCCGGCGTCAACTCGCGGTCGCGGACGACGGCACGGATCGGCTCGGAAGCGCGCTCTGAGACGCGCAGCAGGTAAATGAGGGGCAGCGTCATCTTCCCCTCGCGGAGGTCGTTCCCGACGGGCTTTCCCAGCGTAGACGGGTCGCTCGTCAGGTCGAGTACGTCGTCGATCAGCTGAAACGCGGTTCCGAGGTTGAAGCCGTACTCCCTCAAGGCATCGCGCTGGCCGGCCGCCGCGCCGCCCAACATTCCACCGATCTCGGAGCAGCCCGCAAAAAGGTACGCCGTCTTCCGCCGGATGATCTCGAGGTGCTCGTCCTCGCTGATGTCCACGTCGCCGTTCTTCGTGAGCTGGTAGATCTCACCCTCGATCATCCTGAGCGTGACCTCGCAGAGCAGACGGATGATGTCGAGCGAGTCCTCGGTGAGCGCGAGCGCAAGCGACTTGATGTAGAGGTAATCGCCCAGAAGGACCGTCACGTCGTTGCCCCACCGCGAGTGGACGGCGGCCTGGCCGCGGCGAAGCTCCGAGTTGTCGATGATGTCGTCATGGACAAGTGTGGCCGTGTGGATGAACTCGATCACCGAGGCATGAAGGACGGCCCGTTCACCCCGGTAGCCCGCCAGGCGCGCCGCCATGAGGAGAACCGCCGGCCGCACCCGTTTGCCGCCGCCGGACTGGATGTACCTGCCGATCTCGGGGATCACGCCGACGTGCGACTGGACGTGCCTTTCGAAGGCCCGCTCGACTTGTTCGAGATCTTCGCGGATGGGGTCGAACAGACTATGGAGGCCGATTGCCGTCTTCTCCACTGATTTGTTCAAGCCAGTCATCACACCATACTTGCGCGCAGAGTGTCAACGCACGAGCTGGTGCCCGGATGGCCCGAAGAGGTGTGTCACGGTCCGAACAGGGCGCCATAATTCGCCTCGACCTGCAGCGCGAGCTCCGCCAGTGGGACACCACGCGTTGCCGCTAGCTGGCGGGCAACCTCGGCCACCCAGGCCGGCTCGTTGCGCCTGCCCCGCTTCGGGACGGGGGCCAGGTAGGGGCTGTCGGTCTCGACCAGCAGGCGGTCCGACGGTACCTGCCGCGCGACTTCGCGGATGGCTGCGGCCTTCGGGAACGTCACGATACCGGCAAAGGAAATCGACAACCCGAAAGACAGCCCCCACCGCGCGAGCCGCTCGCTTCCCGTGAAGCAGTGCAGCACGCCGGCCATGCCGCGCGGCGCTTCGCTCTCGAGGATGGCCATCGTGTCGTCCTCGGCCTCGCGGGTGTGCACGACAAGCGGGAGTTCTGCTTCCTGCGCCAGGCGGATCTGCGCCCGGAAGATCTCTCGCTGCACATCCCGTGGCGAGAGGTTGTAGTGGTAGTCGAGGCCTGTTTCGCCGATGGCCCGAATGAGCGGCAGCCGGCCGCGGGCGGCTGCCAAGGCCTCCCGAACCGATCCCGGCGCGGCCCCGAAGCGGTACGCTTCGTGAGGATGGACCCCGATGCTGAAGCGGACCTCGGGCCACAGGTCGGAGACCCTCCAGGCTCTCGCCTCTTGCCCGTCGTCGCCGAGGGAAAGGACAACGAGCGCGCCGGCCAGGCCGGCCGCGCGGGCGCGTTCCACGACCGAGGAAAGGTCCTCGGCGAACTCCTCTCCTGCAAGGTGGCAGTGACTGTCGATCAACTCTACCGGACCCGCGTCCCGGGCGGCGGAGCCTGCTCGAAGGTCACGATTGTCGGAAGGCCCCCATCGGGGCTCGCCGCCAGGAGCATGCCGTTCGACTCGATGCCCCTGACGCGCGCCGGTTTCAGGTTCGCGACGACGACAATCGATTTTCCGACGAGAGCTTCGGGCTGATAGGCCTCCGCGATGCCCGCGACAATCGTCCGCTCCTCGGCCCCGAGGTCGATCAGCATCTTCACCAGCTTCTGCGCCTTTGGGACCCTTTCGGCGGCGACGACCCGCGCCACACGGAGGTCCACCTTCATGAACTCTTCGATGGAGATCCGTGGCTCCTCGCGGGAAGGAACCGCCACATGCACGGGCGGGACGACCGCGCCTTCGGTGACCCATGGCCCGGTTGGCCTTGTCGCTGGAGCGGCAGGCGTTGGTTCAGCCGGCGCTCCGGGCGCTGGCGGAATCCCTTCGAACAGATCCTTCGACATGGTTTGCTCCTTCGTAGCTGAAGCGACGTTCGTGCCGCGAGTTCCCTTCGAGCCTGAGGTTCCCTCGGTGGCTGCAACTTCGCTGGCCACTGCCTCGATCCTGGGCCAGAGCGGGTCGGCGGCGCCGATGACCCGCTCGCGGCCACCCTGCCACCTGCCGTCGCGCTCGAGGCGAAGCTCCGAAACCGGCCTCGCTTCGCCAACGCGCCGCAGTATCTCCGCGGCCGACCCCGGCATGACGGGCAGCAGCATGACTGCAACCAGCCGAAGCGCCTCGGCCACGTCCTGGAGCACGGCGGTCAGGCGGTCCCGCGCCTCGGGTCGCTTCGCCAGCGCCCATGGCTCCGTTTCGGCAATGAACTCGTTGGCTGCATCGATCAGGCGGAAGGCCGCAGCGGCACCCTCGTGCAGCGCAAGGCGTTCCATGGCCGGGCGGTAGAGCCGGAGCGCCTCCTCTGCCGCTTCCTGGAGGCGACCTCCGCTTTCGCCGACAGCGGCAAGGCGGCCGCTCCGGTACTTCGCCGCCATCGCCGCGAGGCGGTTGACGAGGTTGCCGAGGTTGTTCGCCAGGTCCGAGTTGTACCTTTCTTCGAACCTCTCCCACGAGAAATCGCCGTCCTGGCCGTAGGGAATCTCGCGGACGAGGAACAACCGCAGCGGGTCCGGGCCGAAGCGTGCAGCCGCATCGAGCGGGTCGAGCACGGTGCCGAGCGACTTGCTCATCTTCTGACCCTTCAGGCTGATGAACCCGTGGCCGAAGACCCTGCGCGGCAGCTCGAGGCCGGCACTCATGAGCATCGCCGGCCAGACTACGCAGTGAAAGCGGGTGATGTCCTTGCCGATCACGTGGAGGTCCGCCGGCCACCACTGCGCAAAGAGCTCATCGTCGGTCCCGTAGCCTACCGCGGAGATGTAGTTGATGAGTGCGTCGAACCACACGTAGACGACGCTGTCCGGATCGGCCGGGAGAGGGATCCCCCACTGCTGCCCGGCGCGCGAGATCGATATGTCCTCGAGCCCCGACTCGAGGAGCCTCAGGATCTCGTTGCGCCGGATCTCGGGCTCTATGAACCCCGGGTTGGCTCTGACGTGCTCCAGCAATCGATCACGGTAGCGCGAGAGCCGAAAGAAGTGGTTCTTCTCGCGAATCCAGTCGGGTCGGGTCTGGTGGACTGGGCACAATCCGTCCGCCAGATCCTTTTCGGGCTTGAAGGCCTCGCACCCGATGCAGTAGAAACCCTCGTAGAAACCCTCGTAGAGGTCGCCCGCCTCGCCTATTCGCTCCACCATGCGGGTTACGCCGGCCTGGTGGCGCGGCTCCGACGTCCGGACGAAGTCGTCGAAGGAGATGTCGAGGCGCGCCCACACGGCGCGGAACTCGCGCTCCATTCGGTCGCAGTAGGCGAGCGGCTCCAGCCCGAGCTCGCGCGCCTTCCGGTAGACGTTCTGCGAGTGCTCGTCGTTCCCCATCAGGAAACGCGTGTCGTCGCCGGCGAGCCGGTGATAGCGGGCGATGACATCGGCCGTCACCTTCTCGTACGCCGTTCCGAGGTGGGGACGGCTGTTGACGTAATCGATTGCGGTCGTGATGTAGAAGCGCGGCATGCTCGGTGCAAAGGGATGAAGCGCTGGTCTTGTGTCCGCAGGTCGTTTCGATCGAGGACGGACCGCCGCGGTTGACTCTCAGAGCCGGCCACGGTCGGCCCAGGCGCGCGACGCGGCGTCGATCACCCGCTTGACGGGAACGCCCTTGTCCGCGGCCAGGCGGGCGCAGTCGTCGAATTCCGGCGCCCAGTTCGTCGTTTCGCCGCCGAGGCGGGCAACCTTGATCCTGATGGCGCCGTACGGCGTCTCGACCGATTCCCAGCCGCGCTCCAGGCACTCCCGCGCGACCTCCTGATAGCGTAGCCCAATCGTCGTCGTTTCCGAAAACAGGATCCGCGTGAGGGAGGGCCGCCCATCCGGTCGCGCGATCACGGTGACGAGCGTGCCCGGGCGGTTCTTCTTCATCTGCACGGACTGGTAGTAGACTTCGAGCGCGCCAGCCGCGTACAGCTTCTCCATCACGACGCCGAAGATCTGCGGGTTCATGTCGTCGATCGCGGATTCGATAACGACGACCCTGTCGCCTGCTCCCGGCCGGTCCTCCTCCCCCACCAGCACCCTGAAGGTGTTGGGAAAAGACGGTATGTCCCGGTCGCCGGCGCCGTACCCCGCTCGTTCGACGGTCATCGCGGGGACCGGTCCATAGCTCGATGCGTACTCCGTGACCAGCAGGGCGCCGGTAGGCGTGACCAGCTCCGTCTGCACGCCGCTCGAGTAGATCGGCGCGCCGGAAAGAAGGCGCAGCGTCGCCGGGGCCGGGACGGGAAACACGCCGTGCGCCGAGCGGACAGTTCCGCCGCCTACGTTGAGCGGCGAGGCGACGACGCGGGCCGCGCCAAACCACTCCAACGCGAAGACGGTGCCGACAATGTCGACGATAGAATCGAGGGCGCCGACCTCGTGGAGGTGGATCTTCTCTATCGGCACCTGGTGTACTTCCGCTTCGGCTTCGGCGAGCCGCCTGAACATCGCGACGGCGCGCTTGCGCCCGGTTTCGCCAAGCGCAGAGCCTTCGATCAGCCGTGTGATCTCGGCGACGGTGCGGTGAGTGCCGTGTGCATGCTCGGGTAGGTGTTTGCCGGCATCCACAAGCGAGCGCTGGTGTTCGCGAGCGCGCTCTGGCCCATGGACGTGGGCGTCTTCGCCGCCACCCAGGTGGGCCGGTTCGTCGCGGTGCTCGTCTGGATCCGGGTGGCTGAGCCGTCGGTCGTGTCGTTGCCCATGTGGTTGCTCGTGGCGACGCTCCTCCAAGTGCTCGTGCGCATGATGGTGCAGTCGCCCGCCGGCCTCCATGGCGACTGTTGTCGCGTCGTGCTGGGCGGGGGGGGTGTGAGGGTCAGCGCCGGCAGGGCTCTCCTCGATCAGCCTGAATTTCGTGGCCGAAACGCCAGCCCTGAGCACGCGGTCAGCGGCGATCTCGTAGCCGCCGATCGTGATGCTTCCCAGAGCGGCACGCAGCTCCCCCACCGGGAGGCCGGCATCGATGAGCGCACCGAGTATCATGTCGCCGGCCGCGCCCGCATAGCAATCGAAGTAGAGGACTCTCGACATTGTCAGACCCGTCCTGTCTCCTTCAGGCTGCAGTACTCACCATCGCCAAGAATCACGTGGTCGAGGACGTCGATGCCGATGATCCTCCCGGCTGCCATCAGCCGGCGCGTCAGTTCGACGTCCTCGCTGCTGGGCGTCGGATCGCCCGACGGATGGTTGTGGAACAGGACGATCGCCGAGGCAGACGCAACCGTTGCCTCGCGGAAGACCTCCCTCGGGTGGGCCGGGCTGCTGTCCAGCGTCCCCACGCTCACGACCCTGGTGCGTAGGACCCGGCGCCTCGTGTCCAGCATCACCAGGCCGAACTGTTCGACGCTGCGCCCCCCGTACTCGGGCATGAGGAAGGACGCGATGTCACGCGGCGAGGAAATCTGCGTCCGCTCGCCGGGCTGGCGCGCGAGGGTCCGCCTTCCCAGTTCCACCGCGGCCAGCACGCGCGCGGCCTTGACCGCACCCACGCCGTCGAGCTGCCGCAAGCCATCATACGTGAAACGGAGCAGGCCGTGCAGCCCTCCAGAGTCCCGCAGCAGGTTGTTGGCGAGCGAGAGGGCATCCGCCCTGCTGGTCCCGTGGCCGATGACGACCGCCAGAAGCTCGTTGTCGCCAAGGCTCCCTGGGCCATGGCGAACCAGCTTCTCTCGAGGGCGGTCGTGGGGGTCGATGTCCTTCACTTCGGGTCGTCGAAACGCGTACTGCAAGAACCACGCACGGGGCCTGGGGCCGCGATTCCCCGCGGACTTCGTGGCACGGTGCGGGAAGTGCGATGCCCGCCCCCTGCACGGTACGCTGATTCAGCCCGGAACTTCGATCCGGGCTTGTCCGATCACGGGGCCACGAAGGCAGGAAGGCACGAAGACTGATCTTGTTCTGTCACGCTGCGACCAAATCCACGGGGCCACGGGGAACGTGGATGGCTCACGCTACCCCACCGACTGCCCGAAGAGCGCGACCGCGGTCACGATCACCAGGAAGCCGGCGGCATCCAGGAGGAGACCGTGTCGCACCATCTGACCGATAGGGATGTAGCCCGAGCTGTAGACGATCGCGTTCGCGGGAGTCGAAACCGGCATCACGAAACCCATGCTGCTGCCCAGCGTGGCGCCCAGCGCTGGCTCGAGCGGCCGGACACCGGCCGCCAGAGCCACCGCGATCGCTACCGGGACGATGAGGGCCGCTGCGGCGGTGTTCGACGTCAGCTCCGAGAGCAGGATGGCGCCCGCCGTGAAGACGACAGTCAGGGCGAAGGTGGAGTGCACCGGCAGGAGCCCGTTCATCAGGCGCCCTGCGCCCTCCGCCAGGCCCGTGGCGAAGGCGAGCTCGCCGAGCGCGAGCCCGCCCCCATAGAGAAGCGCCGTGCCCCAGTCGATCCGGGCCGCCTCTCCCCAGTGAAGCGTGAACCGCCGCTTCCGCCACTCCACGGGCAGCAGGAACAACAGCAGCGCTCCAACCATTGCTGCGACCCCTTCCGGCATGATCTCGATGTAGAGGCGCCCAAACGCCGTCTCCCCCATGTGTACGAGCGAGAAGATGCCTGGCGCAAGCCATAGCGTGACGGTCAGGGCCAGCGCCAGCACTACGTTGCGTTCCCCGACCGAGATGGGGCCGAGGCTCTCGAACTCGCTCCGGATCGCTTCCTTGTCCTCCGCACGCAGCTTGAGTTGGGTGAAGCGGCCCGTGACGAAGTAGGCGACCAGCAGCACGAAAAGGGCGATCATTGCAGGGATGCCCACGGCCAGCCACCCAAGAAACGAGATCCTGATGTGGGCGACCCGCTCGAGCATTCCCATGCCGATCAGGTTCGGCGGCGTTCCCACTGGCGTCGCAAGGCCGCCGACTGTTGCGGCGAAAGCCGTCGTCAGCATCATCGCCAGTGCGAAACGGGAGACCTCGGCGGGATCCGCGCGCCGCGCAGCGGCGACGCGGCTGACGATGGACAGGCCGATCGGGAACATCATCGCCGTCGCGGCGGTGTTCGATACCCACATCGAAACCGCAGCCACCACGGCCGAATAGACGACGAACACCCTCGTGGCGCTGCGGCCAGCCACTCGAGAATTGAGCGCCGCCAGCGCGACGCGCCGATCGAGCCCGTGGACGAACGCTGCTTCCGCCAGCATGAAGCTGCCGATGAAAAGGAAGATGATGGGGTCTGCGAAAGGGGCGAGAGTGGCCTGCGCCGGGGCGACGCGAAGCAGGATTGCCAGTATCGGTCCCAGAAGCGCTGTCACCGCCACAGGCACGGCCTCGGTCACCCAGAAGATGCCTACCAGGACGAGAACCGCGGCCAGGCGATGCGCCTCTCCAGGCAGCTGCCCCATCGGCAGCAACAGAACGCCGGCAAAGGCCACCGGGCCGAGGACGAACCCTGCGGTGTGCCGCCGGCGATTGAGCTCCTCGTCGGCCGGCGACAAACTCGCCGCCGCCTCGACAGTCTCCCTGAGGGTACGCGTCATGCGAGCCATTGAGCCCTGAACAACACCTCTGCCCAGCCAGTCAGGAACAGGCCCTCGCTGGTCCACTCGACCCTCTGCCGGCCTCCTGGCGCAATCACCTCCACATCACGCGACGCACCGCCGTAGGTCGCGGCAGCCACCGCTGCGGCGCACGAACCGGTCCCCGAGCTGAGCGTCGGCCCTACGCCGCGCTCCCAAATCAGGATCCGCACGTGCCCGGGGTCGTCGACCACGGCGAACTCGACGTTCGTGCGCGCAGGGAAGTACGAGTGGTTTTCGATGGCAGGGCCGAGGCGGTGCATGCGCTCCTCGGTCAGCGTGCCGCCCAGAATCACGCACTGCGGGTTGCCGACGCGCAGTACCACCGCATTCAGCTGCTCGCCGCCCACGTTCTCGAGCGCCACGCGGCCGATGTCGGTGGGGTGGCCCATCGCCGCCCGGAACAGGATGCGGGACTTGTCGCGCGCGATCAGGGTGAGCGCCTTGACGCCGGCGTCGCTGTCTATCTCGATGACGGTGCCTTCGCGTGCCGACGGGTCGCTGTGGGCCACAATCGCCGCGAGGCACCGCACGCCGTTGCCCGACAGTTCCGACGGGCTCCCGTCAGCGTTCAGCAGGCGGAAGCTCGCCCCCCGGGGCGTCGGTGCGTGGAGCACGAGGCCGTCGCCTCCTATCCCCGCGTGGCGATCGCACAAGCGCCGCGCGACAAGCGGGGCATCGTCCGGCCGGATGCAGTTTTCGCCTACGAACAGGAAATCGTTGCCGAATGCGTGCGCCTTGACGACTTCGAGCATCTTCGCCTCTTGCAAGTGCTTTCCGCCGCAGCTCCTCAGCGGGCCAAGGGCGATACTATATACCCCCGGCGCAAAATTCTCAGGGTTGGATCCGTCCACCCGAACCGTTCGAGAAAGCGCCGTCTCGTTGCCAGCCGCTCGCCGTCGTTACAAGGTCGACTGTGTCAGGAGCCGGTGGAACGCAGCGCGGCGGGCTCTGGATGCTCGAGCTAAGTTCGCGGTCCCGAAGGCGCGGCACAGTTCGCTTGGATTTCACACCGGACGGCTCTATAGTTGAAAGGATAATCCACCGGTGCCTGCATCACGAGTCGTCGTCATCGGCGCTTCCGCCGGTGGGATCGAGGCGATTACCGCCGTCCTGGGAGCGTTGTCCAGCGACTTTCCCGCCGCTGTCTTCGTAGTTCTGCACACCGGCGCGCGGAGCGCCGACCCGCTATCGCTGCTCCTGGGACGCGCCGGCACCCTTCCCGCGGCGGTGGCCGTCGACGGCGAGACATTCGAGGCCGGGCGGGTCTACGTGGCGGCGCCCGACCGGCACATGGTTCTCGACAACGGCCGCGTGCGCGTCCGTTTCGGACCAAAGCACCACGGTTTCCGCCCCGCGGTGGATCCATTGTTCGTGAGCGCGGCCCGTGCGTGCGGCACGAGTGCCGCCGGTGTCATTCTATCCGGCGCGCTTTCGGACGGAGCCGCCGGGCTGGCGGCCATCAAGGTCGCCGGCGGCGTCGCGCTCGTTCAGGATCCCGCCGAGGCGCTGGTCGAGTGGATGCCGCTCAGCGCCATCAAGATGGTCGAGGTGGACGGGATACTCCGGGCATCCGAGATCGGCACGCGCCTGGTGCAATGGGCGAACGGAGCGGCAGCGATGACAAGCGTGAAGAGACGCGAGCGGATCCCCTCGCAGGGCGCACGGGCAATCAGCAGCGCTCTCTCCGCTGAACTTTCGCAGCTAGGGGCTCTTTCAGCGCTGAGCTGCCCGGAGTGCGGTGGCGCACTGTGGGAACTCGACGAGCAGGGTGTGGCTCAGTACGTCTGCCACCTCGGCCACCGGTTCGGCGAGGAGTCGCTCAGCGCTATCCTCGACGAACGTGCCGAGGCCGCCATGTGGTCGGCCGTTCGAGTGCTTCGCGAACGTTCCTCTTTGCGGCGAAAGATGGCGCTGGACGCCGAAACACGGGGAATGCGAACTGCCGCAGGCATCTGGAGGAACGATGCCGAGGAAGCCGACAGCCAGGCCCAGGCAATCGTGCAGGCAATGACGGGTAGTGGCCGCAGTCGGTCCGATGAAGTCCGGAGCCGACGATCGGTCCGGCGTCGACATGACCGCCGCGCTTAGCCGGGCGTCGAGTCCGCGCGCGCGTGTGAAGGGCGAACGAGGCTTGAAGCAATGGCCAAGGAAAAACCGCGCAGTCAGCGTCGCGGGCAGAGAAGGACAGCCGGCCGCGCTGCCCGCCGGGCCGCTTCGCAGCAGACGCAACCTGCAGCCTCGCCCCCGTCGCTCACCGTCGTTGGCGTGGGCATGTCTGCCGGGGGCCTCGAAGCCTTCTTCGAAATGATCGAGGCCATCCCACCGAACCCAGGCTTTGCCATCGTTCTGATTCAACACCTCGCCCCTGACCACCCGAGTGCGCTTCCCAACCTGCTCGTCGGACGAACGCCTGTGCCAGTCGTCGAAGCCACCGAGGGGCTAGCGGTGGAGAACGATCGGGTCTATGTCATTCCGCCGAACCGGTACCTCGAGCTGAGAGACGGCACGCTCGGCCTGTCGCCGCGTCCTGGCGAACGAGGCCCCTCGACGCCGATTGACTTCTTCTTCACATCGCTTGCCAGGGTCCAGGGCGACCGTGCAATTGCGGTTGTTCTTTCGGGCACGGGAAGCGACGGGGTCGTCGGCCTTCGCGCGGTCAAGGCGGCCGGTGGAATCGTCTTCGCCCAGAAGCCCGAAACCGCAAAGTACGACGGGATGCCGCGGGCTGCGGCAGACACCGGTCTGGTCGACCTCCTGCTTCCGCCGGCGGAGATAGGACGAAAACTGGTACAGCTCTGCGGGTACGTCGACGCGGGCACGACTGTTCTCGGGCGCGCCGACCTGATGAGCCCGGGCCAGCTGGAAGAGATACTCGAACTCCTCCGGAGCGCCAGCGGCGTGGACTTCAGCCATTACAAGACCCCCACCGTAAGGCGCCGGATCCTGCGGCGAATGGCGCTCGCCCGCGTGACAGAGCCAGCTGGGTACGTAGACCTCCTGCGTGCGCGGCCGGAAGAAGTGAGGAGCCTGTACCAGGACATTCTGATACACGTCACCAGGTTCTTCAGGGAGCCCGAGTCCTTCAAGGCGCTCGGAGAATCGGTGCTGCCGGCACTGGTGGCGGAAAGCCGTCCGGAATCGCCGATCCGCATCTGGGTTGCCGGCTGCTCGACCGGGGAGGAACTCTACTCGCTCGCTGTAACCTTGTTCGACTGCGCAGGTGACAAGGCCCCGGACCTGCAGGTCCAGCTTTTTGGCACCGATGTCAGCGAGACGGCGGTCGAGTACGCAAGGCAAGGCATTTATCCGGCCAGCATCGCCGACGACGTGCCGCCGGCGATGCTGCGACGGTTCTTCACGAGAACCGACGGCGGGTACCGGATCGTGAAGTCGATACGCGACAGGTGCGTGTTCGCCCGCCAGGACCTGACGCGCGACCCCCCGTTCTCGAAGCTCGACCTCATTCTCTGCCGCAACGTCCTCATATACATGGACGTCACGCTGCAACGCCGGCTGGTGCAGACGTTCCACTATGCCCTGAGGCCCAGGGGGCACCTGGTGCTCGGCCAGGCCGAAACGATCGGGTTGCAGAGCGATCTCTTCGCGCTCGTGGACAAGAAGCACAGGATCTACAGGAAGAAGCCCGCGGAGCGTTCGCAGCTCTCAGGAGTCGCGCCCGCGCTCACGACGTACTGGCTGCCGCGGCCGGCCGGAGTCCCGGCCGAGGCGGACGAGATGCGCGGCGAGGCCCGCGCGGCCCAGAAGGAAGCGAACCGTGTGATCCTCGATCGCTACGGTCCCCCCGGCGTCCTGGTGAATGAAGACCTTCAGATCATCCAGTTCCGCGGCCGCACCGGTGCCTACCTGGAGCCCGCACCTGGTGACGCCAGCCTGAGCCTGCTCAAACTCGCCCGGGAAGGCCTGCTGCACGGCCTGCGGACTGCGTTGCAGTCAGCGCGCAAGTCTCGCAAGGTGGTCCACAAGGAGGGGCTGCGCGTCCGCTCGAATGGAGGCTGGACAACCCTCGATCTGGAGGTCGTTCCGCTCACCGCCCTGTCCACTCTGCACTACCTGGTGCTGTTCCACCAGCGGCCGAGCGGGCGGACCGGAAAGACCGTCCGTGCCCAGAAGGAGCCGCGGGAGCCGCGAGGCTCTGCGAAGAGCCGTGTGGCGCGGATCGAGGAAGAGCTGGCGGCCACGCGAGAGTACCTGCAATCGGTCATCCAGGAAGTCGAGGCTGCAAACGAGGAACTGCAGTCGGCAAACGAAGAGGTGCTGTCGAGCAACGAGGAGCTGCAGTCCACCAATGAGGAACTGGACACCGCCAAGGAGGAGCTCCAGTCCACCAACGAGGAGCTGAATACTCTCAACGACGAGCTGCAGGCCCGCAACGAAGAGCTGACCAGGGTCAACAGCGACCTCATGAACCTGCTGGGAAGCGTCGAGATCGCGATCGTCATAGTCTCGACAGACCTCAAGATCCGGCGTTTCACCCCGATGGCCGAGAAGCTCTTCAACCTGATACCGGGGGACATCGGCCGGCCAATCACACAGGTGCGTCCGAGCTTCGAGTGTCCCGATCTGGGTGACCTCATCCTCGACGTCGTGGACAGGGTGGCGCCGTTCGAGCGAGAGGTTCGCGACGCCGACGGCCGCTGGTTCTCGCTCCGGATCCGACCTTACAAGGGACTTGGGAACCGGATCGAGGGTGGCGTCGTTGCGGTTGTGGACATCGACGCCGTCAAACGGCACGAGGCCGAAATCACGCGCGAGCGGGAGTTTGCGGAGGCGGTTTTGCAGACGGTGCGGCAGCCTCTTCTGATCCTGGATGTCGGTCGGCACGTTCGTTCGGTCAACCGCGCGTTCCTGGAGAAAGTGGGCGCCGCGCGTTCCGAGGTGGAAGGGCGGTCGATTACCGACTTGCCAGGGGATCTGTGGCGCCGCCCTGACTTTCGCAGGGCGCTCGACCGCCTTCTCGTGGAGGGACTGCCGGTCGAGGGCGCGCCGGTCGATTACACGCGTCCTGACGGGAAATCAGCGACACTGCTGGTGAACGCGCGCCCGGTGCAGGGACGCGATTCCGCGGGCGCTGACGGCTTGCTGCTCCTTACCTTCGAGGACGTGACGGGCCGGACATCCGGCGAGGCCGACCAGGGGGCACAGGGAGTGACCAGGCCGTGAAGAGCCGGGGCGGGAACAAACGAACGGCTGTCCGAACGACGCACCTGCAACCTGGCGGCCGGCGGAGCGCTGCTGTCACAATGAAGGGGAAGGCGCAGTCCCAGGATATGGTCGGGTCGTCCGGAAGAACGGGTGCTCCGCTTGCCGAACCGGCTCCCGCCCCGGGGGCGGCACTGCTCAGACAGTTGCGTGAACAGCGGGCGAGCCTGTCGAGCCTCCTGGAAGAGACCAGGAAAAGCCGGGTGGCACTCGAGAGCAATGCCGGCCTGTCTCGGGTGCAGGAAGAGCTCGCCGAGTGGTACCGCAGGTTCGTCGACATTCAGGACTTCGTCCCTGTCCCCTACCTCATGCTCACGAAGAGCCTGGTCGTTTCCGCGGTGAACCAGGCGGGCCTGGCGCTGCTCGGGTCCGATCGCGCGCGGCTCATCGGGCGCCCACTGCTGGCCTTCGTCGCCCGCAAAGATCTGCGGGCGCTCTTCGACGCGGCCTTCAGCGCGACTACGACGTCTGCGGCAACGGCGGAAGTCTTGCTCAACACGGCCAAAGGCCCGAGGCCGGTGCAGGTGATCCTGCGGCCAAGCGGTGAGCCCGAAAAGCACACCGCTTTCTACCACGCCGCGATCGTGGACCTCACGGAGGTAAGGCGCCTGGAGGCCGAGCGGGTGCAGAGCCAGGCTGCCGAACGGGCCGCCCGTGCAGCTTCTGAGGCGAAAGATCAGTTCATCGCCAGGCTCTCGCACGAACTGCGAACCCCGCTCACGCCGGTGCTCGCAGCTGCCGATTCGATTCGCCTCGATGGCGCACCTCCGGGCCTGCGGGAGGCGGTCGAGGTCATACGCCGAAACGTACTCGCAGAAGCGCGCCTGATAGACGATCTCCTCGATGTGGCGCGCGCCGCGCAGGAAAGACTTCCCCTCGATATGGCGACGGTCGATCTGCACAAGGTGCTTGCCGACGTCGCGGATGACGTGCGGCTGGCTCGAAGGAGCCGGGCGGACGCTTTCGAGGTCAGGATGGCGGCGAGCCGCGCATCGGTCCGCGGCGACCCGGCGCGCATCGCACAGGTGTTCCGCAACCTGATTGACAACGCCTTCAAGTTCTCGGAGCCGGACGGGAGCGTGAGTGTCGTCACCGAGGACGCCGGCAGGTTCGTACGTGTGTCGTTCACGGACACCGGCATCGGCATGTCCCGGAAGCAGCTCCAGCAGCTGTTCAAGCCGTTCGTCCAGGTGAGTGACGCCGTCGAGAGCCAGGGAGGGTTGGGGCTGGGGCTCGTCATATCGAAGGGACTCATCGAGGCGCACGGCGGGACGATCGAAGCCCACAGCGAAGGGCCGGGGCGAGGCACGACCATCTCCGTGTGCCTTCCGTCGGTGGAAGCCGCGAAGGAAGTTCCGGGCCGTCGCGCCGGGCGACCCGCCCCCTCGGCGGCTGGTCAGGGGGGCGCAACCGTGCTCCTCGTGGAAGATCACCCGGACAGCGCCCGCATGCTGTCGCTCCTGCTGTCGACCGAGGGTTTCAAGGTCAGGGTCGCGGGTTCCCTCGCGCAGGCCAGGAGCATCGCGGACGAATGCGACGTGATCGTGAGCGACATTTCGCTGCCGGACGGGAGCGGCCTCGATCTGGTCCGCGAGGTGAGAGCCAGGCGCCCGGTGCATGCAGTTGCGGTGAGCGGATACGGCTCCATCCACGACGTCGAAAAGAGCCGTGAGGCTGGCTTCGCAGAGCACCTCACGAAGCCGGTCGATCTCGAGCGTCTGTTGGCGGCCGTTCGCCGCCTTTCGAGCGTCAAGTGCTGACGGCGTTCCGCAACCATGCGCGCGCCGCGCTTCTCCGGCTCACTTCACGCAGAAGGCCAGCAGATGCCAGCCAAAACGGCGCACCACCCGCCTGGGCAGGGCGTTGAATGCCCCGACGAACAGGTCGTTGTAGAGCCTCCCCTTCCAGCCTCCGTGGAGACGTGACCGTACCGGGAAGCGCTCGGGCACGATACGAACGCTCGAAAAGCCCTCGACCAGCCGCCTGAACTCGCGCGGACTGTACTTGCGCAGCACTGGCGCGTCCTCGTGCTCGAGGTCCACCCTCATGATCTTCGAAAGTGCATTCAGCCAGGAAACCCGGTTGTAGACCTGCACTATGAACGTTCCGCCCGGCTTGAGGACCCTGCGCGCCTCCAGCACCAGATGCCGGTCAGCAGGGGTGTACTGAGCCACGCCGTGGGCGTAGACCAGATCGAACAGATCGGAACGGAAGGGCAGCCGCTCGCCGTCGCCTACGACGAGCCGCGCGTCCATCTCGTTAATCTCGAAGTACCGCGAAGCGAGCGCTATGGACGAAGGCGCGAGATCGAGACCTGTGACGCGGGCGCCTCCGCGGGCGAACCGCATCAGGTCCACACCTGCGCCGCATCCCACCTCGAGGACCTGCCGCCCGCGCCAGCCCTCGAAATCGACGAGGCGCAGCAGGTGGTGCAGCTTTTCGAAGTGATACTGGTCGAGGTCACTGAAGAAGCCTGGCGAGCCCGGTGCATGAGCGCTGACTTCCAGGTCGTGGATGTGGCTGTCCCAGTAGCGCCTGACCTCGTCAATCGAGGCAGGCGGAGCATCCCGTATCGGCACGGCCGATACTATAGAATAGGCGGTCGCCGAGCGGCAATCGACGGCGGCGCGGGCGCGTGCTCGTCGCCAGCGCGCCGGGGCCTGCGGCGGAACGTCGAGGCAAAGGCTGCATTGAACCGATCGCCCAATGACCCGCGACCTCTCTCTCCTCTCTTCCCGGGCTTTCGACCTCCTCGTCGTGGGGGGAGGCATCTATGGCCTCGCCGCAGCCTACGACGCGGCGCTGCGCGGGTTTGAAGTGGCGCTCGTCGAGCGCGAAGATTTCGGCGCCGGCGCCTCCTTCAACCACCTGAAGACGATACACGGCGGGCTGCGCTATCTCCAGCATGGCGACCTGAAACGGGTACTCCAGTCGATCAGGGAGCGCCGGGCGCTGGCCCGAATGGCGCCGCACCTGCTGGCGCCGCTCCCGTTCATCATGGCGACCAGGGGCGTTGCCACGCGGAGCAGGGCCGCGATGGCGGCGGCATTCGCGCTGGATGCGGCGATCGGATGCCGCAGGAACGCTGGCGTGCCTCCCCACCTGCGACTGCCGCGAGGGCGCGTGCTGCCGCTTTCACGTTGCCCGCGGCGCTTCATCGAGATGACCCCGCCAGGCGTTTCCGGCGCTGCCGTGTGGAACGACTACCAAACCTGGAACTCCGAGCGGCTCACGCTCTCTTTCGCACTTGGCGCCGCCGCCTCCGGCGCAGTCCTCGCCAACTACGTCGAGGCGACCGGGGCGACTCGGGAAGGCCGGCGCGTTACCGGTGCAACCGTGAGGGACCGCCTCTCAGGGGACGAGTTTCGCGTTCGTGCGCGGGTCACGCTCAATACCGCAGGGGCGTCGGCAAGCCGCATGACGGCCGCCTTCGGCGTCCGATTCGGAGTCCCGCTCATCAAGGCAATGAACTTGGTGACGTCCCGGCCGGCGGAAGAGCCGGCGATCGGTTCACCCACGCTCGATGGCCGCCTGCTGTTCCTCGTTCCGTGGCGCGGCCGGGCGCTGGTCGGCACGTCGCACTCGCGCCACTTGGTTGAGCCAGGCAGCGGCCGCCCGACAGTGAGCGAAACCGAACTGGCCGGCTTCCTTCAAGAGGCCAACGAGGCGTTCCCGGCACTCCGCCTGCAGCGGGACGAGGTCCGGCTCGTACACCGTGGGCTCGTCCCTGCCGCGCGCGGTAGGGACGGCAGTTTCGAGTTGGCGGCGCGCACGATCTTCCGCGATCACGCCACGCAGGGAATCGAGGGAGCCATCACGGTCGTGGGAGTGAAGTACACGACGGCGCGCGGCGTGGCAGAACGCGCGGTCGACCTCGTCGCTGCCAAGCTCGGGTCCCCGTCCGCTCGCAGTACCACCGCAGCCACTCGGCTCCCAGGCGCCACAGACGACGTGAACCGCGTAGCGACAGCCCTTCTGGAGACCGAACCAGGCCTCCCGGAGGACGTAGCGCGCCACCTCGTCGAGACCTACGGGACGGACGCCAGGCTGGTGCTGCACGCAGCCGACGATCACGTGGAAGCAAGGGACAGACTGGACCCGTTCTCACCCGTAATCGCCGCCGAGGTAATCCACGCTGTTCGCCGCGAGATGGCGTGTCGCCTGGCTGACATCGTCGTTCGCCGCACGCCCCTCGGCCTGCTCGGGCACCCTGGCGCCGGCGCCGTGAAGCGCGCTGCAGCGGTGATGGCGCGTGAATGCGGTTGGAGTCGAGCGCGTGTGGAGGAAGAAGTCGCCGCTGTGGACGGCTTCTACGGGATTGTGCCCGGATGAAGCAGGGCCGTGGTCACGACGGATGAAGCCGGGCCAGGGCACGACGGCTCTCTCGGCGCGCGCCCCAGGCAGGGTGCCGGTCGAATGGCTGCAATGTAGCTCTGGAACGCGTTCACTGGCCTTACGACAAAGGACCCACAGCCGCAGGAACTCCCGGTGGGCACCGCCCTGAGCGCGGCGCGCGGTCGCTGGGGTTCACCGTATCGTGAATGCGTCGAACACGCGCGTGTAGCCTGCGGCGACCCCGATGGACGGGTCGCGCGCGGTAAGGCCGACGAGGATCGCCGCATCGAGCCTTCCGGCACCCAGCTTGAACCGCGTGCCTGCCTTGAGCAGGCCGCGGTTCTCGGTGCCCGGTGGGGGCGACGAGCTCGTGTTGATCCGTCCACTGACTTCTCCAACGACCTCCACAGCGTCGGACACCGTCCGTGCAACCGACACAGCGCCTACGAGGACGTCGTTCTGGCTGTCGCCGCGCAGCGGGTTGCCGAGGACGCCGAGGCCCAGGTTCGCGGCTATTCTCGTCGACATCGTCACCGTCTTCGCGCCGGCGGCAGTGACAATGAAGTCGATTGTATCGAGACCGAGACCGCTTTCGTTGCTTGCATTCGGGAGGCGCGTGGCGAAGTGGACGGCGAAGGCTGGCCGCGCGTCGGTCTCCGAAATCAGCAGCACCTTTGTTGCAAGGACAATGTCCTCGACGTCGCTCGTCGTGCCGTCGAGCGGGTCGAGCATCCCTGAAAGGGGCGCCGCTTCAGCCCTGTCCACCGCCAAACGGTTGAACAACCCGCCGCTGAGCTGCAGATCGGCGATCGAGCTGATTCCGACGTTGACACCGATGAGCGGCGCGCGGAGCAGGTCGCCGGTGAGCCCGGAAGCCGGGAAGAAGACGTCGGTACCGTAATCGAAACCGCCCTCTACCAGGACGCGGCCGGCACCGATCGGTTCAGGATCCTGCGTCGTCAGCGGACGCTGCTGCGCCAGCCCATCGGCTTGCGTCACCACCAGTCCGGCGACGACCAACAGGATGACAGGCAGCGGCTCGAAAAGTGCCCTCATGGATTCAACCTTTCTTCGCCGGGCCGAGCCGGGCGAAATAGCCGAGGCGACCTGATCAGCGCCAGCACGAGCATGTCGTACGCCGCGTGAGCCGCGACAGGCGCAGCCAGACCGCCGGTCGCGTCCTTGAGAACGCCCAGTACGATGCCGGCGAAGGCCGCCCACATCGCCAGAGGCGTCGTGTCGCGGCCCGCGAGGTGGCACAACCCGAAGGCGAGCGACGCCGGCACGAGCCCCACGACGGGTTGAAGCGCGCCCCGGAAAAGGACCTCTTCCCCGAACCCTGCCGCGAGGCTGATGATGGCGAGGTCGACTGGGCGCGCATGCGCGAAGAGCGGGCGGAGAACGTCGCGCGACAGTCGCTTGAAGCGGTCGAACGGCCACGCGTCGGGCGACTTTCGCAAGGTCAGGAACAGCAGCGCGGTGAATGCGAGGGCCGTCGCTGCCCCGTGAGCAACGCTCGCGACCGACAAGGCCCAGCAAATGCGGGCCCGGCCGCCCGACAGCCAGGCGATGCCGTAGCCTGCGGCGGCGAGTGCGGATTCCCCGACCACCGCCACGCCCAGCAGCCATAGCCGGGGCACGCCGAGCGTTTCCTCCCCGCCGCTCCGGTCGGCCTCGACGGTGTCTCCCATCAGAACGACTTCTCGCTCGAGAGAAGGAAGGTCACCGGGCCGTCGTTGGCGAGCTCCACCTTCATCCTAGCCTGGAACGTTCCTGTCTGGACGACGAGCCCCGTTCGGCGTAGCTCTCGGACCACTTCGTCATAGAGCTGTCTCGCTGCGAGCGGCGGGGCGGCGGCATCGAACGACGGCCGCCTGCCCTTCCGGCAATCACCGTAGAGCGTGAACTGCGAGACGACGAGGATCGCACCACCCGCCTCGCTCACGGACCGGTTCATCTTTCCCGCGTCGTCCTCGAAGATGCGCATGCCGGCAACCTTGCCGGCGATGTAGCGCGCGTCATCCGGGCCGTCCGCGTGCGTCACGCCCAGGAGGACCAGCAGGCCGTTGCCGATCTCGCCGACTGTGTTTCCGTCGACGGTAACCCTGGCGGTCGATACACGTTGAATGACTGCTCTCATGGACGTGTGGATGTCGGCGTCACTCGGTCCCGATCCGTCGGAGGCTCCTGTCGAGCAGATGCGAGGGCACGACGTTGCTGACCGCCGTCAGCATCGACCTGCGAATGCCGGGGCGCTCCATCTCGAGATCGGCAACCAGCTGCTTCGTCCGCCTGCGTTCGACTGCCATATCGCGGCAGGAGGTGCAGCACGAGGCCTGGATCGGCAGCCTCATCTGCTCGGCGTAGGCTGCGGTTTCCTGCTCGAAGACGTACACGAGCGGACGCACGACAACGTGTGCGCCGTCGTCCGAGAGCAGCCTCGCGGGCATCGCCTTCAGCGAGCCCCCGAAAAACAGGTTCATCAACAGCGTCTCGATCACATCGTCCGCGTGGTGGCCGAGCGCGATCTTGGTGGCGCCCTCCTCGGTGGCAAGGCGGTACAGCGCTCCCCTGCGCAGCCGGGCGCAGAGCGAGCACGGCGTGTCGCCCGGTTCGAGCAGGTCGTTCATCACCGCAGAGATGCGCGTCGTCTCCACACGGCAGCGCCAGCCGCGCTCGGCGCACGCTCGGGCGATTGCCTGATGGTCGAATCCCTGGAAGCCCGCGTCAACGGTCACGGCGAAGATGTCGAAGTCGATTGGCGCCCGTCTGCGAAGGACGTGCAGGATCTGCAGGAGCGACCAGCTGTCCTTTCCGCCCGACAGGCCGACCATCACGCGATCGCCTTCCTCGATCAGGCCATGATCGACGATCGCCCTCGTCGTCTTCTTCGCCAGCTGCGCCTCGAGGTCGGTTCGGTACATTTCGGGCTACGGTTACCGGCTGCGGATGCCGTCCGTGAAGGCGTACGAGCCGATCGCGCGCGGGTGGGTGCAGACCACGATCACACCGCGAGCAGCAGCCGCTCTACTACGGCGGGCCACGTCATTGCAGCGGCCCGGGCCTTGGCAGCCTCGCCCATGCGTTCGGCGAGTGGCTGGTCGTCCATCACGCGCCGGATGGCAGACGCCAGCGCCTCAGGGGTGGGTGGAACGACGTACCCGTTCTGGCCGTCGACGACGAGTTCGGCCGGCCCCCCGCTGTCCGCGCAGGTGATCACAGCCTTCGCCGATTCGAAGGCTTCGATGGTTACGAGCCCGTAGTCTTCAGCGCGCGTGGGAAAGCAGACGGCGCGGCAGGCCGCGAGGTGGGCTACCAGCGCGGTACAATCGAGCGGCCCGGCCAGCTCGACGCGGGAGCCGAGGCCGCGTCGGGCAATCAGGTCCTCCAGCCGGCCGCGTTCGCTGCCGTCGCCGCCGATGACGCACTTGACGCCCCGGCACTCCGGGAGCGCCAGGGCCTCCACCAAGAGATCGAGTCGCTTGAGCGGCGTGAGGCGGGACACCGCGAAGATGAAATCTCCGTACCCGTCGCAGCGATAGCGCCGCTGCGGCGCCGGCGGGTGGAGGACCTCGGACGGGATCCCGCCGAAGCGAGCCAGCCGCGCCTTTATCGCGTTGGACTGCGCGAACACCTTCCTCACGTTTCGCGTCAGGAGGTAACGGTCGGTTGCACGGATGGCGTACCGTCGTACTCGTTCCTTCATCCGCTGACCCCGTCGAAGAGATGCCGAGAATCCGTCCCAAAGATCGTAGTACTCGCGCATCCGGTGATTGAGCCAGGAGACGTGCGCGGGGTGGCGCACGGCGTAGCTCGGGTAACGCAGACTGATAACCCGATCCACCGGTCCGCCATCCTCGGCAAAGGTGACGTCGGTGAACCAGGTCGCGATGTAGCTCGAGGCCTGTCGCCCGAACCTGTGCGACGGCGTCACCATGAGATCGGCCTCGTGTCCCGACTCTCTGAGCGCGTGTACGAGGGAGCGCGCTATGACCAGGTGGCCTCCCTCCGAGAACGGCGGGCTCGACGTGACTACTGCGACGCGGCTCACGGCTGATCCGGGTGCATCTCGGGCATGACACGGACACCGAGGTAGCGGAAGTCTACGCCTCCCCTGGTGAACATCGGCACGAATCCGGACCGGCTGGTGACCGAGAGCGTCCATACACGTGTGCCCTGGTAAGGGAACCCATCGTCGAGGGGAACGCTCAGGTACGTCACGCCGCGCGGTTCCATCTCGATGGAGCGCGTGTGGCCGCCAGCCTTCACCGTCACACGGTTCGGCAGGTCGCCGTTCAGCAAGGTGAGGGTGAGGCGGTGGAGGCCCGGGGCGCTCCGGACGAGGCACTCGGCCGTCGACTCTCCCCGCACCCAGAAGCTGCCCTCTTCCGGCTGAAACGCGTTCGAGTCCAGGAAGTAGACCTGGAACGGGTGTTCCTTTCCAAATGGCACGCGGACCCGGTTCTCGTTCGTCGTGACCGGCAGGTTGTTGATGAGCGTCAACTCGACGGGCAGCAGGCGAAACGGACCGTCGGCAGCGTGCTCGGCCGGGTTGAAGGCCGAGTAGAAAGGGTTCAACGTGATTTCCGCGGTGAAAAAGGCCCCGACGACCCAGGGGACGGCCGCCGCTGCCACGGACCGTACCGGCGGCAGCAGGAAGAAGAAAGCGCCGTACCAGTTCATGAAGTACCGGTTGCCGAGGACACCGCCCCCCCCGAAGTAGTCGTAGGGTATCCAGACGATCAGCACGACAATCTCGAGCAGGGACACCGCGAGAACGAGGCACTGCCAGAGACGGCGGTCGCCGCGCCTAGCGAAGGCGAATGCCAGCAGGGCGTACACCGCCGGAAAGAAGTACGGAACGAGACCCGAGTGGCGGCCCACGAAGAAGTAGCCCAGGTTGTGGAGGAACACCGTCCAGAAAACGTCGGGATCGAAGATGACCTCGGTCATCACGCGGTTGGTTGCCCGGTCCATTCCGACGTCGAAGTCCGCGCCGCCAGGCAGGTACGGGAACGCGGTGTAGAAGGTTCGCCGCTCGCCGCCCTGGAAGTTCCAGTCGCCGGTTATGGCGACGTTGGCGGCGAAGAGGCCGACGATGAGCGCGCCTACGACCGCTGTGGACAGGAAGGCAGCCCTCCATCGGCGCCTGTAGATCAGCCAGAAGAGAATCGGCCCGAAAAGAAGCGCGTTCGGCGGCTTCGAGAACGCTGCCAGCGCCAGGAGCAGGGCCGCGGCCACGTCCGCCCGGGGGCCGAACAGCCAACCTGTCCAGCGCGGAGCAGACTGTCTTTCGGCAACTTCGCGGAAGAGCCAGCAGAAGAAGGCAAGGAAAACCGCTGCGAAGTTGAAGACCTCGGGCGTGGTCCACACCAGGTAGGCCGAGGCGACCGAGGCGAACACGAACGAAGTCGAGAGGAGCAGCGCGACGACCGCGCTCGAGCGGGCATGGACGAACAGATAGCCTGCCAGCACGACCAGCGCCAGAAGAAAGGCGTGGAAGAACAGGAATCCGTTGCTGCCGAGGGCAGCCACCCAGGGCGCAGCGAGCAGCGGGTAGGCAAACGACTTCCCGAAGTAGAGGCGCGTCTTGTCGGGATCGGGCGCCTGACGGAGGTGCACGAACGGAGGGGCGCCGTTCACTTCCAGATCCACCGTGTTGCCCCTTTTGAGGAAGATGCCTGTGGGGCCGCTCGAGAACTCGCGCCATACACGCGCGAGGTCCTCCCGGCGGTACGTGAGGTCGCCATCCTCCGCGAGGCTGTGCGCCATCACGTAGTAGGTTGCCTCGTCGCTGATGAAGCCGCCAGCCGCGCGTGGGTAGTTCACCGAAAGGGCGAGCCCGCCGAGGAGGCAGAAGACCAGCGCAGAGGTAAGGAGGCCAGGCCGTGCATCCATGGCGCGTGAACCCGAAACAACTGTTCCGGCCGGAGAGTCCGACATGACAGCCATCTTGTGCTTCGCGTGCCGCAGTGCCGGAGGGATTGCGCGTCCCTGCAGCCTGTAGCCTATTCCCTCTCCAATGAACTTTCCAAGAACGACAGGTCCACCTTCAACACGCCTTTCCGCCTGGTCGGCCGCGATACCTCATGGAGAATCGTGTACAGTTTCTCCATCCTTCGCACGAAGACGTCGATGTCATAGCTCTCCGCGGTCGTCGCGGCGGCGGCCGAGAGCCGCGCCCTCTCTTCGGGCTGGTCCATTGCTCTCACTATCTTCGCGGCGAGCGCCGCGGCATCACGCCTTGGCACGATGAACGCGTTCTTGCCGTCCTCGAGTATGTCGGCCAGCCCGTCGGCGTCCGTTGCCACGATCGGCCGCGCTGCCGCAAGCGCCTCGAAAGCAGTGAGAGGCGTTCCCTCCCAGAGCGACGGGAACACGCTCAGGTCGAAAGCGGACAGCACCCGCCGGACGTCGCGGACGAAACCGGCGAACACGAAGCGGTCCCCAAGGCCCAGGCGGGCAGCGCGTGTCTCGAGGTCCGCCCTGAGCGGGCCCTCGCCCACAAGGACAAAGCGGGCGTTCGGCCGCTGGTCGATCACGATACGGGCGGCGTCCACGAGGTACTCGTTGCCCTTCGAGTCGTGCAGCCGCGTCACGGTTCCAACGGCGAAATCGCCCGGGGCGATGCCGAGCTCGCGGCGGGTCGATTCGACTTCGGCTCGGTCCGCTAGGGGAGCGAACTCTGCGACCGGCGCGCCCAGGTAGACGACGCGGACCTTCTCGGGCCTCACCTTCCTCGCCTTGACGACGAACTCCGCGGTGCTCTTCGAGACGGCGAGAGCGATGTCGGTAAACGGTTCGAGGACCCGATCGGCCACCTTCTGGAACCATGGTGTGTCGGTCAGGTTCGCGTGCTCGTGCAGGACCGCCGGGAGGCGCCGGAGGGCGGCAGCCATCCTCCCGAACGTGGTTGCTCCGTATCCGTGCATGTGCAGGATGTGAACCTGCTTCCTGTCGACGATTCGGAGCAGCGCCGCGAGCGTGGAGGGGTCGAACTTCGACTTGTGCAGGTATGTGATGTCCACGCCGAGCGAGTCCAGGGTTTCCTCGGACAGGTCTTTTCTGCGCAGGCTCACCAGTGAAACAGAGAAGCGGCGCGGATCGAAACGCGGCAGCATCCATGAGAAGAGCCGCTTGACGCCGTGCATGCGCGAACCCTCCCACCCGAGGTGATCGCACACGTGAAGCACGTTGAGCCTGTCGGTCATCTGGGAATCCGGCCCCGCTACCCGCTTGCCGCACGCGACCCGATGATCTTCGACCTGAGGGCCGCCACCACGGCGTGGTCGGGAACGTCGCCACGAACGACCGTCCCGGCCCCGATGATGGCGTGAGCGCCAACCCTCGCCCCGTCGAGGACCGTCACGCCGGCGCCAATCCATGCGCCTTCGCCGATCTGAACCCCGCGCGACACTCGCCCCTGCTCGTGGATCGGCTTCGTGGGGTCACCGAACTCGTGATCGCCGCCGACGATGTACGAGTAGGCGGCAATGAGTGTCTTCGCGCCGACCACCACTCTGCCCGCGGAGAAGACCTCGCAGTTGAAGCCGATATTCGCACCGTCGCCAATTTCGATGTCCCCGTTCTTGCACGACAGGATCGTGTTGCGCCCGATGAAAACGCCGCTGCCTATCGTGATGCCTTCGTTCGCGTCGCCCTTGGCGTCGAGCAGGCAGCAGTCGTCGATGACGACGTTGTCGGCGATGCGGACCTTGTGCGGGTGGCGGAGCACCACGTTCTGGCCGAAGACGACGTTCTTGCCGCATCGGCCGAGAATCCAAGGGTAGAGTGCTTTTCGCAACGCGAGGCCAAGCGCCCCGGCCCGGTTCTGCGCGACCAGGGCCACGAACTCGTGGGCGAGGAGCGCGCCGAGCCCTGTGCGTCCGACGACCAGCGCGGCGTACTTCTGACGCGGCGACGACTTCTCGTCGAACAGCTGCTGCTGGGCCTTCGGTATGTCCCTTGCCGCCACTTCGCCTCTCTGCCCCCTCTTCCCGTGCTTCCGCTTCCAGGCCATGACCGGCGCCCGGGGGCGCTCAGTCGTGTCCCGTCAGAGCCATCCGTTCTCCCTGTACCACGCGAGAGTCCGCTGTATCCCCTCGTCCAGCCCCACGCGGGGAGCATACCCCAACTCGCTGCGGGCACGGGAGATGTCGAAGGCCCGGCTCTTGGTGAAGAAGTCCACACGCCGGCGATAGAGCGGCGGCTCCAGACCGAGGGGCGCGGAGACGCCCTCGACGACGGCTCCGGCAAGCCACGCGGGCCACGCGGGCAGCCTGACACGAGGTGGCTTGACGCCGGCAGCGCTCGCGATCCGACGGACCAGCTCGTTGAGGGTCGTCACCTCGCCTCCGGCGAGAATGTACGTACGGCCTGCAGCGGCCGGGCACTCGCCGCACAGCGCCAGGCCGTCGACCAGATCGTCGATGTAAGTGAGGTGGTAGAAGATCTCGCCCGTCCCGAGAACGACGAAACGCCGCCTCGCAACGCCCCGGAACAGCTTCAGAAGCCGCCTGTCGCCCGGGCCGTAGATGCCGCTTGGCCGCGCGACGACGAGCTCCAGGCCGTGGCGATGGGCAGCCTCGCGGGCGATCCGCTCGCCCTCGAGCTTGGTCATCTGATAGATGTCGCCGGGACGCAGCGGCGCGTCTTCTCCGGCGGGCGGGTTCTCGACGTCCCCGTGAACACCGACAGTGCTGCAGTGGACCACGCGCCTCGCCCCGCCGCGGGCCGCCTCGTCGATCAAGGTGCCGACGGCTTCCGCGTTGACTGCCCGATACTCGCTCGCTGGCAGCCCGGCCTGGCGGTAGAGCGCGGCGATGTTGTAGACGATGTCGACACCGGCGACCGCTCGAGCGAGCGAACGCCTGTCCTTGAGATCGCCCTGGCACGGTTCGATGCCGGCCTCGAGATCTGCCGCCCGCAGGGGGCGGCGGACGAGCGCGCGCACCTTGTTTCCCCGGCGTGCCAGCTCCCGTGCGAGGCGGCCTCCCGTGAAGCCGGTGGCGCCGGTGACTAGTACCTGCATCGTTCGGCTGCTACCGTCACTGGCGACCCGAAGAGCGCGAGCAGGCCGGCACGGGCCAGCGCAGCCTCGAGCCTGGTGCTGAAAGCTGGAGAACCGAGCGCCTTGTGCGCTGCGACCGGAAGCACGAACTGCCGGTGCGCCCGCCGGCGAACGAAGCCGTTGTCTGCCAGCGCGCGGTCCACGCTGCGGTCCGTGAGGACCCTGTAGGCCTCTACCCGGCGTCCCGCGTGCGCGGCCGCCCGCCGGTAGGCTGCCTGCAGGGCGGCGACGCTCAAACATGCCGGGTAGTCGAAGATCACGCTCTTCGCCGAGACGCGACAAAGCTCTGCAAGGCATCGGCGCCAGTCCGGCGCGTGCATCAACACCCGGAGAGAGATGGCAGCGTCGAAGGCCCGGTCGGGAAATGCGAGAGCATGAGCGTCGCCAATCATGAAGGAAGCTCGAACACCCTCCCTGGCGGCTCGTTCGCGCGCCACGCCCAGCATTGTGGCGGAGTAGTCGATTGCGACTACATCGGCGCCGCTCCGCGCGAGCGCAATGGCGGCCCGGCCCGTACCGGTGCCGACGTCGAGCAGCCGCCCCGTCCGGAACGGCTCCAGGAACTCCATCAGGACCCGTTCCTGCGTTTCGGCGAGGAGCGAGCCGATCGGGCCGCCGAAACGCCGCTCGTCGAACCTGGCGGCAGTTTCGGGATCTGCGTAAATGCTGTAGCTGTAGTGCCGCCTCACGGCACGCCCTCCGGTGCCGAGGCCGGTGCCGGCGCAGCCGGCGCGAGTTTGTCGTAGGCTTGCCGGGTCCGCTCCAAGTAGGCCTCGTAGCTGTACTTCGCCGCAGCCAGTCGGCGCGCCTCCCCGCCAAGCCGCTGCGCCTTGGCGCGGTCGGCGAGGATTGCCAGTATGCCTTCCGCGACGCCCGCGGCCGTCGGCTCGACGAGCACTGCGACGGAATCGTCCAGCACCTGGGTGTGCGTGAGAAGGCGCGTTGCCACGATCGGCTTCCCGGACCGCAGGTACTGATAGATCTTGAGCGGCGTGTTGGTGCCGGCGCTCCTCGGCGAGACGAGCACGTCAGCTGCGTCGAGGAACGCAGGGATTTCCTCCGACGGGCGCTCGCCGGTGAAGACGGCGGCCGCTCCGAGGCCGGCGCCTTCCGCCTGCCGACGCGCCGCCTCCAGCAGATCACTCCTTCCACCGACCAGCACGAACCTGGTCTCTGGGCGTGCCGAAATCACTCTTGCTGCCGCTTCGAACAGCAGGTCGAGCCCTTGGTACGCCTCCAGCGTGCCGGTGTAGAGCACGAGCGGCGCGGCGGCTGGTATCCCGAGCGCAGCTCGAACGCTGCTGCCGGCCCCCTCTCTGGGCGGGTCGCCAGAGCCGGGGGCGTTCTCGATGAGCACAACCTGCGTGCCCGCATCGACCCGGCGAACCTCCGCCTCGAGCTGCGGGCATATCACGATGACAACTCGGGATCCCCGGATCGCGAGCCGTTCGACCCAGCTGAGAAGCGCGCGCGCCGCCCGCGAGCGGGAGTACTTGAAATTGGCAAGCTGCTGCGGCAGGCTCGAGTGCATGTCGTAGACGTGCGGCACGCGCAGGAGCCTCGCCAGCAGCACACCGATCGCGGCGCCCTCCTCGTGCGAGTGCACCGCGTCGTAGCCTCCCCGGAGCGCCACGCGGAGCGCCGACGCGGCTATGCCGATGTCGAGCGCCACCTTGGCGAGGGATGGGCCCACCCTGACGCCGCGCACGAACGGCGGGCGCAGCGAGCGGAACACGCGCAGCCCGCGAAGCTCGACGTCCTTCCCGAAGGGGTAGGTGACGAGGTCGACGCTGTGGCCGAGATCCACGAGCGCCCTTATGCGGTGGTATTCGCTGAAAGGGGTGCCCCTCGGTTCGAAGAATGGCTGCGGAGCGATCATCAGGATCCGCATCGATTGGTGGCGATACCCGGAGGATAGTCGTTGAAGGCAGTCGAGCCGGGGACCGATTCGCGCAATTGTATCATCGCCTGTCCGCTACCATGACGCTGGGCCGCGCCAGAAACGCTGCGGCCGGGCGGGCACGTGGACATGCCTGCAAAGTGCATGATAGGCTTTCGACCGGTCTTTCTTCTTCGGGAGCCATGAGCATCGACAGCATGGAGGAGCCGGGACGCGGGAGCTTCGCGCGGTCGGGCGCTGTTCTGTTCTTGAAGCTGGCCGTCAGCACAGCGTTGCTGACGTGGCTCTTGTCGCGCGTGGACGTGGGCAGACTCTGGGCGTCGGCCCGCACGGCCTCGCTCCCCTGGCTCTTTGCAGCCCTCGGGATCTACTTCCTCGTCATCATCGTGAGCGCCTGGCGTTGGGGAGTTCTGCTGCAGGCACAGAATGCGCCTGTCGCGCACCGGAGGCTGATCTCGTCGTTCCTCGTTGCGACCTTCTTCAACAACTTCCTTCCTAGCAACATCGGCGGCGATGTCGTCCGTATCGCCGACACCGCCGGCCCGGCTGGCTCGCGGACCCTGGCCACGACGATCGTGCTCATAGACAGGGGCATCGGTCTTCTCGGCCTTGGCCTCGTCGCGGCCGTTGGAGCGACAACCGGAAGTGCGCTCGCAGGCGCTTCCGCCGTGCCGGTGTGGCCTTCGGTGTTGTGGGCGGGATTGCTGCTGGCCGTGGCTGCGTCTGCTCCTGCGGTGTTGGCTCCTTCAGGTGTCGGCAGGCTCCTTCAGCCCCTCGCCGTCTTCCACCAGGAGTGGGTGGGCGAGCGCATCTCGCGGATAACCTGCGCCCTCGGGCGCTTCCGCGAGCGGCCAGGGGCGCTCATCGCCTGCTTTGCCGGCGCGGTGGCCGTTCAGGTCCTGCTGGTGGCCTTCTATCTCGCCATCGCCCGTAGCATGAGCATTCCGGCCGCGCCCTGGCACCTCGCAGTGATCGTGCCGGTTTCCTTCGTCGTGCAGATGCTGCCCGTCTCTGTGAACGGCTTCGGGGTCCGGGAGGCGACCTTCTCGTTCTACTTCACCCGCCTCGGACTGTCGCTGGAGGCCGCGCTGGCGCTTTCCTTCATGGGCGCTGCGCTCGTCATGCTGTTCTCAATCTCCGGCGGAGCAGCCTATGTCGGCCGGGTCGCCGACAGGAGGCGGCGGCGGGGCGACCCGGCCGAATCACGGACACGGACGGAGTCATTCGTCGGGAACTGAGCAAACCAGTCCCGCCATACTGCTTTGCGTCCCCTGCCGTTCAGAACCTCATCCTCAGCCCTGCGCCGAACTGCATCCCCCCCGCATCGAGCGACACATTGCCGCCCGTCGCCGGCATGTCGACCGACGCCGTGGCGTAGCGGAAAAAGACCCCTGCTCCGATTCGCGGCGTGACCATGTAAGCGATGTCGGCACCGGCGTTGAACCCGATGCCCGTCTTCGACTCCGAGGTCGTTGCAACGTTGCCGAGGCTTACCGTGTTGAAAGGCGCGGCCGATTCCGAGATCGCAACGTCGCCAATCAGGTCCTGCCCGACGCTGAAAACCGATGGCCCCGCGAAGAGCGCCACGTCGATGCGGCCGGCGAGCGGAGCCACGTAGGCGACTTGCAAGTGGACAGCGGTCTCGCTGTGCTGGAGTCCGCGGGCGGTGCCTGTCGCTGAACGGGGTTCGCCCCCGAAAAGGGGGTGTGGCACCGAGGCCGTCAGGTCGGCGTCGGACTTGGAGCCTGTCCTGTTGAAAGAGACACCCGCCGTCACATTCCGCCAGACACGGTACGATACGCCGAGGTCGAAAAGCGCGCCGCCCCTTATCGTCTGTGCCGCATCGATGGAGCCGTCCTCTCCGTACATCGTGAACGTCGAACCGAGCGCTACATCCTGCGACTGCCCCTGGTAACCGCCATTGACGCTCACGAAAACCCTGTTCTCCTGCCCCGCAATCTGCGCGGAGGCTTCGTTTGCGCCGAAGGCAAGCGCTAGGCAGAGGGGAATTAGCGTGGCTCTCTTGTTGTGGGTCATGAGTTCCTTGTTCTCCCGTCGGGTGTAAGCACTTCTGCGTGATGTCGGTGCAGGGCGGAGAATGCTAACACGAACGAACCGTGTCGGGCCACCCAGACGTTCTTCGGTCGATCTTTGACAGGTCAGGCGCGAGAGGCTAATCTCAAGTGCCCGCGCGCTGTTCGCCGCGCGCGCCGTGTCCATCGATGAAGCTCGTCATTCGGCCTGCCGGCCTATTGGTGGCGGCATTCGCCGTCGTCCGCTGCGGCGGGAACCCGGTGCACCCGGTGAATCCGGTGGACCCCACTTCGCCGCCCCCCGTCGTCTCGTGCCCCTCTGACGTCCAGATCCAATCGGTCGACGGTGTCGCTGCGATCGCCCTCTACCCGCAACCCGCCGTTTCGAACGGGAAGCAGCCCGTGAGTGTAACCTGCAGCGTCCTTCCAGGTGCAACGATCCCGGTAGGGACCACTCCAGTGACTTGCACCGCGTCCGATGCGCTGCAAAGGACCGCGGCCTGCGCCTTCAAGATCACCGTCATGGGTCCTCCACGGCTCGGCAGGACGCGTTTCCTGGCGTTCGGCGACAGCATGACCGAGGGCATCGTGTCGGCGCCGGTCACTCTCCTTCTCGAGCCGACGCCGCAGTCCTACCCCACGCAGCTCGGGGTAATGCTCGCCGCGCGGTACACTGCTCAGACCTTCTCCCTCGTGAACGCGGGCATCGCTGGCAGTTGCGCCACTCAAGACGTGGGTCGGTTCCGCGCGTCGACGAACGCGGAGAGGCCGGAGGTCGTCCTGCTGATGGAGGGCGCAAACGACCTCAACCTGTACGGCGAGGAGTTCGGGCGCGTCGTTGGCGCCCTCGAGGACATGGTCGCCTACGCCAACTCGCACGGGGCGCAGGTCTTTCTCGCGACTTTGCCCCCGCAGCGCGAGGGGTCGCTCAGGGGCGGCAACGCCCGGCTGGTCCCGGGCTTCAACCTTGCCCTGAGAGCGGTGGCGCTCGACGAAGGCGCGATTCTCGTGGATGTCAACCAGGCGCTCTCTTCGGACGTCGCGCGCTACATCGGGAGCGACGGCCTGCACCCTACCGAAGCAGGCTACCGGCGCATCGCCGAGACATTCTTCGACTCGCTGAAGGCGGCATACGAAATCTCCGCGCCCCAGGGCGCCGGGGTGGCGCAAGCAGGCACGCCGGGGCAGCAGCAGGAGCGCTTGCCGCAGGGGTTTGCCAAGTTGCGATAATCGGGTATCATGCCTTCGCCCCGCTTCTCGCCCAACGCGTAATCAAAGTGGAGAGGGATTGGTGCATTACAGGCAACTTGGATCGTTGACCCTGGTCGTAGCCTTTGCGGCAGGCGCGGTCTTCGCGTGCGGCGACGGTTCGAAGAGTCCGTCAGCCCCTGACGGTGTGGGCCGGAGCGCGGCCGGCGCAGTCGTCGCGGACAACCCGACGCTGAAGGCTTCGGTCCCCGTGCCCAGGTCACCGTCGGGACAGTTGGACACGCGCGACGTCACACTCGTGGCGGACCCGTCCACCGGGACCTACGTGAACGCCGACTTCAGCTACCGTTTCGAGGTCCAGGAAAACGGCGCGGCGTTCGATGGTGCTCTCGTCAAGGGCACCAGCTACGTCGTCAAGAGGCTCGGGATCGACAAGAGCTACCGGTGGCGCATCAGGGCGGAGTACGAAGGCCGCTACACGGCGTGGTCCAACTGGATGACGTTCAGCAGTCCCAAGGAGCCCGAAGGTTACATCAACGCCCAGGAGGTATTCGACCCGCTCACCAACGGGCGCACTGTCGGGGAGATTCACGGGCCGGTCGAATGGATTCCGAACGTTGGGGTGAAGCTCCTCGACCACACCAGCCACATCACCTATCGGCTGCCGCAGACGCTCGAAGCCGGCGAGTTCTCGATTCTCGCCACAGGCTTCGACGAAGGTTCGCCCGGCGACAAGACGAAGATCATGAGCATGCAGGAGGGCGATGGCGACATCACCTCGAACGACTACCGGTTTACTGTGGAGAAGCGTGGGAGCAGCTACGTGACCCCCGGAGCGGTGGTGTTCAGGATCATCACTGGAGACGCGGGTGCCGAGCACGAAATCCACGATTCGCCCAGGCGGGCCGTCAGCTTCAGCGATGAGCTTTGGTACTTCTGGCGTGCGCAGTGGCAGACCGGCATGGCGTCGCTGGAACTCAAGGAAGGGAGCCGTTCCGGGCCGGTGCTCTATGAGTACACTCTCGGGACCGGCACCCATCCGTACCGGCCTAACCCGCACGTAGTGCACCTCGGGGCGCCCGTCGGCCGTGCGGGCCCGATTGATGCCACGGTGCCGGGATTGACGATCAAGAACGTCTGGATCTCGAACCGACCGCGGCCCGCGGATCTGGACAGGTAGGGCTGCGGACTCCTGCCGTTTCCCGGGGGCGGGGCCCTTGGTGTACGCCTCCGGGCTCGGCGAATCTCTCCTGGCAGGCGCCTCCCCAGCGGCGCCAAGACGTCGGACGTCATACCGAACGAAAGGGCGGTCCCGCCGCCACTGAAGTCCGGGCAGGCATGGTCCGATACGACAATGTGTCATTGCGCCGCGGGCGCAGCAGCTGAGGTGTAGCATGCCAGGTACCAGGTCCCTCCGGATTCCAGCTGCTCTGGGATTCATTGCCCTCCTCGCCGCCTGTCAGACTTCCAAGAGCTCGAATCCTCTGAGTCCTTCAGTTGCTGGACCGATACCGGGCGTCAACATAACGGCGCCCAAGCTCCTGACCCCGCCGGCGGGTGCGGAGATCGACACTGGCCTCCAGCCATTGACCTTGACGGTCGAGAACGCGACGACCACCGGCCAGCGGCCACTGAAGTACGTCTTCGAGGTCGCAGCCGACGCCGGCTTCACGTCGGTTGTATTCCGGCGCGACGGCATCGAGCCGGGAGACGGGAGGACCAGCCTGAAGCTGCCCGATCCGCTTGCTGCCGAACGCACCTACTACTGGCGCGCGCAGGCGCTCGACGGCGCCAACACCGGCCCGTTTGCCGCGGCGGTGCACTTCCGCGTCTTCACCCCGCGCATCATAGACGCGCCGGTTGTTCTCCAGCCCACCGGCGGCACGGTTGGAAGCCTTCGTCCCGTCTTCCGGGTCAGGAACGCCAATCGCTCCGGCCCGGTCGCCGCTCTCACCTACCGCTTCGAAATCTCGACGAGTCAGGCCATGGCGTCGTTCGTCGCGGTGATCACGGTGCCCGAGCAGGTCGGCGAGACCGGGTTCACCCTTGGGCAGGATCTCGCTTACGACACGCTTTACTACTGGCGCGTGAAAGCCTTCGACGACGAGACGCAGGGCGCCTGGTCGTCGGTCTACAGCTTCAGGACACCTCTTGCGCCGCCGATACCTCCAACGCCTCCTCCGTCTCCCGGCCCGTCGCCCGGGCCGCCGCCGGGCGGCTACCCGAGCAATGGCCCTGATGTGGTGGCGTACGTCGCCGCCAAGTACCCCTCCTACCTCGCTGCGGGTGTCAGCTCCGCGCAACGGGTCTCCAACATGGAGTTCCTGCGCGACAGGATCATCGAAACCGGGATATGCGGCGGGATGGACCTCGCCTGGAACCTGAAGCGCGGCGTCGGGCCGCGGAGCATCGACGCCATCGCATGGAGAACCGGCGGCCACATCGAGGTGGTGGACATCGCGTCGGACTACGACAACACGAGCCGTCAGCTCCAGCTGCATTGGGTTGTCGTGGAAGGTCCGCCGGGGTGGGACCCCTTCCCGGCGCCGTCGTGCAAGTGAGTACCCGTTCTTGGTGAATTGCTCGCGGGGTCGGTTCCCTGCGGGGTTAGCTGCGGGGTCGGGAAACGTTGCGGGAACCTGGGCACAGCCGACCCCTCAGGTTCCCGTCGCGCTGTCCACCTCGTGGCTGTCCCACCGGGATCGGCGCTTGGACCCGCCGGCTCTTCTTCGAGTCCGCATCGACCCGGATTGACCAGGCGCGGAACATCAAAGTACGATTGACTTGCCCGTGGCCTCCCACCAGATGCCGAAGACCTTCAGCCTCAGATACATCGCACGAGCCGCCGCCGGGCTTCCTCGCGACCTTGCCAACACGGCCGTGATGGCAGTCGGACGGCCGGTTCGGCCTACCGTGCTCGTGTACAACTGCACGTTCGTCTGCGACGCACGTTGCCAGATGTGCAACAACTGGAAGCGGGGTGACAGGAAGTCGGACTTGACGCTCGAGCAGCTGGACCGCGTCATGAACCACGAGTTCTGGCACGCGGTCGAGAACCTGAATATCTCCGGCGGCGAACCGACGACCCGCAACGACCTGCCCGAGACGGTCGAGCTTCTCGCCAGGCGGCTGCCGCGGCTGCGCAAACTCGGTATAAACACAACCGGCCTCACACCGAAGCGCGCAGTCCCGCAGCTCACGCGGATCGTCGAGTTCTGCCGCGACAGGGGGCTTCTCATCAGCGCCCGAGTGTCGCTCGACGGGATCGGCGAGGTCCACGACAGGGTGCGGCAGGTCAGGCACGGCTTCGACAAGGCCGGCGAGACGATCGACGCGATGCAGGTGCTGGCGTCCAGCAACCCGCACTTCCAGTTTGGCCTTGCGGCCACGATATTCGGCAGCAACATGGGGGACGCCGCCAACATCCTGTCGTGGGCGCGCGAGCGGGATCTCGATATCGTCTTCAACATGCTGCGGTTCACCGACGCGATGCTCGGCAACGCGTCGCTCGAGAAGGAAATCGCCCTGCAGCGCGAGGAAGAGGCCTTCATGCGGCGCTTCTTCCTCGAGAGAGTCAGCGAGGAATCGATCCTCAGCGGGCAGACGTTCATGTACCTGCACTATGCGGACATGATCGCGAACGGGTACATCCGGACGATGCCCTGCCCGTTCCGCACGCAGGGCCTTCTGCTCAACCCCGACGGCACGCTCTTTTATTGTGAGAACTCGCGAGCCATCGGCAACCTGGCCGCCGAGGACGCAGCCTCGGTGTACTTCAAGGCGGAGAATCTCTCCTACCGCGCCACCTTCGAAGAAACGATCTGCCGGAACTGCCTCAGCCCATGCCAGGTGAACGTGGGCGCCATGAAACAGGTAGTGCCCTACGTGAAGTTCCTCATCCGCGCCTACCGGGTCAAGCGCGACCCGGAGCGGCACGCTCAGACGCTCCCAAAGCGGTGAAGCGCCAACAGACCGGTTCGATCCTCCGGGTGCTTGTGGCCGTCCTGCTGACGGCAGTCGTGCTGTGGCGGAGCAACCCCGGCCGCGTGCTCGAGGTCACCTTTGGCGCCGACGTGCTCTTTGTCTGCCTCTCGGTGATGCTCGTGCTGGTGGACCGAACGCTGATGGCGTGGCGGTGGCTGGTCCTGATCGCGCCTGTCGCGGACTCGCCGCGCCCTTCTCTCGGCGCGATCATGCACGTATTCTTCGTGAGCACGTTCGTGGGGACTTTTCTCGGACCTGTGAGCCTGGGAGGCGATGCCGTGCGGGCGTTCGGCCTGATCAGGCACAAGGTTGCCGGCTCTTCGGCTGTGGCGTCGATCTTCATGGACCGGATGCTCGGGGTGCTGTCGGTTGTTGCGCTTGCAGTCGTTGGCCTAGTCCTCGCGCGCGATGTGGCGCGAGAGCCTCTAGTGCTGGCCGCCCTGGCCGCCGGCACGGCAGCGACAGTCGTCACGGCAGTTTTCGTCTTCCTGCCTGCTGCCGCACAGCCGGCAGTCGTGCTCGCCGCCAGGCTTCCCGGTCGGGCTACGCAGCGTGCTGCAGCCAACCTGATTGGAGCCGTCCAGAAGTACGGTCGCGCGCGCTGTGAGCTCGCAGCCGTCCTCTGCGCGTCGCTTGCGGTCCAGGCGCTGCGGGTGGTGCAGGCGTGGTTGCTCGGCATCTCGCTCGGCATCACAGCTCCCGCGTACGTCTACTTCGCGTTCATTCCGCTGATCCTGCTCGTCATGCTGCTCCCGGTCACGGTTCTGGGCCTCGGAACGAGCCAGTGGGCCTTCGTCTGGTTCTTCGGCCGCGCAGGAATCGAGGAGCCCGCTGCGTTTGCTCTCTCGGTCCTTTTCATTGCCCTGGGAATCGTCGGCAACCTGCCGGGCGCGTTTCTCTTCGCACGCGACGGGCTGCACGGGCGGCACCCGGCTGGCGAATCGCACACGGCCCGATGATCCCGGCTATCTTGAGGCCCGGCTCCTCGAGGACCTCCGCCGCGGCAGGCGGGCTTCACCGGGGCGCCGCAGTCACTCTCGCGGCGTTGGCGCTTGCCGTGCTGGGCCTGGCCTGCGTCCTCGGTGGTGGCCCGAAGGGGCTGGCCTACGTTTTCTTGTACCTGTTGGCGACAGTCCCGGGCTGGCCCGTCGGGGCCGCGCTGTTCGGCCGGCGCCATGCTGCAACGTGGATTGTCGGGCCGCTCATCGGGTACGCCCTGACGGCAGGCATGGTCTGGGCGGTCATCGTGGCGGGCCTGGCCGGTCCGCTCGGCTTCGCCGCCGGTTGGGCTGCGATTGCCTGCACCACCGCGCTGTTGTGCCGGCGCGTCGCCGGACCCCTGGTCCGCCTGCCTTCGTGGGGCAGCCGCGAGACGGCTGCCCTCGCATTCGTCCTTCTTCTCGTACCGGCGCTCACAGGTCCTGCCTTCCGGAACGTCGGCCGCACAGATGCCGAAGGCCGGCGCTACTACCGAGCCTACTTCACTGCGGACTTCGTCTGGCACATGGCGCTCGTGAGCGAGCTGGAACGCTTCGACGCCCGCCCGTCTGATCCGTACGCCGCAGATCAACCGCTCCACTACTACTGGACCTACTTCATGGTTCCGGCTGCCGCCGACGCGGTGGGGCCGAAGTCCGTTCTGCCGTCGCGCGAGGCCATACTTCTCATCAACGCCGTGATGGCCGGGTTGCTCTTCACCGGTGCGGTGTTCCTGCTGGCCTGGATTGTCGTGCCGCAGGCGGCCGCCGCTGCCCCCGCAACGATGTTCGCCTTCCTGGCCGGCAGTCTCGAAGGCCTCTACGCGGCATGGACCCTTCACGCGCGCGGGGCTCCGCTCGGTGAACTGCGCAACCTCAACATCGACGCGATAACACTGTGGTTCTTTCGGGGCCTGACAATCGACGGCCTGCCACGCTCGCTTTGGTACACGCCGCAGCATGCCGGAGCCTGCGCGCTCGGTCTCGCCGGGCTTGCCGTAGTGGCTTCCGAGGGCAGCCGCGCCAAGCCGGCCGCGATCGTCATGACGGGTGTCGCGCTGGCGGCCTCGCTCGCATTCAGCCCGTTCCTCGGCGGCGCTTTCGTGCTCGTCTACGGCATTACCGTGACCTGGGACCTGTTGCAGGCACCGAAGAAGATCGTTTGGGGTCTCGCCCGCCATGTGCTCGCCGCCCTGCCCGTGCTTGCGGCCCTTGGTTGGGTTGTGGGCAATGACATGTTGGCGGGTGCGGGCGAAGCTCTCCATATAGGTTTCCTGGCTGGAAATGCGCGGCACGAACCCGTCTTGACGCTCGTTCTGGCAATCGGGCCACTCCTGCTGCTCGCTCTGCCGGGTCTCTGGCCTAACGCGCGGTCGCGCCACGCGAGGCCGGCCGTCGCCGGCCTGGCAGTCGGCCTGGCCCTCTTCTATTGGGTCAGCCTGCCGAAGACCGACCCGATATGGGTGGGCTGGCGGGCGGGTCAGGTAATGCTCGTCACGCTGCCCGCGCTGGGGGCTCGTGGTATCGTCCTGCTGACCACGGCACGCCGCCTTCGCCCGATCGCGATAGCGGCGATCGTCACCCTCTTCGCGGCAGGCCTCCCCACGACGGTCATCGACGCCTGGAACGCGCAGGACATAGCCAACACGAATATGGGGCCCGGCTTCCCCTGGACGACGGTCCTCGACAAGGACGAGCAGGCTGCGCTCGAGTGGGTGAGGCGAGCGACCCGCACGGGGTCCGTCGTCCAGGTGGACCCGGCTGCGCGAGGACGGGCGACCTGGTCGCTGATACCCACCTTCGGGGAGAGGCGCATGGCGGCAGGGCTACCGATATCGCTCGTGGCGATGCCGTATTACAAGCCTCGCACGGACGAGGTCGGCCGCATGTACGCGACGACGGATGCTCGGGAGGCCTGGGAGATTGCCACCCGACTCGGCATCGACTACGTCTACGTCGGTTCGGCCGAGCGCGGAGTGCACGCACCCGATGCTCTCGCGAAGTTCCGGAGCAGCCCGCTGTTCATGCGCGTGTACGGGAACGACACGGTAGAGGTTTTTGGCGTCGCCCGCCGGCCCTTATAATCGAGTGTTTTATGCCAACCGCTACAATCGTCGGCGCGGGGGTTGCCGGCCTGACCATTGCCGATCGGCTTGCAGCCAACGGGTACCGGGTGACCATCGTCGAGCAGCACGACCGCGTCGGGGGGCTGGCGAGGTCGTGGCACTACGGCGATTTCCACTTCGACATAGGGCCGCATCGCTTCCACACGGAGAACGCGCGGGTTGCCGCGTACATCCGCGAGGTGCTCGGCAGCGAGGCCATCGAGATTTCCCGGAAGAGCGGCGTCAGGATGTTCGGGCGGTTCCACGACTGGCCCCTGCGGCCGGCGATACTCGCATCGATGCCGTTTGCACTGATGGTGCGCGGGTCGCGCGACCTCGTGTTCAGGGAACACCTGCCGGGCGATTCCTTCGAGGCCGATGTCATAAACAAGTACGGGCGCACGCTCTACGAGATTTTCTTCAAGCCCTACACCGAGAAGTTCATCTTCTACTCGCCTGCGGACCTGCACCGCGACTGGGGGCGCGCCGGCGTGAACCGGGCTGTCATCGACAAGCGCGCCTCGGCCGACACGCTCTGGAGCCTCCTTCGCAGCACTCTCATGCCGAAGCCGGTGGAGACGACCTTTCTCTACCCGCCTTCCGGCATCGGCCGGTTCGCGGAACTGCTCGCGGACCGAATCACGGCACGGGGCGGCCGGGTGGTGTTGGGCAAGGCGGTCAGCGAGGTCGTCGCCGGTTACGACAGCGTGACCGGCATCGTTGCCGGCGACGAGACCATCGACTGCGAGAAGCTCGTCTGGACCGCCCCGATCACGGCGCTCGACCGCCAGCTTGGTCTGGCCGGGGTGGACCTCGAGTTCCTCTCGACGGTCTTCTACAACTTCAATGTCCGCCGGCCAGCAAAGCGTGCCTACCAGTGGATCTACTTCGGCGGCGACGAGATTTTCTCGCGCATCTCGGTGCCGGTGACCTTCGCGAAAACGATGGCTCCCGAAGGCAAGAGCGGGCTCTCGGTGGAGCTTACCTGCCGGGAGGGCGACGAGAGGTGGCGCGACCCGGGTCGCTACGTGGACGCGATCGCCAGCGACCTGGCACGGACGGGCACGATCGACAGCCGCGACGACATCGAGGACGTGCACGTGGAGCCCGTCGCGAACACTTACCCGGTATACAAGCTGAACTACCTCCAGGAGCTCACCCGCAACCTGAAGGGACTAGGGCGCTACCGCAACCTGCTCCTGGCCGGCCGGTGCGGGAGGTTCTGGTACAACAACATGGACCACTCCATAGGCCAGGGCCTCACGGTTGCCGACCGGATTCTGCGCGGGGACCGGCTGAACGAAATCGACAGCGGCGACCGCGAGTTCTGGACCGACACTGAATCGGCCCCCGCCGCGGCCGCCGGGCCATGAGGGGGGTGTGGAGCGGGCCGGCCGGGCGACGCGGTCGACGCTGGCGCCGAGCCGGGAGAACGTCACGCCCGCCGCGAGCAGCTAGAAGACAAAGCGGAGCATGGTGCTCGTCTGGCCGCGGAACTTGCTGTCGCAGAGCCACCAGCGCCAGTTCTCGTAGACGGCCTCTAGCAGGCAGTCGCCCTTTGCCACTTCCACCTTGTTGGTGACCGTGCCGTCTGCGTCCTTGATGAACGAGCGGAACTCGCAGGGCGCCTTCACCCAGGCGTAGCTCCTCACGTCGTTGAACACGACCTCGTTGACCCGAAAGCTGGCCGAGTCGATCTGCCGGTTCTTCCTGTTGTCGGTGATATCCGAGAGCTCGGCGGCCTTTCCTGCACAGCTGTCGCTGAAGTTGCGCACGCAGACCTCGGGCGACACGTTGGAGTGTGCAAAATCGTCCAGGAACGTCATCACCACCGCGGTGATCTCGCCCGGTGAGTCGTTCACGTGCACGGTCACCGCGCCGCTCGTCCTGTTCTCCTGCTGACGCGCCAGACCGCTCTCATCCAGTTCGGTGTACTTTTCGACGACCGTCACCTTCAGTTCGTACTCCGCCGGCGTCTGCAATCCCTTGGGTGCTTTCCACTTCACGAGCGGACCTGCCCCCGAGAAGGTCCCTCGTGGCGCCGACCACTCGTACTCCATCTGTTCGGGTGGAGTCTCGTCGTCCTGTACCGTCACCGCGACGTCAACTTCCTGGGCTTCCTCGGCGCGGTTGTTGTTGCCTGCCGTGAGGCCGATGATGACCGGCGGCGCGTTCTTCACCGGAACGACGGGGAGCTTCACGGTCACGCTCACGTCGCTCGTGAGCGTGATGCCGACGCCCACCGTGGCGAACTGGGCTGCGGACACCTCCACCGTGAAGCCGCCCTGCTGCAGGTCGGCAATGGTGGCACGCCCCTCGACGTCGGTCGTTGCTGCGCGCCCCTGGTTGGGGCCGTCGACGATTCTCAGCGTGGCGCCGGCGATTGGCGTCCCGCCTTCGGTCGTCACGACGACGTGCAGATTCCACCGATTGTTCGAGGGGTTGTAGGGGTTGCCGCCGCAGGCGGGGAACCCGGCCAGAACGGCGGCCGTCAGGAACAACGGCCACGGAAGGCGGAATCGTCGCGTCATGTCGGGTTGCTGGGGTCCGTCCACGGGCCGGGGTGACGCAGACTTCACCCCTTCGTCCGCTCCAGGCGGGTGCCGCGGCGACCGGGTATTATAGCGCCGTAGCTGTCGAGCAATAACCGGCGCTTGCCGGACGGTTCGCCGCCCCGCTCCTGTTGTCCACGGGCCGGCAGGCTCCAGGACCTGCCGGTCGCAGGCGACCTAAGACGCGCAGCCCCGATTCTGCTACCATCGCCCGCTGTGAGCGTGAACGTCGGCTCCCGCAACTCGATTGTCGCCGCTCTTTCGGGCGCCGTTGCCGGCTGCTCTGCGTGGCTCACGGCTGGCGTGCTCACAGTCGAGGGCGCCGGGTCGGCGGCGCGGCTCGGCGTGCTGCCTCACCCGGCCTGGCTGCTCGCTTCGATGGCGGCAGGCGGCGCCTGCGTGCTTCTTCTCGAGCGTTTCAGCGGGCTCAAAAGGGTCCGGGGCTGGTACTACCCGCTCTACAGCACGGCGATAGTCGCGCTGCCGTGGCTTCCGATTCCCGTGCCGGCTGCCGCGCTCGTGTGGGCCGGGCCTTCGGCCTGGTTCGTCTGGGGGGGCGCAGCCGTGTCCATCGCGGTGGCGGTTGCGCCCGCCGCCAAGGGTCGACCGATGGCGCGCGCCCGGCGCTTCCTGTCGGGACCGCGAGCAGCCTGGGCTGCTGGTGCACTGGGCGCGCTGGTCTACGGCGCCACGGCGGTTCACCTCTCCCCCATCTTTCCCGGTGGCGACGAGCCGCACTACCTGGTCATCGCGCAGAGCCTGATCGAGGACGGCGACATTAGAATCGAGAACAACTACAGGGAGCGCGACTACCTCCCGTACTTTCAGGCCGATCTCGCTCCGCACTCTCTGAGGCGCGGCCGCAACGGGGAGATGTACTCGGTTCACGCGCCCGGCCTGCCTGCTGTCCTGGTGCCCGCGTTTGCGGTTGGCGGCTACCCCGCCGTGGTCGCCTTCCTGGTTGGGGTCGCCGCACTCGTTTCGCTCCTGACCTGGCGCGCCGCGTTTCTCGCCGCCGGAAATGCGTCCGCGGCGTGGTTCGGGTGGGCAGCCGCAGCGCTGTCGACGCCGGTTCTCCTGCATTCCTTTGCCGTTTACCCCGAGACCACAGGCGCGCTCCTGGTTATGGCAGCAGCGGTGACGCTCATTGGCCTCGACCGGCTGCGCGCGCCGCGCGAGGAGGCGGCGTCGAAGTGCTCCGCGCCGGTGGTGGTCGATCCTGCCACCTGGCACTGGAGCCTATGGCTGTGCCTCGGCGCCGCGCTCGCGCTCCTGCCGTGGCTGCACACACGTTACGCGATGCTCTCTCTCGTTTTCGGCCTGGTGTTGGGCGTACGCCTGGCCGAACGGAGAGGATCATCTCGGCGCGTGCTCGCCTTCTATGCCGTGCCTGCTTTGAGCGCCGCGCTATGGTTCCGCTTCTTCAAGTCAATCTACGGCACCTACAGCCCCGCCGGCCCGTACGGCCACTACACGCAGACCGACATGGCTCACGTGCCGTCCGGTCTGGGCGGACTTCTTTTCGATCAGCAGTTCGGCCTGCTCCCTAACGCCCCCGCCTTCGTCCTCGCGCTCGCAGGCTTCGCTGCCTTGAGCCGCAGGCGGCCGCGCCTTTCGGCCGAGATCCTGGTGTCGTCGGTCGCCTACGCTGTGACCGTTGCGACTTACGCGATGTGGTGGGGCGGGTGGAGCGCGCCGGCGCGGTTCCTCGTCCCGGTGCTGCCGCTTCTGGCCGTCCCGGCCGCAATGTGGTGGGCCGAGCGGGAAGTGCGGGCTCGAGGTGACGGGAAGGCGGGAGCGAGGCTGGCGGGCGGCGTGCTCCTAGCGCTTTCGCTCATGCTGACCGCTACAGTCACGCTTGCCGAACGGGGCTCGCTCGTCTTCAACTCCCGCGACGGTGTTGCGAGGCTGTTCGAGTACCTGAGCCCTGTCGCCGATCTCAATCGGGCGCTTCCGAGCTTCTTCCGCGGCAACCTCCGCGGCTCGTTCCTCGACGCCGTTCTGTGGACAGTCGTCGCGGCGCTCGCAGCCGCGGTTCTTTCATGGACGGCCGCCAGGTTTCGCTTGCGCCCGTGGGCCGGCCGGCCGGTCGCTTCGATCCTGGTGGCCGCGACAGCTCTCATGGTTGGTATGGAAACAACCTGGCGGCTCCACCCCGGGCGGCGGATCGACCCCGCTGCGTCACAGACGGCGTTTCTCGAGGCAGCGAAAAGTCCTCGCAGCATCGGCATCCGGTACAGCCCATTGTCCGTAATGCCACCCCGCTCTCTCGCTGGCCAGGTGCACCTGGGAACCCCTGGCCGGCGCGGGCGTGGCGCCAATGACAGGGCGTGGTCTCTGTCGCCGGTTCCAGCCGGCACATATCGCATCGACGTGTCGAAGGCCGGGCAGATTCGAGGGCCGATGTCGGTCTGGATAGGCCGCGCCGGTTCCCCGATTGCGACCTGGAACGAGCCGAAGGCGGCCGGCGATTGGACACTCAGCCTTCCGTGCGCCGTCAACGCCGTCGTCATCGACGGAATGGCGGATTACCGCGATGCGCTTTCACGCCTCACGCTTCGGCCCGTCGGCCTGCCCGCGGTGCGCGACTGTCCTCCGGTGCGCGCCAGCCGTGCCGTGCGCTACGCCAGTGCGGTCGTCTTCTTCTTCGACGACAAGTCCTACGCGGAGGATGCCGGCTTCTGGGTGCGCGGCAAGGCAGTTTCGGTTGTCGCGATCGACCCGGATTTGCCGGCCGCGGCCGCCAGGCTCCGGCTCAGGGCCGGCGCATCAGCCCTCAGCGTTCGGCTCGACAGCGGAGCGTGGAATGCCACGGTGGATCTCCATGGCTGGGAGGAGCGTGACATCGCGATCCCGGTGGATCGGCAGGGCGGCGCCGCCATCGTTCGGGTCGCCCCGGACAACGGTTTCGTCCCGGCGCTCACCGACCTCGGCAGCCGCGACCGGCGGTTTCTCGGCTGCTGGATCTCGTTTCCATGAACTTGAACAGCCACGAAACGCCCACAACGCTGGCTCGATCTTCCTCACGAAAACCTGCGCCCCCTTCAGTGGCACTGCAGGGCGGCAGCGACCGACGGCCCTCCGGGGAACCGGGGTGCCGTGCTGGCCGGCGGGGGTCGTCATCAGGGCGCCGAGCGCCTCGAACGCCGCGGGCCGCTCGCTGACGGGCGCCGCCGTCGGAAGGCACGAGAAAGCGGGTTTGCAGACTTTCGTCGTGCCGTGGTGTGGTTCGCCCCGCCCAGAGCGTCAGAGCCGGACCGCCGCGGGCGGTCGTGCCGGTTCCGAGGCGGTCGCAGTCTCGCGAATCTCGCGGATCGTGTAGGTAGGTTTGCCCTGCGACTCGTGGTACGTCCTGGCCATCAGCTCCGCAAGGAGGCCGAGAGTTACCAGCTGCACCCCGGTGAACACGAGGAGGATGCCAAAGAGGAGAAGTGGCCGGTCGGCGATAGACTGGTACGCGAAGAGACGGAGATATGCCAGCCATGCACTGATGAGGCAGCCCAGGCCGCCCATCGCGAGGCCCAGCAAGCCGAATATCTGGAGCGGGCGCGTGGAGTAGCTGAGGAGGAACTTGACGGTCATCAGGTCCAGCATCACGCGGACCGTTCTCGAGATGCCGTAGTTCGACCGCCCGTGCACGCGCGGCCTGTGATTGACGACCATCTCCGTGATCCGGACACCCATCTCGCTCGCGATCGCGGGCAGGAACCTGTGCATCTCGCCGTACAACTTCAACGGCTTGACGACCTCGGCCCTGAACACCTTCAGAGAACATCCGTAGTCGTGCAGCCGCACACCGGTCGACCACGAGATCAGCCAGTTGGCCACGATCGACGGAAGGCGCCGGTTGAGGAACGGGTCCTTGCGGGACTTGCGCCATCCGCAAACGATGTCCGCGCCGCTGTCCGCAGCGGCGAGCATTGCGGGGATATCGGCCGGGTCGTTCTGGAGATCCCCGTCTGAGGTCACGATGAGGCGCCCGCGAGCGTGCGCGAAGCCGGCGGCGAAGGCGGCTGTTTGCCCGAAGTTGCGCCGGAAGCGGATGACGCGCACGCGGCTGTCGTGCTCCTGTAGACGTGTCATCAACTCGAAGCTCTCGTCCGTGCTCCCGTCGTCCACCAGGACCAGCTCGTATTGACGCCCGGACGCTTCGAGGGCAGCGGTCAACTCCCTGTAGAGCTGTGGGATGTTGGGCGCCTCATTGTGGACGGGAATGACGACCGAGACTTCGGGTGATTCCATGATTCGACCGCGCGCGTCTGTGGCTGGCGCCAGGCGGAAGCCAGAGCGAGCCGCCATTATAGCAGCCTGTGCAGACGCTTCGGCCGGAGGTCGCCAAACCGAGTACAGTTGTGGTGTGACACAACCTGACGATTCCAGCGCCCTCCCGGTCGGCAGCGTTCGAGAGCGCCGGTGGGCCTTCGGGCTCGGCTGCCTCGCTGTCGTCTTCGGAACCGCCATGGCGTTCTTCTACAGCCGTGCCGGCCTGACGCTCAGCCACTACGATGCCCGGGCTCACCTGGTGGTGGCGCGGCGTGTCATCGACAACATCACGCCGGGCTGGCAGCAGCTGGGTGCCGTCTGGCTTCCACTTCCCCACCTGCTGAACCTCATCCCGGTACAGTTCGACGGCTGGTATCGAAACGGTGCCTCGGCAGTGGCAATCTCGGTTGCCGCTTTCGGCCTCGCCTGCTACGCGGTCGCGAGGATCGTGTTCGCGGCGGGCGGCTCGCTGATTGCGGCCGCGGCGGCGCTGTCGCTCGTGCTTCTCAACCCGAACCTGCTCTATCTCCAGGCGACGCCGATGACCGAGGCTTTGCTCCTCGGCCTGACGCTCTTCGCCGTATCGATGGTTCACGAATGGGCCGTCAGGGACGGCCCGGCGGCCATTGCCAGGCTTCGCCCCGCCGGCCTCGCTCTCGCGCTGGCCTGCCTCACCAGGTACGAGGCATGGCCTGTGACGGCCTCGGCAGTCGCGCTCGCGACCCTCGTCCGCTGGCACCGTGCAGGTTCGTTTCGGGCCGCAGCCCTCGACGCTGCCAGGCTTGGCGCGTACCCCGTGGCGGCCATCGCCCTGTTCATCCTTCACAGTTACTTCTCGACCGGCAGCTGGTTCGTTACAGGGGGATTCTTCGTCGCGGACAACCCGGATCTCGGGCGCCCGCTCCGATCAGCTGCGTCAGTCGGGTGGGGAGTTCTCCAACTGGGCGGCTACCTAACGCTCGTCCTCTCGGCCGCCGGCACCTCGGGGGTCGTGACGGCAGCTGTGATCAGGCCGCACCGCTACCTGCCGCTGATAGTCTTTCTTGCGCCGATCTTCGCTGCCGCGCTGCCTTGGTACGCCTTCTATGAAGGGCACCCTTTCCGGATCCGCTACATGGTCCCGCTCGTCGGGCCGATGGCACTCGGGTTGGGGTTTGCCGTTGGCCTCCTCCCGCGCTGGCGGCTGTCGGCAGCGGCGCTCGTCCTGGTCGTGGTCGCGAGCGAGAACTACCCATTCAACCCGCGCGCGCCGATGGTAGTCGAGTCGCAGCTCGACAGCGCGAACGCGGTCGGTCGCCGCAGGGTCACAGCGGTCCTCACATCAAACCGCCGGCCGGGCGAGATCGTGATGGCGAGCATGGGCTCCCTTGGCCACTACATGCAGGAACTGGCCAAGGCGGGTTTGCACGTGTGCGACTTCCTCCACGAGGGCAACGGCGACATCTGGAAGTCGGCGCTCGACGATCCTTCTGTCTGGGCGGACTGGATCATGATCGAGGAGACCGCCGAGGGCGGTGACATGCTGGCCGGGCTGGCACGCAGCCGACCGGCCTTCCTGTCCGGGTTCGATCGGGTCGGTGAAGGGGGCGGGGTGGCGTTGTACCGGAGGAAGGCGTCTGCGACTGCGTCGAAGTCCGCAGGTTGAATGCCGGATGTCGAACTGCCGGTTGGCGCCCTAGGCCGGAGGTGCTTGCGGCGCTGCGCGTCGGGCGGGTACGCTCTGCACCCACCCGACCCATGACACAAAGACCTATGACATACGATCAGGCACGGTCCATCAGGCTCGGTCCATGACCTGCGATCGGGTTCGGCCCGGGTTCGGTCCTCAGAACTTGATCTGGAACACGGCCTGGTAGGTGATTCCTCCGAGGTCGATCCTATCGTTCAGGAAGTCGTCCGAGAGCTCCCCTTCGCCGCGCTGATACCTGATCTCGCCGCCCACGCCATACCTGTCACCGAGGTTGAAGTTGACCCCGCCCAGGATCACTGGCCCGAGCGCCGTGCCGCTGTCTATGAAGCGCCCCTGGAATATGCTGAAGTCCGCGAAGTCAACGAACTCTCCTATCTCGCTGTACTTCCACGGAAGTATGCCGAGACCCGCCCCAACGTACGGCTGCACGGAGGCAAAGCGTCCAAGCGGCAGAAACCGTACTGATGCCGTGATTGGCACGATCCGCAGCGAGAATTCCTGTTCGATTTCGCTGCCGTCTATGTCGACGTAGTCGGTATACAGGCTGGGAACCGAGCCCTTGTAATAACCCAATCCGATTCCCGCTTCGAGGTATTCGGTCAGCCCGAACAGGTATTCGCCGTTGACGAAGACGTTGCCTAGTTCGCTGATGTCGAAGGTGAGGAACGTGCGGTTCTCGATCAAGACGTCCCGGTCGCTGCGCGCGTCCTCGCCCCTGGGGCTGAAATACCCTATGCCGAGGTTGATCTTGTGATCGCCCTGGGCCAGCGCAGGGCTGGCGGCCATCAGGCCGAGTGCCATGACGATGACTGGAGCCGGGACGATTTTGCGCATTGATGTCTCCTCGGCAGGCCGGGTAGGCGAACAGCTCGTGCTGTTCGCCGGGGGCTTTTCGCCTGCACTGTGAACCCATCGAGCATGAAGGATGCCAGCCGGACCGCGGCCGGCATCGCTCGAATCTGGCCCCGATCGGCGGGATGGCCGTCGGACCGTCCGCGAAACCGGTCAAACCGTCCCGTTTCGTGAACGCCCTTCCAGGAAGCCAGAGATTGTCTCACGCATCTCTTCGTGAACGAGCCCGTTCGAGGCCAACAGGCTTCCCGCCAAGAGGTCGAAGGGGCCCCCGTCCATGGCGGTGACTGTCCCACCGGCTTCCTCGACGAGGAGAGCACCGGCAGCCATGTCCCACGGATTCAGCCGCCGTTCCCAGAAGCCGTCGAACCTGCCCGCGGCGACGTAGCAAAGGTCCAGCGCCGCAGACCCCAGGCGCCTGACGGCGCGGGCACGCTCGAGGAACGCCCCGAACAATCCCACGGCTTCCCGTGCCGACGCGTGAACGTCGTATGGAAAGCCCGTCACGAGCAGCGAATCGATCAGCCTCGGTGAGGCGGAAACGGCAAGCCTCCGCCCGTTCAAGTACGCGCCTTCTCCTCGTTCTGCGGTGAAGAGCTCGTCGCGGACAGGGTCGAAGACGGCGCCCACTTCCAGCCGCCCGTCGATCGACAGTGCCAGCGACGAGCAGAAGATCGGCAGTCCGTGGGCATAGTTGGTGGTTCCATCGATCGGGTCGAATATCCACAGGTGGCTCGGCTCGGCCCCGCGCTCCCAGCCCCGCCCGAGTTCTTCGGCCAGAACGCCATGGCCCGGAAACCGCGAGGCAATCAGGTCCCGCAGCATCCGCTCGGTGGCGAGGTCCACCTCGGTCACGAGGTCGATGGGACCCTTGTGGCGGATCTGGATGTGTGTCCCGAAGCGGGACATCTGGATTCGCCCCGCGGCCACCACCGCTTCGATTGCCGTCGCCAGATATGCCGGGCTCGCCGTCACAGGCCCTCGGCACGAGGAAGCGACGAGCGCTCGATCCGCTTTACCATCCGCACTTCCATGCCGCCCTCCGGCAGCCGGCGGATGACGACATTGTCCATGAAGCTGCGCATGAAGAAGATGCCACGGCCGCTCGAACTGAGCACGTTCTCCGGGGCGAGTGGATCGCGGATCTCCTCGGGATTGAAGCCATTGCCCTGGTCTCGCACGACGACGCGGAGTTCCTGGCGGGCAGCGCCCTGCTCTTCGGCGAGGCTGAACTCGACGAACACGTGCTTGGCGGCGTTGTTGCGGTTCCCGTGCTTGATGGCGTTGATCACCGACTCGCGGACGGCAACCCCTATCCAATGGAGAGCATCTTCGTCGAGTCCGGCCAGACGAGAAAAACCGTCGCTCACGACCTGCACCAGGTCGAGCATTTCGAAGACGCTACTGAATTCGAGGCGGATGCTGTTCACATGTGGCCGTAGGGTACTGCGCTGCGCGGGCCGCACCAAGGCCGCGCGACTCAATACCACATGCACGGACAGACGGTCAAGGAAAGCGAAAAGTTCAACCGGAATGCTATAGTGCCACGAGAAGGCCGCCGGGTGCATCACGGCGGGCGTCCCGCAGCCTGGCCGCCGGGGCCCTTCAAGCCGGGAAGCGTAGGTGAAGACCGACAAGATATACCTGGTTGGCTTCGTTGCGGCCGGCAAGTCGACGCTGGCGCGAGCTCTGGGCCGCCGGCTCGGCTGGAGGGTCGAGGACATCGATTCCATCATCGAGGCCCGCGAACGCCAGACAATCAAAGAGATCTTCGCCTCGCGCGGCGAGGCCTGTTTCCGCGCAATCGAGCGCGAGGTCCTGCGGGGCCTCGTCGGACCCCGCGAGCTGGTGGTCGCTACCGGCTCGGGGACGTTCGTGGACCCCGAGAACCGCCTGCTCATCAACGCGGACGGAACGTCGGTCTGGCTCGACGTCCCTTTCGACGAGTTGATCGACCGCATCCCGGCCGACGGTCGTCGGCCCCTGGGGCCTGACCGCGAGACAATGGAGGCCACCTACCTCTCGCGAAGGGCAGCCTACCAGCAGGCGCACCTCCGCCTCGACGCTTCGCGGAGCCGGGCCCCTGAGCTTGTCGAGCGCGTCCTCGACTGGATGGGATACTGAAGGCATGCGGTACCTTGTCCTGAGCGACATCCACTCCAACATCGACGCTTTGGAGGCCGCACTCGAGGACGCACGAGGAGAGCCCTGGGAGCGCCTCCTGGTACTCGGAGACCTGGTTGGCTACTGCGCCGAGCCGAACGCCGTCGTCGAGCGCATTCGCTCGATGTCGCCCGAGGCGATCATAAGGGGCAACCATGACAAGGCTGCCGCCGGGTTCGACGACGCAGAGGAATTCAATCTCGTTGCGCGGCAGGCTGTGGAATGGACCGCCTCCGTGCTGACGCCGGAGAACAGGAATTACCTGGCTTCACTGCCGGCCGGCCCGATCGCGGTGGATCGGCTGGTCGAGATATGCCACGGAGCTCCGGACGACGAGGACGACTACGTCGTCAGCGAGGAGTCCATCGTGAGGGCCTTGAAGGTGGCGGCCCGCGCCCTCTGCGTGTTCGGCCACACCCACATCGGGGTGATTTACGGCCAGGACGAGATGGGGCCAGTGCTGCTGGGACCAGAGGCTGAAGGGTCCAGCAGGATCAGGCTGCTTGCCGGTCGCAGGTACCTCTTCAATCCCGGCTCCGTCGGGCAGCCGCGCGACGCCGATCCCAGGGCGAGCTACGGTCTGGTCGACACATCCAGCATGCTTGTAGAGATCCACCGAGTGCCCTATGCCATCGAGCGGGCGCAGGCGAGGATCCTCGAGGCCGGTTTGCCCGCAGTGCTGGCCGACCGACTGGCAGTTGGAAGGTAGCGCGATATAATCCGGCCCTCGTTCCCCCAGCCCCGATTCCGGAAGGACAACATGCCATCTCAACGAACCCGCGATCTGCTGGCTGCCATCGTCGCCACCGTTCTGCTGGGGATGTCCCCCGAAGCGCAGTCTCCGCCCGACCGCTGCCTGGTGCCCGCGCGCTTTCGCGATCCGATCCTCAACGAGGTTTCGGGGGAGCTGGCCCACCAGCACGTGCAGCTTCTCGCGGCAAACCGCGATCGGCAGTCAGCGGAGTACGAGAACCAGTTCTTCGAGACCACCTACATCAGCGACATGGCGAGGCAGTACGGCCTCTCGAACGTGGAGGTCCACTTCTTCCCCGGTGGCCGGGATGCGTGGGATGCCGAGGAAGCCGACCTCTGGATGGTCGCGCCAGCCCGCAAGAAGATAGCGAGTCTGACGACGGTGCCGGCCGCCCTTGCGTCCGGGAGCAGGAGCGCCGACGTCGAGGCGGAGGTCGTGTACATCGGAGCCGGGCGCGAGTCCGACTTCGCCGGCAAGGACGTCAAGGGGAAGATCGTGCTGGGCAGTGGTTCCGTAGGCGCAGCCTTCACGGCCGGAGTGGTCCAGCGTGGGGCCGCAGGCGCGCTCGGGACGGGCAGTGCCGGGGTGAGCGCAAACTCGGCCGGGTACACGCTGGACCAGATCGGCTGGGCGAGTGTTTCCGCGCCCCCCGACTCGTCGGGCTTCGGCTTCAATCTGTCGCTCCGGCAGTTTCACGAAATCCGAGGGCTGCTGGAACGCGGGGAGAAGGTCGTCATGAAGGCCCACGTGAAGACGCGGACCTATCCAGCCAAGATGAATGTCGTTTCCGCGTCGATCCCGGGGACCGACCCTGCGGCCGGCGAGCTGATCTTCGTTGCGCACGCCTTTGAAACGATAGCCACGCCGGGAGCCAACGACAACTGCACGGGTGTCGCGACGATCCTGGAGATAGGCCGAGCGCTGGCGCGGCTCGTGCGGGAAGGAGCCCTTCCGCCGCCGCGCCGAACACTGCGGTTCATCTGGGTGCCGGAGATCTCGGGTTCCACGGCCTACATGTTCAAGTTCCCCGAACTCCAGGACAAGCTGATTGCGGCCTTGAACTTCGACATGACCGGCGCGAATCCGAAGACGACCGACTCGTACCTTCGCATGAAGATGACGCCGGACTCGAGGCCGAGTTACCTGAACGACCTCGTTGCCAATCTTCTGCAGTTCGTCGACCAGACCGAGATCCGTACGCAGCAGGGCGCCAATGCGCAGTTCAACTACCGGCTCGCGCCGGTAGCGACCATCACGTCGGGCAGCGACCACTCGGTCTTCAACAACGGCGGCATACCGGCCATGCAGTTCAACTACTGGCCGGACAACTTCTACCACAGCAGCGGCGACCGCGCGGAGCACGCGGACCCGACCGAGATGAAGCGGGTCGGGTTCACGGCTGCCGCCGCGTTCTACTACCTCTCGGTTGCGGGCGCGGACGAGGCGCGGAGCCTCGCCTGGGAGGCGGCGAGTGGCGGCCAGAAGTGGATCGCAGAGGTGACGAGGCAATCGCTGCGCCTGCTTGGAAACGACGCGGCGGTGCTCCACGAGCGGCACAAGGCTGCCGCCAACAAGGTGACGTGGGCCTTCAACCGAGCTCGCGGCGGCGTCGAGGCCGTTCTGCGATTGTCCGCAGCTCCCGAAGTGGCATCGCAGGTGAAGATGCTCACGTCGGTTCTGGAGGGCGTGCGCGATGCGAACCTACGTGCGCTGGAGGCTGCCTACCGGGAAAAGTGCGCGGCGCTCGGAACCGCGCCCGTGCCGATCGCCTTGACAGCCGAGGAGCGCGAGCAGTCGCAGCTCATTCCCCGGCGTCTGTTTGCCGTCTATTCCGCCGAGGCCCAGAAGCGGAGCAGCCAGGCGGGGCGCGGCGCCGGTCCGGGTGGACGAGGGGCCGGGCCGGCCGAAGCGGCGCAGGCGGCGGCAGCCAGGCCGCCCCGGATGCCGGGCCTCGCTTCGAGCGAAGTCGCCAACTTCATCGACGGCAAGCGCAGCATCCTCGACATCTACAACGCGGTACGCGCCGAGTGCGGCAATCTGATCGTAGGCAACAACGAGATGAAGTTCGCCTACGTCCTCTCGCCAGATGTACCCGACATCGAGCTGGCGCAGGTGGTTGCCGCAATCAAGGCCCTCGAAGCGTCTGGCACGATCGAGATCGTGAAGAAAGGCAGCTGACTCGCAGCGCTGAGCGCCGGGTGCCCGTGGTCAACTCTCATGCCGTAGATGCCGCGCAGCCAGCGGCACCGAATGCCTGGTCTTCTCCCGTTCACCCTGGGGTCAAGTCCGCGGAGCCGCGAAAATAGGGAACGCGCGAAGGCCACCGCTGCGGAGCCACGGAGGCACGCCTTGGAGGGGCCGGCCTGCACATGCGGCAGGGCCGGCCCACGCCTTGGCTTCGGCCGCGACTAGTTCTTCTTGTCGGCCGTCGCTGTCGAGACCTGAGCCTCCCCGTAGAACCGCCAGTCGAGCGAAGTGTCGCGCGTGAGCGGCATCTTGCCGATTGCCAGCCGCAGGAGCGCGATCGGCATGCTGCCCTGACGCATCACCTCGTCGTGGAAGTCCTTCTGAGGCATTCCACCCTGCTCCACCACCTCGCGCCGCAGCGCGCGGAGCTGGAGGCCGCCCAGCAGGTACGCGGCCTGGTACAGGGGCGGGTAGCTACCCTGGAACGACCGGCGCACCTCCGCAGTCGCGTTGTCCCGCTCGTGTCCCACCCGTTCGACCAGGAAATCGATGCACTCCTGCGGTGACCACTCGCCCATGTGGAAGCGCAGGGAGAAGATGATGCGCGCGCAGCGGTGCATGCGCCAGAAGAGAGCGCCCACCTTGTTCTCGGGCGTGTCGTGGAACCCGATGTCGTAGAGCAGCATCTCCCAGTAGAGCGGCCATCCCTCGCCCCAGAAGGACGTGCTCGCGAGGTTCGCCCTGTAGGAGGAGAAGCGCGAGGTCATGTAGCCGACGAGGTTGTGCCCGGGAATCATCTCGTGGAAGGCCGTCGCATGCGAGAAGGGCGTGTTGTTGCCCCGCATACTCTGCAGGCGAGCCTCGTACTCCATGGTGTCGGTCGGGTACGAGACGCTGATCTGGGATCCGCCCGTGAAGAACGGATTCACGAGCTGGCGCTCCGGCGTCATCATGATCATCCGCAGCGATTCGGCGGCAACGGCCGGGACCGTGATGAGATCGTGCTTTCGCAGGTAGTCGACAGCGTCGAACATCAAGTCGCGCACCACCGATGCCTGCCCTCCGGGCGGCGGGTGCATGGTCTTGACTTTCTCCAGTGCCTGCTTCCAGTCGTCGCCGAAGCCCATCTGCCGGGACGCCTTCCTCATCTCGTCCTCGCACCACCTGAACTCCTTCTCCGCGATGTCGATGAGCTCCTCGGGAGAATACGGAATGAAGACGTCCTGCAGGTCGAATATCAGGCCCTGGCGGCCGCGGGCGGGACCCTGAATGCCGCTCTCGTCCGCCTTGCGCGGCGGATTGGCTGGCAGCTCGACGCCCAGGCGGGCCATCTGCTGCTCGGCGGTCTTCTTGATGAAGAGATAGTCCACCTGGGCGTTCCGACTCAATTTCGCGAAGTCCAGCGACCGCAGCGCCGAGAGCCACGCCTGATAGAACGCGCGATCGCGCGCGGGAGGGCCGCCCGGTGCCGGCTCGCCCCGCGCAGGCTGCTGCGCGCTCCCGGCCTGCGCGGCTCGCCCGCCGCGCCCTCCTCTGACAGCGCCGACAAAGCGCTCGACGATAGCCGACATTTCGTCCTGCGGGAGTCGGATCAAGTCCTGCAGATCCGGCACAGAGGGGAACTTCGGCGGCGGCGCAGGCGCTATCTTCTCTGCCGCAGGCACGGGCACGTTGGCCAGCGCAACGTTGGCGGCCGCAACCTTTTCCGCGAGGAGCGTGCCGTAGGCCTGCAACGCTTCGTCGGCGCGCTTGAACGGAAGCCCCATCCACCACGTGAAGAGCGGGTCGTAGCCATTGTAGAAGTTGAACCACTCGGTGAGCATGGCGCGCAGGTCCGTCACGACGAATGCCGCCTGCTCTGCCTGCGACTTCCCGACGCGCAGCGCGCCGCTCTTCGCCTCCGGGGAAAGGCCCGCCTCAACCCGGGAGTGCACCGACCGCACTTCCCTGGTCAAGGCGGTGACAATTCCGGCGGCCTTCTGGGGCTCGATGTCCTCGATGCGCGTGCGTGCTTCCGACAATTCAACGATTTTCGATGCGAACGGCACCAAGGGAGACAGCATCGCGATGTGGCGGGCATCGGCCTCTAGCTCTTGGAGATTGCGTTCGATTGTCTTCCGGAGCATTTCGAGGTCGGCTCGTCCCGCCGGCGAGAGCAGCCCGGGGTCGAGCGCATCGAGTGCAGTCTGCCAGTCGAGGTCGAAGCGCTCGAGACGCGCAATCCTCGCCTTCGACATCGGGATTCGGCGCACCGTCTCTCCTGTTCCGGCTTCGACACCCTGGGCGGGCATGACAGCAGCACCGCCACGGCCCCCTCCTCCGCCCTGCCGCGCCATCCCTGTCAGGTAGTTCTGGTTCAACGTGGCGCGGTCGGCGGAATAGCGCACGACAACGAGCCGCATCTCGCTCTGCCGCGGCAGGATCAGGGGCCGGAGATCCTTCGGGACAGCGGTGTCGGCCGCCGCTGGCCGGACCTGTTGCCCCTGCCCCTCGGCGTCCACTGCCCGGGTTGCCGGGGCCTGTTCTCCGCCCCGGCCCGCCGCTGGCGTGGCCACCCCGAAGGCAAGCATTGCCAGCAAGGTCCCTGCCCACAGAACGACCGCCCTGCGATCGTCCTTCACTCGATGTCTCCGGCTGGTCATGGTTTGTTCCCCCTGGCGTCGATTGGCTTTCAGTGGTCGGTTGTCGCGACACTCGGCGTCGATCTGACGACGACATGTCATCTGCCGCACAGGTCTGGCGCTCAGCGCTGCCCATCACGCGTCCACGCCCGAGCGCGCCACGCCCTGGCGCAGTGGCTGAGCAGGTTTGCGCGGGTGAACCCTAACACGGGCAACGCAAACGCTCAAGATCTCGTCTATGCCGATAACGGAGGTCCAGAATGAACAGAGTGCTCGGGGCGACGGCGATCCTAGCCCTTGTCCTTCCACTCGCTCAGCAAACCGCTTCCGCCCGGCAGGCCGCTTCGGAACCCCAGGACGAGGAGCGCGTGAACCGGGTCGTGCCTGTTGCGCCCGGTGGAAGGCTTTCGCTCCACAATTTCTCCGGCCGGGTCACGATCACAGCTGCGGACAGGACGGATGTCGCCATCGAAGCTGTCAGGCGGGCGCCGCGCGAACGGCTGGCGCGCATCGCGCTGGACATCGAGGCAGCCGGCGGGAACATCACAATCGAGGCCAACAAGAGAATCGGATCGTCCCGCCACCCGGACAGGAACAACGTCGTCGAGACCACCTTCGAGATCGAGGTGCCGCGAGGTTTGGCACTCGACCTCGACGTCTTCAGCAGCCCGGTGAGGGTGACCGGTGTCCAGGGCAGGACCGCCATCAAGACGTTCTCGGGCCCCGTGGAAGTCCACGGCGCTGCAGCGGCGGTAAGTGTCGAGACCTTCAGTGGCGCGGTCCGGATTGACTGGCTGCCCGAGGTTGTCAGCCCGGAGGTAACAGCCGAGACATTCAGCGGTGACATCGAGCTGCAGATGCCGCCGTCTGCAAGCGGCAGCATCGACATCGGAACCTTCAGCGGCGACATCAGGGCCGACCGGCCGGTGCAGGTGACCGATCAGCAGCGGCGTGGCCTGAAGGGTTCGCTGGGCGGCGGCGGCTCCAGCCTCATCCGCCTCAAGACGTTCTCCGGCGAGGTGATCCTCAGGTAGGGCGGCGGCGCTCGGCTTCGCCCGACGAATCGAAATCAGGTCTTGCGTTGCAGCGATGTGCTGGAAGGAAGGACCCGACCCCGGTATGCTTCCCCAATGAGCTGTCCCCTCCCGATCGTTTTGCCGTCCCTTCTCGTCCTGGGGCTCGCGCTGGCGGAGCAGCAGGCGAGCGCGCAAGGGGGCCCCAGCGTCGTGGTCCTGGTCCGGCACGCTGAAAAGGCGGCATCGCCGGCCAATGACCCTCCGCTCAGCGACGCCGGCCGCCTTCGAGCCGAAGCGCTTGCCGAAGCCCTGGCCGACGCCCGCATAGACGCCATAGTGATCACGCCCTTCGAGCGGACACGCAGCACGGCTGCGCCGCTTGCCGCCTCGCGCGGCCTCAAACCGATCGAGGTGCCAGACCAGGAGAGCATCGAGGAAGACATCGCCGCGGCAGCCAAGACAATCCGCAGCAGGAAACCCGGCGAGGCGGTCCTCGTGGTCGGGCACAGCAACACGATACCGGCCATCATCGCGGCCCTTGGCGGGCCGGCGATGCCCGCGTTGTGCGACAGCGAGTACTCGAACCTCTTCGTTCTTTCGCTCGGGGGGACGGGAGTCAGGCTCGTGCGCGGGCATTTCGGCGCGCCCGACCCGGCGAATGCGGCGGACTGCAACCGTGGGATGAAGGTGCGGTGACGTAGCCCGGCGCAACCAGGTTACAGCCTTGCGTTTCGCGGCCACCGCGACAGTATGCGTAGCGCCAAATGAGGAGCTGAATCTCGCGCTCAGGGTTGGCCTGCACGGAATCCGAGCAACATGGCGATCGGGGGCGCCCTGCCGTTCCCGATGGCTCTCGTGCGATCTCCTCGCGGTTGAAGCGCCGGCCAGTTCGAAGCGACTGGGCACGATTGCCCGCGCTGATTCCCGATCCCCCTGTTAGAATCGCAGGTGGTATGCAGCTCGGCTCTCTCTTCGCGGCCTGGCGGCAGCGCACGGGGCGCCCACTGGTTCCCTTCACCGTCCTGGCGCTCGGGCTCGTTGCCACCGCGGTGACTGCGTACTTCAGCCACAGCACCGGTCTCGCGAAGGACCGCAGCCGCTTCGAGGCTGAGGTGGCCAGCGTGCGAGACACGGTTGTAACTCGAATAGACACCTACATCGCCCTCCTTCGCGCTGGCGCCGGCCTTTTCGCCGGCAGCTCGGAGGTAACCAGAGAGGAGTTCCGCGCATTCGTCGACCGGCTCGAACTGAGGACGCGCTACCCGGGGATCCAGGGCATAGGCTTCAGCGTCCGGGTGCCGGCTGCGAATCTGGCTCAGATGGTCAGGGCCATCCGCTCAGAGGGAATGCCGGGCTTCAGCGTGTGGCCGGCCTACGAACGTCCCTTCTACTACCCGATTGTCTACCTGGAACCCATGGACCGCCGCAACCAGGCAGCAATCGGGTACGACATGTTCACAGAGCCGGTGCGCCGCGAGGCAATGGACCGTGCTGCTCGCAGGGCCTTTGCAGCGGCGTCGGGCAGGGTGCGGCTCGTCCAGGAGATCGATCGGGAGGTTCAGCCGGGCTTCCTCATCTACGTGCCAGTCTACTCCACAGGCCTTCCGCCGGCAGGAGAGGCAGCGCGGCTCCAGACGCTGCGCGGATTCATCTACAGCCCGTTCAGGGCCGGTGACTTCCTCGAGTCCGTCCTTGGCGGCACCGAGCATGAGCTGCTGCACGTCCACGTCTACGACGGGCTCGAGGAGAAGCGCGAGGCGCTTCTGTTCGAGACGGAGGGACCTGGCATCGATTCCGGAGGTCTCGAAGCCAAGGTGACTGTGGATGTCGCCGGCCGCCCATGGCTCCTCGCCTTCTGGAGCAGGCCAGGATTCGAGGCCGCTTCGGAGCGGAGGCTGGTTCCGGCAATCATCGGCCTGGGAACGGGCGTGAGCCTGCTTCTCTTCCTCGCAACCATGGTCGAGGCGCGGGCACGCTCCGATGCCGAACGCGTGGCGGAGGAGCTCAGGCAATCGGAAGAAAAGCTCCGTGCGCGCGAACTGGATCTACACCGCCTGGTGGAGGCCGAACGTCAGGCGCACGCGGCGGCGGCGGCGGCAAACCGGGCCAAGGACGATTTCCTCGCAACGCTCTCGCACGAGTTGAGGACACCGCTCAACGCGATCCTGGGCTGGACGAGCATGCTCCTGGCCGGCCAGGTAAGCCCCGAGCAGCACCAGCATGCCCTTTCAGTGATCGCGCGAAACGCCAGGACGCAGGCCGAACTGATCGAGGACCTACTCGACGTGTCACGGATAATCACCGGCAAGCTCCGGATCGAGATGCGTCCGATCCTGCTGGCGCATTCGATACAGGCCGCAATCGACGCGCTGCGGCCGACGGCCGAGGTGAAGGGCGTCGATCTCGAGTGGCACCAGGCCACCGATGGCCCCGTTCTCGGGGACCCGGACCGCCTTCAGCAGGTCGCGTGGAACCTGCTTGCGAACGCGATCAAGTTCACGCCGCCGGGCGGGCGTGTGGTTGCCACGCTGCGCCAGCAGGGGCCGGAAGTGGAGTTCCGCGTCGCCGATACTGGCGTGGGTCTCGCTCCCGAGTTCCTCCCGTTCGTCTTCGAACGATTCAGCCAGCGCGACAGCTCGACGACGCGGAAGCACGGTGGAATGGGCCTCGGCCTGGCGATCGCCCGCCACCTCGTCGAATCACATGGGGGCACGGTACATGCGGAGAGTTCCGGCGAGGGCATGGGTGCGACATTCACCGTGATGCTGCCGCTGCGTGCGCTCGCGGTCCGCGAGACGCCCGCCGACGCGGTAACCCGGGCGGCCGGCACGCCGGGCCTTGGCTCCGTTCGGGCCCTCGTGGTAGAAGACGACGCCGATGCCCGCGACCTGGTGGCTGGCGCGCTCTCGCGCGCGGGTGCGGAGACGTCGGTTGCCACGTCGGTCGCGGAGGCGATGGAGGCAATCGACCGCGAGCGATTCGACGTCGTCGTCGCCGACATAGCGATGCCCGACGCCGACGGCTACGAGCTTATCCGCCGCATGAGGTCTCACCCGTCCGACTGGGTCCGAGCAGTGCCCGCGGTTGCAGTCACGGCGTACGCGCGGCCCGAGGACCGGGACCAGGCGAAGGCGGCCGGCTTCCAGGTGCACCTTGCCAAGCCGATCGACGTGAATGCCCTCCTGGAAGCGGTCCGGCAGGCCGCGGGCGTTTGACACCGGAAGGAGACGACCAATGAAGCCTGTTGCTGTCTTCGCCGTGCTGGCGGCGTCGGCGGCCATGTCAGCCTCCGCCCAAGAGAAAGCGCCCGGCGCACTTGCCGATGCGGCATCCGCGGAAGCCATTGTCTCGGCCCTCTACGAGGTCATTTCAGGACCGGCCGGCCAGCCGCGCGACTGGAAACGGTTTCGGAACCTCTTCGCGCCCGGCGCGCGTCTCGTGTCTGCTGCGCCTCGCCGCGACGGCGCGGCGCCCGTCGCGCTCTCGCCCGACGACTACATCGCTCGGACGAGCGACAGCCTCGTGAAGAACGGGTTCTTCGAGAAGCAGGTCTCGCGCCGGGTCGAGTCGTTCGGAACCATCACGCACGTCTTCAGTACGTACGAATCCCGGCGTGCCGCCGCTGAAGCGACGCCGATGGCTCGCGGCATAAACTCGATTCAGCTGATGAAGCACGCGGACCGGTGGTGGATCGTCACGGTCATGTGGGATCAGGAGCGCCCTGACAACCCGATCCCGGCGAAGTACCTGGGCGGAAAGTAGCCGACGGTGCCGGGCGAGCAGGAGTTGCAGCCGGCCGCGCCGCAGGAGAAACTGCCGCTCAAGGCAATTGTCGTCTCCGACCTCCACCTTGGCGAGGCCTGCAGCGTGTTCTCGGCCGGCGACGGCCCAGATGTCAGCTTCTGCGCCGAGGCCGGTGCGGCGCTGGCGAGGCTGATCGCGTCAGGGCTGTCTCCCGGGCAGCAGCGCGCGGAGTACCTGGTTCTCGCGGGCGACGTCCTCGACCTTTCGCTGGGGTCGAGAGCTTCTGCGTTCCTCGGCTTCAAGGCGTTGCTCGCACACCTCGCGGCGCTCTTCGACGCGCTGATCTATGTGCCGGGCAACCACGACCATCACATCTGGGTCGCGCTCCAGGAAGAGGCCCGGATCTTCGCCCAGATCCGCGAGGGGCAGCCGGTCCTCCCCTACTACGACGCGTTGATCCCGACAATCGACCACGAGGGACTCGTGCTTCCCACGCCGATCGCCGGTGGTCAGGCGGGCCCGCTGCCGACCCGCCCGATAGGCCGCCGCACCTTTTTGTACCAGCTGCTGCCCGCTGCCGCGCGCGACCGCCAGATGGATTTCCTGGTTGCCTATCCCAATGTCCACCTGCGGCTGGAAGCGCAAAGAACACTCGTCACGCACGGCCACTTCTTCGAGGACGCGTGGACGTTGTTCACCGATGCGCTGCCGTCGTCGCTCGGTGCGCAGACGCTGACCTACGAGGAATTGGAACGGTTCAACTCGCCCTTCACAGAGTTCGGCTGGTACCACCTGGGCCAGGCCGGCGCGCTGTCGGAAATCCTCGAGAGGATCTGGCGCGAATTCCAGTCGAGCCCGAGGGTGCTGCCGCCAACCCTCGAACAGGTCGCCGAGGAAGTAGCTGGGTTCGTGGACGAGCGGCTCGACTTCACGCCGGCGCAGAAGACGGGGCTGAGGAGGTTTTTCGCGAGCCGGATCGAGGCGCCAGTGAAGGAGTGGAGTTCCGATAGAGTTGTCCACCTCTGGCTCGAGGTGCTGAATCGTTTCGTGATGTCGCAGTTGAAGCTGTACGAAGGCGACATCGAGCCGGGCTCGGCGCTGCGCGACACTCCGGACATGTTCGCCGACCCGCGCAAGGCGGCAAAGGTCCGGCGCTACCTGCGAATGGCTGAAAACGCTGCGGACCCGTTCAGGCCCACAGCTCTTGTCTTCGGCCACACTCACGTCCCGACCGTCCTGACGGCGCTCGAAACGGACACGGGCACGGTCATTACCCACAACACTGGCGGCTGGCTGGTGGACAATTCTGACCCGCTCCTACTTTCAATCAGCCGGCCATCGATTGTGGCCATAGACGAAGGCGGCGCCCTGCGGCACATCCCGGTGCCATGGCCGACCGAGTCCGAGTTCTGGAAGGCCGCCGCCGGGTGCTCGCCAGAAGCCTCCAGGCGCGAAGCGAAGCGCCTCGTTCAGGCCACGCTTCACGGAATCTGAGCAGTATCGTTGGCCCGTTGTCCATCCGCGGTCCAGCCGTTGTCCAGCTTGTGGCCGCGCGCCGCTTTTGACTCGTTCGATCTTCCTCGGCTGGTGTACGATTGGAGAATCGAGCTCAACGAATCGGCGGCGGTTCTGCCGTTGTCGAACGCTCAAGCCAGTGGCGTGGCAGGTTGAACCGGTGCCGCGCCGACTCAGTGGGAAAGGAGCCCCCATGTTTCCGACAGACACTCTCGTCCGGCGCACCAGGCGGTTGCTGCCTGCGCTGATCGTCTGCCTCGTCGCCGCCCTGCCGGTGGCAGCCCAGGACCCGCCCGTCGGCACAGCGGGCATGTCGGCCGAAGAGAAGGCCATGTTCGACGCGATGATGAAGGCCTCCACACCCGGCCCGAACCACGAGATGCTCACTTCGCTCGCGGGCGAGTGGACTTTCAAGAACAAGATGTGGATGAAGCCGTCCGAGCCCGCGACCGAGTCCACGGGCACCGTCAACTATTCGGAGCTCCTCGGCGGCAGGTTCCTGCAAGGCAACTACCGCGGCGACATGATGGGCATGCCCTTCGAGGGCATCGCCGTCATGGGCTACGACAACATCAACAAGAAGTTTCAGGCTTCGTGGATCGACAACTTCGGCACGGCCATCATGTACATGGCCGGGGAGTACGATCCGGCCGCAAAGGCCATCGTCTACCGTGGAGAGGTGGACGACATGATGAAGCCCGGCACGAAGGTGAAGATTCGCGAGGTGGTCCGGATCGATTCGCCCGATTCCCACACGATGGAGTGGTACGAGCTCCGCGACGGCAAGGAAACCAAGACGATGGAAATCGTGTACACGCGGAAGAAGTAAACCCGACCGGCGGGGCCGGGGCGTCCTTCGGCGACGTTCGGAGCGGCTTGCCAGCTCCGATCGATGTGTGGCGAAATCGATCGCGGTGCGATAGGATCCGCCCCTGTGAAAGCCAGACGTCCCGGTCCCGCTGTTCCTCCCCTGGCGGCCCGCAAGCGCGTTGCTGCAGCAGCTGTCGTTCTCATACTCTGGATGGCCGCAGCGGCGTGCGGCGGGAAGTCACCCTCGGCGCCATCCGTCGGCGGCGGGGAAACGGTGTCGCTGCCGGCACTTTCCGAGATGGTCTCCGAGAAGGCGCTAGGCAGCGAGGCCGCGCCCAACACGGTCATCGAGTATTCCGCATTCAACTGCTCTCACTGCGCGGATTTTCACAGTCTCTGGCTGCCCGAGCTGAAGCGGAAGCACATAGACACCGGCAACGTGCGCTACATCCTCCGCGATTTCCCGCTCGACCCCTCTCCGACCACATCGAACGCCGGTTTGAGCGCAGCCATGGTTGCCCGCTGCACGGGAAACGCCAGGTACTTCGATGCGGCAAGCCTCCTTTACTCCACGCGCGGTTCGTGGAGCAGCAACCCGCCCGCGAACCTCGCTGCGGTGATGTCATCTATGCTGTCACAAGCGGAAGTCTCGGCCTGTCTGGCGACAACGGAGCTGAGAAACGCGGTGCTGCAATCGAGGGCAACTGGACTGGAGCAGTTCGGTGTGTCCGGCACCCCCACATTCATCGTCAACGGCAACAAGGTTGTCGGTAACCTCGGCCTCGCAGCCCTCGAGGCGTACTTCAAGTGAGGCGGCGCGCCAGGGGCCATCGGCCACGCGCAGGCAGCCAAGCTCTGGGACGGCGCGCCCGCAGGGCGTCCGCGGTTTCCTTCCCCGCTGAGCGTCAGGTCCCTTGGCCCCACTGGAATGCGGGCTGCAGGCTGGCGTCGTAGAGGGGCTGGGGCGATTCGAACGACATCTTCGGGATGTACTGCTCGCGGGCTTCCTCGATCTCCTCTAGGATGCGCTCGGCGAGCGACGCCGGCTTCAGCACGCGGGCGAAAGGCCCGAAGCTGAGGATCCAGCTTTCCAGCGCGCGGTCGATTGAAACCTTGAGCGAGAGCACGACTCTGCCGTCACGCCCGTCACGGATCTTCTGCGAACCGTGCCACTCGCGCTCCCGGATGTAAGGCGCAACGCTCGGCGCGAACTCGATATCGACGGCAGCCGGCTTGCCGCTGTGAACTCCGATCGAGTGGGCGAACGGCTCCTGCTCGGAGGGCGCGCCCACCGGGCTGAACCTCTCCTCGAGCACGATCAGCTTCTTGATTCGAACGACCGAAAACGTGCGCATCTGCATGTACTCAGGCACGTAAGCGAAGAGGTAGAGGGCACCCTGCCCGTACGCAAGACGGTAGGGCTCCACCAAGTACTCCTTGATCCGCCGACTCGAGAAAGAGTGGTACGTCATCTGAACGCGGTGCTGGGTCAGGAGCGCGTCCATGAGCTTGCGGACCATCTGATTTGCCCCTGCCTGGCACGGCCGTCCGGCCTCGTTCTTGGCGATCAGGACCTGCGGCAGCTTGTCCAGGAACGCCTTCATGCGGGGCGTCAGCACGGCGGCCAGCTTGTCGAACCCGCTCTTCAGGTCGTCCGAGAACGGAGCGCACGCCAGGGCCTCAACGACGGCGCGACTGAAGTAGAAGGCTGAGAGTTCCGAGAGCGTGAACCCCATCTCGGACAGGACACGAAACGGATGGCCGGTCAGTTTCCAGAAGACACGGCCATCGACGCGCTCGTCGTACAGAGGGAAGCCGGCTTCCTGGAGTGCATCGAGGTCGCGCCTGATTGTCCGCGTGGACACCCCGCACATCCGCGCCAGCCGCTCGATGCTGCTGCCACGCGAGGCTTCGATTTCGAGGAGGATCTTCCACTGGCGAACTACTTCGGCGTTTCTCGGCATGTGTCTTTCTCCTCAAGGGGACCGACCTGTGGCAGGATTGTACCGCCCAGGAGGCAACGATGCTGAAGCGAATCCTCCTCGTCTCGTTTGCCATGGCGCTCGCGGCTTCGTCGCTCGCGCCCGCTCAGAACCTGGCTTTCGAGCCGGTCGCGACGTTCTCGATACTGGGTTTCGACACCGAAACCGGCGAGTTGGGCGGCGCCGTGCAGTCCCGCGTCTTCTCGGTCGGCAACGGCGTCCTGTGGGCCGAGGCCGGCGTCGGCATCGTCGCAACGCAGGCGATAGTGGACGTGAGCTATGGCCCGCAAGGCCTCGCACTGCTGCGCGCCGGGCTCACGCCAGAGGCTGCGGTCCGGGCAATATGGGACAGCGACCCCGACCCGCGGCCGACGGACTGGTCGAAGCAGGGAAGGCAGTTCGCCATCATGGACGCGAAGGGCTCCTACGCTGCATTCACCGGCCCGAAGGCTACCGCCTGGGCTGGCCACCTTGGAGGCCGGCACTGTACAGCGCAGGGTAACATCCTGGCGGGCGAGGCCGTTGTCAGGGGGATGGTCGACGCCTTCGAGAAGACAACGGGGCACCTTTCGCTTCGCTTGATGGCTGCCCTCGACGCGGGCCAGGCCGCCGGCGGCGACACGCGTGGAATGCAGTCGGCAGCGATGATAGTCGTCAAGAAGGGCGCCGGCGTCTGGTTGAACAACGACACCGTGCTCAGGCTGCAGGTGGACGACTCCCCTGCCCCGCTGAAGGAGCTCAGACGGCTTGTAGAGATGGCGGCCGCAAGGCGCCGGCCGCGTTGATCCGCGCGGATCCTCAGAGGGCGCGCCCGTTCCGTGGCTCTCCGCCGGGTTTGCCTTGCGTGCTGACCCGCGCCGGAGCGAGGCCCGCCTCGGCGTGGTCGAGCGAGGACGCCGTGCTGACCCATCCGCGCGCTCCTGTGCAGCCGCTGCGCCGACGGGCGGCGAGGTCGGCGCCGGTTCATCGCACACAAGTATCGTCCCGCCGTTCGTTGTCAGGAGGCGAATGCAAGCAGGTGGACCAGCTCGTCGTCAACGGCGAGGGCGGCGCCCGTGGTTCCGCCAGACTTGAACCGCAGGTCTGTGCCCAACCCGATCGCCGGGAAGCTCTCCACCTCCGCCGTGCTGACCGATGAAAGGAACCGCCCGGGATCATCGGGTGCGCGGCGGGGAGCTTCCTCCTGTCGGTCCACCGCGTCGAGGCCGTAGCTCTCGACTATCTTCCTCATCGACTTGCGCCAGGTCGCCGGGCTGTCGAAGAGCTCCAGCCCGGCAATCACCCCGTTGATTGCGAAGATCGCGCCCACCTGGCACGGAAGTGGCTCGAGCCCGGCCTGAAAGTCGTCGAGGGCGCCACGCGCCCGGCGGTACATCTCGGCAGCCGCGTGCGTGGGCGACGTCGCTGCCATCCGTGCCGACTTGGCATCGATGTCGGCCCAGATCGCGCTCTGGTCGGCGTGCCGCCCGCCGGAAGTACGCAGGCAGCTACTGACTTGCTCGACCTTCATGGCGCGCCCGGAGGCATAGTGCGTCCGGCCGGCTGCGGCGAACGCGTGCGAGCGGCGCGACCAGCGGCCGGCCTCGACGCACGAAACCGGCAGGCGGAGCGTCCTCCGCGCCGGGACGAGGATCGTGAGGTTGACGATTCGGTTCTGCTTTGCGCCCACCAGCTCCTCGCCGTCGAGGACGAGAACCGGTGTCGGGCCGTCGTTGACGATCGTGAGCTCGGGGACGTGGCCGGCTTCGGAAACCTCGGTTACCTTGACGAAGCCAGCCGCCAGCGATTCGTCCAGCGTCAGGTAGCCGGCTGGTTTCTCGACGTCCGCGAGGAGTGGGTACATGGTCAGGTTCGCAGCGCCAACGGGCGGCGCGATGCGGAGCGTTTGGGCGAGAGTTTGTATGTTCATGCCGCCAGTCTATGCGGCCCCTGTGACAGCTTAGGTCACAGTCGATCTCGGGTCCCGACCCCTTCTTCATTTCACTGCCGCTGAAGGTGATGTCCTGATCGGTACCCTGCGTTCGGGAGCCGGCCGCGCCGGTTTGGCTGGCTGGGCGGCCATCCGGTGCTCGACTTCTTCGATTGCTTTTTCGAGCTGCGGATCGATGCCCTTCGCCAACTGAGCCGGGTCTTCGTCCACACGGATGTCCGGCTCGACGCCGTGGCCTTCCGCGAACCACTTGCCGTTGACGTCGTACATCCGGAACGTGGGGACAGTGACGCTCCCGCCGTCAACCAGCGGAGGCACCCCGCTGATTCCGATCAAGCCTCCCCAGGTCCGCGTTCCGACGAGCGGTCCCAACTTCGCCTCCCGGAAGTAGAACGGGAACGCGTCGCCCCCAGAGCCGCTCCATCCGTTTATCAGCATGGCCTTGGCTCCGCGGTGCGCCACCGGCGGCCACTGCTGCGTCTCGCCGTCGCGCGAAGCCCAGTAGCTCAGTGCCGGGCGGTTCAGGAGCTCGATGAACCGATCCGGTATCTGCCCCCCGCTGTTGAAGCGCTCGTCTATCACGAGGCCGTCCTTGCTCCACTGCGCCATGAACTGCCGGACGAGCTCGTTCTGCGCGTCCACGCCTGTGCTCTGCACGTAAATGTAGCCTGCCTTGCCGCCCGTTGCCCCTTCGACGCGGTTCCTCCGCTGCTCGATCCACTCGCGGAACCTGAGCTCTGTCTCGTCGGCCATGCACTTGACCACCACCTGGCGGCTTCCTTCGCTCGTCGGCTTGCCGTTGACGGTAAGGGTCACCGGCTGGTTGGCGAGCCCTTGGAACGCGAACCATGGATCGCGGCCGATCTCCAGCGGGACGCCGTTGACGGCCAGCACGTAGTCGCCTTCCTCGACGTTAACGCCCGGCTCTGCCAGCGGAGATCTCACCTCGATGTCCCACGGCCCGCCGCTGACGATGTGCTTCACCCGGTAGGCACCGTTCGTCACCTCCCAGTCCACCCCGAGCATGCCAACGCCGCGGGACGAGGCCTGCTCTTGGTCTCCTCCGCCGCGGTAGGTGTGCGAGGCGTTCAACTCCGCTATGAACTCGCCCAGCACGAAGTTGACGTCCCACCGCGTCACGGCGTCCTCGATGAGTCGACCGTATTGCTCGCGCATCCGCTTCCAGTCCACCCCGTGCATCGCCTGGTCGTAGAAGTAGTCGCGCTCGAAGCGGTAGGCGTCGGCGAACATCTGCCGCCATTCGGCACGGGGATCGACCGGGCCTTCCATCTCCGCCGTCCTCAGCGGTTTCTCGAGCTTCTGGTCCGGCTTGATGTCGAGGATGTGGAACTGCCGCGCGTTGACCGCGAGCAGTTTCTTACCGTCCGCACTGACCTCGAAGCCGTCCGCGTCGGCGAGAATGGTCTTCTCGGCGCGCTCCGCCAGGTCGTAGTACATCACCGGGCTCTTGTCGTCGCCTGAACCTGTGCGCGGCAGGCGGCGATAGAGCACCTTGCCCTTGACCGCGTGAAGGCCCTGGTAGTTGCCGGCCTTCGGCGGTAGGACCACAGCGCGCGCCTCGAAACCGTCGAGGTCGATTTCCACCGGCGCGCTCTCGCCCGGCTCGGTTGCTTCCGGCGCAGCCTCCTTCTCCTGGGGCTTCACTTTCGACTGCGCCTCTCCCGCCTTCTCCTGCGGCTTCTGGCCCTCCTGTGCCTTTCCCTCCGCCGCTTTCGCTGCCGCGTCCTTCTTCTCGGGTTCCTTCTTCTCGGGTTCCTTCTCGCCCGCCTTCTGACCGCCCTCCGTGTCGTTGCGTTCCGCCAGCGGCGACTCGACGTCACGGCGAAGCGTTACGGCAACGATGCGCGTGGAGTTCGGGTAGGCCCAACTGTTGTCGAAATCCGAGTAGACCGGTTCGAAGCTCCTGTTCGAAGTGTAGAAGAGGAACTTCCCGTCAGGATCGAAGGCCGGCTGCGTGTCCGCGAAGTAGCCGGTCGTCACCTGGTGCAGTCGCGCGTTCCGGGTGTCGTAGAGGAATATGGCGTTGTTCGTCGATTCGACCGGGCGAGAGAAGGCCAGCCAGCGCGAGTCGGAAGACCACTGGAACGTGAACCCCACGAGGGCGCCGTGGGACAGCCAAGCGGGGCTCTGGTCCACTTCGACCGTCTGGTTCTTCTCCAGATCGTGAATCCTGACTTTCATTGCCTGGTCGACAAAGGCGAGCTTCCGGCTGTTGGGCGCCCATGCCGGGGTGTAGCGGAAGCCTGGTCCCAGCTTGGTGACCATCTGCTCCCCGCCGGAACCGTCCGCCGGCCGGAGCGCAAGCTCGTACTCGCCGGAGCGGTCGGTCCAGTAGGCGATCGTCTTCCCGTCTGGCGACCAGCGCGGGTAGCGTTCAGCAACGCCGGAGCTCCGGGTGAGGTTGACAACCGGACCGTGCTCGGCCGGGAGCGAGTAGACATCGCCGCGCGCTTCGAACGTCGCACGTTTCCCCGTCGGTGAAATCGAGGCGTTCTGAATGAGAGCAGCAGTCTTCTCGATGCGGGTCCTGAGCGTCGCGAGATCGGTCGTGATCCGCACGTCGACCTCGCTCACCTTCTCGGTGGCCAGGTCCATCAAGTAGAGCCTCCCGCCTGCCTGGAAGACGATGTCCTTCGGCCCGATGGCCGGGAAGGTGATGTCGAAGTCGCCGAAGTCGGTAACCTGGCGCGACCGGCCAGTTCTGCGATCGTAGGCCCACAGGTTCGTGCGCTGGCTGGTTCCCCTGTCCGACATGAAGTAGAGAGTGTCGCCGTGCCACATCGGATGGGCGTCGTTCGCATCGTTCATGGTGATGTTCTTTGCGGTCACAGTCTTCAGATCGAACACCCAGATGTCGGGCGCCCAGCCGCCCCGGTACCGCTTCCAGGTCCGGAAGTCCTGCGACTGTGGCATGTAGGCGAACTGCCGTCCGTCGACGGAGAACGCGCCGAACTCGCCGTAAGGAACGATGAGCTTTTCGGGCAGGCCGCCCGTTGTTGCATCGACGAGATAGAACTGGCTGTAGCGCTGGCGGCCGCTCTCCCGGCTCGACGCGACCAGCACCCGTTTCCCGTCCGGATGCCAATCAACGAGGCGATCTTCCATCGGATGGCTGGTCAGGCGCACCGGTTCGCCCCCGACCGACGGGGCGACGTAGACATCGACGTTGCCGTCGTAGTTCGCGCTGAAGGCGAGGCGCGCACCATCGGGCGAGAAGCGCGGAAAGCTCTCCTCGCCGCGGGGAGAACTGAGGCGGACAGCCATCCCGCCGGTTCGCGGCGCGAGCCAGATGTCGCCCGCGTAGACGAACGCGATCTGGGTCGCCGACACATCGGGCTGCCGGAACATTCGGGCGCTGACCTGCGCGTTGGCCGCGGAGACCGCGAGCATCAGCGCAATGGCCGACATGGCTGCAAGAGAAGACATCCGGCCGAGACGTTTCATGGGCAGGTACCTCTTCCGGTGTGAGGACGGCAAGCGGAACGCAGGTTTGACAATGTCTGTTTAGACGGGCGGGCCGGCCGCGAGGTTCTGCGCCAAAAGGCGCTGGCCACGGCGCGCGCCCGGCCTTCGGTTCCGATGTGGCGTCGGAAGACAACTATTGGAGTTGTGCCCGGGCGGCGGTCTCTCCCTGTCGGACGTCGACGGTGACGACGTAGCTGTCGCCGGGCCTCGCCGCCGGTCTTGCCTCGACGGCGTCGCCCCACCATCCCTCGACCCGGCACTCCGCCTTGTCGTTCCTGAGCACGAAGCTCGTCCCGTCGGGGCCATCCGCATCGAGGGTGCTGTCTCTGCTCCAGCCGAGCGGCTCCAGCGCAGGTTGGACCAGTCTGTCCGGCGGCCGGGAATCGCCGAGCCCGCTGAAGGTTCCCTCGATGGATAGCCGGCACCCATGACCTGGCACGGCTTCCCGAGTGGTCTTTCCCCCCGGCACCTGGGTAAAAGCGGCGAACACGGCGTCGCACGCCTTGGCCACGACGTTCTCCTGCTCGCAACGGGGGTTGGCAGCTCCAGCCGACAGGAAAAGAAGGGCGAGACCGGTGAACGCGATCACGGGGTACCTCATTTCCATCCTGCCTGCCTGTAGTCAGCTGGAAGAGCCGATGTCCGCCTCACCCGCCTCGACAATCATGGAGACGAACCGATCGACGAACTGTGGGCCGAACTCCACACCTGCCCGGCCCCTCAGGCGTGAGATTGCCCGGTGGACCGGCCAGGCATCGCGGTACGGTCTTCGGGTCGCGTCGGCAAGCGGCCGCACCACCTTCGGCGCGTGCTCTGCGTGTGCAGCCCGGGGCCCCGCTCCGTGCTCGACAACCTCCAGCCCCCGCATGCTCATGGCGTGGAGCGTCACGTGCCCGGTCCCTACCGGGATTGCTGACCCCCCACGAGGGTTGTATCGGCATCTTCAGGGCGGCAGCCGAGGGGGTGGCCGCGCCCTACCGAAGCCGGACGACGGCTGGCTGGCCTTTCAAGCTGGCAGGGTCCAGCCGGTCGACCCGAGAAACCAGCCTCTTGCCGGCTGCTGGCCAGGTTACCTCGACGTCCACCTGGCTCTCGGCCGCGAGACCGAAGTGCACGGGGATGTCGCTCTGGGAGTTGTAGGACGAACCCGAGTCGACCAGCCGTGTGCCGAGCAGCCTCGCCGTTGCCGCTGCGAATGGCTGCCCGGCAGCCCTTGGAGCAGGCTCGCGGGCGTAGACTCTCACCTCTGCGCCGGCGAGGACGGCCCGGCCGCGCGAATCGAGGACGCGCACCTTCAGCGACCGTCTCGCGGCCGCTGCGGCCAGAGAGTTGCGAAGCAACAGCGGGATTGCCGTCTTCCCAGCACCGGTGAGGGCCAGGTCCTCGTCGCCGTCCGCGTCGATGTCCACGAACTGAGCGCCGTGGTCCGCTTCAATCGTCCGGAGCCGTTCCGGCGTCGCATCCTCGAAGCGCGAGCCCGCGTTCCAGAACAGGTAGTCGCGGTAGCTGACGCCGCCGGTCACGGTCCCGTTGACGTACATGTCCAGCCGCCCGTCGTGATCGAAGTCCGCGAACGTGCACGTGTCGTAACGCGCGTCGATGGCGATGCCCCATGCCGTCGACTGGTCCTCGAACCTGCCATCCCGCTTGTTAACGAACAGCCCGAGCGGGCCGTAGTTTGCCATCACGACATCGAAGAACCCGTCGCCGTCGACGTCGGCAGCGCAAGGCCGCACTGTGCCGTTTGCCGTATCGCCCGGCTTGCGGCCTCCCCACTTCAGGCCGACGGCTTCCGCCACATCGGTGAACCGCCCTCCGTCGTTCCGGAACAGGCCGTTGGCGTCGCCGTCCATGTTGCCCGCGAGGAGGTCGAGGTCCCCGTCCTGGTCATAATCGAACCACACGGCTCCAACAGTCTTGCGCGGGTCGGCCAGACCGAGCGCCGGAGCGGCGTCCCGAAGCTTGCCGCCATCGTTCCTGAACAGAGCGTTAGGGCGATCGCGGAATGCGACGAAGAGGTCGACATCCGCGTCCGCATCGAAGTCCACCCACGAAAGCTGGCGCACCGCGCCGGCATCGACGGTCAGGCCGAACGCTGCCGTGACGTCGTTGAATCGCGCCCCGTCGTTCCTGTAGAGGCGAAGCACAGGGCCGGCACCGGGCGCGAAGCCGACCAGCAGGTCCGAATCCCCGTCAGCGTCGAAGTCACTCCAGGCCGCCGCGCGCGTTGCCCGCTGGTCGGCCACGCCGGCCTCTCCTGCCACGTCCGCCAACGTCCCGGCATCGTTCCGATAGAGCCGATTGGGGATCGCGCCGCCAAACCCGACGAACAGGTCCATGTCCGAATCGCCGTCGAAATCGGCCAGGGCGTTGACGAGGGTCCCCGCGGCTTCGAGCCCGTAAGGTTCGAACCCAGCCGGCGGGGGCGAGCCCTCCTTCTGCAAGGCCGGCAAAAGGATGCTTCCCTGTGAAATCAAGGCGCCTGCGGCCACCGCAGCAACCCAGGTCCTCATTTTCGGCCCCCTTTTTGAGATCCTCCGCGGCCCGACCGGCGGCGCCTTGCTGTCGCCTCTCCGACGGTTCTTACGCCTAGCGCCGGAATCCGGCCCACTGCCGCTTCATCCTCTCTGAAACCCCCGCTCCCGTGCGACTGGAGAGCTAGCGCGCCGGGCGAGTCCGCCGACGCGGCGCCGGCCTGGTTCCAAGAGCGATCTAAGCGCACCACCTGCGGCGTCGGTGAGCGTCTCGCCGTCCGGCGTTACCGACATCCGGAAGGATGCCTCGACCCGGGGCCGCCGGCGCGAACGGGGACGACTTCAGCCGAAACCACCTTCCCGTTTGTGGCCCGCTCCCACGCTTTCTCGTACTGCTGCAGCTGAAAACCATACCATTCAGCAAGCGCTTCTGCCGTAATTGTTCGGGTAGTCGCCTTGTAGTCGAATATCCTCCAGCCCCCTGGGGCGCGGTGCACGAGGTCGATCACACCGCGAACGACAGTCTTGGTCCCCGTACCGGCCGCCTCTGCCGGTACGAGCACCGCAAACGGCACCTCCGCGTACGCCTCGCCGCTTGCCTGGGCCTCCTTCCAGAAGGACGCTGTCGAGACCGCCTGGACGAGATCGACCGCCTCCGGGATGACCTGCTCGAGATCGGGCGAATCGGACGCAAGCCACCGTGCGAGCCTCTCGAAGTCGGGCCGCGTCGATCGAGGATGGCCTGCCGCGTGCTCGAGGAGCCCGTGAACCAGCGAGCCCCACGCCACCGCGGCGTCAGCAGTCGTCGCAGCTTGCGCGCAGGTGTCGCCCTCCACGGTACTGGCGGGAGCAACATCTGCGCCGTCCGCAGGAAGGCCGGCTCGCTCACCCCCGGTGACGGATGTCACGGCCCACGACGGCCGCGCCACCGCCTCGTGCCGCTCGCGGCGTGAGGTTCCGGCGGCGTCCCGTGCCGCCAGTATCTCTTGCGTGGCCGGAAGGCTGGCCGGCGCCGTGGCCGATGTCGCATGACAGCTTTCCGACCCCGCGTCCGATCTCGCCGTGATCGCAACCTCGGGCGCCTTCGCCAGGTACTCCTCGAACACGCCCCAGGCCTTGTTCTCCGACGGGACGGCCGATCGGCAAACGACGAGCAGGTCCTTTGCCCGGGTCCCGGCTACGTAGAGCAGTCTGTCGCGCTCAGCGTCCCGGTACTTCTGCTCCTCCGGCTCATGGACGGCTGCCCAGTCGACGGGCTCTCCGATGACCGTGCGCTTCCACGGCTCATCGGCGGGCCGCACGACCCGCAGGTAACCCCTGGCGACGCTGCCACCTCCACCGCGCGCGATGCGAGTGTCGAGCGGGAACTCGAAGGCGTGTGTGGCGTCGGCCAGCACGACGACCCCCGCCTCGAGCCCCTTTGCCTTGTGAAGGTTCATCAGCCGCACGACGTTCCTGCGGCCTGGCTCGAGAGGGAGCGCCTCCGCCTCGTTCGATGCCTCGTCTTCTTCCAGGGCGGTGGCCGCCTCGGCCAGCCCTCCACCGTCCTCCACTATCTCCCGCACTCGATCGATCGCCTGGAGCAGGTGGCCGGCCGGCGCACCGCCGGGCGTCGTGGCCGCAAGGGCCAACCATCCGGTCTCCTCGAGGATGCGGTCAACTGCGGCGCCGGCGGGCAGTGTTCGCGTTTCGCGCCACATCGCCTGCAACCGCTTCATCGACTCCAGCACGGGACCGCCGGCGAGAACCAGTCCGGGACTTCGTTCCGGTTCTTCGGCCGCCGAAGGAAGACGCGACAGTAGCTCCAGCTTCCCACCGGCCTGTCGGAACGCGAACAACTCGCAATCGCTGTGCCCGAACAGCCGGCCGCGAAGCACACCGGTCAGGGCTACGGAGTCGAGGGGATCGGCCAGCGCTCTCAGCAGCGCGGCCAGCACCTTCACCTCCTCCGACCCGCAGAACAGCCCGGCGCCGCTCACGTCTACAGGGATGCGGAGGGCGTCGAAGGCCTTTACGAATTCCCCCAGCCGCGGCGTCTGCCTGGCGAGCACGAGGAAGTCGCCGTACTTCCGCCGCCCGCCTTCCACCTCCTGTCGTATGTAGGCCGCGACCAGCCGCGCTTCCTCCTCGACGCCGCCACCGCCCTTGCCTTCGCCAGCCGCTCCAACCGTGATCTTCGCCACTGCCGGCTGGTCTCCTGCCTCCTCGCTGCGCACAGGGTCGAGCGGTACGAAGGCGGGCGAGTACGGCATCTTGCTGGCGCCGAAAAGGGGCGGAAAGACCGTGTTCGCCAGGTCGCACACAGAGGGCAGCGACCGGAAGTTGGCGGTCAGCTTCACCACCTCGCCGCCCGTCTGCACGATCCGGTCGGCGACGCGGTTGTATGTGTCGATGTCTGCGCGCCTGAAGCGGAAGATCGACTGCTTCGGGTCGCCGACGACGAAGAGCGCGCCGGGGCGAAGGGGCAACTCGAATGGGTCGACGGCCGCATCGGGCTGCGCGGCATGCCGGCTCTCATCTGCGGCCAGCATCAGGAAAATCTCCGCCTGGATCGGGTCTGTGTCCTGGAACTCGTCTACGAGCAGGAAGGGATACCTCTCCTGCAGCGCCCGCCGCACCCGGCCGTTGTTCTTCAGCATGGCTGCAGTGACGCGAAGGAGGTCCACATAGTTGACGACGTTCTGCCGCCGCCTTTCCTCCGCGTAGAAGTCGCGCGCCTCGACGATGATCTGCATCGCCAGGCGGTGGATGTACGCCTTCCAAGAGGCTTCGAAAGGTTCGACGACCTCGGCGCGGAACCGCTCGACGAGCTCCGCCGCCCGCTTGCCGATCGCCGACGGGCGTCCGACCTCCTTTCCCCAGAACTTCTGCGTCACCCGCAGATTCCGCCATGCGCCGAGGAAGCCCGCCACCGAGGAAAGCCGGTCGCGCCGCGCCATGCGCAGGCGCCCCTCGAACTCCTCGAAGCGCTGCTGCACCTGGCAGGTGGTCTTCTCGTGAAACGCCCCAGGGCGCAGGGCGCTGAGCTCCTTCCAGAACCGTTCGACCTCGCGCCAGACAGGCTTCGGGTCGGGTGGCCCGCCAGCCCCCATGTCGAACTCGACATCTTCGTGCTCGCACACCCTCTGGAACGCGGAGAACAATTCCTTTGCCCGGACGCCGGCCTCGAAGAGGTCGAGCATCGTCTTCGATCCGCGGGCGGTCGCCACGTTGACGTAATCGCGCCAGGCATCGCGCTGCATCCGCAGGTTGTCGATATCGCCCAGCTCTTCGAAGCCGGGGGCGATGCGTGCGTCCACCGGACGTTCTCGCAGCAGCCGCGCGCAAAAGGAGTGGATGGTGCCCGCGACGAGCCGTTCAATCCCGGCCAGGGCAGTTTCGAGCCGGTACCGTTCTTCGCCTGACGGCACCGGCATCGGCGGCTCGGCTCGAAGCCGCTCCTCGAGTGCGGCCTGGAACCGGCCGCGCAACTCCGCTGCCGCCTTTCTCGTGAATGTGACGACGGTCAGGCGTTCGACCGAATACTTCCCCGAGGCGATGCCGCCGGCCATGCGCGCAGCAAGACTGTGCGTCTTTCCGGACCCGGCGCCCGCCTCCACGAGGAAGTTCGTGTCGAACTGGAATGCGAGGCGGTCCCGAACGGGCTGGTCCGCTGGTGTCTTGCGCGCGCTACTCATGATCTCTCCGCAGTCTGCGAAGCGGCTCCAGCATCGCGTTCTCGGGATTGTCCCGCTTGGCGATGGCGCGGCTGACGTCCTCCGAGTGGCAGGCGCGAGCGAACGCGCACCACTTGCACGCTTCTTCCGCGTCTGCCGGGAGGAAGGCCCCCTCGCGGACCACGTCGAGCACGTCGTCGAGGACCGCAGACAGCTTTGCTCGCGACGGCGATGCGATGATCTTCTGCCGCCGGTGTCCCTTCACCGCCGGGAACACGTAGCGGGCCAGGACAACGCGCGCTCTCGGGCAGCGGCGCCTTAGAAGCTCCTCCGCGGCCACGCCGTAGAGCGCATGCTGCAGCCGCGTCCCGCCGGCGAAGGCGCCCCGCCATTCGTCTGGCCGGTAGCTGCCCGTCTTGTAGTCGAGGACTTCGTACTGCCCGTCTGCCAGCCGGTTGATTCGGTCGATCCGCCCGCGGAGGAGCAGCTGCCTGCCTCTTCCAAGGTCGATCGGGATCGGGTCGCCGCTGCTGAGCGCTTCAGCGCCGGCATCGCCGAGCGGGAGTCCGAACGACACTTCTATTCCCACCGGTTCGGTCCCGTGCCTGCCCTCGCACTCGGCTTCGATGAACACGTCGAGGTCGTCGAGGAAGTCGCGCGACTCGCGCCGGAAACACTCCTCGGACGGGGGCGGCATCTCTTCGCGGAGTTCGTCGAGCCGCTTCCTTCCCAATGCCGCGAGCCGTGCGCGATCCTTCCTGAGGTCCGGCTCCCGCTTCTCATCACGCAGCGTACGAACCAAACGGGCAAAGAGTTCGTGCAGCTCCGATCCTCTCGTCAGAGGATCCAGCCAGACGTCCTCTTCGACTGCGCCTTCCTCGATCGGCCGGATGCCGAGGCCCTGTTCCATGAAATAGCGCAGGGGGCACGCCGCCAAGCTCTCGAGCATCGTCACCGACACCGGCCGACCGGTCACGGTGGGATCGAGGACCAGCCGTGCGGCAGGCACGTGGCCGTCGAACCCGGTGAAAGCGGCCGAGGAGCGCTGCTCCTCTGCCTTGGCGCCCAGAACGAGAGAAGGGAAAGCAGCGAGGACGGCCGAGCGTGCCGCAGGCGCGGCCGTCGCGCGTGCCAGCCACCATCCTGTTTCGGTCGGAGCCATGGTGCTGTCGTTCGGCACGGCGGAAGCGGGTTCGCCGAGCGCCTCAGCAAGGTCGCCGTAGGTTAGCCTGGCATTCCCCTTCTGGATGCGAAATGCCTGGAGGACGATCCACGAGGGAAACGTTTGGCGGAAGTCGCGCGTGTCGTAACACGAGAAGCTGAGCGACACGCGGGCGGCAGACATGCCGACTGCGGCCAGGCGCGAGAGCGCTGCTGCTACTGCTTCGTTCTGGCCGTCCATCGAGGACCTCAGCGGCGCCCTGAAGGAGGCTCGCTCGGCGTCGAGAAGAACGGGATCCTCGGATACAGCGGGAAACACTCCGCCCTCCTCGAGGCCCACGACGAACACTCTGCTGCGGCCATCGTACCCTGCTTCGGCGAGCGTCGAGATGTGAAGGTGCCCTGGCCGAGGCCGCTCGCGCGCGACCGTGACCGCGTTCACGCGTCCGCGCAGGAAGCCCAGCCCCGCGCCCACGCTGCACCGGTAGTCACCGAGGGCCCGCAGGTCGCCGAGCGCCCGAACGAGCGAGGCGCGTGCCACGGCGTCTATCTGGTTTGCGACCTCCGAGTTCGCCTGGGTGAACGCGGCTGCTGCATCCGCCAGCGACGCGAGAGCGACCGTGTTGCCTGCGTTCGCTTCGGGCGCGGGAATAGAGTCCAGCGAGTCCTGGATCCACGCGAGAAGAAGGCGCGCACGCTCCGCCATCGACGCGTTCGCCGAGCGGTCGTCCTCTGTCGCTTCGTCGTCCGCAGCGGCGGCGGCATACTTCTCCGCGAGGCGCGTGAGGGCGTACCTGTAGTTGCCGCGCCCGGCGGCAGAGTGAGCCTTCAGGAGGAGCCGCGCGGCCTGGCCGGCCGACATCGTGTTCCCATGGCTTCCCGCATCGAAGCCATGGTCTTTGCTGTCCCGATCTTCCGCTGGAGGCGATTCGGGCCGGTTTGCCGGTCGGACTCTGCCTGGAGTGCGGGAGAACGGCGGCCGGCAGTCGCCGGATTGGAGCAGCTTGCGGAGATCGGCAGCAGCGAAATTGCCGGATATCCAGTCGCACAGGCGCAGAAGCAGCCTTCCCGGCCGGGTCGCGGCTGCGGGCACGCCGCCCGAGAGTGTCACCTTCCAGCCGAGGCGCGCAGCCTTCTCGTAAACCAGCAACTGGTACGGAGCCGATGCGCACGCAATCTCGACTTGGTCGAGCGGCCAGCCCTCATCCAGAATGCGCCGGAAGACTTCGTCGACCTCGGCGTCGCGTCCTCCCGCGTGGAAGATATCGAGCGTGGCGTCACCGGTTGGCGGGCCTGCGGCCTCGGGTGCCTTCAGGAACCGTAGCCGGCTTGCGGTCGTCGCGCTGGCCGCATCTACCCATTCGACGGATGGCCCGAGCTTCAGCCATCGGGCCGGGATGGTCGTCCCAGGCAGGGCCGGGGCACGAGCGCGGATGCGGCGGCCGGGAAGCGAGTCGATGAAAGTGCGCACGACTGGCGACCATACGACACCGGGCAGTTCGGTGACGAAGTCGCCGTCGCGGATCGGGCAAAAGGCCGGTTGACGCGCGGCCTCCTCGAAGACCAAGGGGTCGTCGGCCAAGTGGTTTGTCTCCAGGTACTCCCCGTAGGCCGCGAAGAGCGCCACTATCTCCGACCGCTTCGCGTCGTTGGGCGTGAACTGCTCTTTCGCCAGATCGCCGGCCCGGATGCCCGCGTAGCGCAGCTCGCGGACGGTTCGCCAGAGCGCTTCCGCCATCGAATAGTGCTCGGCCATCGGCCGGAAGTACCCTCCGGTCGCGGTGGACAGGTCGAGCATCAGCCGCAAGATCAGCGCCGGGCCGAGCTGCTCCTCGGACGGGGCTATGCCGCGCTCGACGAAAAACGGGGCCGCCATGCGGATGGCGACGTCGCGAGGCGTCACGAACCGGAGGTTGGCCCAGTCGCAGCCCTCGCGTGCGAGCCGGTCTCCGACGGTGTTGCCGACCGGGTGCGTCGGCACGAAGACCCACTTCGCGCGCGCCGGCTCCTGCCGGCAGAGGTCCGAGAGTTGCTGGACGAAGACATCTTTGTGCATGACAGGCGCACTGCTACTGGCCACAGGCTACGTGCTGCAGGCTGCGAGCACAGGCCGCTTGTTTCACCGTCGCCGCTTGCAGAGCCTCCCGAGTGAACGCGGGTGGACGTGTACGTCTGCTGGATCGAACGTCCCGATGCCTCCAGGTCGGTGCGTGGTCGATTGTCCCCGAAGAGCCGGCACAGGGCAACACGAGGCGGCGCCGGTTGACCAGTCGAACGAATCGTGGTTCGATCCGGTTCTCCAGGAGGTTATGTGGCCTCGCACCCAGCTGTCTCAAGTGAACCCGCGGCGCCCCGGTACGAGCTGCCGCGCGTCCTCGGCCTGGTCGACGTTGTCGGGATCCTTGTCGGTTCGGTCATCGGCTCCGGGATCTTCATCGTGCCTGCTACTATTGCCGCCCAGGTGCAGTCGCCGCTGCTGATGCTGACTGTCTGGGTGGTCGGTGGCGTGCTCAGCTTCTTTGGAGCGCTGGCCTTCGCCGAGCTCGGCGCGGCGTTCCCGCGCGCGGGGGGCATGTATGTCTATTTGCGCGAGGCGTACGGGTCCTTCGTGGCGTTCCTGTTCGGGTGGACGCTCTTCCTGGTAATCGACTCCGGTGCCGTCGCGACCCTCTCGATGGCGTTCGCCTCGAAGTACCTGCCGTACTTCGTGACGCTCTCTCCCGTCCAGGTAAAGCTGGTGGCGATTGTCTTCGTGGCGGTACTCGTCGCGGTCAACTACGTGGGCGTGCGCTACGGCGCCATGCTCCAGAACGTGCTCACGGCAATGAAGTTCGGGGCGATTCTGGCAGTGGTCGGTGCGGTGTTCTTCTTCGCGGACGGCCAGCCACGCAATCTTGTAGAGCCTGGGTGGCAGGGCGGCTCAGCGGGGCTCGTCGGCGCGTTCGGCGTCGCCCTGGTAGCCTCGCTATGGGCGTACAAGGGGTGGGAGGCGGTCAGTTTCAGCGCCGGCGAGGTAAGGGACGCGCCACGCGTGCTGCCTCTCGGGCTCCTCGGCGGCACGCTGCTCATCATCGTCCTCTACGTGGCGACCAATCTAGCCTACCTCTGGGTGTTCCCCACGGACGTGATCGCCCGGTCGTCGCGTGTCGCCAGCGACGCCATGAACCTGGCAATCGGGTCCGCGGGCGCCGGCTTCATCGCGCTGATGATTCTCTTCTCGATTTTCGGGGCGGCAAACGGCAACATCCTTACCGCCCCGCGGGTCTTCTACGCCATGGCACGCGACGGGCTGTTCTTCAAACGGCTGTCGCACGTGCATGCGGTCTACCTGACGCCGCACGTCTCGATTCTCGCAATGGGGGTGTGGGCCTCGGTGCTAAGTATCTCGGGCACGTTCGAGCAGTTGGCCACCTACGTCGTTTTCGGCCAATGGATCTTCTTTGGCCTGACCGTGGGTGCCGTTGTCGTGCTGCGCAGGAAACGGCCGGACCTTCCGCGCCCCTACCGGACGTGGGGTTACCCGATCACGCCGTTCGTGTTCATCGCGGCAGCACTCTATATCTCATTCAACACGATCATCACCCAACCCTTCAACGCCCTCGCCGGCCTGCTCATCATCGGAAGCGGCGTGCCGGCGTACCTCTTCTGGCGTCGATCGGCCGCCCAGGCGTGATCGGCGCTCCGGGCTGCGGCGATCGCGAGGAGGGCGCCGAGCGGCAAGACAGGCGCGAGCAGGGTGCCTAGTGGAACTGGGGCCCGAACCACCAACCGGGCGGAGCGGGAGAACCGGCCTGATGCAAGACTGGGTCCCTTGCGGCGATTGTTCCGCCGCCAGGGACCCGACCGCGGCTTTCCTCTGCCCTCAGCGGCGCGTTGTGGCAGCCGACCTCGCTAGCTTGCCGACCACGCTGTGGTGCCTGCTGTAGAGGAAGTAGATTATGAGCCCTACGGCCATCCAGACCACCAGCCGCATCCAGGTGTCGAATGGGAGCCCCCACATCAGATAGACGCAGAAGCAGATCCCGAGCAGAGGCACGACCGGCGAGAACGGGACGCGGAACGGGCGCGCCAGCTCCGGCCGTGTTCGCCTCAGTATCGGGATGCCGGCGCAGACGATGACGAACGCGAACAGCGTGCCTATGCTGACAAGTTCGCCGAGAATGTCGATCGGGAGCAGCCCGGCCACCAGCGCCACACCAACGCCCGTGACAATCGTCGTGATGTAAGGAGTACGGTACTTCGGGTGGATCTTCGCGGCCCACGGCGGCAGCAAACCGTCATTCGCCATGGTGTAGAAGATGCGTGGCTGGCCGAGTAGCATCACCAGCACGACGGAGCTCAGGCCGGCGATCGCACCAATCTTGATGATCGGGGCGAGCCAAGTCAGTCCCGTTGCATCGATGCCGACCGCGATCGGGTCCGGCACGTTCAGCTCCGTGTAGGGGACGATGCCCGTCAAGACCAGCGACACGGCGATGTAGAGGGCCGTGCAGATGGCCAGCGACCCGAGGATGCCGAACGGCATGTCTTTCTGCGGGTTGCGGGCCTCCTGTGCCGCCGTGGACACGGCGTCGAACCCGATATAGGCAAAGAAGACGACCCCTGCACCCCTGACGATGCCCGTGAAGCCATAATGACCGGTTTCACCCGTATTGGCCGGGATGAACGGCGTCCAGTTCGCCGGATCGACGTAGCTCACTCCCGCAGCCAAGAACAAGAGGACCACCGCGATCTTGACGAACACGATCGCGCTGTTCACGTTGGCCGACTCGCGGATACCCTTCACTAGCACGTAGGTCACGAGCCCGACGATCACCATCGCCGGCAGGTTTATGAAGGCGGTCGCGTGCGGCAGCGAGGCGGCATCGATTCCCTGGCCAGCGAGGCGGTCCACTACGTTGCTCAGAACCTCCCATTTGCCGGAGGACGTCTCGACCAGGACAGTCCCCGGTGCCGCGATCAACGCGGGTGGCACGACAATCCCCAGATCGCGCAAGAAGCTCACGACGTACCCGGACCACCCCACGGCAACCGTGCCCGCGCAGACCGAGTACTCGAGGATCAGATCCCACCCGATGACCCACGCCCAGAACTCGCCGAGCGTCGCGTAGCCGTAAGTGTAGGCCGAGCCGGCGATCGGGATCATCGATGCGAATTCCGAGTAGCAGAGGCCGGCGAGCCCGCACGCAACGGCTGCGAGCACGAACGACAGCACGATGGCGGGGCCGGCGTACTGCGCCGCTGCCAGGCCGGTCAGGACGAAGATGCCGGCGCCGATGATAGCGCCGATGCCGAGCGTGATGAGATTGACAGGGCCGAGCACACGCTTCAGCGAGTGCTCGCCCGTCTGGGCCAACTCGGCCTGCAGGCGTTCGATGGACTTGGTCGCGAACAATGACATGAGCGGTACCTCCAGGGCAAACCGATTGCTTCGGTGTCCGCAGGAATCGCGGTCGTGCGGGTCGGAGTGTAACAGCCGGATCGCTGGCGCCAGAAACCGTGAGTCAAACTTCACGCTCGCGCGGGGTTTCGGAAGGCGACACGCGGCGCGCCGGGCCGACGACCGGCAGTCGCGACGTTTCGCACAAGGCGCCCGGGCCGCACGCAGAGCGGACCCACCGAGCGATCGCATCCCGCGTCAAGACGGGGACTAGATGCGAAGAGGGGTGTGGAGAATGGCCGACGCGCGGTTGGGGCGGCAGGTGCCAACCGCTCGCGCAGGCGAAGTAGACGGGAGCCCGAACGCGGGGCGGGCGCCGTCGGGAACGGCTCTGTCGTTGGCGGTCTTGGCCTTCATGGACGGGCCGAGGAAGTCGTCGCCGACCAGCAGGGCCTGGACGTCGCACGAAGAGAACGTCGCAGCGACCGGAGAGGCCGCGAGCACGATCAGCACCAAGGCGCAAAACCTGAGGGTCCTCGGACACAGCGGAACCGTCACAACCGCGCATTCTACACCAACCGCCGCGTGCGTTCGCGAGCACGCGGCCGAGTTCTGACCCTGCTCGGGCCGCCGGAACCACAACGTTCGTCGGCGAACGCACGGCCTGCGGCTGTGCGCCGGCGGTACGCTCGATGTCACTGCCGGACGGCGCGACGCCGGAATCCTTCCACGCAACTTCGCGCGGGCCGAGTACGTTCCTGTTCCGGCCCTGCGAAACGCAAAGTGATTGGTGGTGCACGAGTGCAGCTTCGTGGGGGCCACGGAGGCCGATTCCATCGCGAGCTCTCTGACACACGGGAGCCCCGCAACCGGCCGTGAAAACCTCAGGGCATCGCTGTGCCGACTCTGCCCCGTTCGGCGTCAGTCTCAGCGGCAGGCCTCGGAGCCCGGGGACTGCCGCTTCCAAGCTCCGCGGCCAGCCCGGTGGAAACCCTAGACGACTGCGTCGAGGAGCTTGAGGAATTCGTCGTACGGCAGAGCCTGCCAGCTCTCCGCCGCGAGCGCCCCTTCGGCACGCGAGATGATCGACACTTTGTGTGCCGTTTCGATGTCCGGCGCGTCGTAGATGTCCATGAAGTCGTAAGGGCCGAGAATGGCGTAGTGAGCCTTCCACTCGACGCCGGGGCAGCTCTCCCTGACCTTCGCGAGCCACTCCTTGCCCATTGCGCGGCGCGCCTGCGCGTCGTGCATTGCCTGCGATGCTAGCTTCGTCATGAGCACGAACGTTGGCATCTGGCACCTCCTGTACACGTGTCAGGACGGAAACCGAGGACCGAGCCGGGGGCAGCGGCGCCGGCCCCGATCCTCGATGAACCTGGGAGGGTCCGCGCTCCCTCAAGTGGACTCGACCGGGATCCTGCTGGCATTCGCCGCCAGCCACTGATCGAAGGTCTGCAGCTCAGGGTTGAGCCTGCGGCTCAATTCCAGGCTGCGGGCCCCCGTGTAGTCCTTCTCGAAGTCACGCTTGAACTGGAACATGTTGCCCATCTCGTCGGCACCGGGGAAACCGAAGCTCCTGTAGATGTCCGGCGGGACGTCGTTGTAACGCACCTCGCGGCCCAGCGCGCGCGACATCTTCTCGGCCAGCTGCGCCCCGGTCAGGTGCTCTCCGGCAATGGCAACGCTCCTCCCGATGAACTCGCGCCCTGCCTTGAACACGCCGAGAGCGCACTTGCCGATGTCCTCCGACGCGATCCCGGGCAGCCGCTTGTCGCCCATCGGCATCGTCAGCGCCAGGACGCCGTCGGGCCCTGGCTTCGGGCCGGCACCGAAGTAGATGAAGTTCTCCCAGTAGAACGAGGTGTTCAGGAGCGTGACCGGAAGGCCCAGGTCCAGGAAGATCTGGTTGGCTTCGCCCTTACCGTCGAAGTGCGGCACATTGTACCTCCCCTGGAGCGTCGGCATGCGCCCGTCGCTCGTCGAGAAGAAGCGACGCGTGTCTTCGAGCGTCGACCAGACGACGTGCTGGACGCCCGCCGCCTTTGCCGCCTCCGCCTGGTTTCGCGCCTGGGCGATCTCCTTCTCCGCCGACATGTGGTGCCAGAAGAACGTCACGCAGAAGGCACCGTAAGCGCCTGCGAAGGCCCGCTTCAGGCTCTCCGGGTCGTCCACGTCGGCCGCCACGACTTCGGCGCCCAGCACCGTGAGCTCGCGCGCCTTCGGAGAGGTGACGTCCCGCGTGATGCCGCGGGCCGTAAACTCCTCGGGCTTGTCATTGACAATGGCGCGGACCAGGCCGCCTCCCTGGGCGCCCGTCGCGCCGACTACGGCAATCACCTTCCTCGGGGGCATCTATCCTCCTTCCCGGCGGGTGCCGGGAGCGAGCCGCCCGGCCACGGGGAAGCGCCCTCGGGCATGTGGCGACAGACGGCTGCGTGCAAGCTTCTATTATTGCCCGGATCGCCCAGCCCCGGAGCGGCGCGGCCACGGTCGAAGGTCCGGGCGATCCGATCGGAGGACAGTGCGGTTCAGGACCTGACCCCGTCCTGGCGGCGGACCGCCATCACCGTCACGTCGTCGGTCGGCGGGCTGCCGCGGCGGAATCTGCGCACGTCGTTCACGCAGGCGCTCGCAACCGCAGACGGGGATTCCCCGAAACGACCCGCGGCCACGCGCGCGAGCCGTTCGACGCCGTACTGTTCGTCTTCAGGGTTCGTGGCTTCGGTCACCCCGTCGGTGTAGAGGACGAGGAGGTCGCCGGGAGCCAGCGTGACGCGGAGAGGTGGGTACTCGCAGAGGCAGAACATGCCGAGAGGCAGGCCGGCCGAATCAACCTGCGTCACGCCCCCAGGTTTGATCAGAAGCGGCAGGCAGTGCCCTGCATTGCACATTTCCAGGCCCCCGTCCGGGAAGAGGCGGCCCGTCACCAGCGTGGCATAGTGGTTCACGGCCGTGCTGTCGCACAGGACCCTGTTCGCCCGCTCCATCACCTGCGGCAGCGGCAGGCCGAGGTCGTGGAGCGTCCTCATCGACGCGTGTAGGTGAGCCATGAGCATCGAGGCCGCGACACCTTTGCCGGCGATGTCGCCCACCATGAACACGAGCGACGAGGGTCCTGCCGTCACGCGGATCACATCGCAGTAATCCCCGCTAACTATGCCGAAGGGTACGTAGTCGTACGCCATCTCCCAGCCCGCCTCCGAAAGGTGCCTGGGCGGCAGGAGCTGTTGCTGAACGCGCGCGGCGAGCTCGAGGTCCTCCTGGAGGGCCTGGGCTTCTGAAGGCGTGAGGTGGTCGATGCAAAAGCGCACCAGCGGGTCGGCATCGAGGCGCTCCGGCTCGATCGGGTCGCCGCACGTTTCGCAGAAGCCGTATGTCCCGGCCGACAGGCGCTCGATGGCCTCGTCGATCTCGCGCATCAGCTCGTCGAGTTGCGGCAGGCGCCGACCGCGCTCCACCAGCGCCTCTATCCGCTGGCGCCGCTCGATCAGCTGGGAACGCACGTCTGGCACGGCTGAAGCGGGTGCTGGTTCCATGGAAGTAGCATAGCACCGTGCCGGAACGACGCCTTGCCTGTCCTGCTTGCCGAGCACGTCAACCAGCTCGGCGCCACCGCCGCCCATCGGTGTCCGGCCCTCCTCCCGTTCGCGGCACCCGCACCTCGTCGAGCGAGCTGAAGCTGCGGAAGGCTTGAAGATCGAGGACGGACAGCGAGCAGGTCACTCAGTGCTTGTACACCGCGGCACGCGTTGCGTCGAGCGTCTTGTCATCGACGAGGGGACCCACGAGACAGCCAAAACCGGCAGGGATGTCGCGCGTCAGCGAAATCGCCTCGCACTGGATGCAGACTCCGCCGTCACGTTCCTCGACACGCCAGTAGCTGTACAGCCTCCACAGGAACCCGCTGCACCATCAGGCACGTAAGCCGGCAGCGAGACAGCCACCAGGGCAGGCGCAGCCACCGAGAGGGCCGAGCCGCAGTCCGGGATCGGACAGGTCATCAGTCGGTCGCACGATTGTGGCGCTACTGTTGACCCGGCCCGTGGCGGCGCATCTCTGCCGTGAGTTCGTCGTTGACGCCCTCCGCAAGCCGCGTGTAACGTGGTTGCTATCCGCACAGCAAGTCCGTAGATCGCGACGCTGCCCCCCGGCACGTGCAGTTTCCGAAAGATGGTCAGACATCTCTGGAGGCCTGCGATGCTGAGCTTGCGATGCTTCTCCCACCTGTACCTCCTCGCCGCGCTGCTGCCCGCGTTCGTTGCCATGCCCCTTGCCGCGCCGGCGCAGGGACCCACTGGTTTCATCGAGGGCGTGGTGCGTGACGAGCAGGGCGGCGTTCTGCCCGGCGTCACTCTGACGCTGCGAAATCAGGACACCGGTGTCACACGGACAATCGTCACCGAGTCCGACGGCCGCTACGCCTTCCCCGCTCTCCCGCCCGGGCGCTACACGGTACGCTCCGAGCTCGCCGGCTTCGTGGGGGGGGAGGCGGCCGATGTGGTCATCAACATCGGGCTTGGCCGGCGCCTGGACCTGACCATGCGGCTCCAGGGACTGGCCGAAACGGTGAACGTCACCGGCGAGGCGCCAGTGGTCGACACCACCAAGGCCGAGGTCGCCGGCGTCGTCACACGGCAGCAGATCGAAACGCTGCCGATCAACTCGCGGCAGTACCTGTCGCTGGCGCTCCTCGTACCGGGCACGACCGTGGACGGCACGAGGTCGTTCTTCGCGACGGTCAACGTGGGCGGTTCGGTGACCTTCAACGGCACGGGGAACGTCGTCGACGGGATGATCAACAACTGGGCCGAGGACGGGGAGCCGCGTCAGGATTTGCCCGAAGACGCCGTCGAGGAGTTCAAGGTCACAAACGCCTCGTACAAGGCCGAATTCGGCTTGGCGACGGGCGGCGTCGTCCAGACGGTCACGAAGTCCGGCACCAACGTGCTCCGCGGCACGCTGTTCGAGTACTTCCGGGACAAAGCGCTGAACGCGAAGGGTCTCTTCGAAAGCGAGAAGCCGGCGTACCGGAGGCACCAGTTCGGCGGCAGCGCCGGCGGCCCGGTCATGCGCGACCGGCTCCACTTCTTCGGAGCCTTCGAGCGGACCGACACCGACGAGTTCTACACGGTGCGGACCGGCCTGCCGCAGTTCTACGGCGCGCTGGAGGGCACCTTCCTGCTGCCGTCGTACCGGAACCTCTACTCCGTTCGCGGCGACTGGCAGATAAGCAACTCGCAGAGCGCGTTCGCGCGTTTCCTCGGCGAGGACGAAAAGAAGGGCTGCCAGGGGTGCGGCGGGACCAGCGCCTCCGGCCGCGACGAGTCGATACCGCGCCGCTCGGTGGTCGCCGGCCACACGTGGATTCGCGGCGCTCACCACCTCAACGACTTCCGGTTCCAGTACGCGTACGCCGCTTTCTACGGCTATCCGTCTGGAACGAGCACGTGGTCGAAGACCGGCGAGTTCCCCGATGAGCGTCTGCGCAGGTCCTCACGCGGGTACCGGTTCCCGTCCTTCAGCTACGGGAACAGCTACGACTACATCAGCCCCGAGCGCAGGTGGGGGTTCAGGGACACCTACTCGCTCAGCCGGGGCGACCATACGTTCAAGGTCGGCGGCGAGTACAACTACAACCCGTACGTGTCCGAGGACGCGTTGAACCTCGCCCGCGCCGGCGGAACCTACACGTTCACGTTCGATCAACCGTTCGATCCGAACAACCCGGCGGCGATTGCCGCGCTCACCGGCGCCTCGAACTACAGCGCAACGAGCGACCCCACCACTGTCTCGCACCCTACTCACTACTACGTCGGGTTCGTCCAGGACGACTGGAGGCTGCTCTCGAACCTGACCGTGAACCTCGGTCTCCGTTACGAGCGACTCTACGGGAATGCGAACGAGGACCTCGACGTGAATCAGTTCCCGGTGTCGCTGCCGTTCGTGGATGTTTCCGAACGCGGAGACTGGAACAACTTCGGGCCCCGCACGGGATTCGCGTGGGACGTCGGAAGCGACGGCGCCACCGTCGTGCGCGGAGCCTACGGCATCTATTACGGCCACATACGGCTGCTGGGCACGCTCCCCGAGCTCCTGAACTTCAAGACGTTCTCGATCACGATCAACAACCCGGTCTACCCGGATCCTTTCGGCGGCCGCGACCCGCGCGAGTTCATCGTTTCGTCGCCTTCACCCAACATCACGGTGGTGGCGAACGACATGGTCCAGCCGCTGGCGCACCAGGTCAGCGCCGGCGTCTCGAGGAGGATCACCGAAACGCTCGCCCTGCACGTCGACGCGGTCTACAACCGCACGAAGGGCGATTACAAGGTGCTCGACATCAACCCGCGGGACCCGGTCACGCGCGTCCGGCCGCGAACCGATTTCGGGCGCATCGACCAGGTCCGGCCCGATGCCGACGTTCGCTACCGCGCCGTCTATGCCAAGCTCGAGAAGCGGTTCAGCCGCAGCCACCAGTTCATGGTGTCCTACACATACACGAACAGCGAGGACAACAACCCGATGGCGCGCTTCCTCGATCCGTTCGACCTGTCGATAAACGACGGGCCGTCGAACGGCGAGCGCCGGCACGGTGTCGTCGCCAGTGGCTCGGTCCTGCTCCCATGGGAAGTCACGGTCGGAACGCTCTGGACCTACCGTTCGCAGCTTCCATGGAGCGCCACGGCCGGCCGCGACCTGAACGGCGACGGTTTCACGTCGGACCTGGTTCCGGCGACAACGCGCAACTCGGGGAGCCGGAACCTGAACCTGGCCGCCGTGAACGAGTACAGGGCCGCCAACGGCCTCGCGGCGATCGCGGAGGGCCAGATCGAGAGCTCGCGCGTCAACATGGTGGACCTGCGCGTGAGCAAGCAGATCCCGCTCGGCAGCCATCGCCGGGCCGACCTGATGCTCCAGGTCTTCAACCTGCTCAATGCCGACAACCTGCAGGCGCAGTTCGGCTCCGGTCGGGTCACCAACGCGCTGTCGGCCAACTTCGGGCGGATCCTGAGCGCGAGGCCGGCCACTCAGGTCGAACTCGCGGTTCGCTTCAACTGGTAACACTGCACTGGCCGGAAGGAGGAGGACGGTGAGGAACCATCTCGTCAGGGCCCGTGTGGCGCCGTCGTGGCGCCTGGCGATCGTGCTGACAGCTGGCGTCGCCAGCCTCGCCCCTGCTTCCAACCGCGCTTTCAGGGCGGAGGATCACTGTCGCCTGCGGAGCGTCAGCGACGTCCGCATGTCGCCGGATGGCTCGACGGTGGCCGTTGTCGAGCGATTCGTCGATTCCAGCCGGCGGAACCGGTCGCACATCTGGCTCGTTTCGGTAGCCGACAGCAAGGCGCGGCGACTGAGCGCCGAGGAAGCAGACGACTCGTCGCCGCGCTGGTCGCCCGACGGCCGAGCCCTGGCTTTCCTCTCGGGCCGGCGCGGCCCATCGGAAACCGGCTTCCTGCCGGCCGCGTTCGGCAATGCGATCGCGGTATGGCGGCGCGATTCGGATGCGAGCGAGGTGGTCGCGAAGTACCAGGTCACGAATCACCCGCTCGCCTATCAGGGCTCCGCCGAGCAGATGGCGTGGTCGCCGGATGGCCGGGCCATCGCCTTCCTGTCCGCCGATGACGGGCCTGAGGGCCCGCCGGGCGACCCGATCGTGATTTCGCGCTACGGCTACAAGTCGTGGTCGGGCATGAGCGACAACCGGCGCTGGCACATCTACATGGTCACCCTGGCGGACAGGAAGGTGAAGCAGCTCACGAGTGGCCCCTGGCAGGATCACTCGATCGCGTGGTCGCCTGCCGGTGACGAGATCGCTTTCGTCTCGAACCATGAGGCGGATCCCGACCGGACGCACAACTACGACATTTTCGCTGTCCGGCCATCCGACGGTCGCGTGAGGCAGATCACGAAGACCAAGGGATGCGAGTACGCCCCCGTCTGGTCGGCCGACGGAAAGATGCTCGCCTACCTCGCAGGCGTCCGGCCGATAACGACACAGGAATCGAGCGCAGAGGACACTCACGTCTGGACCCTGACGGCTTCCGGCGGTGAGGCGCGCGAGGCTGCTCCTTCGCTCGATCGCAGGGCGAACTCGGTCCAGTGGGCGCCCGATGGGCCAAACCTCTATTTCACGGCCCAGGATCGCGGCAACACGACCCTCTACGCTGCCGCCGCCGACGGCACAGGGCTGCGCCAGGTGGTGGCGGAGCGGGGAAGCGTCGGGCCGTTCTCGCCGGGACCTAAGGGGCTCGTGGCGTGCGCCTTCCACGGCGTCTCCGCTCCGGCGGAGGCGTTTCTCAAGCCGGGCAGCGAGCCCCTCCGGCCGCTGACAGGGTTCAATCGCGAGCTGCTCGCTCAGCGTGGCGTATCGGTGCCGGAGGCTTTCGACTTCGAAAGCTTCGACGGCACGCCAGTACAGGGCTTCCTCACGCCGCCGCTCCACCGCAAGCCGGGGCGCAAGTATCCCGTTGTCGTGAACATCCACGGCGGCCCTCATGGGCAGCAGGGGCCCGGGTTCGTCCTCAAATCGCAGGTATATGCCGGCGCAGGCATCGCCACGGTGATGATCAACTACCGCGGCAGCTCGGGCTACGGGCAGAAGTTCTCCGACGGCACGATAAACGACCAGAACGGCTCCGAGTACAAGGACGTCATCGCCGGCCTCGACGCGGTCCTGGCCGAAGTGGACTACCTCGACGCCGACCGTGTCGGCGTCGAAGGGGGCAGCTACGGCGGCCAGCTCACCAACTGGGCAATAACCCAGACCACCCGTTTCAAGTCGGCAGTGCCATCGGCTGGCATAAGCAACCTGCTCGCGCACGCGTACCTGATATGGGCGCAGGACTACCCGTTCGTCGAGTGGGGCGGGCGTCACCCTTGGCAGAACAACGTCGCGCAGCTCCTGTGGGAGAGATCGGCGCTGGCACACGTGGCAAAGGCGAGGACCCCGACGCTCTTCATCCACGGCGAGATGGACCAGGACGTGCCGATCACGGAGGCCGAGCAGATGTACATCGCTCTGAAGCAGGTGGGCGTGGAGACGGTGCTGGTGCGCTACGCGCGGGAGGGCCACGGCGTACGTGAGCCGGCGCACGTGGTCGATGCGCTCGAGCGGAGCCTGGCCTGGCACAGCCGCTTCCTGGCGGCGACGAAGAGCGACCAGGAGTAGCGATACCTCGAGCCATCTCTACGGACGGCGAACCCCGCGCAAGGCAGCCGTGAGCCTGCGTTGCCGTCACCACCCGACTGCCTGCCCATCCTTCCGATGATCGGATCCTGCGCGGTAGACACCGTTCACGGGGCGATCCCCGCTCGCCCAGGCCCGGTCGAAAGCCGGGTTCGGCATTCGCGGGTCGCGCATGAAGAGGATGCCCTGGTAACCGCCCACCGCTCCGCCGCCAACGGAGCGGACCTCGTGCCCCATCGCCTTCAGCCCCGCGCCGACGAGCGCGAACAGGTTGTGCTCTAGCGACAGGACATTGGTCGCCTGGCTGTGCGTGAACCGCGCGGCGTCGGTGGTCATCTGCACGTTCATCCCGAGATCGATCAGGTTGATCATGTGCTGTGCGTGCGACTCCGGCTGAACGCTTCCGCCCATGTTGCCGAACGCCATCAGCGGCTGCCCGTCCTTCATCACGAAGCCCGCGATGATCGTGTGGAACGGGCGCTTGCGTGGCGCCACCACGTTCGGGCTCGCAGCGTCGAGCGAAAACGCAGTCCCGCGGTTCTGCAGGACGAAGCCATAAGGAGCGACCGTCGCACGGCTGCCGTACACGCTGAACACGCTGTGGACGAGCGACACCATGTTGCCCCAGCGATCGGCGGCGGCAAGGTAGATCGTGCCCCCATCGGCGCCTTCCTCCGACCCGACTTTCGACGCGGCATTCGGATCGATCCGCCCGCACAGGCTGGCCGCGTATTCCTTCGAAAGCAGCCGGCCCACCGGCACGTGTGCGAACCTCGGATCGGCGTTCGATTCGAGAAGGTCTGCGTAGGCGAGCTTCTTGGCCTCGACCAAGAGGTGCCAGTACATCGGGTCGGACGGTCCGAGGACGCGAAGGTCCATTCCCATCCTCGGAACGCAAACCTCGAGGATGTTCAGCATCTCGAGAGCGGCGAAACCCTGCCCCGGAGGCGGGAGCTGAAAGACCTCATAGCCGTGGTAGGTGGCCGAGACCGGTTCGACCCATTCCGGCTGGAACTCTGCCAGGTCGCTTGCCGCCATGACGCCCCCGCCCGCCTGCACCCTTCGGACGATGGCGGCGGCAATCTCGCCTTTGTAGAAAGCGTCGCGGCCCTGCTGCTGGATTGCCCGCATGGCCTTCGCGAGCCCAGGATTGTCGATGATGCTGTATAGATCGGGCACCTTGTCGCCCGGGAGGAAGACGGCCCGCGACTCCGCGTCTGCCCGAAGCCCGTCGGCCGCGCCAACCAGATCTGCATGGCGCCGCTCGGCAAGGCCCCAACCCTCCTCCGCGATGCGCGCGGCGCGCTCGAAGGTCTCCTTGAACGTCATCGAACCGAAGCGCTTCAGCAGCGCATCGTAGCCGGCGACCGCCCCAGGCACGGTCGACGCGTTCACGCCGCGCGACGGTACGGACTTGACGCCGAGCGTCTTCGTGAAGAACTCCGGGGTCCACCCGGCGGGTGCCCAGCCGGCAGCGTTGAGGCCATAGAGCTTCCTCTCCTTTGCGACGTAGACCAGCGCGAAGAGATCGCCGCCAATCCCTGTGTCGTTGGGCGAGGTCACGTCTAGCACGGCGGAAGCGGCGACGGCAGCATCGATGGCGTTGCCCCCCTGTCGCAGGATGTCGAGCCCGGCCTGAGCCGCGAGCGGGTCGCTCGTCGAGACGATGCCGTGGCGGGCGAGGACCTCAGACCTCCCCTGCGAGAGCCATCCCTGCGCGCGCGACCCGGACGCCGGTGCGATGCCCGCGCCCGGCTGCGGATTGCCGCCGCTGGGCGTTCCGAACGGGTTCGGCGACTGCGCGAAAAGTGTCGCTGTCAGCGCGACGAGAGCGCCCATTGTGAGGAGCCCAGCTGTCTGCACCGCCACGGCTCGCCAGCCCCTGCCGATACCTCTCCATGTCATCGTTCATTCCTCCATGCGGAGGCACTGGGGCCCGCGCAAACGCCGCCCCTTCCTGTGCTCGACTGGAGCAGGCGCCACCCGTGTCCACGCAGCCTTCGGAGAAACTATCATGTCCCATTCCTCTGGCCCGGTTCAACGCGAGGCATCGACGTCGCTGTCGTGCTGATGGCCACTCGAACGGCTCCTTCAGCAGGTGCCAGGCACAAGCGCTCTCATCACGTTCGTGACGATGGCCGCGGATGCGTGGCGCTTCTTCCATCGACGTCCATCGGGAATCGGGCCCTGAAACGGCTCGGGAGCGCAGGCGGTGCTGGGTCTCGAAAGCGCCTCTGTCAGGCGCCGTCAGATCTCAATCACTTCGGAAGGCCGGGTGGCGGGCGCTGTTTCGAGCCGGAAGGCAATCCGGGCCCCATGACTGCGGAACACGCGCTCGACCTCCTCGATGGCGAGGTGTTCGCGGTTCCGCTCCTGGCTCAGGTGTCCCAGCATGACCGCTTTCGGCGGCCGGGCGCACCGGTCCGCCGTGTGGTGCAGCAGCGAAGCGCACTTCAAGTTGTTCAGGTGGAATCTGCTGTTCGGGTTCGGGTGTTCCCGGAGGAGCGCGCGGTCGTGGTTCGCCTCGAGAAAGATGAAGTCGCTGTCGGCGAAACGCGCGAGCACGCTTCTGTAATCGTGGAAATCCGTGCAGACGATGACGCGGCGGCGGGAACGGCCGTCGCGGACGGTGATGGCGAACCCGAAAGTGGGGGTCCCCGGTGCGTGCGGAACCTCGAAGGACGTGAGCGCGAAATCGCCTGCTTCCAGCACTCCCCTCGGGATGGCGCGCATGTCGGGCGGAATGTGCCAGTCCTGGGGGGCATGGCGCCGGCGCAACTGCCCTATCACCTCGCTCTCGGCGTAGATGGGAACGCGTTCGTTCCCGAGCACACGGAGCGCTGCGTAAGCCATGTGGTCGCCGTGGGCATGCGAAACGATGACTGCGTCGAGCCCGCCCGCAGCTCGCGAATGAGCGTCGAGCAGGCTCCTGCACTCGCGCTGGACACCGATTCCGCAGTCGATGAGGATCGACGACGTCCTGGTCCACAGTGCGAGCGCGTTGCCCGCGCTGCTGGATCTGAGCGACTGGAAGAAGACCGGCATGCGCGTCCCGGGGCGTTCCATAGCATATAACCAGTCAGGGGCTCCTTTCAGCGGAACCAATCAGCCCGTGTCGGGCGCATAATCAGCCGCATGAAGACTTCAGCTTGCAGGTTGGCCGCCGCGCTCGTCCTCCTCCTGTCGGCGGCGACAGTCGGCCAGGCACCGCTAGCCCCGATCAGCTTCACCGTATCGACGCCCGATCCGGCATCCCATCTCTATCACGTGGTCATGTTTGCGGCCGACCTTCCCGGCGGCGTGGTGGACTTCACGATGCCGGTCTGGACGCCAGGCTACTATGGCAAGTTCGACTACGCGGCCAACGTGCGGAACTTCACGGCAACGAGCGACGCCGGGCAGGTGCTCCCCTGGGAGAAAGTGGGGCCCGATACCTGGAGGGTCGCGAAGGGAAAGGAGCGTGCCGTGCGGGTGGCCTACGACGTGCTCGCGGAAAACCCGTTCGTGGCCGCTGCCTTCCTCGACGAGACGCGCGGCTACATAACGCCCGGCGCGCTCTTCTTCTACGTGCCGGGGGAGATCCATCGCCAGGTCACCGTGACGATAGAGCTGCACCCGAAGTGGAGCACTGTTGCCACAGGGCTGGACAGGCTGCCCCCAGGCGCCGCCGAGCGGTCGGCGCCACCGACGAAGGCACCATGGCGTTTTGCGGCGCCGGACTTCGACGTCCTCTACGACAGCCCGATCCTGCTGGGCAACCTCGAATCGCTCCCGCCGTTCGAGGTCGATGGCGTCCCGCACCATTTCGTGGCCCACGCTCCCGGTGATTTCGATCGGGCGCAGTTCATGGCGGACCTGAAGGCGGTAGTCGAGTCCGCAACGAGGATCATCGGCGACATCCCGTACAGGCAGTACACGTTCCTCGGGATCGGACCGGGACGAGGCGGCATCGAGCACGCGGTGTCGACAGCGGTTCCGACCCCGTCGCCCGGAAAGGACCGTGCGGCGAGGATCCGCCTGCTGTCGTTCCTCGCGCACGAGTACTTCCACCACTACAACGTGAAACGCATCCGCCCCATCGCGCTCGGCCCTTTCGACTACGGGCGCGAGAACGTCACCAGCATGCTCTGGGTGAGCGAGGGCTTCACCTCGTACTACCAGCACATCGTCCTGGCGCGTGCCGGCCTGATGACGCTCGAGGAGGTGCTGGACCAGATGGGGCGCACCATCGCGGCCGTCGAGAACAACACCGGCCGTCTGTTCCAGTCGGTCGCCGAGTCGAGCCAACGTAGCTGGGAGCAGGGCCCCTTCGGCGGGCGCGGCACCGGGCTCCGCAAGAGCATCTCGTACTACGACAAGGGCGCCATCCTGGGGATGCTGCTCGACTTCAGGATCCGCCACGAGACCCGGAACGCTCGCTCGCTGGATACGGTGATGCGGACGCTCTACCAGACGTTCTACAAGGACCTTGGGCGAGGGTGGACGGACGATGAGTTCCGCCAGGTCGTGGAGCGGACCGCGGGCGTCCCGCTAGCTGACTTCTTCGCGCTAGCCGAGACGACGAAGGAGATCGACTACGCGACATATCTCTCGTACGCCGGGCTCGAGATGGAACCGGCCCCACAGGTCCCTGACGCGTACCTGGGCGCTCTCTTCGAGGATCTGAACGGGAAGACTCTCGTCGCCGCCGTGGAGGCCGGTTCGCCGGCGGCCGTAGCAGGGCTCGTTTCTGGAGAGGTCGTGGAGGCGTTCGACGGCCGCCGTACGGTTGCCTCGGGCGTCTCGGAGGCGCTGTCGTCCCTGCGTCCGGGTGGACGGGTGACGCTCACCGTGAGCAGAGGGAACGAAAGGCGCGATGTCACGGTAACGCTGGGCGACAAGGTCGAGCGCAGCTACCGCCTTCGGCCGATGGCCAAGAGGACGTCGCTGCAGGAAGCCATCCTGAGGAGCTGGCTCGAGCCGCCGCCGGTCGGTGCCACGCGGCGCTGAAAGACTCGCCGTTTTCGAGGTCTGCGCGAAACACCTTTGCTCGATTGCCGCGCCACTCGGTGCGCGGCGTTGCCGCGGGATCTATACGGGACTCAATTGCCGAGCGTCGCGCAAACCACGGCGGCCTGGGCGTGGCGCCCTGCCCGGCCAGACGCCCCACAACCCCGGCTGATCTGCTAGACTGGATATCGCCGTTCGTCCGGCACCGTGTTGGGGGTGCCCGCGCCGCGAAGAGCGCCGGGCTGAGATCAGACCCCTTGAACCTGATCCGGGTCATACCGGCGTAGGGAGACACGAAGGCTCGAGCTACTCGCCCTCCACCCTTCCTCCTCTCCCACGGTTCGAGGCTAGCCAACCCGGCGTCCAGACCCGCGTCAGGACGCGGATCCAGGGACGCGGGTGCGCCAGGGCGCGCGACGAGATTCGTCGCCGAGGAGGCTCAGGGCCGCAGCCTTGCGGCCCCGCGTGAGCGGCTTCCCTGCGCACGGAACGAGGCGGTTGAAGGGAGTGGCAGTCATGGCGGCGGTCGTTTTCGACGAGCACGCGGAGAAGTACGACGCCTGGTTCGTGAAAAACAGCAACGTCCTCGGATCCGAGGTCCTGCTGCTGAAGCGTTTCCTGCACGGCGGAGGCAGGATCCTGAGCGTGGGGTGCGGGAGCGGCCTCTTCGAGTCGCTCCTGCGCAGGGATCACGGCATCATCATCACCCACGGCGTCGAGCCATCGAAGGCGATGGCCGCCATCGCCCGCGCGCGAGGCATGGACGTCCGGGACGGGACCGCGGAGCGGGTGCCGTTCGAAGACGCCAGCTTCGACACGGTCCTGTTGAATGGCATCCCCGCGTACCTCGACGGCCTCGACGCGGCCTTCCGCGAGGCGCGCCGCGTCCTCGTGCCAGGTGGGTCAGTTGTCATCGGCGATGTTCCGGCATCGAGCTCCTATGGCTTGCTCTACCGCATGGCGGCCATTGTCGGCACGTGGGATGACCCGTTCCTTCGCCGAGTCGCGCCCGACGACCCCTACCCCGTCGAGTTCCTGAGGGCGGCGAACTGGCGGACCACGCGGGAACTCGCGGATGCGTTGACGGCAGCGGGCTTCGGCGAACTGGAGTACGCGCAGACGCTCACCACCCACGCGAGGTTCTCGAATGCCCGCGTTGAGGAGCCTGTCGATGGATTCGAGCGAGGCGGCTACGTCGCCGTCCGCGCGCGGAAGCGGTAACTGGGAGAGACACCGGGAACGCGGGGTCGGGCCATTACTGCACGCGGCCAGAAGTCCGCATTCCCGACGAGGGCCGGGGCGAACGCCGACCGGCGCGTTGCAGGGCGGCCGGCGACGCGGCCGGAGCCAGCGAGAGTTGCGGCCGTGCGCGGGAAGGCCCGGCCGGCAGGGCCGCTCTCGTCCAAGGAGGAGCATAAGATGAAGGCGCAGATGCCTGCCATCGGCAAAATCTCGGCCGACGTCTTCGACGAGGTGATCTTCCCGTGTCTCGGCCGTAAACGCCCCGAGGTCGTTGTTGGCCCGCAGAACGGCGTGGACGTCGGGGTCATCGAAATCGGCAACGACCAGGTCATGATCGCCACTACGGACCCCGTCTTCGTCGTGCCGCCCTACGGCTGGGAGAGATCGGCGTGGTTCGCAGTCAACATCCTGGCGTCGGACGCCGCGACATCCGGCATCGCCCCGAGCTACATCACCATCGACTTGAACCTGCCGATGTCGATGACCCGCGACGACTTCGAGGCGCTGTGGGGAACGATCCACGCCGAGTGCGACCGGATCGGCATGAGCATCGTCACAGGCCACACCGGCCGGTACGAGGGATGCGAGTACCCGATGCTTGGCGGCGCGACGGTGATGTGCATCGGACACCGGGACAAGTACGTCACGCCTCGGATGGCGCGGCCCGGGGACAAGATTCTCGTGACCAAGGGGGCAGCGATCGAGGCGTCGGGGCTCTTCGCTGTCACCTATCCCGACCGGGTCGCTGCCCGTTACGGCGAAGCAGCGGCCCGGCGGGCCGAAGAGATCTTCTGGCAGATGTCCGTGGTGGATGACGCGCTCGTTGCGGCCGCTGTCGGCGTGCGTGAGGCTGGCGTCACCGCGATGCACGATGCCACGGAGTGCGGCGTGTGGGGAGGCCTGGCCGAAATCGCACAGGCCTCGGGCGTCGGGATGATTGTGGACAAGGGCGCCATCATCGTGCAGGATGCAGTCCGTCAGGTCTGCGACCTCTTCGGCATCGACCCTTACACGTCGATCAGCGAGGGCACGCTGATCGTGACATGCCGGCCGCACAAATCCAACGAGGTCCGCGACAGACTGAGCGATGCGGGCATACCGGTCACCGTGGTGGGCGAGATCCTGGACCGGTCGAGCGGCGTGCGCTACACCGAGAACGGGCGTGAGCACGATCTCGTCCATCCGAAGGTCGATCCGTTCTGGGCCGCATTCGGGAAAGCGGCGTCCGAGAGGCGGTGAGCCAGATGCAGGCAGCGGATTTCCTGACCGAGGCGCGCGAGCGCGAGAGCCAGACCTGGAACACAATCCACCAGCACCCGTTCGTCAGGGGAATCGGTGCCGGGACGCTTTCGCGTTCCCGCTGGGCGTTCTACCTCCGGGAGGATCACGCGTACCTCGTGGATTCCTGCAAAGTGCTCGCGCTCGCGCTGGCCAGGTCGGGCGGCTGGGAGGACATCAGGTTCTTCTCGCGCCTTCTCAACACGACGGTGGAAGTGGAGATGCCCCTGCACCTCGGGGCGTGCGCAGAGCTCGGCATCTCTCGAGACGAATTGCAGCAACACCGGCCGTCATTCGCGACGCTGGCCTACGCCAGTCATCTGATTCGCACGGCCTGCGAAGGCGGAGCTGCCGACATCAATGCCGCGCTGCTGCCGTGTTACGCAGGCTACGTGGAGGTCGCCGAGCGCCTGCAAGAGGCCGGACTGCCGGGGGAGCCCCGCTGCCGCGCGTGGATAGAGGCGTATGTCTCGCCCGAAATGCGTGGCAACGCCGCCTGGATGGCGCGCCGGATGAACGAACACGCCGCAGGAGCCAGCCCATCGGACAGGTCGCGATGGCTCGACCTGTACTCGGTCAGCGCGCGTTTCGAACTTCTCTTCTTCGACATGTGCTGGCAGGAGTCGCCGTGGCCCGGTCGTGAAGAACTTAGGAACCAGGTCGAGGAACGAGAACCGAGCAACGGCCGGGGACTCTGACCCGGCCGAAACGCCATGAAGCTAGGCCGGATGAAACGCGACGAGGAGCGGATGATCGGCGCATACGACCCTGGGAACTGGCGGCTTTACGTCCTGACGGACGAACGGCTTTCGCGCGGCCGGCCGCACAGCGAAGTGGCGAGAGAGGCGATCCGAGGCGGGGCAGACGCCGTCCAGCTTCGAGACAAGGCGGCTTCGGGTCGCGCGCTGTTCGATCTCGCCGTTCAGATAGGCGAGATGGCCCGCTCCGCCGGAGTGCCCTTCATCGTGAACGACCGCGTCGACATAGCGCTCGCGGCCGGAGCAGACGGCGTTCACGTAGGGCAAGACGATCTACCGGCCTCCGCTGCGCGGAGCCTCATCCCGCCCACGATGATTCTGGGCGTGTCCGCCACCACCCCGGACGAGGCCACGGCCGCAGAGCGGGACGGGGCCGACTACATCGGCTTCGGTCCGGTGTTCGAAGCCCGCGAGAGCAAGCCCGACACGATCGCGCCCCTAGGGCTGGAACTCTTGCGGGAGGTCTGCCGCGCGTGCACGGTGCCGGTCATCGCGATCGGCGGGGTGGACCGCAGCAACATCGAAAGCGTGATGCAGGCAGGTGCGACCGGCGTCGCGGTCATCTCGAGTGTCGTGGCGGCGGATGACATGGCCGCCGCTGCACGCACTTTGAAGGACATCTCCCTGGCAGCGTTTCGAAGGCGCTTGTGAAAGCCGGCCGGGTTCGCATTCAACGAGGAGGAAGAACGGTGCCGACAGCACTGACCATAGCGGGTTCCGACTGCAGCGGCGGCGCGGGCATTCAGGCCGATCTGAAGACATTCATGGCGTTCCGCGTCTACGGGATGTCCGCTCTGACGGCCGTTGTCGCGGAGAACACCGTGGGCGTCCAGGCCGTTTTCGAACTGCCTGCTCCGCTCGTCGTGCAGCAGATCGCAAGTTCGGTCGAGGACATCGGCGCCGATGCCGTCAAGGTGGGAATGCTGTCGAGCCCGGAGATCGTCGAGGCCGTCGCTGGCGCGGTCGGCAGGTACGGCCTCGCCAACCTGGTCGTCGATCCCGTCATGTTCGCCAAGAGCGGCGATCCGCTTCTATCCGAGGCGGCGCGTGCAACCATCAGAGAGCGCCTGCTGCCACTGGCCCGCGTCATCACTCCGAACCGGTCGGAGGCGGAGGTACTGACGGGGCGACCGATCCGCACGATGGACGACATGAAGGACGCGGCCGCGATCCTCAAGGAACTCGGCTGCGAGTGGGTCGTCGTCAAGGGAGGGCACCTGCCGCAGTCAGGCGAGGCGGTCGATATCGCCTTCGACGGGAAAGAGCTCCACATCCTGACCGGACCGTTCGTCGATACGCGCAGCACACACGGTACCGGCTGCACGTTCTCCGCCGCCATTGCCGCCGGCCTGGCGAAGGGGCGAGGGCCGTTGGACGCCGTGCGCCAGGCCAAGCGATTCATTACCCGCGCAATCGAGGAGGCCGTTCCGATCGGCCATGGGCACGGTCCGACCAACCACATGGTCGGCTTGGAGGACAGGTGGTGACGGCGACCTCGGGTCGCCAGCGACGCCTGCCTCGCCGACAGAGACTGCTCTACTTCTTCGTTGGCGCGGCCGGCAGGATGCCCGGCACCTTCCCCTGGGATTCGACGAGGCGCTTGGCGATCACGTTCACGATCCGCGCGTCGTTCCGCAGGTTCGTCAACAACGCGGACCGCAGAAGTTCCTCCCTCCGGCCGCGCAGCGTCTGCGTGATCGCCTCCTTCACGCCCGGCGTGGCTAGGTCCTTCTGGCCCGCAGGGTCCTTTGCCACTATCAGCACGACGGTGTGAGCGCCGTTGCCGCTCACCACGCTGGCAGAACCCGGCGTGCCCTTGAGCACGGCATCTCTCAACTGCGGCGGGAGCTTCTGGATGGTCGAGAGCGGCAGGAACCCGAGATCGCCGCCGCGCTGCGCCGTCTCGGCATCCTCGGAGAAGTCTGCAGCCGCTTCGCTGAAGTCCATTCCGCCCTTCAGCTTCTCCATCACCATCTGAAGCTTTGCCGCTGCTTCCTGCGGCGTCGCTGCGTCGCTGCCGGTACGATTGGCTACCTGCGGCTCCCGCACCGGCGTGATTACTATCTGCGCGACGCGGTAGGCGTCTTCGGTCCTATTGAACTGCTCTCGGTTGGCTTCGAAGAAGGCCGCCACTTCCTGGTCCGTCACCGAGACCTTCGACACGACCTCCCGCTCGAAGAGCTTCTGCGCGAGCATGTCGCGGCGCAGCCCTTCGCGCATGTCCCCGGCAGTCAGGCTGCGGCTTGCGAGTTCCCGCTTGAACTCTTCATCCGAGATGTTCCTGCGGGCTTCGAGGTAGGCGGCGTCGAGATCCGACTCCGGCACGTCGATCTTCAATTCGCGGGCCTTGGCGAGGACGAGGTCCTGGACGATGAGCTCGTCGAGAATCGAGAGCTTGACTCCTAGCACCTCCTCCTCGGACAGGGACTGGGACGCTTGGTTGCTCCGGCGGTAGGCCTTCTCCACGTCGTCACGGGTGATCTCGCGGCCGTCGACGACCGCCCAAGCGTTTGCCGAGGGTGCCGGCTGAGAGGGCGGTCCGGACTCGCAGGCAACAGCCACCGCGGCCAGCATGAGCGTGAGGAAAAGGAACCGGTACGGGGCTGCCATCGATGTCCTCTGGTGTTTCGTCATGCGTGTATTGTAGTCGCGCAGACCTGTTCGGATGAAAGCGACCGTTCGCGTACCCCTCTTCGAAAAGGAACACCGCCCGGCGCGGCGGCCCCAGCAAACGGTCGGCCCGCCGCGCCTCAGGCCGGCAAAGCTCCGAAGAGCCCTCGTCCCACCAGGCACCGCAAGACCGGTATGCTCCCGGGAGAGCAGACCTGGCCTTCGCCGTGGCGCCAGCCATCCGTTTGCAGCAGCGGAGCAGCCTCCAGGGAGGTGTAGAGTACAGGCAACGTTCGCGACGGTCGGCGTCCCGGCGTCGCGCCAGCGATCGATCGACAATGAAAGGAGATGGAATTGGCGATTCACGAGAGCCTGCACTCGGTGAACTGGGTTCGCACTGCCGTCGTTTCGGGATGCCTGTGGTTCGTCGCGTGGCCGTGCGGCGTCGGTCTCCACGCCCGACAGGCATCGACGTCACCTGTGCGGCCGCTCGCGCGCGCTGTGCAGGAGCCCAGGCCGTCGCTCCTCCGCCCCGATTCTCCCGAGATGAACCGCCGGGCACCTGACCGATTCCGGGTGCGCCTCGACACGACGGCCGGCACGATAATCATCGATGTGCACCGGACCTGGGCGCCTCACGGTGCCGATCGCTTCTACAACCTGGTCTCGGCCGGATACTATGACGACTCTCGCTTTTTCCGCGTGATTTCCGGGAAGTGGGCGCAGTTCGGCATTGCTGGCGATCCACGAGTGTCGGCCGCGTGGCGCGATCGGACCATCCCGGACGACCCACGCGTTGAAACCAACACTCGCGGAACAGTTGCCTTCGCCTTTGCCGTGCCCAACGGCCGCACGACGCAGGTGTTCATCAACTTGCAGGACAACTCGGCGACGCACGACAAGGAGCCGTTCGTCCCGTTCGGCCGCGTGGTAGCTGGCATGGATGTCGTCGACCGGCTGAACGCCGAGTACGGCGAGACAGCCGGCGGCGGGATCCGGGCCGGCAAGCAGGCGCCCCTGTTCGAGCGGGGCAACAAGTACCTCGACGAGCACTTTCCGCGTCTCGACGCCATCCGGCGCGCGACGATCGAGCGCTGACCGCGAGAGGAGCGCCCGGGCGAAAGACCTTCTGTTCCGGGGCCAGTGTTCGAACGAACCTCGGCTGCTTCGCAGGGTCCTCACTGAGGAGTCGTCTGCTGACCCGGGTCGACCTCCGGCCGCGCCCCCCGGTTCTTCTGGAACAGCTGCGATGCGAACTCTGCAAGGTAGTCGCGCCAGTTGATCCACGTGTGCCCACCGGCCGTCTGCCTGAAGATCGGCTGGAAGCCGTGCTTCCTGAACAGCTCGACTGTCGCCTGCGTTGTCGTGAGCAAAAAGTCCTCCTTGCCCGTGGCGAACCAGAGGAGCTCGAGGCCGTTCTTGAGCGAGGCATCGTCCAGCGTGGCGGCGTTGGCCTTTTCCCACTCGGCGGCCGTTTGTCGTGGCGGTCCCTGGGTTGCGCGCCCGGCAGATGGGCGGGCGGCTGATGGTTCGTCCCCGCGCCCGCGCCGCGCCAGTTCCGGGAACGCTGAGATCAGGCCGGAACTGAATACGCCAATGTACCCGAAGCGCCCGAGGCGCGGGACCGCGACCGCAAGCGTCTGAAGCCCGCCCATCGACAGCCCAGCGATGGCCGTGGCGGCGCGCTCCGTTCGCACGCGGTAGTGCGACTCCACGTACGGCATGACATCCTTGACGAAGTCGTTCACGAAATCCTCGGTTGCGCTCGCCCCGACAACGCTGCCCGTGGCACGCGGCGTGTGCCCTGCGGGCATGACGACGACCATCGGCCTGGCCTTCCCCGCCGCGATGAGGTTGTCGAGGATGAAGCCGGCGCGGCCAACGGACGCCCAGGCGTGGTCGTTGTCGCCTGCGCCGTGCAGCAGGTACAAGACGGGATATCGGCCGGCGTCGAGTTCGTATCCAGGCGGCGTATAGACGTGCATCCGCCTGAACGCGCCGAGTGCGGTGGACCAGTATGTCACGGCCGCGACGGCGCCGTGAGGCACATTCTTCGTGTCGAACAGGTCGTTGCCTGGAACCACTACCAGGCTCCACACGTTGGTGTTCGACTCGCTGATGGATGAACTGCGCGGATCGATCGTCGCTATCCCGTCGATGTTGAAGTTGTAGCGGTACGCCCCCGGCGGCACGGGGCCGACCGTCACCTCCCACACTCCGTTCTCGGCCTTCGTCATGGCTCCGACCGCCGCCGTCATGCCGGGAATGTCGCCTGCCGCCAGGCGCACGGCCCTCGCATTCGGGGCGAACACGCGAAATGTGATGCGCCGGTCCGGAGCTACCTCGGCGGAAGCGAACCGGGGCGGCGCGGGCTGGTCACCCCCTCGCGCGTCAAGCGTCGCCTGTCCGGCAGCAGCTGCAGGTCGTGGCAGCTCCTGCCCCCGCGCCAAAAGCCCGATTCCCGCCAGAGCTGCCCCGAGAGCGACGGTTGCGATGCCAGCGCCGATGCGCAGATTGGGAGTCATGTTCCACCTCGGTTGGAGTCATGCGTCCGCTGGGGTTCTTCAAGCGATTCGCTGCGCGGACGTTCTCGGCTGAAATCGCTGTCCTGCGCCTTGTTCACCGCACGCCTTCGAGATCGATGCGCGAGATGGACCCCTTCTCGCCGACCGCCCAGGCGGTGCTGGTTCCCGGTGCGAAGCTGAGCGCGTGGAAGCCCGGACCCGGGACCGATCGCCAAGTTCCGCCGGAGTCGGTCGAGTAGTCGGTGCCCGACGGCCCCACCGCCAGGATTGTCGTCGGGCTTGCCGGGACGTAGGCAACTGCCGACCGGAACCCTGTCAGCCCTGCTGCCAATCGCCACGTGCCGCCGCCGTCGGTGGAGAATGCCAGGTTGTCCAGCGCTTCTCCTTCCTTGCGGTAGTCGCCGCCGACGACGACGCCGTTCGATCCGTCTTTGAAAGCAACCGAGAAGATGCCCGCCGACGGCCCGTGGGCGAGCGGCGTGGGAGACACCTGCCATGTTCGGCCGCCGTCGTTCGACCTGAGAACGCGCGAAGCCGTGGTGCCGATCCAGACGTTTCTGCCGCCGACGGCTATGTTCGTGCCGCTTGCTGCATAGGCTCCTTCCCCGGCCACTGCTGGCGGGAGAGCCGCGGGTGGCAGCCGCATCCACGACACGCCGCCATCGGTCGTGCGGAGAACAACGAACCGACCGTCGACGGAGTCGCTGAAGGCATATCCTGTTTCGCCGTCGCTGAACGCCATTGCATCGAAGAAGGCCTCGGGATCGGCGTTCACGAATTGGAGCGCCCACGACCGGCCCGCATCCGTCGTCTTGTAGATGCGCGACAGGCCGCCCGTTCCGATGCTGAGGACGTACGCGGTTCGATCGGTCACGGAGTCGATATCACGGAAGTCGAGCGAACCAGCGTCCGGCACCTGAAGCGCTGCCCATGAAGCACCGCCATCGCTGGTGCGCAATACCGTCCCCTTTTCCCCGCTCGCCCAGACGACATGGCGGCTGGCTGCGCTGACCCCCCTGAGGCGCACGGTCGTCCCGGAGGACTGAGCGACCCAGGCAGGGCCGGTGGGCTCTGTCGCCCCGGCTGGCTGCTGCGCCAGCGGGACCGAGGCGGCTGCGAGGCCGGGATGCTTGACCGGTGCAGTTTCAGAGAGGACTACAGCTACAGTCGCTCCGACGGCGAACAAGAAGTCAATGCGCATGAGCACGCTCCGAGCGGGGCGTCTGGGGCCGATTCCGCCGCTCCTCCAGAACCGCTGCCTTGCCGGCGCGAGATTCCCTCACCGGCCTATCCGCCGCCCGTAGTCGCTCCCCGCTCCAAGCCGGCTGAAGTAGCCGTAGGCCGCCCGCGAGAGAGCCTCGATCGCTTTGGCGCCCGCCTCGTCGTCGGCGAGCCAGCTCGTCATGATCGACAGGATGTACGGACGATTCCGGGCGAAGACTATCCCGGCGTCCACACGAACGCCTTCGAGCTCGCCGGGTTTGCTCGCCACGACGGTCCCTGCCGGCAGGCCGCGCACGAGCGGTGTGTCCTTGTCCTTCTTGAGTATCGCGAGGGCATCATCGCGCGAGGCCGGCTGGAGACCCTCGCCCTTGTAGTAGATCTCGAGCAGGCGCGCAATCTCGGCTGGCGTCGAGACGTTCTCATCGCCGCGCCTGGCCGCCGCGAGGTCGATCATTTTTCGGCGCAGCCGTGTCTCCCCGAGGCCGAGGGCGCGCATCCGCGAGGTGATACTCGACATCCCCAACGTGTCGATGAGGACGTTCGTGGCCGTGTTGTCCGACAGGACGATCATGAGCACTGCGTAGTCGCGAAGCGCGAGCGAGGGCGTGCCGAGCTCGAACAGTACTCCGCTGCCGCCCACGGCTGCCGCCCGGTCCAGAGTCTTTACCGCATCGAGCCTGACCCGCCCTTCCTGCGCCTGAACGTACAGCTCGTAGAGGATCGCGAGCTTGATGGTGGACGCGGTCGGGAAGACCGAGTTCTCGAAGCGAGCAAAGCGGTCACCGCTCGTGAGGTCCACAATCGTGTAGCCGACCACCCCGTCGACCTGCCGCGCGATGGCCTCCAGGCGTTCAGCGAACTGCGCCTTGAGGGCCGCGGCGGTTGCCAGGAGCGGCGGCTGGAGTCCAGCCCCGCCAGCCTGCAGGGGCGGCTGCGCGTTGATCGGAGGCGGAAGCAGCGAGAGCGAGAAGACTGCGACAAGGCCGATGCGCTTCATGCGCGCCATGGTAGACGGCCGGGGCGCGCCGCTCAAGCCCAAAGCTCACCGTCGTCCTGCGGCGGCATCGGGCACAGTATTCTAACCTTTGAATGACTCTAAAGGCACGCTATACTGCCGGAATGCCCGACCAGTCAGCGCTGTTCAGGAAACGCGGCATCCAGGTCACCGCGCAGCGACTGGCTGTGTTCCGGGCCGTCGATAGGCACCCCCATATCGCGGCCGATCAGGTGGCCTCGGTCGTCCGGGAGCTGATCGGCGCCATCTCGCTGCAGTCCGTGTACGACGCTCTCGCTGTCCTCCTGGCGGCAGGGCTGATTCGGCGGATCCAGGCCGCCGGCTCACCAGCTCGCTTCGAGGGTCGCGTCGGCGACAACCACCACCACCTGGCATGCAGGACGTGCGGCCGATTGGTCGATGTGCCCTGCGTCGCTGGTTCCGCCCCCTGCCTTCAGCCGCCGGGAGCCAGCGGCTACGAGATCGACGAGGCAGAAGTGGTCTACTGGGGCCGCTGCGCCGATTGCGCGGCCCGCGCACAAACCCGTGGGGCTTCCAGTGGGCCGGATCGCTCCGGCCGGCCGAGGCGGAGGGCTCTGTCGGCGACCAGGCCAGGGCAGATCGACCAACGGAAGAACGAAGAAGGTCCCCGAGAGAAGAGCAGGCGGCAGATTCAGGACAGGAAAGGACGGCATCGCCATGGAAAGAGATGAAAAGTGCCCCGTTGAAGGCAAAGTGCCAAAGGCGCGGTCGAACCGTGACTGGTGGCCGAACCGGTTGAACCTCCAGGTCCTCCATCAGAACCCGCCCGCACGCAATCCGATGGGTGCGGACTTCGACTACGCCGAGGAATTCAACACGCTGGACCTCGATGCCCTCAAGAAGGACATCGAGACGGTGATGACCACGTCGCAGGACTGGTGGCCGGCTGACTACGGCCACTACGGCCCGCTGTTCATCCGGATGGCCTGGCACAGCGCGGGCACCTATCGTATCAGCGACGGCCGCGGCGGGGCCGGGTCGGGCGAGCAGCGCTTCGCGCCGCTCAACAGCTGGCCCGACAACGCGAATCTCGACAAGGCGCGCAGGCTGCTCTGGCCGGTCAAGCAGAAGTACGGCCGGAAGATCTCGTGGGCCGACCTGATGATCTTCGCCGGCAACTGCGCGCTCGAGTCGATGGGGTTCAGGACATTCGGGTTCGGCGGCGGACGCGAGGACGTCTGGGAGCCGGCGGAGGTGAACTGGGGCACCGAGGACACGTGGCTTGCCGAGACACGCTACAGCGGCGATCGTGAGCTGGCGAACCCGCTTGCCGCCGTGCAGATGGGCCTCATCTACGTCAACCCGGAAGGGCCGGGTGGAAACCCCGATCCGATCGCCGCCGCCAGGGACATTCGAGAGACCTTCCGCCGCATGGCGATGAACGACGAGGAGACGGTGGCGCTGATAGCCGGTGGACATACCTTCGGCAAGACTCACGGCGCGGGCCCGGCAACGCACGTCGGCCCGGAACCCGAGGCTGCGCCAATCGAGGCGCAAGGTCTCGGCTGGAAGAGCAGCTTCGGGACCGGGAAGGGCGCCGACACGATCACCAGTGGCCTCGAGGTCACCTGGACAACGACGCCCACCAAGTGGAGCAACAACTTCTTCTGGAACCTGTTCGGCTACGAGTGGGAACTCACGAAGAGTCCGGCGGGGGCCCACCAGTGGACGCCGAAGCACGGCATGGGTCAGCGAACGGTCCCGGACGCGCACGATCCCTCGAAGCGCCATGCGCCAGCGATGCTGACGACCGACCTCGCTCTCCGCTTCGACCCGGAGTACGAGAAGATCTCTCGCCGCTTCCTCGAGCACCCGGACGAGTTCGCAGAGGCATTCGCCAAGGCATGGTTCAAGCTGACCCACCGCGACATGGGACCCATCAGCCGTTACCTCGGGAAGCTCGTCCCCGCCGAACCGCAGCTGTGGCAGGATCCGGTGCCGCCGGTCACCCACGAGCTAATCGGGACCGAGGAGATCGCGCGGCTGAAGCGTGACCTCCTTGCCTCCGGGCTCTCGATACGTCAGCTCGTTTCGACCGCATGGGCGTCAGCAGCAACCTTCCGCGGCACCGACAAGCGCGGAGGCGCCAACGGGGCGCGCATCCGCCTCGCTCCGCAAAAGGACTGGGAGGTCAACGACCCGCCGGAGCTCGCGAAAGTGCTGCAGATCCTCGAGGGCATCCAGCGAGAGTTCAACGACGCGCACGCCGGCGCCAAGCAGGTTTCGCTCGCCGACCTGATCGTGCTCGGCGGCTGCGCCGCCGTCGAGCAGGCGGCACGCGACGCCGGGTACGACGTGCACGTGCCGTTCGCTCCGGGGCGCACGGACGCGTCCCAGGAGCAGACCGACGTGGAAGCCTTCGCAGTCCTCGAGCCGGCGGCGGATGGCTTCCGCAACTACCTCGCGCGGGCACAGCGCGTGCCGGCCGAGCATCTCCTGATCGAGCGCGCCCTGATGCTCACGCTCACGGCACCCGAGATGACGGTCCTCGTCGGCGGCATGCGTGCGCTGAACGCCAACGCGGGGCGGTCCGACCTCGGCGTGTTCACCACACGGCCCGGTGTGCTGACGAACGACTTCTTCGTCAACCTGCTCGACATGAGCACGGAATGGCAGCCGGCCTCTCATGCGGCGGATGTCTTCGTGGGCACCGACCGCGAGACGGGCGAGCAACGGTGGACGGGCAGCCGCGTGGACCTGATCTTCGGGTCGAACTCGGAGCTCCGCGCACTCGCGGAGGTCTACGCTTGTGACGACGCGAAAGAAAAGTTCGTGCGCGACTTCGTGGCGGCGTGGGCGAAAGTCATGAACCTCGACCGGTTCGACCTGGCTCGCTCACCAGGAACTGGCGCAGCTCCTGCAGCAGGCCTGGCGCTGTCCGTGTGACGCTGTAGAAGGGAACACTTTCCTTTTCGGAAGACGGGTCCGAAGGAGAGCGTTCCCTTTTCCGCTGTTCCCTTTTTTCCTCTGTGCGACGCACCGTGCACTCGCCCACGCCTCGACCCGTACCAGCCGCGGTGACCCCGCGGGGCCTCAGCTCAACAGTACGGTCCCTCACAGGGCGGCGGCGTTCCCCCCGACATCGGGCCGACGCTCCCTATCATCGTCGGCTGGATCGAGCAGTGGTAATTCGTGCCGACCACGGGCATCAAGGGCGGACGACTCGTGCCGCCGGGTGGGATGTCCCCGGTGTCGAGAGTCCCGTCATCGAGCGTCACGCGGTGTACGACGCTGTCGTCGTTCCTGAAGACAACGAGTCGGCCGCCAACCGACGCCGGGTTTGGAGAGAACGACCGGGCGCCGTTCTGGCCCGTGATCCTGATCGTGATTGCTTCGGCTGGTGCCGGCGAAGCAGGAGCCGACGTGCTCCCGCCGCACGCGCCGAGGTTCAGAGCCATAGCCGCAGCTTCTACTTCAGGCGCGTGCGACCGCCCCGTGCTCTATCTTGGTCCCGAGCACCTCGAGGAAGGCGGCAATCCATTTCGGGTGCGCCGGCCATGCCGGTGCCGTAACGAGCATGCCGTCCGTGACGGCTTCATCGACCGGGATATCCACGTATCGGCCGCCTGCCCGCGCGACGTCGGGCGCACATGCCGGATAGGCCGAGCACTTCTTACCGTCGAGCACGCCTGCCGCGGCCAGCACCTGCGCGCCGTGACAAATGGCCGCAATCGGCTTTTCGGTAGTTGCGAAGTGCCGAACGATGTCGAGGACGCGCGGGTTGAGGCGGATGTACTCCGGTGCCCGCCCGCCCGGTATCACGAGGGCGTCGTACTCCTGCTCGCGCACCTCGTCGAAGGTGGCGTTCAGCGTGAATTTGTGCCCCTGCTTCTCACTGTAGGTCTGGTCTCCTTCGAAGTCGTGAATCGCGGTACGCACCGTGTCGCCCGCCTTCTTGCCGGGACATACGGCCTCAACCCGATGGCCGACGGACAGCAGCGCCTGGAACGGCACCATGATCTCGTAGTCCTCCACGAAGTCCCCCGCCAACATCAGGATCCTGCGTCCTGTCATGTGCCCTCCTGTGGGAATGTCCACCGTCCATGATACGCCGCCCAACCGGCCGGACAGGCAGGAGTCGCACCCGCAGCGGCCGCGCAGCTCAGGAGGCCGCGAGCACGCCGACCGGGCAGTGCACGAGTCGCCAGGGTCCACGCATCGGCAGCAGCTGGGGGCGCGCCACGCAGACAGGGCCGCCTTGCCGACCCTGCCATGGCCACCGAGTCGGACCCATGCGGTGCTAGAATCCGGCGCGATCTCTGATGAGTGCGGACCCACTGCGCCCGCTCACGGCGGTTTCGACGACGGCAATCGTCGCTCTCGCCTCCGTGCTCGTAGTGGCCGGGTCTCAGCAACCCGCCGCGCCACCGCGGGCCGTGGGCCCGGTCCCTTCGCCGCGCCAGCTCGCCTGGCACGAGCTCGAGTTCTACGGGTTCGTCCACTTCACGGTGAACACCTTCACCGACCGCGAATGGGGATACGGCGACGAGCCCGAGACGCTCTTCGACCCAGCCTCACTCGATGTCCGGCAGTGGGTTCGCGTGGCGCGCGACGCCGGCATGGAAGCCTTGATCCTCACGGCGAAGCACCACGACGGGTTCTGCCTCTGGCCCAGCCGGTTCACCGAGCACTCCGTCCGTCGAAGCCCCTGGAAATCGGGTGCCGGCGACCTGGTCGGCGACCTCTCGCGCGCGTGTGCCGAGGCTGGGCTGAAGTTCGGGGTATACCTCTCGCCCTGGGACCGCAACCACGCCGAATACGGCCGCCCCTCCTACATCGCCTACTATCGAAACCAGCTGCGCGAGCTGCTGACCGGTTATGGCCCCATCTTCGAGGTGTGGTTCGACGGGGCCAACGGCGGCGACGGCTACTACGGCGGCGCTCGCGAGGCCCGAAGGATAGACCGCGCCACGTACTACGACTGGCAGAACACGTGGAACATCGTGCGCGAGCTCCAGCCCGACGCCGTGATCTTCAGCGATGCGGGGCCCGACGTGCGCTGGGTCGGCAACGAGCGCGGCGTCGCCTTCGAAACCTCCTGGTGCACCATCGACCCGCGGGGCCTCTACCCCGGTTACGAGAACTATGCTGCCATTGCCGCGGGCTCTCCGGAAGGGACCACCTGGATGCCACCGGAAGTCGACGTCTCGATCCGCCCGGGCTGGTTCTATCACGAGGCCGAGAACGACCATGTGAAGACCGTCGAGCATCTCGTCCGAATCTACGAGGAATCGGTAGGACGCGGCGCGAACCTGCTGCTCAACATCCCGCCAGACCGTCGTGGCCTCATACCCGAAACTGACGCGTCGCGCCTCCGCGAATTCGCCAGGACGATCGAGGCCACGTATCGCACCGACATCGCTCGTCTGGCGACGGCCACATCGAGCGAGACACGTGGCAACCTGACGCAATTCGGGGCCGGGCGCGTGAACGACGGCGATCCCGGGACCTACTGGGCCACGGACGACGACGTGAGAGCCGCAACGTTGGAGCTGCGGTGGCCCGAACCCGTGCGCTTCGATCGGGTGGTTCTGAGCGAAGCCATCGCGCTCGGCCAGCGGGTAGAAGCCTGGACCGTTGAGGCGGAGTCCGGGGGCCGGCTCGCTCCGGTCGCTGGCGGGACGACGATCGGCCGCAAACGGATCGTCACCTTCGACCCGGTGACGTCCGCCCGTTTGCGCGTTTCGATAACCATGGCGCGCGCCTGTCCCGTGCTCTCGGACATCGGGGTCTACCTCGCGCCGGGCCGCTGAATGGCTGGCAGGCGGCTCCGAGAACGCTCGTTGGTGTGACCTGACCTGTCACACAGCCACCGTAGAGTCGGAATGGACGGCGAGAATGACCGCGCCGCTGTGGCTCTTCCCGAGCGACCTGGTTGGGTCGGAACATCGGGCCAGGGTCACGTTCTGGCTGGCCCTCGACGTGCGCGAGTCAACCGGCCGAACAAGCACCGCAATGCAAGCCGGTCTGTACTTGTGGTCCAGGACCCGAGGCCGAGGAGGTTCCAATGGCTGATGACCGAGGCGACGGGATCAGGTGTCCGATTTGCTCGAAGATAATCGAACGCTTGGATGAGAACGGGTGTTCGCTAGACGCGTTCAGACCATGCCGGCACTACATTGGCCAGGTCGTTGATGGTGACTGGGCCTGCTTGGAAGGTGGTTACGAGTCCATCGAACGTGCACGGGCCCTCGTCGAAGCTTACGTGTGCACCGAGGGGGACTACGACCATGACGAAGAGACCGGGCCCAGTGCCGTCGAGCTGCTCGTTGCCGCTCTTCAGCCGTTGCTGAGCGACGTCCGCGGTCTGGTGCAGACGGTCGCGGAAGACGGCGATCTGAGCTGGCCTGAATGGCTGGAACACCTCCCCAATATTGAATACATCCCCACATGCTGGGATGGCGGAGCGCCGGGCATGTGCGGGACTGTCGACTATGTCTTTGCCAGAGCGGAAGACCAGAGGCGCCTGGTGAAACTGGCCGAGCGCATCTGCGCTGCGATCGCCCAGCTCCACAAGTCATGAGATCGACCCGGCGCTGGCGGGAGCCACAGGGGGGGCCTGTCACACCCGCACGTGCGCGCGAGCCGCATCGCTCGCATGTGGGGTCGCATCCTTGTGGCGCCGAGTTCGGCCTGCCGACGAGCTCACCCTGCGGCGCCCGAATCAGGCGCGGGCTTCAGCACATACATCGCCCAACCCAGGTATGGTCTCTCGTACGAGAAATAGTCGTCCTGTGAGTGGCGGAGGTGGTCGAGGACCTGCTGGCGGTCCGGATGGGAGGGATTCTCTTCCAGCCAGCGATGCAGCCCATACCAATTGTCAGAGCAATACCTGTCCCAGTCGTCACGGCTGGCCCTGATGACGTATTCGATCTCGAAGCCTTCCTCACGGGTGACTCGCAGAAGCTCGGTCTCAGTACGGGCGCCCAACTCCTTCTGGGCATATTCAGGCGGTACCATGTCGCTCGCCCAGTAGACTTCCCCGATCCCCAACCGCCCCTTCTGGTGGACCGCCTTCTCGAGTGCCTGCACCGTCTCGCGGTAGCCGCCGAATATGAAGGTGGCGCCGATGCAAGTGGCGACATCGAAGGTTCCTTCCTCGAGCGGGTAGTCAGCGCCCTTGCTGCACACGACCTCGATGCGGTCGGACAGGCCCTCGGCGTGCAGCCTCTTCACCGCCCGCTCGCAGAAGTCCGCCGAGATGTCAACTCCTACCCCGGTGACCCCGTACTCCTTGCCCCAGAGCGCCAGTGCTTCCCCACAGCCGGAGCCGTAATCGATCACTCGGGTGCCCTCCTTCATGCCGAGCATCTTGCCGAGCTTCAGCACCTTCTCGGGGGTGGAAGGGTTGAGCAGTTGGATGTAGCGGTGCGAAATACTCATCAGGTCGAAGAATTCCATTGTCGTAGACTTGCCTTTCTCCTGACCGGGCAATGGCGCCGCGTCGACGCTGCCGGACCGCCCTCGGCAAGGACGGCCTGCCGTCGATGTGCTCCTCGAGAAGCACGGCCGGAAACTCCATTTGGAGCTCGTCGTCCCGGCACGGGTCCTACGCCTTCACCGCGGCCGCCTGTCCGTGGCCGATCCCATCGTCGTGTTCGTCTAAGACGAGGCCCGCATGCCTCGCGTATGCGCGGAATTCGTCCTCATCGGAGGGGTATTCGGGGCGTCTCGACACAAACTCATTGAACGCGCTTTCGTGCCAGGCCTGTTCCCAGATGGTGTCCTGGTTGCCCGCCTCCATGCAAGGACGTGCTCACAGCGGTCCATGCCGTACGTCTCGCCGAACCAACTGATCGCCGTGCCGCACGTCGGGCACAACAACGGGTTGCAGGTGCACTAATCGGAACCGCAGACAGGACACAACTCCATTGGCACTCCTCCGTCACTTCTTCGTGGGACTTGCTGTAGGCCCCGCGGACTGACGCGGCGGCGAGCACCACGTCCCAACTCCGGCCGGGCGAACGTAACGTGGCGAGGGCGTGGAACTTTACTGCCATACAACTTCTGGACCACCTTTCCAAGTCGTGCCCCCGACCCGCCTCGCCTTCACGCCCGTGAACGTGATGCGAACCGGCTGGATGGTGCCATCGGGTCCGAAGCGCATCTCGTCGATGCACACCTCGCGATGGTTGCCGTTCCTGGTGCCGAGCGGCCGGCGGTGGTAGACAATGTACCAGGTGTCGGAACCGGGCACGGGGATGACCGAGTGGTGTCCTGCGCCAGTGGCGACGGCCGGGTCCTGTTGGAGCACCTTGCCGATGCGTTCGAACGGTCCCGTCGGTGAATCGCCAATCGCGTACGCGACGCTGTAGCTCGGGCCCTGCCAGCCACCCTCGGACCACATCAGGTAGTACTTCCCGGCGCGCTTGAAGACGAACGGCCCTTCGACATAATTGGCTGGCGTGACCTCCTTGAAGACCTGGCCGTCCTCGAAGGGCACGACACCCAGGAGGTCGGGCCGGAGCTTCACGACGTTGCAGTGCTTCCACCCGCCGTAATAGAGGTAGTGCTGCCCGTCATCGTCCCGGAACACGAACGGATCGATCGGCTGCGCGAGGTTGTGGAAACTGTCGACCAGGGGCTTCCCGAGCGCGTCAGCGAAGGGGCCCTCGGGGCGGTCCGCGACAGCGACGCCGATGCCGCCTTCCTCCTGGTCGCTCTGGATGTCGTTGGCCGCGAAGAACAGGTAGTACTTGCCGTTCGCCTGAATAGCCGACGGAGCCCACAGGGCGAACTCCGCCCACCTCACGTTCCGGACGTCGAGCACGCGCGGGTGCTTCGTCCACGTCACCAGGTCCTCGGACGAGAACGCATCCATGAAGGTCTGCTTCAGATACTGCTTGTTGATGGCGCGCTTCTGTCGAGGCGTCAGGCGGCTGTCGTCCAGCGCCACCGGCTCAGGGTAGTCGTCCGAGTAGGTGGGATAGATCCAGTACTCCCGTCCATAGACAACCGCCTCTGGATCGGCGTACCAGCCCTCGATGACGGGGTTGCCCGAAAGTCCCTGCCGCTTCAGGGCCACGTCCGGCTTCTGCGCGCTCACGTCGAGCGGCTCGCCGACGTGGCCGGAAACGACGAGCGCCAGGGCGATCACGCCCCCGATCGAACGCGGCCACCGAGCCTTGCGAACGGCACAGCGGACCTCGAAACCATGACCGGTTTTCGTCGTCGGCATCGTCATATGCTGCTCCACCGCGCCGAAGAAAACCAGACCCGACCGGCCAGGACCACTCCATTCAGGGAAACGAGTCCCGGACTGTCTCCAGTCTCCCCAGCCCCCTATCGGAAGCTCGACGAATCGGGAATCTTTATCGGGGCTCGAGACGCTCTGCCAGCGGCTTGAAGGCTGGTGTCGCGCCCTTCCACCGCAGGTCCTCCATCGCGCGCGGAAGGCAGGGCGTGGTAGTGACGAAGAAGCTCGTACGTCCCCTCGGTCAGATGGACCAGCAGTGGTGCCTCCCATCTCGATGTCCGCCTGCCGGAAGGCGCCAGGGCAACTGTCTGGTGCGAGCCAGCTTCGGTCGGGGTGCGCAGGCCTGCACGCCGCCGTCTGGACCACACGAGTGGGCGGTCAGCGCTCAGCGCTGCCGCCGGCTCGGCGGGGTGGCCTCCGCTCCGGAATGGATCTGTGCGCCGGCGTCAAGTCGCTGAAGAAGCGAGCAATTCAGGATGTTGCCCCAGCGAGGCGCGTCAGCCCCAGCCTCTCCAGCGTTCCAGCGGCCGCGACGATGATGAGGTGCACGCGCGCGCGGCTGAGGCCGACGTAGAGCAGCGCGGATTCGTCCTCCGGCGCGAGGTCGTCGAGGCCCGTCAGCACTATGACTGGTCTTTCCAAGCCCTTGAAGCGCCGGATCGTATCGAGAAGGATCCTCTGCGGCTCCTCGGAATGGTCTGCCATCTCGAAGGCGCCGATCCGCCCTCCCCGCTTGAGGGCCGGCGTGGGCGCCGACCCGATGAGCACCGCCATGTCTTTCGCCGCGACGCCTTCCTCGCGCAGTCGATGGAGGAGACGGCTGACGGCAGCCTCGATCTGTGCCGGCGACCCTGCAGTGACGAGCTCGACTTCCCTCCCCTCCGGCCCCAGCGCCTGCATCGGCTCCCCGTGGTAGAACAACGAGGTCGCGGCATGGATGTGCCGCGTGTTCCGCAGGTTCTCGTTCAACGGGATCTCGACCAGATCCTTCGGGAACGAGCAGACGCGCCGGTACAGCTGCTGGTTGTCGTCGTGAAATACGTAGAGGATGCCGCGCTCCACGTCGGAGAGGCAGAGCTGCAGCGGGTCCCACCAACCTTCGAGGAAGTCCTGTCCTTCGTCCACAATGATGGCATCGAAGCGACGAGCTGGCAGCCGGTCGAGCGCCTCGAGAAGTGCCGAAGGCAACGCTTCCGCGAAGAACTGGGGCGGCTGCGGCCCGGCGGCAGGGTCCGGCAGCGGGATGCCGGCGGCAGTTGCCATCTCCCAGCACAACGCGTGGAAGTTGGAGATCGTCAGCCCCTTTACTCCTGTCGCGCTGGCGCGCAGGTGCTCCGCGAGCGGCCTGTTGTAGCAGGTCAGGAGCACCCTGAACCCCTCGGCCGCAAGGCGCCGCGCCTTCTCCATCGCGAGCATCGTCTTGCCGGTGCCGGCGCCGCCCGTAATCGAGACGCGCCGCAGCCGGCACAGCCTGGCCAGGACGCCGAACTGCTGCTCGGTGAGGCGGAGGATTTGGCGGTCCTCTTCCGCAAGAACGACTCCAAGCGGCTGGCGGAGCTCGAAGGTCGGCGCGAGCATGTCGGTCAGCGTCGAGAAGACGGCCGGCGACGGGCGCATGGCGCGCACCGTCCGGCTCTGCCAGTAATCGAACATCCCCGCGACGCGCTGGCCGATGCGGGCCAGGTCTCCAGCGAACAGGGTGATTTCGGGCGGCGCGTCCGGGCAGAGCGGCCGTCGCGGCTTCGCGCAATCCGGGAAGACGACGCCGTGCCCCAGCTCGACCCATGCCGCACCCACGCCCGGATGGTCCTTGAGCTTGTGCAGGAGCGCGTGCTTCGAGGCGCGCACCTGCGCGAATGGGTCCTGGATGTCGTGCCTGACGCCGTTCCGGTCGGTGCTCGTCCACCGGCCGGTGGCGCCGTCGCGCGCCACGCCGCCGCCCTTCACCTCGAGGAGCAGCACTCCCCGGTCCGGATGCGCGACGATGAAGTCGGCTTCGCCGTCGCGGGCATTGCCCTCCGGTGCCTTGGCAAGCCAGGCCACGCCGTAGAAAACGCGGTGGGCGGCATCGAGCCCTGCGCCAAGAGCCTCGTACACCTTCCGCTCGGCGGCGCGCATCGGGTCATCGAGCACGAGGCGCGGAAGCGGTGTCGGGTACAGAACAGCCATGGCGCCTCGCCAGATGGGGCCGCGGTCGTAGGTGCGAAGGTCCGGGGCCGGACCACATCATCCGCAAACGGGTCAGTACCGCGCCCAGCTTACCTGTCCGGCCCCTCCTCAAACGAGCGGGGTGAAGCCGGGTACGGCGACGGGGTCCACCGGGTTCGGGCCGAATTCGTAGCGCGCCGGCCTCAGGTCCAGGCAAGACGACTCCATCGCCCACTTCCAGGAGATTTCCCGGCCGGTATAAGCGCTCATGCGGCCGATGATTGCCGACATCGTGCTCTCGGCAACCTGACGGCCCTCGTTGAGAGGCGTGCCGTTTCGAATCGAGGCAATCAGGTCTACGTGCTCCTGCACGTAGGGGTCCGTTTCCTTGCCCTCGAACGTCCAGGGCGAGGGCCCCGTTATCTTCCCGGTGCCCCACGCGACACCCTTCGTGCCGACGATGCGCTCGTCCACGCGCTCGGCGCAGCCCTTGGTCTGCCGGCACATGCTCATGACCCGCACGCCGTTCGGGTACTCGTACTCCACGGCGAAGTGGTCGAAGATGTTGCCGAACTGTGGCCCCACGCGCACCTGCCTGCCTCCCATGCCCATGACACTCTCGGGCACCGAGCCAAGCGCCCAGTTCACGACGTCGATGTTGCGCACGTGCTGCTCGACAATGTGGTCGCCTGAGAGCCAGGTGAAGTAGAGCCAGTTGCGGCACTGCCACTCCATATCCGACATTCCAGGAGTCCGATCCTTCACCCACAGGTCGCCCTGGTTCCAGTAGCACTGCGCCGAGACGATCTCGCCGATCTGGCCGTCGTGAACGCGCTTCATCATCTCGACGTAATGCTGCTGGTGGCGGCGCTGCGTGCCGGCGACTATGGCAAGCCCCTTATGCCGCGCGGCTTCCGACGAGGCGATCACGGATCTAACGCCGACGGGATCCACCGCGACTGGCTTCTCCATGAAGACGTGCTTTCCAGCCTCGACAGCAGCTGCCAGGTGTATGGGCCTGAACCCGGGGGGCGCCGCCGTCACGATCAAGTTCACCTCCGGGCAGGCGCAGACGCCTTTGTAGTTGTCGAAGCCGGAAAACTGGCGGTCCTTCTGCACCTTCACCCGGCCGGGGAATTCCCTTGTGAGGCGCGCGAGCGAGGACTCGATGCGGTCGGCGAAGAGGTCGCCCATGGCGACCACCTCGACGCCGGGTGCGGCCTGCATGCAGTTGATTGCCGCGCCCGTTCCTCGACCGCCGCACCCTATGACGCCAACCCTGATGGCGTCGGAACCCTGGGCGAAGACGCCCAGCCTTCCGCCAACCGCCACGGCCGCCGACGCGGCGGCCGCGGTCTTGACGAAATCACGCCTGGTGATCGGTGCCAGCTGATCGCTGTCCATCTTGCCCTCCAGCGCCGCCGCGCCCCGGCGCGTCCTCCCGCGATCCGGCACATCCCAACGCGCCCCAGCTACGACGCCGCAAAAGCGCCAACACGGCTCGTCCCGTCATGAAATCAGCCCGGCTCGTCATCAGGCCGGGTCGCATGCGCGGTAGGCATCTATCACCGCGCGCTCCCCTTCAGCCCCGGGCCTGCTCTGGCCATGTTCCATGCAAAGGACGCCATGGAAACCCTTGTCGCGGATCCACCTGAAGACGTTCCGGTAATTGATCTCGCCCGTCGTCGGTTCCTTCCGGCCCGGGGTGGCGCCAACGTGGAACGCGGCGATCTCATCCCACGCCGCCTCGATGTTCGGGATCAGGTTGCCCTCGGTGATCTGCTGATGGTAGAGGTCGTTGACTATCTTGCACGACGGGCTACCGACGGCCCGACAGATCTGGTAGGCCTGCGGAATCCGGGTGAGGAAGAGTCCCGGGTGGTTCTTCGGGTTGAGCGGCTCCAGCACGACGACCAGCCCCGCCGGCTCGCAGACTTCCATGCAGGCGCGCAGGTTGTCGATGACGTTGGCGGTCTGGTATTCCCACGCGAGGCTCTCGTCCAGGCGCCCGGGCACAACGAGCGCCTGATTGCACCCGGTCCTCTTCATCGTCTCTACGCCGTCGCGCATCTTCTGGACGAGGGCAGCGCGCGTTTCCTTGCCGGCGAGGACGAAGCTCTTCACGCCGAACTCCGCGTAGAGCACGAACGGGCCGAGCGCCATCCCGCGCCGCGAAAGCTCGCCGGCGATTCTCTCCTGTTCGGCGGCAGGCCGGTTCATCAGGCCGTTGTCGAACATGGCCGTGAAGCCTTCCGCGGCTGCGAACTCGATCTGCGCGAGTGGGTCGGGCCTGGCCAGCGTCTTGAACTGCCCGATCGAAGGCGCAAAGTTCAGGTGGAAGCGTTTCGGGCCGGCAGCCTGCGGCGGCCGTGCTGGCGCCGTCATCGCAGCCGTTTCGGACGCGTCAAACGGCGCTGCTGCCATCGCCGCGATCGACGCCGCCGAACGCGTGAGGAAGTCTCTGCGTTTCATCACCGGCCTCCGGGGGCTGCACGCGCAAGGGCACCGGAATCGTAGATACCGCCGCGGCCGGTGTCAACAACTGTGCCTCGAGGAGCCGCAGGCTTTTCCGATGCCACGAGGCTGCGCGCGCGTGTCATGCATGGTTGCCGCACCTCGAGCCCCAGGTCTGCGCGGAAGGCGAGGCCGATGCGCTCCCGGCGGTTCTCCCGCGCACGACCTTCCTCTTTCCTCGCGAAAGGACGAAAGATCGCTTGGGCGTCGATGGTAGAATGCGCGCCACGGTGCGCCGAATTGCACCGCCAGCCTGAGGGATACCCATGCGTTGCTCGTCGATCCTCGCCGCGGCTCTCGTCGCCCCGCTTGTCGGTGTTGCGGCCGGAGGCTCCCAGCCGCCAGGGACGCCCACACGGTCAGGGCCCCGGGCGACCGCACGGCCTGAGACCTTGGCGCCACGCGACCAGAAAGCCATTCCAACCGCCAGGACCTGGCCGCACCCGATCCCAGCACGCGTCCGCGACGGCGCCAACCCGGACCTCTTCGTCATGACGCTCGGCGACGTCACGACGCCGCTCGCCGACGGCACCTTCGACCCGGTGGCCGACCGCGTCACGCTTCGCGACGGCTCGGTCCTCGCCAACTACTACCGCGACACGCTCGGCGTGAAGTACTACCAGCCGATCGACAAGTCGATCTTCCCTCTTCCGCCCTCAGGCCTCTGCACCTGGTATTACTACTACCAGGACGTCAACGAGCAGGAGGTCAGGAAGAACGCCGAGTGGATCGCGCGCAACTTGAAGGACTACGGCGCCCAGTACGTTCAGATAGACGACGGCTGGCAGAAGGAAACCGCCGAGGGACGCCACGGGTCGCGCGACTGGACCGGGGTGGACGCGCACTTCCCCGCCGGCATGGCCTCGCTCGCCGCCTACATCAAGTCGCTCGGCCTCACCCCGGGCATCTGGATCGCGCCGCACGGCCAGTCGAACGAACAGGTCGTCAAGAGCCTGCCCGGTGTCTTCCTGCTGAAGCCCGACGGCACCTCGGCCTCGGAGTCATGGGAAGGTAGGTGGCTCATCGACCCGTCGGCACCCGAGGCGCACACCTACCTCGCGGACCTCTTCGCGACGCTCGTCAAGTGGGGCTACGAGTACTTCAAGATCGACGGCCAGACGGTCGTCATGAACGAACTGCGCACCAAGGGCTCGTTCGCCAGAAGCCCGGCCGACGCCGACGTCTTGTACCGTCGAACGCTGGAGACCATCCGCAAGGCCATCGGGCCGAGTCGCTACCTGCTCGGATGCTGGGGCATCCCGCTCGAGGGTGTCGGCTACATGAACGGCTCCAGGACCGGCGGCGACATCGTCGGGGGATGGCCCGGTTTCGCCACTGCCCTCGCACCCACGCTCCGCTACTACTATCAGCACAACATCGTCTGGTATACCGATCCCGACGTCATGCTGCTCCGCCCACCGCTCACCATCGACCAGGCGCGCGTCTGGGCGACGCTGCAGGGCCTGACCGGGCAGGCGCTGATGGCAAGCGACCGCCTGATGGACCTTTCGGACGAGCGCGTCGAGATCATGCGGCGCGTCTACCCGGCCGTGGACATTCGCCCGCTGGACCTGTTCCCTGCGCGCCAGACGAAGCGGACGTGGGACCTGAAGGTGAACCACCTCGGGCGCACCTACGACGTCGTCGGGCTTTTCAACTTCGACGAGGGGAAATCCGAGCAGGCCTACCTGAAATGGAAAGACCTTGGACTCGACGCCGCCGGCCCGGTTCACGTCTTCGACTTCTGGAACCGCGAGTACATGGGCGCGTGGGAGAACGGCATCGCCGTGACGGTATCACCGACCAGTGTCCGGGTGCTCACGGTCGTGCCGGCAACCGACCGGGTCCAGCTCGTGTCCACGAACCGTCACATCACTCAGGGCTGGGTCGATCTCGTCGAGCTGCGGCCCGGCTCGGACGGAATGTCTTTCAGCGGCAGGAGCCGCGTCATAAGGAACGACCCCTACGAGTTGCACTTCGCGTTCCCGCGCGGCAAGCACTTCGCAGTCGCCACGGCTTCAGCCACCGCCACGGCTACCGCCAAGACCGCAGCGGCGGCGCGATTCGGAGCGGCGCGCCTGCCAGTGCAGATCGCGAATCACCAGGGCTGGGCAACGGTTCGAATCGACTCGCCCGAGACGACGGAAGTCGCCTGGGAAGTGAAGTTCGCGCCCGATGCCGGCTACACGTATCCGACGCAGGCGCCGGGCGGCCTGCAGGTCGAGCGCGTCGGCCTCGACGGCGCCACGCTGCGCTGGAACGCGCAGTACTACCTGAACGTCGGATACCAGGTCTACCTCGACGGTAGACTGCTCGGGCACTCCGGAGCCACGTTCTTCCCATTGCGCGGCCTCGATCCGAAGGCCACCTACACGGCTGAAGTCAGGGCGGTCTGGGACGACGGGAGCATCGGGCCGCGGCACCAGAAGGCCGAGATCAAGTTCACGCTGGCGTCGATGCTGCCGGATGAACTGCGGCTGTCCGGCCTGGAACCGGTCGCGGCAGCGCAGGCCGGCGGTCGCGGGGGTGCGCGGGGCGGGCCTGTTCCTCTCGTTACGATCGCCGGCAAACGATACGAGGGAGCGCTCGGCGCACGGGCAGGATCCGAGGTCGCCTACGAGGTGAAGGGGCTGTACTCCGAGTTCGTCGCGGCGGCTGGCGTGTCGGATGGCTTCGACGGCAGCATCAGCTTCTCGGTCGCCGGCGACGGCCGAGAGCTCTGGACGAGCGGTCCGCTCAAGAAGTCCGACGCGCCGGTGCCAGTGCGCGTGCCCGTTGCTGGCGTCCAGCGGCTGGTCCTGCGGTGCGCGGCCGTTGGCGATCAGCCGGCCGGCGCGCGTGGCCAGGGAGCGGGACCTGCGGGGCGCGCGGGCGCCCAAGGCGCGTGGCTCGACGCGCGGCTGGCGGGGCTCGCGTCGAAGTAGCCGACGCGTCGGGAACAACTCCCGGACTTGTTGCGGCCTATGTAGGCTGCCAACTGATGAACGCCGAAAGGCGCGAGGTTCTCTACGGGAACCTGGACCTGCTGGTGCTGAAGATACTGGAGGCGCTCGGGCCGCTGCACAGCTACCGTATTGCCCGGCGGATCGAGCAGATCAGCGCGCAGCAGCTCGCGATGAACCAGGGAACGCTCTACCCTGCGCTCGTGAAGCTCGAACGGGCCGGGCGGATCAGCTCGAAATGGGGCGAATCCGACAGCGGGCGCCGGGTCAAGCTCTACACCCTCACGCGCCCGGACGGCGGCAGCTCCGCGTCCAGGAAGCCGACTGGCAGCTGTCCACGCAGATCGTGCCGCGGTTCCTGAAGATCCAGGAGGAGCGGTCATGACCCCCTCCGCGCGATGTTCCGTAGCGCCGCGGAGCGGTTTCGGTCGCACCATTCCGACAGCGACCTCGCGGACGAGATCAGAAGCCACCTGGACGAAGCCGCAGCCGAGCAGGTCCGGCGCGGAATGTCGCCAGCGGAGGCCCGCCGGGCGGCGCTGCTCGAATTCGGCAGCGTCGTGCAGGCCGAAATGAGCTGCTGGGACGTCCGGGGCCGGAAGCTGCAGGACCTGTCGAAGGACGTGCGCTACGCGCTCCGCTCGCTCCGGCGCGGCCCCGCGTTCGCGGTCATTGCGGTCGTTTCGCTCGCCGTCGGGATCGGCGCCAACACGGCTGTCTTCAGCCTCGTGAACTCCCTTCTGTGGCGCCCACGCCCGGTGGCGGAGCCGAACAGGCTCGTCGAACTCTATACGGGCCGCCGCGACCAGCCGTACCAGACCTTTTCCTATCCGAGCTATATCGAGCTGCGTGACCGCAACGGCGTGCTGAGCGGCCTGGCTGCCTACAGCGTCCGGCAGTTCAGGCTGGGCGGCCAAAACCACGTCGAAGAGGTGTGGGGTGAAGCGGTCTCAGGCAACTACTTCAAGGTGCTGGGCGTGCGGCCGCAGCACGGCAGGCCGCTCGGCGCCGCAGACGATCTCGCGGCGGGTGCCAATCCGGTCGTGGTCGTCGGCCACGGGCTCTGGCAGCGACGGTTCAGCGCCGATCCACACGTGGTTGGCAGGACCGTGACGGTCAACGGCCTGGACCTGCTGGTGGTCGGGATCGCTCCGCCGCAACACACGGGCATGATGCGCGGTCTGGCGAGCGAGCTATGGGTGCCGGTAACGCTGATGCCGCTGCTGGAGCCAACCAGGGGCCAGGCGCTGCTGACGCGCAACAGCAAGTGGCTTACACTCCCGGGCCGGCTGGACGCCGGCACGACGATCGAACGGGCGCGGGCGCGGTTCGATCTGCTGAGCCGCGAGATGCAGGCCCTTCATCCGGACGAGTGGAGCCCGCGCGACCCGGTCAGGGGAACCGTACGCGAAGAATTCGTGACGGTCGTTTCCGAAAGTCGCTCGAGGATCCACCCCGGCATGCAGGCCGCAGCGTACGCGGTCGCCGGTCTGATCGCCGTGGTGGTCAACCTGGTGCTCGTCGTAGCCTGCACCAACCTTGCTGGCCTGCTGCTCGCGAGAGGCGTCGCACGTCGCAGGGAGGTAGCCGTCAGGCTGGCGATCGGCGCGAGCCGCTGGCGGATCGTCCGTCAGGCGCTCACAGAGAGCCTCGTGCTGGCGCTCGCGGCCGGCGCCGTGGGGGCCATTCTCACGGCCTGGCTGCTGAGCTTGCTCGTCGCAACCATCCCGGCCTTGCCGGAGGGCATCCACGTCGCAGTGGACCTGCGACCAGACTGGCGCGTTTTCGTCTACGCGATCGCGTTCTCAACGCTGACCGGGATCCTCTTCGGCCTCGCGCCGGCTCTCCAGATCTCCAGGGTAGACGTGTCGTCGGTCCTCGCAAACAGCTCGGGTCAAGTCGCACGGCCAAGTCGCCGGCCCCGCGGTCGCACGGCGCTCGTCGTATGCCAGGTGGCCTTCTCGGTCCTGTTGCTGGTCGGGGCCGGGTTGACGTTCCGAAGCCTCGAGAAGCTGAGGCCGACTCGCCTTGGGTTCGATTCCGGAGACGTGGTGGTCGCGCCGCTGAAACTGGACGAACAGCGATACGACCGGGGCATGAGTCACGAGTTCTACCGGCGGGCGGCCGAGCGTGTGTCGATGCTCCCAGGCGTGAAGGCCGTCAGCCTGGTGGAAGGCATGCCCGGCGGGTTCCTGGGCCGCTTGCGCCGGACCACCGACATTGACGGATACCAGCCTGCACCAGGCGAGAGCATGGAGATCGTCACCGCTCCGGTTCGGATCGCAACGCCCGAAGCGCTGCCGCGGCCGGCCGAAGGTGGTTCCGTAGCCTGTCGAGCACCTCGCGGACCCGCCTGTCGGCCGACTGGGCGTTCTCGAGGTGAAGGAGCCGAGCCATCTCGTCGAGCGTCAACCCGTACTCGAAGCGCAGCCGCACGATCAGCCGGTCGCGAGCCGCGAGCTTCCCGAGCGCGGCTGCCAGGATTGCGCGTTCCTCCGCATCCACCAGACGCGCCTCGGGGTCCGCTTCCGGCATGCTTGTCGCGAGCGGCACTTGGGCCGCGTCGGCAACCGGGACGGCTTCGGGCGTGACAGCCTGGGCCCGCCGGACCGCCAGCAGCCAACGCTGGCCGGGTTTGAGCGTGCGCTCGAGGCGGGTTGCAGCCGCGACGACGTGCGCCAGGGTGAGGTCGGGGAAGGCAGGACCGAGCTCCAGGAACGCCTGCTCGGTCGTCAGGCCATCGACGAACAGGCACTGGAAGATGCGCTGGTCCAGCGCCGGCATCCGCGCAACGGACGCGAAGACGCGGTAGCGGCCCATCTCGCGCCGGTGCCAATCGATGCAGAGATTGCGCGCGACCGCGTAGAGCCATGTCGAGAAGCGGGCTGGGCCGTCAGGCCGGAAGCGGAGCAGCCTGGCGAATCCGCGGCGACTAAGCTGCTCGCAGATGAACACGTAGCAGTCGCCCACCCGGTCCTCGTCACGCTCGAACAGGTGGACGACCTCGAGAAGCAAGGGGGAGTACCGGCGGAGGAAGGCCGCCCAGGCGTCGCCTGGCGCGCGCAATCGGAGCTGACGGAGCAGGTGTCCGACTGCGGGTTGACCCATGAAAACTGGACGCGGCGGAAGCGACCCAAGGGTCGCTTCACAGCGGCGACGGCGCACAGTCTACTTCGACCACGGTGCCGCCGCCAAGTCGTACGTGATTTCCGTCAGGCCTGTCAGGATCCGCCGTTCGGCCATGATCCCGACTCCACACGTCGCGTGCCCGCGGGGCATCCTCGCCGAGGCCGTCGATCGGCTGGAACGGGCGGTCCAAGGGCGCGAAACCTAGCCGGGCGGGAAACCAATCCCGGACTTGTTTCGCGGGTCGTGATTCGCCGCCGCAACGCGCTATCCTGAACACGTGGGCAATCAGGGCGACGAAGTTGACGCGGACCGCGACCGGCCGCTCCGAGACGACGTGCGGCTGCTGGGCGAACTCCTGGGTCGGGTCATCCGCAGGCGCGAAGGCGAGGCGGTCTTCCAGACCGTCGAGCGGGTGCGGCACCTCGCGAAGAGCGCGCGCGCCGGCAACCAGCACGACTTCGACGCGCTTCGCCGCCGCGTTCTCGCCAACCTCCCGACGAACGCGGCGCTTCCCATCGCGCGCGCATTCGCCAAGTTCCTGACGCTCGCCGGCGCGCTGCGCTCGCTTTCGATCGACCTGGTGCTCACGGCCCATCCCACCGAAGTGTTCCGGCGCACCCTGCTCCAGAAGCACAACCGCATCGGCGCTCTGCTCGATCTCCGCGACAGGCCCGATCTCACGTCTGCCGAGCAGGAAGACGTCATTCTCGCGCTCGAACGCGAGATCGCGGCTATCTGGGAGACCGACGAAGTGCGGCGCGAACGGCCCTCGCCGCTGGACGAGGTGCGGTGGGGCCTGGCCGTCGTCGAAGGCACGTTGTGGGACGCGGTGCCGCGCTACCTGAGGGCGCTCGACCGGGCAGCGGCCGTGTGGGTGGACGGCGGCCTCGGGCGGAGGAGGTTCCCGTTCGATTCAGCTCGTGGATGGGTGGCGATCGCGACGGCAACCCGAACGTCACGGCGGAGGTAACGTGGCGCGCGTGCCTCATGGCGCGGTGGGTTGCGGCCCGGCTCTACAGCAGCGAGGTCGAGGCGCTCCGTGGCGAGCTTTCGATGGACCAGATAACGCGCCGGATGCTCGACGCTGCCAGTGACCCCGAGATGCGCGGCGCCACGAGCGATGACGTCACCCGGGCTGCGCCCAAGGCGGGTTCCTGGACCACCTGGAGCGAAGACGAACGCCGCCGGTTCGTCCTCCCGTACATCGACCCGCCTGGTCCTCGCCTGCCGCTCGACGGCGATTCCAGCGAGGTGGCGCGGGACGTCATCGACACGTTCAGGGCGCTCCCGCTCATCGCGCGCGACTCGCTCGGCGCCTACGTCATCACGATGGCGGGCGCGGTCTCCGACGTACTAGCGGTCCTCGCGCTCCAGCGCGCCGCCGGCCTCGCCTCGCCGCTTCGCATCGTTCCGCTCTTCGAGACCGCGAGAGACCTCGAGCTCGCCGGCCACGTGCTGGAAGAGCTGCTCGCCGTGGAGCAGTATCGGGCCTTCATCGGCGGGCGGCAGGAAGTGATGGTCGGCTACTCGGATTCAGCCAAGGAAGTCGGTCGCCTTGCTGCCTCGTGGCTGCTCTACCGGGCACAGGAGGACCTTGTCCGCGCCGCCAAGAGGGCCGGCGTCCGCCTCACGATCTTCCATGGCCGAGGAGGAAGCGTCGGCCGCGGCGGAGGCCCTACGCACCTGGTCATCCGGGCGCTTCCGCCAGGCGCCGTCGACGGATCGCTCCGCGTGACCGAGCAGGGCGAGGTGGTCCAGGTTCACTATGGGCTGCCGGACCTGGCAGTTCGTACGCTGGAGGTCTACACAACGGCGACGCTCGAAGCGACGCTCCGCCCGGCGCCCGCGCCGGACGGAGCGTGGCGGGAGCGCGTGGACCATCTCTCTAACGTGGCACGGGAGGCGTGTCGCGGCGTCGTTTTCGTGCACCCGCGCTTCGTCGAGTACTTCCGGTCGGCGACGCCGGAACCGGAAATCGGGCAGCCGAACATCGGATGCCGCCCCGCCCGCCGGCGTCCCGGCAGCGGTGTAGAGGATTTGCGCGCCATCCCGTGGCAGTTCGCGTGGACGCAGACGCGGCTGCTCCTGGCCTCCTGGCTGGGGCTGGAGGAGGCCTTGCGGCCACCTTCTGTCGCACGCGCTGCGGCAGGAGCGGCGCCCTCCGAAGTCGCCGGCGGCGCGGCGGGAGTGGCATCCGCAGCGGTGACGGAGTTCCGCGAGATGTATCGCCGCTGGCCCTACTTCCAGGCGCTTCTCGACCTGATGGCCATGGTTCTCGCGAAGGCTGACGAGCGAATCGCCGCCGAGTTCGACCGCGGGCTCGTTCCACCGGACCTCCAGCCGCTCGGCGCCGATCTTCGGCGCCGCCTGGAACTCGCGCGCGAACGGCTGCTGGCCGCGACGGGCCACGGCGACCTCCTCGACGGGAACCGCGTGTTGAAGCGGTCGATTGCAGTCCGCAATCCTCACGTAGATCCGATCAACCTCCTGCAGGTGGAACTGCTCCGCCGGCTGCGCACTGCTTCTGCATCCGGCCACGCGCCGGATGCGCTTCTCTGGACCGCCTTCGTGGTCACGGTCAACGGAATAGCGGCAGGCATGCGGAATACGGGATAAGCCCTTCGGAAAATCGAGATTATTCGCTCGGTTCCGATAGGAGGCCAGGAAACATGAAGAAGGCTGCTGGAAACGACAAGGCGCTGTCGGCGACCGAACGCAAAGCGTTGCTCGAAGCACTGAAAGCCCGCTTCGAGAAGAACATGAGCCTCCACAAGGACCTCGAATGGTCGAAGGTGCAGGCGAGGTTGCTGGAGAGGCCCGCGAAGCTCTGGTCACTGAGCGAAATGGAGCGGACGGGCGGCGAGCCGGATGTCGTTGGCCGTGACGAGAAGACCGGCGAATACCTTTTCTACGATTGCGCCGCCGAAAGCCCGAAGGGCCGCAGAAGCCTTTGCTACGACCGCGAGGCTCTCGATGCAAGGAAGGAAGCCAAGCCGGAAAGCAGCGCCGTTGACGTGGCGGCTGCAATGGGCATCGATCTGCTGACGGAAGAGCAGTACTACGCCTTGCAGAAGCTCGGCGAGTTCGATGCGAAGACGTCGAGCTGGTTGAAGACGCCTCCCGATGTCAGGAAGCTGGGCGGCGCGATCTTCGGCGATCGCCGCTACGGCAGGGTATTCATCTACCACAACGGCGCGGAGTCCTACTACGCGGCAAGAGGATTCCGCGGCTCGCTCAGAACCTGATTCGACTGGAGCCGCAGCCGGTCTGTGTGAACCGCGACAGTCTCAGTATGTGAACCGCTCGCGGACCTCGTAGTGCGCGGAGGTGGCGTCGAACCGCGCCAGCACCCGCCGCGCGGCCTGCGGGACGTACGCCCGCTCGTAGTCCTCGCCGGCGAACGCGCGCACCGCGTCGAGCGAGTCGAACGACATGATCGTCATGAACTCCACCTCGCCCGAGGGAAGCTCGCGCCGCAGCAGCCTGATTCCCGTGTACCCGCGGACGCCCTTGGCAGCAATCCCTGGAAAGACCTGCTCGCGCAACAGCGCCTCGTAGGCCGCCGCGTTCTCCGCCGTCGTCCACCCGCGCCAGACACGCTCGATCACGTGACTTCCTTTCCGATGAGCCCACCGTGACGGGTTCAGCGGGTTGATTCTACATCAGGTTCGTGGTGCGACCCACGCGGAGAGAGCCCGGGCGCGCCACCTCAGACGGAGTGCCCCAGACGGCCGAACCCAGGATGGCGTGACGCCGGCCGGCGCTACGCTTCGGTCCCGTACGAGATCTGCATGCGTCGGACCGCGCGGCTGGCGATGAACAAGACGAAAGCAGTCAGGACGAGCAGGCCGAGAACGGCGCCCGGGCGCGAGGCCGGAGCCGCTGGCGACGCCAGCATCCGGATCAGCGTGGGCACGTCGTCGTCCGGAGGGAACGGTATCGGGCCGGGACACACCGACTGCAGGTAGTACAGAATGCTCACCTTCTGCAGCGCGTGCGGGAGGACTGCCGCGGCTCCCTCCCAGGCAAGGAGCACCGCTGCCGGGATGATCGGGTTGCGCATGTAGAGCCCGACCGCGAGGAAGACGCTCCCGTAGCCCACGCAGCCGAGCACGGCAGCCATGGCGTACCAGAAGACGTGCCCAATGCCGCCGGCGTTCCAGTAGGCCTGGAGTTCCACCGGGTCCTGCGGCCAGGCCATCGCTGCGAACGTGAACAACGCGCCGCCGCCGAATATCATCGACGACGCGATCAGCCCGGCAATGTACTTCCCGGCCAGCAGCACCTCGCGGCGGGCAGGCGCGAGGAACCAGTAGTGCAGCGTGCGGTTCGTCATCTCGCCCCGGAACAGGTACATGAACATGCCGAGGCAACCGAAGAAGACGGCCAGCCGCAGGTAGAAGAACTGGAAGATCCCTGCGAACACAACCCGATCCTCTTCGAAGTCGAGCAGCCTGCCGATGTCCCTGTGCTGGAGCTTGCCGTCGACGAAACGGAGCCGCGCCTCACGGCGCCCGTCGAAGTACACGAGGTTTCGGTACTCGGTCCTTTTCTCGACGAAACCTGCGCCCGAAGAAGACTCCACCGTGGTGAACGTCCTTCCTTCGTTGCTCACCTGGATGTTGAACTCGCGCGTGTCGGCATCGTCGCTCTCGCCTCCCGCACTGGCATGCTTCACGATGAAGCGGGCCACCGGGCGGATGGCTCCCAGGTCCACCTGGAGGTACAAGGGCCAGTCCTCGGTGCAGAACCTGTCGGCCTCCCCGCCAGCGACGCTGCCGTTCACTGCCTTTTCCGGGCCCTGGTCCTGGCTGCAAGGAATGCTCCCCGTGGCGCGGCGTCCCAGTGCGAGGTTCTCATGGCCGCCCGGCCCGTAGATCTCGAATTCGTAGATCCTCGCCGTCGGCTCACCGCTGTAGGACGGGCGTGTGACGTTCAGCCGGACGAACCGAGCTTCGACGGCCGGCTCTATGACGTGTGTGGTCGTCCCCGAATTCCCTGCTCTTTGACGGACTCGCTCGGTCCGCACCGACCAGCGTTCCTCGGCCGGCTTCCCGAGACGCTTCTTCACGTCATCTATCGATTCATCCTCGCGCACGCTGTCCATCAAGGCGGGGTCAGTCAGCCCTCGCCGCGTGAGTCGTTCGCCCCGCAGCCTCGCGTCAACGCCGTGCGCGAAGAAGATGACCGAGGGAAGGAACGCCAGGGCGTAGACCCAGAGCGCCCGCTTCGCGAAGAAGGCACGGCGCAGCTCTACCCTGGCGATCGTCCAGGCCTGCCGCACCCGCGCCGAGAAGGAGTTGGTCCGGGCGGCCACGCTACTCGCCTCCGATCAGGTACTCGTAGAGAGCGTCCACGTTCTCGTCCGCGGGCACCACGCCGTCTATCCGGTGGCCATCGAGTGCAATTCGGCCGAGCGCACGGGAGAAACGCTCCCGGTCCCTCGTCATCACCAGCATGCCCATCCCGTCGTCGTTGAGCTTGACCTCGGTGACGTGACCTTCGCTGAAGAGCTGTGCAGCCACTTCCGGAGCACCGCTGCACCGGACGATGTACTGGCTGGGATGCTCCTCTATCTCCTCGCGCACCTCGCGGATCCGGCCCTCGGCCACGATCATGCCATTGGCGATCAGGACCACCTGGTCGCTGATCACGTCCACTTCCTGGAGAACATGGCTCGAGATGATCACGTGCTTGCCAGCCGCCGCCCAGGTGCGGAACAAGTCGATCGTCTCCGCGCGCACAAGCGGGTCCAGACCATTCAGCGGCTCGTCCAGCACGAGCAGCTCCGGGTCGTGGGCGATGGCCTGCGCCAGCCTCACCCGCTGCCGCATTCCCTTCGAATACGCCGCTACCTTGCGGTTTGCGGCCTCGGTCAGCCCGAGGCGCTCGAGCGCATTCCACGCCTTTTCCTCGGCCTCGGCTCGCGAGTACCCGTAAAGGAGCAGCCCCGTCGTGACGAAGCTGAAACCAGTGGCCCAGCGCGGCGCGGTGTCGTACTGCGTCGCGTAGCCAGTGATGCGCATCAGCGCCTCGGGATCACGCGGCGAAATGCCCCGCATGAGGATTCGGCCGTGGTCCGGGTGGATGAGGCCGGTCATCAGGTTCATGAGCGTGGTCTTGCCAGAGCCGTTTGGTCCGACCAGGCTCGTGATCCCCGGCGGTATGTTCAGCGTGACTCGGTTCACGCCGAGCACCTCGCCGTAGAACTTCGAAACCTCCTCGAAGACGACCGCCGGCACAGCTGGGGCGGTCACTTGACGACCTCCACGGGGCGCAGCTTGCGCTCGATCACCGCGACGAGCAGCAGGACCATCACCGCCAGCGACGACAACGACGCCCAGGCCCCCGGGCCCTGGGGCGGCTCGACGCCGAGAAGCGCGCACCAGACGCGGTTGACCGCCCACGCCGGATCGATGATGTGGCCCCAGTCGACCCGGAAGATGCCGTTGATCATCTGCGACACGCCGGTCAGGACGAAGAAGAACGCAAGGCTGACGGCCGCCGCCACGACCCTCCAACGAACGTAGGCGGAGCTCGCCATCGCAACGAGGCCAAGGACGAGCAGCCACAGGAGAAAGCCGGCGACCATCCCGGCGCCGAGCCCCCAGTTGGCCAGGAACCACCAGCCGCCGGCCAGCGCCACCTGGAACCCGAAAAGAAGCAGGCCCGGTACCCACGTGACGATCGACAGCATGCCCACGAGAACCGTCAGCCGCGCGAGGCCGTAGCTCCAGCGCGTCAGGGGTCGGCTGAAGTAGAGCGGGAGCGCGTTGTTCGCGAGGTCCGGGGCAATGAGGCCGGGGCCGGCCAGCGCCGCCAGGAAGACTGCAAACCCCGCCTGGACGTACATGAAAACCGAGAAGAACGTGCCGTTGACCTGGATGAACTCGAGGAAGTCCCGGTCGAGGCCCTGCAGCAGCTCCACGTGGTTGGTGAGGTAGATGAAGCCGGCGCAAAGGACCGGCCAGATGAAAGCCGCCATCGTGAGCAGGACGACCAGGCGTTGCTGGTAGAGCCTCCGCCATGCATAGCGCGGCAGGACCATGAAGCGCGTCCAGCGCCCCGTCAGGGGCCCCCGGTATCGCCGATAGCCTCGCTTGTAGACCGCCATTCAAGATCTCTCGACGCTTGTCAGGACCGAGTGCCAGGAACCAATCCCGGGTCGCACATCGTGTGTCGCAGCTCGGGGGAGCCTGCTGTCACGTTACGCTTGCAGTCCCGCGGCCTCTCCCGGCGTGTGCGCCAGGTGCCCCATTGCCTTCAGGAAGATCTCCTCCAGCGTGTCCCTTCGGTGGGAGAGCTTCCTTACGAGCAGGTCGTGCCTGGCAACGAGCCCCCAGAGCGCTTCGACTTCGACGCCCGGCGGCAACACGATCCGCCAGCGCCCGCCGCCCTCGGTAACACCCTCGGCGCCGATTTCGGGCAGCGCCGCGCGAAGACCTCGGTCGTCGCCGGTCACTTCGAGCTCGACGAAGCATTTGTTCGACCGTCTCTCCTCCTCCAGGTTGCAGTGATGGACGATGGCGCCGTCCTTCATGATGACCGCTTCGTCGCACACCTGCTCGATGTCGCGAAGCAGGTGGGAGCAGACGATCACGCTCATTCCCTGCTCCTTCTTCATCTCGGCGACCAGCTTCAGCATGCGGCGGCGGGCAGCGGGATCGAGCCCGTTGGTCGGCTCGTCCAGCACAACCAGCTCCGGGCCGTGGACGATCGCCTGGGCCAGCTTCGCCATCTGCTTCATGCCGAAGGAATAGGTCCGAAGCTCTCGGTAGCGGGCCTCGCCGAGCCCGACATGAAAGAGGACCTCGTGTGCTTTCTCGAGCGCCGCTTCAGCGGGAAGGCCGGAAAGTTCCGCCATCTGGCGGAGGAAGGTCACGGCCGTCATGTCGCCGATGAACGAGTCGTTCTCGGGCATGTAGCCGATTCGCGAGCGGGCCTCGCCTCTCGAGTGCCGGCAGTCGAAGCCCAGAATGCGCGCACGCCCCGCGCTCGGCCGGAGGAACCCGAGAAGCGTCAGGATGAGCGTGGACTTGCCCGCCCCGTTGGGGCCGAGCAGGCCCACGGCCTTTCCCTGCCCAGACACGCCGAGGCGGCAGGTGATCCCGTGCAGGATCTCCCGCCGCCCCAGCCTGACCCTCAGGTCCTCGAGCTCTACGACCGGTATGGTTTCCAATGCCCTAGCATTCTACGCCCAAAGGACGCGGGACCCGACCCTCACCGGGGAACGGTTTCACCCTGAAGCCCCTCGCCAGCCCGGCTCAGGCTGTCGAGAAGCATGAGGTCCATGGCCAAACCTGTCACCCGAGTGCGGCTGGCAGCATGAATCTCGTTCGCCGAACCGTTGAAGACCACGAGAACAGGGTCGCGCTCGGCCAACAGCTTCGTCAAGGCCTCGCTCGGTGCCAGCGTCGAGATGATGCCGAACGCCCCCTTGGTGTTCAGCCACGCGAAGGCGGACGGGTGAATCCCGGCCGTCGAAGGAAGCTGGGCCTGGAATGCCGGCAACCGGACCAGCTGCGGGCCGCCGTCACGAGTCGCCATGGCGCGCTCCGCGGACGCCCGGTCGGAAGCCATCACCATGTAGCCCTGGTCGTAGGTCCAGGTCACGCCGAACGGGAAGCCGCCTGCCTTCATGGTGCCCCAGATGCGTCCGTTCACGCTCTCCTGCCCGATGACGATCCGCTTGTCCTGCTCTTCAGGGGAAAGCTCAGCGTTGAACGCATCGGCCACCTTCCGCAGCGAGTCGTCGACCACTGCCGGGTTGTGCGCAAGGGCGGCGACCACCCACGCCGGGCCGTTCACCGAGAAACCGCTGAACGCGAAGGCCGCCTCGGTTCCCATCGCCTTCGCCAGGTTCTCCACGAACCCGGAGCCGAGCTTCTCGTCCACCTCGGACAGCCCGCTCTGGAACGACGGGTCCGTCCTGGTCATCAGGGACGTCAGTTCCCCGAAGAGCTGCCACGGCTCGCGCGTCGAAACGTAGCCCGCAAGGAGCGCATCGGCTGGCAGGTACTCAGCCGCACCGCCGGAGCCGCTGTCGGCCAGCCAGGAAGCCATCCCCATTCGCTCGCCCTCGAAGACGAGCGTCACCTCGTTCTCCTCCGCACCGGCCGGAGCACGCTGCTCGAGGAAGACGAACTTCATCCGATTCGCGCCGGTCAGGGTCGCGCCGACCGGGTCCTTCATCGCCTCGAGCGGCGGGGCATCGTCGTCTTCGGGCATCGCGGCAATCAGGCGGGCGGCGTCCATCGCCAGTAGCCAGCCGGCACCGCGCGCGTAGCGTTCCCCGATGGCCGCCGCAAACTGTGACCCGGCACCCTGACGGAGGTTGGCGAGGGCCCAAGCCAGGTGAGACGCAGAGTCCGAAGCGACCACGAGGCTTTCTGAAACCGAATACGGCGGGGCGTCGACCTCACCTGCCTCAGCGAAAAGCCCGCTCAGGGCGCTCGCCAGCTCCGCCGACTTCCCCGGCTGCACACGGGCGACCACAATCGGCACCTCTGCGCCGGGTTCGCCGCCGACGAAGAAGACGATTTCGTCGCCGAGCAAGGAGCTTACCGACTGCACTCGTTCTATCGTCTTCCTCAAGAGCAGCCCTGTCTCGGAATTCCAGAACGTCCCGAAAGAAGCATTCTCGGCGGACTGCTGCTCTGCGAGGGCCAACGCCTGGCTGATGGTGCCGCCAAGGTTAGGGACGGCGCCGTAAATGAATGCGCCTGCCGGGAGATACTCGAGCAGCGAAGACGTCGTGCGCAGGTTGCGGGGAAGGGTTTCCGCCAGGTCGCGCTCGATCTTCACAAGCGAGCTCAGAATCTCGAGGTACTCCTCCGCGTCGGGGCTCCACGCGATTGCGTCCTCCACCGACGTAGCCAGCATCGGGTTGGAGGCGGCCTGCTCACCGGGGCTGAGGAGGACTTCCCTCCCGGGCTGGCTCACCGCCACTGATCCCTCGACTACCGAGACAACCGAACCGCCAATGCCCGCTGAGACCGCGAAAACGGTTCCCTTCACGGATGCAATCGAGTCGCGGGTCAGAACGCGCAGGTGGCCGCGGCGCTGTTTGGCGGCCCGGATGATGACGTCGCCGCGCTGGAGGTGAATCTTCTGGCCGCTCCAGGCAGCCGTCACGTAGAGCTCGGTGCGCTCGTTGACGTCCACCATCGACCCGTCGGCGAGCCGCAGCACGGCGTGCGCGCCCGGGCCTGTGCGGACCAACTGCTTCTCGCCGATGGCGGCGCCTGCCGCGAGCACTCCCTCGGGAAGGCTGTACAGTCCGCCGTCGGCCGAAACCACGGTAGCACGGGGGCCACCCGGAGCCATCATGGCGTCGATTGCGTCGCGACCGACGTAGGCGACTGCCAGAATCATGGCGGCCGCCGCGGCCAGCATCCCCCACCGGACCAGCCGCGGGGAGACGCGGGCCCTCTGCGGCATCGGGATCACGCGCCTTTCGCCCTTGATGGCCGCCATGGAGGCGCGGCAGCCCGGGCAACGGCTGAGGTGATCTTCAATGAGGACGCGCCGGCTGGCCGACAGTTGACCGCCAGCGTAGGCACGAAAGTCCGGCCGGAACTCGGCGCAGGCCGCGCCGCCGGCGCCGGCCAGGCTATCGAAGACGCGTGCCCGGGCGGCATCGAGTGTCCCGGGATCCACGTCTTCTTGTCTCATCTCCTGCAGTGCTCTTTCCAGACGATCCTCGGACATCGCCCCCTCCTTCTCGAACCAGCAGGCGACTCGCGTAGCTACTCTGCCAGAGTTGAACGTTCCATCTCAGGCCGGCCGTCTCCTCCGGCGCGTCGGCGAGCCAGGTCGGGCTTCACCGCTCCAACTCCGCCTGAAGCCGCTGGCGGATCCGGTGAAGCCGGACGGCCACGTTGTTCTTCTGGAGCTGGAACATCGCGGCCAGCTCTTCAATCGACAGCCCCTCGACGTGCCGCAGTAGGAAGAGCGCTGCGTCGTCGCCGTCCAGGGCGGCGATGGCCCGCCGGAGCCGCTCCTTCAGCAGCAAGGCGGGCTGCGACGCGGCAACCGGCGCCCGATCGTCGTAGGCTGACGCGGCCTGGACCGCCCGGCGGCGAAGGACGTCGACGGCTGCGTTTACGGCCGCACGCCGCAAGTAGGCGGCCGACACGGCCTCGGCCTCGATCGCGCTGCCCCGGGTCAGGACGCGGAGGAAGACGGTCTGCAAAACGTCCTCTGCATCGGCCGGGTTGCCGGTGACACGCAGGGCCGCGCGGAAAACCGCCTCGTAGTGGCGCTCGTAAAGCTCTGCAAATCCAGCCAGCTCGGTCGTGGTCGTCATGGCGATCATCTGCTCTTCGACGTGGACTTGCGGGCTGGCGGTTCTCATCGCGTCGTTCGCCTTACCCGCATAAACGCACGACGAAGCCGACTATTACACGGACCTGGGGAAAAATGAAGCGCGGTGCCTGCTCCGCCGGCCGCATGGAGGTCGCTGGTTGGCCTGCTCCCTCGAGGCACGGGGTGGGCGCTCCGCGAAGCCGGACCGTCCGCAGAAATCCCGGCGCGTCGGCATCAGAGAAGATCGCGACGGGTCGCCCGACAAGTCCGAGGGCCATCGCGGCCGTCGGTGTCCCGCCGCGCCGGTCTTCGGTGCCCTTACGTTTGCACGGCCGGGCGAACGAAAGGCTTCGCCTTGCGCTCCACCCCGCGCCCTAGCGGTCACAGGCCGGGTCGCAGTGACATGAAAACGCCGGCGCCAACGCTGGGTGGCGCTATTGGCGGGGCTGGGGGTGGAGCGCGCCGACCGGGCCGAAGTGCAAGTCATGGCCCGCGATGCGATAGGATTACCGGGACCTGCGGCCGCGACAGACCATCGCCCGGCGACAGGGACCAAGACGTGGAGGGATACATGTTGGGACGAGGCCAGCGAAGCGGGGTCGTGGCGCTGTTTGCG
>JBHGBL010000006.1:0-299176 GCA_041947015.1 Vicinamibacterales bacterium
TGGATCACCAGGAGGATACCAACGCCTCTTTGCTTTTACAGGGAGTTTAGGACGTCACCAGGCTGTGCGGGAATCGGAGAAGAGGAGAGAATGTGCGGGCGGGCGTAAGTCGGCGTGGGCACGCCTGAAACGACGAGACCCCGAGGGGATCGCCCCACGGGGTCTTGCGTCAGACAAGAGCCGCTGAAATCAGCGGATCGAATTCTGGCTCCTCAGGCTGGACTCGAACCAGCAACCCTCCGGTTAACAGCCGGATGCTCTGCCATTGAGCTACTGAGGAACACGGCAGCAGCGCGCGACCCGGGATCCAGGTCGCGATCGGAGTTACTTATGGTAGCCAAACGGCTGCCCCCGGTCAACGCGCATGAAAGCTGAAGAACCGAACGGCGGCGCGACAGCCGCCGTCTCACCTGCACTGAGTGGGCGACGAGAACTGGACCTCGAATGGCGCAATCCACCGGGCGTGAACGAGCGCAGCCCGATCGCCGGTCGCGGCGGCAGGCGTGCCGCCCCGCTCGTCGGTTGTTCGGCTCGCCTGCCAGACCCTGTGTGTCGCGATGGTCTCCTCGACGTTCGCCAGGGCGTCGCCGCCGCTGTGCCGTCCGCCCCGCAGAAGGGGCGGCGCGGCGGGTCGGGGGCCTTCGCGCACTCCTATGCCACGCGCGCATCCACAGTTATCGTCAGCGAGCCGCGTAGCGCGTTCGAAACCGGGCACGCGCCCTCGGCCTCGCGGGCAACCGCCGGGAAGTCCGCCGCGTCGATTCCCTGGAGACCTTCCGCCGTGACCTCCAGATGCGACGACTGGATCCTGATGCCCGCCTCGAACGCAGCCCTTATGGTGGCCCGCACCCGGAGCCTCGCCGCGCTCGCGTTCTTCCGGCCGAGCGTCGCCGAGAGCGCCATCGCGTAGCAGGCGGCGTGTGCCGCCGCGATCAGTTCCTCCGGGCTCGTCTTGCCGCCCGGCTGCTCGACGCGCGCCGGGAACGAAACCGGCAGCGAGAAGGCCCCGGTCCCGGCCTTGGCCTCGCCGTTTCCATCCTTCAGGGAACCCGTCCAGGTGACATCAGCATGACGCTCGAACGAGGGCATATCCGAATCCTCCGCCCGGTGCGAAGGCGGCCCCCAATGGACCGCCCGACAACAGGACCATTCCCGATGGTAGCGCGGGGAGCTCTCTGGTGTCAGCGGTCAGCGATCAGCGGTCAGCTTTCAGCTTTCAGCTATCAGCTTTCAGCTTTCAGCGATCAGCGATCAGCTTTCTGCGGTCAGCTTTCAGCTTTCAGCTATCGGTGGGCCGGGCGTGGTTGCCGGCCGAAGCAGCTACTTGGACTTTCAGTCGACCTGCGAAGCGCCGCGACCTTCTTCGCAGCCGTTCTCCGATATACTCCGGGCCAGGTTGTGCGCCGGCGGCCAGCGGCCTGCGTCCAGAGAGTACAGGCCTTGGGGCTACCGCGCCCTTCGACGCGGCTGCCGCGCGGGAGCGAGGTGAGGAATGACCCGAAGTTCACGACGGCTGCTGTTCACCGTGGCAGTGGCGCTGCTCTTCGCCTGCTCGACCTGGGGATCGGCGGGCAGCAGCGGCCAGGTTTCGCGCGAGAAGCCGCGCGCGCAAGCGAAGGGCGCGCAGACAATCCTCTTCGAGCCGTCGAGCGTGAACGCCTACGTCGCGCCGGACACGATATGGCTCGCGAACCGATCTCTCGTCGCAACCTGGGGCCTCGCGCGAGGCGGCATCCGCCTCTCCTCGATTTCCGATCGCATCGGCGGCAGGCCCGCGCCGCGCACGAGCGAGGCCTTCGCCCTTCAACTCGCGGACGGCAAGGTGGTCAGAGGTTCCGAGCTGCGCCTGCTAGGCACGCCGCGGAGGGAGGACCTTCCGGCAGCGAGCAAGGCCGTCGTCGCCGAGTTCGAAAGCGCGGACGGAAGGCTCCGCGTGTCGTGGCGCGCTTCGCTCGCGGAGGGAGTCGACTACGTGCGGCAGGAGCTGACGGTGTCGCCCGCACGCGACGCGCTGCACATGCAGGCGGCAATCCTCGTGGACGTCGAGGCGCGCGAGCCGAAGCTGGCAGCCAGCCCCGCCGGCCCTGCCCCGCCCGGGACTCCGGCGGTCGGCGGCGGCGCGTTCTTCTTCGTCGAGCATGCCGACTCGAGGTGCTCGGCTGCGGAAGAACGAGTGCGCTGCGAGCTGGCGCCCTCCGCCGCCATCACCACGACCCATCCCTTCCGCGCGGCCTGGGTGATCGGCCTCGGAAGACCTGGCGATCTCGGGACAGCCATGCGCGCCTACGCCGGCCGCGAAGGCGACAAGGTGCCGCGCTCCTTCATCGACTCCCTCGGCGCATTCCCGTCGCAGGCCTTGGCAGCCGTACCGGCACAGGCGACGCCCCCGCCAAGACCGCTGACCGTACTGGCCGGCCCTTACCTTCAGCGCCCCGGCCAGACGGAGATGACGGTGATGTGGATCACCGACCAGCCCTCGGCCGGCTGGGTCGAGTACGGGCCGGACGCGGCCGAGAGCACTGCCGCGCCATCGATGCCCGCCAGCCCGATCAGGGCGTTCGCCGTCCGAGATGGCCTGGTGGAGGCCGGCGGAACCATTCACCGCGTCCGTCTCACCGGCCTCCGTCCCGACACCGCCTACTCGTACCGGATCATCTCGCGCGCGATCGAGGGCTACGGACCCTACAAGGTGGACTACGCCGCGCCGGTCGTCGCCGAGCCGGCTCGCTTCCGCACGCTCGGCAGCTCGACGCGGCCGTTCTCGTTCGTCGTGCTCAACGACCTCCACGAGGATGTCGAGACAATGTCCGCGCACATTCGGCGGGCGACAGCGGCGCCGCCCGAGCTCGTGTTCCTCAACGGTGACTCGCTCAGCCACATCGAGAGCGACGAGCAGATCCTGGAGAAGCTCCTCGCCCCGGCATCGCGCCTGTTCGCGGAGCGCATACCGCTCATCCTCGTCCGCGGAAACCACGAGACGCGAGGCAGGAACGCACGCCGGCTCGCCGATTACCTCGCCCTCCCCGACGGCCGGTACTACTACTCGTTCGATCACGGCCCGGTCCACTTCATCGTCCTCGACTGCGGCGAGGACAAGGAAGACGAGCACTGGGCTTATAGCGGCCTGACCGCCTTCGACGCCTACCGCGCGGTCGAGGCCGAGTGGCTGCGGAACGAGGTCCGTAGCGAGAGTTTCCGCCGCGCGCGCTTCCGTGTGCTCATCGCGCACATGCCGTTCTACGGCAACGAGGGGACGAACGTGAGCGGGCACGGACCTACCGAGTGCCGAGAGCTGTGGGGCGAGATCCTGAACGAGGCCGGGCTCGACCTCCACATCGCAGCGCACACCCACCGCGTCAGCCGCGTGGCGCCGACGCCCGGCGCGAACACTTTCCCGGTCCTCGTCGGCGGGAGTTCGACGCGCGGGCAGAGCACGATGATGCGCGTGGATGTGACACCGGACAAGCTCGCGGTGACGGTTCTCAGAGACGATGGGACCGTGGCGCTGACAGATACGGTGCCAGTACGGCGGCCCTCGAGCGCTGCCCCACCTCGGCCGCCCCAACACGGCAGTCAGGCAGGCCGCCGCCGGAACGGCGCTCACCGCCCTCTGTAAACGACAATCGGTTCATGCGTTTCAGTGTGTATTCCATTCGACCATGAGAAGTTCGATCTGAACATCATTCACAGCGAGGCCCATCTACGCCCGCATCGTGCAATACTTCGAAGACGGCGGCTCATCGGAAGGCGGCGCGCTCCCTCGGACGGAGGACCACATGACCGAGGCAGAACAGATCTGGCGTAAGAAGAGCGACGAGGACCTCATCGAGGCCGCGGGCGAGCTCGAGGAGTACACCGAGGAGGGCCAGCGGATCATCCTCGCCGAGATCGAGCGGCGCGGGCTGGAGATCCCGGGCGCCGAGCCGCTCGACGCCGAGGTCGAGGCCGGCCTGGACGAGGAAACCGGCGAACCGCTCGAGTGTCTGCGGTGCGACGTCGAGCTGCGCTATCTCGGCACCACGACGCTCGAGGAACCAGGCGCCGGCGCGCTGGGCGCGCTGGCAGGTTTGCTTGAGCACGGGCGAATCGACATCTTCACGTGCCCGCAGTGCGGCAAGATCGAGCTCTTCGCCGGCAGCCCGGCGGCCGACGAGGAACAGCGGGAGCCTGAGCGGGAAGCCGGTTGACCCCTCGGGGGCACACCGTCCTGTCGAGCGAACGGAGGCGGTCCCCAGATTGGGTCATTTCGCGGCGGCGGGCCGAAACCCCGTGCGAAAGACTCGAAGGCGGCACCCTGTCGGTTGGCGCGACCTTTGCCTGAGCACAGTTTGGTCTGCCCCCGGTTCGTTCCAATTGGAGCTGTCATCATGTCGCCTGCACGCACATTCGTAGTGGCAGCGGCTGTCCTGTCGGCGGTCGCCATGTGGCCTTCGACCGCTGCCGCCCAGCGCCAGCGCCAGGCGGTGCCGAGAGCTTCCGCACCGCAGGCGCCGAGGCCGCAAGCTGCGGCGCCGCGCGCGGCGGGACGCCCGGCATCGAGCGCACAGGCGACGCGGCCTGTCGTGACCCGCCAGGCGGTGCCGCGCACAACCGTCCGGCCCGGCCGCGTGTACGTCGTCCGGTCGTACTTCTACCGGCCGTTCTACTTCAGCCGCCCGCTCTTCTGGGGGCCGTACGGCTGGGGCTTCGGCGCGTCCTGGTATTACGGCGCCTACGGCTACCCGGGCCAGTGGGGATACCCGTATCCGTACCGACCCCTCTATGGGCCTCGCTACCGCGCGAGCTCCGTCAAGATCCAGGTGCTCCCGAAGACCGCGGAGGTCTTCGTGGACGGCTACTACGCGGGCGTCGTGGACGATTTCGACGGGACGTTCCAGAGCCTCGACCTCGAACCCGGCCAGCACGAGATCGTGGTCTGGGCGCCGGGCCACAGGACAATCCGACAGCGGGTCTACCTGCAGCCGGGCCGGACTCTTCGCATTGCCGAGAAAATGCAGGCGCTGGAGCCGGGAGACCCGGGCGAGCCTCGACCCGAGCCCCCGCCGGAAACAGGAGGACGCAGGGCGCCCTTCTACGGGCAGGATCGCGAAGAGCAGCCGATTCCGCGCGGCAGGCGGCCGATGCCGCCGGACCAGGCCCCGCCGCGGCCCGAACGGCCGGATGCGCCGGCGGTGTCACCCGAAAACCTGGGGCAGCTCGTCATGCGGATCCAGCCGGCCGGCTCGACCGTGCTGGTCGACGGCGAGGAGTGGCGGGGACCCGAGGACCAGAGACGCCTGATTGTCCGCCTGACGCCGGGTGAGCACCAGGTGGAGGTCCGGAAAGAGGGTTACCAGACATTCACGACGTCTGTCTGGATCACGGCACGCGAGCCGGTCACGCTGAACGTGAGCCTGCTGGAGAAGTGAGAGGATCGAGCTTCACTTCTTGCCCTTTGCCCTCGCAAGGGAACGGTAGTACTCCTCGATCAGTTTCCGGTATTCTGCCGGCGCCTCGTCGGAACCCGAAAGGAGCAACTCGTCCGCTCCGACGTCCCCGAGCGTCCTCCGCAAATGGAATTCGAAGCGACGGAAGCCCTCGACCAGCTGACTCTGGAGTCGGGCCACTTCCTCCGGATCGCTGACGAGGCGGTCGCTGTCGAGCGCGCGAAGGTCGCGAATTAGGCGATCGAGGTCGGTCACGTCGACGCCAAGCGCCTGCAGGTCGCGCCTGAGTGCCTGCGCTTCGTCACGCCTTTCCCTCGCTTCGCGCCTGAACTGGCGGGCGTCTTCGGGGCCGAACTCGCCCGGTCGCCTCGCACCGCCTCCGCCGCCCGGCTCGAACGAACCCGTCGAGGCACGGTCGTCACCGCGCTGGCCGCGCCCCTGGCCGCCCTCGCGTCCCTGCCCCTGGCTGCCCTCGCGTCCCTGCTCGCCCTGCTGCCCCTGGCTTCCGCCCTGGCCGCGCTGGCCTGCCTCTCCTTGCTGGCCGACCTGGCCGCGCTGGCCTTGCCCTTGCTGGCCGGCCTGGCCGCGCGCGCCCGTCTCGCCCTGCTGACGGCCCCCACCCTGGCCGCGCTGGCCTTGCTGCTCCTGCTGGCCTTGCTGGCGCTCGCCCTGCTGCCCCTGCCGACCTTGCGCGCGCTCACCCTGCTGGCCCTGTCCCTGCTCGCCCTCGCCCTGCTGCCCCTGCTGCGCCTGCAGCCGCTGGTTCTGCGACTCCATCGCCCGCACGAGGCGCCTTGCCCGCTCCAGTGCCTCGGCGCGGGTGTCGCGCTCCGGCCGGCCCGCCGCCCGCGCCGCCTCCTGCAGCCGCTGGTCGAGGCTTTCTATGTCGGCCCCGATCTGGCCCTCGAACTCGGCCGCGTCTCCCGCGGGCGCGCCTCGAATCAGGCCCCGCGAATACTGGATCTTCTCCTTCAGCTTGTCGTCTCGGATGCCGTCAGCGGCTTCCTGCACTTCGCGCGCAGCCTGCTGCCTCTCGCGCCTGAACTCCGACGCCGTGCGGTCGAGCTGCCGTTCGATGTCCGCCACCTCGGACACCTGCTGGTTCTTCCGCTCCGTCAGCTCGTCGCTCCGCGCGCGCCGCCCCGGCCCGGGCGGCCCGAGCGAGGCCACGTCCTCCCGGATTTCCTTCTGCTGTTCCGCGAGGCGCCGCACGCGGTCGCGCGCCGCCTCTATGTCGCGCAGCATCCTGTCGGATCTCTGCTGCTCCAGCCTGTCGCGCGCGTTGTTCAGCCTCTCGGCCGCCGCGCTGGCATCGGCGAACGCGCTGGCATCGCCCGATGCCGCCGCACGCCGCATCGCGTCAGCCGCCTCCTGCATCCGCCTGGCAGCCTCGGCGAGATCCGGCCGGTTCTCCTCGCGAGACAGCCGCTCGAGCCTGCGCGCCGCTTCCTCGGTCTCGTCGGCAAGCTGCCTCTGCCTGGCCGAGGCCGCCGCCCCGCCCGCCTGCCTCGAGCCCGCCAGCTGTCGCTGCCGCTCGGCCTCCTGTTCCTGCCGCCTGGCCAACTCGCGCAGCCGCTCCAGCATCTCGTCGACCTGGTTGTTCGCCGACTGCTGCTGCGCGCGGTCGAACGTCTCGTACTGATTGCGAAGGCGGTCCATCTCCAGCTGGAACAGGTCCGCCAGCTCCTCTGCCGCGGCGGATGACTGGCCGCCCGCGCCTCCTCCACCACCACGCTCCCGGCTGAGCATCACGCGAACGTCGCGGTACGCCTCCTCGGCGCGCTGCAAGCTCGCGAGCGCCTGCTGCTCGGGCGGCAGAGCGCCCTTCGGGTCGCGCCCCTGGAGCTTGCCCTCCGCCGCCTGCATCGCCTTCGCCGCCTCGTCCAGCGATCCCGCGATCACCTTCATGCTCTCGTCCGAAGATCCCACGCGCGACTCGATCTGCGCCGACAGGGCCTCGACCCTCTCCCGCAGCTGCCCCTGGGCCAGCGTCAGGAAGACGACGTCCTCGCGGAACTTCTCCGCCGTGGTCTTCGGCCGGTCACGGACGACGTTGAAGGTCCCCGACACGATGCGGCGCTGCTGCTCCGAGAAGGCCGAAGGATCGTTCACGCCGGCCCCCCCTGATCCCTGCCCGCCGGCCTGCGCACCCGCCTGGCTTTCCGCGACGCGGTAGTCCTTCCTGAACGGGCGGACCTGCAGGAAGAACATGTCGCTCGTCGCGGTCTTCGCGCCGCCGACCGTGTCGTTGTCGGTGGCCCGCGCGTAGTAGGAAACAACGTCTCCCGGCTGCAGGTTCATCTCCTCGAGGAAGAACGTGTGGCCCGCACTCAGTTGCGCGAGCGGCCGCGCGCCGCCGCCGACGAGGGGCACGGTCTTCTCGGCGCCGCCATTCACCGAAACCAGCAGGTCGAGCCTCTTCACGCCGAAGTCGTCTTCTGCGGTCGCCTCGACGAACACCTCTTCGAGGCTGGTCGGCCGCAGGTCCCTGGCCGGCCTGGCAAACGAGACGACCGGCGGCTGGTCTTCGAGCACGTCGATCGTGTACTGCGGCGAGGCGGCTACCATCGCGCCGGTCGGGGCCTGGAGGTCGATGCGGTAGAAGCCGTCCTTCTTAACCTCGAAGCTTCCCGCGAGCGTCCCGTCGGCGGCCGGGGTGAGCGGGCTCTCGTCGCGGTCGTCGAGCACCGCGCGCCCTGACCCGGTGGCGAGCGTCGAATGAACGCGCAGCTTCACGATCGTGCCCGCGAGAGCCGCGACGTCCCCGCCGCGCTCGATCTTCTGCGGTGGAAGCCCTGTGTAGGCCGGAAAGACGTACTCGAGCTCCAGCTGCTCCACGTACGGCAGGTCCGCAACGTCGATCTCGAAGGTAGCCGAACGGACGCCCGCGGACTGGACGAAGTACTCCGTCGCCTCGCGCAGGCCGAAGAGCATCGCGTCGAAGCCGCCGCCCTCGGACCTCATCACCATGGGCGACCTCTCGAAGGGCGCACCGGGGCTGCGCCGCGTGTAGAGGTCCGCCTCGGCCGACTCGAAACCGCTCAGCGCGGCGGCAATGGAAACGTCCGCGCCGCGCGAGACGGTCGCATTGCCGGGCGTGACATCGATCCGGTAGGGGCTCGCCGCCTCGACGCCGCCCGCCGGCAGAAGAAGCGCGATCGCGCCCTGTCGCAGCCAGGCCGGGCCGGCCACGAACACGCCCGTCGCGACGACAGCAATGCCGGCGAGCACGAGCGCCGACTGGCGGACGTCGCGCCTCTCCACGCCGCGGCCGTAATCGATTTCCCCGCACTTTTCAACAGCCGTTTCCACGAGGCGCCGCAGCAGCGCCTCGGACTCGCCGCGGCGGTGCGGCGCCCCCCGGCCCGCGTCGCTGGCGTCGACGGCGCTCAGGAGGGTCTCGTCGAGCGACGGCTCGTGCTCCTCGAGGTATAGCGCCACCTGCATGTCCGATACCCGCCTGGCGGACGGCCGCACGAAAGCGAACCAGCCGAGCGCGACGAGGGCGACGTAGGTGACCACCCGGAAGGCGACAATCGCTCCCGCGCTGAAGCGGAACTGCTCCAGTCCGAACGAGGCCGCCATCAGCGTCAGTATCGCCGCGCCGATGAGGACGGTCAGGCTCCGCAGCACTATCTTCCGCCGCCACCGGCCTCGGACCGACCGGATGATCTCGAGGAGTCGTTCGCGATACGGCGAAGGCCCTTGGGTCATGGGATGCCTCTCACGCTGTCCTGGGAAGCCTGTTCGCCACCACTATCTCCGCGACGAGAAGCAGCAGGACGGCGCCGAACACGTACTGCCACAACGACTGCCGGCGCTCGCGCTCCTCGAGCGTCAGTTCTTTCTCGGAAGCTTTCGCCTCCGATGCCGCACCTGACCTCACCGCGCCGGCAAGTTCCTCCGGATCTATGGGCGTGAGGTCCGACTCGGCAGGGTCGACGTTGACAGCCGCCAGTGCCGACGCCGGGCCGCCCCCGGTGGCCGCGCCCTTCCCGGCAACGCGTATCTCGTAGAAACCCTGCTCCCGGAGCGGGATCGCCAGAGGCCGCTCGCCCGCCTCTATGGTTTCCTGCCGGCCCGCGGGCGACACGGTGACGAATGTGGCAGCCGCGGCCGTCCGGGCATCTACACCCGGCACCCGAGATCGCGCCGACTCGAACGTCTCGCCCGCGATGTACCACGGCTTCGGCTCGACGTAGCCAGCCAGGTACTTCATCACCTGGTGGAGGAACGGCACGAAGACGGGCTTGAGCGCGAAGTCGTTCCAGTAGCTGTCGAATGTCGACGTCCACACCATGACGCGGCCCTGGCCCAGGGCCGTCTCCGCCAGCGCAACCGCGCCATCGTCGAATCTCGCGATCACGTCAGAGACGCGGCTGCCCTCTGCTTCGAGGGTCGCCGTGAACCGGCGGTAGCGGAACACCCTGGCCGCCGTGAGGTCGCCGCTTCGAGGGGAGCTGAAGATTTCGAAGGCCGGGTGGCCGAGATCCGTGTAGCCGAGGGTCCCGCCCCGAGTGCCGGACCGGTCCACCGCAACGCCAAAGACGCCGGGAAGGAGGTTTGGCGCATCCGCCGGCCACTCGCTGCGTTCGCCGAGCGCCACGAGGAGGCCCGCACCACCGCTGACGTTCGCCTCGATGGCCCGCGCAGCCTGGGCCGACACCGGCGCATCGTTCAGCACGATGACCTTCGCGGATCGCATCTCGGATGCCGCCAGGCGGTCAGCGCGGGCGCTGGTGACCTGGAAAGCCGGGGCACGCCCGACCTCGAGAGCCCGCGACAAGTACAAGTCGGAATCGGGCTGCGGGCTCGCGCTCTCGACGATGAGCACGGGGATCCGCTCTGCGGCGGGCAGGAACGCGTGAAATACGTTGTCGGCCTCGAGGGCGTCGTGCGCCAGCCTCGCCGTGACTCGCGCCCCGCCCGGCGGCAAGGCGAAGGCGGAAAACGAAACGACAGCCGCTGCACCCGGCTCGACCGAAACCGCGCGCACGTCAACGCGGCGGCCGTCCACCTCCAAGGCAACCTCGCGGCCTTCGACCGCCGCGGCGCCCCTGTTGACGACCCGCGCCGCCGCGCGCACCTGCTCGCGTTCCCCGTCCGCCTGCCGCTCGATGGTCAGCCCGGCGAGCGCAAGGTCTTCCGGCGCGTCCGCCGCCACCGATACCGTTCGCACCTCTACTCCGGCCGGAACCGCGAGGTCGTCGGAAGCGTCCCAGCCGTTCTTCTGGAAGTCGGAGACGAGCACGATCTCGCGCCGTGGGATCGACGATGTTTCGAGAACGCCGGCAGCCGCGCGCAAGGCCGGCCCGTACCGGGTCGCGCCTGCGCCCGGCGCTGTCCGGTCTATTGCAGAGAGGAGCGCGCCGTGCTCTGTCGTCGACCGAGGCCCCATCTCGACGTCGGTCGAGAAGAAGGCAATCGTGCCCCTGTCGCCGGCGCCGAGCGCGCGGACCGCGCCGCGGGCAGCCTCCCGGGCCCGCCTCCAGTTGTCGCCGTAGCCCATGCTCGCCGAGCGATCGAGGAGGACGACCACCTCGCGGCCGCTGCCGCCCGCCGCCGATCGGGCCCCGGCGTCGCGAACGAACGGCCTGGCGAACGCCACCGCGAGCAGAGCGACCACTGCGGCGCGGAGCGCGAGCAGCGCCCAGTTGCGAACGGCACGGCGCCGCACGGATTGGTACGGGATCTTGCGGAGGAACATGAGCGACGGGAACTCGACCATGCGCTTCCGCTCGCGCTGCACCAGGTGCAGCAGGATCGGGATGGCGACAGCGGCGAGCCCGGCGAGGAGCGCTGGGGCGAGGAAAGCCATCACCTCACCCTGCTCAGCCTCTCGCGCGTCGAGAGGTAGCGGAAGAGAGCGTAGTCGAGCGGGACCGACGTGTCGAAGAGCGAGTAGTCGATCCTCGCGCCCGTGAACGACCGTGACAGCGACTCGACGTGCCCGGAAACGAGGGCCTTGTACTGCTCGCGAAGCGCTTCCGGTACGACCGGAATCCGCTCGCCCGTCTCCAGGTCCGCGAAGCTCGATGCCTCCTCGAAGGGGAACTCGATCTCGGACGGATCGAGCACGTGGAAGACGATGACGTCGTGTCCCTGGAACCGGAGGGGCTTGATGGCCTCAGCGACCGCGTCGGCCTCGTCGTAGAGATCCGAAACGATGGCGACGATGCCGCGCCGCCTCAGCCTCTCTGTCATTTCGAGGATCGGCGCGCGGAGCGACCCGGGCCTCGGCTCCGAAATGCGGTCCAGCGCGTACAGCGCGAACTCGAGGTGCTTGGCGGAGGCCGGCACGTAGTCCACGATGTCGCTGTCGAAAGTGACGAGACCGATCCGGTCGCGCTGGGTGTGCGAGAAGTAGAGGAGCGACGCGGCAAGGTAGCGGCCGTAGTCGAGCTTGGTGATGCCCCGGGTCCCGTAGCGCATGGAAGTCGAGACGTCGAGGGCGACAACGCAGTTGGCGTTCGAGTCTGCTTCGAACTGCTTGACGTAGAAGCGATCGGTGCGTGCGAAGACGCGCCAGTCGATTCGCCGCAGGTCGTCTCCCGGCTCGTAGCCCCTGTGCTCTGCGAAGTCCAGGGAGAAGCCCAGGTGAGGGGCGCGGTGCAGGCCGTTGATGAACCCGTCCACCACGCTCCGCGCGAGGAGTTCCAGGTTCCTGATGCGCCCGAGCACCTTGGGGTCCACGAATCGGGCGCCGCGCATCGGCGCGGCGTGGCCGCTTGCTATCATCGCTACATCCCGGACCTTGCCACCGGCACGGTATCCAGAAGCATGTCGATTATCTGCTCGGTCGTCACGTTCTCCGACTGGGCGTGGAAATTGGTCAGCACGCGGTGGCGCATGACCGGGTGCGCCAGCGCGCGGATGTCGTCGAAGGTGACGTGGTACCTGCCGCGCGTGATGGCGCGCGCCTTGGCGCCGAGAATCAGGTACTGCGCGGCCCTGACGCTCGCGCCGTAGGCCACCCACTTCTCGATGAAGTCGGGCGTGCCGGGGCCCGCCAGCCGGCTGGCCCGAACGAGCGCAAGCGCGTACTTCATCACCGGCTCGGACACGGGCACCTTCCGCACCAGCCGCTGGAAGGACACGAGTTCCCTGCCGGTCACGGCGTGCTCCAGCTTCGCATCCTGCATCGCGGTTGTCGTCCGGAGCACCTCCAGTTCCTCGTCGAGCGGCGGGTGGTCGATCACGATGTGGAACATGAAGCGGTCGAGCTGCGCCTCCGGGAGCGGGTAGGTGCCCTCGAGCTCGATCGGGTTCTGCGTCGCGAAGACATGGAACGGCTCGTCCAGGACGTACGTCCGCCCCTGGATGGTCACGCGGTGCTCCTGCATGGCTTCGAGGAGCGCCGACTGCGTCTTCGGGGGAGTCCTGTTGATCTCGTCCGCGAGCAGGATGTTCGTGAAGACAGGGCCGGGCGAGAAGACCATGTGGCGCTTGCCGGTCTCCGGGTCGTCCTGGATGATGTCGGTGCCCGTGATGTCGGACGGCATCAGGTCCGGGGTGAACTGGATCCGGGCGAACTTCAAGTCGAGGACGTCAGCGAGCGTGCGCACCATGAGCGTCTTGGCCAGCCCCGGGACGCCGACGATGAGGCTGTTGCCGCCGACGAACAGCGTCAGGAGAGCCTGCTCTATGACGGTCGACTGCCCGATGATGACCTTGCCGAGCTCGCTCACGATCCGGTCGCGGCTCGCCTTCATCCGGTCGGCCAGTGCCACGTCGTCTTCGGCCTCGAGAACCTGCAACTGTTCGGTCAGCGCCACGATTCGCTCCTTTGTCTCCCACGAACAACCTCGAAGGTTCGATCTCGCCCACCAAGGAGACCCACGCGCCCTTCGCCGACGCGGCCGACGTCTTCCACCGGCCGCTCCCGATGAGCATGCCCGGCCGCAGGCGCGAACAAGTCTCGCGGAACCGGGGAGACCCCTTGGGGGTGTTCGCGTTCCCGGAGCCTGGTGCGGGCGCGTTCCGCATCCGTGCCCGTACCCCGCAGCCTGCAGCCCGTAGCCCGCTAATGCGTCATCGCGTAAACGATGTAGTTGACGCCGAACTTGTACGCCTCGTTCGACAGGTCGATGGGCGTCCAGCCCGTGTCCGAGAACTCCCAGTACTCACCTATGTCGTTGTTGAAGTTCGCAATGAGCAGCAGGCGTTTCTGAGGATCGTTGTCCTCGAACATGCCGTAGAAGAGCGCCTGCTCGTCCCGCCCGTAGTACTGCACGAAGTCGAGCGACTCGATGTCGAAGAACGAGTGGAATATCGGATGCGTGACGTCGAGCAGCACGAGCCTGCCATCCGGCATGACGCGCTGCATCTGCATCTCGAAGTTCATCCAGTCGCCGCCCCGGAAGTCGTCGAAGATGATGAAGCCGCCCTTCTGCAGGTACGCTCTCAGATTCGCGGCCTCCTCGTCGGTCTGCGTCCAGTAGCCTGCTTCGGCCATGTAGGCGACCGGGAACTTGAAGATCTCCGGCGAGCCGATCTCGAGGATAGTTCCTCCGACCGGCCCGTCGTAGGGACGCACGGTGGTTATCTCTTCGAGGATCTTCATGAAGTTCCGCTCGGCGCGCGGGTAATCGTGCGACCACGGCGGCTCGCGCGAGCCTCCGCGGCGGCGGAAGAAGTCGCCGAAGCCGCCGCCGGTCTCAGGCGTCGTGTAGCGCAGCCGCGTGAAGACGAATCTGCCGTCGTAGCCCACCTGGCCAGTCTCCAGATTGAGCGGCTCTCGCCCGCGCCGCTGCCCCATCGGGAACGAACGCCGCTGGTCTTCTTCCCATGGAAGCTGGGGACCCTGGCCAGCCCGGGCCGCTCCACCAAGGGCAGCCAGCGAGCCGGCCGCGGCCAGCGCGACGGCGAGGCGGGAAAAAGCCCGTGTCACTACCGGCCCTCCTTCACCTTCACCTTCTCTCTCTCGCGTATCTCCCGGTTCTTGCGCGCCAGGTCTATGAGCGCCTGCTCCATCTCGCGCTCATAGCGCTCCGGCTCCATGCCGCCCCTGCCAGCCTTGAGCTTCGCGATCCTGTCCTCGATGGCGCGGCGCTCTGCGTGGAGGGCCTTGAGTACGGGGTCGGCCGTCTCCGCTTCAGCCTGGCCCGACCCCGCAGCCGAAAGGAAGAGCGTCCTCGCGAGAGCCCCGTCGGCGCCTGGCTGGCCCGGCCCCGCGCTCGCCTTTCCGTCCCCGTCATCATCCAGGACGGCGTGCTCGGTCAGCAGGTGGCCTTGCTTCTCGTAGGCCTCGCCCGTCCGGCGCTTCGCCCAGTTGAAGGCCTCGAGCATGGAAACGCGGCCGTCCTTGTCGAGATCACCGTCCGCCGAGGCCACGGCCTCGACGAAGAACTGGCCGAAGAGCGTCTGGTTGCGCTCGCCCTCGTTCTGCGTCGCCGTTATCACCGCGCGGTTGGCCCCCGACAGCGCTGCAATGTAGCCGCCGCTCGCGCTCGCGGTGTTGACGAAGGTCACCGCTTGTGCCTTCAACCGATCGAGAAGCAGGCGGAAATCCTTCGCCGACATGTCCGGCCCCGGCAGGTTGAACCGCGGCTCGCCCGCGGCGGAAGCACCGTGGCCGAAGAGAACGATGAACACGCGGTCGCCGGGGCGGGCGGCACCGGCAATCCTGCCCACCGCATCGGCTATCGACTCGCGGCTGGCTTTCCCGTCGATCCTGGCAGGGTCGCGCGAAGGGTCCTCACCGAGGTAGACGATCCGATCCTCCCGAAGGCCGTAGCGTCCTCGGGCCGCGTCCACGAGCGTCGCCGCCCATCCGTGGAACTGGTCGGAGGTCGCAGGCTCCCCGCCAAGGCCGACGATAACCAGCAGGTGGCTGTCCTGGGCGGCCGCAGGCCCGGCCAACGCGATCACGAGGCAAAGAGGGCCGAGCGTCCACCTCATGCCAGCCCCCACCTGCGGCGCAGGAACCACTCCGCACCGAGGAGCGAAACGAGCGCAAGGAGAACAATCGGCATGTCCCACAGGTCCTTCTGCTCGACCACGGTCATCCCTCGGCCGAGATAGGTGACATCCTGCGGGAGCGAAGCCACCGAGACGGGCGTGTAGAAGCGGCCCCCGGTCTCACGCGCAATCCGCTCGAGGAGCGGCCGCCGCATCGCGGCATCGAAGTACTCCTCGTCGCCCGGCGCCGAGCGCACGAAGGCGGCCCCTCCACCGAGTGAATCGCGGCCCCGCATGGCTTCGACCCGCACCTCGTAGAGCCCCGGCTCCCCGGCGACGAAGCCGGCGCGGTACTCTCCGTCGCGGTCGAGGACGAACTCCATCGCCACCTCGCTCTGAGCGCCCGATGGCGAGGTGATTCGCGCAATCGCGGTCGCGTCGTTGACGGCCACGAAGCCTGCGTCGTAGACGGTCGCCGTCAGGTCCACGCGCTCGCCCGGCTCCAGCCGCTCACGCGAGACCGAGACGTTCACACGATCGGGGACGCCCTCGACCAGCCACCTGATCAACCTGCGCCAGAGCGTCTCGTGCGTCTGATCCTCGACGGGCACCTCGGCGTGCATCTGCCAGAGCCACGAGTCCTGAACCGGCAGAGCAAGGGCCTTGCCGGCACCGTACCTCTGGTAGGCGAGCACCACCTGGCCACCCTCGCCGCCGCCTTCCTTGCCACCCGCGCCAGCCAGCAGCACGACCGCGCCCGGCTTCACCCGCCGGATCGGGTTGACGGCAGTGGCGGGCGGCAGCGAGCGCCATTTCTCGATCGAAGCCTGCTCGGTGTCGCCTATCTGGACGGCCACGTGCGTCTGGCCGAATCGCGTCGGAGAAACGCGCACCTCCTCGAAGAAGGAGTCCTCGCTCTCCCCCTCGAGAACGACCGGAAGCGCCTCGCCAACCGGCGTTCCCGCGTAGCCGCCTTCCGCGAACGAACGCCGGCCTCCAAGCGCGATGAGGCCGCCTCCGCGCACGCTCACGAAGTCCGCTATCATGCGCAGCTGATCGGGAGTGAAGGCGCTCGCCTCGATGCTGCCGAGGATGATGCCGCGGTACGCGAAAAGCTCTTCTCGCGTGTTCGGAAAGCCGCCGGCCAGGTCCTCGGGAGAATCGATGTCCAGGCGCAGGAACTTGCGGTCCGCGGTCCGCTGGAGCGTGACGACCTGGAGGTTCCTGTCCTCGGCCACGGCCCGGCGGATGAACTTCATCTCGTAGCGCGGCTCGCCTTCGATGTAGAGCACCTTCTCGCGCCGATCCTCCACGGTGATGACCGCCTCGCGAACGTTGTTCTGCGTGACCTGCTCACCGTCGAGCACCGGCAGTCTGAAGCGCAGCAGCCGCGGGCCCGCATCGGGCAAGGTGAAGCGCACCCGAACAGTGGCGGCCTCGCCGTCGGCGGGCAGCGTCACGTCCTGCGTGCCCGCGAGCCTTCCCTCGTCTTCGACGGTCATCTGGACCCTCTGCCCGGCATAGCCCGTCTGACCCACCAGAACGTCCACCGCGACGGTCGAGCCTTCGAGCACGGTCGCCGGGGGTTCGACGCGGCCAATCTGGACGTCGCGTTCGAAGGCCTCACGCCCGACTCCGACGGTGAATACGGGCACGCCGGTCGCCTTGTGGACCCTGAGCGACTCGGCGATTGCCGCCTGCGACGTGTCGGCGCCGTCCGACACCAGAACGACCCCCGACACAGGGAGCCCTGTCAGCTCCTGGCCCACCCGCTCCAGCGCCTGGCCCACGTGCGTGCGAGTGCCGTCCCACGCGAGGTCCGCAGGATCCGCAAGCCTTTCCGTGGCGGCCGAGAAGCGGAAGAAACGCAGCGTGAACCGGTCCGCGAGCGCCCTGCCGAGCTTCCCATCCGGCCCGAAGGAATCCGAAATGAAGCGCGAGCGCGGCGTGCCGCCGCTGTCGGCAATGGCCATGCTCCGCGAATCGTCCAGGATGACCGCGAGGAAGTTCCGCTCCGTCTCGACCGCGCGGACGATGAGCGCAGGGCGAAGGAAAAGGAAGAGGATGAGAGCGATGGTGCCGAGGCGGAGCGCCGCGAGGAAGGCGCGGCGCGGCACGCGTGACGCAGCCGGTGCGCGCAGATAGGACCACGCGGCGGCGACGGCTGCTATCGCACCGGCCGCGAGAGCCACCGCGACGGCAGGCCACGACGGGGTGAGTACGAAGTCACCCTGTTCGAAGACGACCGCCGGGTACTTGAACAGGAATTCGAAGATCGGTCCGGCCAAACGCCCCCCGATCGGGTCATGCGCACCGCTGTATATCCAGATACGACCGGCCTGCCGCCGGGCGCTTACCGCCGTCCGCCAGCGAGGGCCTGCCGAACCATTCGCGCTATGTTTCGAGGATAGCACGACACGAATGGGGTGGACGCCCGGGCGGGCCCGGTCGAGCTTGGCAGCAAGTCTGTGTGCGATTCCAGCAAGCCAGTCCTTCGTGCCTCCACTCACAGGGCCCCGGCAAGACAAACCACGAGCCTCCAATCTCAGCCCACAAGCGAAGGAGGCGCCTTCGCCAGGCTGTGAGCGTCCTCCGGCCGCGCGAAGCGAACGGGGGCGCGATCGAAAGCCCCTTCATGGTTCTCGTCGTCTGTCGGCATGCGGCCGTCAGGCTGCACCGTGTCTCCGCGTCTCCTGTTCGAACCGCCGACAAGGACCATCGGGACGGCACTTGCCGGCAAGCGGCTATAATCGAGCGAGGGCTCATGAGATCGGACCCGCAGTTCGAGCGCCCGTGGCCGCTTCTCCGGCGGAACCGCACAGCTGTGATCTCTGGTGTCGTGCTGGTCGCGGCAGCAGCCGTGGCGTCGATGTCGCTTGTCGGGCCCGGGGTCCTCGGCGGCACCGCGCAGAGCGACGAGCCGCTCCTCACCTCGGCGAGGCGGCTGATGGCGCACGGCAAGCACGACGAGGCCGAGTCGCTGGCGAGGTCGCGCGGAGCGGCGAATCCGGAAGCTGCGGCGATGCTCGCCCGCCTGGCGGTGCGCAGCGGGAGTTACGACGAGGCCCTCTCGATTGTCGAGCCCGCGGCAAGGCAACAGCCGGCTGGCGAGGCCGCGCTCGAGTACGGCCTCCTGCTCGAATTCCGCGGCAGGTCGTCCGAAGCCGAACCGGTTCTCGTCCGTGTCGCCGAAGCGAGCCCGCAGGGGGAAGGCGCAGCGACGGCGGACGCCTACCTCCGCGCCGCTCGCGCCGCCCGGGCTCTGGGCGAGGTCGAGGTAGCCAACCGCCTCTTCCGGAGGGCGTCGTCCGCGCGGCCCGGCGACCCGGCCATCGAAACGGCGTGGGGCGAGATGCTGGCCGAGAAGTACCAGTGGGGAGAAGCAAGCCGCTCCTTTCAGATGGCGTTGGAGAAGGACCCGGAGTGGGCGCCCGCCCACCTCGGCATGGCCACCGTGCTCGCCGCAGAAGACAGGCCGAGGGCCATCGCCGCTGCCAGCCGCGCGCTGAAGATCGATCCGACGCTGGCGGCGGCTCACCTCTTTCTGGCGGAGGCGGCGCTCGACGCGGACGAGCCTGGTGAGGCGCGCAAGGCCATCGACCGGGCGCTCGCCATCAACCCGCACGATCCCGACGCCCACGCTCTCTTGGCCGCGCTGGCGCACCTGGATGGACGCAAGGAGGACTTCGACCGCGCGGTGGCAAAGGTCGCTTCGGTCAATGCGCGGAGCGGCGATGCATACAGGGTGGCCGCGGCTCACGCCGCCCGCGCCTACCGCTTCGACGAGGCAGTCGCCCTGGCCAGGAAGGCAGTCGAGATCGAGCCGGACGACTCCGAAGCGCACGCGGACCTCGGCATGCACCTGATGCGCGCGGGCGACGAGGAGAAAGCGCGCGCCTCGCTCGAACGCGCGTGGGAAGAGGACCGCCACTACAACGTCCTCACCTTCAACCTTCTCCAGCTCCTCGACACGCTCGACAAGTTCGAGTCGGTCCAGTCGGGCGACGCCGTCGTCCGCATGCACCCGGACGAATTCGCCGTCCTCCGGCACTACGCGGTGCCGTTGGTCGAGAAGGCGGTGAAGGACATGGGCGCACGCTACGGCCTCGAGCCGCGCGGCCCGATCCTCGTCGAGATCTTTCCGAAACACGACGACTTCGCCGTGCGCACGCTGGGCCTCCCCGGGCTGCTGGGCGCGCTCGGCGCCTGCTTCGGACGCGTCGTCACGCTCGATTCGCCGCGCGCGAGGCCGCCGGGCGACTTCAACTGGCAAGCGACGCTCTGGCACGAGATGGCGCACGTCTTCTCCCTTCAGCTTTCGAACCAGCGCGTGCCGCGCTGGCTGACCGAGGGGATCTCGGTCTACGAGGAAGGCCGGGCGCGGCCGGAGTGGCCGCGGGAGTACGAGGTGCAGTTCGCGAGCGCGTACGGCGCCGGCAAGGCGATGAAGCTCGCGGACCTGAGCGGCGCCTTCACACGGATGGAAACTGTCAGCCTCGCCTACTTCCAGTCGTACCTCGCCGTCGAGATGCTCGTTGAAAGATACGGGGAAGGCGGGCTTCGCCGGCTGCTCGCCGCCTACGGCGAAGGGCTGAACACGGATGCGGCCCTCGGCAAGGCTTTGAAGACGACTCTCGGCGAGATGCAGCGCGACTACGACGGCCGGCTGCGCGAACGCTTCGGCGCGCTCGCGGAAGCACTGAAGGTGCCCGAGGGAGCGGACATCGGGGGGCGCGAGCGATCGCCTGAAGAGTGGAAGGCCCTCGCCGCCAGGTTCCAAAGAAGCTACCCGGTGCAGCTTGCGGCCGGCGCGGCCCTTGCAGCAGCCGGCGACCGCGAAGCGGCGTTGGCGGCGCTCGAGAGAGCTGCCTCGCTCGTCCCGCTTGCGGCAGGCGAGGGGAACCCCCGAGGCCGGCTGGCCGGCCTCGCCGAAGCTTCAGGCGACAAGGCGCGTGCCGTCGCGGAACTGAAGAAGCTCGTCGCCTACGACCACACCAACATCGAGGCGGCGCGCAGGCTGGCTCGCCTCGCCGGCGAAACGCACGACGAAGAAGCGCGCCTCTTGGCGCTCGAGAGCATCGTCACGCTCGACCCCTTCGATTCTTCGGCCCACACCGGACTCGGCAAGATCGCGCTCGCGCGGCGCGACCTGCCCGTTGCGCTGAGGGAGTTCAGGGCGGCCGTCGACTCCGGGCCCATCGACGTCGTCTCGGCGCGTTCGGACCTGGCGGAAGCGTTCTTCCAGGCCGGCCAGTTCGACGAGGCGCGCCGCGAGGTGCTCGCCGCGCTGGAAATCGCCCCCACCTACGCGCGCGCGCAGGAGCTCCTGCTGAAGATCGTGGACAGGAAGTAGCCCGCCACGCCGCCTTGCGCTTTCGACCTTCTTCTTCATCGAGCCCAAGCGCGGGTTCGACAGCATGTAGGCTATATGTCGGCTCGCGAAAGCCGCCGGCCGGCCAGCCACAGCGGAACCACGGTCCACAGCGCGACGGAGGCCGCAAGGAGGAAGGCGGCGACTACAGGGCCCCTCGTTATCCGGAGGAAGGCGAGCGAGGCCGAGCCGAAGGCCGTAACACCCTCGATGCCGAGGAGCATCGCCGTCCTGACCGCATCCACCGGATTGACGATGACCGCGGCGACGAGGACGCGCGAGGCGGTGCCCGAGCGGAGGAGGGACGCGAGGCCGAGAGCGGCAACGTCGAACAGGACGACGCCCGAGAACCAGACAACCAGCGCGACGGCGATCGCGCGGGAACGGCGCCGGCTCACGTCGCCTGATGCAATGAGCGCCGCGACGCTCAGCGACACCGCCGTGAGCACCAGTGCGCCGACGATGAGAAGCAGGAACCTGCCGACCCCCTCGCTGCCGGCCTCCGAGTAGATGGCAAGGCCCGAAGCGCCGAAGCCGACGAGCTGCGCCCCCGCCAGCGCGGCGAAGAGGCCGAGGAGCTTGCCGGAGAGAATCGTCCACCGCGACACGGGCTGAGAGAACAGCAGCTCGGATGCGCCGCGCTCCGGCAGGAGAGCCATGACGCCGATGAGGAGAGCCGTGAGCGGAACTAGGAGCAGTATCAGCTGCACCAGCGAGACCGCGGTGCGCGCAAAGTCCTGCACGCCGTGCCCGCCGGAAAGCACGTAGCCGGATGCGGCCACGGCGAGGGCAAGGAGCGCGAACACCACGGCGAAGATCTGCGTCCAGCGCGAGCGGACCGCCAGCACCAGCTCCTGGCCGGCGACCGCAACGAGCGGCGACTGCGGCCGTGTCATCAACTGAGTTCCCCCGTGCGGCGCCTCATGTCGCGTGAACGGCGCCCTGCGACCGCCAGGGCGCGGGGTGGAGCGCAAGGCGAAGCCGTTCGTTTCGTCGCGCCGGAACTTCTGCGGACGGCGCGGCTGAGCGGAGCGCCCACCCCGGGCCCAAGGAGGAGGACTGCGACCGCCACGGCGCGGGTGAAAGCACCTTTGTGTCTCGTTGACAGCGGCATGGCAGCATGGTTTGCTCACAACTCAGAACCCGGACCCCGGCCCGGAGCCAGCGGGCCGAGCACTTCCGCCGGCGGAACGTTCCTGCTCCCTTTCGCCGCCTCGTCTTCGTCGCGCGAAGCGGCATCCGCGTGCGCGACGAGGCCGCTTGCCATCGGTGTTCGCAGCGAGTCGCTGACCGAGTAGATCGCCCGCGCGGCATCCACCCATTCGCCGCTGCGATGGTCGGCCACGTAGGCCATGGCGCCGCGCGGGAGCGCTGGCAGCGCCTTCAGGTAGTCCCTGAGGCACCCGATGTCGTCGAAGAAGAGCGGCTCCTCGCCGGGCGCAAGAAGCTGCGCCGCGAAGCGCCGGTCCGATACCGCCATACGGCAGCGAGCGCAGGCGTCGTTGTTCGTGTCGAGAGGCGCCGGCTCGGGCGCGCCGGAACACGCGACGGCCAGCGCGGCAAGCGCCAGGACGGGATTGAAGGCTGCCACCAGAGAGCGCGCCTCGCGCTTCGCCCGTCCTCCTCGCTCGCCTTCACTCCGTCTCCGATGGGAGAGCCGCCAAGGCGCCGTCATCGCCCTTTCTCCTTGACGAGTTCCATGTACAGAGCGTCCAGCCGGCCCTCTTCCGCCACAAGGCTGCGGATCGCTGCGCCCGATTCGCGCACAGCCTGCACGACCTCCGCTCGAACGGCCGCCCTGCACGGCACGACGAGCTCCTTCGCGTGCCCGTTCCATGTCGCCCGCGCAGCCAGCCGCCTGACCGATTCGAGCGTGGTTTCGGGACAACTATCGAGGGCCAGCCGCATGAGGCCTCGGTCGGCCAGGCGCTCGGCCAGCTCGCGGTTGGCGAAAACCGCCACGAGCCTGCCTTCCACCAGAATGGCGATCCTGTCGGCAAGGCGCTCGGCATCCCCGAGCTGGTGAGTCGTGAACAGGACGGTCTTCCCTGCGCTCTTGCGGCGATCCACCAGCCCGTAGAAAGCGCAAAGGCCGTCAGGATCCAGCGCCGCAGTCGGCTCGTCCAACAGCAGGACGGGGGCATCGGGCAGCATCGCGACGGCGAGGCCGAGCCGCTGGACCATTCCGCCCGAGTAGGTGTGAACGGCCCGCCCGCCGGCGCCGTTCAGTGAAGCGAAAGCCAGAACCTCGTCCGTCCTGGCGGGCTCCACGCCGCGGAGCACGCGGTGGAAGTCGACGACCTCGCGGCCGCTCAAGGACTCCGGGAACGCGACCTTCTGCGGCAGGAACGAGCAGCAGCGCCTCGCTGACGGCTCCCATGCGGGCACACCCGGCTCGCCCAGCCTCACCTCACCCGCACTGGGACGGATGAGGCCAGCGGCGGCCTTCAGCGTCGTCGTCTTGCCGGAGCCATTGGGTCCCAGCAGGACCACGGCCTCACCGCGTCCGACGTCGAGCGTCAGGTTCTCGACGGCAACGTGGGGGCCGAACTGCTTCCGGAACCGCAGGTAGCTGATCATGATTCGGAAAGCCGAAACGGCCGCTTGCCCGCGGCGCGCCGGGCCGTCCCTCGTAGCAGCACAAGGGCGCCCGCCGCGAGCGCGGACGCCGAGACGATGAGGCCTGCAGCATCGGGGCCGCTGTCCTCGCGATCCCGGTAAGGCACTAGCGGCAGCGCAGGAGGCCGCGCGAGCGGGAGCGGGTCTTCGACCGAGACGGTTTGCAGCACAGGGAAGGTCCTCTCAGCAACGCCCAGCGCCACCGCGGCAAAGCCGTGTGAAACCAGATCGGCCGCGGTGAGGTTTCCGCGCAGGTGGTCGAACACGCTCGTCAGAGGGAACGGCCTGTCGCTGCGGCCGTCTCCGTCGAGGTCCGGTTCGTCGTTGTCGGACCAGTAGTTGCTCTCGAAGCGCGTGTCGGTCCGCTTGCCGATGAGCCAGAGTGGGCTCATGTTGCCGACGAACGAGTTCCCCTCGAACAGGACCTGCCTCGCCGAATCGTAGAGCACGATGGCCGTGTCGGACTGCGCTATCACGTTCCTGCGGAACACGCTCCTCAGCGCGTCCTCGAGGAAGATCCCGCGCGCGTTGTCGCCGACCAGGTTGTCCTCGGCGAGAACGTCCTCGCAGGTCTTGAAGAGGAGACCCACCGAAGCGAAGCCCCGGTTCCACAGCAGCCGGTTCCGGCGGAACACGACTCGCCGCGAGTACATGATGGCTGTCCCGGCAGCGCCGCGGGCGAACAAGTTGTCCTCGAACACGTTGTCGTCCGAAAACATGTAGTGCAGGCCGTAGCGGAGATCGACTGCACGGTTCGAGGCTATGAAACCGCCGTTGGACGACTGTATGTAGAAGCCGTCGCGAACGCCGGTGACCTCGTTGTTCAGGAAACGGAAGCCGTCGGTGCTCCAGGCGTGAATCCCGGAACCCTTCTCCCCCGGGTCCTTGCCCCTGATGCCCGTAATCGTGCACCGCTCCACCCTCGCGCCATCGGCTTCACGCAGGTAGACGCCGAAGAGGCAGCGGACAATCCGGCAATCGCGTATCGTGGCCCGCCTCCCAGAAACGTGAACGCCGGAAGAGTCGCGACCGAGGTCGCCGCCCTCGAGCCCGTCGATGTCGAAGCCTTCTATCGTGACGTCGTCGGCGCGAACCCTGACCACGCTTCCCGTGCCCGACCCGACAAGCCTCGGGCGCCCGATCCCGATCAGCCGGAGGGGGCGCTCGATTATCAGGTCTCCCCGGTACGTGCCAGGACCGATCTCGATCGTGGCGCCCGCAGGCGCAGAGTCGATCGCCGCCTGGAGCGGCGAGGCTTCGGGGCCGGCCGGCCGCCCCTCCACTGCGCCGGGAGCAACAGCATGCCCTTCGCCGCCCTGTCCATCGGCAATCGAAATCGCGAGCAGCATCAAGGCGGCTGTAAACATCCCGAGCCTTCGCTCCTCTCCTCCCCGCGCCGTTCTCGTCCCCCAGCGGTCGGCCGCCGGCCCGACAGGCGCCTTTTACCCACGCCAACCCTGCAGCGCCTCTCGAAGGCAGACTCCTCGCCCTCGAACGGCCGGGATCGCGCTCGGCCGCCCTGCCAGCCAGAGCCTCAATCCGCGTGACGGCCCCCGGTCCCGGAGCCGCCTCATGCCGCCGAACCCTCCTCGCGCCAGGCCAGGTGCACCGCCGCAAAGAGCAACAGCATCGCGAGGACGAGCGCGTAGGAGGCCGGCCCCGGGTACGAGTAGATCTCGAAATTCGCGAGCTGCTTGTAGCCGAAGAGCGGCGGCATGAACGGCTCGATCTTCACCGACGCGGTCGGCGACAGGTCGTGGCCGTACCTCCACATGCGGTAGGCGAACGACCACATGGAAAAGGCCGAGAAGTACACGTACAACACCAGGACGTCGATGAGATTGGCCATCCGCCCATGGACGGCCGCCCGAAGGAAGAGAAGGCCGATGGCGCCAACGACGAACGGCAGCCACTTGAACTCCGTGAAGTCGTCGGCGAAGAGTTCCCTCATGCCGATGTAGTGGTTCAGGATGTTGATTTCCCTGACGTCCTGGCCGTTGTTTCCGCCATCCAGTTTGTGCGCGTAGATGTTCAGGCGCAGTCCCTGCTGGTACTGCTGCGCGAACATCGTCATATTCCATAAAGGGAATAGGTAAACGCCGACCAGCAAGAAGGCCGCGACAACCAGGAGTACCCTGGGCTTCGCGCCCAGGGGGATGTCGAGGAATCGGTGACGCAGCTGAATGCGTGTCCGGACGGACATCTGTCGCCTCATCTTTCTCGCGCGTCGTTCGCAGTCGCCGCGGCCCCAGGCGGTCACCCTTCGCGCGCAGTCCGCGCGTCCGGCCGTCGGGCGCTTTCAGTCGGCAATGCGCGAATGCGTTCAGTCCTCGAACGCCTTCAACCCCCGGACGCCGCCTGTGACCTGCAACCCATCACCAGCCCTCACCTGACGATCATGTACCCCTGCATTTCCTGATGCAGGGCCGAGCAGAAGTTCGTGCAGTAGTAGGGGAAGACGCCGCCCTTCGTGGCCGTGAAGGTCACCGTCTTGGTCTCGCCTGGATCGATCACGATGTTGATGTTGTAGTCGAGGATGGCAAAACCGTGCAGCTCGTCGGTGACCTGCTCGATGTTGGTGACGGCTACCGTCACCACATCGCCCTTCTGCACTTCGAAGGCCGTCGGAGTGAAAGTGGATCTCACCGCGACCATCTTCACGGTCACCTTGTTGCCCTGGCGGGACACCCCAGCGTCCTTGATGTCCCAGATCGCGAGCGGGTGCCTGCTCTCTTCTTTCGGGTACACCTCGATGGGCTTGAGCTTGTCGGCCTTGATGATCTGGGCGTAGTGAGGCTCGGGCTCGGTGAAGGCGTCGAGGAGCAGCTTCATCTTCTCCTCTGAGACATCGACGAGCTGCGATGATTCCGGCTGTGAGGGTCCCACTGGCAGATGGCGGCCGTGCGAGAGCTTGTTGAGCCCTACGAGCCACTTGCCATCGGGCTGCGCCGTGTCTCCCTCGGCCGCGCTGAGGTGCCCGATGTTGTAGGACATCGGCACCTTGTCCACCACCTCCCACGTTCCGAGCTTCCATTTCACGATGGCGCTGTCGAGGAAGAGCGAAGTGTATGCATGGCCGTCCGGGCCGAACTGGGTGTGCAACGGCCCGAGGCCGACCGGCACCTCGGCTTCCTTGATCGACTCGTACTTCAGGACCGGAATCCCGTCCTCGTTGCCGGCGAAGTCCTTGTTGCGTATCGCCGTCTGCACCTTCTCGAAGTTGAACGCGGTGGTGACGCCCTGGAGCTTGCCTGACCCGACGATCCATTTCCCGTCGGGCGACACGTCCACGCCGTGCGGCGACTTGCCGCAGGGCATGAGGTAGACGATGCCCGGGACCTTCTGCGGGTCGAGCACCTTCACGCCGCCGATCGTGTCGCCCTGACCCGCGGCGACTGCCTTCTCGGCCGCCCTCCAGTCCACGGCGGCGATGTAGTCGCGGTCGCGCTGAGAGGCCGTCTCTTCGAGCTTGCCCGTGGCGCGCTCGGTATTGTAGGAGGTCCAGAACATCCAGCCGTCGGACACCCCCTTGCCGGCATCCCCGAGGTCGAAATCGAATGGCGGCATCAGGATCTGCCAGCCGTTCGAGATCTCGCCGGTCTTCGGGTCCACTTTCATCGCGGCGACAACGCCCTTGTACTGGGTTGCGTACTGCGCGATATCGGCGACCGTTCCTTTCGGAATCGGGATCGAGAAGCGCGACGCCATCATGCTGTACTCGGTGTTCGGCGTGACGAAGGCGGAACCGTGGTTGCCGGACACGTTGGGAACCGGCCCGAAGATCTGCTTGGTCTTGAAGTCGCGCAGGTCGATCCTGGCGAGGCGCCCATTCATGTCGTTGACGAACAGCCAGCGCCCGTCGTAATCCCCGTTGGTCTCCGACAACGCGGGGTGATGAACGTCTCCCCACGTCAGCTCCCCGAGCATCTTCTTCGAGTCGTCGTCGAAACCGTAGCCGGTCGCCGGGTAGGGCGTGTAGACGGGGATGGTCACGATATGCCGCATCGAGGGAACGCCGTAGACGTACACCTGCCCCGAGTGGCCGCCGGATGCGAACATGTAGTACTCGTCCAGGTCCCCCGGCCCGACATACACCTTCTCGGCCGCGACGGCGGTATCGGAGACGGCCACGCGGGTCTTCCGGCCGGTTTCCGGCGCGCATCGTGCCGCGAACATGCCGAGCGCGACTGCGCCCGCCAGGGCCCAGAATGCCAGCCTTCTCTGCTTCTGACTCATCTCGAACCCCCTCTCGCGAATCGACCGCGTTACTTTGGAGCGGCGTCCGCTCTTTGCTTCAGGTGCAGGTCGAACGCCTCCCGAAGCTTGCGGACGGCCTCGGCCCGCTGCTCGGGCGTGAGCACTATCTGACGCGACAGGACCACCGCCATTGTGCCGGACGGCGCCGCCAGGAAGTCGTCGATCGTCCGCCCGAACCGGCTCTGGACGTCTTCGACTGCGTTGGACAGATCCGGCCCGATCTGCGCCGGGCTCTTCACGTCGAAGACGGCGATCGAGTGGCACACGAAACACCCTGTGGACACGAACCAGGCACCCGGCCCTGTCCGCATCCGTTCCTCCGCGGCGGACTCCTCCGGCGTGACCGGATCGGTCCTTGGCGTGCCCGGCACGTAGGCCGATGGGACCTCAATCCGCCGCCACGACATCACGAGCATCGAGAGCGCCTGCGCCTGGGCTGTCGTGAAGCCGAAGTTCGGCATCACGGTGTCGGCAACGAGCGCCTTCGGCTCCTTGAAGTGCGCAACGTGCCAGGCGAAGGAAGTGTTCTGGCCCGACAGGCGCCCGAAGTCGTATTGCTCAGGAGCCTTGTCTCCCAGCCATGTCAGGTCCGGACCGATGGTGCCGCCCCGCCCGTTGATCACGTGACAGGCCCTGCATCCTTTTTCGAGCACGAGGCGCTTGGCGAGGTTGACGGCGTCCATCCCCTTGGTCTCGCGGTCGTGGCGGTGGCAGATGTTGCAGTTCATCTGCATGAAGGCGTTCTTGTTCCCCACGAGGGAGTACGACTCTCCGAGGTAGGTGTCGAGCAGCGGCTCTTCCCAGTGCGCAATCTGGCCGTGGGCCTCGAACGTATCGATCGCCCAGCCCTGGCCGCCGTGACAGACCGAGCAGCCGTACCGCTCGACCGGATGCACGGCAAGAGGCTCTGCAGGGTGGGTGCGGTGCGGCTCCTCGGCGCTTTCGAATCCCTTCCACGAGACGGCCTGATGACACGTCACGCATCGGTCGGCGCGACGCAGCCGGGAAACGTAGATCTGCTGTATGCCGGACGGAACGGTGGATGCCGACTCGGCGCCCAGCTTCTCGGCTACCAGGTCACGGAACTCGGCCTGGAAGAACCGCCAGTCGTGGACGCGGTCGGCCCAGGCGAAGACGATGGTCGACAGGACCAGCAGAAGGCCGACCAGAGCGAGCAGCGGCCGATCTCGGCGCGGGTAGGGCGAGTTCGTCCTCAGTTCCATGTCATATCCTCGAAGGGATGTCCGGCCACGCCTGCCACGGCCAGTACATCTCCCAGTAGGGCCCGCGCATCACGCTCCCGATGAATGTGAAGACGACAACCACGAGGAGGAGCAGCAGAAAGACTGTGTTCTGCCGGCGGCGGCTCCGGGCAAACCACACGCCTGCAGCTTCGGCCGGGCTCCTGTCGAGCCAGGGCCACACCGTCATCAGCAGGACGAGCAGCCCGGGGAGAACCACACCGCCGATGAAGGCGCCGTTGAGTGTGAACGAGCCGATCGTGACGGTCGTGTCCGTCACGATCTCCTGCAGCCAGAGGAAGTACCAGGGCGCCTTCGCCGGGTTCGGTGTGAGAAGCGGATTGGCCGGCTCCTCGAGCGGCGAACGCATGATTACGGCGAGGATGGAGACGAGCGCGAAGGTACCCAGCATGACGATTGCAGCGCGCCGCGTCAGGTCGGGGACGGAGTTCACGGTGGTGTCCGGCGCCTCGATGGAGCTGGCGCGAATGAGCGGCGACTGTCCGCGCGCCACCCCGAGGAGGGAGTACGTCTTGGTCCGGGACGGCGGCTCCGTTCTCGGCTCGGGAACGATGTCCCGGTCGGCGACGGCGAGGCCGCCGTCCTTTCGAACCCGCCACATGTGCCAGGCGAGCATTGCCGCCAGCCCGCCGGGCAAGATGATCACGTGCAGGACGTAGAAGCGTATCAGCGTCGCCTGGTCGATCGCTCTGCCTCCGATCATCAGCTCCCGCACTTCGGCGCCCACGAGCGGCACGGACGAGGCGATGTTCGTCCCGACGGTGACCGCCCAGAATGCCAGCTGATCCCACGGCAACAGGTAGCCGGTGAAGGACAGGAACAGGGTCGCAAGGAGCATTGCGACGCCGAGCACCCAATTCCACTCCCGGCGCTGTCCCCTGCCTGCGCCGTTCTTGTAGGCGCCGGTCAGGAAGACGCGCGCAAGGTGCAGGGCGACGGCCACGACCATCAGGTGCGCGGACAGTCGGTGCACCGATCTGATCCACGACCCGAACGTCACCACGTATTCGATGTCCTTCACGGACCAGTAGGCGCGCTCCACCGATGGCACGTAGAGAAAGAGCAAGGGCAGGCCGGATACCGTCAACAGCAGGAAGAGCGCGGCCGTCGCGGTTCCGAGCCAGAGCGAGTAGGTCCAGTCGAGCGATGCCCGGGAAGATTTCGCCGGGAACCAGTGCAACAGGAAATTGGACACGACTGCGTCGCCCGCCTCGCGGTCCGACCGGGGCCGATAGCTCCACAACGGTTCCGGGTACACGCCGGGCGCCGCGGGATCGGTGGAGCGTCCAAGCGATAGCTTCATGTCGCCCTCACGCAGTCGTGAAACGGAAGTCGTGTTCGACCTCGCGCGCCAGATCGACGACGAGCTGGCCGTCGTCTGGTGCCTGGGACAGGTGATACCAGGCCAGCGGCCTGGGCGCGGGCCCGGCGTAGTTCTCGCCGTCGCCGTGGTACTTCGAGCCGTGGCAGGGGCAGAGGAACTGATGCGTCAGCCGGAGCGCGGCGCCACCCACCTCCCTCGTCTCGGGCCGCGCCAGCGCTTCGGCGCGCACCGTGCAACCCAGGTGGGTGCACACGGCAGAGATCGCGTGAAACGTCCTGCCCTCGCGGAAGACGAACAGGCGCTCGTCCGGCAGGAACTCGAGCCCGTCGGGGAAATCTTCGGGCCGCCCCAACTTCACGAGGGTGGGAGCGTCATAGGAGACGTTCGGCACAAGCGACCGGAGCGAGGCAGCACCCTGGAGGCCGAGGCCGGCGATGCCGGCGCCGATGCCGAGCTTCAGCAGGAAATCGCGTCGATCGGTTCTTTCACTCATATCCTCTCCGTGCGTCAGCGCGGCTCCGTCGCCGGCGCAGCCCAGCGCTCGGTGATCGAGAACCGCTCCATCGTCATCGCATCGGTCGGGCAGCGGATGGCACAGAGCCCGCACCGTATGCACGGCTCGTCGTCCTTGACCATGGCCGCGAGCGGCAGGCCGTTCGCCTCCGCGTTAGCCGCTGTCGCGGCACGGTCCGCGGGGTCGAGATCCAGCTCCTCGAACGGCACGATCGCAAGGCAGTGCTCGGGGCAGACATCCACGCAGCGGCTACAGAGAACGCACTTCTCCGGGTCGTAGATCGTCTGCACGTGGCACACGAGGCAGCGGGCGGCCTGCTCGAGTGCTTCCGCCGGGCCGTAGCCGGTCTCGACTTCGGCTATGCCGGTGCGGCGCTCGACCGGGAGAGTCGGCGGAGCGGCTCGGTCCAGCTTTTCGAAGCCGGCAATCATCCGATAGAGGTTCGTCGGGATCTTTTCGATGTGCAGGCGTATCTCGAGCGACGCCCGTTCGCCCGCAAGGTACTCGTGGATCGAGCGTGCGGCCCGCTTCCCGTTCGCCACAGCTTCGATCAGGTTCCGCGGCCCGAAAGCGACGTCGCCTCCGGCAAAGATGCCCGGAGCCGTCGTCGCAAGCGTCGCGGGATCCACCCTGATGGCGCCGCCCGACGTGAGCTCGATGCCGTCTGCCGTCTTCAGGAACGCCAGGTCCGGCTTCTGGCCGATGGCCAGGATGCAGGCATCCGCCTCCACCACCATGACGTCATCCGAGTCGTAGGTCGGACGGAAGCGCCCGTGCTCATCGAAGACCGATCGCACAGCCCGAAGCTCGATTGCCTCGAGCCTGCCGGCGCCCACGAACGCCTTCGGCCCGCGCCGGGTGACGAAGCGCACGCCTTCCTTCCTCGCCTCGTCGAACTCCTCGTGCCCCTGCATCGTTCGGAGCACCGGCATCTCGTCGAAGGTTTCGAGCGAAACGACCGTCACCTCGGCGGCACCGCCGCGAAGCGCCGCGCGCGCCGAGTCGAGCGCCTCTTTCGCGCGCGCGTCGGCCGCGCCCTGGAGAGCTGCGAGCTCTTCGAGCTCCTCCTGGCGTCCGAGCCGAAGCGCCGTGCGCGCGGCGTCGAATGCCACGAACCCGCCACCCACTACGACCACACGGCGACCCAGGTTGAGCCGGTAACCTCTGTTGACGTTCAGCAGGTAGTCGACCGCCTTGACGACCCCGTCCAGCTCGACACCGGGCACCTGCAGATCGCGGCCCTGCGACACGCCGACGGCAATGAATACGGACTGGAAGCCGAGGCGCCTCAGGTCGGCGAGGCCGAAATCCGTCGACAGCGCCGTTCGAAGGCGAAGCGTCACGCCAAGGGCGCGGATCTTGTCGATCTCGGCGCGGATAAGGGAGCGCGGCAGGCGGTATTCCGGAATACCGAAGCGCATCATCCCGCCCGGCTCTTCGGCCGCCTCGAAAACCGTCACGTCGTACCCGAGAAGAGCAAGGTCGTGGGCTGCTGAAAGCCCCGCGGGACCCGCGCCCACAATCGCGACCTTCGGCCGCCGCTCGGCAGCTGACGGCCGGCCGTGGGGGGGCGATGCGGGCGGCGCCACAGGCAGGTGCCCCGCGTACCTGTTCCCCTCCCTTATGAGCTCCGTTCGCAATCGGTCCTGCGTGTCCGGGCGCATCGACTCCACGCCGTACTGCTCCGTCACGTACCGCTTGAGCGCGCGGATGGAGATCGGGGCATCGATCGTGCCCCTGCGGCACGCGTCCTCGCAGGGAGCGGCGCACACCCGGCCGCACACGGAAGCCAGAGGATTCGGAGCGCGCGCGACGAGGTAGGCGTCCTCGTCCCGCCTTTCGGCGATGAGCTGAACGTATCGGCCAGCGTCGGTTGCCACCGGGCAGCCGGCCTGGCACTTCACCTGTTCTTCCCAGTCCTTTACGTCCGGGATCCTGACTCGAATCGGCATTCGTTTGACTCCAGCCGGTCGCGCCTCATGCCTGGCCGAAAGAAGCCTCGAGACCCCGGGTCCGGGGGAAGAGAACGTTGTTCTCGAGGTGGATGTGCCGGTGCAGGCTCACCTCCAACTGAGAGAGTCCTTCGGACAAGGCGCGAAAGGCAGCTCCGCCGTCGCCCGGCAGGGCGTAGTCCCCGGTCAGCCTGCGGATTTCGCGGAGCCGTTCGGCTGCTGTCTTGTGCTCGCTCTCGAAAAGCGCCATGCGGACGCTCGCGGCTCCCCGGGTCGCAGCCGGGCGGCACCTGGCGCCACTCTCGCGCGCGCGCTCGTAGTCCCTGATCAACGGGAAGAGCTCCGTTTCCTCTTTCCGGAGATGAAGGTCGAGCTCAGAAGCGAGCGCGCGGAACACCTCGCCGACCTCGGCGAGCACAGGCCGGGCACTCGAGCCGCAGACCTCGGCCGCTTTCGAGATCCTGAGATCCAGGACCGGCAGTTCGGTCCTCAGGTAAGCGTGGTGGACCGCGACGATGTGCTCGACGACGTCCTCGAGCGGGGCGGTCATCCAATCACGGTCGTGCATCGACTCTTCATCGGCGCGCGCGATCTCGTCCAGGACCCGCCGAACCGGCACGCCCGCGGAGGCACAAGCTTCGCCCAGCGCCTGGTCGCCCTGGCAGCAGTAGTCGATACGGTACTTCTCGAACACGGCGTCCGCGCGAGGGTGCTTCGCGACGATGACGCCTACCGGCGTTCGATCGGTCAGGTGCATGACCGTCCCCGGCAGTTCCCTTCGTTTCCTGGGATTCCCTTCTGGCGACTGTAGCGGGAGCAGCGACGCAATGCCGTGACGCAAGTCACGGTCAAGCGCGGGGCGGAATGATTTCGTGACGGAATGGATGAGCTTTGCCGCCCGTCGCCGGATGCCTAAACGTCCGGTTCGGCCTCGCGCAGGAGCCCGGGCTTGTCGAGGATCACAACCTGGCGCCTGTTCAGCCTGAGGAGGCCTCTGGCCTGGAACCTGCTCATGTTCCTCGAGACGACCTCGCGAGCCGTTCCTAGCCGGTGAGCCAGCTCCTGGAGCGAGGTCGGCAGCACGAAGGTGTCGTCACCGGCCTCATCGCGCAGGTCGAGAATTGCCCTGGCGAGACGCTGCCTGACGCCGCCGAAGACCACCTTGTCGATGATTCCGACGATGTCTCGGACGCGTCGGCCGACCACCGAGAGGAGCCGGATCGGGACCTCCGGGTGTTCGAGGCAGAGTGCGTGGAAGTCCTCGCATCGAATCACCAGCGCCGAGACCTCGTCTACGGCGAAGGCCGTTGCCGGGTACGGCTCGCCATCGAAGAGAGGCAGCTCCGCAATGGTCCCCGGTGCGCTCTCGATCGCCAGCATCAGCTCGCGGCCGCAAGAGGAAGTGATGCAGATCTTCACGTTGCCGGCAATGAGGACGTGAAGGCCGGCGCACTTGTCTCCCTCGGCGAAGAGGACCTCGCCGGGCCGCAGTCGGCGTTCGGTGACCCGCTCGGCGATCGCGCGCAGATCCTCCTTCGCGAGCGCCGCAAACAGCGGCGTCTCCCCGATCGCGCGCATCCGTTCCGCAAGAGACAGTGACAACGAAGGCTGCCCTTTCGTCGTTCACGTGGCCGTCGTTTCGAATCGCCGCTTCCGTCCCGGCCACCCCGCGCGGATCCAGCGCAGCGTCCACGACCGAGCGATGCCGCTCACTTGCGGCGGCGCCGCCCGGCGGTCAGCCCCAGCTGCACCGCAACGCCAAGGAGCCCGAGAAGGAACCAGCCCCCCAAGATGAATGGACGAGCCGGCCCGGGGTGAAGCGGGTAGAGGACCCACACCCGGCCGACCTCGGCGAGCGCCCCGCCTCCCCGCCCTCCTGCGAGCGCGAGGGCGGCAACAACCGCAGTCCATGCGCCGCCGAAAGCCGTGACGAGAACGACCACGTAGCGCTGGAAGACCAGGCCGGAGACAACGCCAATCGCCGCAAAGAGAATGAGGACCCAGATGCTGGCCTGCGCGTGGGCGATCTCGGGCCAGAGTGACTGCGCGAAGAGAACGCCGGATGCGCCGCCGAGGAGCGCGACCGCCGCGAAATAGGCGAGCACGAAGACGGCTGCGCCCGCGAGGCCGCCACCGACGAGCAGCGCCACGAGCATGACGGTACTGTTTGCATCGATCAGCGAGACGGCGGCGACGGCGCCGAGGATGAAGCCGTAGATGCCGAGCGTGAGCCGGAAGAGCCGATAGCCCCAGAACGCGGCCACTATTCCAGCCGCCAGGAGCACGACGGCGACGGGTACATGCAACTGGCCAGGCAGCATGGGACGATCCTGTGTATGACTTCGTGCCTTCGCGCCTTCGTGGCCTTGTCTCTCAGACTTCCCGTCGTCCTTCCAGCGCCTTGTGCACCGTCATCTCGTCGGCGTACTCGAGGTCGCTGCCAACGGGAACGCCCATCGCGATCCGGGTCACCTTCACGCCCAGCGTCTTCAGCAGCCGGGCGAGGTAGATAGCAGTCGCCTCCCCTTCGACGTTCGGGTTCGTCGCAAGGATCACCTCCTCGGCGCCGCGTTCGACGCGCGAAAGCAGGTTCTTGATCTTGAGGTCGTCCGGTCCGACGCCCTGGAGCGGCGAGAGCGCTCCCATCAGGACGTGGTAGACGCCCTTGTAGTCGCCCGCCTTTTCCACCGCCATCACGTTCTGCGGCTCCTCGACGACGCAGATGAGGCGTTGGTTGCGGTTGTCGTCGGTGCAGAACACGCACGGATCCACGTCCGTCACGTTGTTGCAGACAGAGCAGTACGTGACGCGCTCCTTGACGTCGCGCACAGCCTCGACGAGGCGCTCCGCCTCGTCGCGCGGCGTCTTGAGTATGTGGAACGCGAGCCGCTGCGCGCTCTTCCTGCCGATGCCCGGCAGGCGCTGCAGCTCGTCGATGAGGCGCGACAGGCTCTCGGGTTGCGAGTTCACGTCAGAAGCCGGGGAGCTTCAACCCGCCCATCAACCCGCCCATCTGCTTCTGGAGCGCCTCGTCGGCCTTCCGCTGGGCGTCGTTGACGGCGGCGACAATCAGGTCCTGGAGCATCTCCACGTCATCTTTCGAGACCACCTCGGGATCGATGGTAAGCCTCTTGATCTGCTTGGCGCCGTTGACGACGACAGTAACCATGCCGCCGCCGGAGGTGGCCTCGACCTCCGTCTCCATCATCTGCTTCTGCAGGCGCTCCTGCATCTGCTGCGCCTGCTTCATCATCTGCTGTATGTTCATCTCGGGTCCTGTGCGTCCTCGATCTCGGTGAACTCCACCGGGAACACTTCGGCGAGCGCCTTCGCGGTCGGGTCCGCGAGCGCAGCGGCCTTGACGTCGATCTCGGACGCCGGCGGGGGGCCCGCCTCGGGTCCGTCATTGTCGGCACCGTTGCCTGGAGAGATCACCGCCGTGACGACAACGCGGTGGCCCGCCAGACGCGATGCCACCGATTCCAGCCACTTCCGGTTCTCTTCGACCTGCTCTTTGAGGTGCCTCTGCCCCGGTGAGAACGTGAAAACGATGCCTTCCGGGGCGACGTCGATCCGCTGAGCCTGCGCGATGACCATCCGGTGGAAGACCGCCTTCGCCCGCACCTCGGCGAGAAATGCGTCTCTCGTAAGAACGGCCTTCGGCTTGCCGCCTTCGGCTATCTGCTCGGGCCCGGCGAGTGCGACGGCCTCCGGAGGGCGCGCAACGGCGGCGTCACCGCCCGGACGCCCGAGCGATTCACGGATCTGGTCGAAGCGGCCGGGAACAGAACCCGCCGGTGTCGAAGGCCGGCTCGTGCCGTCTCCGGGGGGCGTGCCGAGCCTGGCAGGGCCTCGGCGTCCGGCTTCGCCGCCGCCTGCCGTGCCAGCCGCGCCAGCGGCGCCGCCGCCAGGCGTTCGGCTGCCTCCTGGCCCGGGCGCAAGGATGGCGCGCAGTTCGCCGATGACCCGCTCGATGGGGGCCAGCTTCCGGAGGTGCATCCAGCGGAGCAGAGCCATCTCGAGGTGATAGCGCGGCTCGGCACCCCCCCTGATCTCCATCTCGGCTCGCGTGAGGACGTCGAAGGCGCGAAGCAGGTCCTCCCTCGAGAACTTGTCTGCGAGCGCGGCAAGCCGGCCGCGCTCGGCCTCGGAAGTCACCTCGCGGTCGTCGAGGCGGGAACGGTCCACCGAAACGACCATCAGGTCGCGAACCAACCGCGACAGTTCGCGCACGATGAGGCGAAAGTCGTAACCGGCCTCGGCCGCCCGGGCAGGCAGGTCGAAGGCCGCCGAAGCTTTCTCGTCCGCTACCGCTTCGATGACCTCGAAGAGCAGGTCCCGCCCGACGAGACCCAGCACCGACTGAACGGATTCGACCGTGATCGTCTCGCCGGAGAAACCGATCACCTGGTCGAGAGCCGTCTGCGCGTCGCGCATGCTGCCGTCGGCGGCACGGGCGACGAGCGCGAGCGCCTCGTCTGTCGCCTTCAGCCCCTCTGCCTGCGCGATCTTCTTCAACTGCTCGGTGATCGCCCGCCAGGAGATCGGCCGGAACTCGAAGACCTGCGAGCGCGACAGCACGGTGTCGGGGACGTTCCTGAGCTCGGTTGTCGCCATTATGAAGGCGACCCTGGGCGGCGGTTCTTCGAGCGACTTGAGGAGCGCGTTGAAGGAGTGCTTCGAGAGCTGGTGGAACTCGTCGATGATGAAGATCTTGTAGCGGTCGCGAATCGGCGGTATCGCCAGCCCTTCGACGATCACCTCCCTGACGTTCTCGACCTGCGTGTGAGTGGCGGCGTCGATCTCGAGGACGTCCATGTCGCGGCCTTCGAAGATCTCGACGCAGGGCTCGCAGGCGCCGCACGGCTCGGGGATCGGCCCCTTCTCGCAGTTGAGCGCCCGGCTCAGTATGCGGGCGGTGGTCGTCTTGCCGACGCCTCGCGGCCCGGCGAAAACGAAGGCCTGTGCCAGGCGGCCGGTACGGATCGCGTTCTGCAGCGTCTCGGTCACGCCGCGCTGGCCCACTACCTCGTCGAAGCGCCGCGGGCGCCACCTTCGGGCGAGCACCTGGTAGGACATCGGGAGTCCAGGGAGGCGAGGGTATAACGCCGAGCCGGATCGCGCGCCCCACCGCGACCCGGAAGGGCCTGCGGCACACCCCAGTGACCGCTTAGCGCTGCTGCCTTCCGGCCCTGACGCGGTTCACGGGCTGGGATTGCACAGGTTCCGGGCCGCGGCGCGGCGCGCGAACCACCTCCGGGCATCGATCTGAGCCCAGAAGATTCAGTCTACTTTGCGGACTGGCCGGGATCAAGGGAGAGGTGGCGGCGCGGCGCGGGCGCGCCGCCCCGACCGGCTGAAGCCCGGCAAAGATCGAGACCGTGCGCAGTCAGGTCCGCAGCAGATTATCGGTCAGCTTCTGAAGTGCGTGAGATGTGCGGACGGGGTGCGACGCCGTCGAGCGCGCGCCCAGAAGCGCCTGCGGCAGCATTCCCACCGCCTCAAGGCAGTGGTCGCGAAGTTCCATCACGGGGCGCCGGTCTGTCGAGCGCCGACCGGCCGCCATGACGGTCTGGAGCAGCGGTTCGGATCCCGGCGGCGCCGGCTCCCCCTCGAGTCCGATGACGTCCCACGCCGCCTGCCCCGCCTCGAACACACGCCACACCTGCTTTCGGCCCGGATAGCCGGGCTTCCCGGGGCTGCGCTTCGCCAGCGGCACCCATCTGCCGGCCCGCTCGATCTCGACGAGCTTGTATATCCCTCCGAGCGCGGGTGCGTCCTTCGAAGTGCTGACCGACGTCCCGACGCCAAACCCATCCACCGGCACGCCGGCACCGAGCATCTCCTCGATCCTGTACTCGTCCAGGTCACCGCTCGCGAGGATGCGGGTTTCGGCAAGCCCGGCTTCATCGAGGACCGACCTCACCGCGCGAATGACGCCGGGAAGATCTCCGCTGTCGACGCGAACCGCCGGCGGGCGCATCCCCGACCGGACGATCTGCCGCGCCGCAGCCACGGAATCGAAGGTGTCGATGAGCAGCACGGCCCTCTCGCCGAAGAGGTCCGAGTAGGCCCTGAAGGCTTCGACCTCGGATTCGAAGCTCATCACCCACGAGTGAGCCATCGTGCCAGACAGCGGGACGGAGAACCGAAACCCCGCCTCGACGTTCGATGTCGAGACGCAGCCCGCAAGGCAAGCAGAGCGGGCTGCCAGGCAGGCTGCCTCGATGCCATGAGCCCGGCGGCTTCCGAACTCCAGGACCGGGCGCCCCCGCGCCGCCTGGACCACGCGCGCCGCCTTGCTCGCCACCGACGTCTGGAAGTTGACAATCGCAAGCAGCGCCGTTTCCACGAGCTGCGCTTCCGCGATTGGCGCCGTTACCTGGAGTATCGGTTCGTTGGCGAAAACCGGAGTGCCTTCCGCAACAGCCCTGACGTCGCCCGTGAAGCGGACCTTCGGGAGGTAGTCGTCGAAGAAGCTCGCTGGAACGGGGGCGAGGTTCGGAAGCGACCGGAGGTACTCTATCTCCTCCTTCTCGAAGCGCAGTCCTTCGAGGTGGTCGAGGGCCTGCTCGAGCCCGGCGGCCACGAGGAAGGTGCGATTCGGCGGCAGGTCGCGCGCGAAAAGCTCGAATGTCGCGCGGCTCTTCACGCCCGCGGCGAAGTAGCCGGCCACCATGGTGAGCTCGTAGAGGTCGGTCGAGAGGACGCTCGGCATGCCTCATTAGGCAACAGGAGGCGCGGGCGGGGCAACAGCACAGGGCAGCCCCGCTCGTGACGCTCTTGCCGGCCTACTGCGCGGGCGCTACGCTTGAACGAGGGCGCCGGGCTTCCGAGATCTCAGGGATCCGGCGGCCAGACCAGAGTGTCCGCAAAACCTCTCGCCGGAACCTGAAGGACATGCCCCCTGAAGACGCACTCCTCATAATCGACGTCCAGAATGACTTCTGCCCGGGCGGCGCCCTGGAGGTGCGCTCGGGCGACCAGGTGGTCGCGCCGCTCAACCGCATGATCGAGCGCGCCAGGCTGAAGGGCGAGGCAGTCTACGCCACGCGCGACTGGCACCCGCCGACAACGCGCCATTTCAGGGACCACGGCGGGATCTGGCCGGCACACTGCGTGGCCGGCTCGCCGGGCGCCGAGTTTCACCCCTCGCTCGCACTGCCCGATACAGCCGTGGTCGTCACGAAGGGAGACACCGAGGACGGAGAAGGCTACTCGGCGTTCGAGGGCCGCACGCCCGCCGGAGTTCCGCTGGCCGAGGAGATGGAGGCGCAGGGCGTGAAGCGGCTCTACGTAGGAGGGCTCGCAACCGACTACTGCGTGCGGCAGTCCGTGCTCGATGCGCTCCGGGAAGGGTTCGAGGTCACGGTGCTGACCGACGCGGTGCGCGGCGTGGACGTGCAGCCCGGCGATTCCGCGCGGGCGCTGGCCGAGATGAAGACCGCCGGAGCGGATTTCAGGGTGACGAGCGAAGTTCTCGACGACGAGCCGTAGCCGCCCCGGCGCTCGCCTGGCAGTTTTTCCAACCGTGTCGTCCCAGCCTTCGTCTACTTCGTGTGTGAGCGAGGCCGAGCTCATCGCCCGGGCCCGCCAGGGAGACGGCGGCGCGTTCGGCGAGCTGGTGGAGCGCTACCAATCCAGCGTGTACAGGACTGCCCTGGCGGCCCTGCGCTCACCGCAGGAAGCGGAAGACGTGGCGCAGGAAGCCTTCGTTGCGGCCTACGAGAAACTGGCCGCTTTCAGAGGGGACGCGACCTTCAAGACGTGGCTGCTCGCCATCACCTGGCGCCGTGCGCTCGACCGCCGCAAGAGCGTGAGCGAGCGGCTGCGAAGGTTCGTCGAGTCCGACGGCAGGCTGTTTCCCGAACACCCTGCGCCCGGCCGCTCGCAGGAGGAATCGCTCATCGAGCAGGACAGGCGCGACCGGGTGCGGCGGCTCATTCGCGCGCTGCCCGCCCGGTTCCGCGACGTGCTGCTGCTCATGGCGACCGGCGACTACTCGTTCGAAGAAGCGGCGAGGATACTGGGGGTGCCCGTGGGCACGGCGAAGTGGCGTGCCACGGAGGGCCGCCGGCTGCTCCGGCGCAAGCTCATTGGCATGGGATACGGCGATGAGCAGGCACAGCGACGAGAATAGCGTGGATGCCATCGACCGGCTGATCGACGAGGAGCTTCGCGGGGTCGTGCAGCGCGAAGCGCCGCCCTGGCTGAGCGCCAGGGTGAAGTTCCGCCTGGAGCGGCTCGAGGAGCGCCGTCGGGCAGGCTTCTCGAGACGCTTCGGTCGCGCCAGCCCATGGCCGCAGCTTGCCGGCGTCGGCGCCCTCGCCGCAACGGCCATCCTGCTGTTCGTGCTCGCGCGGCCGCAGCCGGCGCCTTCACCTGGCGGTTCCGTCGTCAACCGCGAGGCAGCCGCCGGCGGGCAGACCCCTCCCTCGCCGGCTGCTCCCGGGCAGGCCGGAATCGGGCCGCACGCCGCCCGGCCGCCTTCAGCTCCGCCGGCAGACGTCGCCGGCACGGTTTCCGAACAGCGGGCTGCCAGAGCTGACACAGCCGCTCCGGGACGGGTTACAGGGCCAGCCGGTCGCCGCGGACCGCTCGTCCTGGCGCGTTCGAGCGAGGAAGCGCGAAGGATGGGGCTGGCCAGGGTGCCGGAGCCCGACAGACCGACAGCCTCGGCGGTCTACATCCTTCTCGAAGGCGAGCCCGAAGGTGGGGAGGACCCGGCCCGGGCCGTGTCGTACGGAGCACCGCCGACACGACCGATCGAGGTGGCGGCCGTGTCGGCACCAGACCCGCTCCACATCGCGCCGCTCGAAGTAAACCCGATCGTCGTCTGGGAGATCGCCATCGAACCGATCGACGTCAGGCCCATCGTCCCGGAAGGCCCGCGAGCGTCGATAGCAGGCGCCGCAGGCAACGAGGAGTCACGAAAGCGATGATTCAAGGAGCCGACATGTCCAGATCCGCCCGTCTGCTCAGTGCCGCGGCCGTTGCCGCCGCCGTCCTGGCATCAACCACAGGCAGCTCGACGCAGACCGCATGGCAGCCTGCTGAGGTTGCTCCGCCCGCCGCCAGACAGGCTGTCGTCGTTCCGACGCCGGCGCCGGCACCGGCCCCTGCCACTGCTTCGCCTGCCGTGCCGGCTGCACTGGCGCCGCCGCTTCCGAGGCCGGCAGCGACTCCAACGACTCCCCCGCCTGCATCGCCCGAAGCTGTCGCGGTACAACCCCCACCGCCGCCCCCGCCAGCGCCGGTTGTCCATGTTCCGCCCACCCCCGCCGCGCCGGTCCCAGCGCCGCCTGTACCGGCTTCTCCTGTCAAGCGGGCAGCTCCGTCTCCGCTCCCGGGCAGGCAGGTACCTCCTGCGCCACCAGGAACGCCGGCACCGCCTCCAGGCGCGCCGCGACAGGCGCCTCCGCAGCCTCCTCCTGCCCCGGCGCCGCCGAGGCCTCCGATGCCTGACGTGTCGGTCCCCAACGTGCGCATCGATGTCACCCTGACGGACCAGACCGCGCCCGGCCAGCCGTTCCGCAAAAGCGTGAGCCTGGTTGCTGCTGCCGTGCCGCACGAGACAGTCGGCATGATCCGCTCGTCGATCCAGGTGCCCGTTGCTTCCACACAGTTCACCACCGCAGCCCCCGCTGCAAAGGAAGGCGAGAAGGAGAGCGCCGGCCCTCGGCCCGTCGTCAGCTACAACTACCGCACGATGAGCCTGAACCTCGACGTGCGCGACGTCGCGATCGAGCGCAGCCGCGTGCGGCTGCGGCTGGGTGTCGAGTACAGCCCCGTGGACGAGAAGACAGCGGATGCGGGAGGTATCGATCGCGCCCTCGCTGCTTTCGCGAGCTTCCAGCAGACGCTAGTGCTGGTGCTCGAGGACGGCAAACCGCTTGTCGTCGCCCAGTCCTCGGACCCGGTGCCGACGCGCGACCGCAAGATAACCCTCGAAGCGAAGGCAACCATCCTCAAGTAGGCATCCGCCGGCAGGGCTCCCTTTTCCACGGGGCCCTGCCCGTGCGCCGAGGGGCGATCAGCGATCAGCTATCAGCGATCAGCGATCAGCGGTCAGCGGTCAGCGATCAGCTTTCAGCGATCAGCTATCAGCTATCAGCGATCAGCTTTCAGCTATCAGCTACTGCGCATGGAGCCTGGAGGGTTCGGCGGCTGCCGATGGTTGAAAGTGACCGCGGGCCGTTTACGTCTCTCAGTCTTCCTGCCTCGGTCTTTCGTATAGAATCCGGGCACGTAGATCGAGGGAGGTGTCCGTGAGCCGGTTTGTAGCTGCCTGTGCGGTCCTGACCGCGATCCTGTCGACGCCGGTGCGCCTGGTTTCGCAGCCCGCGCCGCCTGCCGCGGGCCGGCCGCTCGCGATCGAGGACTACTACCGCGTGCAGTCGGTCGGTGGCGCGGCGATCTCGCCCGGCGGCGCATGGGTCAGTTACACGGTCTCGACGCGCATCGAGGAAGACAACAGCACGCACACCGAGACTTGGGTCGCCCCAACCGACGGCGCCTCGGCTCCGTGGCGGGTCGTCCACTACGGCCGCGACGTTTCGGGCGCACGCTGGACCGATGACGACAAGCTCGAGTACATGGCCGAGCGGCGCACGTGGAGACGCGATCCGCGCAGTCCCGGCGCGCCGCCGTCACTCGTGGTCGATGCTCCAGGCGGAAGCGCGGGCGGCGCGAGGGGCGGCGGACGCGGTGGCGGCGGCGGAGGGCAGGCTGGCGGCGTGGCTAGTCCGGACGGCAAGTGGATTGCGACGGTCGTCGACAAGCCCGCGGCGCGCCGGGAAGAGCAGCTGACCGATTTCGAGCGCCGTCACGAGGAGCGATTCAAGGGAGCGATATTCGACTGGAAGGATTTCCAGCGTGACGGGCAGCCGTTCCCGGCGCCGGACCCGAGGGCGCGGCCGGCCGGCCAGATTGTCTTGACGCCGGCAGGCGGCGGGGACCGCCGCGTGCTGACCGACCTCGACATACGGCCGTCCTCTCTGGCGTGGCACCCTGACGGCACGAAGCTCCTCTTCATCGCGGACACGGACTGGCGGGACGAGCTCAAGTACGGCAGCGCCGACCTGTGGATCGTCACGGTGGACGGAAACGTCACGCGTCTCACAGACGACGGCTTCGTCCACGCCGACGCCGAGTTCTCGCCCGACGGCAAGTACCTGTCGTATGTCCGCTCGCCGGGGACCGACCTCGTCATCGAGAAGAAGCTGAACCACGGCGGCCCGACGGATCTCTACGTCCGCCCGGTTGCCGGGGGCGAGCCGGTCAACCTTACCGCGAGCTGGGACCTGGAGCCGGGTGCGACGCGCTGGTCCCCCGACAGCCGCTTCATCTACTTCACGGCGGGCATCGGCGGCGAAACGCACTTGTTCCGGGTGGCAGTGCCTGCGGGCCAGGTCGAACAGGTGACAAAAGGGCCGCGCCGGTTGAACGGCATCACCTTCGATCGATCGTTCACGAAGATCGCCTACACCGTCGGCCTCCACGAGAGGCCGCCCGACGTCTACGTTTCGAACATCGACGGCTCCGGCGAGCGCAGGTTGACAGACGTCCACAAGGCGTTCCTCGAGGAGGTGTCATTGAGTCGAGCCGAGCGGCTCCAGTGGAAGAGCTACGACGGAACGCCGATCGAGGGCTGGCTCATGTTCCCTTACGGGTACGACGCCAGGAAGGGCCCGTACCCCTTGATCGTGACCAGCCACGGCGGACCGCACTCGGCGACCGGCTACGTGTTCGACTTCAAGGACCAGTACTTCGCCGCCAACGGCTACTTCATCCTCGACACCAATTTCAGGAGCTCGACCGGCTACGGCGAGGCGTTCAAGTGGGCTACCTGGGGCGAGTGGGGCAAGAAGGACGGCGAAGACGTCGTTTCCGGTATCGATTACGTGTTGAAGCGTTACCCGATCGACCCGAAGCGGGTGGGCCACACCGGGCACTCCTACGGCGGGTTCATGACGAACTGGCTGATCACTCAGTACCCCGATCGGTTCGCCGCGGCGATAGCGGGCGCGGGCATAAGCAACTGGCTCAGCGACTACGGCACGGCGGACATCTACCGCACGAAGGAGACCGAGTTCTACGGCACGCCGTGGGAACCGGCGGCGCGCGACCGCATGATCAAGCAGTCGCCGCTCGCGCACGCGGGGAACGTCAGGACGCCGACGCTCTTCGTGCACGGCGAGGCGGACCAGAGGGTGCCATACGAGGAAGGCGAGCAGATGTACTTCGCGCTGAAGCGCCGCGGCATCCCGGCGAAGATGATCCAGTACGCCGGCCAGCCTCACGGCATCGGCGGCCACTGGAACAACGTCCACCGGATGCTCAACGAACTGAGGTGGTGGAACAAGTACCTCGGGCGCTCCGGCACGTGAAGAGACGGGGTCGGTGGCCCTTCGCGAACACTTGCCGACCCCGCTACGGCGCGGCGCTCGCTACCGCGGGAGGAGCTTCTTCGGGAACTTCGCGACAACCGAGTACAGCGGGTCGACGACATTGGCGACGCGCGCCGTGCCGACCTGCGAGACGACCTGGTAGGCCTCCATCTTCTCGAAGCCGTACGCTTCCACGAGCCACTCGATGAGCTCTACGTGAGCGATGCGGAACGCATCGATGAGCGGCCGCGCGCTCCCGATCACCATGACGTCGGATGCGTCCTCGGCCCTCGGCCAGTCGATTCTCCTGCCCTTGACGAGGTCGAACTGCAGCGTGACCGCAGCCGTCGTCTCGAGCCCGGACCCGCACACCTCGCCGTCGCCCTGCGCCGCGTGGACGTCGCCGAAGTAGAAGAGAGCGCCCTCGTGGAAGATCGGCAGATAGACGGTCGTCCCCTCGCGCATCTCGGGCGCGTCCATGTTGCCGCCGAAGTTCCCCGGCCACAGGCCGCCGAACGCCTCCTCGCCGGCGGGCGCGACGGCCACGCGGCCCAGCATCGGATGAAGCGGGATCTCCACCTTCTTCACCGACGAGTTCGGCGTGTCGAGTGCGCCCACGTTCCTCTGTCGATCGAGCCGCCAGATGAAGCGGCGCGCGGGCAGCGGGTCGTTCAGCAGGCGCAGCCGCCCATCGGTCGCCAGCGCACTCAGCCCGGCCGGCCGGATCGATGACACCGCCGTGTCACGGTCGAGCTCCACCTTAAGGATCCTGACAACGAGCGTGTCGTCCGGCGTGGCTCCCTCGACCCAGAACGGACCCACCTCGCCCGCCCATGAGCCGCCCTCCGGCGAGTAGTAGTCGCCCGGATGGGAGTACGTCGAGGTCTCGACGATATCGCCCGGTTGCACCCGCAGGACTGGAGCGCGTACTGCGAAGGTCTGAACGCCGGACTTCGGGACGAACTTGTGCGTCCTGGCGGGCTGTGCCACGGCAGGCCCGGCGAGCGCCACCGATGTCACGAGCAGGAGGATGTGCTTCATGGCCGCCAATTCTAGCGCAACGAGGCGTCGCGGCCACGTCGCCGCGACGCTCTAGTCTGCGACCGGAAAGAAGCTGGTGATATCGACCTCCCCGTCTCTCGGCCTGAGCGACTCGACGATGTGCCGCTCGTACTGGCCCGAGGCGTCCCGGCTAGAGGTGTCGATCTCGCGCCTCGGCCCGTCGGGCCATACCGTCGGGCAGACGATCACGGGGTGGAGCGGGTCGGATGGGTTCGTTCGAACAACGACGCCGGTTTCGTCGCGGTTCGTGCGAACGAGGGTCCCGAGAGGGAAGAAGGTTATCGCGTTGACGAAGGCCTTGACGAGGGCGCCATTCAGCTTCTCGCCTGCAAGCCTCGCGAGAACGAGGCAGGCATGCTCGGGCTGGCTGGGGACATGGTAGGAGCGCGCCCCTGTCATGGCCTCGTAGATGTCCGCAACCGCCACGATCTGCGTGAGCGCGTGCGGCGGGTGGTCGCCCAGCGCCGGATAGCCGCCACCCTTGGGAGTGCGATGATGCTCGAGGGCGACGGTGGGCGTGAGCGGGCGAACCCCTTCCACCTCGACGAGGATCTCACCGCCGAGGACCGTGTGCGTTTCGATGGTTCTCCGCTCGAGCTTGTCGAGCGCGCCCGGCTTCTTGAGGATCTCCAGCGGTACGCGCGTCTTGCCGATGTCGTGAAGGAGCGCCGCCTCCACGAGCGCGGTCGTCTGGTCCTCGTCGAAGCCGACCCGCCGAGCGAGCAGCAGCGCCAGCATCGCAACGTTGACCGAGTGGCAATACGTCAGGTTCTCGTAGTGCTTCACCGCCAGGATCTGCGCGAGCGCCGCATTGCTCCGGGCGACGCGGTGGACGAGAAGCTGCACCAGGTCCCCTACTGATACAACGTCGAGGCCCCTGCCCGCCCGGACATCTTCGAAAGTCTGCTCCGCCACGGCCAGCGATTCCGCATAGGCCGGGTCGAGCGGTCCCGTCGGCCTGTCGGGCCACTCCATCGCGCGCCACCGGGTATCGAGGGGCACGATCCTCCCGAGCGTCACGTGCGACACGCCGCGCCGGGCGAGTTCGGCCGCGACAGGCTCGCCGCCCCTGCCTTCGCCCATCTGCCAGAGGAACTCGCCGACCTGCCGCAGCTCGTCGCGCGAGACCCCGGGGTGGATGTGGATGCTGTGGATTCCGAGCTCGATCATCTCGGCGACTATCTCGGGCGCGAGGCTGGCCTCGAATCGGAAAGCCTCACCGTCGAGGTAGATGTCACCGCGTATGAAGTCGATTCGCAGCGCCGGCGAGTCCTGCAGGTGCCGCTGAACGATCGCGTCGATCTCGTCCACCTTCCGGCCTATCGTCGGGTGGCCAGCAGGGTACATGCCGGTAAGGCGGCGGAGGCTCGCGAAGGCCCTGAGCAGAGGCAACGGGTCGTGCGGCAGCGGTTGCTCCACCTGGGTTCGCCTGGACGCCGGCGCAGCCACGTTGCCGGCTGGAGGTGTCATGACTGCTCCCTCGCAATCTCCCTCGCCCTGACCCCGACGCGCGCCTGCGCCGGGTTCCAGAAGTGGAAGCGCAACGGGGCGAGCGCGGCTGCTGCCGGCGCCAGGTTCGCCGCGCCTGCTTGCGCGGCGCGTTCGAGCAGGTGCAGCGCCGTTTTCGGGTTCCGGAGGACGAAGTCTTTGCGCTTGAGAAGCTCGCGCACCTGCTCATGGGCGTGCGACGCCGGGAGGCGCCAGAGCGCTTCCTCAGCAGCCGCCCGAGTGGTGCTGTCGCCGTCGCGAAGCTTCGCCGCAATGGCTGCCGCGGCTCTCAGCGTCCCGATCCGCGACAACGCTCCCAGCCCTACGCGGGCCGTCGCCTCGTCCCCCGGGTGCCTCTCCAGGTGGGCGATGACCGGCGCTTCGTAGCCCGGGCCGGCAAAACCGAGCACCCTGATGACGGAACGGGCGGTGGCAGCGTCCAGGTTGACAAGGCCCGCCGCGAGCACCGGCGCGAAGAGCTTCGCGTGCTCGGACATCATGCGCACCAGCGAGGGCCACCTCGCCTGCAAGTCCGTGTCGGCGAGTATCGCCACGAGCGCCGGCGCGAGCGCCCCGCCGCACGCACGCACGAAAGAGTCGGCCGCGGCGTGCTCGTCGCCTCCCGCGTCCCACAGATCGATGAGCTTGATGGCCCGCTGCCTAGTGCAGAAACGGGCAAGAGACGACTCGATAGCCTCGGCCACGTCTGGCCGCTTGTGGGCGAGGCCCTCGACGATCTCGCGCTGGGTGCGGAGCCACGCAGCCATCTCGGACCACCGCCCGGCGGCCGCCATCTCGCCCAGAAGGAGCATTGCCCTCCCGAGGAGCCGGCTCACGGCGTCCGGGTTCGGCTCGAGCCGGACAAGCGCGAGGAGGCAGCTGAGCTGCGCTGCCAGCGGGTCCGTTTCGACAACCTGGCGGCGCACACCGTCGATCGCCTTGCTCGCATTCTCGTCGACAGCCAGATCGAAGGAGGCGAACTCGTGGAACTTCCTCCCGGAAGCAGCATCGACGCGGACGAGCCTGCGCGCGTAGCTGTGGGTGGTAGTGTCCGCCGCGCTGCCGGTTCCGCCCTCACTCCGCACGATCGCGCCCGACCGAGAGCGTATCTCCGCGTCGAGGAGCGGAGCGACCGCGCGGCGGCGTTCCTCGGGAAGGCTCATCCGGTCGAGGGCCGTCGTGAGCACTTCCGGCGCAGCCGTCTCCAGGTCCAGGAGGAGGCAGAGCGCCTGCGCGAGGTCGACGTCGGGGAAGTCCGCGAGCACCGCGCCTTCAGCGCGTTGATCGAGGAGCCCTGGCAGGATGGTCCTGCGCAGGAGTGCCTGCCGCCGCGCTGGCTCCATGTCGAGGACCGCGCGCGCGAGCTTCTGGAACATGCGCCGGGCGAGGCTCGGCTCGACCGATGAAAGGATGCGCGCGACGTCGCTGAACTTTCGCTCGAGCGCGCTGTCGACGCTTCCCTGGACCACGCCGTCGCCATCGTCGGTGAGGCCGAGAAGAACTCTGGCGAGCCGGTGCGGATCATCCAGCAGGATAGCCAGGTCCGAGAGGGAGACGGCGTCGAACGCCGAGGCCGGGTCCATCCTGACCCAGCCCCTGTCGGGCGGGTACAGGTGCGCCGCCGGCGCGGCGGGCTCGGCCGACTTGCGCCTCTTCCTCTCGCTCTCGACGAGCGCGCAGAGCGGCGCCGGCGGCATCCCGACGTTCACGATCTCCGGTTGCGGAGCCATCTGCGGTTCGATCGTGTCCACGCCGTGCTCGATCAGCAGCTCGGCGAGGCTCGCCCGGTCGGCGCACTTGCGCTCAGCAGCGAGCAGATCCCTGCAGAACCAGGAAAGATCGCGCGGCGAGGCGGCTGTGTCGATCGCCAGCCCGGCGACCGAAGCCCTGTGCAGCCTGCGAGCAAGCTCGTGCTCGACGACGGTGCCTGCCCCGAAGCCTGTGTCGCCCAGGAGAAGCTCGCGCGGCGCGACGCGGACGACCAGCTGCTGATCGGAGCCGCCGAATGATGAAAGAACGCGGTGGCAGGCAGCGATTGCGTCCTGGCAGAGGGGACTCGCCGGCGGATAGGCACGGAACTGATGCACTGCGCGAGCCAGGAGTTGCAGGAACTCCTGGACGGCTGCTGAATCGGGCGCCCGGAATGCGGGGGCGTGCGCCCCGGGCTCCTCCAGGCCGGGCACCGCGGTCACTTCGGACCCGGCCTGCGTCGGCGGCATGGCAGATGGTTCTCCCTTGTCCTAAGTCGTTGCTGTGCGCCCCTGTTCCCTGCCGGCAGGCGCGTGCATTGACTTTATCGGCCGACAGGCGCCCGCCCATCACTCCTGTCGTGACTCGAGGAGCATGTGAAACGTCGTGAAACCGTGGGCAACAAGGACGACGGATCAGTGGCACCCGGCGCAGGATGTCTTCTTGCAGCCGCCGCAACCGGCCCCGCCGCTCGTCGGGCGCCCCGTTCCCGCAATCCCGAATGTGGACGGCTGTCGCTCGACGCGCTCTGCGCCGCAGCCGGGGCAGGCGACCTTGGCGGACGAGCTGAAGACAATCGTCTCGAAGACGGAGTGGCAGTCCTGGCAGCGGTATTCGTAGATTGGCATCTCTGTCCGGCTGTTGTGCGAGGGCCGTCGTGAAGATTCTACCGCGACAGCCGCGCCAGGCGTATGATGCTCGCCCCAGGGGCAGGCAATGTCACCCTCTTGCCCCAATGGTGGGTTTGCCTCGGGCTGCGCGGCGCTCGGACTCTGCGCCTCGCGTCCAAGCCACACGTGGAGCAGACATGGGAACCGGCAGACTTTCCGTCCTCGTTGCTCTTCCTCTCCTGGCAACTCTGGCAGGGGCGGCCTCGACCCGTCAGCATGCCGGCATCGTATCGGGTGGACGGCCGGCGCAGCTCGACATTCGGGCATCAGGCGAGCACAGCATAAGGGTGACGCTCAAGCCAATCACATTCGAAGCGGACTTCCCTGCGAACCCGGCGCTGGCGGAGCGGCGCTACCCGCCGCCGGCAATCACCCTGCGAGATCTCGCGGCGCCCGTCCGAAAGAAGGCGGGCAACCTCGACGTCGAAGTCGTCGGCGAGCCGTTGACGGTACGGGTGCGAGACGCCGGCGGCCGGCTGGTGCAGGAGGTGGTGTTCGAAGGCGATGGCAACGTCTCGTTCAGGCTGGATGGCCAGCCCGTCCTCGGGATGGGCGAGGGCGGTCCGCGGCCGGAACCGGGAAGCCCCTGGCGCAGCCAGAGGGTGCAGTTCGACAGGCGCGGCACGCTGGACAGGATGGAGCCGCGCTGGCAGAGCGACATGTACGGCTCGCGCAACCCGTCGCCGATGCTCGTCGGCACCGGCGGATGGGCGCTCTTCGTCGGTGCGCCCTGGGTTCAGGTCGACCTGCGCGACCCTGAGCGGGGCCGGTTCATCCCCGTGAAGGCGCCGGCTGCCGGCGCCGCGCCGCAGGACCAGCGAAACCAGCAGCAGAATCTCGGCAAAGGGCTCCCTCCCCCGGCTGCCGTCGTCGACGGGGTGGTGGACTTCTTCGTGTTCGATGCCGCGGACCCGGCCGGAATGATGAAAGACTTCTCGACGATAACCGGGCCGGCGGTGTTGCCTCCAAAGTGGGCGCTGGGCTACATGCAGTCGCACCGCACCCTCGAGGACGACAAGCAGCTCCTCGACATCGTGGACACGTTCCGCGCGAAGCGCATTCCTGTCGACGCGGTGATCTACCTGGGCACCGGCTTCTGCCCACGGGGCTGGAACACGAGGCAGCCGTCGTTCGAGTTCAACCCGGAGGTGTTCACGCGCGATCCCAAGGCGGTCCTCGCCGACCTCCATGCGCGCAACGTCAAGGTCGTCGTTCACATGGTTCCGTGGGACCGGGACAGGCTGCCCACGCTGCACGGGACGATTCCGCCGAAGCCGGGCGAAGTGCTCGATGCCTCGCACATCTGGAACTACTGGCAGCAGCACGTCGGCCTCGTCGAGGCCGGCGTGGACGCGTTCTGGCCGGACGAGGGCGACTGGTTCAACCTCTTCGAACGGTTGAAACGCCACCAGCTCTACTACCAGGGACACCTTGCCACGAGGCCCAACGTGCGGCCGTGGAGCCTCCAGCGAAACGGGTATCCAGGCATCGCGCAGTGGGGAGGCTGGGTCTGGTCCGGCGACACCGAATCCTCGTGGAAGACGCTGGAGGCCCAGATCGCGGTCGGGCTGAACCACTCGCTCAGCATCTCGCCCTACTGGGGCTCGGATATCGGCGGCTTCTACGCCAACAACGAGCTCACCGGCGAACTCTACGCGCGCTGGTTCCAGTTCGCGGCATTCTGCCCGTCCTTCCGGTCGCATGGCAGGACGTGGTGGACCCGGCTTCCCTGGGGATGGGGGCTGAGCGACATGGGTCCGCGCGAGCACGACAACGCGAATCGGCCAATACCGCCCGACGATCGCCGCAACATCCTGCAATCGGAGATGAACAACCCTGCCATCGAACCCATTGCCAGGAAGTACGCCGAGCTCCGCTACCAGCTCATGCCCTACACCTACACGCTGGCCTGGGAGGCGCGCACCTCCGGAATGCCGCTCATGCGGGCGATGTGGCTCCACTACCCGGAAGACCAGAATGCCCGCGCGACAGGCAACCAGTTCCTCTGGGGACGCGACCTGCTCGTTGCGCCGGTCTTCGAAAAGGGCGCACGGTCTCGCGACGTGTACCTCCCCAAGGGTGACTGGTACGACTGGTGGACCAACGAGAAGGTCGCGGGAGGCCGCGTGATCGCCCGTTCGGTCGACCTCGAAACGATGCCAATCTACGTTCGAGCAGGCGCGATAGTCGCCTTCGATCCTGTGCGCCAGCATACGAGCCAGCGGGTCGATGGACCGACGACTCTCAGGGTCTATCGCGGCGCCAGCGGCCGCTTCACGCTCTACGACGACGATGGCATCAGCCAGGAGTATCTGGAAGGCCGAGGAACCTGGACGAGCGCGGCCTGGAACGACAGCCGCCTGGAACTGACGCTCGCGCCTGCTCCGCCACCGGGCGCGAAGAACCAGGCGTCCGAACGCGTGTTCCGGGTCCTTCTGCTGCCCGACGGTGTCGCGAAGGAGGTTAAGTACTCAGGCCGGACGGCAAGCGTTTCGTTCAGGCGCTAGCGGTACTGACTTCGGTCCTGCCCTCGTTCGAGCAGCAGGGTCCCGAAGTGCACCGGCGCGTGGAAGTTGAGCTTCTCGCCGATGGGCGCCCAGCTTGCCCAGTGGGGGTGTGACGTATCGTCCGCGCACTTGAACGCGTTGCCGCGCCAGCTCTGGCCACCGAGGTCGCCGATGGCGCCGCAATAGGGCTCCATCACGTTCACCGGCCAGGCCAGTCCCACCCACCACGTGACGGGCCCGGAAAGCTCGGGGTCGATCGGCGCCTGCATCGACGCGGCCACTTCGATCCGCCGCGCATCTTCCCAGTCGACCCTCGTCCACTTCGCGAAACGATCCGACGTCCGCGTCGGGTCTTCGATGTAGCGGAGCGAGAAGGCGCCGCCGCAGTTCACCTCGAGCGCGAAGTAGCCGGTGCGCCCGGCCGGCTGGACGAACAACTCGACGCAGCTGTCCTTGTAGGTGTCGCTGTCGTAGGCCGTGTGGACCGCCCTCACGAAGCGGTCGTCCTCCACTCGGAACAAGGCGAAGAGACGGGCTCCATCGTGCAGCAGCCTGACCGAGGCGCGCGGCCGGTGGTCGGAGCTCCGAGGGTGGAAGCTGGCGATCGGCACCACGTCGGCCTTGCTCCAGATCGGATCGTCGTGCAGCCCCGCGAGCTCGGGGCGCACTGTCGTACGGCGAATCCTCGCGACGGGTTCGGTCATCTCCGCAGCCTGATCGGCTATTCTGCCACGCGCCGGGCGCCATGATCTGTTTCGCGCGGCGCGTGGTCCTCGGCTGGCCAGCCCTGTCCGTCCTCGACCCGCCGGCGTCTCCTGCGGCTCGACCCGAAGCGTGCGTCACTCTATGCCGCGCAGGACGGTGAGCGGCAGCGAACGGCCGATCCCCTTGTCGGTCAGCAAGCGGTGCAGCGCGCCCAGTCGTCCAGCGGGTGTTTGTCGTGAGGGGGTGCCGCGCATGAGGCGCCGACCGACGTTCGACGATCAGCCCAGCCACCAGATTCCGAAGGAGATGGTTACGAGAGTGACGGGAACCCCGACCCGCAGGTAGTCGCCGAATCCGATCCTGACGCCCTGTCGTTTCGCGCCTTCGACGACGATCAGGTTCGCGATCGAGCCGAGCAGGGTGAGGTTGCCGGCCAGAGTGCTCGCCATCGCGAGCGTGAGCCAGGCCTGCCTGGGATCGGGAAGGTGCGGGACCATGCGGCCGAGGAGCATCACGGCGGGAACGTTGCTCGTCAGGTTCGACAGAATCGCCGTGACGGCGCTGAGGCCCCAGACCGTGTCCACGCCGATCGGCTGGAGGAAGGCGAAGAGCTGCTGCGCGAGGCCAGCGGCTTCCACGCCGCGAATCACGACGAAGAGGCCCATGAAGAGGACCAGCAGCCCACCGTCGACCTGGCGGTAGATCTTCTCGGGCTTGACCCTGCGCGTGATGAGGACGGCTGCGGCGGCAACCGCAGCCACGAGCGCCGTGTCGAAGCCGAAAAGGAAGCCTGCGAGCATGCCGCCTGCTATCACCAGGCCCTTCGCCATCAGGGCGCGGTGCACCGGCCTGACGGGATCCCGCTCGGCGGGCCACTCGGCCGGCCTCAGGTCGCGGCGGAAGATCCACAGCACCATTGCGGAGTCGACCGCAAGCCCGAAGAGCGCCACCGGCCCCAGCGCCGCGAGAAAGGCCGGGAAGGAGATTCCCGAGAGGCTGCCGATGAGCATGTTCTGCGGGTTGCCTGTCATGGCCGCGACGCTGCCGATGTTGGACGAGGTGGCGAGCGCCAGGAGCAACGGCAGGGGCCGCATGCCCCGCATGCGCGCGACGTCGATCAGCATCGGTGTGAAGACGAGGCAGATCGTGTCGTTGACGAAAAGCGCCGAGAGGATGCCGGACACGAACACCACCGCCACCACGAGAGCAGCCGGGTGGCGTATGCCCGTCACGATCTTCCGCCCTAGGATGCTGAAGAAGCGTGCGAGGCGCAGGCTCGCGACCACCACCATCATGCCGAAGAGAAGAATGATCGTGCGGTGGTCGATCGACCGCCATGCCTCGTCCAGCGACAGCCGCCCGACGACTACCATGAGGATGGCGCCGATGACGGCAGCCCCGGTGCGGTCTATGCGGAAGAGCGGCGACTGCCCGAGCGCCAGAACCGCGTAGGTCCCGGCGAAGATGGCGGCAACAGCGGCGAGGTTGACTTCGAAGTGCGACAACGGCATCGAAGCACGCGAAGCCAATCATGCCACATGCCGCGAAGCAAACGAGGCCGGGAGCGTTAGAATTGGTCGGCCCCCGGAGGATTATCGTCATGTCACGTTGGTTGACGCTCCCCGTCGTGGCTTTCCTTCTCCTGCCCGCAGCCGGCAGCCGGCCGGCTGCCGCGCAGCAGCTCCAGCCCATCGCTCTCCCCGCACCGCAGAAGACCGGCGGGATGCCGCTGATGCAGGCCCTCGACGCGCGGCACAGTTCCCGCGAGTTCTCCCCGAAGCCGCTCCCGCTGCAGACCCTGTCGAACCTCTTGTGGGCGGGCTTCGGCGTCAACCGGCAGGACGGCCGGCGGACCGCACCTTCCGCGATGAACTGGCAGGAAATCGACATCTACGTGTTCCTCGCGGAGGGCGTCTACGTGTACCAGGCGCGCGAGAACATGCTGAAGCCGGTGGTTCCCGGCGACCTGCGAAGCCTGACGGGCACGCAGGCCTTCACGGCAACGGCCCCGCTCGGCCTCGTCTACATCGGCGACATGAGCCGGACGTCGCGCGCCTCCGCCGAGCAGGTCGCCATCTGGTCGCCGTCGCACGCTGGTTTCATCGCTCAGAACGTCTACCTGTTCTGCGCCTCCGAAGGGCTGAACGTGGTGGTCCGCGGTTTGATCGACAAGCAGGCGCTCGCCGACAAGCTCGAGCTGCGCCCGGAGCAGAAGGTGTGGCTGGCGCAGACGGTGGGATACCCTGCGGGGAAATAAGTCAGCCCCGCTCTCCGTCGCTCACGAGGTCGCGGAAGTAGTCCTGCTCGGCGGCAACGTGGCGTTCGAGCTCTTCCGTGGTCGGCGCATGCTCCGCGCGCTCGCGCCAGAACGATTCCAGGGCGAGATCGATGGACGGCGTGTCGATGCCGCCGGTGTCGATGGACCGCCTGTACTCCAGGTAAGCGACGACTGCCCCGGCTTCCTCGCGCGAGAACACTGAGAGACGGAAACGCGCGTAGTCGGAAAACGAAACGGCCCCATAGCGCCTGGGGTTGAGGAGCGCCGCCCCACCCGTCCGGCGCTCGTGGTCGCGGCTGCCCGCGCGCACCGTCACGCGCGTCTCCTCGAACGGCCTCGCGAGCGTCATTACGGGGTCGGCCGTCTGTAGCTCCCCGCGAAGGTCGGCAACGAGGAATGCCGGCATGAAAAAGCGGAGCGCTCCCTCCGAGAAAAACGCGAGGGCGCTGTAATGGCCATCGAGGAACTCGGCCGCAAGGTTGTCCCAGTGACGCCCGGCAAAAGGCCCCGTTTCCTCTTCCGGCTCGCACCCTTCGCGGCTGCCCTGGAGGTAGCGGTCGCCCGGGTAGGGCGTCCTGGCGAAGGCTTTTCGAATCTGCGCGATCACTTCGTCCGCCCTCGGGCTCATCTCTCGACCTCCTCCCGGCCGGCTTCGGTTCGGCGGTCCGGCGCATCGTACCTCGCAGCTCGTCAGGGATCGACCAGCGCGCTGAATCTCGCCGCGTAGAACCAAACCTGTGATAGTGTATAAAAATACTACTCAGGCGGAATCGTAGAAACGACTGGCCGCGCATTCGGGGCGCACCGTTTTCGTGAGCGAATGGTGGAGTTTCCGCCATCGGGGGTGGCAGAGTCTCGGTGCCGCGCGCCGGCCCGTATTGTGCATGAGCCCCCGTAAACCCGCACGAAACCAATCATGGGTTCGGACGTCCTAAGGGAAGAGGGAAACTTCGGGACTTGAGTGAATGCTCGAGGTGGAAATGTTCGACCGGCTCAGTTCGTTTCGTGAACAGGTACCGCTCGACGACGAGGATCTGCAGCAGGCCATTCTCGAGAAGCTCCAGGACGACCCGGCCTACGTGGACGGCCGGCGCTTGCGGGTCAGCATCGACGTCGATGACGGGGAGGTGACCGCCACGGGCTCGGTGCGAACCGCGCTCGAACGCCGCAAGGTGGACATCGTCGCCCGCGCGCTTGGCGCCACGACCGTGAGAAACGAGATAGTGATCGACGACACTGTCGAGACACGCCGGCCCGCCCGCCGCAGCAGGCGCGGAAGGTCTGCTGCCTGACCCCTGGCCCGCTCTCCCGCCACGCACCGGCCTGAGGCGGAAGAGCGCGAGGTCGTTCTGGCGGCCGAAGAGCGCATGCATCGTGCGCCCGCCGCGCTACCTGGCCCAGGGATACGGCCCCGGCATCTTCACGCCCTTTGCTTCGAACAGGAGCTCGAGGATTCGCTCCCATGATTCCCAGCTGGTCGTGCGGCCGTAGACGTTGTTCGTTTTGTGCGCCACGACGAGCTGTTCCGACGGGAATACCGTGATCCACTGGCCCACGGCTCCCCTCGCGGTGTAGGCGCCCTTGAACGGGCCGACGGCCCGCGGGCCGTCCCACACCCACCACATGTAGCCGTACCCGAAGTACCCGTCGCGGCGGCCGACCGGGTTCATCTGGCCGAGCGGCGTGACCACCGACACGATGCGCCGCGCCCAATCCCTCGATATCACCTGTCTGCCGTTCCACGATCCCTCGTTCAGCATCAGGTGCCCGACGCGAGCCATGTCGCGCGTCGAGAGCCAGATGTGGTAGGCCGGATACTGCGAGACAGTCAGGTCGCCGGACTTCCGCTGCGCCGAGCGATCCCAGTCCTCGAACTGGAGGGGAATGGCGAGCTGCGCCTGGAGCTCGTCGTAGATGTCCCGCTTCGTGAGCATCTCGAAGACGCGGCCGGCGGCGTTGAAATCCCAGTTGGAGTACAGCATGTAGGTGCCCGGCTTCTGCGACCCGCGAGGCGGCGCGCTCGCGAGGTCATCGCCCGAGTTCGAGGCCGGGTGGTACACCCCTGAACGCGCGGTGATGAGGTGCTCGATGGTGGCCTGCTTCTCGATCGGCAGCAGTCCACCGATGTCGTCGAAGCCGAGCGCCTCGAGCGTCGTGTTCAGGTCGATGGTCCCGTTCTCCACCCAGTAGCCGTAGAGCATCGCCAGGATGCTCTTGCGCGCCGACGCCAGGTAGGACAGTTCTTCGATGTCTCCGTACTGGAAGACGATGCGGCCGCGGTCCGCCACGACGAGGCCGGTGGTGTTCGACTCGTCGCGGATGTAGTCGGTCGCCTTGCGCAGAACCTCTGGCGACCAGCCGTAGGCGGCGAGGTCCTGCCGCGGCACGATTTCCCACGTGGCGCCGGGGAACACGGTCCCAGCGGGACCCTGGGCCGCCACGGGCACGAGGAGCGCGGCGCCGATGAAGGCGACGAAGAGAGCCAGGCGCAGGTTGCAGTGTCGTGTAGTTCTCACGGGGCGCCTCCAGGAGGGCAGGTTCGGGCGGATCAGTGTAACCGCAACCGGACGCTGCATGCGAGCGCGCGGGCCATCAGCGGCGCCCGTTGCTGCCCGCTGGGACTGCGTGTTCTGGAGCAAGCCGGCCGCGGGTGGCCGCAGCGGTCGCCCGCGCTCGGCTGGTGTAGGTTCGAGCGCCGAGGCTCAGGAACCCGCCGGGCGGCCATGGTGCGGCTGCGCCGAAAACCGGCGGCCCTACTCCACCCGCAGCGCAACAACCGGGTCGAGGCGAGACGCGCGCCACGCGGGCACGAAGCTGGCCAGGGCCGCCACGGCGACGACGACGGACACGGACGCACCCCATGCAACGGGATCGGCGACGCCGACACCGTAGACGGCACCGGCGATGAGCGTGGCCGCGGCGGCAGCCATCGGCACCCCCAGCGCGACGCCGGAGAGGATCAGCCAGCCGCCGCGCCGCATCACCATTCCCAGGACGCTCACCGGCGACGATCCGATCGCGAGGCGGATGCCGATCTCGCGCGTGCGGCGAGCGACGGAGTACGCGACGACGCCGTAGAGGCCGATGGCGGCCAGCGCGGCGCCGAGCAAGCCCACGAACCCCACGAGCCAGGCGCCGGCCCTCACGGGCAACAGTGTCGCCGCCACCTGCGTCTCGAGCGTCTGCCCCTCGACGAAGACCAGGTTGGGTTCCATGGCGAGCAGCGTGCGACGGATTTCGCCCAGGAGGTGCTCGGCGTCGCCCCTTGTCCGGGCGGCGAGCACCTGGTAGCTGTCGAAGCGCTGTGCCTGCGCGAAGTGGACTTGCGGGCGCGGCCCTTCCCCGATCGTCTGGATCCGATGATCCGCGACCACCCCGACTATCTCCACCGGCACGTTCCCCGCATCCCTCAGCACCACCCGTTTGCCGACCGCGCTTTCGCCCGGCCAGAAACGCTTCGCCATCGTATCGTTGACGATTGCAACTCGCGGCGTCTCTGGCGTGTCGGCAGGGGAGAAGGTGCGGCCCTCGAGCAGCCGGATTCCGAGCATGTCGAAGTACTCGCCGGACACGCGCACGCTCGAAACCGTCGTGCCTGTGTCACCGGGCGTGTTGTGCCCAGGGATGTGCAGCGAAGTGTTGCTGAAGTTGATCGAGAACGGCAGCCTCGAGGCGAGCGCGACGTGCTCGACGCCGGGCATGGCGCGGACGCGTTCCACCGCCTGCTCCCAGAACTGCCGGCTGCGCTCCTGATCGTAGCCGGCCATCTCCGCGTCGGTCGCGATAATGGCTATCCCCTTCGGGTCGAAGCCGAGGTCGGCGTGGGATGCCGCCATGAGGCTTCGCGAGAGGAGGCCGGCCGAGACCATCAACACCACCGCGATGCCGATTTGCCCGGCCACGAGCGTGCCCTGGAGCGTGATTCGGCGCCGTCCGAGGACCGCGCTCTCGCCGCGCGCGTGAAGGCCGCGCATCGGGTCGGCAGAAGACGCGCGAAGCGCCGGGCCGATGCCCGCGATGATGCCGGCCAGCGACGTCAGGGCCACGGTGAAGAGCAGGACGCGGACATCGAGGCGGAGGTCGAGTGTGAGCGGTATCGGGATGCCGAGGTCCAGCGCCGAGGCTGCGTCTGTCGCCCACCAGGCCAGGGCCACGCCGCCGATGCCGCCGGCCGCCGCGAGGATCAGATTCTCGGTCAGCAGCTGACGAACCACCTGCCAGCGGGATGCGCCGAGCGCTCGCCGCACGGCGAGCTCGCGAGCGCGCGCGGAAGTTCGCGCGAGAAGCATGTTCGCCACGTTGGCGCACACGATGAGAAGGGCGAGCGCGACAGCGATCATGAGGCCGGCCGCCATCGGAAGGAGCGCCTGCGTGGCGGACGGGTGGAGCCGCACCTCGTTGGTGGGGATCGCCGACATGCGGCGACCCTTGTTCGTCTCGGGATGTGCCTCGCCGAGGCGGGCCATCACCACCTGCAGGTTCGCCTGCGCGGCCGCGGCGTCGACCCCCGGCTTCAGCCTGCCCTTCACGAACATCCAGCGGTAGCCGCGCCTGTCGAGGCGTCCGGTGCCGGTCGGCGACCGAACGCTCTCCGATATGCCGGCCGGCTCGACCTCCTCGGCGTGCGCCACTGGCACCCAGATCGCCGGATCGACGATTGGCGTCATCCCGGTGAACCACGACGGCGTCACCCCGACGATCGTGTAACGATGCCCTCCGATTCTGATCGTGCTCCCCAGCACGCCGGCGCCGCCGCCGAGATCCTGGCGCCAGAACCTGTCCGACACCATCGCCACCCGCTCGGCCTGGCCGCGGTCGTCTTCCGCCGTTATCGTCCGTCCGACCTGCGCGGGGACTCCGAGCAGCGCGAAGTAGTTGCCCGTCACCACCTCGCCGAGCAGGAGCCTCGAGCGGTCCTCGAGATTCTGGACCGCGATCATGGGGCTGAAGGCCAGCATGTCGGTGAACACCTCGTTCTCGGCGCGCAGGTCCAGATAGTCGAGGTAGGAGTTCGTGCTGTATGGGTCGCCGTCGCTCGCGCTCGTGAAGACGTCAACCAGCCTGCCCGGCTCGTTCACCGGCAGCGGGCGGAAGAGCAGCGCGTCGGCAACGCTGAAGATGGAGGCGTTGAGGCCGATGCCCGCGGCGAGCGACAGCGCGGCGACCAAGGTGAAGCCGGGGCTTCGGAGGAACCAGCGGAAACCGTGCCGAAGGTCAGAGGCGAGGCGGTAGGCCATCACACGTTCTCCGGCGGTGGCGCCCACCCGCCATACGCGCAACCCGATCGACAGGCCGCTTCACGTGCCGTCCGGTTTCCGAGCTGCCTGGCGCCTTCTTGTGAGACGGAGGTGCGGCCCCGAGGGTTCCCGGCCGGCGCGCACGTCCGCCAAACGACGGAAATCCCTTCGGGATGTGCTAGGCTGTTCGCCTGTTTTCGGCCTGCCGGCTCGTGCCGTCAGATTCGCGCTCTCCAAACAAACGGAAGATGTCGAGGTCGCATGCCGCGGTTCCTTGTGCTGCCGCTTTTCGTCTGCGTATTGACGGCCCGGGCCGGAGCGGCCCAAGGGCCGCTTCCACCCGTCCCGCCGACAGCCGGCACGCCGGCCGACAGCGCCGCCTTGACGATCTTCCTCGACTGTCGCACCGGCTGCTGGAGCGACTACGTCAAGACCGAGGTGGCCTTCCTCGACTACATCAACGTGCGCGAAAAGGCGGATGTTCACGTTCTGGTCACGGCGAGAGGCACGGCCGCCGGAGGAACGGAGTACACCCTGCAATTCACCGGGCAGACCCGCTTCGCCGGGGTCGACGACGAAGTTGTCTTCACAACGCTCCCGAATGAAAGCGACGAGAACCGCCGCCGTACATTCGTCGAGACGCTGAAGCTCGGCCTCGTCCGCTACGCGATCCACACCGAGCTGGGACGAAGCCTGCGCATCTCGCAGTCGCGGGAGGGAACGGCCCCGAGGCGGCCCGGCGAGGCGCGGTCGGCAACCGACCCTTGGAACTACTGGGTGATGCGGGCGAGGTTGAACGTCGCGGCCGACAGCGAAACCTCGAACACGGCCGACCGCTTCGAGAGCTCGTTCTCGGTAAACCGCACCACGGACCAGTGGAAGATCAACCTGTCGGGCTCGCAGGACTACCGCGAGACCGAGTACACCTTCAGCGACGGAACGAAGCGGCTGTACGTGCGGCGGAGCGTTTCGACGGCTGGCTCGTTGATAAAGAGCCTCACTGACCACTGGTCGGCCGGAGCGCGGGCCGGCTGGTCGTCCACGACGTACGAAAACAGGCGGAGCAGCGCCGGAACCGCGGCAGCCGTCGAATACAACGTGTTCCGCTATGCCGACTCGACCCGCCAGCAGCTCACCTTTCAGTACCGGCTGGGCGTCTCGTCCAACGAGTACTATGCGGAGACGATTTACGGGAAGCTCGCAGAGACTGTGCCCTACCACGCGCTGCGATCCTCGTTCGACCTGAGGAAGACCTGGGGATCGGTGAGCTCGGACCTGGAGATGTCACAGTACCTGCACGACAAGTCGCTCAACCGGAAGACACTCTCGGCCCAGGCCGACATCAGGCTCTTCAGGGGGTTCTCGCTGAACGTGGAGGCGGAGGCTTCTTCCATCCACGATCAGATCTACCTGCTGAAGGGCGACGCGACGGATGAAGAAGTCCTGGTGAGGCAGCGTCAGCTGGCGACTTCCTTCCGGCGTTCGTTCAGGTTCGGGTTCAGCTACACGTTCGGCTCTATCTTCAGCAACGTGGTGAACACGAGGGTAGGCAATTTCTAGGCCGAACCCTCGGCGTGGCGCGCAGAGGAAGGGCAACGCGCAGATCGGCGGCGGGATCGACTTCACACGGCTTCCGGCGGTGCGCAACCGCAACCCAGATGACGTGTCGCGCTCGCGCAAGCCAGCGAAGCCCGCCTCGGCGGCTCGAGGCGAAGCCCCGCTGGACTGCCCACAAGGTGGCGCTCTGGGGGCTCTCCCGTAAAGGACGGCAACGCGCCGAGGCGCTGCGAAGGACGGCGGGTGCGGCATCCGAAAATGCCGCGCGGTCCGTATACAATTGCCGGGACACAGAGGGTTTTATGGAATACAGACGACTCGGCCGGACCGACATGCACGTGTCGGCGGTCAGCTTCGGGGCGTGGGCAATCGGCGGCTTCTGGGGACCCGTCGAAGACGACGAATCACTGCGCGCGCTGCACGCGGCCGTCGACGCGGGCGTGAACTTCATCGACACCGCGGACGTCTACGGGGACGGCCGGAGCGAACGCCTGATCGCGAGGCTGAAGAAGGAGCGGCCCCGCGACACCATCTGGGTTGCGACCAAGGCAGGCCGCCGCCTGCCGGAACAGACGCCCGCCGGCTACACGCGCGCCAACCTGAACGCGTGGGTCGAGCGAAGCCTGCGCAACCTCGACGTGGACGCCCTCGACCTGCTGCAGCTGCATTGCCCGCATCCGGACGTCTACCGGATGCCCGAGGTGTTCGGCGTCCTGGACGACCTCGTCTCTGCCGGTCGGATCCGCTACTACGGCGTGAGCGTCGAGACGGTGGACGAGGCCCTGGCCGCCATGGAACAGCCAAACGTCCAGAGCATCCAGATCATCTTCAACATGTTCCGGCTGAAGCCAGCCGAGGTCGTCTTCCCGCGCGCACGCGAGAAGCAGGTCGGCATCCTCGCGCGCGTGCCGCTCGCGAGCGGCCTGCTGACGGGCAAGCTGACGCGCAGCTCCACGTTCGCCGCAGACGATCACCGCACCTTCAACCGCCAGGGCGAGCTCTTCGACAAGGGCGAGACGTTCTCGGGCGTCCCGTACGAAGTGGGCCTCGATGCCGTGGAGGCCCTGCGCCCGCTCGTGCCGCCGGCGGCCACGCTGGCGCAGTTCGCGCTGCGGTGGATCCTGATGTTCGACGGGGTGACCTGCGCGATCCCGGGCGCGAAGACCGAGCACCAGGCGCGCGAGAACGCAGCGGCCGCCTCGCTCCCGCCGCTCGACGCGGGAACGCTGGCAGCCGTGAAGGCGACCTACGACCGGAGCATCAGGCCGCTCGTGCACGCCTCCTGGTAGCGCATGCCGGCGGCGACCTCACCGCGCCGATTCGACGAGCGTCGGCAGCGGGCAGGACGCCGCCTCGTCCAGGGAGCGGCCGTTGGGCCGCCTCTTCCGCCGGAAGGCACGAAACCCGAGGTGAGGGCTTGGACGACTGGCAGTCGCTCGTTGCTCAGAGAGTCCTGAATCCGCAGGCCGCGAGGTAGGCGTACGTTTCGTCGAGGCAGGACAGCGGCGGGACGAATACGACGCAGGCATCGCGGCCGCGGGTGAGTAGCACCCGGTAGGCGTTCAGGCGGAGCTGGAACGGGTTGCGGACCATTGCCCGCCGGAGGTAGCCTCTCGCCCTCGCGTTCGACCACTTTCCGCCGACCATCATCAGGTCGGTCCCCCATGCCAGAAGCGTGGCGTCGAGCTCCAGGCCCTGGGCGCCGAACTCGGTGACACAGTCTTTCAACTGCCGGCAGCTGCCGCCGCTGTACGCATCCTCGGGCTCGCCGTACCACGGCCCCACTCGCACGCGTTTGGTGGACTGGAAGTCGTTGGGGATGCCAAAGGCGACGAGGTCCCTGTCCTTCGACGAGGCGACGAGGCCGAACCTCGCATCGCGGTCTTCGGCGTATCTCTCGCGGAGGTAGTCCTTCGCAGTGTCGAGCGACCGCGTCAGGCGAAGGTGGAAACCGTCCTGCTCGAGCCCCTCGGCCAGAGGGCAAAGCGCCGAAGGCTGGCGTGCCTCGAGCAGGCCCTCCACGAACCGGTGGAGGTCGCGGGCGAAGTGAAACCTCAGCTCCGTGTCGAGGTTCAGGGACGGCTGCAGATTGTAAGGAACACTGCAGCCGTCGAAGCAGTCGGCGACCGCCAGCGGCCCGTGGGCCGTCCACTCCCGAGAGCGGCCGGCCCGTTCGACGGCCCACCGCCACTGGACGAGCCCGGCCTCTTCCCCGACGTGGATCACCTGGCCGGTCCCTATCAGGCCGACGACGACGCACCACTCGGGGATGCGCTCGGCGAACTCGACGAAGTGCTCCGGCTCGGACTTAAGCGCCACCCCGTTCGCATGGCCCTCGTGCTTCTGTCGAACCATGTCGGCATCGAACGCCCGCTGGGCCTCGTCGAAGACCAGCACGTGCTCGGGCGGCACCAGGCCGGGCCTCCTCGAGTACGTCTTCACGTAGTCCTTCACGCCTCGCACGAACGTCTTCCCGCCGCCGCCGGCCGCCCTGAGCTCGTACTGCAGGACCTCGACCAGAGGCCCGTTCCCGCTGAGGAACACGGCCGGGGCCGTCGGCCTGCCGCCGGCCCTTGGCACGGCGAGATCGTCGAGGTAGTGCGCGTGGACCGTGCGCAAGCCCACGAGCGTCTTGCCCGCGCCCGGCACCCCGGTGAGGAGCACCAGGTGTCTGGTCTTCGTTCTCGCCGCGTGATGCACGATGGAGGCGATGGTCTCGACGGCCGGGTCGGTGGCGGCCCGCGCCCGGTGAATCGTGCGAAGCGTGCCGGAGTTGAACAGCTCTCGGGCCGATTCGACGAGCGTCGGCAGCGGGCAGTATGCCGCCTCGTTCAGAAAGCGGCCGCGGTCGATTGACGGTCTTGCGTCGTCCCCGGAGAGCCGGCGCACGAGGTCGTCCAGCGCGTCGGGACCTGCAACGTGGACGCCGGCCGTCTGGCGAATGTAGCCCCTGGCGCGCGTCGGCACCAGGACGGGGACGACGGGGCGGTCCCAGCATTCGCGGTGGTAGCACCGGAGGTCTCGCGCGTATGCGGCCGCCTGGTCGATGTCCGCCTGTGACGGTTCCAGCTTGCCTTTCAGCTCGACGACCAGCACGCCGTCCCCCACCAGGAGCAGGACGTCGGGCCGCCGCGATTCGAGTGGAAGCTCGTACTCGAGGATTGTCGAGTAGTGTCGCGCGAGCGCGTCGCGGACGAGGACCTCTTCGACCTCGTGCTGGAGGGGAGGAATCGAGTCGCTCCAGGCGCGGACCTGCTCGGGCGAGGCTTCGCGGACGAACGACTGGAGGCGGTCGCGTATTTCGACGGCCGGGGTCTCCCGGAAGACCGGGAAGTCCGATTGCCACCCGTAGCGGGCCTTCGGTTCGCTCATGCCGGCTCGAGGGGCATAAGTCTAACCCGGAACCGAGGTTCTCCCCGGCGCAGCATCAGATGACAGTCCGAGCAGCCGCGGGAAGGACCGGAACCAATCGCGATCCACCCACCTCTGATCTCCTGTCGAAGGTCAGGACCGTCGGTTCGAGAGTGAGGCTCAGGGTGACCCGCGGTGATCTGTGGGCACAAGCATGTGTTGCGTACAGTCACCGTGGAGGCACCCAGGGCGCCTAATGCGTCACGCCCTCACCGCCGTACTTCGCGCTCTTCGGCCGTGACATCCTCCGGCGACCGCGCAGCACCCTGGCGATGAAGTAGCCTCTATCCTCGACCGCCACGGTGGACTGCGGCTGCGAACGTGAGCGCCCGGTCCTCGCGAGCGGGCAGCCGTCCTATACGGGTTCCGCCTCGGGCGAGCATTCATCCCCGGTCGTCAGGTTGAAAAGCACCATCCGGCTTCTCCCGCTGATTGGCTGAATATGCGCCGCTGAAACGAGCCACTTGGGGGGGGGCGGAATGACGCCTCCCTGGACCGGCCCGTTCCGCCCCTGGTGCCAGTGCATCTCGTAACCTCGTTCACGGAGCGGTTCGAGCTGGTACAGGATCCCGCCAGGGGTGTAACGGAAGTCGAGAACCTTGACCTCGATTGGCCCTTCGGCGTGCATGTACATCGCCGGCTCGCCTCTTGCGATGAGCTCGACCCACCCCCCCTCCCCGATGTGACTGATGTTCCCGCGGGGGACCGTGCTGCAGGCCCCCAGCCCCTCGGCAAGTTTCAGCAGGTCGCGCAGTTGATCGAGAAGCGGGCGCTCCGCCTCCTCGATCGCTGCGCGAACGACCTCGGCAAACCGCGAAGCCAGCCGCTCGGTCAAGCGCAGGCTTCCGTTCACCGCGTCGAAGATCGCGCTTCCCTGCACCGGCGACACCCCCCGGAATCCGTCCTTCGACATGAAGAAAGCGCACCCGAGATCCCGCTCATGAATGCCGCACGTCCACGAGAACGCCTGGAGCAGAGCCTGGGCGACCGCCTCCGAACGATCCAGACGCCCCGGGAAGGACCAGCAGACTCCTGTCGTTTGGAAGAACCGCGTGAGCGGCCGCTGGCTGAAGGGCGAGTCCGGGCCGTACTCGTGGGGTCTCCTGGTCTGCCCCCGCTGCTCGACGAACCCCTTCACGCGCTCGCTCACCTGCAGTTCCACTTCGCAGACGAAGCCCTCCGCCGACGAGCGTGACGAGAGGACGCCGGTCCTGAAGTTGGGGAACGCGACGTTGTCCGTGAGCGGCTTGGTCGTGAAGTACCGGTCCCTCTTCGCGTGGATCTTGCCCCTTCTGAACTCGAGGGACCATACGCGGTACGGGCGGGCCATGTAGTAGTAGATGGCGCCGGGGTAGGCCTCCCTCAGGGCCTGCGCGTACGAGAGGGTGCCCAGCGGCCTGTTGAATGGGCCTTCCACAGTGAAGTTGGGCTCGGCTGCCGATCGGATCGGGAACTCGTAGTGCGGGTTGCCCTGCGCCTTCTGCTTCAGCGCGTACAGGTCCGGTGGAACCGCTTCGGTCGGGTTCAACTCGTTCTCCAACATCGGCTCGAATGTCGCCGGAAGGCCCGGGTACTCCAGACCCTTTGCGGTTGCCTTGCCTCTGGCCTGTAGTTCCGAGGCAGCACAGAGCGCGTTCGAGTATTGAATGTAGCGGTTCTCGAGATACAGCCAGCTAGGCTCGGGAGCGCGTTCGAGATACGCCGAGAGCGGGTTCATCTGTCCCTGGTCGTCGAGGATGATACACACCCCAGGGCGTTGCCGACCCGCCCGCCCGATGCGCTGCCGAAAAGCCTTCACCGTCGACGGAGTGTTCAACAGCACGACGATGTCCAGATCCCCGATGTCCAGCCCGAGTTCGAGGGCGCTCGTGGATACGACCCCGGCAAGCGTCCCCTGGGTCAGGGCCGCCTGAATCGCCTTCCGGTCTTCGACCTCGTACCCCGCCCGGAACGGAAGCACGTGTTCCAGACCCGCGGAAGGTGCCGGGTCCGCATCATCGTCCGCCGAACCGTCCAGCTCCTGGTCGTCAGGAGCCTTCCTCTTGTCGCGAAGCACTGCGGCCACGATTCGCTCGACGGCCTTCCGGGAGTCGCCGAACGCCAGGAAGCGCCCCTTGCCGTACTCCGACAGGTTGACCAGCAGCTTGACCAGACGGTCGAAGCTGGCTTTGACGCTGGTCCGCGCGAGGAGAAGCGCCTTTTCCGACACGGCGCTGCCGTCGGAATCCGCGTCGAGCACGGTCATAGTGCGCCCGGTCAGCTGGTTCATGAAGTCGGCGGGAGCGCCGACGGTCGCCGTGCTGCAAATGATCTGGTGGCGCGACGAGGCCACGGCGAGGCGCCGAAGAAAGTACGCCATGTTCGTCCCGAAGGCCCCGTCGTAGACGTGTGCCTCGTCCAACACGAGGAGCCGCAGGTTTTGGAGAAAGGCAGCCACTTCCGAATCCGCGACCCGGCTCATCAGCCAGGCGTGCGCCACGTCCGGCGTCATCGCAATCACACGCGCGGCCTTCAGCACAGCCGGCCTCGACGCGACCGGCACGCTTCCGTCGATGAAGGCGACCCGGATCCCGTACGGCGCCAGTGCCGATTCCCACTTCGTCAGCTGATCCTGGATGAGAGCCTTGGCCGGGTAGAGCGCCAGGACGCGTGCCCGCGTGTCCTGCAAGACGACGTGTGACGCGGCCGCCATGAAGACGAGGCTCTTCCCGGAAGCGGTCGGCGTCGCCAGGCACAGGTCGCCGCCTGCCAGCACGACCTCGAGCGCCTGCGCCTGGTGCGCGTACAGTCCGCGTGGGTGCCGCTTCTGCAAGTCCTGGCGAACCCGAGGGTCGAGTTGCTCGGGGACGCCTGCGAAACGAGCTTCGCGGCCGGGAAGGACGACATACTCGACCGGCGGCAGCTGGGATGCGGTGAGGATCGCGGCAACTTCGGCGGCCGTCGGCAGTCTACTCATCTCCGGTAGCTCCAGGGCTTTCGAGTGACGGGACGGGGGCCTGAGGGTCCGTACTATGCCGCCTGCTTGTGACAGGGCAGGTCACACCAGATCGAAGCGACGCGTGCAAGCGGGACAGCGGCTGCCAGAGGTGACCCGCCATTAGGAAGGGAGCGCGCGCCGCCCCCAGCAACACAAGGGTGCTGGCACTGCCGTCAGTGAGCTGGCGGAACGCGGGTGTGGCGGCCAGCCGGGGGCAACGGCGCGATCGGGCTGGGGCTCCTCGGTCGCCAACCGGGGCGGCCGACCGCCGTGTCCTTCCGCTTCATGCTTCGTCGTCATCATCATTGTCATCGACATCATCCTCCTCGGCATCAACCGCGAGCCGCGTGATGTAGTCCCGACGAACCGCCCGGAGCGAGCGGCGGGACGCTTGATCGACGAGGAAGAACCACCACCCGTTGGTGGCGCGGCCAGTAATCGAGCCGGCCGCGTCGGACGGGCTCCCGTACGCCACACCATCAACCTCGATTCGGCCATTGGGCAGCAACGTCGCGACGTGGCTGCTGAATTTCGGTCGTCGCGGGAAGAGTGCGAGGCCCGGTTGTAAAGCGCCCGAAGCGATGAGGTCGGCGAGATGGACCTTTCTGCGGAGTCTGGGCTTGGCCTGAGAGAATCCCGAACGGTGGCCCTCCGGGACGGGCCATATCTGGACGATCGTGTCACTCAGTTCGCTCGTTCGTTGGCGGATTGCGTCGTCCGTCCAGTGGTCGCCGGCCTTCTCGAGGAGCCTGCGGTTGAGCATGAGCACATCGTGCGCTTGAAGCGCCTGGCGTTTGCCTTCGGCGCCAAGCCATGGTCCGTTCGACACCCTGCTGTTCAGTTTGCCGGTAAGGAGTGTCAGATTGCCTAGCGTGTGGATGATCTCCTCGCGCTCGGCCTCGGAATGTATGCCCTCGCCCAGCGGCCAGTTGGCGGTCCACTTCCGTGGCATAACGTGCTCGATAGCGTACTTCCCACGGGCGACACGCTCGCCACCGAGGCCAGCCTTCGCGCCTGTCCAACCACGCATGTGATCTTCGATGGCCTCCAATACCATTCTGAGTCGGCCACGACCCAGCCTCCGGTACGCGACGAGGTGAGCTAGTTCGTCCCGAAGCTCCCGGTCGTCCGGCCAGTACGCGGCATCGCTGGTCTGTCCAGCGAGGTGTCTTTCCAGCACGTCGCCGGCGCGCTCGCGCTCGGTGCCGCGCACCAGCCTGATGAGTTCGGCGACTACCTGGTTGTAGCTCTTGGTCGTCGCTCTTACCAGCATCCGCCGAACCATCCAGCTCTCAACGACCTCGAGTGCCTTCACGAACTGCGGCTGGGGAATCGCTGGCTCCTGCGGGTCGAGCAAGCAGAGCACCAGCGGCTTGATGACCTCACTCTCTAGAACCCCCGTGCGGTAACCGAACAGACTCAGCCGATCGACGGGTCCGGCAGACGGAACGGCGGCCGCCGCGAAGCCGCGGTAGACTTGCGACACGTCGTGGATCTGGTGGAGAAGCGTGCCCATCGGCTCGCCCGAGTCGTGGTCGGCGAAGCGCTTGAATCTCGCAAACACCTCTCGCGCGACCACTTCCTCCCCGGTTCGAGCGATGAGCCAGTGATTCAGGAAGATCGACGAACGGGGATACCGAACGCGGCCGACGCTGATCTCAGTCTCCCAGAAGCCCGTCTCGAACTCCCTCCAGTGCTCCTGGTACGCTCGTTCGACGTCGGTGCCGGTTTCGAGAAGCCGCTGGAAGATGAAGTTCTTGATCAGATCCGCGGCCGTGAGCTGCGCGCCCCTGGCGTTCAGCGTCTCGAAGATTTCCTGCGCGTTCTCTTCGGCCGCCAAGTCGATGATTACCATCTGCAGCAGCTCACGGACCACCGTCTCGACCGCCGCGGCTCGTGCCTGCGTGCACGTTGGTCCCTCGAGCAATAGCCACTCCCGGGCTTGTTCGCTGAAGAAGCGATGGGCCTCCACCATGCGCTCGCCGCGGTGGCCGGTTGCGTCGTGATTCACCGGCGGAGGAGCGCCCATGACCGCATTGAACGCCGCTCGATCCCGGTTCGTCGGCCAGACCTTGAAGCGATCCTCCGGCTTCGTGCAGAACGGTTCCGCGTTCGTCACGAGCGGCTCGAGCCGCGCCGCCGGTCCCATCGCCTGCGCCGACAAGAGCTCGGCGTGAAGCGCGTCGAGGAGCAGCTGGAGCGTTGTCAGCCGCTGCTGTCCGTCGATGATGGTCCGCGCCTGCATCAGCCCAATGGCGTTCGGAACCTGCTGGAGCACCACCGCGCCGAGGAAGTGTGGCTGCGGCTTCTCGTGAGGGCGTCTCAGCACCCGCTCCGCAACGCGGACGACGTCACTCCACAGGGGCTCCCATTGATTCTCTTGGTTCCAGACATACGGCCGCTGGAAGAGGGGGACGACGAGGCGTTGGGGCTGCATGAAGACCAACTGCGGAGTTCGGACCTGAGTCTCCACGGATCCTGTTCCTTTCAGGTGCGGTGGCTGTAGTCGAAGGGGACCCGGCCGACGGCTCGCATACTCTATCCCAGCCTCGCCCCGAGATCGACCGGGCGATCAACGGGCCCGGAATTGCGCGCGTTGTTTGCGAAGACCGCGGGCCTCATCGACGTGCTGCGCCGCACTCGCGTCGCTCGGCGACAGGATCCAGGTCGCGTTCGTGTTCGGATCGGCGGCGCGGAACGAACTCCGCGCGGCAAGCGACATCGACCTGCTCGTGGTTGGCGACGCGCCGTTCCACGCGGTTGTGCGCGCGACCGCGGCGGCCCAGGAACAGCTCGGCAGGGACATCAATCCGACGGTCTATCCGCCGCACGAGTTTCGAGCCAAAGTTGCTGGCCATCACCACTTCCTGACCACCGTTCTCCGGGAGCCGCGGCTGTTTGTCGTTGGGGGGGATGATGAGCTTGTCGGACTGGGAACGAAACGGCTGGCTCACAAGGCATGAGTCCAGCCCGAACGAGATTCGCGACCTGCTCGACGTCGTCGAGCGCGACCTCGCCGACAGGGCAGCCGAAGGTCTGAGTGCGGACTGGCCATGAACATCGCTTACAACGCCGCGCTGCAGGCGGCGACGGCCGCCCTGGCAGCAGCCGGTCGTGCGCCGCGGGACCAGCACCACTATCGCGTGATTCAATCGCTCCGCGAGACGCTGGGTGCTGAAACTGCCGCTGTCGCCACCTTCGACGCGTTCAGGAAGAAGCGGAACATCACGGGCTACGAAAGGGTCGGGCTCGTGTCGGACGCAGACGCAGACTCGATGCGCGCGTTCGCGATCCGGCTCCGCGGCCAAGTCGTGTCGTGGCTGACGAGGCATCACGGCGAGCTGCTGCGACAGCACAAGACCTGACGGCGCTGGTTGCAGGCGCTTCGGGGGCCTACCCACGGAGGGAACCGCCACGGACGACGGCTGCTGGACCAATGGAGGCAGGTGGGCGCGCTGGAGCAGATCGGACGCGACACGCGGGGATGCGCTCCTGCCGCTGCCGACGCAGGAACCTCGATTCTCGTGTCAGGTGACCGCCAGCGCCTTGTTTGCCGCCACGGGCGCGTCGCTGTAGAAGATCGGGTCGAGGCGCTCGGCGACGTCACCGGAGACTTCCAGGAACTGCCGGCGGTTTTCGATGGGGACCAGCGCCCGGCGCGCTCCGTTCTCCATGGCAAGCTGGCAGGGCTCCACCAGGGTCCGGACGCCCTTGATGTTCCCCTGAATGCTGATGTCGCCGAGGATCACCAGGGCCGGCTGCACGGAAACACGCTTGATCGCCGAGATGATGGCCAGAATCAGCGCCATCCCGCACTCGCAGGAGACCCGGTTCTGGAGCAGATCAATCGCCTCGACGTGGAAATCCGTCGTGTCGAACTCCCGCGCGATCCCCAACTTCACCTTGTTCCCCTGCAAGTAGCCGAACGCGCGCTGAATCGATTCGCGCATCGCGCCCTCGATGCCGCCCGCCAGCCGCAGCTTTCCCGTACCGTTGGAACAGCCCACCTCGAGTCGATAAAGCCCGACTTTGCCTTGGTCATCCACGCTCGCCGCATAGACAGACCCCGGCTCGAGGGGGTCGCTTGAGATCGCATTTCGGCCGCCCTCCTCCGGAACCCCGACGTACCGCTCCTCGCCCGTCTCCTTGTCGATGTAGCTGAACGAGGTCTGGAAGAACTCGAACGAGCCCAGTTTCTTCAACTGCTCTTTCACCCGCCGGCGCCCTTCCATCGCCAGCTCCAGCAATTCGCGCAGGTCGTCCTTCGATACCTCGCCGTGGGGATGAATCAACTTCACCAGGCCAGCGACGGTCTTGCGCACCGCCTTCACGTCGCGGCTCTTCAGCTGTGCTCCCAGGCTGAACTGGTGATCGATGATCTCGGTGAAGTTCCGCCGCCGCAGCTCGCGCAGCGCCTCGGCCAGGTAGTCCACGATGAAGCCGTAGCCCCGAGTGAACATCGCCGTCTGCATCTTGGGGATCTCCCAGCCGGGTATGTAGAAGTGGACGCGGTCCAGGAAGGCGGTGTCTTCCCGAATCACGTCCGGCATCGGCGCGAACAGGTGCGACGAACGTACCATTACCTCCACAGGCTGGTTGGTGTTGCCAAACATCGCGATGGACGCCATCCCGGACAACTGCTCCTTGCCGCGGGCGAAGGTGCCAGATTCGCAGTAGGTCTTCAGGGTGGTTACGACCTCCTTGGGCATCTTCTGGAGGTCAGCCACCTCGTCGAACGCCACGGCGTCCCAAAGCCCAACGAGTCCGATCTTGCCGGTCGCGATGTTGTAGAACAGATTGGCCACCGTCGTCGGGCCCGTCAGCAGGATGGCGTAGGGCGAAAGCTGCTGGTAGCCGAAGCTCTTGCCCGTCTCGCGCGGCCCCAGCTCCACCAGGTTGTAGTTCGGTTCGGCCAAGGGAACCAACCGTAGCAGGTAGAGCATCTTCAGCCGCTTCTCCATCCCCGCCGGCTCCAGGCCGATGGACCGGATCAGCAGGTCGATCCATTCCTCGCGGGAGAACTCGCGCCGCCCGTTCGCGTACTCGTTCAAGTCGAAGGCGGCCACCTGGATGGGCCGCAGCTCCTCGATCCAGAACGGGCTGCGCTTGCCGGAAGCCTGGTCGTCGTACTCGTGCCGCAGCTCGACTTCGCACCAGACGCCGTCCACCAGGAGGCGGTCGTACTGCCGGACGTAACGATCGGGCACGTGCACGTGCCTGTGCCCGAAGTTGACGATCTCGGCCCAGTACTTGTCGTCGTCGGAGAGGTACCGGACCTTCACCTTGTCGATCAGCGTGTAGCGTCCCTTCTCTTTCACCAGCGACTGCACGCGGTTGGCCTCATCCGGTCGCACGAAGTTCTCTGCAAGCGTCGAATTCACGATCTTCAGGCCGGCTTCCACCGCCAGCGGGTCGTCCGTTGCGCAGTACTTCCCCAGCAGGTATTCGAGGACGTACACCGGCACGGTGGACCCGAACTTCAGCTTGCGTACCAGCTCCTTGCGCACCACCTTGCCGGCGAAGACCCGGCTCGCTCTCACGTCCAGCAGGTCCGCCGATCCCGTCTCAGATGGCAAGGGACACCTCCACACTCTCGAGCTTCTTCAACTCCACGCCAGTGGCGACGTCCACCACGTGAACGCTGACCACGCCGCGCGACGGCGCCTTCCCCGTCAACATCAACGCCACCGTATTGGCTTCCGTTTCCGCGGGATTGGCTTCCGAGGACCGCAGCGCCACCGCGCCCGTCGCTTCCTGATATCCGTAGGTCGCGCTCACCGGGACGGCGCACACCTCCCCGCCGGCGCGCACCTCCACCCGGACCAGGGGCCATGCCTCGTCAAGCAGCCCCCCGGAGCGCGCCTGAATCCTGACGCTCAGGAACCGCGCCGTGACCCTCGCGGTTCCCAGCGCGATCTCCCAGGTCAGTCTCCGGGCGCCCTTTCCTTTCGCCACGGCCGTGGGACTGGCGACGATTACCGGGAGCAGGATTTCCTGTGGCGACAGCCCTCCGTGGAAGTAAGCCGTCGGTCCAGCCGTCCGGAACGCCGCAAGGTTCCACGGCACGGCCATCAGCAGCTCCGAAGCCGCGCCGAAGCGGTTCACCTCGGTCAACAGGCACTCGCCGCCCGACGTCGCGCCCCGGCCAATCCATGTTCTCCGATGGCACAACAGCGCCTCGCCTCCGGGTGGGTCGATCTTGTCGCTCTCCGCCAAAGCCTCGCCATGGACATAACCGTGGTCCGTCGCGATCACGAACCGCTCGAATCCTTCTTCGGCCAGCCTGCGCATGGCGAGCCCCAGGTGGGTCAGCACGCGCTCCATCTGCTCGCGGGCGCTCGAGAGCTCCTCCTCCCCGCTCTGGTCGATCTCCCGCGAGGTGACCACCACCAGCGCCGGCCCGTCGCCGAGGTCCTTCAGCCTGCGGCGGAAACCCCTCGGATCCTCCAGCCGCAGATCCACCACGGGCACGCCCGCCTTCTCTTTCAGGTAGGCCATGCGGTCTGCCCGGTTCTTGAGCGTCCTGCCGTGGAGGCGTACCTCCAGCTTGCTTGCGCCGCCCAGTTCGAGACCGCTCGCCGCCGAAGGAAGCAGCGCCGCCATGCCGACCTCGGTGATGCTCGGCGCCGTGCCGATCACCAGTTCCGTGTGCGTTTCAAACGCGCCGCCCAACACCTCGGGAAGCTCCCGCGCCAGCTCCCAGCGCAGCGCGTCCACGAGGATGTAGACCGTCCGTCGCTGGTTCAACTCCGGGGCCACGAAGCGGTCGAAGACTTCGGTCTGCCGCGCGTACCCAGCGATGGCGAAGCCCCCGTCGCGCCAGGCACGCAGGAACTGCTCCGCCAGGCCGCCGGCCACCTCCCGGTAGCGCTGGCGCGCGACCGTCACCAGTTGCTCCACCTCCGGCGCCGGGGTGGCCAGGGAGTATTCGAGGCTGCTCGCGCGCCTCTCGAGCCGCCGCTGGAGCGTGTCCAGCTCGGCCCAGTTCTTCGGGCCAGTGTGGTTCTCGACCAGCTCCGGCCAGGTGAACCTGCGCGCCCGGCTCTCCGCCTCGATTTCGGCCGCGCGCCGCAGCAATTGGCCCGCCTGCGCCACCAGCGCCCATTCGGCCTGGAGTTCGGTGTCGTGACCGGCCCAGAAGCCGCGCTGCCGCGACTCGGCCACGACGGCTGCGGCCCGGTTCTGCCGGACCCCTTCCGCCACCCGGCGCAGAAGCCCGCGCTCCAGCCCCGGAAACGCCTCGATTCGTTCGAGCGCCGCATCCCTGAAGTCGATGGAATCCAGGTGCAGCGATTTCTCCACAGCCGCGGCGAGCTCGGGGTAGCTCGAAGATAGATCCCGCCGGTTGCGCCAGGCGCGCGCCAACTCCGCGCCGCGTTTCCGTGCGGCCGGGTCGCCTTGACTCACCAATCGCGCCAGCGCGTCCGGCACCTCCTCGCCGAGGACCTCCACCAGCTCGCTGGTCAGCGCCTGCCGGGCGAGCGCGAAGCGCAGCTCCGCGGCCGAGCCGCCCGCTTCAGCGGGCAGGCCAAACGCCGCGCCGAGCGAGCGCGCCCAATCGGCCAACCCATTGCGCTCCGTCAGTTCCTGATCCCGCTGCGGATTCCCCAGAAACTCGAGCGCCGCCTCCTCCACCAGCCCCGTGCCGAACAGGACCGCCAGCGTCGTGGGCAGCGGCCCGCCGACGCCTTCCTCGGCCAACTGCTCGAGCTCGTGGAGCGTCAAACCGCCCTGCTCGATCTGCCGGTCCAAGTCCGCCAGCCGCGCGTCCGGCACGCGCCCTTTGAGCGCCTTGCGGGCGATCACCGCCAACCGCGTGTTGCGGTTGCCGGCCACCCCAGGCCGCAGGTCCAAGCCCAACGCCAGCAACTCAGCCAGCGGCTCCTGCGCCTCTTCCCACGCCACGGGCAGGTACACGAGCAGCTTCGGCGGCTCGAGCCCACGGACAAACGGCTCTACTTCCCGCCGCAGTTGATAGTAGCTGCCCTGAAACGCGACCACTCGCTCCTGGCCGGCTTTCAAACTGCGCGCGACGTCTTCGTAGTGCCGCTCCGGGTCGAACCACACGACCAGACCGTGGTCGCGGATGTAGCCCGCGATGAGGTCCGTGAGGGCTTCGGTGATCACTCCCATCGTCTACTCCAGCCCGTGCGCAATCCGGTAACTCCGGTTCTCGCGGCACGCCTCCAAGGTCTCTCGCGGCCAGTAGCGCATGGCCGTCTTGGCCCACGGGTACTCGCCTTTCTTCAATGCCTGCCACGCCTTCGCCAGGTCGAGCTTTGGATCGGCCTTCTTCCAGGCGGGGGTCAACCGGTAGAGCGGCGCGGCGTTGAGCAGCACGCCGTCGTCGAACTCTGGCGCCCAGCGCGCCGCCGCCGGCCGGCCCTGGGCGTCGACGATCGACTCGCTGTTGGTCTCCGTAATTGCTTTGTCGAAAGCTTCGAGATCGGCCAGGTCCTGGGCCAGCTTGCGCCACCGCGCCTTTTCGCGACCATCGCTCGATGCTTCGCGGCGGTTGGCTTCCTCGAGCTGCTGTTTCACCTGGAAGATCCGCCCGCCCAGATAGCGCTTGCCCTGGATGAGCGCCAGCGTCTGGTCCGTCGCGCGTTCGTGGAACAGGTAGACGCTGAAGGACTGCTTCGGCGACTGGAGCAGCCAGTAGATGGGCCGCTTGCGGTACTGCTTGACGTGCGCCTTGAAGAACGGCCCCAGCAGGTAGTTCTCCAGGCGGTCGCGCAGTTCGCCGTTGCCACCGATGGCCGTTTGGATCAAGCGCGCCGCCTCGCGCTCGCCATGGATGGCGGCGAGGATTTGAATGACGCGCGCGGCGAGGTCGTCGGGGTGGTCGCGCTGGAGCACCATGGCGCCGTCGGGGTCGATGAGTTCCTTGAGGCGCGCTGCAACCTCGGGGGGGAAGTCGCCGCGCCCGGGTCCCTCCGGCTCGCCGGGCGCGAAGCGGCCCAGCGCGAGACCCAAGGCGTAGCTCACCCAGCGCTGGGCGAGTTCCTCTTCGGTGAGCGACGGCTGCCCGGCTTCCTCCGGTTCTTCGCCCGACTCGCGTTCCGCCTCCGCGTCGTTGTCCTCCGCCGCCGGCGCGGCGGCGAGTTCTTCTTCGATCGCCCTGCGGTCCTCGGGCGAGATCTCGTAGAGCCGATAGACCTCTTCGTCGATCTCGTTCTCGACGGCTTCCAGTTGCCGGTGGCGGGCGGTGACGCGCCCGACGCCATCGGGCCAGGCGGGCGGAGCGATGAAATCGTAGGTGGTTTCGTCTTCTTGACTGTCGTTTCGGGCGAGGTCGATGGCCTGCTCGACGAGTTGCCGGAGGCGGTCGCTGGAGTGCTTGGGGACGGGCAGCCGGGCGAGGTCGCCCACCTGGTAGCTGACGGTGGGGTTGATCAGATTGAGCGCGTAATTCGCGAAGGAAGAGTTCAGGAGGCCGAGGATGAACGGGATGTCGTCGGGGAAAGCCGACGAGCCTTTGACATCGAAGATGAAGCCGCCGGGCGAGAGCCGGGCGCTGAACTTGCCGGCGGTCAGGTCGGTCCACGTCACCCCGCGGCGGAAGAACTCGGTTCGCGCACGTGGGAACGAAGGCGCCTCAAGGATTTCCGCTCCGTCGTCGAACCAGTTCACAACATGATCTTGGTTACCGTACCACCGCTTAAACGATCCGCCCTTCATGTAGGGGAACCATCTCTTTCCACTCTCAATGGCTTCGTTTGACGAGCAGCAATTCCTTCCCGTACATGAAAGACCAACCTCCCACCAAAACCGCAAGAACCGTTGGTTGTCCGAGGTTGTCATGCCGCAATGAGTGCGCGTTAGATGCCCGATATTCTTGTTGTTCCGGAAAATGGCAAGCAGTCCTGGGGTGATCCAGTAGACCCAGGGGCTCCCGGAGATGGCGGCAAAGTCGCCCTGGCGGTAGAGATAGACGCGCGGGTCGGGCTCGCCCGAGCGGTAGCGTTCGAGCGCCTGCTCGAAGGCGGCGCGCTTGGCCTCCGCATCCGGCTCCTTCACCAGCCGGAAATACACCCCCCGCGCCTCGCGCCGCTTCGCCTCAAACGCCTCCCGCCGGAGGACGAAGGCGGTTGTGTTCACCTTTTCCCCGGTTACTTCCGCAAAGGCGCGCGGACCCACGTGCGCCATGGCCTCGATGCACGAACGGCCCAGAAGCAGGTTCCGCAGGTCTTCGAAGCTCGAAATGAACATGAAGGACTGTTGCGTGATCATGGCCAGCCGGCCATCGGAGGCCATCAGTTCCGCGCAGCGCTCCATAAAGGCAGAGTAGAGATCCCCCTTGCTCTTCTTGTAGTGCCGTTTCAGGAACTCGCTCATCGGGGAGTTCATGTTGCGGTTCGACATGTATGGCGGGTTGGTTACGACGACGTCGTAACGCCGCTCCAGCGCTTCCAGCAACCGGAGGCCTTTCCCGGTTTCGTTGGCGAAGTAGGACTCGTCGATTCCTTCCTCCCGCTTCTTCTGGACGTAGGCGTCGATGGCCTCGCGCAGGCGCTCGCTTTGGAAGTCCTGGAAGTGGGTTTCCAGCCGCACCAGCGTTCCCATTTGGCCCGACTCTTCGAGGCTGTCCCGGAACTTGACGAACAAATCGCGCGTGATGCCGCGCGGGAGAGCCATCTCGTCCATGATCTTGTTCAAATGCCGGCCGCGGAAGATGGCGACGTCGGCGCAAGCGAGGTTGCTGTCGCGAAGCCGCGCCTGCCTGTTCACCGACTTCGCCTTCAGGTACAACGCGAGGGCGGAAAGCTGCACCGCACGCTGGTCGATGTCGATGCCGTACAGGTTGTGGGCCAGGATCGCCGCCGGGATCTCCGCTTCGGACCGCACCGAGGGTTGTTGGGGCCACCCGGGACTGCCGGCGCATTGGAGTTCCTCCCGGTACATCTCCGACAGCAGGTCGAAGGCCACCAAGCCGAAGTGCATGCTGCCGCAAGCGGGGTCGAGCACCCGGATCTCCTTGACGGGCCTCAGGTCCGCACCGGGTTGTTCATCGGGAAGAGGGACCAGGTAGTCGAGGTGCTCCCGCAGGTGGCTGTCCGGATGCATCCCCAGCCAAGACCGCCCGAGGCTGTTCTCCACCAGGAACCGCACGACCCAACGAGGGGTGAAGACCTGCGTTGCCGCCGGGACGTCGGTCTTTTCGAACTTCTTTTTCTTCTTGAAGACCCTTTCAAAGGCGGCTGCCTTTTCGTCCGTGATGAAGAACTGGTACACCCAGCCCACGGTCTCTTCATTGCCCGGCGCCCAGTCCGGGTCGCGTTCCTCGGCGTTGAGCGCGTCGATCAGCTCCTTGAGTGGACCCGGGCGAGGGAACAATAGGCTCGGGACATTGTCCGGGTCGAACAGTACCCGAATCTCCTTGGCCAATTCACCCGACTGCCAGAGCAGGAAATGGCGGTAAGCCCGGTCGCGCGGCGCCTCTCCGAAGCCGTCGCGGTCGTTGGGATTGTCGCCCTGGTTGTAGAGCTTCTCTTCTTCCGGGCGGTCCGCGAGCCACATGAGGAACCCGTTGGCCTGATGGCGCCTGGCCAGGACGCCGCGTACCAGCTTGCGGGCTTCGAGCAGCTTGAACGCCACGAGGCGGTTCAAGTGGGTGAAGGCGGTCTCCCTTACCAGCCTGGCCGACGCGGCGGCGCGGTCGAGCCCCGCGTCAACTTCATCGTCGAGCAGTTGCTCAATCCGCTTCCGGTTCGCCTGCGCCTCCGCCGAGGTTTCGAGCAGGTGCCCGTTGGGGACGGCGAGCCGCGCGCCGGTCTGCGGGTCGATGCGGTAGACCTGTTGAAGGAGGTCCGATGTCTCGCGCGTCAGCAGCTCCCGCGCCCAGAGCGTGAAGGTTCGAAGATCAGGCATCGGCAGTCTCCGGTTTCCCCGCGGCCAGTTCGGCTTGATGCTCTCTCATTCGTTGCGCCACGACCTCGTCAAAGCCCAGGCAGACGTGCTTGATGGTGTCCACAGCCTGTTGCGCCCATGCGAAGGTGATCGGCTGCTTCTCCAGGTTCTCGCTGGTCAGATCGCGGTCGGCTTTGTGGACGATCGCGTTGCGGCGTTCGATGGCGTCGGCAATGGTTCGCGTGAGTTCCTTGCGTTCCCGACCAAGGTGCGCCGCCAGAGTGTTCCAGGGATCGGCGACGCCCAGCAGCAACCCGACCGTCTTGAGGCCGGCCACCGAGCCGAGGTTCTTCTTCTGCACGAACGTCACGATCTTGTTGCGGAGAAACAACGCCCGGTCCGCCTGATTGAGCAACCGGAAGGCCTCGTGGATGCCCAAGGACATCTCCGCGAAGTACTTGACGACCTCCTGGTCGGCGGGGAAGAAGTCGTGCTGGCGCACTTCGATCACCGTGAGGACATGCTCCGCGAGCAGCGTGGACAAGTAGGTCTCGTAGGCCGTGCAACCGGAGACCACTGCCTGCCGGAGCAGGTTCTGGAGCGACTGCGGCCGGAGCTGCGCGCCGGGCACGTTGGCCGATTCCCGGATGCAGCCCAGGAAGGCGGCGTTCACGATCAACTGGAGCTGTTCGTCGCGCTCGCATGCGAGCAGCTTCCGGAGGGAGTCCACGAGTTCGCCTCCCGTCCTCAGACCGTCGTTTTCGAGCAGCCGGTAGACGTGGATCAGCAGCTCGGCGATGCGGAAGCTGTCTTCGAAGATCTGGCGCGGCGTCATTGGCCTAGTCCCATAGCGCCCGTCGCTTCAGTTCGCGCAGGGCATAGAGCTTCTGCCGCAGCTTGTCGAGCGCCGCTTCGATCTCCTCGTCGGTGAAATCCGAGAGCGGCTGGGTCTTGGGCAGGAAGTCGCCGAGCCGGATGACCTCCACGGCTTCGTCTGACTCGCGCTTTGCTTCGCGAAGCTGCGCCAGGCGCGCCAGGGCGCCGGCTTCGAGCGGCTGGAGGAGTTCGAGGTCCCCTTCCAGGGTGGCGAGCGTCGCGCCGGTGGCGGCGTCGGCCGCCGTGAACGGAGCAAGTTCGAAGGTCTCGACGGCGCGGCGGGCGAGCGGCGCCAGCGCGGCCTCGGCCTCTTCGGCGTCGAGGGCGCGATAGTCGGCGCTCGCGCGGATCCGCTCCATCGACTCCTGGAACTTGGTCAGCCGCTCGTGGTGTCTATCCGCAAAGCGAGCCCGGTAGGCGGAATCGACGGTTTCCGCCGCCTGCCGGAGTTCGCCCGCGTGGGCGACGATTTCGGCATCGGCGAGCAGCGTCCTGATGGTTTCCGCTTCCGGAACCTGCCGGCCTAATGAGCGGGCCAGCAGGGGCGCTTGCTCGCGAAGGACCACGCGGGCGCGCCGGATGACCTCGATGTTCTGGTCGGTCAGAAAGGCCCGGATCCGCTGCACCTGCTCCCGCTGTTCGCGGAAACTCCTGCCTTCGCCCGCGAGCATTCGCACGCAGTCGTCCGACTGGCTGGCCAGGACGGCGTCGAGGCTCTCGACGTATTCACCCAGCGGCGGCGCCAGAGGCAGCCCGTGGGCACGCACCTGGGCGAGGGCCGGAAGGGCCTGCTCGCGCTCGGCGCGGGCGAGCTTGCGGAACTCCTCGGCGATGGCGGACTCCTCGACATCCACCTCATGCCCCACCATGGCTTCCAGCTCCTGGACGGCCTTGGTAAGCGTCTTCAGGTCGATGGATTCGCGCGGCGAGAAACTCGCCGAGCGGAAGGCGGGCAGCGTCACGAGCGGCGTGCGCGCCTGGGGCTCCTGATAGTTGCGATAGCGGCGCCCCTGGTAGGCGACTTCGATCGAGCCCGCGCGGAAGAGAACGGCTACGACCAGCCGAATGACGTCAGGCGACCATCCGTAGCCGACTCCGCCGAACTGGTCGAGGAGCTTCGCGCCCGTGACCTTCTCGCCGTAGGAATGCTCGCGTTTCAGGTTAGTGAGAATCTCCTGCGCGATCTCCGCTCTGGCGTTGGGGACGAAGCGGCCGCCCTCTTTCGTGACCAGATGCAGGCCTTTCTGGCCCGCGTGGAACAGTGGCGGCAGGGCGCCCAGGTTGGTCTGCTTGAGGAACTCCTCGGCTTCACTGCCGTCCACCTCGCGCGAGCCCATCTCGAGCTTGGGGTAGAGATCGGGAATCGCCTTCTCCGCCAGTGCGCGCATCATCGAGGCGAGGTCCTTGCCGAGGTCGCCCGCCTCGAAGCGCAGGCCGCGGAAGAATCCGGCGCCGGCTTCCAGGTTCTTCTCGAGCGTGGTGAGCAACTGGGCGCTGAGGCGGTCGCGCTGGGTGCGCTCCGCCTCGAGCAGGGCGCGGTCGCCTTCGCGCAGGTGCTGCTGTGACGCGGCGTGTTCGTACTTGGCGATCATGCGCCGCGAAGCGTGGAAGTCCTCGATGAGGGTCTCGGTCTGCCGCGTGAGCGGGAACACCCAGTGGACGGCGTCGCGGTTGGCCTGCTCGAGGCTTTCAGTGCCGACTGTTCCGCAACGCTTGGGGAAGTCTTCACTTTCGTACACGGCGCTGAGATGAACAGGGATGCGAGCGGTCTTCCCCGGCGCCGTCACGCTCTGGCCGTCGAGCAGGATCGCCAGGTCGAAGCTCCGCAGGTTCCTGTAGTGGACGCGGAGCGCTTTGGCGTTTTCGAAAACCTCTCTGAGGGCGCCCCGGAGGATCTCCGCGCGTTCATTGCGATTGGGGGCGCCCTGGCCGCGCTTCTCCTGCTCCCAGTTCTTTTCGTGGGCCGTCTGGAGCTTCCAGCCGTCCTCGGTTTCGCGCACGAACTGGGATTGCTTCAGCCGTTCGAGGAGGGAAGCGACGGCCAGAACCGGAGGGGCCTCGGTGACATGCTGCACGAGCAGGGCCGCGATGTTCCTGGTGGTCCGGGGCAGGTCCGTGCGGGCGAACTCCATGAGGCAGATCGCCTTGGCCACACGCGAGGCCAGGCCCGGGTAATCCATGTCCGAGTCGAAACGCTGCCGAACGTCGAGGATGTCCTTCTGCTTCTCCGATGGGATGTTGCCTTCCACCAACTCGTAGATCTTGTCGATGCTCACCAGCGTGCCGAGGGGCGCGTCGGCGAGCCGGGTGCGGTCGGAGACCAGCATCTCGAAGGACTGCTTGATGATGGTGCGGTTGCTGCCGCCCAGGTGCTTGGGCGTGTGCGGCTGGAGGCGGATGCCGGTCATGATGTCGATCGAGAGATCGATCAGGTGCGGCAGGTAGGGATAGAACTGGACGAATGCTTCCTCGTCGAAATCGGTCCGGCGCGAGGACTTCTCGAGCTTGACGCTTTGCAGAAGCGTTGCACCGTGGTCCTGGAATAGCTTGCGGAGGATCGATTCCCGCGAAGGCTTCTTGCGAAGGACGCGGCGCGTGGCCACCTCGCGAATGTCGGCAGGGGAAAGATCGATCTGATACTTGAAGCGGTCCTGAAGCTTGGGCAGATCGATGCGCCCCGTCGCCAGGTAGTTGTAGACGTCCTGCAGTTTTTCCTGCGCCGTCACGATCATCCAGGCAGGACCGGAGATGGTGCGGGCCTTGAGCCGGTTGAGGCTCTCCTTCCCGAACTGCTCGACGACCGCGCGGAGGTTCTCCAGCCGTTCGCCGCTTCGGGCAACGTACTGGCCCATTTCATCGACGACGAAGGCGAACGCTTTGCCCGGACGCCGGCGCGCGCAAAGTTCGAACGAACGATCGACAACGTCCTTGACGCTGAGCCGGCGCGAAGGGCGGTGCTTGACGATCTCCAGCCAAGTGTCCGAGGAGGCGTAGGTCTTCCGATCGAGTTCGTGCAAGAGCGCGCTGGCGCGAGCGTACTTCTGGCTGCCCTTGCGAATGCGGCGCCAGTCGTCCTTGTAGATCTCACGGCAGACTCGCTGAAAGCCGTCGAGTTTCGCTTCGGCTTCGAGTTCGATTTCGAGCTCGGCGATGTCGTAGTCTTCGGCATAGTCCAAGCTGCGGAGCAGCACTCGGTACATGACCTCCGCGATCTGCTCCGCGCTGGTTTGGACCGAGAGGTCCACCTGCACGTCGAACATGAAGACCTCATATGGGACAGCCTTGTTGAGGAATTCGACGTACTCGCCCAGACGGTGGGAATCCACTTGCTTGAGAAAGAGCTCGCTCGCCGGCGTCTGGCGCACCGGGCGGTTCGCGAGGACATAGCCGAGATTCTTGGCGAAAGACGACTTGCCCGAGCCGAAGAAACCGGAGATCCAGACGCCCACGCCTTCGTTCGGGGAGCCGGGCGCGGCGGCCATGGCTGCGAACAGCCGTTCGTACTCCGCCTTGATGCGGTCGGTGGCGACGTACTCGGTCAGTTCGGTGTAGACGGTGTCTTCGTCATCGTTGTTGACCTTGATGATCTCTTCGATCGGCCGGCTGAAGTCGCGGTCGAGCAACTCGGCGATTCTGGTCATGAGTCTCTCCCGTAAATCTTCACGCGGTAGCTCCCTAGCGTCTGGTCGTCGGATCGCAGCCCCATGTAATTGAGCGTGTGGTTCCACGAGCCTGGATAGAAGAGAACGGCAGGCGTGTGGAAGGAGCGGTGCAGTTGCTCGAAGAGCGAGGAGATGCGATAGGCGCTGGGGGCAAAGACGGTAGCGTGTACCAGGAACAAGACTCGTGTGTTCTTCGGGAGGCGTCTCTCCTCCTCCCGCAGCAAGTCGCAAAGCGGGCGGAAGTCCGGATCGGACAGGTATTGATGGACCTGCCTCTCGGATACGGAGAAGGAATGCTCGCGTTCCAGAGCGTATAGGGTCTCGATCTCTTCAGACTCTTCGATGGAGCGCCAGAACAGCTCGGCCAGAGACAAGATCACGGCCGGCTGTTGGGTCTCGTTCTGGATCTGTGTCGCCAGAAGTTGGACCTTGCGGCGGACCAGCCATTCGGATTCCTCCGTGGTGTGGGGGTCGTAACGGAAGATGGCGAACGGCAGCTCCCGGGCCATGATGAATGCGGGTGGGTCAGCCAACAGGTCGGCTTGAAGGAGCGCAAGACGTTCATCGAGCGACAACACGGGCGTACTCCTCCACGGAATCGGTCGGGAAGTGAATCTGGATCACGCTGCCGGCGGCATGGTACTCGAGCAATCGGTCCTGATGTGCGTGGAGGAACAGCCGCTCCACGTCTTCGGGGGACAACAGGAACAACTGCCAGTCCCGGTGAACCAGGAGTTCCCGGCTGGTTGTCCCGTGACGACGCAGGCAAAAGGCGATGAAGGCGAAGCTCCGCAGCGGGGGCGCCGGGTCCGCAAGGCGCTTTCGCGCGCGCCCCTGGAGGGTGCCGAAATCCCGCAGCGCCGCCAGAACGCCGCGGGCCACGCGGGTGGCAACATCGGGCGACCAGGGACACCCCTGATCGTTCAGCCAGGAGAGAACCAGTGTCGTATCGACACGTATGCGGGCATCAGCCCGGCGAGGATAGAGCACGTCCCGGCAGAAGTCCCCCAGGAGGGGTTCGGCTGATGCGGTGATCCAGTAGTAAACCGGACGGAGGACGGCAGCGGAGGCGTTGGCGTCCTCGAGAGCGCGGACCAGCCGCCAGGCATTCGGAATGGGCCCGTTGACGAAGCGCGGCAGAAACGCCCGCTGGTACACGTCGGTGAGCCGGTTGCGGGTCCCCTTGTTCAGGATGTTGCTTCGTATCCCGGCGTCCCGCTGCGCTCGTGCCGGATCCTCGTTCCAATGGCGCACCAAGTGCCTCATGTCCTCGAGCAGCGCTCCGCCCTTCTGCAGGCGGGAGGTGTAAGGCCATGCCGTGGTCTTTCGCTCGGGCTGCCCGAAGCCACGCGTCGTCATGATTTGGGGACCCTCCTCCGGCGGGTCCTTTCTATGTGTTCCCGGTTGGGGGCGCCGGAGCGTACCCAGTCACCTACTTCGGGCAGCTTGAACTTCGACAACATGCCGATACGGTGAGCGGACAAGCCCTTGCACTCGATCCGGCGGTAGACCGTGTCGCCTGCCACATCAAGATGGGCCGTGACCTCCTCGACGGAGTGCCAGCGCTCCGAGTACCGCGGCCCCGACTGGTCGTCCATGGCCGTATATCATCTCAAAAAGTCGGAACCCGCGGGGGGCAGGTTGGTCTTCCACCCGCTTGCGAGGGGATAGAACGATTGCATCGAGTGGCAGCGCATCGATACTGGCGCGGCTCTCTCGGGCTGTCAAGCCTCAGCCGTGCCGGAGTTGCACAAAACCTCAGAGAAGCTGCGGACAAGGCCTGGCGCTTTGGAGACTCTGGAGGGCGAGTGTGACAAGGGAGGTCGCAACGGACGATCTCGGGCGGAATACTGTCGGAAACCGACAAGACGACGGAGAGCCGCCGTCATGACGTCGCCATCGCCCGAACCACCCTCGTCCGACGTCTTGCGCAGGATGCTCGATCCGCTCTTGTTTTCAGCCGGCCAGTGCGGATGTACCATGGCGCCCGTGGAACCGGCCTGCCCTCTCTGCCAACGGGCCCGCGACGGGGCGCTCGTGTGCGAGAACACCAGGGCGGTCGCGTTCTACGACGGCTACCCGGTGAGCCCCGGACACACGCTGATCGTCCCCCGCCGGCACGTGGCGGACCTGTTCGCCCTGAGTCGCGAGGAACAGCAGGCGCTCTGGGAGCTGCTGCCGGTTGTGAAGAACGCACTCGAACGGGCGCACTCGCCGGCTGGATTCAACATCGGAGTGAATGTCGGTCAGGCGGCGGGCCAGACGGTGGCCCACGTCCACGTCCACGTGATTCCACGCTACCACGGAGACGTTGCCGACCCTCGCGGCGGCGTGCGCCGGGTCATTCCGGATCGTGCCGACTACTGGAGCGCCAGTTGAGTCAGCGCGACCAGGATGCCATCGCCCTCGCCGAACGCGTCCTTGCCATCCTGGGGCAGGGCGGGTTCTCGGCGACCTACAAGTTCGCCCTCTTCACCGCCATCCTGGACCTGTGCATCGAGAAGACCTCCGTCAAGGGAATCCCGCCGGAGTCGCTGACCACGCGCCAGCTCGCGGAGAAGGTGGTCGAGCTGTACTGGAACCAGGTGAGTCCGTTCGCCGGCGTCGGAACGCTCAGGCAGGGAGGCGCCAGGGGCGAACAGGCGGAGATCGTCTGGCGGATCGCGCGAGCGCGCGAACGATGGGCGGACGCCGCCACCGACACGCCGCATCGCGCGCGCCGCGAGCACTCGGTCGAGTTCGGCAGCCTGCTCGACTTCGTCGAGTGGAAGCTCATCGAGATGCCGATACCGCGCCTCCAGGTGCTCGGGCGGAAGGAGGAGCGTTTCCTCTACGAGTACAACTGGACGCAGGAGGTGCGCCGCTCGGATGTCAGTGGCTATCAGCGAGGCGCGACGACGAACTTCGACAACCGGCTCCTGCTCCGGCCGGGAGTAGCCGAGCAGCTCGTGCGCCTCAACGGCATCCTGCGCCCGCTCTTCTACCGGAAGTGGGCGGTCATGGTCGCGCGCATGAACGCGCTTCCCGAGGCCGAACTGGAGCAGTTCCTCTTCGGCGCCGAACGCATCCCGCTGGACCCGGTCCGCCAGCCGCTGCGCGAACTCCAGGAGAACCGCTGCTTCTACTGTGACGGCCGAATCGCCGCCGCGGCCGACGTGGACCACTTCATCCCGTGGTCGCGGTATCGGGACGATGGGCTCGACAACCTGGTGGTCGCGCACCCGGCGTGCAACAACAGCAAGCGCGACTTCCTCGCCTCCGCCGAGCACGTTCAACGGTGGGCCTGCCGGACGCGGCTCCAGGTGGCAGCGCTGGACTCGCTGGCGCTCGAGCTCTCATGGCCGCGCAACAAGGAGCGAAGCCTCTCGGTGGGGGCGGCCATCTACCTTCGCCTGCCGGCCGCGGCCCGCCTCTGGCAGGCGCGCGACCACTTCGTCCCTGTCGATCGCGACCGGATAAGGGAAGCATTCGTTCCTGACTCGGACAACGAACGCGCATGAGTCCGGAACGCGCCTCCATGCGTCCGGCTCCTCACGCCCACTTCCTCCGCGCGCTGCGGGGCTCACTGAAGAGCCGCCGGTTGTGCCCCGACAGGCCGATGAGCCGCACCAGTCCCTTCTCCTGATGATGTGCGGGCCGGAAGGCCGGCTCGTCGAGAGCGCGCCCTGGTTCTTTCGGCCGTCGTGTAATCGGCCGGTGCCGGGTTCCGAAGGGTTGAGCGCGCTGGCCGCCCCGGTTCCAGGTCCCATCCGCAACGCGCTCGCTGCCGCGACCGATGCGTGGGTTGCCGGGCTCGGGTCGCGCCTCGTGTCGATCGTGCTGTTCGGCTCCGTCGCCCGCGGCGAGGCGACCGAGACCTCGGACATCGACGTCCTCGTGGTTGCGGGAGGTTTTCCGCGGTCTCTCAGCGCCCGCCGCCGCGAGCTGCTGGAGATCTACGCGCGCACCGCCCGGTCGCTGCCCGCCGTGAAGTGGAACCTGGTCACAAAGACGCCCGAGGAAGCGCGGGTGAACAGTCCCCTGTACCTGGACATGGTCGAGGACGCGCGCCTGCTGTTCGATCGCGACGCGTTTCTTGCCGGTGTCATCGAGCGGCTGAGGGCGCGCATGCGGGAGCTGGGAAGCCGGAGGGTCGTGCTTCCCGACGGCTCCTGGTACTGGGATCTGCGGCCGGGGTTCACCTTCGGCGAGGAGGTGCGGCTGTGACCTCGTCGGAGATGGGGCGCCGCTACATCGACGAGGCGCACGGACGAGTCGCGCTGGTGCAGCTGGCCTTCGAGCGGCGGCTGCGGGCGACGGTGGTTCGCGAGGCCCTGGAATCGGTGGAGCTGTTCCTCAAAGGTGCGCTGCGGCTCGCGGCGATCGAGCCGGCGCATACCCACGATGTCGCCGAGATCCTGCGCCGCGCGGCCGAACGTTTTCCCGCCTGGTCCCGCGCCGAGGTCGATCACCTCGCGTCGATCTCGTCCGAGATGGCCGGCGACCGCGGCCTGGCCTTTTACGGCGACGAGAGGCAGAGCCTCGGGCCGCAGGATCTGTTCGACTGCTCTTCGAGGGAGGCGATCTCACCAGGACCCGCGTCCCCCGCGTCCGTCCGGGCCGCGAGCAGCGCAGCGCGATCAGTGCACGACCTCGGTCTGACGCTTCCGGCGAGGCGCCGTAGAGTCATCCGACACGTCCCCGGCCTGTTCCCCTTCGCCTCCATCCTCCAGGCCGCCCCCGCGCGCGGGACCCGGGCGGTTGTTCACCAGCTCCAGGGCCGACCGATGCCACGCCTCGATCCGCTCCGCCACGTAGTCCTCCGTCACGCCGCGTACGCACATCACGCTCGCGCCGACCAGCACATCGCCGTCCTCGTCCACCCAGGCCCTCGCCGCCCGCGAGCGGCCGTTCAACTTGTTCAGGGCCGCCAGCCAGGCGCTCTCGGTCTCCCCCTCGACATGCCCGACGACCGTCGTCACGTCGAGGCAGTGGAAGCACCCGTCGCCGGAGGGAATCGCCGGCGCGACGACGAAGCGGAAACCGCCGGCGTCGACGAGCACGAGCGGCTGCCGCTCTCTGCCCATCCCGACCTCTGCGGCATACCCCCTGAACCGGAGGATGTTGACGATGTCCTCCGGGGTGAAACGGTTGTGGACGACGGCGCGCCCGGAGCGCTCGTACTCGAAGACGCGGACAACGAGGGGCGTCGCCCCGCGGTACCGGAACGCATCGTGGAAGATGCGCAGCACGTCCCTCGCGGCGGAGAGCGCGTCGCCCGAGTTGGCAATCAGAGCCTGCTTGCGGAAGCTGCCGGCGTTCTCGTCAGCTGCAAAGCCCATGTCGCGAAGGATGCGCCGCACCCGAGTCGTCACGAACCGGCCGGCGCCCGGGTTGGCACTCCGCGAGCCGACCTCCCAGATGGTGGGCTGGCCGGGCTCGGACCAGAGCTGCACGTAGAGCACAGCGTCGGGCGCGAGGGTCGTCTCGACGATCACGATGTCGAAGTCGCCCGGCTTCCACCGCCGGCCGTGGTCCTCGGCGCGCCGGATCGCCGCCCGCCCGAGAAGCCGGGCCAGGCGCATCAGGCAGCGCGCCTCCAGATCCCGGCGCGTCAGCGCCGTCGGGCCGGCGGGCATCAGAACGCGCTCGGCGCTGCGGTCCCTCGGCGCGAGCGAGATTGGCAAGTTGGTCTTCCGAGATCGCATCCGCTGTTCCCTCCAGTCCGGCTGAACCGTGGCAGGCCAGTCCTGGCCGACACAAGGGTCGGCCCCTTCAGGCCATCGACGACAACAGGAGTGTCGCACGGGGGCGTGACAGGGTAGGTCACTGGGGGTGCAGCAGGTGCCGCAACGCCTCGCGCCCCGGTGGTCGGCGCACGTCGAGGCGGCGGCCTGTGCCGCTCAACCGGCGCGTCACCGCGGCTTGCCGTAGATGTGGTCGCCGATACGGCGCATGCGCGCCATCTCCTCGGGGTCGAGCGGCCCCCGCTCGAGCGCGGCGAGATCCTCCCGCATCTGCGCCAGCGACTGCGCTCCCGCCATGCAGACGTCGACGGCCGGGTTGCTCAGCGCGAAGCGGTAGCAGTCGGCTGCGGTCGGGGGCGCCTCCCCCGCCGGCATCTTCGCCGGGTTCAGCAGCTTCCGCCATGCGGTGGCCGTGAATGCAACCACGCCAGGCCGCTCGCGGTCCTCGCCCGCCAGCTCCGGGAAGGTGTCGCGGTCGGCGCCCGAGTGCACCGCGTTGTAGCGGATGTGGAAGACGTCGATGACCCCTTCGCGGCGAAGCTCACCGAAGAGCCGCCGGTTGTGCCCCGACAGGCCGATGAACCGCACCAGGCCCTTCTCCTTCATTCGGAGCGCGCCGTCGATGATGCGCCGGCCGGGAGGCCGGCTGAAGTAGCCGAGAACGAGCACGTCCGCACGCTCGATCCCGAGCGCCTTCAGCCCGCGCGCGAACATCGCCTCGGTCAGCCACGGCATGTGCGCGTAGCTGAACATCGAGAGGACCAGGCGGTCCCGCTGCCCGTTGGCGACGATGCGCCGTATCGCTTCGCGGGCATGGGGCGAACGGCCCCTGATGAACGTCCCCCAGGTGATGTAGTTGCACCCGCGTTCGAAGGCCAGCTCGATGGCTTCGGGCGGCGCCCAGTAGCCCGAGGCGATCCCGAGGCGACCTACCCGGAGTCCAGTACGGCCGAGCGTCGTCGGCTGCAGGAAGTCCATGACCGCAGATTATCGCTCGCTTCGACCCGGCGGGGGCGCCGACACCGGCCTTCCCAGACGTTTTTGCCAGCGCCGGCTCCATCCTCCTCGAGCGGGTTCGAAAAACCACCCGCAACCCGCGGCGCTGCGTGAGGCTTTCGCACGCGTCCAGGGAACTTCGCAAGGCCCTACGTGGGCTGCCTATCATCCTCGTCTGCGTCGAGAGCGTCCGGTATTGCCGGAGACTCGAGGCTCAAGATGCCGGCGGCACAGGCCGGCGGCAGCTCCTGAACCTCTCGCAGCTTCCGCTCGATGCTCCGGCTCTGCCGCGCCACACCGTCCATCTTGTTGGTGGCCTCCTGCAGCTTCTTCTGCACGCCGCTCAGCAGCTCGCCGAACCTGCCGAAGTGAGTCTTCACAGCGCCCAGCACGGCCCACACCTCGCTCGAGCGCTTCTCGATTGCGAGGGTGCGGAATCCCATCTGCAGGCTGTTGAGGATCGCCCATATCGTCGTGGGACCGGCAGCGACCACGCGGGCGTCGCGCTGCAGCGCATCGGTCAGTCCCGGTCGCCGGAGCACTTCGGCGTAGAGGCCCTCCGTCGGCAGGTAGAGGATCGCGAAATCGGTGGTATGCGGCGGGTCGAGGTACTTCGTGCGGATGTCGCGCGCGAACGACCTGACGCGCGCTTCCAGCTGACGACTGGCCTGTTCCACGCCCTCTCCGTCCCCGCGGTCTGCCGCCTCCAACAGCCGCTGGTAGTCCTCCAGTGGAAACTTGGCGTCGATGGGAAGCCACACCGGCCGGTCCGACCCGTCGCGTCCAGGCAGGCGGATGGCGAACTCCACGCGCTCACCGCTCCCCTCGCAGGTGGCGACGTTCGACTCGTACTGGTCCGGAGTCAGCACCTGCTCGAGCAGTGCGCCCAGCTGCACTTCTCCCCACGTGCCGCGCGTCTTGACGTTCGTGAGCACCCGCTTCAGGTCGCCCACGCCCGACGCCAGCGCCTGCATCTCGCCGAGTCCCCGGTGCACCTGCTCGAGCCGTTCGCTCACGGCGCGGAACGACTCGCTCAACCGGGCCTCCAGCGTCCCCTGCAACCGCTCGTCGACGGTGACGCGCACCTGTTCCAGGCGGGCGGCGTTGTCTTCCTGGAGGGAGCGCAGGCGGTCCTCGACGGCGGTCCGCACCGCTTCCAGCTTCCGCTCGTTCGACTCGGTCAGGGCGTGCAGCTGCCGGCCGAACGACTCGAGGCCGTCCTTCTGCACTTCGGACACGCTCGACACGGCGGTCCCCAGGAGCTCGCCCATACGGGCAACCGTCGCCAGCACTTCCTGCCGGAGCGCGGCGCCCGTCGCTGCCGACTCCGCCCTGCTCCGCGCCATCTCGTCGCGGAGCGCCCGCCCGGCGCGCTCCTCTGCGTCTTCGATGGCCCGCAGGCGCGCTTCGAGGGCGGAGAGGTCCACGCGAGGCCGGCGCAACAAGGCGACGGACACGAGGACGACCAAGATGACGAGGAGCGCGACGTCGATGGCGAGGAGAATCTCGGTCACGGGAAGTGAGTGTAGGCTTACGGCCGGACCGGTGCAACCCTCGAGCCCGGCGGTAGTTCGCCGAGAGGGCCGACACGGCGCCGACGGACCTGAGCAGAGGCACGTGCACCTGAGCCCCGCGGCGCTCGGGGCGGCGGTCGAACTGCTCGACAAACGTCACAAGCGTGGAGACACTCTGGAGACGCGCGGGACGAGATCGCGACAGCGAGTCGGTAGTCCGCCTTCGCGACTTCGTCGCTACGGCGGAACAGCCTCCGCACTTGACTTCGGCGACTGGGCGAAGCCCAGCCTAAGCTTGCCGAGGAGAGGATCGCGCCGAAGGCGAGCGATTGATCCGGAACCAGCCTTCGCACTTGACTTCGGCGAAGCCTGGCCGAAGCTCGCCGAAGGCGAGCGAAGGCTGGCGGAGAGAGAGGGATTCGAACCCTCGGTAGGGTTTCCCCTACACACGCTTTCCAAGCGTGCACCTTCAGCCACTCGGTCATCTCTCCGCAAGTGGCAGGGTCCTTGATCTTACCACGGCAGCTGCCGCCGGCCGGCTCCGTCATCGAGCCGCCCGGCGCTCGCATCGGCCTCGAGAAAGCAGCGCGGAACAAGGCGTGGAGCTGGCGCTGAACGCCGTCCCTCAACCGCAGCAACGATCTTCAGGACGAACCAGACCGACGCGGCCCTGAAAGGCCGTCGAGGGCCTGGACGTGCTCGCCTGACGCCGGGCAAGGCGGCCCTCCGATATAATTGCCCCTCCCGTTGACCGCGTCCCCCGCGAACGAAGGTAGCAGACATGAGGCATTCGGCACACTCGCGCAGCCGGCAGGCCGCCCTGCTGATGGCGTTGGTCGCTTCCATGGCGCTCGCCGCGTCGGCGGCGGCGCAGGGAAAGCGCGCCGTCACCTTCCAGGACCTGATGAGGTTCCGCGCCATCCAGAACCCAGTCATCTCGGACGACGGACGCATCGTCGCCTACGGCGCGCAGCCGGACCGCGGCAACGGCGAGGGCTTCATCCACGTCGTTCCCACCGGCAAGGTGATAACCGTCCCCCGCGGATCGCAGCCCGCGATCTCGAAGGACGGCCGTTGGGTCGGCATGGTCGTGAGGCCGTCGTTCGCAGCCACGGAAAAGGCAGGCCGCGAGCGGCCGAAGAACGCGATGGCGCTCGTCAACGTCGAGACGGGGGCCGTCACGGAGTTCGCTGACGTCGATCGCTTCGCCTTCTCGGACGACTCGCGCTTCGTTGCAATCCACCTGGCGCCGCCGCCGTCGAAGAAGACCGACAAGCCTACGACCGAACCGGAAAGCGAGCCCGGACCTTCGACCCTCGACGAGAGCGCCGAAACGACCGAGGCCGGACAATCAGCAGGCAGCGCCGAGTCCGCCAAGGAGCGGAAGGTCGGAGGAACGCTCAAGCTCCGACAGCTCGACACCGGCACCGATACCGACATCCCCAACGTATCCGGCTTCGCCTTCGACCCGGCGTCGCGCGTCGTCGCCTACTCCGTCTCCGAGGCGACGGCCAAGGGCAACGGCGTGTTCGTGCGCGACCTGAAGGACCCCGCCACGCCGACGCCAATCACGCAGGCCGAAGCAGCGAGCTACGCGAACCTCTCCTGGACGCGCGACGGCAGCGCCCTCGCGTTCGTCGCCGCGCTCGAGCGCGAGGTCGGGAAGCCCGGCCCGGCTTCGGTCTGGACGTGGGACCCGGTCGCAAGAAAGGGCCGTGAGGCGGTGGCCCCCAAGGCGGCGCCGTCCGGCTGGACGCTCCCGTTCACCAACAACCTCGCCTGGAGCCGCGACGGTAAACGCCTCTTCTTCGGCTTCAAGCCCGGCGAGCCCGAGGCGAACACTGCCGCCAAGCCGGCATCCAAACCTGACGCGGCGGTCGACCCCTACGACGAGGCGGCACTCCTTCAGAAGGTCGAGCTCGACATCTGGCACTGGAAGGACCCGCGAATCAATTCGGCCCAGAAGAAGAACTGGAACCGCGAGAAGGACCGCACCTACCGCGCCGTACTGCACGTCGAATCGGGCAAGGTCGTACCGCTCGCATCGCTGGATGTCCCCGAGGTCGAGGTTCCCGAGAACCCGCGCGTGGCTCTAGCGACGTCGGACGTCCCGTACGCGATCGCCTCGACATGGGGCGACAGCGGGCGCGACGTCTACATCGTCGACCTCGCGACCGGCGCGAAGAAGAAGATCCTCGAGAAACTCGAAGGCCGCGCGAGCATGTCGCCCGACGGCCGCTTCGTCGCCTTCTTCAAGGACTCCAACTGGCACATCTTCGACGTCATGGCGGGCACCTCGCGCAACGTGACCGAGGGCATCAAGGTGCCGCTGACCGACGAGACCCACGACACCCCCAGCACGCCGCCGGCGCACGGCCTCGGCGGGTGGGTCGACGAAGGCGCAGCAATCCTCGTCTACGACAGGTTCGACATCTGGCAGATACCGGCGGCGGGCGGCCAGCCGCTCTGCATCACGAACGGGGACGGGCGCCGCCAGGCGCTCCAGTTCCGCGTGGTGTCCACGGACCGCGACGAATCATCCATCAAGTCCGGCGCGCCGCTGCTCCTCTCGTCGTACCACGACCTCGAGAAGACGTTCGGCTTCTACGCCGCCACCGCCGGCAAGCCCGGCATCGTCAAGCGCATCCACGAGCCGAAGAGGTTCCGCGTGCTCGCGAAGGCCGGCAAGGCTGACACCCTGCTCTTCACGCGCGAGGCTTACGGCGAGTTCCCCGACCTCTGGGTCAGCGACCCGGCATTCAGCAAGCCGGTCAAGGTTTCGACCGCCAACCCGCAGGTCGAGCAGTTCGACTTCGGGAAGGCCGAGCTCGTCAGCTGGACGAGCCTCGACGGCCTCCCGCTCCAGGGTGTTCTCATAAAGCCAGCCAACTACAAGGAAGGGACGCGCTACCCAGTCATCACCTACTTCTACGAGCTGCAGTCGAACCGCCTTTACGAGTGGAACGAGACCGTCGTCAACCACCGGCCATCGTTCCCGCTCTATGCCGGCGCCGGCTACGCGATCTTCCTGCCCGACATCGTCTTCGAGCCGGGCCGCCCGGGGCCGTCGATCCTGCGATGCCTGCTGCCGGGCGTGCAGAAGCTGGTCGACATGGGCATAGCCGACCCGAAGGCGCTGGGCCTGCACGGCCACTCGTGGGGCGGCTACGGGACGGCGTACCTCGTGACCCAGACGAAGATGTTCGCGGCCGCCGTCACGGGCGCGCCCGTCGCGAACATGACGAGCGCCTACAGCGGCATCCGGTGGGAGTCGGGAATCGCCCGTCAGCATCAGTACGAGAAGGGACAAAGCCGGATCGGCGGCAGCCTCTGGGAATACCCGGAGCGCTACATCGAGAATTCGCCGGTCTTCTTCGCCGATCGCGTGACGACGCCGCTCCTCATCGAGCACGGCGACGAGGACGGGGCGGTGCCGTGGTACCAGTCGATCGAGCTCTACCTCGCGCTCAGGAGGCTCGGGAAGGAGGCCATCTTCCTCCAGTACCGCGGCGAACCCCACCACGTGCAGAAGTACCCGAACAAGCTCGACTACGCAATCAAGATGAAGGAGTTCTTCGACCACTACCTGAAGGGGGCGCCGGCGCCGGACTGGATCAAGAAGGGAGTGCCCTATTCGGGACAGTGACTGGAGTTCAGATTGTATGCCCTAGACGGTACGTCGTGGATTCGGGGGCCGGTTGCGGCCCCTCCGATCCCCGGTCCCTGATCCCCGACCCCTGTGCCTTCTTCGGCTGCGCCGCCTGACCTCCAAGCTGCGCCTTGGAGTGACGCGCGGTCTCACGCAGCAGCGGGTCCGGATCGTCGAGCCACTTGTCCAGCTCGCGCTCCAACGAGGTCAGGCCCAGCGCCCCGATCGAGTAGGCCGCGCAGGCCTTCAGCCACGGGTCTTCGCTGTAGATGAGGGCCGCGACAGCTTCTTCGCGGCTGCCGAGGTTCGAGCCGAGCATGCGCCTGGCAAGTTCCATCCGCTCTGCGGTGGATACCTCGCTGTCGCAGAGCGGGACTAGGAGAGCACGGAGCTGCGGCCGAAGCACGTTGTCGAGGAGCTCCAGTGCCTTGTCGTGGATCACCGGGTTGTCGGACTGCACTCCGACGTAGGCGCTCCTGACGTCCTGCTCCGGCGAGAGCATCTCCAGGAGCCGGAATATGCGCTCCAGCTCCTGCTTCATCGACTCGCGAAGGCCATGCGTCACCGGATCGTCGAGCTCGCCGGCAGGCGCACCGAGCGTGGCAAGTATCTCGTAGGAACGGTAGTGCCCCATCGCCTCCGCCACCAGGGCGGTCTCGATGGCCTGCCGATCCACCTGGTACTCCGGGTGCCTCTCGGTCAGCCGTCCCAGGCCGCTGACAATACGCGATCTCAGGACCGCGTCCGCGGTTATCAGGTTCTCCATCAGCGCGGCCATTGCGGCCTGCGAGCCGATCCGCGCGAGGACCGCCGGAATCTCCCGTCTCAGTCGGATCGGCACCTCGTCGTCCACCAGGTGGTCGCGCAGCGTCCCAACCACCCGGTCCCCGCACTGCGCCAGCGCCTCCGCGCCGTCCGTGGCGAACTCCGGGTCGCCCAGGAAGTGGATGAGGCGCTCCATGAACCTCCGGCGGCAGAGCCGGCCAGCGGCCCTGATGGCCTGCCGCACGACCTCCGGCTCCGGGTCCTCGAGGAGTGCCGCCAGCTGCGGCTCGAAGCAGTTCGGCAAGATCGCGATGAGGCGCGCGGCCTCGAGGCGGGTCCGGGCACCCCCGGGTCCGCCCTCGGTGACCATGCTGTCGAGGAGTAGCGACGCGGCGTCCAGGTTCTGCGTCGGGCCTCGGCGCGCCAGGAAAGCGACCATCGCCGAACGTATCGAGAAGTCCTCGAAGTTGCCGAGCTCGTCTATCCGGGCCAGGGGGTCGATGTTGCTGTTGTGGGCGAGGTAGAGGAGCGCCTCCGTCCTCACCCGGACGTCCTTGTCGTTCAGCATCGCCTCTATCGCGGACAGCACCGACAGGTCGCGCGCCTCGCCGAGTATGCCCACCGCCCGGGCACGAACCTCCGGGGAGTCGTGCTGGAGAAGAGTGCGGACGGCCGGGTGCGTCTTCCTCCCCTGGCTCACCTCGAGGAGCGACATCCCGTAGAGGACATCGTTCGGCTCCGATGCCGCCAGCTTCGACGCGATGAGCTCGTTCATCGACCGGTCGATGACCGGCGCCGACGCGCGCTCGGTGTCGAGCCGGTGCTGATGGACGGAGTCGGCGAGGTTTCGAACGTATCGCACGTAGACGAGGTAGGCGGATGCGAGCCAGACGCCAATCAGCAGCAGGTTGAGCCAGCCGACATCGACTGCCGACAGGCCCGCAGCGCCTGCCGAAACGAGGACAATCAGGCTGCCGGCGGCGTCGCCAATGCGCCACACCACGCCGTCGATGCACATCTTCGCGTGGAACCGCTGCGAGGCGGAGACGGGCAGGAAAAGCAGCTCCACGGTCGACTTGTCTATCGAGTAGCGCAGGACCTGGTCGCTGCCCTTGAGCGCGACGACCGCCGCGAGCGTTCCGACCGCAAGGACGGCGACTGTTCCCGCCATCATGAACGCCGGGACAACGAAAAGCGCCATGCCGACGCCGAATCTCCTTAGCAGGCGCGGCGTGACGACCACCTGGGTGGCCAGCGCGAGGACGCCAGCGTAGGAGTTGAAGCTGCCGAAGAATGCAGCCAGGTCGTCGGTTGCCGGGATGGCCTCCTTTGCGATTGCCTTGAACTGCCAGGCCGCGATGCCGGTGACGAGCGACGTGATGCCGATCAGCACGGCGACGGAGCGCAGGTAGGGCGAGTTCAGGACCTGCGCGAGGCCGCCCATCAGGCTACCCGGCTGCTCCTCGCCCGCCTCCGGAAGCGAATCGAACTGCGAGAGGCTGACCGGCCGGCGCCGCCAGAGAGACACCACGAGGCCCGCGCAGAGCGTCAGAGCCATGGCAATCGCGAGGAGCACGCCGTTTGCGCCGAACCGGGTCGCCATGGCCGTCGTCATGAAACCGCCGGCGATCCAGCCCGCGATCGCGCCGCTGCCCACGATCCCGAACAGCCGCTTCGCCTCGCGCAGCGTCACCACGTAGTTGGCGACGGTCCACACCTGCGCGGGCCCGACGACTCCGATCGTGCCGACCCACACGTAGACGATCACCGAGAGCCAGGGCGGTGCGCCGGGCGAGCGCCCCAGCCACCACAGGAGAACGGCCGTCGCGGCGAAGAAAAGGAGGCTCCCGACGACGAGCGTGGCAATCTCCATGCGCCGGCGCGCGCGGATGTAGAGACCGACCAGCCCGCCGACGACGACCGCCACCGCCATGTCCGCGAACGGGAGGCGGACGGCGCTGTAGTTCTCCAGGAACAGGGCGTCGCGCGCTGCCTTGCCCGCAACGTATGTCGAGATTACGAGGAACAGGAAGAGAAAAAGGAGAAGGGCGCGGCCGCGCTCTCCGCGGCGCAAACCGAGCAGATGCTGCAGCCTGGTGAACATTTCGCGCAGCCGGTTGCGGGTCGCGTGGGGCTCCTGCGCATGCCCGGACAGCCTCCGCGCGCCATGTTCTGCTATACGTGCAGACCAGCCGAAGTGTTCAACAGCTGCCTGCGTGCCGCGCTCCTTCAGCGGCGATTTCGCGCGGCGGAGACACGATCACATCGCTCCGGCCGCGACCGGCATCGCGCTCCGCGGGGCGACGGCGAACGGCAGCGGCCTCCGGCCGTCGAGATAGATTGCGACCGCCGAATCCCCTCGCAGTTCGAGGGCCGACGGCAGACCGCCCCGGTAGACGCTCGCCAGCATCCCGGTGTCGATGAGGAAGAGTCTGCCGCCGAACTTGCTCTCTATACGGCCGGAGCCGACGACCGAGTGGCCGCCGACGCTCGACCGGGCGTCGAGCAACGCCAGCACCTTCTCGAGCTCCGCCTCCGACCCGTCGTCTCCCGGCACGGCGGGCCCGCGATACCAGAGCGGGCCATCCACGCTCGCCACGAGCGTCGTGAGCGGAGATGCAAGCGTGCGGTTGAAGTCCTTCGTGAGTTCGGCCCGCACCGTTTCGTTGATCCCGGCGCAGCCGATCTGCGCTACACGGGCGCTGATCGCGGCATGGAGGAACAGCACCCTGTTTATGCGAACGACCGTGTTGTGTTCCCTGAGCCACCGGCCGTACGTCCCGGTCGGCCCGAAAGCCACCTTGCGCTCCACATAGCCGAGCGGCACCTTCGCCATGAACTCGTCGCGGAATTTCCCCTGGTCGAATTTCACGCCGATCCGCGCGGCCCCCTCTCGCGCCTCGGTCAGGGCCATCTGAAAGTAGCGCTCTCTGATCTCTTCCGATTCGACCGTCCGGAACTCGTCGTACTCTTCCGGGCTCGTGGATCTCCAGTCCCCGAGCATGACCGCGACCTCGTGGTTGCCCAGCAGCGCGTGAACTCGCCCGCCGGCCTTCGCCGCTTCCTTCTCCAGACGCATGAGGAGGTCGAGCGCCTTGCGCGGGTGCGGACCGCGATCGACGACGTCGCCGGTCTGGACCAAGTGCGTCGTCGCCCCCGCCCAGCGGCCGCCCTTGTCTATGATGCCGGCGGCCTTCAGGATGGAAACGAACGAGTCGTAGGCTCCGTGAACGTCGCCGACGGCGACAACGCGCTCGACGCCCTCCACGTTGCAGGGATCGAATTCGCCGGCGGCCTGCGGCGCCGGAACGGCAGCAGCTGCATTGGCGGCTTGCGGCGCCGGGGCGGCAGGTGATGGGTCGTCCGCAGCAGATGGATCGGCGCTGGCAGCATAAGCCGCAGCGACAAGAGGGGCGGCGGGGAGAGCGCCGCGCCACCCTGGCGCCGGCGCTGACGGAGACGCCGAGGCGAACGCCCAGGCCGCGAAAGCGGCGGCAACGGCGAGACGGGCGAGGCGCGGGACCAGACGGAGCATCTTGTTGGACCTCATGTCTCCTTGCGACGCGCCGGCCGGCCGCGAGGATCCGCCCGGTGATGCGGACCAGGCCAGCACATCATATACCCTCGATGCGCCTCGCCACGTGCCGCCGGCCCTGTCCGGATCGCAACCCTCCGCCGGAGACAGGCATCTGAACCGCACGAGTCATCGAGCGCCCCACCGCCTGCCCCAACGAGGCGCGCAGCCGGTTACTTCGAACAGCAGCGACGGCCCCGGGTCATCCGTGCACCGGGTCGCTCGGCTTGAGAAAGAGGAACGCGAGAGGCGGAAGCGTGAGGCTCAGCGACGCCGGGAAACCGTGCGACGGGACGTCGTCCGCCATCACGCCGCCGGCATTGCCGGCGTTCGACCCCCAGTAGCACTCGGCGTCGGTGTTCAGAAGCTCCCGGTAGAAGCCGGGACGCGGCACGCCCACGCGATACCCCTTGCGCACGACCGGCGTGAAATTGACGACGCAGACGAGGAAGTCGTGCGGGTTCCTTGCGCGCCGGATGAACGAGAAGGCGCTGTTCTCGTTGTCGTTGCAATCGATCCACTGGAACCCCGCCGGCTCGTAGTCCACCTCGTAGAGGGCCGGTTCCCGCCTGTAGAGCAAGTTCAGGTCCCGGACCAGGCGCTGGACGCCCTTGTGAGGCTCGTAGTCCACCGCGTCCCAGTCCAGGCTGCCGTCGTGATTCCACTCGCGCCACTGGCCGAACTCGCTCCCCATGAAGATGAGCTTCTTGCCGGGGTGTCCGTAGTGGTAGGCGTAAAGAGCCCTGAGCGAGGCGAACTTCTGCCAGTCGTCGCCCGACATCTTGCCGATCATCGAGCCCTTCCCGTGGACCACCTCGTCGTGCGAGAACGGCAGGACGAAGTTCTCGTGGAATGCGTACAGCATCGAGAAAGTGACCTGGTTGTGAGCCCAACGGCGGTAGACCGGGTCGAGCTTCATGTACTCGAGGGTGTCGTGCATCCACCCCATGTTCCACTTGTACGTGAAACCGAGCCCCCCAAGGTGGACGGGGCGGCTCACTGCCGGCCACGCGGTCGATTCCTCCGCAGCGGTTATGGCGCCGGGGACACGGTGCACGAGGATGTTCACCTGGCGGAGCAGCTCGATTGCATCGAGGTTCTCACGGCCGCCGTACTTGTTCGGGATCCACTCTCCGGGCTGCCTCGAGTAGTCGAGGTAGAGCATCGACGCCACGGCGTCCACGCGGAGGCCGTCCACGTGATACTCCTCCAGCCAGTGGAGCGCACTGCTCATCAGGAAACTGCGAACCTCGTTGCGCCCGTAATTGAAGACGAGCGTGCCCCAGTCTCGGTGCTCCCCCTGGCGCGGGTCGGCGTGCTCGTAGAGCGAGGTGCCATCGAACCACGCCAGAGCGTAGGCGTCCTTCGGGAAGTGCCCTGGCACCCAGTCGAGGATCACGCCTATGTCGTGCTGATGGCAGGTGTCGATGAGCCGCTTGAAGTCCTCGGGCTTGCCGTAGCGGGCGGTCGGGGCGAAGAACCCGGTGACCTGGTAGCCCCAGGACCCGAGGAACGGATGCTCCATGACGGGCAGGAGCTCGATGTGCGTGTAGCCCATTTCCTTGACGTACGGCACGAGCCTCTCGGCGAGTTCTCCGTAGGTCAGGAAACGACCGCCTTCTTCCGGCACCCTCGCCCACGACCCGAGGTGAACCTCGTAGATCGACATCGGCCGGTCGAGCCACGAGTTGTTGTCGCGCCGCCGATCCATCCACGGGCCGTCCTTCCACTCGTAGCCGCCGAGAGTCCAGACGATCGACGCGGAAAGGGGCGGCAGTTCCATGCGCAGCGCGTACGGGTCGGTCTTGAGGAACACACTGCCGTCGGCCGCCCGGATCTCGTACTTGTAGCACTCGCCGGGAGCGAGGTCCGGGATGAAGATCTCCCACACGCCGTTAGGGACCAGCAGGCGCATCGGGTGGACACGTCCGTCCCACCGGTTGAAATCGCCGACAACGCTCACCCTGGCGGCGTTGGGAGCCCAGACGGCGAAGTGAACGCCGCGCGTGTGCCCCAGCTCGATGACGTGCGCCCCGAGCTTCTCGTGGGCCCGGTGCTGGGTGCCCTCGCCCAACAGATAGAGGTCGAAGTCGCTCAACACGCGGCCGTAGCGGTAGGGGTCGTCAACGACCCGGGCGCTGCCGTCCGGCCCCTGGACGTGCAGCCGGTAGTCGCAGTCGATCGGCTCGCACTGCAGGTCGAGGAAGGCCTCGAAGACCCCGCCAGGGTGGACGCGCCTCATCGGGACCGCCGGCGGCTGGCCGCGGAGCAGCACCGCCATGTCGAGCGCCTCGGGATCGAACGCGCGAACCACCATGCCCGCGACACCGTCCCGCTGGCCCTTGTGGGGACCGAGCAGGGCGAAAGGATCGCGGTTGGTTCCGGCCAGGAGCGTCTCGATGGGGTCGTCGGCCGGCTGGGAAGACGGCTTGGCTTCAATCGGCATCGTAGGACCATTATGAGGGACTTCTGCTATAGGATCACAGGATCACCGGGCAGACTCGCGCACCGCGTTCGGCCGGTGCGGATGGGCGCGCCCAGGAAGTGTCCAGAAAGGAGTCTTCAGATGTCGTACCGGTTCCTCACGCTCACGTGCGGAATCCTCGTCGTCGCGCTCGGCCTCGTCACTGTCGGCGCGGCCCAGAAGGAGAAGCCGTTGAAGCCAGGCACATACGCCCATTTCGAAACCACCGAGGGCAACTTCACGGTCCGGTTCTTCGAGAAGGAAGCGCCGAAGACCGTAGCGAATTTCGTCGGCCTCGCCGAGGGCACGATAGACACGATCACCGGCAAGCCGGGCAAATCGAAGCCCTTCTACGACGGCCTCACGTTCCATCGCATCATCGATGGCTTCATGATCCAGGGCGGCGACCCGCAGGGCACAGGAACCGGCGGGCCGGGCTACCGCTTCGCCGACGAGATACACCCCAGTTTGAAGTTCACCAAGGCGGGCCTGCTCGCGATGGCCAACGCCGGGCCGAACACCAACGGGAGCCAGTTCTTCATCACCCTCGCGCCGACCGAGTGGCTTAACGGCAAGCACACCATCTTCGGCGAGGTGGTCGAGGGAATGGACACCATCAAGAAGATCGCGAAGGTGAAGAAGGGCGCGAACGACCGCCCGGTCACGCCGGTGGTGATGAAGAAGGTCACCATCGAGCGCGTGGGCGGATAGGCAGGCCGGGGGCCAGCGGTCAGCTATCAGCTTTCAGCTTTCAGCTTCCAGCGGTCAGCTTTCAGCGGCGGCTGCTGATGGCTGAAAGCTGACCGCTGGCATTCCTTCAGCTCTTCAAGGCTCAGTCCCAGTCTTCTTCTCCTCGAGCGTCTCGAGGACCATCCGCCAGCTGAACTTCTCGCCCTTGCCGCGGACGTAGTAGTCCATCCACGCCATCTCCGCCATCGCCTTCACGAGCTGGTTGCGCGCGTCGGGGATGCCGTGGCTCTCACCGGGGTACATGAAGAGCTCGGTGGGCACGCCGAGCCGCTTGAGGGCCATGTGGAGTTCGACCGACTGCGGGCTGGGCACTCGCGGGTCGCCCGCAACCACGTGGATCATCGTGGGCGTCTTGGCGGCCTTTATGTACTTGAGCGGCGACTGCACCCAGTAGGCGTCGAAGTCGTCGTAGGGCAGCTTGTCACCGAGGTAGAACTGCCGGTTCCTCTGCACGTCGCTCTGCGCGTACATCGAGATCCAGTTCGAGGTGCCGGCGCCCGAGCTGATTGCCTTGAACCTGTCCGTGTGCGTGAGGATCCAGTTCGACCAGTGGCCCCCCGCGCTCCAGCCGAGCGCGCCCATCCGGTCGCCGTCGGCAATGCCCTGCGCGATGAGGTGGTCGACGCCGGCCATGATGTCGTCGAACCCGGGCGGGAAGTAGTTGCCGACTATTCCGGTCTTGTGCGCCTCGCCGTAGTTCGTCGACCCGCGATAGTTCGGCCGCAGGACGACGTAGCCGGCACCGGCGTAGACCTGGGAGCCGTAGCCTCCGTTGAAGCCGAGGACGTCGGCCGAGGCGGGCCCTCCGTGGATGGCGACAATCAACGGGTAGCGCTGGCCGGGCTTGTAGCCGACCGGCTTCACGAGCACGCCGCCGACCGGCTTCCCGTCCTTCCCCTTCCACGTGATCTCCTCCTGCTCGCCGAGGAGGAAGCCGCGGACCTGGGGGTTGACGTCCGTCAGCTGGCGCCACGCGCTCCTCGTTCCCACCTGCTCGATCGACGGCACGAGGAACGTGGTCGGCGGAGTGGTCCCGTCCGAGTAGTTGGCGAAGAGCAGACCGCTGTCCTCGTCCTGAGCTATCGACAGCGACGCGTTCTCTTTCGTCAGCTGGCGGACCACGTCCTTCTGCACGTCCAGGGCAAGGAACTGGTTGGTCGCCTTGATGCCCTCGTTGAAGTAGATGGTGGAGCCGTCCTTCGACCAGAAGCCGACTGTCACGTCCCCGTCGAAGCTCGATCCCAGCTTGCGCCACTTCCCGCCGCGGTCGGCGACCGCGCGGATGTAGACGCGCTGGTTCTTCATGCTGTAGCGCTCGAGGTCGTCGGGCGCCGAAAAAGCAATGAAGCGGCTGTCGGGCGAGAACGACGGCGTGCTCTCGGCCACTTCACTGTTCGAAACGAGGCGTTCCAGCTGCCCGGTGGCCACCTCGAGCAGCCACGGGTCTCCGTTGATGTTCTGCTCGGTTATGTTCCGCTTGTAACGGTCGGCCGAGATCGCTCTGAAGGCGACCCACTTGCCGTCCTTCGAAACGGAGAAGTCGGCAACCGTCGTCGTGTCGTCCTTCGTCAGCTGCTTCGTCTCCCGCGGCTCGATGTCCACTGCCCAAAGCCGGTCGAGCGGGGTCTCGGCGTTCCGGATGTCTACGGTGAACTTCTTCTCGCGGCGCAGCTTCTCGTCGGCGTCGGCGCGGTCCGGGCCGATGAAGTAGATGCGGCGGCTGTCCGGCGCCCACTGCCAGGAACCCACGCCGGCGGCCTGCTTCGTCAGCTGGTCCGGGACGGCTGTGTCGATGCCCTCGACCTTCAGGAGGTAGAGCTGCTCCTCGCCGGACTTGCCGCTCCTGTACGCCAGCCAGCGTCCGTCGGGGCTGAACTCGAACGTGGAAACGCCTTCCTTCGCGTCCGTGATCCGTCGGGCCTCGCCCCCGTCGGGCCGCATCAGGTAGATCTGGTTCTGGGCGGCGGCGTTGGCCGGCGCTTCGCGGTTCGACGAGAAGATGAAGAAGCTGCCGTCGCGCGCCCAGTGGGGGTTCGACTCGTTCTTCTCCTTCGTGAACGTCATCTGCCTGGTCGAGGGCAGCCCTTCCCGTGTCGAAACGAGGTAGATGTCGGTCTGCCGCCTCGCTTCTTTCCAATCCGGCGTGGTGACCGTGTAGAGCACGAGCCGGCCATCCGGGCTGGGAACGGGCGCTCCGCCCTGCCGCATCTGTTGCATGTCCAGGAAGGTCATCGGGCGCTTTGCCGGTGCAGGCTGCGCGGCGCCCTGCGCGAACAGCGAAACAGGCGCGAGGCCTGCCAGCAGCGAGAGCAGCAGCAACGTGAGCACGAGACGGCCTTCGTTTTTCTTCTCGAGAGTCTTCATGCCTGTAACCTCTGAGGAAAGCACGACGGGGGCATGAAACAAGGGGATACCAATATAGCTGATCGGCCCGGAATCTCGCGCGCCCTCGCGACGAAACGACCTTAGTGGCCCCGCGACTTGTGACCCGAATCGGGACGCGAGCGGACCTGGAAGGGCAAGTCAGGCGGTCAGGTGCGCCATGGCCTCGATCAGCAGGCGCGGCTCCGCTGGCTTGACGAGGTGAGTTCTGAAGCCGGCCCCGAGGCTCCTCTCGACGTCCTGCTCTTGGCCGTAGCCGCTGAGAGCGATGGCCGGCATGTCGTGGCCGCGCACGCGAAGTTCACGTACCAGGTCGATGCCGCTCCCGTCCGGCAGGCCGAGGTCGCTTATCAGGACGTCGAATTTCGAAGCGTCGGCAAGCTTCAGGGCCGAGGCCATGTCGCGCGCCCTTCCCACCGTGTGCCCTTCGAGTTCGAGGACCTGGGAGAGCAGGTCGAGCGTGTCGGCGTGGTCTTCGACGAGCAACACCCTCAGCCTGCGGCCCTCGAGCGGTGCCCGGGTCCTGGGGGGTTGCCCTTCGTCTCTGCTCCCGGCGTGACCGGTCTTCGCGAGCGGGAGCCTGACCCTGAAGGTCGCGCCGCGGCCCGGGCCGGCGCTCTCTCCCTCGATCGCGCCGCCGTGCATCTCGACGAGAGCCTTGCTGATCGCGAGCCCGAGGCCGAGCCCGCCGAACCGGCCGCCGGCCGCCCCGCCGGCCTGGACGAAAGCATCGAAGACCGTGGGCAGGACGGCCGGTTCGATTCCGATTCCGGTGTCGCTCACTTCCACCGTTGCCCAGCCTCGGTCGGCCCGACTGACAACCTTCACTTCTCCGCCCGGCGGCGTGAACTTGACGGCGTTCTTGAGGAGGTTCCACACGACCTGCTGTATCCGGGCCGCGTCGGCTTCGATCGTCGAAGGCGGCTGGCTGCGGTCCCGCACCACGGTGAAGCGGAGGTCGCGCGCCTCGATGTCCGGCCGGCACACCTCGACAGCTCGCTCGATGATCGTGTCGACCGACACCGGGCGCTTGTCGAGATCTATCCTGCCGCGGGCAACACGAGTCAGGTCCAGCAGGTCGTCGATCAGGCGCGACTCGAGCTCCACGTTTCGGCGGATGACTTCCAGGCAGGTCTTCGCGCGGTCGCTCAGGCCGTTCTCGGTCTCGAGCATCACGAGTCCGGTCAGGACCGGCGTGAGCGGCGTCCTCAGCTCGTGGCTCAGGACCGCCAGGAAGTGGTCCTTGGCCTGGTTGGCTTCCACGGCTGCCGTGCGCGCTTCCTCGGCAGCGCAGCCGGCAGCCTGCAGATCCGCCAGGGCCCTGCGGAGAGCCTCCTCGGCGCGCGACTTGGCGATGGCCATCGCGAGCGCGTCGGCCAGACGCTCGCAGAGGGCCACGGTTTCCGGCGCGAACACCCGCTGCCGGCGATCCATCAGGTGAACGAGCCCCAACGGCTCGGCCCCGAGGCGGAGCGGGATGAGCGCCACCGACTCGAAGTCGCGCATGTAGCAGCCGCCCTCCGCCATCGGCCGCGACGTCGCCTGCTCGACAGCGGCAGCGAGCTCGCCGGCGCTGCGTGTGATGACGCTGCCATGCCTCGTGTAGAACGGGGAGCCCGGATCGACGCGCCCCGCTATCACGTTCCGGCACAGGCACCGAACCGAAACGGCACCGTCGTCGTCGTCGCGCGCCGCCCTTCCGTTCGGGTTGGGCGGGCACAGAAGGTGCTCGGGCTCGGCAAACACCGGCGGAAAGCCGCTGACCTCGTAGTACGGGAACTCGTCGCCCTCGCGCAGTCGGACGCCTGCAGCCTCACAGCCGCAGAGCCGCTGCATGTACTCGAGCGCCGAGCGAACCATGTCGCGCGTGGATCGGCTCTCGCTGACCAGGTGGAGGAAGTCGATCGTCGCCTGGCGCTCCAGGTCGGTACGCTTCCGCTCGGTGACATCGGTGACGGTCAGGAACGCGAGGATCGGCCTGCCGTCCGACTCGCTCCGGACGATGCTCCCGCCGTAGCTGAAGATGCGTTCCCAGTCGGTGCCGTTCCGCCGGACACGGAGCTCGCAGTCGCGAACCTCCTCGCCCCGGATCAGCCGGGAGAGCGGCCACTCGTCGACCCCGAGCACCGACCCGTCGAGGGTGGTCAGCGTGAAGGTGCTCGAGAACTCCGGCAGCTTCCGGCGCACCTCGTCCTGGCTGGTGAAGCCGTGCATCCTCAGCGCCGCCAGATTCCAGTGGAGCAGGTGGCCTCCGAGGTCGGAGATGACGAGCCCCTCGCTCAGGTTCTCGACGATGGTTCGAAACCTGGCTTCGCTGTCGGCAAGCGTGCCCCCGCCTTCGAACGCCCTGGCTGCAGCGGCAGTCTCTTCCACTGCCGTGCCTTGCCCCGGCCGGCCGGAAGATGGATCCCGATAGGGCTCCTGCGAGGCCATCATTTCACCTGTGACGCAGCAATTTGGAACGGGACCATTCATTATAAGCCCTTGTTCACCTCGCACGCACGCGCCGCCCACCTCACCTGGCTCATCAACGGCGTGGCCTCGTGATTTCCTTTGACAAGGCGTGCATGGGCCGCTACATTCCCGTTCTCGACTCGACTGGAGAGCAAGATGAGAAAGCTCGCCTCCTTGTTCGGCCCGATGCTGCTCGTGGCTGGAACCGCGTGCCTGTTGCCTGGGGCTGGGATCCTCGCCGCGACCGACAGCGCTGGACAGGCCTCAGCGGCTGACGCCGACCGCATCGTCGGCACTTGGATGAACGGGAAGAAGACAGCCCACATCCGGATCGAGAACGTAGGCGGAAAGTACTTCGGAACGATCGTGTTCCTCACCGAGCCGGTCTACCCGCCAGGCGACAAGGGCGGGATGGCGGGCAAGCCGAAGGTGGATCGGGAGAACCCGGATCCCTCGAAGCGCGCGGAACCGATCGTCGGCCTGCGCATCCTCAGGGACTTCGTCTTCAAGAACGACAACCTCTGGGAGAACGGCCGGATTTACGATCCAGAGAACGGCAAGGACTACAAGTGCAAGATGACGCTCCGGTCGCCCGACGTGCTCGACGTGAGGGGCTTCATAGGGATCTCGCTGATCGGACGGACGGACACGTGGACGAGAGTCAAGTGAGCTTCGCTATCGTGAAGCGACCGCCAGGCGGGCGACGCGCTTGGCCATCGCCATGACGGTCAGCATGGGCGGGAGGCCGAGCGCAGACGGCAGGAGACTCGCGTCGGCGACCCACACGTTCGGCGGCAGGCGCGGGTCGTGGAACGGTTGCGGGCCCGCACCGGCCGGCAGCGCCCCGCCCGGGTGACCGGCGTTCAACATGCCGAGGAAGTGTGACTTCCTCGGCGCACCAATCCGCTCCAGTATGTCTCCGCAGAGCGCTGCGCCCTCGGCCAGGCGGCGCCGGTCGCGTTCCGTCAGCGGCTTCTCGATGCCGCCCGGCCCGACCTTCCCCCTGTCTTCATCCGCGATCTTGATCATCAGCGGCACGATGTCGGCGGCAGGCATGCGCCAGGCCGGGTCGAAGAAAAAGCTCAGCCAGTCCATGTAGGGCGCGATGATGTAGCCATCGCGCCGTACGATGAACGGCATGGAGATCTCGCGGTCGAGTCGCGCCGCTTCGGAGCGCGCGGCAACGCAGAGGACGGGATCCACGAAGAGGCGCGCGTCACACTCGATGCCGGACCTCTCGAGGATGGCTGGCGTGCCGAAGCCTCCGGCGGCCAGAATCACGATGTCGGCCTCGAAGACCGAGCGTCTGAGACCGCACCTCGCGCGAACGCCGGCTGCCCAGCGGTTCCCCATCACCAGCTTGTCGACCGTCCAGCCGGTCCTGACCCTGGCGCCCTTCACCTTTGCGTCTTCCAGCAGCCGCCTCGCATCCCACTTTGCGCCGGCCGGACAGCCGAGCACGCAGCGGCCGCAGCGCCGGCAGCGGGAGTAGTCGCCGAATTTCGGCGCCGGCGCGGGATCGAGCCCCATGGCCGCGCACACTTCCGCGAGCCTGCGGACGCTCGCACCCCACCTCCGAGAATGGTCTGTCGTGACCGGGATCTCGGCAGCAAGCTCCCGGAACTCATCGTCGAGGTCGATGCCCGCGGCTTCGAGCCCATCGTCCGCCCGCACCGCATTTCCAGCCGCAACTGTCGTTGTCCCGCCGGTGCAGGCGCCGCTCACCAGGATCATCCGGTTGAAACCGCTCGGCGAGCTTGCTTTTCGAACGCGCATCGCGGGGAAGAGGAAGCTTATCAGCCGGGCATCGTAGAAGGCGCCCGTCCATCGCGCCCGCGCAAGCCGATCGAGGTCGAACCCGAACGGCCTGAAATCGCCCCCGGACTCGAGCACGGTCACGTCGTGGCGGCCGGCCAGTTCCCGCGCGACCGTCGCGCCGCCCGCCCCGCTCCCGACGATGACAACGCGGCTCATTGGCCGCGCTCCGGCGTCGGTTCGTGCACCGGAGCGTCCTGCTCCGGTGCGAAACCTGACCCCACGGGGGGCCGAGAATCACTGACCTGCGGAACCTGACCGCCCCCCGACAGATCGCGAGCATCCTCCGGCGCTGCAGGACCTGGCCTCGACAGAGTTGCACGGCAGCACGGCGCGCCCTCGGTCATGCGGCTCGTGAAGACGAGACGCGAACCACCGGAAATGCCCTCGGCCATCCCCTCGTCGAGGGCCGCCATGAAACGGCAGGTTGCAGGTGCGTACTCGCTACTGAACGCGCACCGGTGGATCGTCGCGTCGCCGGTGGGGGCGCTGCCCTCGAAATCGATTCCGACCGCGCTGTAAAGGACCCTGAGCGCCCGCATCACGTCCCGCGCGCTCGACACCCCGAGGATCCGGCGCGCTGACCTTCCCATCTCTCGTGCGCCCTCGCGCAGCCTGTCGCGGACCGGCTCCTCGCCTGCGCCGTTCTCCATTACCCGCTCCGACTCGGCGCGCGTGAAGCGGGCGAACCCAGCGACGGCCTGTGCCTCCGGGAGCCGATCGACGTCAGGGACGCTCGCGCCGAACGCTGACGCGGTCACGGCGACGAGCCGGCGGAACATCCGGCGGCGCGCCCACGCCGGGAAGTGCAGCTCGATGAGGAAGAGGCGGACGCTCACGTCAGGGCACGGTCAGATCAGCTTACTAATTCGAATCCGAAGCTCGGTCACGGCCGCAATTCCGGGCCGCGGCTCGGAGCCAGAGGGCGGCAAACCCGATCGACAGGTCCACGAGCCCGTTCACCAGGTACACCACGAAGGCGCCGTGGAACGCGAGGAGCGCAAGCGACAGCGCCGCGCTCGCCAGCTTCGCGTGAGCCATCACCTCGGGCCACACGGGTTCGGTCGGGTTTCGAAAGGCCTTCCAGGCGAGGAGCGCGACCAGGTACATGTATGCGCCGGCGAGGACGCGGAACAGACCCGGGTTCGCATCTCCCGCCGGCATGCCCTTCAGGCCTGCGGCGGCGCCCAGACGGTCGAACACACCGAAGATCACTCCCGGCGCAGCGACGAACAGCGCGCCGACTGCCACGAAGGAAATGGCCAGGACGAACGTTACAAGGCGGGGCGCCGGCATATCGTTCACCCGGCGCCGCGCGAGCCGCGCGCGCCTCCGTGGAGGCGGCGATTGAACTCGGACATCGGCCTGAAGGCGACGCCGTCGATGAGAGCGAGCGACTTCTCGCGGCCCATCGGGAGGACCCCGCGCGACTCGCGGTGCATCGATGGCCAGTTCCTGTTGACGAAGCAGCGGTCCTCGGTCGGGAAGGCGCCCTGGAGCGTTGCGATGATTTCCGCCAGCGACCGGTCGCGCACGTTGCCGAAAGACATCGGCGCGAAGACACACGGGCTGACCTCGCCGAAAGCATCCACGTAGATCATCTTCCGGCCCGCGTTGCAGCCGAAATGCTCGGCCCCCTCGAAGTGCCCGAGGTAGTTCAACACGACCCCGCTTCCCGCCCGGCGCGCGCGGCGGTTCCACTCGTCCTGGTACCGCGCCACCTTCTTCCGCTCGTCTTCGGTCAGCACGAGATCGCGGTGCCAGAGGCTTGCGACCGCCGGCTTCGCCTCGCTCAGCCACAGCTCGTGCACGCCGAGCGAACCGGCCCGAGCCAGCAGCCTGTCGACCTCTTGCGAATCGCGAATGGCGCTGCGAGAGAGGACAGCCGAGATCCCGACGTGCATGCCCGGCACCGCGAGGAATATCTCCACGGCTCGAAGCGCCGCGCGCCAGGCGCCCGGGTAGTTGCGGCCGCGATCGTTCGCCTCCTCGCCCGCGGCGTCGAGGCTCACCGAAACGGAGAAGAGGCCTGCGGCCGCCAGGGCGGACGCAAGCTCCGGCGTGGCGCCGATCCCGGTCGTGAACAGCTTCATTGCTGCCCGCCCGCGGCCGATTGCCACGAGCTCCGGAAGCTCCCGGAGCAGCAGCGGCTCGCCGCCCGTCAGTCCCATCCAGACAGCGCCTGCGGAGATGAGTTCCTCGATCGCGCGGCCCACCTCTCCGGCGTCGAGCGGCCTCCCCGTGCGGTCGCGGTTGTAACAGATGTCACACCGCTGCGGGCACGCCGATGTCACCGCGACTTGCGCGTGGCTCGGCGCGGCCACGCGCTCCACGAGGTGCATCCGCACGAACCGCGCGTAGGCCGGCGAGTCGAGCGGCGGGAGGTGCGAATGGAGGATCGTCGAGCCGCCCACCCGCAGGATCGGGAACTCGACCAGGTAGCGGGCCAGGAATGCCGCCGCGCGCGGCCGCACTCGGAGCAGGTTCGGCGCCCGGAACACGGCGAGCGCCAGCGCGCGCAGAGGATGGACGTTTGCCACTTGGACGCCCCGGGGGATTGGCGGATGATGACCGAAGAAGGAGCCGCGGTCAACAGCCGCATCGCCGCAGCGGCCGCCCCCTGCGGTCGGGCTGCAGCCCCGGCCGCCACGCGAGCGACACGCCGGCCGGCCTCGCGCGAAGCGCGCGGCCGAGAAGCGGCCTCGAAGGCACGGAGAATCAGTCGCCGCGGCCCGGAGTTCTAGGCCCCGGCCAGCGCGATGATCGCCCTGAGCAGCTTGAAGCCCTCGATGTAGTCGTTCGAGGAGAACGAGATGCTGCGAGGGCCGGTCCGCTTCACACCCGGAAGCATCATCGGCAGCTCTGCCTGCGCGCTCGTGTTGAAGTCCACCTCGAAGGCGTACGGTGCCGCGATCTGGAACGGCTCGATCGAGGTCCTCTTCCCGAGCGCTTCCGCCGCGGCCTCCTGAAGCCTGGCGCGCGCCGCCTCGGCCGGGAACATCCTCGCGGAGACCCTGGTGATCGCTTCCTTGACGGCCGCTGTCACAATCGAGTCGCCGAGGATCTGCTTCGCCTGCGCGCAGGTCTCGGTGTCGCCGCTCAGCATGATCACCGGCACTCCGTAGTACCCGGCTATGGCCGCATTGAGGCCCAGCTCCGGCAGCTCGCGGCCGTTCACCTCGATGCTCCTGATCGTCGCGCTCGAGATCGTGTGATCCAGTATGGCTGGCGCCGATCCGGCGCGCGCGTGGTAGCCCACGAAGACGACCGCGTCGTACGTCCGGTCGATGCCCTGCATCATCGACAGCGGCTTCGGCGCTCCGCTTATCAGCGACACCTTCGGGTGGATCTGGTCCGCGACGATGTTCCTCATCGAGCCGTGCGAGTCGTTGACGACTATCTCGGCGGCCCCTGCGCGAAGCAGGCCCGCCACGACCGCGTTGACGTCCTCCGCCATCCACTTCCTTGCCGAGCCGTACTCGGGCGAGGTTGCCGAAACCTGCTCCGACGCGACGACGCCCCAGATGCCCTCCATGTCGACCGACACGTATACCTTCGGCCCGCCCCTGGGTGCCGGCTGGGCGTGAAGGGCCCCGGCCTGCGGCCCGGCGGCGACGGCCGCCGACAGAAACACGATTGGCAAGAGAAGCAGCTTCTTCATCGTTCTACCCTTCCAGGGGGCCCGCCGGCGCAGCATTGTATCGTGCTTTCGTGCGATAATCAGGCCTTGTCGCGGCGCCCTGCCGGGAGGAATTCGAGTGGAAAGGGTGAGGAGAAGACAGCTGGCGCGAGCGTTTCCCGCGCTCGTCCTGCTTTCGCTCGTGGTGACGGCTTGCGAGGACTCGCCTACCGCGCCATCGCACTTCGCGCCTTACAGCCAGGTGGACATCCGGGTCGGAACGGGCACCGAGGCGACATCGGGCTCTACGGTCACCGTGAACTACAGCGGCTGGTTGTACGATGAAACGAAATCCGACCGCAAAGGGCTCCTGTTCGACACGTCGACCGGCCGCGGCACCCTCTCGTTCACCCTCGGCGCCGGCGAGGTGATCGCGGGCTGGGACGTGGGCGTCGTCGGAATGAAGGTGGGCGGCCTTCGCCGGCTGGTCATACCGCCGTCGCTAGGGTACGGCGGCGTGCGCAACTCCCTGATCCCGCCCTTTGCGACGCTCCTCTTCGAGGTCGAACTGGTCTCGGTGGGCGACGAGAGCTAGGATCAGCGATCAGCTTTCAGCTGTCAGCTTTCAGCCATCAGCTATCAGTTCAAAACGCGATCCTGAATCGCCCTCCGACAAACAGGTAGGTGATCCGGTCGTTGAGCAGCGCCTCGACGCCCCCGACCGCATCGCCCTTGACCGCGACCGACCCCCCTTCGGCGTAGAGAGCGAACGAACCTGTGACCCAGGCCTCCATCCCGCCGCCGAACAGCAAGCCCCACCCTTCGGTTCTGAACTCGTAGGTCTGGGTCCCGCCTTCGAAAGTCTGCTGAACGTCGTCCACCGTGACGGTCATGTCGTCTATCGTCTGGGCCGTCCTGAGGATGCCTTCGTGCCGGTTCGCACCGAAGCGCCCGTAGATTCGGATCGGGCCGACCGGGATCGCGCCCTTCGCAGCCACGGTGAACATCTGAGTATCGAGCCGGCTCTCGAAGCTGTGCCCGAAATCGCTGCCGCTCACGACGACGTCAGAAGGCCTTATATAGCCCGCCTCGGCGGCCAGGTACCTGGTGAACCAGTAGTCGGCGCCTGCGGTGAGGCCGACAGGAGACCCGGTTCCTTTGCACTCGCTCACATTGCCGCAGGCCAGCCCCTCTGCGTCCCGGAACGAAACCAGGCTTCCGCCGCCGAACAGCACGAGGCCCGTGGGCGACGGCCTCCAGTTCCTGCCCTGCGCAATCGGCTCGTCGGTGAGCCATGAGGGCGGAACCGACCCCTGCCGGAGCCACATGACCGGTGCGGGCCCCCCGAGATCGACGACCATGGAAGTCACAGGCCGGAGCAGGAACCACCTGCCCACCTCGCTGCGCGTGCATCCGGGCGGCTGCGGCTCGGCGTCCACGCCTCGCTCGACGATGACGATGCGGCGCTCCTTTTCGCAGGCGTCCACGTACATGCGGGCATCGGTCTCGGCCTTGCCGCCGGGCATCGAGAGCGTCAGCGTCGCCGTGCCCGCCGCGTCGGAGGTGCCCGTGCCGGCAGCCTGGTTGTTCAGGGCGACCGACACTGCCGACCCGGCCGGGGCGTTGCGCACGACCACCGTCTGAGCCGTGGCGGCGCCGAGGCCCGCGGTCAGTTGGAGCGCCGATGCGACCGCGAGCAGCCGCCAGGGTCCCCTCATGCTGTTCTCCTCGCCATAGGACTGGAGAACGATTATCGTTCAGATGGGCGAGGATGTCATCGGTCCCGTGGGGCACGGTCCCTTGTCTGTCCCTCGCAATGCCGCTCTGCCGCGGCATGCTCGCCCCTCCTGACCTGCCCGCTATCTGGCGGTAGAGCCTTCCCTTCTCCAGGCAGCCTCGCGTCGTTGACACCGAAATTGCATGTCAAAGGGAGACCTGGCGCCCGGGCGTGCCAGATTTTCAGTAATCCCTTACAGGAAGGATTCGACATGGGGCAGAACGGTTCGAGGAAGCTCTTCGTGAACATCGCCGTCCGAGACCTGAAGAAGTCGATGGACTTCTTCTCGAAGCTGGGCTTCGCGTTCAATCCGAAGTTCACCGACGAGAACGCCGCGTGCATGGTGGTCAACGACGAAGCGTACTTCATGCTTTTGGCGGAGCCCTTCTTCAGGACATTCACGAGGAGGGAGCCGGCGGACACGACGCGGTACACCGAGGGCATGTTCGCGGTTTCCGCGCCCGACAAGGCCGCCGTGGACGAGATGGTAGGCAAGGCGATCGCTGCAGGAGGAGCGCAGGCGATGGACAAGCAGGACCTGGGGTTCATGTACGGCTGGAGCTTCTACGATCCGGACGGCCATCACTGGGAGGTGTTCTGGATGGACCCGAAGGCAGCCGAACAAGGGGTCCAGGAGCTTGCGGAAACCAAGGCCTGAACAGGTTTCAGTCGTCCCAGAGAAGCGGCGTGTACAGGCGACGGAGGCTTCGGCGCGGCGCCGCCCGCGGCAGCGCTCCCGCGTCAGCTGCGGGGACCGAGTTCCCCGCGGCTGACGCGGTCGCGGCTGAAGCCGCTGCCGGGATGGTGGACGCTGCGTGCGGATGCGCCGACTCGTTCTGTCGCTTGCTGGCTGCGTTCAGCCACGTCCTCACGGCGGCGGCCGTCTCAAACGCGTAAAGGTGAGGAGCGGACGATCAAGGTCGGTCGAATGCCCGAAGCGGCCTCGTCTCGGCCCGGTTGTCTTCGGGAAGTCCCGGTCTGCCGGCGGCTGGGCCACAAACCTACCGGCCATGACGGTCACGTATTTTACTTTGTCTGCGGAGTGGCGCCGTACGCCGTATCCTGTCCGCACATCGGGCTGACCGTCGGGCGGTTGCAGGAATCGAAGGAACGAAGGAAGCGCGCTGGGCGGGTTTGGAGTTAGAATATAAAGTTCGAGTGGCTGGCGCGGCTCGATACGCGACCCAGCGCGGCTCGACACGCGACCCGGCGGAGAGGTACCGAAGTGGTCGTAACGGGGGCGCCTCGAAAGCGTCTTGTCGGGTAACCGGCACGGGGGTTCGAATCCCCCCCTCTCCGCCAGCCTTCGCTCGCCTTCGGCGAGCTTCGGCTCGGCTTCGCCGAAGTCAAGTGCGGGGTGACCGCCATCCCCCGGGTTGCCACGCCCGCCTTCTCCGCCACCTTCAGATAGCGCCGCACCGTCTTTGGGTCCAGACCCAGCTGGGCCGCGATGCGTTTCTTCGGCAGGCCCTCGCTCCACAACCCCAACACTTCCCGTAGTTCGATCATCGTGACCTCGCGATACATCCATGCCCCCTGCCCGGAGGGAATGCTCGGGACAACGGGCTTCTATCACGCGGCCAAGCGAGGGGGGAAAGGTTTTGAGAAACTCTGCCCCGGCGTTCGAGGCGTCAAGCGGAACATCGGGCAGTTCTCACGTTCCTCGCGCCGCGCCCGGCTCCCCCGGCCGCACGTTCACCATTGTCCCGGGCCGCGGGCACCTCGACAACCAGGGATGCGTGCTGGACGCTCTGATTCAGTTCGTCCGCTCGCGGCTTCAGCCGGAGGACCGCGTCTCGGTGTTCGTGCTCGCGCGGGCGACCGATGCGACGCGGTCCGGCAGAGAGCGTTCGCGGAGGAGACTCGGGAAGAACCGCCGATGATCATCTCGGGCGGACGCCTTGGTAAGCCGCCACACGGGCGAAGGAAGCGCTGCCTGGTCAAGGCCATAGGTTGATGCTATAATGCTAGCATCATGACGGCTAGAACCATGCTCTACCTTGAGCGCGACCAGCTGGAGGCGCTCAAGGAAAGGGCCCGCGCGGAACGAATCCCCGTCACGAAGCTCATCCGACGCCTCATCCGGCAGTACCTGCAGAAGCCGGTCCCGGAAACGCCGCCTGAGGCATGGTCACGGCTGGTCGGGCTTGGTTCCAGCGGGCTCGCCGATACGAGTGAACACCACGATCGCGCCCTTGCGGACGCCCTCACGCATGAGCATCTTCGTTGACACCGGCGCCTGGTACGCCGTCGCCGATCGCTCCGACCGCCATCACGTGGAAGCCGCGCGCTTCTACGGACAGCGGGGGCCTGCAGGCGATCTCGTCACGTCGGACCTCGTCGTCGCCGAGACGTGGACCCTGCTCGCGGCGCATCTCGGACGGGCGTCGGCGCTGGCCTTCTGGGAGATACTGCGAGACCTGAAGGTGCCGATCCTGACGCTGGATCCGGCCGACGTGGAAGCCGCGTGGCGGATCGTTCAGGCCTTTCCAGACCAGGCCTTCAGTTTCACGGACTGCGCCTCGTTCGCGCTCATGGAGCGTCTCGGCATCGACTCAGCATTCGCTTTCGACGCCCATTTCCTCGTCTACCGCTTCGGCTCGGGCCGCCGTCGCGCCTTCCGCGTGTATCCCGGCTGAACGCGTCGCGACTCAGAGGTGTGCCTGCGGGCGGTGGCCACGTGGCTGTACTTCTGCTCCGCTTCGAGCGCCCGCCTTGTTCGTGCCTCTACGCGCTCGGGCGATTCGCCGTTGGCGGCGAGTCGGATCACGGGCCTGAATACCAGGCGCGTGGAGATCTCTCTGCGAGCGAGCTCGACCAGCTTCGAGAGCCCAAGCTGTAGCCACCCTCCAGCAACGTCCGGACCTGCACGTTCTTTTCTTCGCCTCAAAACAGCTCGAGCTGATGTCGTAGAGGACTAGCCCGCCCTCTGTCAGGTGACGAGCCGCCAGCTTCTGTTCGGTCGCCTTCTGCCTCGTGAGCAGCCAGTCCATCGCGTCGTTCAGGTCATCCTCGCTGGCGCCGCTGACGCGGAGGTCCTCAGAGCGCGTCCGCGCCTGCCACCACCTGGTTGTCGCCAGCTTCGTGTGCGGAGCCACCACCCGAGCCGCGACCATCGCCGTGACGAGGTCGGCCGACGTGAAGGCCGCGAAGAGAGCAAGCGCGAGAACACCAGTCGGTCCAACGCGGTAAGCACCGCGACGGAGGGCCTCGGCGTGGGCGACTGTGCCGTCAGCCGGGCCGAGCCCGCAGCGCGGTAGTTCCTGCAACCCTTCAGGAGCCTTCGCAGGCTCCCTCGAACTGGCCAGAGGTTCTTGCGAGGATTTCGCGTGCCGATCGAGGACGCTGTTGTGCTTCTCGGGCACGGCAATCCCGAATTCCACCACGGGCTGCTAACGCTGACTGCCAACCCGCTCGAGATTGGCGAGCACGCGCGCGAGGTAGGCATCCAGTCGCGCGGCGTCTTTCTTGGAGAAACCCTGGTAGAAAAGGCGCGTCATCCCGGCTGAGACATCTGCGTAGAGCTTGTGCAGGGCCTTGTTCTTCGGCGTCGGCTCGATGACGATCTTGCGGCGGTCGTTTACGCTGCGCACGCGGACGATCTGGCCGGCGGCTTCCAGGCGATCGATGGTGTTCGTGAGCGTGGACTTGCCCAGCGAAACCCGCCTGGCGAGCTCGTTGATCGTCATCGGGCCTTCCTCCCACAGGACGAAGAGCACGCGGCCATGGGCAGGGTCGATCTTCAGGCCGCGTTCGCGCAGCATGCGCGCGAATATGCGCCCACCGATGCGGTGGATCTTCGCGATGAGGAAACCACCCTGCCTGTGTTCCCTCATGGCACCCGCAAGTCAAGGTAGAACGGTTCGCTGCCCCACCAGCCGCTGGCTTCCTCGGGCGTGAGACGGACGACGACGCAATCCGGGTCGGAGGGCCCGCCTGGCCAGTAGACGCGCCAGCCCTCGTCCCAGAGCGCCTCCTTGTACTTCAGGTCTTCCAACACTTCGGTGTCGCCCGCGAGCATCACGCCCTTGGACTCGCGCGGCAGGGCGAAATAGGCCGCGGCGGAGGAATTGTCGCGCAGGTCGCGCAACTTTCCCGAGGCGGCCGAGGTGCAGAAGTAGACGGTGAAGCCGGCGGCGCGGGCGAACCGCGAGGGCCCGGGGTAGATGTCCGCGCGCCGATGGTTGACCATGGCGCGAATGCGCGGCGCCGAGCCCTTGACCGTGGCGAGGTACACGGCGTCGGACCGGTCCATCACGTCGAGGATGTCGTTCCTGCCTATCGTCATTTCGGTGGCTGCGGCTTGATGTACGACCAGTGCGTGTGAACTATGCGCCAGCCCTCCTCGGTCCTGCGATAGACCTCGGTGGCATTCCAGCGCGGCCCCTTGCCATCCTTGCGCCGGTAGTTGAAGGTCAGGACGGCGGCGTCGCCCATCACCTGCACGTTCGAATCCAGCATCTCTCCGGCGGCCGGCGTGCCGCTGCCGCCGAACGACTCGTAGTACTTGCGCAGGTTCTCGAGACCGACAATCGGCCGTTCCAGAGCGGGATCGATGTAGACGACACCGGGATCGGAGATCTCCAGGAAGCCCTCGGGGTCGAGCTCGTCGGACCGGTCCAGCGCCGCGCGCTCCATGGCGATGATGGTGGCGGCGGCGGTGGGTTGCGCGGCCGGGGCACCCAGGGGCGGCAGCGGAAGCAGCGAAGGCAGCGGTTCGCTCATGCGCACCTCTTGAAGTTCGATGTAGAATAGTCCGATATCGAACATGTTGGCAAGAGAGGCACGATGGCAGATCTCATCACGATTGATGTTCGAACCAGGCAGGAATGGCGCGCCTGGTTGGCGAAGAACCACGCGTCGTGTCCGGGCATCTGGCTCGTCCGACACAAGGCGCACTCCGGCGTCGAGTCGATGCCCTACGAGGACGTCGTACGTGAGGCGCTCTGCTTCGGATGGATCGACAGCCTGATCAAGCGGATCGACGACGATCGCTACATGATCAAAGTCACGCCGCGCAGGCCGGACAGCAAGTGGTCGGCGATCAACCGGCGGCGGTGGAGAGAACTCGAGGCATCCGGCCTCCTCGCCGCGCCCGGCCTCGCCGCGGCGCCCACCGAGAAGAGGTACGCCGACAAACCGGCGGTCCCGGAGCTGCCCTCATACATTGCAGAAGCGCTCCAGACCAAGATCGAGGCCTGGCAGCACTTCCAGAAGCTGGCCCCGACCTACCGGCGGCAGTTCGTCATGTGGATTCATACAGCCAAGCAGGCGGAAACCCGTGACAGGCGTCTTCGCGAATCGGTTGCGTTGCTGGCGGCGGGAAAAAGGCTCGGCCTCAAGTGAGGGACGAGGCTGGATTGGCAGGGATTGATGAGGACCTGTGGTTCAGCTCCACCGACTGCCGCAGGAATTGGGAACGAGAAGCCGATGAGGTCGAGCGGAGCGAGGACCCTCGCGCTCTCGGCTAGGATTTCGAGGATTCTCCGCCAGGTCGATAGGTGCTATGATTGGGCGTTCAATGCGTAGCCCTGCTGCGCCGAGCGTCGCCGCGCTGCTCCCGCGAGCGTTCACGCGTCTGGCTGAACGTCTGGCGAGGACCTGCGCAGTGCTGCTGGGCGGCTTCCACGCGGTGCTGTTCTTCGAGCGGTTGTCCTCAGGTCAGCTGCTCGACCCGATCGCCCTGACGCGGTGGATCGTCGGGCTGGTCTTGGTCGGCGTCCTGCTGGCCCTGAAGCGGTCCGGGGTTCCCCTCCTCTGGGGCCGCCGCGCCCTCGTGTTCTGGACGTTCGTTCTCTTTCTCCACTGGAGCGCGCGCGCGCCCGCCGCGCCGATTGGCGGCTTCGACGTTCCCGTCGACAGCACGCTGGTGCTCGTGGTGCTTCCGGCCGCTTGCAGCGCGGCTGGCCTCGCTCTCGGCCTGCTTGCTCTCCTCGAGGCGACCCGCCGGGGGCGCGTTGTCGCGGCTGCCGGCGCGTGGTCGGCAACGCCTGAGCACGCTTCGGCCGTTCCCGACGATGGTGCGGCCCACCAACTCTGGGCCCGGCCTCCTCCGCTCCTCTAGTTCCACGCCCTTCACAGGTTCTGGCACGGACCCGCTGTACACACTGAAGGCGGCTCCTTTGCGGGCTCTGCACGGCTGAACGCCGCGCAGCGCCGAGGCAAGGCCCTCGATGGAAAACCTCGTTCGGCTGTTGAATACGCTCCTGCCACTCGGCTATGGCGGGGCGCTGTCGGCCTACTCGATGGCCTTCTTTGGAGGTCAGCCGCTGGCCTCGCGCCTTGCGCGGCGCGCCATGGAGGCTACGCTCGCAGCCCACGTGCTCTTTCTCGTCGCCCTGACTGCTGTCGAGCGACACATCCCGCTCTCTTCCGGGCCCGAGATCATGACTGTCTTGGCACTGGCAGTCGCAATCGTCTACGTGGCGGTAGAGCGTCGCACCGGCGTCGAGCGTACAGGCATGTTCCTCACCCTACTGCCGCTGACGCTGCAGATCGTCTCGTCCTCCTTCCTGGAATTCCAGACGGTATTCCCCGCGATCCTGGAGAGCCCGCTATTCGTCCTCCATACCATCGCTGCCGTGGTGGGCTATGCGGGCTTTTGCGTTTCGGCGGTCTACAGCGGCTTGTACCTGGTCTTGCACCGCTCGCTCAAGCACGGTCGGTTCGGCCTGGTGTTCGACAGACTGCCGCCACTGGAGGTGCTGGCACGCATGAGCGTCGGGGCGGCCAGAGCAGGTGTGTCCTCGCTCATGGTCACCATCGTGGTCGGGTCCGCCTGGGCGTTCAGTGCGGCTCCCGGATTCGTCCGGGATCCGAAGTTCCTTCTCACGGTAGCCGTGTGGGGGGGGTACCTGATCGCGATCATGCTGCACCGAAGGTCGTGGTGGAGCGACCGGCGCACGGTCGCGGGCTTCCTTGTCGGGTTCGTGCTGCTCGTTGGCGCCGCGCTGGCCAGCCGGCTGATCTTCGACAGCTTTCACACGTTCGCGTGAGTAATCCGATGGAGCTGGTGCTCGTTGGCGTGAATCACCGCACGGCCGGCGTCGACACGCGAGCCCGTTTTGCGATCGGGCCGGAAGAGGTTGGCGCCCGCCTGGTCGGCCTCCTGGACGACCGGCTCGCCTCAGAAGCCTTGTGCCTGTCAACCTGCAATCGCTTTGAGATCTACGCTGCAATCGAAGAGGAAGCGGGCGACCACGCCGGTCGTGCACGCACGATTCTCGCCGCCGTCACAGGGCAGGGCGCCGACAGCGGTGCGCCGCTCTACGTCGTGCAAGGCTGCGAGGTGGGCCGCCACGCCATGCGTGTGGCTTCCGGTCTCGACTCGCTGGTCCTGGGTGAACGCCAGATCCTCTCGCAGGTCAAGGAAGCAGTGGCGTTGGCCCGGAAGGCCGGGACGATCGGGCCCGTGCTCGATCGGCTGTTCAACTTCGCCTTGCACACAGCCAAGCGCGTGCAAGCGGAGACCGAGCTGGCGACGGGAGCGGTGTCGGTGGCTTCGGCAGCGGTGGTGTTGGCCGAGAAGGTGCTCGGTTCGCTCACAGGCCGCGGCGCGCTGGTCATCGGCACCGGGGACACGGGCAGCCTGGTGGCGCGACATGTCGCCAAGCGCAAGCCATCGCGAATCTTCCTCGCCAACCGGACGACCGGACGCGCAGCTCCGCTTGCAGAGGAGCTCGGGGCCACCGTGATCTCCCTCGACGACATGGGCCGCGTTCTGCCGGACGTGGACGTCGTCGTCTGCGCGGCCCGGTCGCCTTTCCCTCTGCTCACCCGCGCGACGGTCCGTGCAGCGCACGCCGGCCGGAGGGGCAGGCCGCTGGTCCTCGTCGACATATCGGTCCCCCGCAACATCGATCCCGCAGCCGCCGACGGGGACGACGTGTTCCTGTATTCCATCGATGCCTTGACCGCCGTGATCGACGGCAGCATCGCCAAGCGCCGGCGCGAGGCCGCGCGGGCCGAGGCGATCGTCGGGCAGGAGGTCGAGAAGTTCGCCAGATGGATGCGGGCACTTTCGGCCGCACCTCTCGTCCGTCAGCTGCACGATCATTTCGAGCGGGTCCGCTCGGACGAAGTCGAGCGCAGCCTTCGGCACTTCGGCCCCGCCGAGCGCGAGCACGTCGAGCGGCTGACCAGGGCTCTCGTAAACAGACTGCTGCGCGCGCCAACGGTTCGCCTCCGGGCCGACGACGTGCTGAACGGAACTGGTAGTACCTGGGCCCAGGCGGTACGCGAACTCTTCGCTCTGCCTGGCGGCTACAACGCCAAGGGGACGGACCATGACCTCTGAACAGCAGGCGGTCTTCCGAGTAGGTACGCGCGGCAGTGCGCTCGCACTCTGGCAGACCGATAACGTCATCGCCCGGCTGCTCGAGATCGCGCCCGGCGCAACCGTGAACCGGGTCGTGCTCAGCACGCTCGGCGACCGGGTTTCCGATCGACCACTCCCCCGCATCGGCGACAAGGGGCTGTTCACCCGCGACCTCGAAGATGCCCTGCGCCGCGGGACGATCGACCTTGCCGTGCACAGTCTGAAAGACGTGCCCACCGCCGAACCAGACGGCCTCCAGATCGGCGCGGTGCTGCGCCGCGAGGATCCCCGGGATGTCGTGGTCTCACCGCGCGGATTCACGATGCGCACCCTCCCGCAAGGGGCCATCGTAGGGACATCTTCGCTCAGGCGGCGGTCACAGCTTCTCTCTCTCCGGCCGGATCTCCGCGTGCGGGACATTCGAGGCAACGTCCCTACAAGGCTCGCCAGGCTCGAGCGCGGCGAGTACGACGCTGCGGTCATGGCCCACGCCGGGCTGCTCCGGCTCGATCTTACCCATCAGGTCACGGAGGTGCTCGACGTGGACCAGATGCTGCCGGCGGTCGGTCAGGGCGCCCTGGCGGTGCAGTGTCGACGCCTCGATCGTGCCGTCGCACAGGTGCTGGCCTTCCTCGACGATGGGCCGACGCGCGTGGCGACGGCCGCTGAGCGAGCGCTGCTTGCCGCTCTCGAGGGCGGCTGTCACGCCCCGGTCGCCGCCTACGCCACCTTGGAGGGGCCCGTTCTGCGTCTGCGTGCCCTCGTTGCGAGCGTGGACGGTACCGAGGTCCTCAGGGACGAACTGTCCGGGGAGAGCCTTGACGCCGAGGCTGCAACGGCGCTGGGAAGGCGGCTCGCCGAGCGCCTCGTCGCTTCCGGCGCGTCGCGGGTAATCGCGCGCGCACGCATCGAATCGGTTTCTCGAGACCTTGCTTGAGTTGATACGGAGGATGCCGCGCACGCCACTGCCCGGCGCCGAGCGGCAGATCGACCATGACACACACAACCCGACATACGCTGGCGAGCGCGGCTCTTTTCGAGCGGGCGCTGACACTCCTGCCAGGCGGCGTGAACTCGCCGGTACGAGCCTTCCGCGCCGTGGGCGGAAACCCGCTCTTCATGGCTCGCGCCGAGGGCTGCCGTGTGATCGACGAGGACGGCAACTCCTACCTCGACTACGTCGGCTCTTGGGGGCCGATGATCGTGGGCCACGCGCACCCGGAGGTGACAGGAGCCATCGCGGCACAAGCGGCCCTGGGCACCTCGTTCGGCATGCCGTCCCGGCTCGAGGTGGAGCTGGCCGAGATGCTTCGGGATTTCATCCCCTCGCTCGAACGGATTCGGATGGTGAACTCGGGCACCGAGGCGACAATGGCGGCCGTCCGTCTCGCACGAGGCGCCACCGGCCGCGAGAAGATCGTGAAGTTCGAAGGCTGCTATCACGGGCACGGCGACTCGTTTCTCATCAAGGCGGGTTCGGGAGCCGCCACCTTCGGCGTGCCCGACAGCCCGGGCGTCACGGAAGGAACTGCGCGGGACACCCTGACGGCGGTCTTCAACGACCTTGGCACCGTCGAAGAGTGTTTTGCCGCCGCTCCGAGCCAGGTTGCCGCGGTCATCGTCGAGCCGGTAGCGGGCAACATGGGAGTGGTCGCGCCGCAGGCCGGGTTTCTCGAGGGGCTGCGAGATATCTGCAGCCGGCACGGTACAGTGCTCGTGTTCGATGAGGTGATGACCGGGTTCCGCGTCGCGCGCGGCGGCGCACAGGAGCTCTTCCGCACGAAACCCGACCTGACGACGTTCGGAAAAGTGATCGGGGGCGGGCTTCCTGTCGGTGCCTACGGCGGGCGAGCAGACCTCATGCGACATGTCGCGCCAGACGGCCCGGTCTACCAGGCAGGCACCCTTTCGGGCAACCCGCTCGCCATGGCGGCAGGTCTTGCAACCCTCCGCGTGATCGACCGCGATCCGTCCTTCTACCGCCGGCTGGATGCCCTCGGTGCGCGGCTGGAGAATGGAATTCAGGAAGCCGCCGCTCGCGCGGGCGTGCCTTGCGTGGTGGCGCGCGTCGGCTCGATGTGGACTCCGTTCTTCACGAAGGCGCCCGTTACCGACTGGGCCTCGGCCGCTGCCTGCGATCGCGCCCGGTACGCCCGTTTCTTCCACGCGATGCTCGACCGCGGGGTCGTCCTGGCGCCCTCCCAGTTCGAGGCGAACTTCATCTCGGCCGCCCATACCATGGATGACATCGATCGGACGATAGCGGCGGCCGCCGCCGCATTCGAGGCGGCGCGTGCCTGATCCCTCAGCCGGCACCGTCGCGGAAAGCGGGCCGTCGGTCCCGCAGCCTCGGTTCCTGCGCGCCTGCCTGGGCCTGCCGGTCGACCGCACGCCAATCTGGATCATGCGGCAGGCAGGCCGCTACCTTCCCGAGTACCGGGCGGTGCGCAGGCGGCACGACTTCCTCACGTGTTGCCGCACGCCGGAACTGGCCTGCGAGATCACGCTGCAACCCGTACGCCGGCTTGGCGTCGATGCCGCAATCCTCTTCTCGGACATACTCGTGCCGCTGCCGGGGATGGGAGTCGAGGTCAGCTTCGACCCGGGTCCCCGGATCGAAGGCGCGGTGCGCTCACCCGGCGACGTCGCCCGGCTTCGCGTAGCGGACCCGGAGGAGGCTACAGGCTACTTACTCGACGCGATCCGGCTGCTGCGCAAAGCACTGCCGCCGGATGTGCCGCTCATCGGGTTCGCTGGCGCGCCGTTCACGCTCGCAAGCTATCTGGTCGAGGGCAGCGGGTCGAAGTCCTTCTCGCAAGTCAAACGCCTTCTGTTCGGCGATCCGCCTGTCGCCCACCGGCTGCTCGCCACCTGCGCAGAAACCGTCGTGAAGCACGCGGTGGCTCAGGTGCGCGCGGGCGCGCAGGCCCTGATGCTGTTCGACACCTGGGCCGGGCTGCTCGCGCCCGCCGACTACGCCGCTTTCGCGTTGCCCTACGCGAGGCAAGTCTTCGACGCTGTCAGGTGCGCGGCCGACGAGGTCCACCAGCAGGTCCCGAAGATCTACTACGCGGGCGACGGAGCGGGCTACCTGGAACAGTGCCGCGGCATCGCCGCCGACGTCGTCGGCATCGACTGGCGCATCGACCTCGATGTCGCCCGCAGGCGTCTGGGCCCGACGATTGCCCTCCAGGGCAACCTCGATCCCGCGGTGCTCCTGGCGCCGCCGCCGGTCATCCGCGACCGCACGCGCCGTGTGCTGGAAGCCGCCCACCGGGCCGAGGGTGAACGCGCGGGCAGCGGGCCGGCCAGCGGTCATGTGTTCAACCTCGGGCACGGCATCCTCCCGGCTACACCGGCCGAGCATGCCCGTGTGCTGGTAGACGCAGTGCACGAGCTGTCTATGGAGTGATCCGATGAGACTCCAGCACACTGGCGACGCCGCTGCGGCAGCGTTGAAGGTCGCGCAAGCAGGCGATGAGGCGGCCGATACCCGGGCTGCAACGCTCGACCTGCTGCGGAAGTACGACCGCCCCGGACCGCGATACACCTCGTACCCGACCGCGGTCGAGTTCCACGCCCGCTTCGGCCCGGAGGACTACCGCTCGCGGCTGCAGGAGGCCGCCGGCCGCCGGGACGAGCCGCTGTCGCTCTATGTGCACCTGCCATTCTGCGAGGAGAGATGTACCTTTTGCGGCTGCACGGTGATCATCACGAAGAAGCGGGAGGTTGCCGGGCGATACCTGGAGTACCTATATCGCGAAATCGAGCTGGTGTCCGACGCCTTGGGCGGCCGGCGGCGCACCGTGCAGTATCACTGGGGCGGCGGCACCCCGAGCTACCTCTCACCCGACCAGATGGCCCGGCTGCACGATGCCGTCCTCCGTCATTTCGATGTGGCGCCGGACGGCGAGCTGGCCGTCGAAGTGGACCCCCGCGTCACGACCACCGACCATCTGAAGACGCTCGGTGAGCTCGGCTTCAACCGGCTGTCGCTGGGCGTGCAGGACTTCACGCCGGAAGTGCAGAGCGCGGTAAACCGGATCCAGAGCTTCGACGACACGCGCGCCGTCGTGGAAGGAGCCCGCCGATTCGGGTTCCTGTCGGTCAACATCGACTTGATCTACGGCCTGCCGCTGCAGACGGTGGCCTCCTTCGGGCAGAGCGTAGAGGCTGTCATAGGGCTGCGCCCCGATCGACTTGCTGTCTATTCCTTCGCACACGTGCCGTGGATCCGCGGCAATCAGAAGCGCCTCCGGCCGGAGGACCTGCCGCCGCCAGATCTCAAACTCCAGTTGTTCGCCGAAGCCCGCGCGCGCTTCCTCGCTGCGGGCTACCGGGCGATAGGAATGGACCACTTCGCGCTCCCGGACGACGAACTGGCCCGCGCGGCGGCCGCCGGTACGCTGCACCGCAATTTCATGGGGTACACCACCAGGCCTGCCCCGGACATGATCGGGCTCGGCGTGTCGGCCATCGGCGAGGTCGCCGGGGCCTTCTCGCAGAACACGAAGAAGCTCAGCTCGTACTACGCCGCGATCGATGGCGGGAACTTCCCCGTGGAGCGCGGCTGCGTGCTCGAATTCGACGACCTCGTCCGGCGCCACGTCATCACGCAGTTGATGTGCAACTTCCGGCTCGACATCCGCGACGTCGAGCGGCGTTTCCAAGTCGAATTCAGCCGGTACTTCGCGCACGAGCTGGCGGACCTTTCCGAGGGCCCGGTCGCTCACGGGTTCCTCGAGCAGAACGACGGGTGGCTGGCGGTGACGCCACCGGGCCGTTTGTTCGTGCGCAACATCTGCATGGCCTTCGATCGGTACCTCCGCACGAAGTCCGCCGACGTGCCGGTCTTCTCGCGAACGGTTTGAGATGAGCGAAGCGTGCCGTGCAGCTCCCATCGGTGTTCTGCTGTTCAACCTCGGTGGACCCGACAGCCTGGCTGACGTGGAGCCCTTCCTGGTGAGGCTGTTCTCGGACCGCGACATCATCGAGCTGCCGCTTGGCGGACTCGTGCAGCCCCTTTTCGCCAGGGCGATCGCGAAAGCTCGCGGGCCATCGGTCCGCCGCAATTACGCCTCCATTGGAGGCAAGTCCCCCCAGAAGGAGTTCACGACGGCACAAGCGGTGGCTCTCCAGGCGCGGCTCGATGACGCCGGCATCAGGCGGTGCGTCGTCGGGATCGCCATGCGTTACTGGCGGCCCGATACCGCGACGGCCCTGGCCGAGATGGCGCGGTCGGGGGTCTCGCGTCTGGTGACGCTCACGCTCTACCCTCAGTATTCCCGGGCCACTACAGGCTCGTCGCGGCGCGAACTGGATCGCGTTCTGGCTCGTGCGGAGTGGCAAGGCAGGTTCCAGGTCAGCCACATCGAGTCCTACCCCGATCATCCGTTGTACCTGGAGGCCATGACGGACACCGTCCGCAGCGGCCTCGAACGCTTCCCGCCAGAGAGCCGCGGCGAAGTCGTGCTTCTGTTCAGCGCACACGGCCTGCCGAAGAAGTTCGCCGACGCCGGCGACCCGTACGTCGAGCACGTCGAACGGACCATCGATGGGATCCTCGCCCGCCTCCGTATTCCGAACCGGCACGAGATCGGCTTCCAGTCACGCACGGGTCCGGTCGAGTGGATCGGCCCCGACACCGCAGAAGTGCTGCAACGGCTCGGCGGCGAGGGTGTGAAGCGGGTTCTCGTGGTTCCCGTGTCCTTCGTCTCCGATCACATAGAAACGCTTTACGAGGTCGACCAGCTGTTCCGGGAAGACGCCAGGCAAGCGGGCATCACCGATTACCGCAGGACGGATGCGCTCAACACCCATCCGCTCTTCATCGCTGCCCTGGCGGACCTCGTCGAGCACCACCTGGCGTCCTCATGACTCGCATTGCCATCGTCGGCGGCGGAATCGCGGGGCTCTCAATCGCCCACGCTCTCTTGCAGCGCGGTGCGAGTGAACCGGGGATCGACCTCGTCGTGCTCGAGCGGGCGGGAAGAGCGGGCGGGAACATACGCACGGACGTGATCGACGGCTTCGTCTGTGAATGGGGGCCGAACGGCTTTCTGGACAACGTGCCCGCCACGCTGGACCTGGTGCGGGACCTGGGCCTGCAGGACCGCCTCCAGCCGAGCGACGAGCGCGCGCGCAAGCGGTACATCTTCAGGCGGGGGATGCTCCACGCCCTGCCCGGCGGGCCGCTCGATTTCTTGAAGAGCGGCCTGTTGTCGTGGCCGGGGAAGGTGCGGATCGCGCTCGAACCCGCGGCGCGCAGGCGTCCTGCCGGCGACGAGACGATCCACGCGTTCGCGACACGCCGCATCGGGAGAGAGGCAGCGGACATCCTCATCGACCCGATGGTTTCCGGCGTCTTCGGCGGCGACGCACGCCGCCTGTCCCTGAAGGCCTGCTTCCCGAAGATGTGGGAGATCGAGACCGAGCACGGAAGTCTCTTTCGGGCTCTCCTGGCACGCAGTCGCCGGCGTCGACGCCGGGGCGAGCCGGTCGGCTCCCCGCTCGGGCGCCTGACGTCATTCGTCGGCGGCTCGGAGGACCTGATCCGGGCACTCGTCGCCCGGTTGGGCGCGAGCCTCCGCACGGGAACCGAGGTCCGGCAGGTCCGCGCCAACGGATCGCGCTACGATGTCGAAATTGAGAATGCTCCTTCGTTCCAGGCAGATGCCGTTGTGCTCGCCGCCGGGGCGAGCGCCAGCGCGGGCCTGATCCGTCCACTCGACGCAGCCCTGGCGGATACCCTGGACGCGATCCCGACTGTTCCGATGGTGGTCGTTTGCCTCGGTTACGCCGAGCACAAGCTGCCACGGCCACTCGACGGGTTCGGCTTCCTGGTGCCGCGCGGCGAGGGCCCGCGCCTGCTCGGTGTCTTGTGGGACTCCTCTGTCTATCCAGGCCGTGCCCCGAAGGGCTGTGCCCTCGTTCGCGCGATGCTGGGCGGGGCGCACGACCCCGATGCGATTGCGCTCGAGGATCGGACACTTCTCGAGATCACCAGGCACGACCTGGAAAAGACGATGCAGGTCCGCCTCGAGCCCGATTTCGTGCGCGTCTTCAGGCACCCGATCGGCATCCCGCAGTACACGGTCGGGCACATCGATCGGCTTGCGCGGGCGGAGAGTCGCCTGGCCGCACATCCCGGCCTGTTCCTTGCCGGCAACGCCTACCGCGGGGTCGCGATCAACGCTTGCGTCGCCGAGGCACCAGCAATCGCCGCGCGGGTGTTGGCGCACGCGCTCCGCCGACCGGGTATGCTCGCCCAGGCGGGCATGTGACCGCGCAGCCTACTTCTTCATGAACGCCTCGATCTCGGCAACCGTTCTCGGCAGCCCAGGCGTCAGGTTCTCGCAGCCCGTCTCTGTGATGACGACCGTGTCCTCGACGCGCACGCCGAGGTCCTCCCCGGGAAAGACCGCGTAGATGTCGAGGGCGAAGACCATCCCCGGGCGCAGCGCCCCGCGCGGCCCAGGGCTCACGTCGTGGACCGCCATCCCCACGTTGTGGCTGATGCCGGTCTGCATCGTCCGGATCTTGAAGATGTCCTTCTCGACGTCGATGCCCTTCTTCTTCAGGATCTCGAGGATCATCGGCTGGACCTTCGACGGCTCGAGGCCCGGGCGGTAGATCTCGAGGCAGGCATCGTGCACGGCGAGCGCCGCTTCGTAGATCTCGCGCTGGCGCGGCGTGAACCTGCCGTTGGCTGGGTAGGACGCCGAGATGTCCACGACGTAGTGGTCCAGGTTCGGGCCGGCATCCACGACGATGAAGTCGCCGTCCGCCAGGATCCTGTCGTGCCGGTAGTAGTGCAGGTAGGGATGGTTCTCGGCCGAGCTGATGATTGTGTTGTAGGCGATGTCGCGCGCCCCGGCCTTCTTGACCGCGTGGAAGAACGCGGCCGCCATCTCGTACTCCGGGGCCCCGACACGGGTCGCCCTCATCATCGCAAGGTGAGCTTCCACGCCGAGGCGGCCGACCTTCCGGAGGTGTGCGATCTCGGCGGGCGACTTGATCGAGCGCAGCTCCCAGACGAATGGCGACACGTCCCTGACGGTGGCCTGGGGATACCGCTCGCGCAGGTTCCTCACGAACTGGAGCTCGCGCGTCAGCCGTCCGTCCCACAGGTTGAGCGTCATGGTGTTCTGCAGCGTCGTCAGCTTCTCGGCCGAGTTCTCCCGGGCCAGTTCCTCCGGCTTGAACGAGGTGTAGATGACCGCGCCCGAGTTCGCCAGCCGGGTGAGGGCCGGCGTGAACTGCTCGATCGGCGAGACGCGCTCGAGACCAGTGACGGCAACCGTGTCGCGGATCAGTTCGAGGGGGATCCCCTCGTTCCGCGCGCCGGCGTCCGTGATCGTGAAGAAGAGCGTGCTCGTCTTCGACCGCGCGTCCATGATCAGCGCGGCATTCGGGATGGCGACACCGGTGAAGTACATCATGTCGTTGTTCTGGACGAACTCGCCGCCGGCGGGCATGGTCGCCCCGAGCACGATGGCCGCGCCATCGGGAATCTTCTCCATCAGCCGCGCCCGGCGCGCCGCGTACTCGCTTTTGTCGAAGAGGAGCGGACCGGCCGCCGATGCGGCGGAGCTCAGTACGAGAAGGAGAGCCGCTGCCGTCCCGATCGTGACCCGACACCTCATGTCAACCTCCTGCTCCGCGGTCCCGGCTGGACCGCATCCCCGAAAACCGCTCGCCACGCGCGTTCGAGGGAAGTTTGTACCCGAAGCGGGGGACGTTTGCCAACGCCTGCTGCCTCCGCGCCGCGGCGCCGAGAAAGACCTCCGCCCGCCTGGAGGGCGCTTCGAACCGCCGCGGCAGGGTCTTTGGTGCACTTGGGCCACACCATGGCCGTGCACCGTTTCGCCGATCCATCGGCGCAGAAGGTTGTGCAAAGGCGTGGTCAGCGAGGTTCGGCGAGCGCCCGTTCGAGCAGGTCGGCGACGCCGAGAACCGGCGCCGACCGGCGGAGATACTCCAGGTCGAGCCGGCCGCCCTGGACGCGAACGATAGCTTCCACGTCGCGCCACTGGCGATCTGACACCTCGCCGCCGAGGCGGTACCACCGCAACTTCTGCAGCAGGATGTCCTCCGGCGGATGCACGTAGAGTCGCCGGTCGCCGCCGAGGTCCACCGCCTGGCGGCGCGCCAGCTGCGTCGCGTCCAGCGGCGTCCCGCCGGCGACGAAGACGTCCACCTTCAACTGGCTCGCCTGATGGATCAGGTTTGCGCTCGAACGGGCCCGTATGGCCCGCCGCACGGCGTCGGCATCCACGTAGAACTCCGCGGACAACGCGGCGACGAACGCCTCGACGTGTCGCTCCTCGATCGCCACGACGAAGTCGATGTCCACAGTGGCTCGCGGCTCTCCCGCGAACGAGCTCGCGATCGAGCCTCCGATGGTGTGTGGGATCTCCAGCGCATCGAGCGCCCGCGACACGAGCAGCGCCGTCGCGATCGGGTCGACCGGTTGCGTCATGGGGAAAGGAGCCGCGCCGCGTCGGGGTAGGCCCGGCTTGCGAGCTCAGGGCCGAGAACGACGACGGCGACGCGGAGGAAGACCTCGCGGGGCGATGCGCCCGGGTGTCGCTGTTTCACGCCGGCGGCCGTCAAGTCGAACGCCGCGCGTGTGAGTCCGGTGACGATTGCGGCCTTGTCGGCGGCCGACATCCGCCGCCACCCCTCGACCTGCCGCCGCTCGACGTCCGTTGCCGTATCGAGGCTGAGCGACGCGCGCATCATGCCCCGATTATAGCGCCGGGGGGTGCAGCGAAGCAGCGCGCCTACCGGCCTCGCGGACTGCGCGCCGGGTCGAGGTGCGTGGCGGTGCGCGGGAACCCGCGCCGCGATCGCTCCGGCGCCGAGCAGCAGCCCGGCCGCCCCGGCGAACTCAGCCCCGTCGGAGCGTCGGTGGGAAGCTGGTGTGTGCCCGCCCAGGCGGGCATGTGACGGCCCGCGCTGCCGGTGGGCCCGAGTCAAACGAGCATGGCCTTGATGGCATCCACCGAAGGCACGCGACCAGATACCTTGATCTCGCCGTCGACGACGAGCGCCGGGGTCGACACGACCCCGAAAGCAATGATCTCGTCGATATCTGTCACCTTCTCGATGGTGCACTCGAGGCCCAGGGCGGCCGCGGCCTTCTCGGCGTGCTCGGTCAGCATCCTGCACTTCGGGCAACCGGTTCCGAGTATCTGCACCTTCTTCATGCAACAACTCCAGGCCTAGAACAACCAGCCGAAGATCATGCCGCTCGCGGTGGCCATGACGACCACGAGGACAACGAAGACCGCCGTCTTCGCGAACCCCATCAGGCTCTTCAGGACGAGCATGCTGGGAAGCGACAGCGCCGGGCCGGCCAGCAAGAGCGCGAGAGCAGGACCCTTGCCCATGCCACTCCCCATCAGGCCTTGGAGGACGGGCACTTCGGTGAGCGTGGCGAAATACATGAACGCCCCGGCCACCGCCGCGAAGAGGTTCGCGCCCAGGGAATTGCCGCCGACCGCTCGACTGACCCACTCGGACGGGATGAGGCCCTCATGGCCCGGGCGGCCGAGCAGAAGGCCGGCAATCATCACTCCGAAGAAGAGCAACGGCAGGATCTGCTTGGCGAACTCCCAGGTGGCGGTGAACCAATCCCGCGCCTCGCCCTCGTCGCTGGCGGTCGCCACCGACAGGCCAAGCGCCGCCACCGCGAAGGGGATGAGAGGCTCGTGCGGAGCAAGGACGACGGCGATGGCCGTCGCAGCCACCGCGACCGCAACCTTCCACCACTTCAACCCGAACCAGGCGACGAGGACGGCGGCAAGGGCGAGGCCCGCCGCCCCCGTCAGCCACCACTTGTTGTCGTAGACGACCTGCCAGAACCCCGAGACCGACTGCGGTGCGCCCCAGTTCGCGAACACGAGGATGCCGACCATCGACGCAAAGTAGACCGCGTCCTGCGACAGCGGCCGTGCGACCTCGACAACGGGCAAGCGGCTCTGCTCGTCAGCTCTGCCCCGCTCCTCCCGCAGGAAGATCAAGTGCATCAGCAGGCCGACCACCACGCTGAACGCGATTGCTCCGACGGCCCGGGCCACGCCCATCTCGAAACCCAGGACCCGAGCAGTCAGGGTGATTGCAAGGATGTTGATGGCGGGGCCCGAGTACAGGAAGGCTGTAGCCGGCCCGAGCCCGGCCCCGCGCTTGTAGATGCCGGCGAAGAGGGGCACCACCGTGCACGAGCAGACCGCGAGGACGGTCCCCGCAACCGACGCCACGCCGTAGGCGAGCACCTTGTTCGCGGATGCGCCGAGGTACTTCATCACCGACGCCTGGCTCACGAACACCGAGATGGCGCCGGCAATGAAGAGCGCCGGCACCAGACAGAGCAGCACGTGCTCGCGCGCGTACCACTTCACGAGATGAAACGATTCCAGAACCGCGCCGTCGAAGCGATCCGTCCCCGCGGGCAGATAGAAGACGACGAGGAAGCCGCCCAGCAGCAGGACCGCCCACTTCCATTCCTGTTTCCAGTCCACCTTACCCTCGCTCCCTCAGCACCTGTGTCGCGCAGGTGAAGAAGTTGCAGACGCACGGCATCAGCAACCGGTAGTAGACGACGTTCCCGTCGCGCCGGTCGTCAACTATGCCGTGAAGGCGGAGGACTCCCAGGTGGCGGGATACCGTCGATATGTCGCTGCCCACTATCTCGGTCAGATGTCCGACGGAGGCTTCCCCACGGCTCAGACGGTCTACGATCCTGAGGCGCGACTCGTTGGCGAGGGCCTTCAGCACCCGGGCCTGCTGTTTGAAGATGTTCGCGCGGGGCATCCGGGAGAAATATTTGCTGATTTGGCCAAATTGTCAAGTACCCTGCGGCACGACCCTCCCGAGCGCCAGGCCGGAGGCCGTCACCACCGGGCGATGGGGATCTCCCTGAGCCACGCCGCCGACAGGATGCCGTCCATCACCATCTTCCGCGCCGCTTCGACCTGATCGACAGTCGCCTGGGCGGCAGCGTCCGCATCTCCCCTCGCAAGGGCAGACACCAGCACCTCGTGCTCGTGCTTCATTTCCTCGGTCCGGTCGCGCACTGCCAGTCCCAGATGAAACAATCGCTCGGTTTCCTCGAGCAGCTGCTCCAGGACACGGGCCATGCGGCGGTTGCCGCTGGCCGCAGCAACGGCAACGTGAAACTGGCGGTTGCTCCGAAGGAAGGCGGACTCGCTCGCTCGGTTCCCTGGCTCGTACCCGACCCTGCAAAGCTCGTTCAGCTCGGTTAGCAGCACCTCGTCTATCCGGCCGGCCGCCTGCCTCGCCGCTACCGGTTCGAGGACGAGGCGCAATTCGAAGATGTCCTGCACGTCCTGGATGGTGACGGGCGTGATCCGGTAGCCGCTTCGCGGAATCGATTGCAGGAGCCCTTCCTGACAGAGCCTGACGAGCGCCTCGCGGAGAGGCGCCTTTCCCATGCCGTAGCGGGCCGCAAGCTGTCGTTCGGTGACCTCCGAGCCTGGTGACAACCCGCATTCGAGGACATCGCGCTTTATTGCTTCGTAGGCGGCGTCAGTGAGCCTGCGGGCAGGCTGAAGGGTACGGCTCCTCCCGCCTTCCACGACCGCGCCAACCCTCGGCCTGTCCGACGCCTGCCGGACCCTGCTCTGCATCGAAGCAACTCCCTGCAGCCGAACCGCCGCCTGCTGCCACTTCAGCCAGTTGCCAGGCTGGGTTCTAATCATATCACGTGCCTGCGCACGCCAGGTGCGAACAGATTGTCTAAGAACGATTGTTATGAACACGTATAGCTTGTGCTATTATCAACCGGCCGCGGTCTGGTGTTTCTCGACCCTGGCTTTCGGCTGTCTTCGAGCACCACCATGCAGGCCCGATTAAGCGGATAGGAGGCACCACCAACCGCACGCCGTGCGTCGGAGGGAGCTCGGTCGGCTCGAGGGAAACTACGGAGGCATGGCAGTCTGCCGGAAGGGAGCGATGAAGATGCTACGGAAGGCTCGGATCGTCTGGCTCGTCGCTGCGGCAATCGTCATCTCACTGCCCGGGACCGGCCGGGCTCAAACCACGGACCGGGCCGGGATCGAGGGCAAGGTGTTCGACCAGGGTGGCGGGGTTCTGCCCGGGGTGAGCGTGAGCATCGAAAGCCCGGCGCTTCTCGGAGGCGCCCGCAGCGCGTGGTGCGGCTGGGCGTAAGCTACAAGTTCTGAGGAGGGTTCCTCGGGCCGCCCAAGATCGCCGTTCGAGCGCTTCGGGCGGTCCGAGGCATGGCCTGTCGGTGGCGTCGAGGTGAGGTCGAGGAGAGGAAGAAGGACGCGTTGATTCCGTCTGGACCAAGGAGGGGCGCGATGGCGACTCTTACGACCGCAAGGACGAGCGTGGCCCGCTTCGCGCGGGCCGGCCTGATCGCAATCGCGATCGCGGCTGTGGCCTCCGGCTCCGCCGGGCAGGGGCGCCAGGCGCCCGGCTTCGTATCGTCTCCGGTCGATGCCGGCCGGCGCGTCGAGGGCGCGAACGGCGTGGTGGCGTCCGCCAACGTCCTCGCCAGCGAGGCTGGCATCGAGATGCTCGAGGCCGGGGGCAATGCCGTGGACGCGGCCGTCGCGACGGCCTTTGCGATCGGCGTCGTCGAGCCGCAGATGTCCGGCCTTGGCGGCAGCGGTGTCGCCAATGTATGGCTTCAGCGCGAGAAACGGCCCATCTACCTCGACTTCTATGCGGCGCAACCCGTCGATGCCTGGCGCGGCCACACCGAGCCGGCTGAGGCGCAGCCCGCTCCCGAGGCCGCACCCGGTCAGGAGCCAGCCTCACCTGCCCGCAAGCCCGGAGATCTTCGTGTCGTGGCCATCCCGGGCGAGGTGGCGGGCCTGCTGACGCTGCACGGGAAGTACGGCAAGCTCCCGCTGGCAACCGTGATGGCGCCGGCGATCCGGCTCGCCGAAGAAGGCTTCCCGGTCGGACAGATCCTCGCCGGGTTCATCGCCGGGTCCGAGGCGAAGTTGAAGCCGTTCCCCGAGGCTCACGGCCTGATGTTCCCGGGCGGGAAGGCGCTCCAGCCCGGCGAGATCCTGCGGAATCCAGCTCTGGCCGAATCGCTGCGACGGATTGCGACCCACGGCCGCAAGGGCTTCTATGAAGGCCCGACCGCCGAAGCGCTCGTCGCCACGTTGAAGGCTGGCGGCCACCCGGCCCGCCTCGAGGACTTGCGCGCGTTCGAGCCGCAGTGGCGTCGCCCCCTCTGCACAGACTACCGGGGTTACACCGTGCTCTCTGCGCCGCCTCCCGAAAGCGGGATGCAGGTGCTCCATGCGCTGGAGCTGCTGGAACCGCTCGACCTGAAGGGGCTGGGCCTCCCGACACGCTCCGCCGCCGCCTTCGATGCGCTCGTAACTGCCATGCGAGCGGGACAGTCCGTGTCGCGCGCGAACGGCGATCCTAACTGGGTAGAGGTCCCTGCGAGGGGCATCACGTCGGAGGCGTTCGCGGCGACGCGCCGGGCCCTGATCGGGGCGCCAAAACCACCCGCTGCAATGGAGCCGGCCGACGCGCGGCCCTTCGACAACGCGAGCCCCCCAGGGGCATGCGGTCTGTACGACCCATACCCGCCAGCGCCGGTCGTTCGCAATCCCACTGTCGCAGCAGGAGGGCCACCTTCCGGTGACGTGGCCGGGGAGCGCGGGGGTGAAGATGAGGGAGAGACAACTCACTTGTCCGTCGTCGACAAGGACGGCAACGCCGTAGCGCTCACGCAAACCAACAGCAGCGTCTTCGGATCGGGAGGCTTCGTCGCCGGGTTCTTCCTGAACGACTCCGGCTTCCGCTTCTCGAACCAGACGATCGATGCACCGTCGAACAGCCGCTGGCGGATCCGGCAGACCACCATTTCACCGACCATCGTGTTGAAGGGCACCGAGGTGGATCTCGTGATAGGCGCTCCAGGAGGAGGGCGGATCCCGACCGAGGTGCTGCAGGTGATGGTGTACATGCTGGATTACGGCCTCGACCCTCTCGATGCGGTCCGCATGCCTCGCATCTTCCCGTCGGCCGGCAACACGCGCGTGCAGCTGGCGCACGGCTTCCCGCCAGAGGTCCTGAAGGATATTCGCGAGCGCGGCTACGAGGTGCTCGCGGAGTCGGAAGGCTATGCGCGACTGTACCTGGTGAAGCGAGCCGGAGGGGTCTGGGTTGGCGTGTCCGATCCGCTGCACGATGGCCGGCCGCGCGCGTACTAGAGGGCTCGCATGCCGAGAGCGCCGTGGCGCGGCAGGAGGAATTCCGCGAATGGGCAGCGAGGATTTTGAAGCGTTCATCTCACGGCACCCCGAGTACCTGACATCCGGCGACATCCAGACGCTCAGGGCTACGGAGTTCCGCAGGCTGGACGAGGCCGGCGAGGTGTACCTGGACTACACGGGGTCCGGCCTGTACGGGGCCTCGCAGGTGCAGCGCCATCTGGCGCTGCTCAGCCGTGTCGTGCTCGGCAATCCGCATTCTCAGAGCCCGACGTCTCGGGCCGCCGCGGAAATGGCCGAGAGCGCCCGCCGGCACGTGCTCGAGTACTTCAACGCATCGCCAGACGACTACGCGGTCGTCTTCACGGGCAACGCCAGCCAGGCCCTGAAGCTCGTTGGCGAGTCCTATCCGTTCGGCCCCGGCGGTCGGTTCCTGCTGACGTTCGACAACCACAACTCGGTCAACGGCATCCGCGAGTTCGCGCGCTCGCGCGGGGCGGAAACCACCTATGTCCCGGTGATACCGCCCGACCTGCGAATCGACTCCGCCCTGCTTGCCGAGCAGCTAGCGGTGTCCGACGGGGGCGGGCACCGGCTCTTCGCCTATCCTGCGCAGTCCAACTTCTCCGGGGTTCAGCACGACCTGGGCTGGATCGCGCAGGCCCACGCCCTGGGCTGGGACGTCCTCCTCGATGCCGCGGCGTTCGTCCCGACGAACCGCCTGGATCTGAGCCGCTGGCCGGCGGACTTCGTCGTGATGTCGTTCTACAAGATGTTCGGGTACCCGACCGGTGTCGGCGCTCTCCTTGCCCGGTGGCCTGCGCTCTCGAAGCTCCGGCGGCCGTGGTTCGCTGGAGGGACCATAACCGTCGCGTCCGTCGGAGCCGACAGCTACCAGCCGGCCGAAGGAGCGGCGGCCTTCGAAGACGGGACGGTGAACTTCACGAGCCTGCCCGCGGTCGATATCGGGCTCGAATTCATCGGGCGCGCCGGGCTGGACAACATCCACGCTCGAGTGCAGGCGCTGACCGGCTGGCTCGTCTCGCGCCTCCAGGATCTGCGACATTCCACCGGGCGGGCGCTCGTGACGATCTACGGGCCGGCATCCTGTGAGGCGCGAGGCGGCACCGTCACGATCAACCTTCGCGATGCCGGCGGCAACTTCATCGACCACCAGGTCATCGAGGAACGCGCCGCCGCCCGTCGCATCTCGATCCGCTCCGGCTGTTTCTGCAACCCCGGAGCGGGCGAGCTGGCCATGGGGATCTCGGCGGAAGAAATGCGCGCCTGCTTCACGCGCTTCGCCGACCGGATCACCTACAACGACTTCCGGCGCTGCATAGACGGCAAGAGCACCGGGGCGGTCCGGGTCTCGCTCGGGGTGGCCTCGACGTTCGCCGACGTCGCTGCGTTCGCGGACTTCGCGCGGGCGTTCCTTCGCTGAAACGGCTCGAGTCGACGGGTCCGGCGCCCGCGCCTTCGCTTCTCCGCCTTCTACGCTCTGACCGACACCGCGGCAGCCGCCGGGTCAATGGCAAAGTACCGGCGCCGCATCCACAGCGCAACGTTGACCAGACCGATCAGAACCGGCACCTCGACAAGCGGGCCGATGACGGCCGCGAATGCCGCTCCGTGGCCGATGGTGAAGGTGGCCACCGCGACGGCGATGGCGAGCTCGAAGTTGTTCGACGCGGCCGTGAACGAAAGCGTGGCCGCCTGCCCGTACGTCGCCCCGACCTTCTTCGACAGGAAGAAGGAGATGAAGAACATCAGCACGAAGTAGACGAGCAGCGGGATGGCGATGCGCACGACGTCGAGCGGGAGCTGGACGATCGTCTCGCCCTTCAGCGAGAACATCACGACGATCGTGAAGAGGAGCGCGACTAGTGTTATCGGGCTGATCCTGGGGATGAACTTGTCGTGGTACCAGCGCTTGCCCTTGACCGCGATCAGCGAGAAGCGCGTCACCACCCCGGCGATGAATGGAATGCCGAGGTATATGAAGACGCTCTTGGCAATCTCGCCGATCGTGATGTTGACCGCCACGCCCTCGATGCCGAACCACGTCGGCAGTACGGTGATGAACACATAGGCGTACACCGAGTAGAGCAGCACCTGGAAGATCGAGTTGAAGGCGACGAGGCCCGCACAGTACTCGGTGTCGCCTTTCGCCAGCTCGTTCCAGACGATCACCATGGCGATGCACCGCGCCAGGCCGATCATGATGAGCCCGACCATGTACTGGTGGTTCGTGGCCATGGCCTCCGGTGAAGCGCCCAGCGCCCTGGGCACTACGTCCAGGAAGACAACCGCCAGGCCGAACATCAGGATGGGCCCGATCAGCCAGTTCTGAACGAGCGACAACCCCAGCACCTTGGTGTTGCGAAAGACCGGGCCCATCTCCTCGTAGCGCACCTTGGCGAGAGGCGGGTACATCATCAGGATGAGCCCGACGGCTATCGGGACGCTGGTCGTGCCCACGTTGAACTGGTTCATGAAAGGCACGACCCCAGGGAACAGGTACCCGCCGCCAACCCCGACGGCCATTGCGAGAAAGATCCAGACGGTAAGATAGCGGTCTACGAAAGAGAGCTTCTTGACGACGCCTTCGTCCGAAGGGATGGCAGCAGTTGTCCGGGGCTCGATGGTCATTGCGAATCTCCTCCGACAGAACCCGAATCCGATAGCTCGCCCGCGGTGGCAGAACGGCCACGCTTCACCCCGACCGCGACGAGGTCGAGGCCCGCACGGCACAGTTCGTCCACTGGAACCGCCCTCAGGGCACGGATGACTTCCGCGTCGGCGCGCAGCTGGGGATCGCCTTCTACCAGCTGGAGGATTGTCTGCGCCAGTTGCCGGAGCGGGTCGGTTTCCGTCAGCTGGTAGAACACCCACTTGCCACGCTTCTCCTCGAAGACCCACCCGGCACGGCGCAACTCCGAGAGGTGCTCCGACACGGTCGAGCTGGCCAGGCCCAGAACGGACGTGACCTGACACACACAAAGGGGCCCTTCGCGGAGCATTGCCAGAACGCGGAGCCTCGCCTGGTGACCCAACGCTTTCGCCATCTCCACCAGCTCGGTTGCACCAATCGACATCCTCAAGGTCCCTCCACGGCTCCGGCGTGTCGTCATTTCGGCATCCGACGACATGAACGAGTCTACTGCGCGGAAATCCAGCTCGTCAAGGAACGCCATCAGGCATGCGAGAACTTCGTCCGCCCTCTCACGGCGAAGCAACTGTCGCGGCGAAGCGGTCGGCGCAGCAGGAGGACAAAGTGCCAGCCAGCGCAGCCGGCCATGCATGGAGGCGTCGAAGACGCCTGTGAGTGCCGGCGTCAGCGGCCGGCAAGGAAGTCGGTCGCGAACTTCTTGAGCTCGGGCCGCTTCAGGCCCAGGCTCTCAGCCTCAACCATCGCGCGTTCGAGCGTCCACCCATCCTGCCTCACGCGCTTTATGAGCCACATCGTCGCCGCCCGCGGGCCTTCGTGGCAGTAGATGTAGGCGTGCGAGTTCTCAGGCGCAGCCATCACCTCCAGGAACTTCCGAACCGCAGCCGGGTCGGGTTTCGCGCGAGTGAACGGGATGGCGATGAACTTCAGACCCGCCCCGACGGCGGCGCGCTCGGACTCCCGGCGGTCGTAGCCGTCCTCGACGTCCTCGCGAATCGCGATGACGACATCGAAGCCAGCCTTCTTGAGGGCGGGCATCGCCTCGGGTGCGGCGTTGCTGCCGAGAGCGACAGTCGTGGTGACAGGATGGAACGTCTGGATGCCCGGCATCGGCAGGTTGACCGCCGGGCGCACCTGCCCCGACACGGGACCTGGCGTCGGGAAGAAGACCAACACGAAGACAGTCGCAATAAGTAACGCCGAAGCTCGTGTATTCGCCACCGTATACCTCATACCTCTCAGTCGACCCTCAGTTTAGCGTGACAGGCGATCGCCGGGTGAGAATGGAGGGGCCGCTCGCTCCCTCAGCCCGACGGCCTGCCGAGACAATCGACGGCCGAGCGGGCCCGGTTACGGGCTTCTCTCAGGAAGTTGACGAGCTCGCGGGCGTCGCGTGTCAGTGTCGTCCCCCTTTGCCCGCCTTTGCCGTGGATGTTCTCGGTGAGCCGAATCCCAAGAAGGCGTTCCGCCCGCCGCAGGTACCCCCAGGCATGGCGGTAGGACCAACCGATGGCTCGTGCCGCCAGGGTCAGGCTGCCTTCGCGCTCGAGCCCTTCGAACAGCTCCAGTGCCCCTTCGCCGATCACGAAGTGCCCGTCGGCTTCCACCCAGACCTTGGTGCGGACGGCGAGGCGCCCTATGTTCAGCGGAACATGTTGATCGCCGACCTTCGACCGCTCACCATGAGGAGCGATGGAATCGCCGCCCGCCTCCGTTCTCCTGCCCAGCTCGGGTGCATCGGCGCCCGGCACCAACCGCGAGGGGGACTGGCGCATCCGTTTCGATCGCAACGAGCTGGCCGGCGCTTTCGGTGACATCGGCACTGACCTCCCCCTCCTCGTGGGCGTGATGCTCGCCGCCCGCATGGACGCAGCCGGTGCCCTCATCATGTTCGGCACCATGCAGATTCTAACCGGTCTGCGTTATCGAATGCCGATGCCGGTGCAGCCGCTCAAGGCGATGGCCGCGATTGTCATCGCGCATCAGGTGGACGCCTCGGTGCTCGCCGGAGGCGCGTTGGCGATCGGCGTTGCGATGCTCGTCCTTGCATTGACGGGCTGCGTGGATTGGGTCAGCCGTGCAGTTCCGAAGGCGGTCGTTCGCGGCATTCAGTTCGGGCTCGGCCTGCAGCTCGTGACTCTTGCGCTGGGCAAGTACGTCGCCGAGGGTGGGGCCACAGGGTATGCGCTCGCGAGCGTCGGCTTGGTGATTGTGTTCGCACTGACCGGCAACCGCCGCTACCCCGCGGCTCTGGCGGTGGTTGGCCTCGGAACAGTGTACGCCGCGGTGTTCACGCTGGACGCGCGGGCCGTACTGGGCGGCATCGGCCTTCGCCTGCCGCAGCCGCACTTCCCGAGCTTTCCTGACATCGTCAGTGGTTTCGTCGTCCTGGCCTTGCCGCAGCTGCCGCTCTCGCTCGGCAACTCAATCCTGGCGACGCGCCAGCTCTCACGGGATCTCTTCCCGGATCGCGCGCCGACCGTTCGCGCCATCAGCCTGACGTACGCGGCGATGAACCTTCTCAACCCGATGTTTGGCGGCGTTCCGACCTGTCACGGCTCTGGTGGCATGGCGGGACACTATGCCTTCGGTGGGCGAACGGGCGGCTCCGTCATTCTCTACGGCGGGTTCTTTCTGGCGACCGGACTCTTCCTGAGCGCTGGCTTTCACGAGCTGGCCAATGCCTTCCCGCTCCCGTTGCTGGGCGTGCTCCTGGTGGTCGAAGGCCTCACGCTCATGGCTTTGGTGCGCGACCTGCTCGAGGACAGCCGCGAGCTGTTCGTGGCTCTGCTTGTCGGGTCCATCGCCGTAACGGTTCCATACGGCTACATCGTGGCGCTGGTGGCAGGTACTGCGCTGAGCCGGTTGCCGGCGTCTGAGCTGCGCTCGGGGCGAGCGTTGGACACTCGCTGAGGATGCAGCCACGCTCTCGCGGGCGGCACCCACTCGCCGGCGCGGCCCGGAAGCCATAAGATCGACCTATGACGCCCGAGCTGATTCGCCGGCTGCCGAAGACCGACCTGCACGTCCACCTCGACGGCTCGATGAGGGTCGAAACCCTGGTGGAGCTCGCACGCGAGCGGGGCGTGAAGCTTCCCTCCACGAGCGAGGAGGGCCTTCGCGAGCTGGTGTTCCGTCCGCACTACGCCAACCTCGGCGAGTACCTCGCCGGTTTCCGCCACACGGTCGCCGTGCTCCAGGATGCGGAGGCGCTCGAGCGGGCCGCCTTCGAGCTCTGCGAGGACTGCCAGGCCGAGGGCGTGCGATACGTCGAGATCCGCTTTGCGCCGCAGCTGCACGTCCGCCAGGGCTTCGATCTGCCCTCGGTCGTCAGGGCGGTCGACGCCGGCATCCGCCGCGCGTCGGACGTGTTCAACCGGCGGCCGGAAGTTGCCGCAGGCCACGAGCCTCGCTTCGTTGCCGGCATCATTCTGTGCGCCCTGCGGTACTTCACAGCCGATTCCTCGGAAGGCTACAGACGGCTGATCGAGGCGCTGCCGGAGGCCTCGCCGCAGGAACTGCACTCCGCGGCGAGCGTCCAGGTGGCCCGCGCCGCAGCGCGCCTGAAGCACGAGGAAGGGCTGCTCGTGGTCGGCATCGACCTGGCGGGGCAAGAGAAGGGCTACCCCGCCGAGGACCACCGCGCGGCCTACGACGTGGCGCACACGGCTTTCCTGGGAAAGACCGTCCACGCCGGGGAAGACTACGGGCCCGAGTCCATCTTCCAGGCGATCGGCGACCTGCACGCGGACCGGATCGGGCACGGCACGTGGCTGTTCGACGAATCGAAGATCACCGGCCGCCGCGTCACGGACCGCGGGGCCTACGTGGAACGACTGGCCCAGTTCGTCGCGGACAAGCGCATCACGGTCGAGGTGTGCCTGACTTCGAATCAGCAGACGGTTCCGGAGCTGGGCGAAGACCTTCGCCGCCACCCGTTCGGCGAGATGCGACGCCGTCGCCTTTCGGTGACGCTCTGCACCGACAACCGCCTGGTCTCGAACACGACGGTGTCGAAGGAGGTCGAGCGAGCCGCCTCTGCCTTCTCGCTGACCGATCATGAGGTCCGGAACATCCTCATCTATGGGTTCAAGCGCAGTTTCTTCCCCGGGACGTATCTGGAGAAGCGCGCGTACGTCCGCCAGGTCAGCGACTTCGCCGACAAGATCCTCGAGGGCAGCCGAAGCGCCAGGACCGCGGTGTAGACCGACAACCTGCGCAGCACTGCCGCGACCGGAGTCGCACGTCGCCCGGACCCGGCGGCGAGATCACAACTGCGACGAAATCGTCAGCATCCCTGCGCCCTTCTCGCGGTTGCGGCCCTTCTTCCAGTCGTCCTGGCTCAAGCCTATGTAGGCCTCGCCGGCCCGCATCGTGACGCCCATTAGGACGCCGTTCGCCTCCCAGCGCTCCTCGATGCCGAACCCGACAGCCTCGTAGAAACTGATGCTCTGCTGCAGGTCGTCTGCGGTGAAACTCGGCGAAACCATCTTCGCCTGCAAGGCCGTCCGGAGTTCTGTTGCCATTCCATCCTCTCCGCCTGGTGAGCTCGACGTGTGGATGTGTCAGTCGGACCCGGGCGTGGCAAGGGCCCGCCTGGGTGTTCTCGCGGCGAGGTGCAAACCCGGCCAATCGCGCCAACGCAGCCAGCCACTCGAGCTCCGGCATCACTGCTGGAACCACTTGCCCCAGATGCCCCACCGGAGTGCTTCGGGAGGGGCGATGCCGTTCTGCTTGAGGGCGAGCACTATCGAGCCGCGATGGTGCGACTCGTGGCTGACCAGGTACGCCAGCAGGACCAGCGGGCCGCGCTTCCTGACCTGCTCGCCGCCGCTCACGATTCGCTCGAAGAGCGCCTCCACGCCGTGGCTCGACGCCTCCAGGGCTGCCTCGAGCCGGCCGCGCGAAGGCGGCCTGTCCTTCTCGAACGGCGCGACACCGACCATCAGCGCCCTCTCTGCCGCGCGGAAGTGCGACACCCGGACGTCGACCATGTGTGCGAGCTGTCGCGTGACGTCGCGGCCCTTGCCCGGCTGGCCGTTCTTGAGGAGAGGAACAGCGCTGAGGCCCTCGTCCGTGATGTTGTCGAGCATGTAGCGGTTGATGCCGTCGTGAATGCGCCACGCTTCCAGAATCGCGTCGATCATCTGAATCCTCCGGAAAACGTGCCTGGCGCAGGCGAACCTGCCCTACTCGCGCCAATCGTCGACGACGGCTGGAATCAGCTCCGAAACGACGACCCTGGCCGAAGGGAGAAGGATGGCAGAAAAGCAAAAGGGAACACTTTCCTTTCTCGCAGTCAAAGGAAAGTGTTCCCTTTTCGGTTTCGGGTTCGCTTTTCGGGTTCGGGCTGGCGCTCCCAAGAGCCCGTCAGGCCCGCCGGTTCACCAGTTGATCCGCCAGCTCAACTGCAGCAGCCTGCCGCCCGGGTCGAGCGCATTGGCGGTGTCGCGGTAGCCGCTGGTCACCTCGTAGGAGCCGAGCGTCGTCGAGCTGCGCGTGTTGTTCGGGTTGAAGTTGACGTGGTTGAAGACGTTGAAGACCTCGAACCGAAGCTCCAGGTTGGCGCGGCCCGTCAGCGCAATCGTCTTCGCCAGACTCATGTCGAACCGGTAGAAGTTCGGCCCGCGCACGAAGACATGGCGAGGCACGCACTGGCCGCCGAAGATCTCGAGGCAGTCCCCCGTGCTGGCGGGCGCGAAGTACCGCCCGGACGGCGGTCCCATCGGGTAGCCGTCGGGAGCCGCAGTCGGATCGTAGCTGAACGCCTTCATCGTGTTGTCGATCACGTCCTGCGGCAGGCTGTAGACGCGCACGAACCCCGCGGCCGGGTCGAACGTCTTCCGTATCTTGAACATGTCCTTCAGGTCGTCCGCGTTGAAGCCCACGAACTTCACGCCCCCGAAGTCGTACAGGCGGCCCAGGTGGACCCGCGCTGCGCCGTTGAACTGCCAGTCGCCGACGAGGCGGTTCAGGCCGCGGCCCACGCCTCCCAGCCATTTCCTGCCCTGGCCGAACGGCAAGTCATAAACCCAGTTCGCCTTGAACGAGTGCGGAAGGACGCTCGTGTTGCGAGCGAGCTGGCGCTCCTGTCGAAGTGTCAGCAACTCGGACGTGTTCCCGTTCGCGTACACGTAGCTGCCGGTGACGAGGAGCCCGTCCGCGAAGCGTCGGCGCAGCTCGACCTGCAACGAGTCATATCGCGTGAAGGAGTCGTTGTGGTAGTAGTAGGCTCCGGCGAGGCTCGGATTCATGACCCAGAAGTTCGCCGGCAATCCTGCCGCCAGGGCGTTGTCGCGGAACGACTGGCGGCCGTAAAGACCCGAATTGGAACCGTTCGAGGCCGGGCTCCACGGCGACGGGTCGATCCAGTACAGCGGGCTGTAGAAGTAGCTGTTCGAAAAATAGCTCGCGCCAGGCGTCTTCGTCGGGTCGTAGCTGGCCGGGTCCGAAGCGGCCGACTTCGGCTTGCCGGTGAAGTGCGCCAGGTAGATGGGCAGCGGGCTGGTGTTGGTGCCAGGCCCGAAGTAGGCGAACGTCGTGCCGCGGCCCGCCTGCATGTTGGCGCGGAGATTCTGCATGGCCAGCCTGAACTCGTCCATGAAGCCGTTCTCGATGAGCGCGGCCTCGTTGAAGTTGTCGGACACCATGCCGTTCCTGTTGCGCGTGGCCACATAGCGAACTTCCACGACCGTGTTCTTGCTCAAGGCGCGCTGCACGCCGCCCGAGAAAGTGTGGGCGTAGGGCACGGTGTAGTCCGGGTCGATGACGTACACCGAATTGGTCACCAGGCCGGTCATCGGGAAGCGGGGCGTGGGATCGAAGTCGGGCGGACCCAGACGATCCCGCTGACTCAGCAGGACCGGCAGCTTCTCACCTGGCCGCAGCAGGTTGTTGAGCGTCATGTTGCGGTTGGTCGTGATGTAGGCTCCCGGGTTGCTCTCGAAGATCCCGCTGTACTGAGCCAAGTCGTCGCGCGTGTAGGCGAGCGAATAGCCGACGCGCAGCACCGGGTTTTCGCCGAGAATCCTCTTCAACCAGTCCGGCTGCCGCGACAGCGTGTATGCGACCCCCAGGCTCGGCGCGAGATTGTTCCTGTCCACGTTGTAGCCGTCGCTGCCCTTCTTGAGCTGATAGAACTGCGGCGTCTTCCCGGTCAGAGTGCCTGGCTTGAAGACGTTGAAGTTGCCGTTGGCGTCGAGGCCCGACAGCCCTGCCACGTCCGCCTTCGTGGCGTAGGCCCATCCGCTCGTGAGCGCCTTGAATGGCAGCTGCAGCTCGTAGCGAAGCCCGAGGTTCAGGGTGAGGTTCGACCGCAGGCGCCAGGAATCCTGGAAGTAGAACCCCAGCTCCCGCTGCGAGCTCTTTCGCGTCCTGGGGCCGAGGTAGACGTACTGGTTCGTCGCCTCGTCCAGGTACGACGTCGCGTTGATGGAGGTCACGCGGCCTGTGAGCAGCGCGTAGAGGCCGCGCGCGTAGCTGATGCTCGTCGAAGTGGCGCCCGGGAAGTTGATTGCCCTGTCACGGTCGAAGTAGACCAGCGCCGGGTCTGCCGCGTCGATGCCGAACGATATGCCGGGAACGTAGGTCTTCGACTGCGTCGAGTAGTAGATCTGCGTCAACGATGCGCCGAGCGTCATGCTGTGGGCGCCCTTGATCCAGTTCAACGTGTCCTCGAACGTGTAAGAGGGAGCGTTGCGCCAGTTGTTGCCGCTGTTCACGGTGGCGCTCGTCAGCGGGCTCGGGAAACTCAGGTTGAACCCGCCTTGGTTGGCAACCGGGCCGACGAAGTCCTGGTAGCTCACGTGCGGGTAGAACTTGATGCGCCCTCCCGAACCGCCCAGCCTCACCTCGTTGACCATGTCCTTCGAGAAAACCGAACGTACGTTGATGGCGAACTGGAACCGGCCCGAAAGGTTGTCGGCGAAGTTCGGGAAGCCCGGGAAGCGGGGATCGCCGTTGTTCAGGACGTCCGGGCTGTCGATGAACTTCTGGTACCACAAGCTGAAACCGGCCCGGTGCTTCGACGTGAGGTTGACGTCGACGCGGCCCGTCGGGTACTTGCGTGTGGCCACGAAGGAAGGCTGCCAGGTGTAGCGGTTGAAGTTCGGGTCGGAGGGGTAGGGCTGGATGACGCCGGTCGTCGTCGTCGCCTGCGCGATGTCGCCGAGAAGCTTGACGATGGTCGGATCGGGGGCCCAGGTCTGCACGTTGCCCGAGGCGTCGCGGAGCTTGAAGAGATCCACCGTTCTCGGGCCGCTCGTCGTGTTGTAGGTGAAGATGCCCTGGAGCGCTAGCGGCGTGACGACGGTCCTGTCGCGAGCAACGCTCGCCGGGCGCCTGAAGTCCTGGAAATTGAAGAAGAAGAAAGCCTTGTCGTGGCCGTCGAAGAGGTACGGGATGACGATCGGCCCGCCGATGCGGCCGCCGAACTCGTGCATCTTGATGTTATCCTTGGGAAGGCCGTTGCGAATGTTGAACCAGTAGTTCGTGTTGAGAACCGGGTTCCGAAGGGAGTGGTACAGGCTGCCCTGGAGGCGGTTGGTGCCAGAGCGCGTGACGAAGCGAATCTGGACCGCTCCCATGCCGACGCTGTCCGCGCCGGCGTTCGACATCGAAACCGTCACCGCTTCGATCGCGTCGAGGTTCGGCCTCACGTAGGCGAACAGCGCCTCGTTCGACTTGTACGCGTTGTCCTGGACGTTGATGCCGTCGATGGTGATGTTGGTCGCGCTGGCGCGCAGACCCAGGACCACCGAATTGCGGACCGTGCCCACGGTGTCCACACCCGGGAGGTTCGCCATGAAGTCCAGCGAGTTCTTGGTCAGGAGCGGCAGCTGCGAGATCTGCGTGCTGTTCAGCGTTGCCGCCACGGTGGCGGACTGCGTCTGGATCAGTTCCGAGGTGCCCTCCACGAGGATCGTTTCTTCGAGCTTGCCGACCTCCAGAGTGACGTTCACTTCTCTTGGCACGGCCGCCAGAAGGGTGACCCCGGAAACCACGGCGGTCTTGAATCCCATGAGGGATACGGTGACGGTGTAGGTGCCCGGCAGCAGCGCCGGCACGGTAAATCGCCCTTCGCCGTCGGCTACCGCTTCGAACTGCGCCCCGGTGGCGTCATTCTTGACGACGACGCTGGCCCCGGGAACCACGCCGCCGGAGATGTCCCTTACGATGCCGGACAGCGATGCCGTCGTTGCTCCACCCTGCGCTCGCGCGGGCGCCACGTTCGCCGCCACCAGCAGGACAAAGACGATGACCCCTGACAACCCTGGATGCCACCTTTTCATTGCGATCCCTCCATGTCCTGATCCGGGCCCGGCCGCCCCGGAAACGCCTCCACGACGAAGGATCTGACCCGCCCTGCAGTCGAAAGTACGACGAGTGTGCAGAATCTACCGCCGCACGGGCGAGGTGTCAACGTAATACGGAGCCTGTCATAAGGGTCGACCTCTCAGAGCGGACAGTAGCAGCACGGGGCGGCTCTGCGAGGTGCCAGTAGCAGTCGGGGCCGATTGAGTGCTTGCGCACGGCGTTTCCTGCGCCTTATGCTGTCACCCACCAGAAGGGTGTCGACATGGAACTACAGCTCCGTGACCGGAAAGAGCGCGCAGGGGTGAGGGAATACTTCCGACGGGTCGGCGTCGCGGTGCTTGCGTCGATCCTTCTTGCCGGCGCAGGCGCCGGGTTGGGCGTCAGTCCGAGCGCAGCGCCGGCGCAGGCGCCGCAGCCAGCCCCGATCGACCCTCAGAAGTGGCAGGACCAGCAGGACATGACGTGGGCCGACTATCGCCCGATTCCGGGCGAGAACTGGGCAGACCCGGCGAAGGTCCCGGAGCGAAACCTGCGCGTGGCGCTCGTGGCAATCGACTTCCCCGACCAGCCGTTCGTCATCACGCTTCCCAAAGGGTCCGATCTTTTCGGCAACCCTCAGGTCGAGCCGGTGAAGCGCGAGGACGTGCCGCGCTTCTACGCCGACTTCTTCGGAAAGCCGAACAAGTACAATCACGGGCACACAATCAACGGCTTCTGGATGGAGCAGACGCGCGGCAAGGTAGGCATCCAGTCGATCGACGTGTACGGCCCGTACCGCATGCCGAAGCACCTCTTCCAGTACGGCCTGAACGAGTACGGCCAGGAAGGGGCCTGCCCGACCTCTTTCACTTGCGACGGCCGGATGGAACCGGATGCTGACGCGCTCTGGGCCGCCGATGCGGGCGCCGACATCAAGAAGAAATACGAGATCGTCCTGCGCATCTACGCCGGCTACGACGAGACAGGCGTGTGGCAGGAGTTCGGCGAGATGAAATTCCCCTCGAAGGACGAGATCCCCGCGGAGTGGGGCAACCCGGACACCACCAAGCCGCGATGGGTGGTGACGCGGTACGTGCCGTGGACCTCATGGAGGGCTGGCGCGCAGCAGTGGGGGCTGTCTTCGGTCCGCCAGGGCGAGAACTCGGGAACGATAACGCACGAGATCGCGCACCTCACGTTCCGCATCGGCGACAACAACAACAACCCGTACGTCGAGCCGTACCGGCGCGTCGGTTCGGGCCCGTGGGACCTGATGGACCGCGGCTCGTTCAACGGGCCGGGCGGGCCGCACCGCCGCTGGGTCGTTCCCGCCGCCGAGGGCGCGTTCATGCCGGCGGGCCTGACGCTGCGAAGCCGGATCCTGCTGAAGTTCCTGCGGCCCGAGACGGTGTTGACCGTCAGCCGGGACGCTCTCGCCAGGTCGGGCCTCGTCATCGGCGAGGTGGTCGCGCGCGCTGTCGAACCCGGGCCGAACCAGCTGGCGGGGGTCGTCGTGAAGCTCGACGGCGCCGCGCCTCAGGACAAGACGCCGCCCTGCGACATCAACACCGACCCGCTCTGCCCGGGCGATCCTGTCTTCAACGATTACACGCTCGAGGTGGTGCAGCGAATAGGGTACGACTCGTTCACGCCCGACAGCGGCGTACTGCTCGCGAAGAACAAGGACAAGCCGAGCCGCTCGTGCGGCTACAGCTGCTTCACGTGGGTCATCGACGCCCACCCCGAGGACATCGAGATGGTGGACTTCCGGCGCGCTGACGGGACCACCGTCATGCGCACGCCCGCGGACTACCGGCAGCTCAACGACGCGCTGTTCCACGCGGGGCTGAACTCGGGAAGCCAGTACGAATGGGAAGACACCCCGAATCGGCTGCACTTCTACGTGGTGGATATCCACAAGGACGCTCGCGGTATCCTTTCCTACACCGTCGCCGTGAGGTCGCTCGATGGAGCCGGACCGCACGCCAGGGGAGTGGCCTTGACCGGTCCGGGCGCGGAGGCGCCGGCCGGCGCGGTCAAGGTGACGCTCAGGAACACCGGCGTTGCCGCCCCCGTCGCAGCCGGCATCCACCCGCAGGATGTGACGCCGTTCGTCAACGGCGACGTCTATCGCCTCTCGGTCTCGGTCGAAGGCGACGGCTGGTCGGCGAGCCTGGCCAACGCGCTCGCGGCGGCGAAGTTCGGCGAGTCGGTGACGGTTCCTGTGTTCGTGACCGGAGGCAAGGGGCGCGCGAAGGTGACGCTCAGGGCAACGTCGGAGAGCGACCCGGCAAAGACCGCGACGGTCTCGTGGATCGCTCTCCGCTGACCGGCGACTCAGCGCAGCTCGCGCTTTATCGCCGACTCTTTCACGGTGTAATCGGGCGGCACGACGAACAGGGACGGGTCCGGCTCGGCACGGATGATGTTGGTCAGCCGGAAGGTGGTGTCGCCGCTCCGCGGGTCGGTGTGCTTCGTCAGGACGAGGACGCCGAGTTCCGGGGAAACCCACTCCTCGGACACGACTCTGATTGGCTGTTCGTTTCCGATTGCCCCGGCCGGGAGCACCTTCGTTTTCCTGGTGCCATTGACAACGACGCCCTCGATGGTCTGCTGGCCGAGATCTTCGACCGTGGCGTCGCCGGCCTCGAGAGCAATCACCACTCCTCCGCGTGCTACCGGTGTCACGACTCCTCCGGCGCCGGCTGCGCCGCGAACGGCGCCGGCAACAGCTGCAGGCGGAGGAGGCGGCGGTGGGGGTGGAGGCGGAACGGCGCCGGAAATCGGATGAGCCGCCTGCGGTTCGGCCACCACGATCTTGCTGCTTATTGTCGCCGAAGCAACCGCGGCGGCGCGATCCGAATAGCTGAAGGTGATTACGCCTGCCGTGCGGCGCGCGGTCCGCGTCTCCGGGTCGAGCACCCAGCTCTCACCGGCGACAGGATCGCTGATGCTCACGCTGCGGACGATCCCGTCGCTTCCGATCGTCTCGGTCCTCGTCCGGCCCGCGCTGTCTCTGTATACCCTCGTGGCCGTTTTTCGAACAATGCGGTTGCCGTCGGCGAGGACCTGCAAGAAGTCCGTCGACGTCTCGGCGGAGTAAGGCTGGCCGCGAGTGATCTTCGATCGAACGGCGACCATCTCTTCGAGCGGCTGGGCAGCTACATACCCGCCCTGTGCGGCAGGGGGTGCCGCCGGGACGGCCACCCGTTGCCTTGGTGCGCCTCCACCTCCACCCTGTGCGAAGACGGTGCCCCAGCACAGGAAGGCGGCCGCCAGCCCGGCTGCTGTCGCCGGCACGAACGCGAACCGATTGCTCTTCATGACACTACTGCTCACCATGACACAGCCTCCTGGCGTGACGATCACGTCTATCACCTGAACCTGTCGCCATCTACCGTCTGTGTAACCAGTCGGATTGCCCTCGGATGACCGTCCTGCCCGACGAGAAGGTCGACCGGGATGGGGTCGGAACCGGCATCCAGAGGTATGTCGAGCCCGAATCCGGGAAGTGCCGCGGGCGCGACGCTCGTCCTGACGATCTCGCCGCTCTCGAAGGCCGGGAGCGACGCCGCGAGCGGCAGCGGCGTGAAGCCCTCGGCGACGATGATGCCGCGCGGCAGCACCTGTCTTGCGGGCTGCTGCGCCCGACTCTCCTTCCTCGCGGCTTCGACAACCCGCGGCTCGGGCCCGATCGCGGCACGGGTAGCCTGCTCCCCCCGCTCTGCCCCGCCGGCGATGGGCTGCTCTGGCGCCGTCCTTGCGGTCGCAGGCCCGCGCGTCGTGGCGTGGGGCGGAGGTGGAATGCGCCAGCCGGCCATCGCGGCGATGACGAGAGCGGCAGCTGCGGCAGCCGGGATCCAGTGGCGGCGCGCACCAGCGAAGATTGCCGTGGTCGCGCGGCCCCCAGCGGCGGCCGGGTGTCCGACAGGCGACGGCTGCCGTTCGCCGAACGCCGCTAGCAGTTTCTCCTCGAGAACATCGAGGCGGCCGGCATCCGCATCGAGACAGGCATCGTCAGCGCGAACGAGTGCTCTGAACCCGGCCGTCAGGCTGCGCTGCTCCTCGAATCGGCGCGCGCACTCCTCGCACACCTCGACGTGCGCCCGCACCTCTTCCTCCGCACCGGCGTCCGCGACGCCGCGGGCGGCATCGAGAATCGCGTCACGAAGGTCATGACAGGTCATGCGTCGCACCTCGCGCCTTCGAGCCGTCCCGGCGCGGCGGCGCCCTCCCGGCTCGCCCTCAATCTCCTGACCACCAGCTCACGGCCCCTCGACAAGCGTGACCGCACCGTTCCTACCGCGCAGCCGAGAGCGGCTGCAGCCTCCGCATAGCTCATCTCCTGCAGGTCGCACAGCACGACAACCTCGCGGTAGTGGAGCGGCAGGCGCAGGATCGCCCTGCGAAGGCTGGCGACGCCCTCCGCGCGCGAAAGACAAGCGAGCGGGTCGTCGTTCGCGGCGGCGCGGGCCACGCTCTCCTCGGCTGCGGTCAACGGCTGGAAGCGCCACTCCCGGTCCAGCCTCTGCCTCGCGCAGTTCCTCGCCATGCCGCACAACCAGGCAGCCACCGTCGCCCGGCCACGTTCGTACCGGCCGGCATCGCGCATCACGCTGAGGAAGGTCTCCTGCACGATGTCCTCGGCTGCCTCGCGGCGCCCGGTCAGGTGCAGCGCGAAGCGGTAGACGACGTCGCGCCGGCGCCGGAAGAGCTCGGCGAAAGCAGCGCGATCGCCTTCGGCCACGAGTCTCAGCAGGTCGGCATCCGCCGCATTTTCACCCGAAGGATCGGCGCTCATCTCGACACCGGATTCGACGCGTTCTCCCTCTATTCGGTTCTGGAGGGCCGCGAGTTCCACGAAGTTGCGTAGTGGGTCCGAACCTGCCGGGATTGCAGAGAAACGAGCTACGAGCCCACGATCGGTGGATAGCCGGTGAAAGCGGTGCGCGATATCACCGCGTTCTCGTCACCTTCTGAAGCGAGCGTGGGCGGTCGGGATCGAGCTCGCGGGCGCGCGCCAGTTCCATCGCGAGAAGCTGTCCCGGGACGATGGCGACCAGGGGCGAGAGCCACTCAGGCACTGCGGGCGGCAGGTGGATGGGCGCCGGGCTCCCGGCCAGGGCCGTGGCCCGGTCAGAGACGACGATAGGCCGGCTCCCGCGCGCCAACATCTCCGCGATCAGCGATTCGATCTCTTCCTGCACGGCGCCGCTCGCGCAGATGACGATCGCGGCAAAGCCTGTCTCGACGAGGGCTATGGGGCCGTGCTGGAAGTCGGCCGCCGAGTACGGCTCGGCGGCGACCTGGGCAAGCTCCTTGAGCTTCAGCGCAAGCTCGTGGGCCGTCGCGAAGTTGAAGCCGCGGCCCAGGACGACGGCGTGGTCTATCCCGGCCATCGCCTCGACGGCCCTGGCAACCTGGCCCGGAGCGGCAAGGAGCGTCTGCCTGACGAGTTCCGGAACCGAAGCGAGTTCCCCGCGGCGCCTGCCATCGCCGGCGAGGGCCGACGAGAGCATCGCGAGCGTCATGAGCTGCGCCGTGTAGGTCTTCGTCGCAGCGACGCTCCGCTCCGTTTCAGCCAGAAGGAGCAGCGTGTCGTCGGCGGCCGAGGCCAGCGGCGACCCGGGAGCGTTCGTGATGGCGAGCGTCGGGCAGCCCTGCCGCCGGGCCTCCTCCACCACGGCAATCAGATCGGGCGACTCGCCCGACTGCGAGATGCCGATGACGAGGCTGCCCTGCATCCTGGGCCTGGCGTGGTATCGGGTGAGCACGGACGGGGTCGCCAGAGTTACCGTCATCTCGTTGTGCACGCCGAAGAGGTACTGGGCGTAGCGGGCCGCGTTGTCCGACGATCCGCGCGCGGCGATGACGACGTGGTGCAGCCCCCTGCCGGAAAGGCGGTCGGCGATCCTGTCGACGGTGGCGGCGCCGGCGGAAAGCAGCCGCGCCAGTATTGCGGGTTGTTCGTGTATCTCGCTCTCCAACACCGAAACGGGCATGGCACCATTCTGCCGCAGAAGGGCCGCGGACGGGGAGAACGAAACCGCTGCGACAATCCGCGTGGTACACTCTCCTGCGTTCGCTCATGCCGGAAACGCCCGACTACTGGATGCGTCTCGCCCTGGCCGAAGCCGGGCGCGGCCTTGCCGCGGGCGAGGTTCCTGTCGGCGCGGTGGTGGTCTTCGACGGTCGCGTCGTCGGAGCTGCTTTCAACCAGCCGATTTCCGCCGCCGACCCGACGGCCCACGCCGAGATACTCGCCCTGCGGCAGGCAGCTGCCACGTTGGGAAACTACAGGCTGACGGGAGCGGAAATCTACGTCACGGTCGAGCCGTGCCTGATGTGCGCGGGGGCACTGGTGCATGCCCGCATCGCGAGGCTGTTCTTCGGGGCGCCGGAGCCGAGGGCGGGTGCTATCGTCTCGGCCGTGCGGGGGCTGGAGGTTCCCGGGCTCAATCACCGCGTCGAGGCAAAGGGTGGCATCCTGGAGGCGGAATGCCGCGCCGTCATCCAGGCGTTCTTCCGCGAGAGACGAGGCAACGGCAGGGTCGGCGAACAGCCGTGAGGCTGCTTCTCGAAGGCAGCTGGCCGCTCCCCTGGGCGCGCTTCTCGAGGGCAAACGACCTCCCTGGGGTGCCGGGTTTCGAGCACGATGTCGGTCGTGACGCAGGTCGCGTTGGCCAGATTGGCGCGAGGCGCGGTTACCCGGTCGGGCCGCGAGGCCGCCTGCGGCGCCGGCCGGTAACTTGTGGCTCGGCGGAAGGGAGGGCCAATGTCTCCTCGGGCCTCTGGCAGCAATCGCCGAGCCTGTTACACTTACGTACACTTACGGAAGGTTGGCAGTGAGGCGCGAGGATCGGCCGCGCGCCTGTTCGACGGAGACATCGATGACCTGCTTCACCAATTCAAGCGTCAGTCGGTTCCGGTTGGTCCGGCTCCTGCCCCTGTTGGCGCTCGCCGCCCTCGCTCTCGCCGGCACGGCAAGGCCTGCCGCTGCGCAGGTGGATCTCGGCATGAGGGCAGGCGTCAGCATCGACCCCGACCAGGCCTACTTCGGCGTGCACGGCGAAACGAGCCCGCTGGTCGAACGTCTGCGCTTCCGACCGAACGCGGAGGTCGGGTTCGGCGACGACCTGACGCTGCTGGCTCTCAACTTCGAGTTCGTGTGGAAGTTCCCCGCCAGCCGATCCGGCTGGGTGGCCTACGCCGGCGCGGGCCCTGCGATAAACGTGTTCTTCTTCGAGAGCCGCGGCAGTAACGACGCGGAAATGGAACCGGGCATCAACTTCGTCGGCGGTCTGGAGGCGCGAAGCGGGCTCTTCTTCGAGTTCAAGGTCGGCGCGCTGGACAGCCCGGATCTCAAGATAGGAATCGGATACACGTGGCGGTGATTGCACGCTCCGGTCAGCAATCAGCGATCAGCTTTCAGCCATCAGCCGTCAGCTTTCACCGATCAAGCGCCGGAACCTGCGGGCACTCCGGCGATCGCTGACCGCTGATCGCTGATCGCTGATCGCTGACCGCTGACTGTCCTCGTTGCCCGTCCTCATCTGTGGTAGTCTTCCCAGACCTGAACACGCCCCCGTCGGCATTGCTTGTCACGGAGGATTGCCACGATGCGTGTGACCACCCTGCGAGGCGCCGCCCGGCGTTTCACGCCCCTTGCGCCCGCACTGCTGTTCGTCCTGCTGCAGCTGCCGCTGCTGGCGCAGGCCCCGGGCGCGACCCAGAGCAAGGAAGCAGCCGCCAAGGCCCCAGAGACCTGGGCCGACAAGGTCCTGAAGCAGGAAGGCTACGTCGAGCCGCCAAAGGAACTGGTGGACGCCGTCCTCGCCCCGCGCCACCTCAACATCTCTTTGACGAACCCGAGCCCCGACAAGAAGTGGTTCCTCGACGAAATAGGCGATGGCCCGGTGGTCATGGCCGTCTTCTCCAAACCGTTCCACGAGCTGGGCGGGCTGTTCGTCGACTACAAGGCGAACCGCGTCCGGACGCTGACCATCCGCAACGGCACGGGGATCCAGATAATCTCCGCTGCGGACGGTTCGAAAAGGCAGATCCCACTCCCGCCAGGGACGCGGGTCTCGAACGCCACCTGGTCGCCGGACGGCTCGAGCATCGCCTACATGGTGCACGGTGAGGACGCGACCCACATCTGGCTGGCCGATGTTGCGACGCTGAAGTCGCGGCAGATCACGCGCACACCGCTTCTGGCAACGCTGGTCACGAGCTTCGAGTTCACGAAGGACGGCAAGCAGATCGCGGCGGTCCTCGTTCCCGATGGCCGCGCACCGATGCCGGTGGCACCGGCGGCGCCCACCGGTCCCCAGGTGAAGATCTCGGACGAAAGCGACCGGAACCGGCTGCGGACATTCCCCAGCCTGATGGGCACACCCTACGAGTTCGATCTGCTGAAGTGGCACACGACCGGTCAGCTGGCGCTCATCGACGTGCAGGCCCAACCGCCCGCGCGCGGTCGGGCGGCCAGGGCGGTGGTGCCCGGCGTGAAGAAGATCGGACAGCCGGCCATGATCCGCGCGTTCGACCTCTCGCCAGACGGCAAGCACCTTCGCGTCACCCGTATGGTCGAGCCGTTCTCCTACATAGTCCCGGTCAGCAACTTCGGGTCTATCGAGGAGATCTGGGATCTCGAAGGCAAGGCGCTCGCGAAGATCTCCGATCGCCCGCTGAACCTCGGCGTGCAGGACCCGAACGCGCCGCCGCCGGACCCGGCCGCCGGAGGTCGCGGCGCTGGCGACACCCAACAGGGCAAGCGCGAGGTTTCCTGGCGCGCCGACGGCCTGGGGCTCACCTACCTCGAGCAGGAACCGCCTCCGCCCGGAGCGTCCGATGATGCGGCTGCAGGGCGTGCCGGGCGCGGGACCGCCGGCGCAGCCCGAGGCGGGGCCGCGCGCGGTGCTGCGGGCGCGGAAGGCCAGGAGCGCTCACAAGCTCCCCGCCGGCTGGACCGCCTGTACCACTGGATGCCGCCGTTCGGCGAGAAGGACGTGAAGGTACTCTACGAGAGCAACACGCGCATGTCGAACCATCGGTTCTCGCCCGACATGCAGGTGCTCTTCGCGACGGAGCGCGCGGGGCAGGACACGCACGAGTTCGCTGTGGTTCTGAGCGACCCGAAGACCCGTTACACGCTCGCGCGCTACCGCACCGACGACGTCTACTCCAACCCGGGCTCGCTGCTGATGGTGCGCGGCGACGGCGGACGCGGAGCGGCGGCGGGTGGAGGGCGCGGTGGCAGCGGCGGTGGCGGCGGCATCGTTCAGCTCTCGAGCGACGCGCAGGCCGTCTTCTACCAGGGCACCCTCTACGACAAGAACCCGCGCGAGGTCGGCCCGAAGACGTTCATCGACAGAGTGGTCATCAAGACGGGCGAGAAGAAGCGAATCTTCGAGAGCGACAACAAGGACGTTTACGAGCGCGTCACGACCGTCCTGGACGACGACGTGACGCGCTACATCGTGACGCGAGAAGGGCCGACGGAGGTGCCCCAGGACTACCTGGTGGCCAACGGGACCCGCGTCAAGCTGACCGACAACAAGGACTACACGCCGGATATCACCTCCGCTCCCAAGGAGCGCTTCGTCGTCGAGCGCGCGGACGGCTTCAGGTTCCGGGTGACGGTCACCCTGCCGCCGGGCTACAAGGCCGGCACGAAGCTCCCGGCGATCTTCTGGTTCTACCCGCGCGAGTACCAGAGCCAGGAGGAGTACGACAGGCCGGATCGCACGTTCAACAAGAACACCTTCCCGAACTTCGGCACGCGGTCGATGCAGTACTTCGTCCGCCTCGGCTACGCGGTGGTCGAGCCCGACTCGCCGATCATCGGGCCGCAGGGGCAGATGAACAACAACTACGTGCACGACCTGCGGAACAACCTCGCAGCGGTCATCGACGAACTCGATCGCCGCGGCCTCGCAGACCGCACCCGCCTGGCAATCGGCGGCCACAGCTACGGCGCCTTCTCGACGGTCAACGCCATGGTGCACACGCCGTTCTTCAAGGCCGGCATCGCCGGCGACGGCGCCTACAACCGGACGTTGACCCCGATCGGGTTCCAGAGCGAGAGGCGCGACCTGTGGGAGGCCCCGAACGTGTACCTCGGCATGTCGCCGTTCCTCTACGCGAACAACCTGACCGGCGCCCTGCTGATGTACCACGGCCTGCACGATCAGAACGTGGGCACCGACCCGCAGAACTCGATAAGGTTGTTCCACGCGCTCAACGGCCTGGGCAAGACGGCGGCGATGTACCTCTACCCGCTCGAGGATCACGGGCCGGCGGCGAAGGAAACGCTGTTGGACCTGTGGGCGCGGTGGGCCGCCTGGCTGGACAAGTACGTGAAGAACCCGCAGAAGCCGGAGGCGAAGAAGACCACTGACTAAGTCAGCGGCTGCAGCTTACTGGAACTGGCGCAGTACGGGCGCGATGCGGAACGGACACGCCATCGCGATCCTCTGAGGAGGCAGGGGCACCTGAATTCGTGCCCCTGCCCCACCGCTCCTCGAACTCAGGTCCCTGCATTCGACCTTCGAACTCTCCGCCAATCTGCGATTCGCGACGTGCGTTTCTTCACTCCCACCTGAGTGCACGCATCGGCTCGATTCGAGAGGCGCGCCAGGCGGGCACAAGGCCGGCGCCAAGTGCAACGAGCGACAGCGTGATGGCCGACAGCGCCAGCACACCCGGGTCGTGGCTGTCGAGGCCAAAAAGGAGGGAGCGCGCCGCACGGCCCAGCGCGATGGCTGCCAGGAGCCCGACCGTGCCGCCGATTGCCGTCATGAACGCCACCTGCCTCAGCACCATCGCACGCACGCTGCCCGCATCCGCTCCGAGCGCCATCCGCAGGCCGATCTCGCGAGTCCTCTGGCCGAAGGTGTAAGCCAGGACGCCGTAGAGACCGATTGCGGCAAGGAGTGTGGCGAGGCCCGCGAAGCCGGCCGAGAAGACGCTGACCAGCCGATCCGTGAACACGTTCTCTCGGATCTGCGACTCCATCGTCCTCAGGTTCTCGACGGGCAGGTTTGCATCCAGACGCCTGACCACCGCTGGAATCGCCCCGAGGACCTGGTCGCCCGAACCCGCGCCTCTTACGTAGAAGGTGGCGAAGCCCATCTGGTCGTTCTGCAGCAGAGGCAAGTAGAAGGTCGGCGGCGGAGCCTCCTTCAGCTGAGCGTACCTGACGTCCTTCACAACGCCCACGATCTCGATCTCGAGCCCACCTTGGCGGCTGGTTCCCATGTGCCGGCCGACAGCGTTCCGCCCGAGGTTGAACTTCGAGGCGAACGCCTCGTTGACTACAGCCACCTTCGGCCTGCCCGGCACATCGTCGCGCGTGAACTCGCGGCCTGAAAGCAGCGGGATGCCGAGCGTCTCGAAGTACCCGGCCGATACCTCCATGAAGAGCGACGAGCGATCGGTGTCCGGCCCGGCCTCGAAGCCCTCGACGCTCACGCTTGTCCCCGACGTGTCGCCGGCGAAAAGGGTAACGGTGGAAGCGGCGACCGATTCCACCCCTGGCAACCTGCCGAGCTCCTGCTCGAGCCGTTCGAACAGCGAGCGCGACTGGGTCGGGGTGTAGCTGCTGAGAAGAGGCGTGACCGTGAAGATGACGAGGCCGGAGGTGTCGATGCCCGGCACGATCCGGCTGACGTTGACCAGGCTGCGGGTGAAGAGCCCGGCCGAGACGAGGAGCGTCATGGCAAGGGCTATCTGCAGTGTGACCAGACCTGTGCGGAAGCGCGCGGCCGAACGCGCGCCCGAGGGCTGCCCGGCCGAGCCCTTGACGATCGTCACGAGGTCCGCCCGGGTACTGTGCAGAGCCGGAGCCAGTCCGAAGAGGGTGCCCGTGAAGACCGTGACGGCGGCTGCAAAGAGGAGGACCTTCTGATCCAGTGCAGCGACAAGCGAGCCCGAGAGCCATGCGGGAACCAGCGACGTGTCGAGCTGCAGCGTCCAGCGGGCCACGAGCAGGCCTGCGGCGCCTCCCAGAACGGCCAGCAGCGTCGACTCTGCGAGCAGCTGGCGGACCAGGTGCCAGCGGCTCGCTCCTATCGAAAGGCGAACGGCCATCTCGGTCGACCTCCCCATTCCCCTCGCGAGCAGCAATCCCGCGACGTTGGTGCAGGCGATGAGCAGGACGATGCCCGTCGCGGCGAACAGCAGCAGGAGCGGAGTTCTCGCCTCGGCCTGCACGGAGCTCTGGCCGCGAGAGCCGTCAGACAGGCGGATTTCCTTCTCCCTGAAGACGGCGAGCGTCTGCTCGCTCATTCCGCGCTGGAGGGGCACCTCGACATCGTTGACAATCGGCTTGTACACCGCGTTGATGGACGCGGCCGCCTGTTCCATCGATACTCCCGGCTTCAGGCGCGCGAACACGTACGTCCAGTAGTTGCGGCGGTCTTCGAATCCCTTCCATCCCGGCAGCATCAGCCCGTACATCGTGATGGGAACGTAGACTTGTGGTGCCGCCCCCACGGTCGTGCCTCGGAACCCCTCCTGTGCAACGCCGACAATGGTCATCGGCTGCCCGTTGACCGTGAGAACCTGCCCGACGATCCCTTCGTCGCCGTTCAACCTCGAACGCCAGAAATCGTGCGAAACGACGGCGACGAAGCCGCCCCCGGTGGCCGCGGCGTCGCTTGCGCCGATCACCCGGCCCAAGGCGGGCTTCACGCCAAGAACCGGGAAGTAGCCGCCCGAGACGGCGAGCCCCTGGCCGGTCGCACTCTCGCCCCTGAACGACACGTTCGCCTGGAAGAGCCTGTGCGCCGCCATGCCCTCGAAGCAGGACTGAAGCCGCTCGAGGTCGCGGAACATCGGGTAGCTGAAGATCGAGTCGAGTCCTCCCGAAGTCGTCGCGGACCGCGAGCCGAGTTTCGGGCCGGGCGCATCGAGGTTCACGAGTTCGCCCGGACGGACGACCGGGAGCGGTCGGAGCACGAGCTGGTCGAACAGCGAGAACATCGCCGCGTTGGCACCGATGCCGAGCGCCAGGGACACAACGGCGGCGAGCGTGACGAACGGGCTCCTGGCGAGGCGGCGTGCGGCCAGTCTGAGGTTATCCATTGGAATCTCCACGGGGCATGCACCAGGCACACGCAGCTCTGGGAGGCATGGCTGCCACTGCGCTGCCCTTCCGTCAGACGAACCTGCCGGAGGTTTCGTTCGACGAAAAAAGGCGGCGGAGGGGCTGCCGCTGCGGACCGCGACCTGCCCTCGAGGCATCGACGTGCCGCGTTGCGGCCGGCCCGGGTGCATGGTACGCTACTCCGCCCTCTGCCTCTTCAATGACCGGAGGATAATAGCCGTGTTCAAAACAGCGAGGAAGCCGCTCGTCACGACGCTCGTCGCATTCGCGCTCCTGGGCCTGGCGGTCGCCGCCCAGAATCAGAGCGCCCCTACAGCGGCCGACTTCGACCAGTTCAGCTGGCGTTGGGTCGGCCCGATGACGTTCTCCGGACGAATCACCGGCTTCGCCGTGCCGCGGGGACAGAGCCAGACATATTACGTGCTCACTGCCAGCGGCGGCTTGTGGAAGACGGTTGACGGCGGGATTTCCTACGAACCCATCTTCGACCAGTACGGGACCCTCAGCATGGGCTGGATGGCGATCGCGCCGTCGAACCAGAACATCTTGTACCTCGGCACCGGCGAGCCGATGCACGCGAGGTCGAGCACTCACGGCAACGGCATGTGGAAGTCGACAGATGCCGGGAAGACGTGGACGCACATCGGCCTCGAGAAGAGCTACTTCATCCCCAAGGTCGAGGTGGACAACAAGAACCCTGACATCGTCTACGTCGCTGCCGAAGGGAAGCTCTACGACAACGAGATGGACTGCGAGCGCGGCCTCTTCAAGACGACCGACGGCGGGAAGACGTGGACGAACGTCTTCGCCTCGGTGGCGAAGGATCGCGGCGTCGGCGACTTCGTCATCGACCCACGCAATTCGAACATCGTGATCGCCGCGGCCTACAAGACGTACCGGCGAGCATGGACCTACATGGACCGGCATCTCGGCAACGACCTCTACAAGACGACCAATGGCGGCAAGACGTGGACGAAGCTGACTACCGGCCTTCCCCAGAACGTGCCAATCGGGCGCATAGGACTCACGATCTACGAGAAGAACCCGCAGATCGTGTACGCGCGCTTCGACGAGGGCGTCAGCCTCGGCTTTCCGGAGCGCGAAGGCGTGGCGAACTTCCGCGCCGGCGCCGGCGGCGGGCGAGCGGGTGGCGGCGGCGTCGCGCTCGGCACCGCTCTCTTCCCGACCGGGTTCAACTTCGACAAGTTCAAGGCCTACAAGATCAACCCGGAGATGGCCGCGCTCGCGCCCAAGTTCACGCCGGTCACCGCCGCGAACGAAGCGGAGCTCGTGAAGAAGCTGAACGAGATGATCCAAGATAAGGACTTCCTGGCGAAGACGGGCGCCGACGTGGCGAAGCTCGCCGCTGCGGCCCGACGCATCCACGCTGCCAACGAAGCCCTTGTCACCGTCATTGGCGAGGTCGAGAAGCTGGCGAAGAAGCCGGCCGCGGCGGCCGATTCGGCCGAGGCGAAGGCCCGCTCGCAGATCGTCAACCGGGCGGTCATCGAGATGCTCTACGCGGGCGCGCTCGCCAACCTCACGCCGGTAGTCAGAAGCGGCGTCGTCTACCGCAGCGACGACCAGGGGAAGACGTGGAAGCGGATGACGGTTTACGAGATGCCTGGCGCCCCGACGCCGCCGACAACGGCAGCCGCCGAGGCCTCCGGGGTGGAAGAGGAACTCGATCCGGCTGCGGCGGCGCGCGAGAGCGAGAGCGCGCAGGAGCCGGTCCCGGGCGGCCGCGGGCAGGCGGAGCAGCGCGGCAGTGCCCAGGTCAACCAGACTGAGGGTGGCTACTACGGCCGGATAATCGTCGATCCGAACGACGACAAGGTCGTCTACTGCGGCGACACGAACACCACCGTGTCGCGCGACTCCGGCAAGACATTCCGCGTGACGGGCTGGGACGGCAACGGCAAGACGCACGTCGACCACCGTGTCGTGTGGGTGGACCCGCTCAACTCGAAGCACATCCTGAGCGGCAACGACGGCGCCGTTTCCGAGACATGGGACGGCGGCCAGCACTGGAGCCAGAAGAACACGATAAGCGCGCAGCAGTTCTACGACGTGGCCGTGGACAACGAGCAGCCCTACAACATCATGGGCGGCACCCAGGACAACGGCGCATGGATCGGCCCGTCCCAGAACCGCAATCGCTACGGCATGTTCGGGGCGGACTGGCGGTACCTGCCGACCGGCGACGGCTTCTATGTCGTCCGCGACTGGTGGAACCCCGATTACATCTACTACGAGAGCCAGTTCGGGAACTCGAGCAGGATGAACCTCAGGACTGGCGAGACCAGCCGCCTCGCAGTGCGGTTGACGCCCGAGGAAGTCGCCGCGGGCGAGCCGCCGCTCCGTTACCAGTGGAACGCGCCGATCGTATTGTCGCCCCACAACCCGGGCATCGTCTTCATCGCGTCTCAGTACGTCTTCCGGTCGCTCAGCCGAGGCGAGCCCGGCACCTTCGTCAGAATCAGCCCCGACCTGTCGAAGGCGGACCCTGTCAAGATAGCCGAGTCCGGCAAGACCAACCTGCAGTGGGCCACCGTCTATACGTTCTCGGAATCGCCCCGGAAGCCCGGCCTCTACTGGGCAGGCACAGATGACGGCAACGTGCAGATGTCGCCCGACGGCGGCAACACATGGGTGAACATCACGAACCAGTTCTATGACGCGGGAGGAAAGCCGAAGCCCGGCATCAAGGGCGATCGGATCCCGTACGACAGGTGGGTGAAGCGGGTCCTCGCCTCCGCCCACGACGAGAAGACCGCCTACGTCGCCTTCAGCGGCTACCGCACGCACAACGAGGACAAGACGTGGCTCTTCGTCACGAGAGACCTCGGCAAGACCTGGACCGACATTTCAGGGAGCATGAACAACCCGGTCTGGGACGTCGAGGAAGATCCTGACAACAAGGACGTGCTCTACCTGGGCACCGACTACGGCATCTTCGTGACGATCGACGGCGGGAAGAACTGGACCCCGTTCTCGACGTCCGCGCCCGACGTCATCGTCAGGGACATGGCAATCCAGAAGCGCGATCGCGAGATGGCGATCGGCACCTATGGGCGCGGCTTCTACGTGGCCGATATCGGGCCGATCAAGGAGTTCACGCCGAAGGTCTTCGAGGAGAACGCGCACCTCTTCGACGTGAAGGAGACGATCCGGTGGAACCGCTACGAGCAGCGCGGCGACACGCTCGGAGAGATGGCCAAGGCGGAGAACCCGCAGGTCGGGGCCACCATCTATTACTACCTGAAAGCCGACGCGAAGTCGGTGAAGCTCACGATAAAGGACCTCGAGGGGACGACGCTCATGGACATAGCGCCGAGCAGCAGGAAGGGGCTGCAGAAGGCGTTCTGGAACCTTACTAGGGCAGCCGCCGGCGGGACGGGCGGACGCGGTGGCGGCGCCGCCGAGCCTCAGGCAGGTTTCGCCGCAGGCCGTGGAGGCAGGGGCGGACAGGTCGACCCGGGCGTCTATAAGGTCACCCTGACGGTCGACGACAAGGAGGTCGCCACCAAGAAGTTCACGGTGAGCCCTGACCCGATGTTCAAGTGAAGACCGAACTTGGACGCGATCAGCTATCAGCGGTCAGCCGACAGCGGTCAGCTATCAGCCAGGGCGAAATCCGCTGACTGGCTGATGGCTGAAAGCTGACCGCTGAGTTCTCGTTGCTCAGTCCTGTCAGCGATGGCACCATGCCTGACGCAATCGTCCTGCGGCGCCTCACGAAGACGTTCGGCCAGACGGTCGCGGTGAGCGATCTCGATCTCGTGGTGCCGCAGGGCGCCTTGTACGGCGTCATAGGACCGAACGGCGCCGGCAAGACAACCGCGATCAGGATGATTCTCTCGATCATCCTCCCGGACAGCGGCGATCTCGCTGTACTCGGCCACCGATCGGCTTTGGAAGCAAAAGATCGAATCGGGTACCTGCCGGAAGAGCGCGGCCTCTACAAGAAGATGCGGGTCGCGCAGTTCCTGACCTACCTGGCGCAGCTCAAGAACGCGGACGGCGAGGATCTGCCGCGGAGGATCGAGCACTGGCTGGAACGGGTCGGTCTGGCCGGCGCGGGCAAGAAGCGTTGCGACGAGCTTTCGAAGGGGATGCAGCAGAAGGTCCAGTTCGTCTCGGCAGTCCTCCATCGGCCCGATCTGCTGATCCTGGACGAGCCGTTCTCGGGTTTGGACCCGGTGAGCCAGCGTCAGCTGCGCGACCTGGTACGAGAAGAGCACCGGCGGGGGGCGACGGTGCTCTTCTCGACCCACGTCATGACGCACGCCGAGCAGCTCTGTGACCACGTCGTCATGATTCACCGGGGTAAGAAGGTGCTGGATGACGGGATCCAGTCCATAAGGGCGCGGTACTCGCCGCGTTCGCTGTTGTTCGAGCCGCTGAACCCGGACGCCGACCTGCAACCGCTCGGCGGTCTGCGCGGCGTGGCACGGGCGCGGCAGGAAGGGTCGGCTTGGGAGCTTTGTCTCGCCGAGGGCGCGGACCCGGCGCGCGTCATCCGTGACGTCGCGATGACCGTGCCGCCGGCGCGCATCGAGCTCCGGCGCCCGACGCTCGAGGACGTCTTCGTCGACATCGTCACCGGAGGCGATGAAGCCGGCGTCGAGGACAGCATGCTTCGCGAGGCTGTCCGTGACGATGCGGACGGCACGGGGGGGAGGGAGGCGCGGCTGTGAAGAAGCTGCTGCTCGTGGCCCGGCGCGAGTTCCTGGCGACAGCCGCCACGAAGGCCTTCATCTTCGCGGTGCTGATTACCCCGGCCATCATCCTGCTGCTGATCGTGATGGTGCCGCGGATGATCGCACAGGGCCCGCCGGACGTTCGGGGTGAAGTGGCCGTGCTGGACCCGACGGGTCAGGTGGCGAGCGGGGTCCGCGATTTCCTGCGCCCGGATCGGATTGCTGCGCGCAGGCAGGAAGTGATCGAGAGGATGAACCGGTCGCTGCCGGCCGCGCTGAGGTCCGTTGCGCCGAAAGGCCGGGGAGCGGTCCCGGGCGACCAGATGGACAGGGCCATGACCCAGGCCCTCGGCGCGGTTCCGAGACTCGACGTGGTGTCGCTCGAGCCTGGGCGAGACGTCGAGTCCGAGAAGCGACGGCTGGCGGCTCCACGGGGCGGGCAGCCGGGCAGGCCCGACCTGCTCGCCCTCGTCGTGATCCACCGTGATGCCGTGGCTCGCGAGGGAAGCTCGGGCGAGCTCGGCGCCTACGATCTTTTCGTGCGGGGGAAGCTCGACGACCGCATCACGGACGAGGTCGAGGACGCCGTCAGAACGTCCATCGTGGATGCCCGCCTGCGCGTGTCGGGACTCGACCCCGAGGCAATGGAGGCCCTGACAACCGTCGAACGCGTGACGCCGACGGCCGTGACCGCCCAGGGGGAGGGCATGAGCAACGAGGCGCTCAACACCTTCATACCTGCCGGGTTCATGGCGCTTCTGCTCGTCTCGGTGATGATGAGCGGTCAGTACCTTCTGACGACAACCGTGGAGGAAAAATCGAGCCGCGTGGTCGAAGTGTTGCTGTCGGCCGTCTCGCCGATGGAACTGATGGCCGGCAAGATCGCGGGGCAGCTCGCCGTCGGCCTGGTTGTCCTGGCGCTCTACCTCGGGCTGGGTATCCTGGCTCTCATCTCGTTCGCCTCGCTCGGGCTCCTCGACCCGATGCTCATCGTCTTCATGCTCGCGTTCTTCCTGCTGGCGTACGTTTCGGTGGGTGCCTTCATGGCGGCGATCGGGGCGGCCGTGAACGAGATGCGGGAGGCCCAGGGGATGATGACGCCGGTAATGGTGGCCATCATGATCCCGTGGATCCTGTGGATGCCGCTCAGCCGGGACCCGAACTCGGCGATGGCGGTCGCGCTCAGCTTCCTGCCGCCGATAAGCAACTTCGTGATGATGCTGAGGCTGGCCTCTGCAGCACCGCCGCCGATCTGGCAGCCGCTCCTTGCAATCGTGGTGGGCGCGGCGGGCGCGTGGGCGTCGCTCTGGTTCGCGGCGAAGGTGTTCCGGATCGGGCTCTTGATGTACGGCAAGCCACCGAACTTCGCGACGCTGATACGGTGGGTCCGGTTGGCATGAGCAGCATCTGCTCCTACTGGCTCAGCAGATAGACCGCCGCGACGGCCAGCAACAGCCCGGCGACCCTGGTGCCTGTCAGCGCCTGCCCGCCGAAAGTAATGCTCCAGATCGCCGCAACCGTCACGACCGAAACGTTGAGGATCATTATTCGCATGCCGACCACGGCAGGCGGGGCCTCGAGGAGCCTCGGCAGGAGCACCATGCCAACCCCGTTGATGCATGCGGCGAAGAAGCCGACGACGAGCGCGACCGGAAGGCTCCGGTCTGCGAGGAGGAACGGCTCCGGCCGGAAGAGGAAGTACCATGGGGCGGTGACGGCAAAGGTGCCGGCGAGGAGCATCATGGCCACGCCGCCAGACCTCAGGCCGCTGAGGCTCATGATGAGTGACCAGAGACCGAATGCCGCACCAGCGCCCATGGCTGTAAACGTCGCGTTCATGGGGCGATTCTAGCAGGACCGAGGTGCGAGGACCGAGGACTGAGGTACGAGGACTGAGATTGGCTTACTTCGTGAAAGAGATCTTCTACAGCCTGCAGGGTGAAGGCGCCAACGTTGGGCGGCCGGCCGTCTTCTGCCGCTTCTCCGGCTGCAACCTCTGGTCCGGGCGCGAACAGGATCGGGCAACGGCCGTCTGCCGGTTCTGCGACACCGACTTCTTCGGGATCGACGGAACCGGTGGAGGCCGCTTCGATTCCGCGGCAGACCTTGCGGATGCGGTATCCGTCTGTGGCGGAGACCTGACGGCGACAAGAGATCAGCGTTCGACCATCAGTTCCTGGCCACCAGCTCTTGTCGGACAGCGGGCAGCCGAGATTACGGCCGGTCGTACTGAACGCACTCGATGGAGTTGCAGGGTGGCACCTGGCGGCGCGGCGAATGGCGGCGCACGAGAGGAACAGAGCAGCCCCTGTGCGACATGCGATCTGCAACCTGCGGACGACAAGGGGCGCCCGCCATCGCCCCTCCTAGTTTGCACCGGCGGAGAGCCGCTCCTCCAGCTCGATGACGCGCTGGTCGAAGCGTTCCACGATCGAGGCTTCGAGGTTGCCGTGGAAACCAACGGCACCCTCCTCGCTCCCGCCGGCGTGGACTGGATCACCGTCAGCCCGAAGGCCGGTGCTCCGCTCGTGTTGAAACACGGGAGCGAGATCAAGATCGTCTACCCGCAGGCGGGGATCGATCCCTCGGAGTTCGAGGCGCTCGACTTCGGGCACTTCTACCTGCAGCCGATGGACGGCCCCGACGTCGATCGCAACCGGAGGCTCGCCCTCGAGTACTGCCTCGCGCATCCTCTCTGGCGATTGAGCCTGCAGGTCCAGAAGTACCTGGGGATCCGCTGAAAACCCGTTGCCGGCGCTTCGCCTGCGTCGGGCGCCGCACATGCCGAAGCCTCGGGAATTCCTTTCGTTCTTCATTCTGCGCGGCCCCCGCTGGCCCGCGACGACAGCTTTGGAAACGTTGCGCACGGTCCTCAGAAACTGATTGACCTCCTTCCATCGGGTGAATAGACTCCCGTTTACCTATCTCACCTTACAGACCGGGAAACCATGAGAACCTGCATGGGACCCGTTCCGGCGACCGGCGTGGCAGCCAACAGAGGAGGACCTGTTATGTCGCGACTGCGGTGGTGCGTGCTCGTTGCGCTGGCGATGGTGGCGGCCGGTGCGTCCGACGTCGGCGCGCAGGGGACTGCGTCGATCTCCGGCGTGATCCGGGATTCCGGCGGCGGCGTCGTTCCCGGCGTCACGGTGATCGTCAAGGAAGACAATTCGGGTACCACCTTCGAGGTGATAACCGGGGCCGACGGCTCCTACACCGTTCCCGCCCTGCGGGCCGGGACGTATACCGTCACAGCGTCTCTGACCGGCTTCAAGACGGCGGAGGCGAAGAGCATCGGGGTGGCTATCGGGCAGCCCGTAACCGTCTCGCTCGTCCTGGAGGTCGGCCAGCTCGAGGAGACGGTGACGGTCACGAGCAGTTCCGAGCTGATCAATGTGCAGACCGCAACTGTCGCCGCCACGCTCAACGCGGACCAGCTGAACCGGATGCCCACGCCGACCAGGAACGCCCTGAACGCTTTCACGTTCCTGCCCGGCGTCAACGTGGCGGGCATCAACCGTGATGCGACCATCAACGGCCTGCCGCAGTCTTTCATAAGCATCACGCTGGACGGCGTGAGCAACAGCGACAACTTCCTGAAGTCGTCCGACGGGTTCTTCGCGACGGTCACGCCGCGGCAGGACGCCGTCGAGGCGGCGGCCGTAACGCTGGGAACCGGGAGCGCTGCACAGAACACGGCGGGCGGCGTGACGATGGCATTCCAGACCCGGTCGGGTGGCAACAGATTCGCCGGCAGCGTCTACGAGTACTACCGCCACTGGAACATGAACTCGAACTACTACTTCAACGAGATCAACGGCCTGGGGAAGAACCAGATCAAGTTGAACCAGTACGGCGGGCGGGCCGGCGGCCCGATCCTGATCCCGGGCCTGTACGACGGCCGCGGCAAGGCGTTCTTCTTCTTCCACTACGAGCAGGTCCGCTTCCCGAACAGCACGACGCGGACACGGACGCTTCTGAACGAGCGGGCTGTCGACGGTTGGTTCAGGTACCAGTGCGCGACGGGGGTCTGCGAGGTGAACGTCCTCGAGCTGGCCCAGAAGAACGGACAGATCTACCAGAAGGACCCGCTGGTCATGTCGATGCTGGCGCAGATCGACGCCGGCACGAAGATCACCGGAACCCGCAGCGCGTCGGCCGACCCGCTGCTCGATCAGTTCGTGTTCCTCAGCCCGGCGAAGCTGTTCGAGCACCAGCCCACGGTCCGTCTCGACTACAACCTGACGCAGAACCACAGGCTGGGCGGCTCCTTCTCGCAGATCATGGCCAGCCGTACGCCGGACTACCTGAACGGGTACGACGTGCGCTTCCCGGGCAAGCAGATGCAGGCCGGCAACTTCAACTCTACCCGCCCGATCATGTCCATCTCGCTGCGGTCGACGCTGTCGGGGTCGATGGTCAACGAAGTGAAGGGCGGCTTCACGTCGATGTGGGGCTTCTCGCGGTTCGGCACGCCTGAGAGCGTCGGGATTCACACCTACGAGAACCAGGGAGGCTACAGCTTCGACTTCGACCAGAACATCGGGCTGACGGGTCTGACCTCGAGGGGAACTCCCACGTGGCGGCAGGCGCCAAGCTACAGCATCGACGAAACGCTGACCATGCAGCGCGGCAGCCACAGCATGAGCATGGGTGGAGGCATCACGATCACGACGGCCCAGGACTGGGCGCGGCAGACGGTGGCCGGCATCAACCTGGGATTCCACAACAACTACGATCCTGCGACCCCGTTGTTCAACACGACGAATTTCCCGGGAGCCTCGAGCTCGCAGCTCAGCGACGCCAGGGACCTCTACGCGCTGCTCACGGGTCGCGTCTACAGCATCACCGGCACGGCTGCGCTGGACGCGAAGACCAACAAGTACGTCGCCTTCGGCCCGCGCGTCAGGCAGGGCAAGATCGGCACCTACGGTGTATTCATCCAGGACTCCTGGAGGGTGAATCCGACGCTGACATTGACCGGCGGTATCCGCTGGGACGTGCAGTCGCCGTACTCGCCGATGAACGACGTCATGTCGGCCGCCACTCTCGAGAGCGTTTGCGGCATATCCGGGCTGGGACCGAGAACCGGGCTCTATGACAAGTGCAACTTCCTCAAGCCTGGAGCCACGGGCGGCAAGGTGCCGGAATTCATCCAGCTGAAGCGAGGCACCGAGGGATACGACACGGACTGGGACAACCTGGCACCCGCACTCAGCGTTGCCTGGCGCCCGAACATCAAGGACGGGTTCCTCCGGAAGCTCTTCGGCGATCCGGAAATGGCAACCATCCGCGGCGGCTGGACGGTGGCCTACGAGCGGCAGGGAATGCAGGAGTACAGCTCGGTTTACGGCCCGAACCCTGGCGCGACGCTGTCCCTCAGCCGCGGCCGTGACACCGGGCTCGTCCTTCCGGGGGAGTCATGGCCGGTGCTCGTGAGCCAGAAGGAGCGGCTCTACAACCAGCCTTTCCCTGAAAGCCCCACCTACCCGATCCCGATTCGTGACGCGAGGGCCGACAGCATCTACGCCTTCGCGCCGGACGTGAAGATTGGCAAGGCACAAAGCTGGACGGTCGGTGTCCAGAGAGCCATCACGACCGACATGGCGCTGGAGGTACGGTACCTCGGGACGCGCGGCAGCGACCAGTGGTCCGATCTCGACTGGAACGCAATCCGCGGCGAGAACATCGTCGCAAACGGGTTCCTCGACGAGTTCAAGCTCGCCATGAAGAACCTCCAGGCGAACAACGCCTCGGGGGTGTCGAGCCGGCGGGGATCGTTCGCCTACTTCGGGCCGGGAACGGGAACCAATCCGCTGCCGATCTATCTCGCGTACTTGAATGGCAGCGCCGACTACAACAACCCGTCGGCCTATACGGGCGGTTCGTCCACCTGGACGAGCAGCACGTTTGCCGGCCGGCTGGTGGCCAACTCGCCGGCGCCGGTGAACGCGGCGGGAGATCTGGACGGCGATGCCGCGCGCCGTGCGAACGCCGCGAAACTCGGCTACCCTGCCAACTTCTTCGTGCTGAACCCGCATGCGAGCTCGGTGACGGTGACCGACAGCGGAGCGTTCAGCGACTACCACGCCCTGCAGATTGAGCTGCGGCGCCGGTGGTCCCGTGGCCTGTCGGCGAACATCAACTACCAGTACGCCATCGAGGGCGGTTCGGCCTTCGACGGCTTCAGCTTCGGCCGCGTGATGGTCGGCACTGCCAACGTCAGGCACTCGATAAAGACACAGTGGGACTGGACGCTGCCGGTCGGCCGCGAGCACAGGTTCGGAAGCAGCCTCCACCCGATCCTGAACGGAATCGTCGGCGGTTGGAGCATCAACGGGGTCGGCCGCATCCAGGCGCGCGTCTACAACTTCGGCGGCGCGCGGCTCGTCGGGATGACGCAGAAAGACCTCCAGAAGATGTTCAAGTACTACTACACGAAGCACCCCGATTCCGGCATCACGCAGGTGTGGATGCTGCCCGAGGACGTGCGCATGAACACCCGGCGCGCGTACAGCACGAGCACCACGACCGTCGATGGCTACTCGACCAGCCTCGGGGCGCCGGAGCCGGGCAGCCGTTACTTCGCGCCCGCGAACTCTGCCGACTGCATCCAGATCAAGGGCGGCGACTGCGGTGTGCCGCGCACTCTCATGGTCCGCGCCCCATGGTTCTGGCGGTTCGACATTGGGGCTACCAAGCGGTTCAATCTCGTCGGCCGCACCAACATAGAAGTCAGGATCGATGTCCTGAACCTCTTCGACAACGTGAACTTCTACCCGACCGCGTCGCCAGGGTCGGGAGCGAGCATCTTCCAGGTCACGTCGGCCTACACGGATCCGAGCAACACATACGATCCGGGCGGCCGCCTGGGCCAGGTGATGATTCGGTTCAACTGGTAGTCTTCGCGTCAGGGCCCGTCGTCCAGCGGTGACGGCGGGCTCCTTTCTCAGTCCTTCTTCGGCGGGGGCTGAAATGAAGCCTCGGAGTGCGCGCGGTCTGGCCTGCCTGGCTGTCTCGTTCCTGATCGTCGCGGCCGGAGAGCGTGCAGGTGCGCTGGACGAACGGCAGCGCACCGCCGCCGAGCACACACCGGGCTTGCTGGTTGACTTCCTCGCTGTCGCCGCCGACGGCATGCCTGTCGCCGAACTTCAGGCTTCCGAGGTGGAGGTGCGGCTCAACAACCGCGTGAGGAAGCTCCGATCGCTGAAGCGTGTTTCAACCGCACCACAGCCTTCCTCAGCCGCAGCCGCCGCTTTGCCTCCTCCGTATGGCACCAACAACGGGGTCACGGTCGGCCGCAGCATGGTCCTCATCGTGGACGAGGAATCGTTCATCGGCGGCAGGGAGCAGCCGCTGCGAAACGCCGTCGACGGCCTTCTCGACGCTTTGACGCCATCCGATCGCGTCATGGTCGTCGCCCTGCCCTACGGGGGGGTGAAGACCCCATTCACCTCGGACCCGACGCGGGTCCGTCTCGCCATGGCCGGCCTTTCAGGGCAGGCCTCGCGCGACGAAACCGGGTCCGACATGGCCTGCCGGACGCGGACGTTTCTCGAGACTCTCGATGGCTTCCTGCGGGGCCTGGCTGCGCGCTCGACGCCACTCACAGTCGTCGTGTTCACTGGAGGGCTCTCGGCGCCGCGTCGTGACGCGCCGATGGCGCTCGCCCCGGGAAAATGCGAGGTGCTGGTCAACCACTTCGAGAGGGCGATGGTAGCTGCCGGCGCTGCAAGGGCGAACTTCTACGTGGTGCAGCCCCCGGAGATGACGACGAGGCCGCCCGGCGCCGCGAAGCCGACCGATGCATGGACCACGGCAAACAAGCAGGGCCAGCGGGGATGGACCGAGGGGATAGCCGGCACGGACTACCTGGGGTCGGACAACCCGCTCGAAGGCATCGAGCACCTCGCTGGCGCGACAGGCGCCGCGCGGCTGGCGCTCGACGCCACCGGCAAGGAATCCCTCGTGCCCGTCGCGACGGAAACCTCGGCCTACTACGTTGCAGAGATCGAACCCGAGCGCGGCGAGATTTACGGCCGGAGCCGGCCTCTGGGAGTGCGCGTGCTCCGTGAGGGCGTGATTGTCCGCGCCAGGCCCGAGATTACCTTTACAGAACCGCGGCGAGGCGAAAAGGCGCTGCGCCTCGCCGTGGAGGACCTGCTGGTTTCCGGGGAGGCCTTCACAGATCTGCAGCTGCGCGTTGGCGGCTTCACCGTGCGCGACGCCAAGGGGCAGCTTCGTGTCGGCATCGTCGTCGAGACCGTCGATCCCGCCTCATCGCTCAGCTCCGTCGGCGCCATGCTGGTCGAGCCCACCGGTCGGATCGTGGGTCGATGGTTCGCCCCAGATGCTGCCGAGCGCCCGCTTCTCGGCGCGGTGGCGGCAACACCGGGCACCTACCGCCTGCGGGTCGCCGCCATCGACGCCCAGGGCCGGCCGGGCGTGGCGGAGGAGGTAGTCGAGGCAGGGCTCGTAACGGTCGGACCGCTGTCGCTCGGCTCCATGATGTTCGGCGTGTCGCGCAAGGAAGGCATGTCGCCGCAGCTCGAGTTCACGACCGAGCCCACCGCCATTGCCTCTTTCGACATCTACGGCGGTGCCGCCGGTATGGGCCTCGCGGCCATCATCGAGGTCGCGCGCACCACCGACGGCCAGCCAATAGTCACACTGCCGCTGTCCCTGTCGCGCGCCGGCGAAGACCGCGTGTCGGCCACAACCGGAATCCCCATCGGCGCCCTCCCACCCGGCGACTACATCGTCCGCGGGGTCATCCAGCTCCAGGACGGCTCGCAGGGCCGCGTGCAGCGGACCCTTAGAAAGGCGCCAGGCGGGTCCTGATCCGCTCGGGGCGCAGCATTCAGACCAGCGTACGAAGCGGCGTCAACGCAGGCGCGACACGGATGCCTTCCGGCGTCATGAAATCCCTCGTGCAGATTGCCGAAATCCGCCAGCGTCGGACCTTCACCACCCGAGGCCACCGTGGAATTGACCTGCGCCCGCGACATGAAAGCCGTCCTGTGCCCCGCGGCCCGAGGCGGGCGCTGACAGCCCGACTTCATGCGGCGCGCGAGAGCGGAAGCACGGCTGTCCGATGGCGAGGGCCGTGTGCTCGACAGGCGGCAGGCGCTCTTCAGCTGGTATGCTGTCTGACCATTCGTAGTCCTTCCGGAGGGTTGCATGTCCTCTAAGCGCTCGCCAGGCTCCGGTCCGGTCGGCATTCGCACGGCCAAGTGGTTGGCCGCCGCCGTCAGCGGTCTCGTGCTGGCGACAGTGCATGCGGCTCAGCCGGTGACGGACCTGGCCGTAGAACGCTCGGCTGCCGCGGCGGTTTCCGAGGCGCGGATGGTGGAAACGGTGAGACGGCTCGTAAAGTTCGGGCCTCGCATGGCAGGCACACCATCCAACCACGAGGCCGCCAGGTGGCTCGCAGGCGCGTTCCGTGAAGCAGGGCTCGAGGCAGCCATCCGGGACGATCAGCCTCGTGACTGGTACCAACCCGATTCGTGGGAAGTGCGGGTGGCGGCAGAGGGCGAGCGAAGTGGAAACATCCTGAAAACCGCATGGCCGAGCACCGGCTCGCCTTCCGCCCGCGGCGCCGCGCTCGTGGCGCTCGGCGCTGCCCCGGGCGCTGTGTGCCTGGTTTCACAGAACCCGACGCCGGAAACAACCACCGGCTGCGCCGCAGTCCTCTTCGATGGCCGGGCCACGCCGTCCGGCTGGCCAAATGTCGGCAGGCTTCGGGGCGCCGGCTGGAAGATACCGGTCTTCGTCGTGTCGCCGAGCGAAACGGAGTCAATCCGGGAGCGGCTTTCGAAGGGCGGAAAGGTCAACGTGTCTTTTTCGCTCGAAGCAAGAAGCGGCAGCGGCCCGCCGCAGACCGTCATCGCCACGTTCCCGGGACGAGACCGTTCCAGGCATATCCTCTTCTGCGCGCACGGCGACTCGGACTCGGGCGGCCCGGGCGCCAACGACAACGCCTCCGGAGTCGCCATCGTCTTGGAGATCGCCCGCACCGCTGCGGCGCTCGTCAAGGCGGGCAAGCTTTCGCCAGCATGGGACTTGCGCTTCGCGGTCTGGGGCGGCGAGATCTCGTCGACACGCCAGTACGTCGCAGCAATGGGTGAAGACAGGTCGATGCTTCGAGCGGTCTTCAACTACGACCAGTCGGGCTACGGGACTTCGAAAGACGCCCTTTACGTCGAACCCGACGATGTCGCCGCCAACAAGGAGCTCATCACGCTGGTCCGCGCGGTGATGAAGGATCATCTCGGCAAGGACGGGTTCCCCGCGCGGGCCGCGAGCGTCAAGACGCAGGGCGGCACGGACTCTTACGCCTTCCAGAGCTCGAAGACTCCTGGCGCCACGGTCTACCCTGCGGTTACCCTCTACACTTCGGCCTGGGACCGCGAGCGACCGCAGCCCCTCACCGAGGGATTCCCTCCGCTCAACTGGTACCAGGAGGATAAGCCGGGGATGGTGACGGTGGACGGGGACTCGTTCTATCACTCGGCCGGCGACCGCCCGGAGAACACCACCGACAGGGAGCCATCGAACATGGGCTGGTGCGCGCGCGTCGGGCTTCTGAGCGCACTGCGCCTGATGAAGACGAACATGGGGAAGTGAGGGCGGTCCCAAACGCGCCGCGCCCTGCCAGTCACAGACGGAACACACTCTCCGCCGGCCTTCACCTCACGCTGGCGTGTCGCCGCGACCGCTCCCGGGAGCGGTCGCGGCGACACGCGAGACGGCACGCCTGCATCCCGCGCACAATCCCGCGTGAAGATTCCGTTTGACGAGCGCGCTGGCCGCGAGTAGACTCCCGCGTACAACCGTCAAATTCCGGCCGAGAGGACCATGGTCGAATGCATGGGGCCTCTCTCTACTTGCGGTTCACGCTGTGCAGGAGGATGCGTATGTCGCGAATGCTGTGGTGTCTCGGCGTGGCGCTGGCGCTCGTCGTGGCCAGCGCGTCCGACGTCGGCGCGCAAGCGGCTGCCTCCATCTCCGGGGTTGTCCGCGACTCGGGCGGAGGTGTGGTACCCGGGGTAACCGTGATCGTCAGGGACGACAACTCCGGCACGACATTCGAGGCGGTGACAGCAGCGGACGGCAGCTACCTGGTGCCAGCCATTCGGGCGGGGTCCTACACGGTCACGGCTTCGCTCGCGGGTTTCAAGACAGCCGAAGCGAAGGCGATCCGGGTTGCGCCTGGCCAGCCAGTCACCGTTTCGCTGGTCCTCGAAGTCGGGCAGTTGGAAGAGACCGTGACGGTCCAGAGCAGCTCCGAGCTGGTGAACGTGCAGACTGCCACGGTCGCGGCCACGCTCAACGCGGACCAGCTCAACAGGATGCCTACCCCGACGAGAAACGCGCTCAACGCGTTCACGTTCCTCCCCGGGGTGAACACCACGGGCACGAACCGTGATTCGACGATCAACGGGCTGCCGGAGTCGTTTCTCAGCATCACGCTCGACGGGGTCAGCAACAACGACAACTTCCTGCGCTCGTCCGACAGCTTCTTCGCGTCGGTCACTCCCCGGCAGGATGCCGTGGAGGCCGCGTCCGTGACCTTGGCGGCGGCCGGCGCCCAGGCGGGCGGCGGTGGCGTGACGATGGCATTCCAGACGCGTTCCGGGGGCAACCGGTTCGCGGGCAGCGTCTACAACTACTACCGCCACCCCAGCCTGAACTCGAACTATTACTTCAACGAGGTCAACCACCTCCCGAAGAACGACATCAAGCTGTATCAGTACGGCGCGCGCGCAGGAGGCCCGATCCGGATCCCGGGCGTTTACGACGGCCGGGGCAAGGCGTTCTTCTTCGTGCACTACGAGCAGCTGCGCTTCCCCAACAGCTTCACCCGGACGCGCACGGTTCTCAACTCCCGGGCGCTAGACGGCTGGTTCCGCTACGAGTGCGCGACCGGCGTGTGCGAGGTGAACGTGCTGGAACTGGCCCGGAACAACGGCCACATCTATCAGAAGGACCCGATGGTCATGTCGCTGCTGGGGAAGATCGAGGCAGCGATGAAGACGACCGGCACGCGGAGCGCCGCGACCGATCCGCTGCTCGACCAGTACGTCTGGCTCAGCCCCGGGAAGCTCTTCGAGCATCAGCCGACAGTCCGCCTCGATTACAACGTGACGCAGAACCATCGGCTGGGCGGTTCGTTCTCGGTCATCACGGCGACGCGCGATCCCGACTATCTCAATAGTGCCGACGGCCGCTTCCCCGGCACACCGAACTACCGCCTCTTCACCTCCACTCGACCGCTACTTTCCGCCTCGCTGCGGTCCACGCTCTCACCGACGATGGTCAACGAGCTGAGAGGCGGCCTCACCGCCTTCTACGGCTATTCGCGATTCGGTGCCATGTCTAGCAACGGGCCGCAGACCTTCGAGGATCAGGGCGGCTATGCGATCGACTTCGATCAGAACATAGGCCTGACGAACTGGTACACGCAGCTCACGCCGAGCTGGCGCAGGGCGCCTACCTACAGCCTGGACGACACGGTCACGTGGCAGCGCGGCCGCCACAGCATGAGCTTCGGGGGCTCGCTCCTGGTTTCGACCGCGGCCGAGTACGCGCAGCAGATGGTCCCGGGGATCAACCTGGGCTTCAACAACAACCAGGACCCCGCGATTCCACTCTTCACCACCACATACTTCCCCGGCGCGTCGTCTGCTCAGCTCAGCGACGCCAGAGATCTCTATGCGCTTCTGACAGGCCGGGTCTACAGCGTGACCGGGCAGGCGGCGCTCGATCCCAAGACCAACAAGTACGTCGCCTTCGGCCCGCGCGTGCGCGAGGGCAGGATCAGCGTCATCGGCGGCTTCTTCCAGGATTCCTGGAGGGTCTCGTCGGCCCTCACGTTGACCGCGGGTCTGCGTTGGGATGTCCAGACGCCGTTCTCGCCCGCGAACGACGTCATGTCCGCCGCGACGTTGGAGAGCGTGTGCGGCATTTCCGGGCTCGGCCCCGGGGGAATGTACGGCAAGTGCAACTTCTTCAAGCCGGGCGCATCGGGCGGTGTGAAGCCGCAGTTCATCCAGCTCAAGCGCGGAACCGAAGGCTACAACACCGACTGGAACAACCTGGCGCCGTCGGTGAGCGTGGCCTGGAGGCCCAACGTGCAGCAGGGCTTCCTTCGCAGGATTCTCGGCGACCCCGAGCAGGGCACGCTTCGTGCCGGCTGGTCGGTAGCCTACGAGCGCCAGGGTATGAGCCAGTTCACGGGGATGTACGGCGCCAACCCAGGCAGCACGCTGTCGCTGAGCCGTAGCGAGAACACGGGGCTGGTGCCGCCCGGCGAGTCGTGGCCGGTACTGCTCAGCCAGAAGGATCGCCTCTACAACCAGCCGTTCCCCGAGACGGCAACGTTCCCGATTGCCGTCCGCGAAAACCGCGCAGACGACATCTACGCGTTCGCCCCTGACATCCAGATCGCGCGGGCCCAGAGCTGGATGGTCGGCTTCCAGCGCGCGCTCGGCCTGGACATGGCGGTCGAGATCCGCTACCTCGGTACTCGCGGCAGCAATCAATGGTCCGACCTCAACTGGAACGGGATCAACGGGGACACCATCCTGGCCAACGGGTTCTTCGACGAGTTCAAGCTGGCCATGGCGAACCTGAAGGCCAACAATGCCTCCGGTGTCTCCAACAGGCGCGGGTCCTTCGCCTACTTCGGCCCCGACACGGGCACGTATCCGCTGCCGATCTACCTGGCCTACTTCAACGGCCGCTCGGACTACACCAACCCGGCAGCCTACACCGGGGGATCGCAGACATGGACGAGCACCACGTTCGCCGGCAGGCTGTCACCGGCCAATCCGGCGCCGGTCACAGCGGCCGGCGACCTCGACGGCAACGCGACACGCCGCACGAACGCGCTCAAGGCGGGCTACCCGGCCAACTTCTTCGTGATAAACCCCGACGTAGATGACGTCGTGGTGTTCGACAGCGGTGCGTTCAGCGACTACCACGCCCTGCAGATCGAGCTGCGGCGACGCTGGTCGCAGGGACTCTCCGCGAACGTCAACTACCAGTACGACATCGAAAGCGGGTCGGCCTTCGATGGGTTCAGCTTCGGCCGCACGATGGTGAGATCGGCCGGCGTCCGTCACGCGATCAAGATGCAGTGGGACTGGACGATCCCGGTCGGCCGCGAGCACCGCTTCGGCAGCAGCCTCGACCCGATCCTGAACGGAATCCTGGGCGGGTGGAGCGTCAACGGCGTCGGCCGTATCCAGGCGCGGGTGTACGATTTCGGCGACGCGCGCCTCGTGGGGATGACGAAGGACGACCTCCAGAAGATGTTCAAGTACTACTACACGAAGCACCCGGATTCGGGCATCACCCAGGTGTGGATGCTGCCCGAAGACGTGCGGCTGAACACCCGCCGGGCGTACAGCGTGGGCACGACGACGCTCGACGGCTACTCGACCAGCCTGGGCGCCCCCGAGGGTCGCTACATCGCGCCGGCCAACACCGCCAGCTGCATCCAGCTCAAGGGCGGCGACTGCGGCGTCCCGCGAGACCTGATGATCCGGGCCCCATGGTTCTGGCGATTCGACATAGGGGCGACGAAGCGCTTCGATCTGGTTGGCCGGACGAACATCGAGGTTCGGATCGACATTCTGAACCTCTTCGACAACGTCAACTTCTACCCGTCGGCCAGCCCCGGTTCCGGGTCGAGCATCTTCCAGGTGACGAGCGCCTACACGGATACCAGCAACACCTACGACCCGGGCGGCCGGCTCGGTCAGATAATGATTCGCTTCAACTGGTAGCTGCCCGTCGAGGTGCAGCCCGGGACTCGAGGTCCCGGGCTGCACTCGCCTCCGCCTATCGAGAACCCGACTCTGAGCCCGCGAAAGGCAGCGCGAAAACCCGCTCGGATCCGATTGCTGCTGCCTCTCGGGCGCCGCTCTCGAGCAGCCACTCGCTGACTTCGGCACCCTCCCCCGTCTGACTGAACATCGACTCGTGAACGATCGCGTGCGTAGCGCCCGCCTTCCTCAGCTCGCGCCAGGCGAGTTCCGGGTCGACCATCGGGTGACGAAGAGCCGCCAGCCGTTCCACGTAGCTCGGTGGGAAGATTCCGCTGTAGCCGTTGAGGATGGGCCGCCAGTGGAGCGTCGAGTAGTAGACGTATCGCACTTCGTCGCGCGGCTCGCCGAACGGGAACTCCACGATGACGGCATCATCGGGCAACCTCTCGATGAACCTGTAGAGGCGGGGTGCGTGCCGGGCGGCAGCTTCCGAGCCGACGCTGTCCCTGGTCGCAGGGTGTATGGCCACTGGAAAAGCCGCTCCATCCGCGAGCACCAGGAACGAGGCTGCAAGCAGCGTGGCCGGGTTGCCGCGCCGCAACAGGCAAGACAGTCCCGTCCCGGCAGGAACTACCAGAAACATGACCGCGAGCATGGCGTAGCGGGCGGGGACGCGAAGACCGTCGAATCCGGGAACGTTGTGATAGAGCCACGCGTAGGCAGTCTCTCGCGAGACGACCAGCCCCATCGACTCGATCGTCGGTCCGAATGAAAGCCACACCGCGGCAAGGGAGGCGGGAAGGAAGAAGGCTGACGGTACGCGCTCGATTATCGCTCGCAGCCAGCGGCGCGATGCCGGCGAGAATGCGAGAAGCGCAACGCCGGCAAGCGCGGCGACGAGCAGGTGATTGGGCGCCAGGGCCAGACCGCGGCTGACGCTCCTCGCCGCGCGAACGCGCTGTCCCGCGAGAAGAACGAGGCACGTCGAAGCCAGCGCGGCACCGGCGATTGCCGCAAGCAGGCCAGCCGCGGCCTGCTCGCGCGGACCGAAACGCGCCTCGCTCCGCGTCTGCCACGCGCGCCGGCCTTCGACGCCGAGCCCGGCAGCTGCGAGAACGAGGATGGCGAACCCCGGGAACAACGTGCCTTCCGGCGACGTCGCCATCCCCCATTCCCGCGATCCCCAGAGAAGCAGGTCGGGGTTCGGGGTCGCGTAACTGTAGACGTCAGCCGAGAAGTGCTCGACTTCCTCGATCGACCTCGGTTGGATGCCCCGTTGGCGCAGCTCCACGTACGGCAGGAGGAACGGCACCGTCAGCGCAAAGGCCGCTGCACCCGAGGCCATCAGGCCGAGCCAGACCCGAAAACATCCGATGCGCCGGCTCGCAACGAGCTCGAACAACGCGTAGAGAGCGACGAACGGCGCGAAGTAGACCAGGAAGTACCCGCAGGAGAGGTTTTGCGCGACCAGCGCGACGGTGGCTGCCGCGAGCGGTGCGACGCGGCCCGTCCTGACGAACCGCCGAAGCCACAGCATCACGAACGGCATCCACTGCGACGAAAGGACCTGGAGGTGACCGAGTTGTCCGGCACGCACTGGGGAGAAGGCATAGAGCAGCCCGGCAACGAAGCCGGCGCCCGCGCTGCCGGTGGTTTCCCGGACGAGCAAGTACATGCCGAGCCCGGAAAGAACGAAAGTCGAGAGAAACAGCAGGTTGTAGCAGAGGATGGGATCGCCGGTTGCCGCGTAGATGGGAAGTACCTGCACGGTTTGTGCGAAGAGGTGCTCCGAGTACGCAAGCGTCAGCGGCTCGGGGTGGAAGATGTTGGCATCGAAGAAGCCGGCGGCCGCGGCGCCTTCACCGCCCAGGATACGCATCGCGCGCTCTCCACCCCAGGCGAGGATCCAGCTGTTCAGCAGCGGGTCGCCGAGGTCCATCGGGATCCCCGAACGCAGTCGGCTGGCAACCGGCCAGGTCATGACGACGGCGGCGATGACGAACCCGGCGAGGGCTATGGCCGTAGGGCGGCGCCGACTACTCATACCTCGGTTCTCATAGATCGGTCCCGTCCGAAGCGAGCGGGTACAATACCTCAATGCCCCCGTTTGGCCGCGGGTCCAGGATTGGACCCTACGAGATAATCGGCCTCATCGGCCGAGGTTCGATGGGCGAGGTGTACCGCGCCCGGGACGGTCGCCTGGGACGGGACGTGGCGCTCAAGATTCTGCCTGCCGCCCACGCCGCCGATCCCGAGCGGCTCCAGAGGTTCCGCCAGGAAGCCCGCCTCGCCGGCTCGCTCAACCACCCCAACATAGTGGCCGTCTTCGATGTCGGCGTCCACGACGGCGCCGACTATGTCGTCTCGGAGTTCGTCGAGGGCGAAACGCTGGCGAGGCGGCTGTCGTCCGGACCGCTCTCGACGGCAAAAGCGGTCGACTATGCCATCCAGGCTGCCCGCGGACTCCATGCGGCGCACGAACGCGGCGTGGTTCACAGGGACATCAAGCCGGACAACCTCATGGTCACCCCGGAAGGCTGGGTCAAGATCGTGGACTTCGGCCTAGCTCGACTCGAGCGGCCGTGGGACGCGCTGTCGATGGACGTGACGGTCCCGGGGCTGGATGGTGGAAGGACGACCCCGGGCACGCTGCTCGGGACCGTCGCGTACATGTCGCCCGAGCAGGTGCGTGGCGAGGCGGTCGATCATCTCACTGACATCTTCAGTCTCGGCGTCGTCCTCTACGAGATGCTCGCTGGAGGGCGGCCATTTCCGGGCCGCACTGCCGCGGAGACCTTCGGCGCCATTCTTCGCGACGACCCGCCGCCGCTCGCGGCCGTTGCTCCCGACCTGCAGGCTGCCGTGGCCCGCTGCCTGGCGAAGCGGAAGGAGGACCGCTTCCAGTCGGCTCGCGACCTGCAGACAGTGCTGGAGCGTGTTTCCTCCGGGGCCGCGCGCCCGAACACGCCAGGAGCGGCAACGGCTCCGGCATCGAAGGGGTGGGCCGGGACGATCGCCGTCCTCCCCTTCTCCAACCTCACGCCAGAGGCCGACAGCGACTACTTCAGCGACGGTCTCACCGAGGAGCTGATTCACGCGCTCACGCGCGTGCCAGGGCTGGGCGTTGTTGCCTGGAACTCCGCGGCCCGGATGCGGGGTCGCGAGGGCGACGTCAAGGCCGTCGGCGAGCAGCTGGGTGTGGGCGCGGTGCTCATGGGAAGCGTGCGCCGGTCGGGCGATCACCTGCGCATCACCGCCCGCCTCGTGGACACGGCAACCGGCCGGTACCTCTGGTCGGAAGGCTACGATCGCGAGATTCGCGATCTGCTGGCGGTGCAGGAGGACATAGCGCGGGCCATAGCAACAACGCTGACGCGACAGCTCGTCGCGGACCGCGCGGCAACCGCCGACAGGCGTGTGCAGAACGCCGAGGCGTACAACCTCTACCTGAAGGGCCGCTTCTTCGCCGGCAAACGCACCCGCGACGGCCTCGAACGAAGCGCCGCCTACCTGCAGCAGGCCATCGCGGCCGACCCCCGGCTTGCAGAAGCCCACTCGGGCCTGGCCGACACCTACTGCCTGCTCGCCGAATACGGGTTCGTCCATCCTGCCATCGCGATACCGCCGGCGAGGCAGGCGGCGCTGATTGCCCTCGACCTCGATCCTCGGCTGGCGGAGGCTCACGCCTCGTACGCCCTCATCCGATCCGTCCACGACTGGGAGTGGGACGAAGCGGAAGCCTTCTACCTGAAGAGCCTCGACCTGAATCCGGGCTACGCGTCGGCCCACCACTGGTACGCCCTCGACTTCCTGGCCCCGCTCGGTCGGTTCGAGCAGGCGCACCAGGAGCTGCGCATCGCGCAGCAGCTGGACCCGCTGTCGCTGAACTCACTCGAGGGAACCGGGTACCTGCTGACCCTGGAGCGCCGCTACGACGAGGCTCTCCGCGCCTACCGCGACCTCGCGGAGCTGGACTCCTCGTTCTACAGGACGTTCACCTCCTTCGGTCGGGCGCTCTCGCTCGCTGGACGCCACGGTGAGGGACTCGAGATGCTGCAGAAGGGCCTTCAGATGGCAGGCGAGGTGCCGAGCATCCTCGGCGCCCTGGGACAGGTCAACGCTCTCGCAGGCGACGGGGCGGAGGCGAGGCGGATGCTCTCTCGCCTCGCTGAACTCTCCGCAACACGCTACGTCCCCTCGACCTGCTTCGCGCTGGTGCACGCGGGGCTCGCGGAAAACGACCGCGCGCTCACGTGGCTGGAAAAGGGCGCCGACGAGCACGAGCTTTCCATGACAATGCTCGGCGTCCACCCGATCTACGACAGCCTGCGCGGCGAAGCCCGGTTCACCGCCGTGCTCCGGCGGCTCAGGCTGGAAGCCATCCAGGCGTGAAGACGGGCGTCAGCGAACGCAAGTGGCCAGTGCCGGTACCCCTACGTCTTCTCGACCGCCGGTGTGTGGCTCTCGAGCCACCGGTTGTAGAGCCACAAGCTGATGGCGGACAACAGCCCGATTGCGGTCAGAATCGCCCACCCTAGCATGTTGTTGGCAGGCACGAGCTCGAGAAGGCCGTCCGGCCGCGTGGTGGCGCCCCTGGCCATCACCTCGTTGAAGATCACCGCACCGACAAGACCGCTGAAGAAGGCACCTAGTGCTAGGGGCAGGTTGGCGTAGCCCAGAAAAAGGCCCTCCTGACCCTTGGGCGCAAGGGCGCCGATGTACTCGTACATGCGGGGCGACGTGAAGAGCTCCCCGAGCGCGATCAGGCCGACCGTCAGGATTATGAACACCGAGCCGAGCGGGAGCCAGTTGGCAGCGATGGCTGCCGGGCCGCCGGCAGCATAAACGGGTATCACGTTGATGAGCATCGCTATCGAGATGATCACCGTGCCCGCGACCATCGATCGGATCGGCTTCATCCTTCCGAACGTGTTCGAGATGATCAGCTGGAAGCAGACGATGACGAACGGGTTCGCGGCGGTGTAGAGATCCATCGCCGGGCTCGGCTCCACCACCCTCTTCACGTAGAGCGGAAGGACGTTGTACACCTGGTTGTAGATGAAGTAGAAGCCGCTCATCACTATCAGGTACACCGTGAAGCGGCCGCTGCCGAGTACGCGCACCATGTCCACCAGGATGCGCCCCATGCTGCGCCGAGGCTTCACCGGTTCGGCAGAAGACCCCGGCTCGCGGTAGAACACGAGCACTATCAGGAACGCCACGATAGAGGCGCCCGCTGCGACCGCGAAGATGTAGGACAGGCTCGCAGTCTGCACCGCCGCGCGCTCGGCCGCGCTGCCCTGGTAGATCATCCAGACCGCCGCCGCGCCCGCCAGCACGATGGCAGTGAAGCCTGCGGTGGCCATCCAGATGTCGGCCTTCGTGCGTTCAGCCTTGGTGGTCGCTCGCACCAGCATGACGATCAGGAAGGCTGCCAGACCGAGTGCACCGACCGTCATCATGACCGTGCCGGCACCGGCACCGTTTCGAACCACGAACGCCGTGCCGCGGCCGAAAAGCGACCCTATGTTGATCGTCATGTAGAAGATGGCGAACGCGAGCGTCGCACGTCCACCGTGCGTCTTCTGCACGGTGCCGGAAATGCACGGCTTGATGAACGATCCGCCAACGCCGATGACGACTATGGCGGAGAAGATCACCACGAAGTCCAGGCTGCTGGCTGTGAAGTCGGCGCCGATGGTCGGCGACAGGACGCTCCCCCCGAGCCAGACGGGATATCCCATCATCAGGTAACCGACTGTCAGCAGCACGAAGGCCAGCAGCAGCCCGTTCCGGAAGCCGATCTGGTCGGCGATGGTGCCGGAAAGGATCGGCAGGAAGAACACCAGGAACCAGAGCAGGCTGCTGCTCAGGAAACTTGGCCAGTAGCTTCCGAAGCCGAGCTGCCCCAGATAGATCACGACGAAGCTCGCCATCGAGTAGTAGGCGGCTCGTTCGAACAACTCCGTGACGTTCGCTGTCCAGTAGACGCCCGGGAACTTCTGCGTAGCTGGCTGGTCAACTACTGCCCTGTCGGCCATGATCCAATCCTCGGAAGTTGAGCGCGTTCCCACGCGCAAGCCCGTCACGACCCGCGAATCCAATCCGGGCCGCGATCGTTCTCGTTGCTCGATCGCCTGATCAGGTCCCGATGGACTCCACGCGAGGATTCCAGACCTTCCACACGTTGCCCACCAGGTCGGGGCCGGGCTCGAGCGTTGGCTGGCCGGGTTCCCAGCCGGCGGGGGTCGCCTCGGTGCCCCTGCTTTGCCGGACGTGCTGGAAGGCCTTTATCTGGCGGATCGATTCCGCGAGCTTGCGGCCGACGGGCGGCGTGAGCACCTCCATCGCCTGGATGACGCCATCGGGGTCGATGATGAAACGGCCGCGGAGCTCGATTCCCTGGTTCTCGTCGTAGACGCCGTAGGCCCGGCCGACGTTGCCTGCCTGGTCCGACGCCATGTGGAACGGGACCCCGCCCTCCACCATCCTGCTCAGCTCGTTGTCGTTCCACATCTTGTGGACGAAGTGGCTATCTACGCTGACCGCAATCACCTCGACTCCGAGTTCCTGCAGTACTCGGTACTTGTCGGCGACCGCCGACACTTCGGTGGCTCAAACGAAGGTGAAATCGCCCGGGTAGAAGCAGAGGAGGACCCACTTGCCGAGGTAGTCCGACAGCTTGATGTTCGTGAAGCTGCCGCGGTAGTAAGCAGGCGCCTGGAAGTCCGGCGCCTTCTGGCCGACGCGGGCTGTGATCATGGTGCTCCTCCGTTCATCGGCACGTGCCGGGGTCGCTTCCGGAAGCGGCGCTTCGCCAGCCACCGATCCGGTAGTGCGGGCGCATCCTTTCGGTTCTTCTGCCATGCTGACCTTCCTGCCCCGAAGAGGGGTCGAGCGGGAGGGGGCGGAACGCCGGCGATTGTACCTGAAAACCGTCAGAGGTCGCAGGCGGAAGCGAAGGCGGCGAACGGCAGGTTGCAGTGGGCCCAACTCGCGCCCCCTGGTGGTCTCATCTACGGCTGGCGCGGACCGGCGGAGCCGGCTGACCGCTGTCGGTTGAACGCCGCAAGAGCGCCGCCAGCGGGCTCACGTGCCGCTTCAGTGTGCAAGGCGAATCGGGCGATTGATGAGACACTGGGAGGTGACGCGTCAACTTCAGACACTCGGCAGAAGCCCATGCGCCTGGCCGCCATCGACATCGGGACCAATTCGATTCACATGATCGTCGTCGAGGTGGGAGCAAGCCTCGCGCTGACCATCGTCGATCGCGAGAAGGAAATGGTGCGGCTCGGCGCTGGCGGGCTGGACGGCCGGGCCCTGTCCGCCTCCACGGTGGAGACGGCAATCGAAACGCTGCTGCGGTTTCGGCAGCTCGCCGCGTCACGGCAGGCGGACGAGGTGATCGCCGGCGCCACGAGCGCAGTTCGCGAGGCGCCGAACGGAGGCGAGTTCCTCGAAGCGGTCGCGGCCCGGACGGGCATCCGCCCGCGCATCATCTCGGGGATCGAGGAAGCACGCCTGGTTCACATGGCCGCGGTCTACGGAGTGGATGCTCAGCGCGGAACCACGGTCGTAGTGGACCTCGGGGGCGGCTCGCTCGAGATGACCCTGGGCACGGCCACGGGCCCGCACCTGGCTGCGAGCTTCCCGCTCGGGGTGATCCGGCTGACCGAGCGCTTCGTGAAGACGGACCCGCTGTCGTCGCGCTCAGAGCGCCAGCTCGTGAAGCACGTTCGAGCCACCCTGGAAGAGTTCGCCGGGCAGGTCCGCATGGCCGGCTTCGACCGCGTCATCGCCACGTCGGGAACCGCGCTGAACCTCGGCGAGGTAGCGCTGCGCAGGGCGCTCTTCGACGACGACAAGATCCACCACAGTCGGATATCGGCGAAGGATCTTCACCGCGTGCGGAAGGAGGTGGTTGCTTCCGACCTGCAGCGCCGCCTCCGCATGCCGGGACTCGACCCGCGCCGCGCGGACCTCCTGGTTGCCGGGGCCGCTATCCTCGACACCGCCGTGCAGATGCTCGGCGCAGAAGAACTCATCCTGTGCGACCTGGGCCTCCGCGAGGGTCTCGTCCTCGACTACATCGCCCGTAACCGCAAACGGATAGCGAGCGTCGATCGCTACCCGGACATAAGGCGCCGAAGCGTGATCGAGCTGGGCGAGCGGTGCCGCTGGTACCCCGAGCACGCGGAGCATGTCGCGCAACTGTCGCTCTCGCTCTTCGATCAGACGCGAGGGCTTCACGGCGCCGGCGAGCGCGTGCGCGAATGGCTGGAATTCGGAGCGCTCCTCCACGACATCGGCGGTCACGTTTCCTACATCGGTCACCACAAGCATTCGTACTACCTGATCAGGAACGGCGGCCTGCGCGGGTTCGAGCCGGAGGAGATCGAGGCAATCGCGCTCATAGCGCGCTACCATCGCAGAGGCCGACCCAGGAAGTCGCACCCGGCAATCGCCAGGCTTGCGCCGGGCGCCCGGAGAGCAGTGCGCGTGGCGTCGGCGCTGCTGCGCGTCGCGGAGAGCCTCGACCGCAGCCACGCGCAGATCGTGGAGCGCGTGGAACTGCGGCCACGCAGAAGGCGAATCGAGCTGGTTCTGCACTCGAAGGGCCCGGCGGAACTCGAACGCTGGGCGGCCGAACGGCAGGTCGAGCCGCTCGCGAGGTTGATTGGCCGGGACGTGCGAGTTGTGGCGTTCGACGGGAGCCTCGGTGGAGCAGCGGCCGGCGAACCCGACGAGCACGCGCCTGGCACGCCCCGCCGCCTCCGCACCGGGACGGGAACGGCGAAACCAGCGCTGCGAACGTGAGGCGGCGCGGCGCGGGCCGACGTCGGCGAACACCGACTCCAGGAAAACGGCCTACCGGGAGCACCCGCGCGCCGTTACCGGCCACACTGCCTCGACGAGGTCTCCCCGCGTGGCGTAGATCTGGTCGTAGAGGTTCACGACCGGGTCACAGTGCGGGGGAACGATCTCGAGCTTGTCTCCGACCTCGTAGACCTTGCCGGCCGTCTCGTACTCGATCTTGCCGAACTCGTCGGAGTCCGCCGTGTACCGGAAGCCTGGCTCGTAGACGACCGACGGCGCGGGCGTGTCGATGGTGAGAGCCTTCGCCCCGGCATCGGTCGTGAGTCTGCCCCGCCAGTACGCGTTGACGACGGTCGCGATGACGGTGAGGGAGGGCTCGAAATCGTCGAAGATGTCGTCGTTTCTCACGCTGCCAATCGCGATGTACTGGTTGTCCATGAAGATGTAGCTGCCCACCTGCACGTCGGTGAGCCCGGGGACCTCGTGCATGATGTTGTAGGTGCCCGTCCCGCCGCCGCTGAAGATTTCGGTGTTCAGCCCGGCGCGCTTCATGGCCTCGAAGACTCTCGCGTGAGGCGCGGCATTGGCGAGCGCCTTCTCCCGGCGCACCTGGAAGGGCCTGACGTGCTGCACGCTCCCGTCGTAGGCGATCATCCCCCGGAGCTTCAGGCCCGGCAGCGAGTCGACCATCTGGGCGAGCGCCAGCGCGCGATCGTCGGGCGGCACGCCCGTGCGGGTTCCGGCGGCCACATCGACGACGACGTCCGCTACCACGCCCTCTTCGCGGGCGGCTTCAGACAGATCGCACGCATTCTGCGGGTTGTCCACCGCCTGAATGAAGAGCGGGTTGACCTTCCGCAGCGCCATCGCCCGGCGGATCTTCACCGGGGTCACGTTCGAGGTGGTCATCAGGATCGGCTCGATGCCGTTCGCAAACAGGGCCTCCGCCTCGGAGACTTTCGCGGCGCAAATCCCGATCGAGCCGCCCGCCAGCTGCAGCCTCGCGATGGCGGCGCACTTGTGCGTCTTGGCATGGGGCCGGCTGACCAGGCCCCGTGCAGCCAGCTCGACGCGCATCGTCTCGATGTTCCGCTCCAGCTTGTCGAGGTCGACGCACAACGCCGGGGTGTCGAGCTCCCACTTCGAGATTCGTTCCGGAATCGATTCGCCCGATGCCTTCCGCCTCATCTCGGCTGCCGTGTAGCCTGCTATGCCGCGCATGACCCCTCCCGTTGCGGCACGGAGTATGGCCGAGCCGCGTCTGCGGCGCAACAGCAGGCCACAGGCATCGACCACCTGCAGGGGCCCCGATCAGCGGACGTCAGCGCCGTGTTCGGAAAGAAGTTCTCTGAGCACCGAGCGGTGGCAGCGCGACTCGCTCTCACAGTAGCAGCCAACGGCAAGAGACGTCTGGTGCGAGAGCGCCGCGAGCAGGCCGAGCAGGCGAGATGCCTCGGGCCGCCTCATCTCTGCGCGGTATCGCTTGACGAAGGAGCGCCACGCCCGCTCGTCGCCTGCGTGCTGTGCCTCCTTGACCAATGCTTGCGAGGGCGCCAGTTCCGGCAGCCACACGTCGTAGAAGTCCCGTGAAGCGTGCTCGGCCTTCGGCACGCCCCGCGGCGGGCGCCTCACGGTCCCTATGCGCAGTCCCTCGCCGGACGTGCGCGGGGTTCCAAGCCGGACGATGTGAACCGACATGATCCGCCTCCTGACTGCTATCCTCGATCCCGTGTCTCCGAACCGCCCGAAGCCATTCGCAGCGCGAAGTACCCCAGGACGCCGGCGGCGAGCGAGGCGGCGAGGATTCCTGTCCTGGCCGCATGACCGGCCGGCTGCTCGCCGAATGCCAGCGACGTGATGAAGAGCGAAACGGTGAAGCCTATGCCGGCGAGAGCCCCGATGGCCGCAAGCTGCACCCAGCTCACCCCTTTCAGTCGCTCAGCCAGGCCCAGCCGCACCGCGATCCAGCAGAAGGCGGTGATGCCAACCGGCTTGCCGACCAGCAAGCCGACCAGGACGCCAAGGAACACCGGGCTCGACAGCGCTTGCTGCATCTCGCCGCCGGAGAGCGAAACACCCGTGTTGGCCAGGGCAAAAACCGGAAGGACCACGTAGCTTGACCACGGATGCAGGAATCGAAGCAGGCGGTTTACAGGCGCCTCTGTGCTCTCGACCAGTTCCGACATCTGCCCGATGATTGCCTCGCCGCGCTCGGTGTCGCCGTCGACCTGTGTCTCGCGGAACGAGTCGAGAAGGGGTTGCATCGATGCCTCGAAGTGGCTTTCGCCGTAGGCGGGGCGCGCCGGGGCGAGAAGCCCTAGGATGACGCCCGCTATCGTCGCGTGCACTCCCGACTCTAGCATCGCAAACCAGAACAGGACGCCCAGCGGCAGGTAGGCCAGCTCCGACAGGAACCCGGCGCGCCTCATGCCGAGGATGACCACCAGAATCAACGCGGCGCCCCCCAGCGCGGCCAGCGACAACTGGGAAGTGTAGAAGACCGCGATCACGAGGATGGCGCCGATATCGTCCACTGCGGCGAGCGCAAGGAGGAAGATCCGCGCCGAGAACGGCACCTTCGGTCCGGCGAGGCCGAGAACACCGAGCGCGAAGGCGATGTCGGTGGCCATCGGTATGCCCCACCCGTGTGCTGCCTCGCCGCGCGGGTTGAACGCCAGGTACAGGCCGGCTGGCACCAGCATTCCGCCGAGCGCGCCGACCATCGGCAGCGCAGCGCGTACCGGCTTCGAAAGCTCGCCATCCGCGAACTCGCGCTTCACTTCGAGCCCCACGACAAAGAAGAAGATCACCATCAGGGCGTCGTTCACCCAGTGTCGAAGGTCGTGCGTCGAGGAGAATGAGCCCGCGGTGAAACCGATCTCGGTGTGCCAGAGCGCGTCGTACGCGCCCCGCCACGGCGAGTTCGCCCATAGCAGGCCGATGACAGCTGCCGCTAGCAGCACCAGACCGCTGGCGCGCTCGGCGTGAATGAATTCCTGCGCCGGAAGGATCATCTCCCTGGCCACGTAGGACCGCGAGGCCCGGGCAAGGGTGGCACCGCGCGTGCGAGGGGGCGTCGACATGCCCTCAATCTACTCTGCCGTGATCTGCGCGTTCAAGCGGAACGGCCGGCGTTGTCTCCCATCGAGAAGGCTACGGCTAATACCGAAGCTCGCCCCGTGTTCGCTGGCTCACGCTCGGGAACACGATGGGGCCCGGCCCGGGGATGGACGCGATCGCCGGGCAGCCGATTCCATGGTGGTCCGTCGACGCGAACCAGCCGACATCCGTCCGTCTCGACGATGCGTGGGACTTCCCGTCGGGCCTGTGCGACGAGCTTGCCTGAGACCTGGCGACCGGCTTGAGTCGCTCGTGAACGAGCCGTCGGCAACACCTAGGCTGACACGCCGCCCGGCACAGCTGCACGAAGGCGGCTGAGTGACGAGGCGCCGTCGACACGACGGCACAGTTCACGGCCGAGACGGCCTCGATCGACTGGCACGGGCGGACCGTTTTGTGCAAGCAAGCTGGCGATCCGGGACGGTTGCGCTAACGGTCACGATGGCGAGTCGTCGCCGTGCCGCCCTCTTTCTCTACGGCGCAATCTGCTTCGTCTGGCGGCCTTGGCGCCCTGATCGGCACGCGTCGGCGACACCTTGGCGTCGGCGCGGTTGGGCACCCGATTGGCCTCCCGGGATCGCACACGAACAAGAGGTCCAGATGCTGAAGCGCATACTCCTGACCCTGGGCGCGCTGGTGACGGTCGTGGGCGTCCTGGGTTTCGTAAAGTACAACCAGATCCAGACAGCCATCGCGGAAGGCTCTGCATTCCAGCCTCCGCCCGAGGCGGTGACAACCGTAGTGGCGGAAAAGGCGGAATGGCCGGTCACACTCAGGGTCATAGGCACCATCGCGGCAGTCCAGGGAGTTACGGTGAGCGCGGACCTGCCGGGAATCGTCGAGCGGATAACCTTCGACTCTGGCAGGGCGGTCCGGGCAGGCGAAGTGCTCGTCCAGCTCGACTCCCGGCAGGAGCGTGCCCAGCTCGCCGCGGCCGAGGCGGAGCGCGAGCTTGCGCGAACCGAATTCGGACGCATGGAGGGGCTGCTCGAGGAGCGTGTCATCTCGCGCGCGGAGTACGACCGCGCGGTCGCCGACGCGCGGCGCTCCGGGGCACGAGTCGACGAGATGCGCGCGGCCATCGAGCGCAAGACCATCCGGGCGCCCTTCTCCGGGGTCCTCGGCATCCGTCAGGTCAACCTCGGCCAGTACCTCTCGGCCGGCGACGCGGTCGTGAGCCTCCAGTCCCTCGACCCGATCTATGTCAACTTCGGCGTGCCGCAGCAGTCGGCAGGGAGAATCCGGATCGGCAGCCAGGTGCGCATAACGAGCGACGACTTGGGGGGCGCGGGATTCGCCGGCCGCGTCAGCGCGATCGATTCGATCGTGGATGAAGCGACCCGCAACGTGGAGGTGCAGGCATCGCTCGCGAACCGTGGCGGCAGGCTGCGACCGGGAATGTTCGTCCACATCGAGGCGGTCGTGGGCAAGAACCGCGTGGTCGTACCGCTGCCGGCCTCGGCGATCAGCTACGCGCCCTACGGGGATTCGGTCTTCGTCGTCGCGGAGATGAATGGTCCCGACGGGCGGCCCTACAAGGGCGTCAGGCAGCAGTTCGTCAAGCTCGAAGGCGCTCGCGGCGACCAGGTGGCGGTCGTGTCCGGAATCGATCCCGGCGACGAGATTGTCACCTCCGGCGTCTTCAAGCTTCGAAATGGCTCCAGCGTTCTCGTGAACAACAAGGTCGTGCCGGACAACAGTCCTTCGCCCAGACCGGAGAACAGATGATGCGGTTCACCGACATCTTCGTCAGGCGGCCGGTCCTCGCAATTGTCGTGAATCTCGTGATCCTGATCGCCGGCCTCCAGTCGATACGGGCCCTGAGCGTGCGGCAGTACCCGCGGAGCGACATCGCGATCGTCCGGGTCACTACCGCCTACGTCGGCGCTGACGCGGATCTGGTACGCGGCTTCATCACGACGCCGCTCGAGCGCGTGATCGCGAGCGCCGACGGCATCGACTTCGTGGAGTCGTCCAGTGCCAACGGGGTCAGCACAATCACGGTTCACCTCGAGCTCAACTACGACACCAACGCCGCCCTCACACAGATCCAGGCGAAGGTGGCGCAGGTGCGCAACGACCTCCCGCCCGAGGCCGAGGCGCCGGTCATAGAACTCGAGACAGCGGACCACCAGTTCGCCGCGATGTACCTCGGGTTCTCGTCGGCCAGCCTCGACCAGAACCAGATCACCGACTACCTGACGAGGGTTGTGCAGCCGCGCCTGAGCGCGGTGAGCGGCGTCCAGCGATCGGACATACTCGGCGCGCGGACCTTCGCCATGAGGATCTGGCTGAAGCCGGACCGCATGGCCGCGCTGGGAATCTCGCCGTCGATGGTTCGACAGGCCCTGGCCGACAACAACTACCTGTCGGCGCTCGGCCGCACGAAGGGCTCGATGGTGACGGTGAACCTCGTCGCCAACACCGACCTGCGGACGCCCGAAGAGTTCCGAGAGCTGATCGTCAAGGAGCAGGACGGAGTCGTCGTGAGGCTCGGCGAGATAGCGGACGTGGTGCTCGGGGCCGAAAACTACGAGCAGGACGTGCGTTTCAACGGCGAGTCGGCGACATTCATGGGCATCTGGGTGCTGCCTACCGCCAACGCGCTCGACGTCGTCGGCAGGGTGCGCGAGGCAATCCCCGAGATAGAGGCGCAGCTTCCCGCCGGGATGAAGGTCGGAATCCCGTACGACTCGACCGAGTACATCCACGACGCGATCACGGAAGTGCTGACGACCCTCGGCGAGACGCTGCTCATCGTCATAGCCGTCATCTTCCTGTTCCTGGGCTCGGTGCGGTCGGTCCTCATACCGGTGGTCGCCATCCCCGTGTCACTGGTGGGCGCCGTGTTCCTCATGCTGGTGGCGGGCTTCACGATCAACCTGTTGACGCTTCTCGCCATAGTCCTGTCGGTAGGCCTGGTCGTCGACGATGCCATCGTCATGGTCGAGAACGTGGAGAGGCACCTGAGGAGCGGCAAGCGCCCGCGGCAGGCGGCATTCGACGCGGCGCGAGAGCTCGTCGGGCCGATCGTCGCCATCACGATCACGCTCGCGGCGGTCTACACGCCGGTCGGGATCCAGGGCGGTCTCACAGGGGCCCTCTTCCGGGAGTTCGCCTTCACGCTCGCGGGTGCCGTGATCGTATCCGGCGTGGTGGCGCTGACGCTCTCTCCGATGATGGGCTCGAAGCTGCTTCGCGCCGGGGATACGGAACGTGGATTTGCCGGGTGGGTGAATCATCGCTTCGACTCCGTGCGAGCCGCCTACACCTCGGCGCTTGCGGCAACGCTGGGTTATCGGCCCGCGGTGCTGGCGGTCTGGGCAGCCGTCACCCTGCTGATCGTGCCCTTCTACATGTTCTCGCAGCGGGAGCTCGCGCCCGCAGAGGACCAGGGCGTCGTCTTCTCGATCGTGCAGGCCTCGCCCAACTCGACTCTGGAGCAGACCACGCTCTTCGCCGAGCAGATCCACGACGTGTATCGCTCGTTCCCGGAATCGGCCAGCATCTTCCAGATCATGTTCCCGACGGGCGGCTTCGGCGGCATGGTGACGCGGCCGTGGAGCGAGCGCACGAAGACCGCGCAGCAACTGCTGATGGAATCGATGGGGCCGCTGTCGCAGATCCCGGCGGTCCGGGTGATCCCCCTCACTCCGCCGCCGCTCCCGGGCGGCGGAGACTTCCCGGTGGACCTTGTCATCACGTCCCCGGGAGAACCGGCGCAGCTCGGGCAGTTCGCAGGCGAGCTCGTTCAGAAGGCGATGGCGAGCGGGCTCTTCATTTTCGCTGACTCGGACCTGAGGTTCGATCAGCCCCGGGCCGAGATAGTCTTCGACCGCGACAAGCTGCGCTCCCAGGGCGTGGACCTCAGCCAGGTTGGGCGCGATCTGTCGACCCTCCTCGGCGGCGACTACGTGAACCGGTTCAGCATCCAGGGCCGCAGTTACAAGGTGATCCCGCAGGTGGCCCGGGTGGACCGCCTGACGGCCGAACAGCTGGAGGAGCTCTACATCACAGGAGCTGACGGAAGGCTCGTCCCGCTCTCGACCTTCGCGAGCCTGAGGACGAGCGCGGAGCCACGCGATCTCAGGAAGTTCCAGCAGCTGAACGCCGTGCGCATCCAGGGAGTGATACCGCCGCCGGTCGCTCTGGACCGGGCGCTCGGCTTCCTCGAGAACGAGGCGAGAGCTTCGCTGCCGCACGGGTTCGGTATCGATTACGCGGGCGAATCGCGCCAGCTGCGAACCGAAGGCAACAGGTTCCTGGGCACGTTGCTGCTGTCCGCCATTCTCATCTACCTGGTCCTGGCGGCACAGTTCGAGAGCTTCCGCGACCCCTTCATAATCCTGGCGGGGTCTGTCCCGCTGGCCCTCTCCGGGGCGCTCATCTTCTCGTTCCTCGGCTTCACCTCGCTCAACATCTACAGCCAGGTGGGCCTGATCACTCTCGTCGGCCTCGTATCGAAGAACGGCATCCTGATCGTGCAGTTCGCCAACCACCTCCAGGAAGCGGGAAGGGACAAGCTGGCGGCTGTCATCGAGGCTGCCGGCGTCAGATTCCGGCCGATCCTGATGACCACCGCGGCAACCGTTGTCGGCCACTTCCCGCTCGTCCTCGCAACGGGGCCCGGGGCAGGTGCGCGCAACAGCATCGGGATCATGCTCGTGAGCGGCATGATCATCGGCTCGATCTTCACGCTGTTCGTCGTGCCGTCGATATACGTGCTCCTTGCACGCAGGCACGAGTCCGCGGAGGCAGAAGGGCCGCTCGAGCCGCAGCTCGCAGGAGGAATGACGTCATGAACGGCAGGTCGATCTGCCTCTGCTCCGCCGGCGCTGCCGCAGTGCTCTGCCTGGGCGCCCCGGCACTCGCCCAGCCCGCAACCCAACCATCACGGCAAGCACCGGCCGCGCTCCAAGGGCAGGTCTTCATCGGCATGGGCCCTGCCGCGCAGGAGAGCGCCGCTGCCCTCGCGCGAGAGACGATCCAGCTCACGCTCGATGAAGCCGTCCGCCGCGCCCTGGAGAACAACCCGGATCTCGCAGTGGTCCGGCTGGGCACGGAGGTCGAGGCAGCGCGGGTGTCTGAAAGTCAGGGGGCCTTCCGGCCGGTGCTTTCGACAACGGTTGGACGGTCCGCCATCGCCACGCCTCCGTCGAACTTCCTGCTGGGAGAGAGCGGCGTCGATGCCAACGACTGGTTCTCCACGGTGGGCGTGCGGCAAAGGCTTCCGTGGGGAGGCGGTGTGTGGAGCGTTTCGTGGGACGCGTCGCGCACGACCACCAGCAACCCGTTGACGAGCTTCTCTCCGATTCTGCAGTCGGGGCTGCAGCTGGCCTTCTCCCAGCCCCTCTTCAAGGACCGAAAAGTGGACGCCCCCCGGCACCAGTACGTCATCGCCAAGCGGAACCACGAGAGCTCGGAGCTGCGCTTCCGTGAGTCCGTCGTCCAGACGGTCGCAGCCGTGAAGCAGGCCTACTGGACGCTCAAGGCACAGGCGGCGAACGTGGCGGTGCAGCGGCGGTCGCTCGAGCTGGCGGAGGAGCTCGTACGGCAGAACAGAGTGCGGGTGAATCACGGGCAGGCGCCGCCGCTCGACCTGGTGCAGGCGGAGGCCGAAGTCGCCCAGCGGCGCGAGAACCTCATCCGCGCGAGCACGGTTGCGGCCGACTCTGAGGACGCCCTCCGCCGGCTCATCATGGACCCGGCCGACCGATCGTTCTGGCAGGTGCATCTCGAGACGATCGACGAGCCGACCGGGAGCCTCGCCACACCGGACGTAGAGGAAGCTGTTCGGACCGCTGTCGAGGGCAGGTACGACCTGGCGCGCGCGCGCAACGACATGCGGAACGCTGAAGCCGACGTCGCGTTCTTCACGAACCAGAAGCTGCCCGACATCCGGCTGGAGGCATCCTACCGCGGCAACGGCCTTGGAGGGACCCAGTTCCTCAGGTCAGGCGGGTTCCCGGGCGTGGTTACAGGCACGTTGGACAAGGGGTTTGGAACCGTGTTGAACCAGGTGTTCAGCAACGATTTCGCGACGTGGAGCCTGGGCTTCACGGTCAGTTACCCGATCGGGAGCAGCTACGAGGAGGCGAGCCTGGCGCGGGCGGACGTGGAGCGGCGCCGGGCCTCGCAGCGAATACTCGGCCTTGAAGCGAGAATCGTCGAGGAGATTCGCCGCGCCGCCCGCCAGGTGCAGAGCACGCGCGAGCGCATAGACACGGCGCGCGCCGGCGCCAGGCTGGCCGAAGAGCGTTACCAGACTGAGCAGCGCAGGTACGAAGCCGGCCTCTCGACGAGCTTCCTGGTCACCCAGGCGCAGCGTGATCTGGTCCAGGCCCAGGTCAGCCTGCTCCAGGCGACGCTGGACCACCAGTCGTCGCTGGTGAACTTCGAGGCCCTTCAGGTGGCGCCGCCAGGCGGTGAGGGGGAAGCCCTGGGCCTCAGCGGAAGCGAGATCGTGCGGGTGCCGGCGTCGAGCCCGCAGGGCGTGTTCCGACAGGGATCGGGCGGCTCGCTCCAGTGAACACGGACCGAAACCTGGAGCCTGCGTCCGGGCTCCCTCAACGGTTCCTTCGCTCGCGGCGCTCGGACGACGATGACCGGGCGCGGCTTCAGCCGTGCAGACCGGCTGCAACGCCGGCTATTCAGCGACGGACACCTGGGCCGCTCCGGGGGCAGCGCCGCGGCATGTTCTCGAACTGAACGGCCAGCCTGGTCAGTCCTCTCTCTCCGTCTTCTTGATCGTCGTCATGACGGTCGGGTCCTGGCCCTTCCTGAGCTGCGGCACGCCGTCGGTCATCCAGAGAGGAGCAGGCGCACCCTTGAGGTAGTGATCGAAGAACTGGCGCATCCGGATCTGGAAGTCCTTCTGGTTTTCCCTTCGACCCAGGTGATGCGCCTCGTCCGGATACGAGAGCAGGATCACCTTCTTGCCCAGCCGGCGGGCGGCTGCGTAGAACTCGAGGCCCTGGCCGTAGTCCACGGACCCGTCGGCCGTGCCGTGCAGTATCATGAACGGCGTGGTGATCTTCGCCGCGTTGTGCACCGGCGACTGGCTCTCGTAAAGCTCTTTGGCCGACCACGGCGTGGCGCCGTCTCCCATCCGCACCTGCCCCACCTCCGTGATTCCCTGCTGTATGTTCCCGCTGGATCGGTAGAGCGTGCCGTAGAAGCTCACCAGGTCGGTGGGCGGCGCGCCCGTCACGACCGCCGCGAACATGTTCGTCTGCGTGACGATGAATGACGACTGGTAGCCGCCCCAGCTGTGTCCCTGGAGGCCGATTCGGGCCGGGTCTGCGTATCCAAGCTCGATCACCCGCTTCACCGCGCTCGTGACGCAGTCGAGCGCGGACGAACCTGGCCTGCCGATCACGTACCTCACGTCGGGCTGCAGCACCAGGTAGCCGTTGCTCGCGTAGGTGGACATGTGCGGGCGGTCGTCGTAGACCGGGAACGAGAAACTGTGGTGAGTGTCGGACATGAGCTCGTAGAAGTAGACGAGCATCGGATACTTCTTGCCGGGCTCGTAGCCGGCCGGCAGCGTGAGCGTCGCCTGCAGTCGCTGGCCCCGGCTGTTCTTGTAGTCGATCAGCTTCTTCGAACCCCACGCGAACTTCTCGAAGAGACCCGGTGCGGCATCGGTGACCTGCCTGGGCGAGGTGAAGCGCCTGTCAGAAACCCAGTAGTTCGGGTACTCGTTGAAGGTCTGCTGCGTGAAGATCAGGCGGTCGGCCTTTTCTGCGGCCACCGGCGAACCGATCGACTTGTCTGCCCAGATGAGCGGCACCGGCTCCCCTCCGGGGGCGATCTCGGAGTAGCCGGATTTCTTGGTGTATTCGCCGAAAGCCGAGACGAGCAGGGGCCTTCCGAGATCGATCGGTTCCTGCCTGGCACCGCCGCCGCGGCCTCCTCCCCCGCCGCCTCGCCCGCCGGCCCCTCGCCCGAGCTGCACCACACGGTAGCGGATTTCCTGCCTCGCACCGTGCCCCTTGGTTAGGTTCGTGATTGGACCGCCGGCCAACGGCAGCGCCCAGACGTCGTAGCGATCGTAGAGCAGGACCGAGGAGCCGTCGGCCGTGAATCCGGCCACACCGTACACCGGCTTTTCGTAGTCGTGGTCGTCCTCGGCGTTGACGAAGCTCTTGCCGCCGTCGATCGGCGTCTTCTTCCCGGTCGCCAACTCGTACGAGTAGACGCGGCCGGCCTTGAGGTAGACGAACCACTTCCCGTCGGGCGACAGGCCCATCGTGCGCGAGAGTCCGGGCTCGATGAGCGTCCGTGTGCCATCGATGAGACTTACGCGGTAGATGTCGGCCCTGGCGCCGCCCCACGCGATCTGGCCGCGGTAAGGCGTCTCTGCGCGGCCAATAGCCCAGCGCAGATCGTCGGTCGGCGTGATCGCCCTCATGTCCTCGTCCGCAATCTGGCGCAGCGCGCCGGCCGCCACGTCGAGAATCGCAGCCTTCGTGGCGCGACGCGCCTGGTCGATCTGGACGATCTGCACGGACTGAGGCTGGTCGTCTTTCCAATGCCAGACGTCCACGTTGGCCTGCGGGTCGTTCGACTCCGGCTTCTCGTCCTCCTGTTCCTTGAGCCCGACGAGAAGCCTGGCACCGTCGTCGCTCCAGCGAGGCGCGGTGAACTCGCTCACCACCATCTCCCTCGGGAACGACTGCGATTTCGCCGGGTCGAACGTGGCGGCCTGAATCTTCTCCGTGCCTGCGTCCCTCCACGTCAGCACCAGGTTCTCGCGCTGCGTCTTGGCCTTGGGCTTGTCGCTGCCTCTCAGGACCGCGAGGTGCGTTCCCTTCTCGCTCCAGGCCAGCTGGTCGTAGTCGAACGGTCCCGCGTCCAGGGTCTCCTCGGTACCGGTCTCGAGCTTCATCAGGTAGACGCCGTTGCCGAGCCGCTGCGGCCCCCTGACGGTAAAGGCGAGGAGCTTCCCGGCTTCGTCGAACGCGTACCCGGCAACGTTGCCGAGCGAACGTTGCCTGCCGGTGGCGAGGTGGCGCAACAACAGGTTCGCGGCGGGGGTGGTCGTTTCCGAGGGGCCGCCGGCACCGCCCGGCGCGCCGCCTCGACCTCCGCGTCCGGCCGCCGCGCCGGAAGAGGGAGCTGGCCCCGGCACCTGCGGCCGCATCAGCAGCCACTCGCCGTCCGGCGAGAACTCGAAACTCGAAACCGAAGGAAACGAGGTTCTGGCGCCGGTCTCGAGGTCGATCACCTCGAAGGCGCGGGCCGGCGTTTGCTCGGACCCTGCGGCGGCGCCCTGGCCCTGCGCCGGCGCGCCGCCGCGCGCGCCCGTACCCCGACCGCCGCGCCCAGACGCGGCCGGCGGTGCGATGAAGTAACCGACCCAACGGGCGTTGCCCGAGAACGCGGCGCCGGTGCCGCGTGCGATCTCGTGCACCCTGTCGCCGTCGAGCGCCTTGACGAACAGCGTGCCATCGCCGTCGTTCGGCGCGACGGTGTAGAGCATCCACTTCCCGTCGGTCGAGATCGCCGCGCCAGAGATGCGCTTGAAACTCGCGTAATCGTCCAGGGAAATCGGTCTCGGGCCGGCTGTCTGCGCGCCCGCGAGCGGGGACCAGCAGGCGACAGCCAGGGCGGCTATGAGAACGAGGCGCCGGGCGGATGCGAGAGCAGTCATGGTTGCGCTCCAGGTGCCAGAGGCGAGGACAACGAGACGCCGTCACGACGGCCGGGGGCAGGACGGCGCAGGATAGCATGTAATCCGCGCCTGGCGCCGCCTGCTCGGGAAAGTTTCGAGGGCTTGACATAGTATTTCTGTTGTTGTAGAAATATCGATATGGCCAGGGGGGCAGCGGCTGACGTCGTCACGAGGTACGCCGACATGATGTCGGCGATGGGCACCGAGCCGAGGCTGAGGATCATGCGCCTCCTCCTCTCGGCCCATCCCGAGGGGCTCGTGGCCGGGGAGATCGCCGACGAGCTCGGCATTCCCGGCTCCACGCTGTCCCATCACCTCGAGAAGCTCAAGAACGAGGACCTCGTGAGCGTGCGGCGGGAGGGGACGTTCCTGCGGTACTCGGCGAACTCGGAGGCGCTCAAGGAACTGCTTGCGTTCCTTTACGCCGAGTGCTGCTCGCGAAACAAGGCGGTCGAACCCGAGTCGATAACACGGCTCTGCAAGCGGTGCTGACCGGCGGGCTGCATACCAGGAGACCTGAAATGGCGGACATCAAGGAAGTGGTCAAGGAGAAGTACGGGAAGGCCGCGCTGCGCGTGACGGCGGGCAAAGGGGCGAGCTGCTGCGGGCCCGATTGTTGTTCTACGGTCCCGGGAGCCGTGGACCCGATAACGGTCAACCTGTACGACACCAAGCAGACCGAGGGCCTCCCGGCTGAAGCGGTGCTCGCTTCGCTGGGGTGCGGCAACCCCACGGCGCTTGCAAAGCTCAACCCGGGGGAGGTCGTCCTCGACCTCGGCTCCGGCGGCGGCATCGACGTCCTGCTGTCGGCAAAGCGCGTGGGTCCTACGGGCAAGGCCTACGGGCTCGACATGACCGACGAGATGCTGGCTCTCGCCCGCGAGAACCAGCGGAAGGCCGGCGTCGAGAACGTCGAGTTCCTGAAGGGCGAGATCGAGAAGATCCCTCTGCCGGACGCGAGCGTGGACGTGATCATCTCGAACTGCGTGATCAACCTGTCGGCCGACAAGGACAAGGTCCTGGCAGAGGCTTTCCGGGTCCTGAAGCCCGGCGGCCGCCTTGCCGTGTCGGACGTCGTGGTGCGCGGCGAGATCCCGCCGGAAATCCGCCGGAACGTGGAACTCTGGATCGGCTGTCTGTCGGGCGCGCTGGATGAGTCCGATTACGTGGCGCGCCTGGAACGGGCAGGCTTCCGGGACGTCTCGATCGAGCCGACGCGCGTCTATAGTGTCAACGACGCCAGGGAGTTCCTCTCCGGCCACGGCATCGATGTGGACCGCATCGCGCCGCTCGTGGACGGCCGGTTCTTCAGCGGCTTCATCCGGGCCAGAAAGCCATGAGTCCTCACTCACCCCTTCGCAGATCACTGGCAGCGCTGCCAAGCGCCGCAACCGCGCGCACCATCGACATGAGCCCCAGCCCCTTCCCCATGGAGATGTTCGCGCGGAAGATCTCGGGGACGATGTCCGTCGACACCCTGGCGACCTCCTGTGGAGGGAAGCCGGACAGGCCCAGGTCGAGGATGGCCGCCAGCGCTTTCCCGGAAATCCCGGACGGGTTTTCCACCGCGAAGTACAGCTTCAAGGTCCCGTCCGGTTGCATCAGACCCCACGCGTAGGCGTCGGACTCGCAAGCCGGCACCTGGCGCTCGGGTGGGAAGGGCCGCCGGGCCACCTCCGGCGGCACCTCCCTGAACCGATCGGCGAAATCGATCAGCATCTGAGCCCTGTCATCCGGGCTCGATGCCAGCGCGAGCGCGTCGAGTATCTCGGGCAGCCGGCCCGGGTGCTTGTGCATTTCGTCCCCTGCCGCACCTGTGACGTCCCCGCGGCCACCGGGTCGCGCCGGAGCATTCCGGCCCACCCGGAGATCCGGCTCCACGACGCCAATCGACGACGGGGCCCTCAGCCCCTCTCGATCGGCACGTTGACCAGGTTCCCCCACTCTGTCCAGCTGCCGTCGTAGTTGCGTACCCTCTCGAACCCGAGCAGGTACTTCAGCACGAACCACGTATGGCTGCTCCGCTCGCCGATCCGGCAGTAGGCGATCACCTCGCGGTCAGGCTCGAGGCCCTGCTCCTCGACGTAGATCTTCCGGAGATCGCTGGCGGCCTTGAAAGTCCCGTCCTGCGGATTGACGGCGCGAGACCACGGCACGTTGCGCGCGCCGGGTATGTGACCTCCACGCAGCGCCCCTTCGTTGGGGTAATCGGCCATGTGAAGGCGTTCGCCGGAGTACTCCTCCGGGCTGCGCACGTCCACGAGTTGCCCCTTGGCCTCGGCGAACCGGAGCACCTCGTGGCGGAAGGCGCGGTTCCCCCGGTCGTCCCTCCGGGGCTGCGGGTAGCTGGTGGCTGCGTAGCGCGGCACGTCGCGTTTCATCGGGCGTTTCTCGTTCTGCCACTTGAGCCGCCCTCCGTCCATTACCCGGGTGTTGCGGCAACCGAACAGCTCGAACACCCAGAGCGCGTAGCACGCCCACCAGTTGTTCTTGTCGCCGTAGAAGACAACGGTCGTATCGGGACCCACCCCGATCCTGGACATCAAGGCCGCGAAGCTCTCCGGGCCTATGTAGTCCCGGCGAACTGGATCGTTCAGGTCTGCGACCCAGTCGACATGAACGGCGCCCGGAATGTGACCCGAGCCGTAGAGAAGCGTGTCTTCGTTCGACTCGACCAATCGGACGGCCGGGTTCTCCAGGTTCTTGTAGACCCACTCGGTCGTCACCAACATGCCGGGATGGGCGTACCCGCGATGTTCGATCGCCTTGCTCTCAACCTGGGTGATCGTCGCCATGGGAAGCCTCCACTCGAACGCGCCCCGGCCCTCTGAGGGTGCAGGGACGCCTCATGTTCTGATCCTCGTCTCCGTTCGCGGAAGACCCAACGCATTATTATCCTACGGTCGTGGCCTTATCGTTCAGGCGCAGCGTCGGGTCGCGCCGGCAGCTCATCGGCGGGCCGGAGCTGGCTGGAGCCCGGGCCGGTTCCCTGCGATCTCGGAGAGGTGCCTCGGCGCTTCCATGGCCCGGCCAGCGGGTCCTGACTGTGGAGCGCCGGCTCGCGAAAGTCCCGAGTCAGAAGGCGAACAGGTAGCTCAGCTTGACGACGATCGAGCGGTTCCTCGGCGACAGCGAAAGCCGGCCGGCCGCGTCATCCAGCTCGTTGTAGACGACGAAGAAGTCCGAACCCGGCTCGATCATCCACTTGAAGCGCAGGTTGGTCGAGAGCTGGCGGGTGTCCTGGTTGTACTGGATCAGCGGCTGCAGCGAGACGTCGTTGCTGAACGCGACGAGGATGCTTGTCGAAACGAGCTGCGTCGTGAACTCGAGTCCGGGAAGGCGCACCCAGTGCACCTGGTGACTGGTCGAGAAACCGAGGTGCCGCCACAGGCGCCAGTCGGCGCTGATGGTGCCGGTGTTCCTCGTCCCGTTCCAGAACCCGCCCGTTTCGAATCCCACGCTCATCTTCAGGTGCCGGCGCTTGAAGGTGTCGAGGCGCGCCAGCATGGTGTTGAACGGGTAGGATCCCGCCGGTATCACGGCGTCGCGGCGCAGGACGAAGGGGCGGTCGATCGCCTCGAGGTGGTTCGTGAACGAGACTCCGATGGCGTCTCCCGATTCGAGGACAGCCTGGAACTCGCCGCTCCGTTCCCTCGTCTCGACCACGTTGCGCTGGTCGGTGATGTAGGAAAGCGCGGTCGTGAAGTGAAGCTGGCGTATGCGCTCCCAGCGCGGCCGGTAGCTGTACCGCAGAGCACCCCTATGGTCGCGGCTGCCGGGGCGGCGCACGAATCCTACGCCGGGGTCGAAGTTGTCGCGCAGATCGAGGAAGCGGTACGAAGCGCCGAACCTGTCACTGCTGTACGCGAACGAGCCGAGGGCCGCCAGGCTGCCGCCATCGTTGCGCGAGTCCTCGAGGCGCGCTGCGAATGCCTGAAACGACCACACCTTCTTCAGGAAGAGGTTCAGGTCGGCGCCGAAGACGCGGTTGAATGCACCGCCCTGCTCCTGCAGGTTGGTGAACAGGGCCCCAACATTCGACCTGGCGAAGAGATCCCTCCGCAAGCGGACCACGGTGAAGTTCTGCGGGCTGTTCTCGCCGGACCTCCGCGTTTGAATGTTCATCGCGCCCAGGCTGTAGGCTCCCTCCCTGCCCGACACCCGCGCACCGAAGGCAATTGGCACCGCTTCGCCCGCCTCGGACAAACCGATGCGCCGGGTGAATACGAGGTCTGCCTCCTTCGCCAGGCCGAACTGGAACATCTGCTCCCCTTCGAGGAAGAACTGCCGCTTCTCGGGAAAGAAGAGCGAGAAGCGCGTGAAGTTCACCTGCTGGATGTCGGCCTCCTCCTGGGCGAAATCGGTGTTCACCGTGAAGTCGGCGGTCAGGCCTGAGGTCACGCCCCACTTGACGTCCATCGACCCCTCTTTCCTGGTGTCGTTCGTCTCGTTCACCAGGTCGCTCGTGCGCCCTGCGAGTACGCCGGGCCGGACCTCGACGCTCCGGCCCGGCTGGATGCCGCGAAGCCCCCGAAGGTGGCCGAGCTCGGCCGGGCGGTACCACGTCGAGTCGTTGCTGACGAACGGCCAGTACGCCTCCTCGTTCCTGCGCGGGATGTTGCGCTTGAAACCTATTCCGAACACCACCTCTTCGCCGGGCTCGCGCGGTTCGAAGCGGAGCGACTTGAACGGGATCCTCACTTCCACCTCGAAGCCGCCCGGCACCCGGCTGCCGTGCGACTCCCACACCGCGTTGAAGTTGTCGTTCCTCGTCTCGGTCGTTTCGCCGTTCTGGAAGAGGTCGTCCGTCAGGCCGTTTGCGTTCGTGACGAACTGGATGCCAGTGCGATGCCCGTGGTAGGAGTCCAGCATGATCGACACGAGGTCGTCCGCTTCGCTTCGCGGGTCGTCCCAGACCATCGCCCTGGCCCGCAGGCCTGGCGAGCGATCGAAGCAGCGGAACCCCACGTAGAGCGCGGTCTCGTCGTAGAGGACGCGGACCTCCGTCCGCTCGCTTGCCGGCTGGCCCTCGTTGCGCTCGCCCTGGTAGAAGTCGGTCACCGGCAGGGCGTTCTCCCAGGAGGGCTCGTCGAGCCGGCCGTCCAGCCTGACTGCGCCCTGCACGCGCGCCGCGCTGACGTCCCACGATCGCGCTTCGAGCTCCCTGACGAGCTCCTCATGGCTCGATTGCAAACGGGCCTGCGATGCGGCGGGCGAGCCAGAAACGGCAAGCGCGAAGCCGAGGAGAAGCGCCGCGCGGGGCCGGCACAACTTGACGAACAGTCCGTCCAATTCGCCTCTTTTCCCGGTTCGATGGCGATCCGGTTCGAAGATGGTCGTGGCCGTGACGGGGAGCGGCGAAAGGGCTGCCGGATCCCGCAATCTACGGGCCTCACCGCGACCGCTGAAGGGTCCCGAAGGCTGCGGCGCACATTATGCGCCAGGTCGTTGTGCGCCCCACCGTGCAAAAGTGGTAGCATCTACTCGCTCATCGTCGGACGCGGAGGACGCCCATGAGTACCAGGCGGCGTTTCCTGCAACAGGTGGCGGCGGGCGCGGTGGTGTTCGGTTCGGGCGTACGAGAGCTGCTCGCCCAGCCGGCGGCTGCTGTCAGGCGCTTCCTCATGGAGAGCCCGCCTGGCACCGAGACGGTGATCAACGGAAAGCGCTGCCTGTACTTCGGCGGGACCAGCTACTACACCCTTCAGAACCACCCCGAGGTCCTCGACGCGGCCCACAAGGCGATCGACCGCTACGGGATGCACTCCTCCACGAGCCGCGCGAGCGGCGGCTACGGCAACACCCCCCTCTACGAGGAGGTCGAGCGCGTCGCTGCCCAGTTCTTCGGCACCGAAGACGCCGCCTACGTCGCTTCCGGTTACCTGACCAACACCGCCGCTCTCCAGGTCCTGTACGACCAGAAGCGGTTCGACGTCGTCTTCCAGGATGCTGTCGCGCACTACTCGATCCGCGATTTCTCCCACGGCCTCGCGACGCCGGTGATCACCTACGCGCACTCCGATCCCGATGACCTCGCGCGCAAGCTGAAGGAGAACCTCAGGCCGGGCCAGAAGCCGCTCGTGATGACCGACGGCGTCTTCCCGGTCCCGGGCGAGATAGCGCCCGTGCCTGCCATCCTGAAAGCAATCGAGCCGTACGACGGCACGCTCTGGCTCGACGACTGTCACGCGCTCGGCGTCATCGGGCCCAACGGCCGCGGGACATACGACTACTGGGGCGTCAAGAGCGAACGCGCGCTCTTCGGCGGGACTCTGAGCAAGGCTATCGGCGGGCACGGGGGAATCATCCCCACCGCGCGCTGGCTCGCAGAAGGCATCCGCGGCGGCCATATCATGGCAGGCGCCACGATGCCTCCGTCCGCAGCTGCGGCGGCCGGCGTGAAGGGGATGCAGCTCCTGATGGCGCACCCGGAGTGGCGCACGAAGCTCTGGGACAACGCCAGACGGCTGAAGACAGGGCTGAGGCAGATGGGGTTCAAAGTCAACGATACCTACATGCCCGTCGCAGCCTTCGCACTCGGGAGCGCCGCCGACATGCAGCGCGTGCACCAGGAGCTGACGAACCGGGGCGTCATCATCCAGCTGTCGCACTACGTCGGCGTCGGACCGGAGGGCATCCTGCGGATCGTCGTCTTCGCGACGCACACGCCTGCGCAGATCGACAGGCTGCTTTCGGAGCTGAAGGCAGTGGTGTAGGACCGAACTCGAGCCGGAGACCGTCGAAAACTGTCGTCGACGGGAAGAAGGCCTTCATCCCGGGCGAGCGCGCCGGACCGGCAACAGCTTGGAGGCGTTCTCATGGTTCTCACACGGAAGGCGTTCCTCAGGGGGATGGGAGGACTGGCGGCAGCCGGCGGGCTCGCGCCGTTCCTGCCGGCCGGATTCGCCGACGCATCGCAGAAGGCGGGCGTGGGGGCAAAGAGGCCAGCCATCGAGACGGTCGAGGTCTTCTCCTTCACGATCCCGCAGCGCGTACCTATGAAGATCGCGCTGGGCACACCGCTGACGGCCGACAACGTGCTCGTCCGCTTGCGGACGACCGACGGCGTGACCGGGCTCGGGGAGTCGGCGCCGTACTCGGCGGTGATGGGCGAAACCCAGGCGAGCGATCTCGTCCTGGGCAAGTCGCTGGCCGGCATCGTCAAGGGGCGGGACCCGTTCACGCTACCCCAGATTGTCGAGGCGATGGACGCTTTCTCGCCGCAGACGCCGGGAATCAAGGCGGCCTTCGAGATGGCCATCTGGGACATCTGCGGCAAGATCGCGGGGCTGCCCGTCTACCGGCTTCTCGGTGCCTACCGCGAGTCGTTCGAGACGGACCAGACCGTGTACCTCGAGACGCCGGAGGTCGCTGCGGAAAAGGCTCAGGCCATCGCGGCGAAGGGATTCCGGAACATCAAGATCAAGCTGGGCGAGGCCCCCGAAACAGACATCGCGCGCATAAAGGCAGTCAGGGCGGCCGTCGGCCCCCGCGTCGGCATCCGCGTGGATGCCAATCAGGGGTGGTCGGTGCCCGCGGCGATCAAGGCGCTGCGCGGCCTCGAGCCGTACGACCTGCAGTTCTGCGAGCAACCCGTCCCCTACTGGGACTGGGCCGGGATGAGGCAGGTCAGGGCGGGCGTGGCGGTTCCCCTCATGGCAGACGAGGGGATTCACTACCCTCACGACGTCATAACGGGCCTCCGGCATGATGCCATGGACATGATCAACATCAAGTTGATGAAGTCCGGCGGAATCCTCCAGGCCGTGAGAACCGCGCAGGTGGCGGACGCGTCCAATCTCTCGTGCATGCTCGGCTGCATGAGCGAGTCCAGGCTTGCCCTGACGGCGGCGGCTCACATCATGTTGTCGCAGAGGCAGGCGAAATACGCCGACCTCGACGCGTTCCTCGAGCACGACGTGGATCCGGTCGTCGGTGGCATGCAGGTGAAGGCGGGCGTGGTGACGCTTCCCGACACGCCCGGGCTCGGCGTGGACATCGACCCGGCATTCCTGAAGAAGCTCAGCCAGGCCGTGTGACGGAAACCGGGAACAAGGGCGTCGTCGTTTCTCGCGTCTCGTTCGGGCGCTCTGGAGCGTGGATAGCACGTTTCGCAGATTGCATGTCGTAGATCGTATGTCGTAAGCCGGGCGAGGCCAGCACCCCGCGTTCGGAATTCCGCATTCGACATTCGGCATTCCGTATCCGACATCGACAATCGACATCCGGCGCAGCGAATCCACGCGATTCCAGGTAGACACGTCTCTGGGTCGCGGACTGCATGACTTCGGAGCCCACATAGGCCCCCAAGTCCCTCCTGACAGGGGCCGGGGCGCCGCGGGAACCTCCCGGTCGCCGCTCGACAGGCGGGCGGCGGCATCCCTTGGAGGGGTGGATGGCGCTCGCCCTTCGGCGCCCATCGCGGTTCGGGCCAATCCGGCCCCGGTGCCCGCCCTCCATATCGTTCTCCAGACACTTCAGCCGGTCGGAGCGTGTCGTGATCGCGGGCGGCAAAGGCGGCGGCATGTGTCGGCAGCCTCAGTCGGGGCGGGTCGGATTCCATTGGGTGGGGTCGGTCGCGCCCGACGGGTCGGGCGAACGGAGGCATGTATGAGGAAGAGGTGTTTCGGTCCGGCGGTCGGCCTGATGGTGTGCTTCATCGCGATGGCCTCGCTGGCCAGCGCCCAGATCATCACGGCAACGGTTCGCGGCAAAGTGGTGGACGAGCAGGGGGGCGTCCTGCCGGGGGTGACGGTCACGGCGAGACAGGTAGCGACCAACACGACCCGGACCGTCGTCACCAACGAGGTCGGGCAGTACTTCCTGCCGAACCTCCCGGTCGGCGAATGCGAGGTATCGGCGTCGCTCACCGGTTTCGCTCCGGCCGCGCGTCCAGTGGAATTGACCGTTGGCGCCGAGTTCACCGTCGACTTCACCTTGAGGGTGAGCTCGGTGTCCGAGACCGTCAACGTGACCGGCGAGGCTCCCCTGCTCGAGACGACGAGGACGGTCGTCGGCCAGACGATCAGCAAGTCACAGGTGGACACGCTGCCCACGGTCAACCGCGACTTTCTCAGCCTGGCGCAGCTGGCGCCGGGCGTGTCATCGGGCGTTGGCGGAAACGGCCCGACGCTCGCAATCAACGCCCAGCGAGGCTACCAGAACAACGTGGTGGTGGACGGCGCGTCGAACAACTGGCAGTACTACGGCAAGCAGGCATCGACGTTCTCGCAGGACTGGATCCAGGAATTCCAGGTGATGACCAATTCCTTCTCGGCGGAGTTCGGGAACGCCTCGGGAGGGATCATGAACGTCATCACGAGGAGCGGCTCGAACCAGTACACGGGGCGCGCCTACCTGTACTACCGCGAAAAGGCGTTCGACAGCCCGCCCTTCGCCGGCTACTTCGAAAACGACGACCTCGACAAGCCGGTCTTCGTGGACAAGGACGAAGTTCCAGATTACACGCAGCGCCGCTGGGGCGGGTTCCTGGGCGGGCCGATCGTGAAGGACAGGCTGTTCTTCTTCGCCGGGTACGAGGACATGCTCCGCGAGTCGAACGACGCGCTGGGCATCTCGGCCTTCTGGAGGGCGCAGGGCTACAACGAGGTAGAGCCGGTCAAGACGACCGACCACCCGTTGATGTTCAAGGGCGACTTCAACGTCACCGGCAGTCACCGCCTCTCGGTCAGGATGGACCGCACCGAGAACAAGAACGTCAACGCCTCGTGGTACGGCTCGATTGCCCCCTTCGAGGGGCGCCTGAACGAGGGCGGGCCCGTATGGAACGTCGTCGGGAACTTCACGAGCGTCATCAACAACACGACGTTCAACGAGTTCCGCGGCTACTTCATGTCGAACATGCCGCCGGTCACCTGCAACGCATCCGGCGCGGCGGGCCAGGAGAACCTGGAGATCGGCCCGTGGGGAACGTTCTCGCACCACCGCTACCCGACGCTCCGCGTCGGCTGCCCGATCTTCCACGGCCTCGAGGGCGAAGAGAATCTGGGCTTCGTGGACAACTTTTCGATGATCAGGGGCAAGCACCAGTTCAAGATCGGCGCGCAGGCCATCCAGAACCGGATGGTCGTGGACATCGCCAACTTCCACGATGGCTACTGGCGGTTCGCTCAGGACAAGGTGTTCAACATCGACGATCCGACGACCTACCCGTACTTCTGGGAGGGCAACATCGGACCCGGAGCCTGGAAGAGCCCCGTCTGGAACTTCAGCACCTTCGCGCAGGACACGTGGCAGGTCACCGACAACCTGACGCTGAACCTCGGGCTGCGCTTCGACGTCGAGCGCAGCATCACGCAGGGCAACGAGTTCGTGGACCGGAAGAATCAGCAGATCGTCGCGACGTATGGCGGCAGCCCGGTGCTCGAGAAGACCAAGGTGGACTACAACAACGTGTCGCCGCGGCTCGGCTTCGTCTGGACGCCCACACCGGACAAGCGGACGACGGTCCGGGGTGCATTCGGCCATTTCTACGATGTGAGCCATGGCAACTTCAACGCCATCTACATCGTCAACACGCTGCTCTCAGAGGGTTTCTACGTCATCAACTGTAACAACCCGGTCGACAACCCCTTCTGGAACAGCGCGAACCAGTCAGCCGGCATCACGCAGTGCAAGTCGTTCCTCGCGAACGCCCACCCGTTCTTCCCCGATTTGTCGAAGCTGACGGCGACAACGGTCGGCCTCGATCGGATCGACGTGGACTTCCAGGTGCCGCGCACCCAGCAGTTCACCGGAGGGGTCGCGCACGAGTTCCCGATCGGGATGATGGTGTCGGCCGACTTCGTACACTCGCGCGGGAGCGGCCTGGTCTACCTGGAGAAGAACGTGAGGCTGATCTCGCCGACGGAGTACGAGCTCATCGATCCGCGCTTCTCGTACATCACGGACCTCACCAACGCGGGCTGGGTGCACTACACGGCGCTGCAGCTCCAGGCCCAGTACCGCAAGCAGTCTCTGAACTTCGGCATGTCGTACACGCTCTCGAAGGCCGACTCGAACCTGCCGAGCGGCAGCATCTACGGGAGCAGTCCGACGAACCCGTTCGACCTGGACGTCGACAAGGGCCCGGACGCAACCGATCAACGCCACAATCTCGTGGTGAACGGAAGCTACATGTTCCCGTACGATTTCCAGCTGTCCGGCATGGCCGTCTACCGAAGCGCGCGGCCGTGGAGCCCCTACACGAGCGAGAATCCCGAAGGTCTGGTCTATCCAGGGTGGCCGGAAAGCAAGAATTCGAGGCGGGGCGACTCCTACAAGACGGTCGACCTTCGCGTCGGCAAGACGTTCAAGTTCGGCGCCAAGGCAGGCGTGACCGTCTTCTGGGAGATGTTCAACACGTTCAACTCGCAGAACTTCAGCGGGTACGATGGCGAGATGGAGTCGTCGAGCTTCGGCTTCCCGCTGGATGCCGGCGACATGCGCCGCCAGCAGTTCGGCCTGAGGTTCGACTTCTAGAAGGGCTGCGTTGCCGCCGGCGGCGGCGAAAGGCATCGGGACCCGTGGGAGGCTGGCCCTCTCGCGGGTTCTCTCGTATGTGTGGAGCGTTGCCTGTTCGCGGCCATCCGGAGGCAGCGCCCGAAGCCCGCTTCCTGTTGCATGTGACCCGGCAATCAGTGGCCTGTAGCCCCAGGCCTTTGGCCTGCAGCCCGTCAGGGAGGTTCGAAGTGCACACGCGCGCGTGCAGATCAATGTCGATTGTCCTGGCGCTGGCGCTGGCTGCTCCAGCGTTGGCGCAGGCGCCGAAGGCACCGGCGCCGGTCAACCTCGATCCCCAGTCGCTCCAGGCGTTCCTCGCCAACGAGGTGTCGACGCGGCAGCTCGTGGGGCTCTCTCTCGCGGTCGCCCGCGACGGGAAGCTCCTGTACGCTGGCGCGGCGGGAAGCAGCGTCCTATCGCCCGGCCAGGCGGCCGGGCCAGACACTCGCTTCGCGGTGGGGTCGATCACCAAGCAGTTCACGAGCGCCTGCATCCTGCTGCTGGCCGAGGACGGGAAGCTCTCGCTGTCGGACAAGGTGGCGAAGTGGTATCCACGCCTCACGAGAGCGAGCGACATAACGCTCCTCGACCTCATGAACCACGTGTCGGGCTACACCGACTACTACCCGCTCGACTTCGTCGATCGGCCGATGCAGAAGCCCATCGACGCCGACAGACTGATAGAGCAGTTCGGGACGCGAAGGCTCGACTTCGAGCCAGGCACACGGTACTCGTACAGCAATACTGGATTCCTGATTCTCGGCCGCGTCGTCGAGAAGGTGAGCGGAGAGACCTTCGGCGCTTTCCTGCAGCGGCGCATCCTCTCGCCGCTCGGCATGAGCCAGACCGTCTACGAGCCGGAAGTGAGGCCCGGCCGGTCGTTCGCCCAGGGCTACGTGACGTTCGCGCTAGGCCCGCCGGAGATCCCGGTCCCCGAAGGACGCGGTTGGGTCGGCGCGGCGGGCGCAATATACTCCACCCCTTCCGACATGGTCCGATGGGACATGGCGCTGACCGGCGGCAAGGTCTTGAAGCCTGATTCCTACAGGCTGATGACGACGCCCCGGAAGCTGGCGGACGGCTCGTCGGCGGGTTACGGGTGCGGCCTCGCGATAGCGACGCGCAACGGCACGGAGGTCCTCACCCACAACGGGGCGGTCGCAGGCTTCTACGCACTCAACACGATGATCCCGGCGAGCAGGTCCGCCGTCGTCCTGTTCTCGAACCTCGACAGCTACGATGCGGTCAACGCTGTCTACGCGCGGCTGCTGGCCTCGGTGCTGCCGCAGCAGAAGGCGCCGGCAACACCGCCCGCCGCCAGGAAGCCGACCGAAGAGCCTGCCGTTCCAGCCATCGCAGGGCCGCCAGCCGCAGAAGCCGCCCGCCTGATGTTCAAGAGCCTGCAGGATGGGAAGGTGGATCGGTCGCTGCTCGGCGAGGAATACAGCTATTTCCTGACGGACGCGAAGATCGCCGGCGCATCAGGAAGGCTGAAGCCGTACGGCGAGCCATCGAAGGTGGAAGTGGAATCGGTCGCGGAGCGCGGCGGGATGGAGGTCGCCCGCACGCGTCTGGTCTTCGCATCAGGCGTACTCAAGGGGCTCATGTATCGGACGCCCGATGGCAGGATCCAGCAGTTCTTCGTGTCGAAGGAGTAGGGCGGCCGGCAGCTCCAGCCTCGCCGACGGTGTAGAATCGCCTGCGCCCAGCGCTGTCGGGTGCGATTCGATGGAAGGGTAACGCATGGAGCCGCCGGTCCTCAGCTACAGCGACCAGTTTCCCGCCGGAGAGGCAATCGCCTCGCACCTTGAGCAGGACGTCGCGCTCTGGAAGGCGTTCTTCGAAGGCGGGGGCCGGCATTGAGACGCTGGGGTGCCGCAGTCGCGGTCCTGATCTCGGTCCCCGTCGGCGTGCTCGCAACCGCGGGCTTCGCTATGCCACCGCGTGTTCGCGTCGATGCGGCGACGACGCCGGCCGCGCAGCCCGGGCAGAACGCGCAAGGGGATGCGCCATCGTCCTCGGCCCGCTCGGTCTCCGCTTCCGACGAATCGATGACGACCGCCGTCGACCGCGCGTTCATGCGACTCTATGGCTACGACTTCGCCGGCGCGCACGCCGTTCTGGACGAAGCGGCGCTCGCCAGCCCCGACGACCCTCTCGTGCACGCGGTGCGTGGCGCAGCCTGGCTGTTCGGCGAATTCGATCGCCTCAAGATCCTGGAACTCAACTTCTTTGCCGATGACGAGAGGGTGACGGACCGTCGGCTGAAGCCGGATCAGGGGACGCGCGAGAAACTGTTCGACGCGACGGCCAAGGCAAGGCGCCTCGCGCTCGCGCGCCTCCAGCGGGCACCCGGGGACGCCCACGCCATGTTCGCGCTCTGCACGGCGGCCGGAGTCGAAACCGACTACGTCGCCCTCGTCGAGAAACGCTACTTCCGCTCGTATTCCTTGTCGAAGGAATCGCAGGCGTACGCCCGGAAGCTACTCGCCATGGAGCCGCCCGTATACGACGCCTACCTCACGCTCGGGTCGGTCGAATACGTGGTCGGCAACCTGAATTTCTTCTTCCGGCTGTTCGTCCGGTTCGAGGGAATCGAGGGGAGCAAGCGCAAGGCCATCGACCTGCTCGGGAAGGTGGCCGAATCAGGCCGATACTACCGGCCTTTCGCGAAAGTGCTGCTCGCCGCCATCTACTTCCGCGAGAAGCAGCCGAGGGAGGCGCTCGCCTTGCTCCAGGACCTCCAGCGGCAGTTCCCAGGCAACATGCTCGTACGCCGCGAAATCGGCCGGGTGACCGAGGTGATTGCCGACATGGAGAAGCGGGCGCGGAGGCGATGACCGGCGGTGATATCGCTTCCCGCGCGCCGACCGTCCGCGAGGCCGGAGACGTCCGCTCCGAGTACACCAGCGCGCGCCTGATCGCAGCGAACATCGAGCACCGGCTTCGCGGCAGGGTGCTCGCGCGTGCGCCCGGCTACGTCCCTCCTGAGATCGACTGCATCCTCGAAGACGGCACCGCAATCACCATCCGCGTTCGCGACGCGGATATCCGCTACCTGGACCGGGTCCCGGCGGGCAGGGCCGCCGAGCACGTGGACCTCATTCACAGGGCAAGGAGCGGCGACAGGGCGGCCGTCTCCGCGCTCGAACTGCGGACCAAGCGCATCTGGCAGGCTATCTCGGCGCGATTTGCGGAGCCGGCGCTCGTCGAGAACCGCTTCGTGATCCCCTACACGTCGAGCGCGGCGTTGACCGAGGCGCAGGTCAGTCACAAGGGCGCCGTCCTCCTCGACCTCTCGAGGCGGGGCTTCGCAACGGCGGACTTCAACCTGCTCTCAGCCGATGCATTCGGCCTGCCGGGGCCGGAGCGCGAGCGCGCCGTTCGGGATGCGATCCGCAACCTGGAAATCCTGACGGGCAGGCGGCTCGGCGACCCGGACAACCCGCTTCTGATCGCGATGCGTTCGGCCGTCTGCGAATACATCCCCGGCTTCATGCCCACCTACCTCAATGTCGGGTTGACGCCGGAACTCGTTCCAGGCCTGCCGGCCCGCTACGGGTGCGAGGGCGCGGCGCGCATCCGCCTCAACAACCGCAAGACGATCCTCGAAGCGCTGGACCCCGAAGCGTACGCCGGCATCGAGCCCGACATCCACCCGGGTCTGACCTGCGAGGAGGCATGCGAGCAAGTGGAGCGCCTCGAGGCGGCAATCGTCCGCCGGGCGCCGGAGTTGCTCACGGACGCCTTTGCCCAGATCCGTTTCTTCCTCGAAAGCGCCTATCGCTATTACACCGATCACGTCGGCGTGCTCCGGAACTTCATGCGGAGAGAGATGCACTACCCCGCCGTGATCTTCCAGCGGATGGTCTGCTCGGTCATCGACGACCGCTCGTACGCGGGCATCCTCTACAGCCGGCACCCGAGGATGGGGCGGGGCGTGTTCCTGCAATACGCAAAGGCCATCTTCGGCGAAGACCTGATGACCGGCCGCCTGACGCCCCAGGAGCGGCACTTCTCCTGCCGCGACGAGACGCGCGCGGAATTCCCGGCCGTCTATCACTTCTGGGACCGCCTGTTCCAACTGGAGGGCATCTTCCGTGGCCCTGTGATGGTGGAATTCACCGGGGTTCACGGCACGTTCACGATCCTGCAGGCGAATGCCGCAGAGCTGGCGGGGGCGGGGATGCTGACGGCGGTCATGGATCTGCATCACGCGGGGCAGATCACGAAGGAGCGAGTCCGGGAGCTCATCAAGCCGTATCACGTCCGGCAGATCGAGTCGGATGCAATCGACCCGAAGTCGCTCCACAGCCTTCAGCCGTTCGGCCGCGGGGTGCCGGTGCTGCCGCGCTCTGCCGTGACGGGCCGGCTGGCGTTCTCGGCGCCGGAAGAAACCGAAGCGGCGGCTGACAGGCCCGCAGACGGCCCGCGGCCGGCCGTCATCCTCGCAAAGGAGCGCTTCACGCCGCGCGACGCCGTCGACATGCCGAAAGTCCGCGGGATATGCAGCATCAGCCCCGCGGCGATTCACGTCGTCACGACCGCGCAGAACCTCGGAATCCCTGCCCTGCTGAACCTCGAGGAGGACGGCGTGAGGCTCGACCTCCCCGGGCGGCGGCTGGTGAACAGCGCCGGGATGGAGCTCCGCGAAGGAGACTGGGTCACCATCTCGAGCCGCAAGGGGACGCTCTATGCCGGCAAGGCGGCGTTCGCGCCGGCAAGGCTCTTGCGTTTCATGGCAGGCGAGGTCGTGGAACTCTCGGACACAGAGCGCCCGCGATTCGAGCACCTTGCGGCCTGCTACCGCGAGTATCGCGCCATCCTCGCCTGCGTGGATGCGTCGGGCTTCGAGAGCCTCCAGGAGCTCGGGCACGCTATCCGGTACGGCGAGCTCCGGGGCGACAAGGCGCGGGCCGAGGAGTTCGTCAACCGCTGCTTCGACTGCCGCGGAGAGGAACTCGCGAGGCGGCTGCTCGATACGACGCTCGGCCTGCACCTCGACAACCTCACCGCGTTCTCCCTGCTGGCCGGCGATCGGAAGGCGCGCCTGCTCCGCATGGCTGTGACCGAATGCCTGGAGCGCGGGCTCTCGGGCTATCACGCCGGCGCATTCGTCATCGGGAGCCTCCTCGATCCGCGCTCGCCCGTCGCCTTCTGGGAGCACTTCGAGCCGCGACAGGCGGCCTTCCTCCTCAACGAGTGGGTGCTCCACCAGAAGTACCTCGATGTGCTCGAGAACATCGGCGAGACGCGAATCGCGCGCGCCAGAGAGGTCATCCTGTCGGGAAGGCTGGGCGAGCTGCCTCGGCTGGCTGGCTGGATAGCCGACTTCGTGCCGCTCAAGCTCTCGCGCGTCGGCCTCGACGAGATCCGCCGCGCGATGCCGGCAGGCGCCGAACCTCAGACGACGGAGCTCGTCGACCTTCTGAGTCAGCCGTTCGGGTCGCTGTTCGACTTCAGCGACGAGATGAGCCTCGCGCGCCTCCGGCGCATCTGCGAGGCCGAAGGGCTCCCTCTCCCGCGTCCCGAAGAGGTCTGACTGCTCGGACACTGAGACCGCTCGGACGCGGCAAGCACCCAGATCGACGCGACCGTGGTGCACGATGTCCAGGATGGCTTCAACTGCCGACGCCCGACAACGCAGCCGCGCGTTTCGCCGTCTAACTCTTCGTGCGGCCCGACGGCCAAGGCTCCCTGAGGGCGTAAAGCAAGCTGCACGGGCGCTGGCACATGAACGGAGGAACGATGCGTACTCGCGTACTTGCGATGATGGGGTCGTTCTCGCTCGCAATGGCAGTGGCTGGAGGCACCGCGTTCGCGCAGACAAGCGACAGCGAGTGGCTGGCACAGTGCCGGGACCAGGGCGGACGCTACGAGCGCTTCTGCGAGGTGCGGCAGCTGGACCTTGGCGGCGCCGGCTTGCTCCGGGTGGACAGCCGGCCGAACGGCGGCGTCCAGATAACCGGCTCGGACCAGGGTGCAATCGTTGGAAGCGCCCGGATCCAGGCCCAGGCCGAAACCGAAGGTGAGGCCCGAACGCTGGCGACGCAGATCCAGGTCGGGCTGATCGACGGATGGCTGCGAGCGGACGGCCCACGCTCCGGCGACGGCCGGTCGTGGACGGTGTCGTTCGTCATCTCCGCTCCCCGGCGGATCGATGTCGAGGTCGAGGCCGTAAACGGACCAGTCAGCCTCGATGGCTTGGTCGGCCGGATTCGCGCGACAACGGTCAACGGGCCGCTCTCGCTCCGCGAGCTTTCCGGCGACGTGCGGGCGCGGACGACCAATGGCCCGCTGCAAGTCACGCTGGCGGGAGGATCATGGGATGGCGAAGGTCTCGACGCCGAGACGCGCAACGGCCCGGCGACGCTCAGGGTCCCCGAAGGGTACTCGGCCCAGCTGGACGCCGGCACGGTGAACGGGCCATTCCACCTTGGCATTCCCGTGGCGCTCGAGGACGACCCGGCGGCCGGCCGGACGCGGCGTTCGATCCAGACGACGATCGGTTCGGGAGGAGCGCCCGTGAGAGTGCACACGACGAACGGGCCGGTTTCGATCGCGCACAGGAACTGACGGCGGCCGCGCCTCCAGGCGCCGGCCGCCCGTGCCGCAGAGGCTCACGGCACCATGGGATCTGAGGAGGACACCCTTCTGGTCTTCCTCCTGCCCACACCTCGCCCGGGGTCTCCAACTCGTCGCGCGTCCACACCTGGCCCACGGGGCGGGACCTCAGCCGTCGGATTCCCCGCGCTGCCTGGCAGCGGCGTTGGGGACCGCAAGCACGTCTCGAAAAGAGACACTCGCGATCTGCCATTACACGGATTCGACGCGCCATTTCCCGGTGTTATTTCACGCAAGGGGCCGCCTCCAGCGTAATTCCTACCCGCTGCCGTGCCTGGTTCAGCGTCGAACGCGAGCTCGAGCGAGCCGGCGTCCAATCCAAGGCCACTTCCAATGGCGGCATGGCGCTTGCTCGACGAGGCACACACCGGAACGCCGCGAGCCCCCACCCAGCAGGCCTCGAAGGCGATCGTCATGGGCCCTCGAGCCGTACTCGTACCATGCCCGCCTCGTCTCGAGGTTGGCTGAAATTCGAGAACCGACGGTCTCCACGTAGGGGAGGTATGCCTTGGCCACCAAGAACATCGACCGGCGGGATTTCTTGCGTCTATCGGCGATTGCCGGCGGCGGCATCGGTCTGTCGAGCCTGTCGTCGCTGGCGTTCATGGCCCGCTCTCCGCAGGCAGCCGCGCTGAAGCAGGACGAGTTGATCGCCACCTGCTGCAACATGTGCGGGGGAACGACCGGCATCCTCGCCCGCGTCTACAACGGGCGCGTGATCAAGATCGAGCCCAACTCCTCCAACCCGGTGGGCGTCTGCAACATCTCGACGGACTACGAGGCCCTGAAGGCCTCGGGCGCGCGCATGTGTCCCAAGGGCAACGCCGGGATCATGTCGCTCTACGATCCGGACCGTCTCAAGAAGCCGCTGAAGCGAGTCGGAGAGCGCGGCGCGGGACAGTGGCAGGAGATCAGCTACCGGGAGGCGGTCGCCGAGATCGCGGCGAAGCTCGCCGAGATCAAAGCCACCAGCGGCCCGGAAAAGGTGCTCTGGTTCACCGAAGACAACAGCTTCGTCCCGATCCAGCAAGGCTTCTGCAATGTCTTCGGCACGCCGAACTTCCTGCAGCACTCCAATCTGTGCGACGTCGCCCGAAAGTTCGGGTTCGAGAGAACGCTGGGCAACGGACGGCCCCTCGCGGACCTTCGGAATACCAGGTACATGTTGATCTTCGGCTGGAACCCACTCAGCGCGACCAAGTGGGCGCACCTGCCGCGCATCCTGCTGGACGGGCTGGCCCGGGGCGCGAAGCTGGTCCTGGTCGATCCGCGTTGTTCCGAGACCGCCGAAAAGGCCTTGATGTACGGTGGTCGCTGGCTCGCCATCAAGCCCGGCACCGATGGCGCGCTCGCCTTGGCCATGGCGAACGTGATCATCCGTGAAGGGCTGTACGACGCCGACTTCGTGTCCAACTGGACGGTGGGTTTCACCGAATTCGCGGCGCTAGTGAAGACGAGAACTCCGGAGTGGGCCGATCCCATCACCGGGATACCCGCGACGACGATTCGGACCGTGGCGCGGGAACTCGCCGTCACCAAGCCGGCCGTGGTCGATGCGTGGTCCGGCCCCGGTCAACACATGAATGGTGCTGAGGGCAGTCGAGCCATCGCCGCCCTGGCGGGCTTGATCGGCCAGATCGACGCGCCGGGCACCCTCATCCTCCCCGGACGCAAAACCCCGAAGTTCGACGTGCCGGCCCCTTCGACACCCCTCCCGGCGCGGGTGGACGGCGGAAAAGCCAAGTACCCGTACGCCCACCCGTCCGGAGTCTACGTCGAAGCGCGCGAGGCCATGCTGACGGGCCAGCCGTATCGGCCCAAGGCCGCGTTCTTCGTGATGCAGAACTTCGTCTTCTCGGTGCCCAACACCAGGAAGAACCTCGACGCGCTGAACACCCTGGAGCTCATCGTCTCTGTGGATACACACATGAGCGAAACCGCGCTCATGGCCGACTACGTGATCCCCGGCACCAACTACCTGGAGCGCTACGAACTCCTGCCGCAGTGGGTCACCTTCCCGGTGGTGGCCCTTCGCCAACCGGTCGTTCCTCCAGTCTTCGGACAAAAACCGGAGTACGAGTTCGTGAAAGACCTGGCGCTCCAGTTGGGGTACAACGACTACCCCTTCAACGTGACCTACGAGACATTCCTGGACGATGCCCTGAAAGCCGGCCTCGGGTTCGGGCTGACCGAGCTCCAGGCGATGCCCGGGGCCACGTGGATCGGGGGAAACACGGAGTACCACAAGTACCAGACGAGTGGATTCGCGACGCCCTCGAAGAAGTTCGAATTCTACTCGCAGGACATGAAGGACAAGGGGCTGGACCCCCTGCCTGATTTCGTGCCCACGGAGGATCGCCCGAGCGCCGCCTACCCGCTCTACATCATCAACTGGAAGGAGGCATTGCACACTCACTCCCGTACGATGAACAACCGGTGGTTGATGCAATTCCACGGAGAGAACGAGCTGTGGATCAACATCAACAGGGCACAAACCCTGGGGATTGGCGATGGCGACATCGTGACCGTCGAGAACCAGTACGGCAAGGCGCAGGCCCGGGCTAAGGTCACGCGGCGCATCCATCCCGACGTGGTAGGCATGGTGCACGGATTCGGCCATTGGGCTGGCGGGCCATTCGCCGAAGGCAAGGGAACCAATGACGGGCAGTTCGTCCCGGGCAAAGCCGAACGCCTGTCCGGGATGGCCGCGCTCAAGGACGGAGCTGTGCGGGTCTACAGATGAGTCGCGAGCCGAGGGTGCGGCCCGCGGTCAGAGGGAGGTGTCACATGCGTGCTAGGAGTTCCAACAAGTTCGTGCCTGCGATCTACGTCGACCGGGCGAGGTGCATCGGCTGCAACTCGTGTTCTCTGGCCTGCAGGCAGGAGAACAACTTCGAGAACTCGCCGGCGGCGATCGTCGGGGCCCGGACACGAATGGCAGCCACCGAGAAGTGGAACGAGGTGTACCACTACGAGGAGGGCGGGTATCCGGCTGTCCGGGCGCAGGTGATCGCCCTCACCCGGGAGCAATGCACGATGTGTGCGCATCGCCTCGCCATCGGCCTGCTTCCGGCGTGCGTGATTACGTGCATGGGAATCACCCGCGAGTTCGGTGATTACGAGGAGTTGCAGCGCAAGTATCCCGAAGCGGAGTACATGGCGGCCGGGCTCCACAAGCGCGTTCTCCTGGGCAATCTGGCGGAAAAGAAGCCGAGCTTGGAGAGCAGTCCCCCGCCGCCCAGCGGCTACGTTCCCGCCAACGACTGTCGTGTCTGTCACCGCTGAGGAGATAGGAGGGACCGAAGTGTCGTCGACCACCATGGAGGTCTCTGACGCGAGCTGCCGCGCCCGCATCTACGAGTTCCTGGCGACCGTGTTCAGCGCCGCGCCGACAGACGAGATGGTCCTCGCCGTTCAAACGATGGCCGAGTACCTCGCGCTCGAGCGCCTCGGGCCCTGGACTTCGCAAGAGCTGCAGCATGAGTACATGGAACTCTTCGTCGTTCCGAACCCTCGCTACGTCGCTCCGTACGAATCCGTGTTTTGTGATCCCACGACGCCATCTACCGAGGATGAGATGGCGAATCCCGCGGACGGCATCCGCGCGGCCAGGGGTCTTCTCATGGGGGAGTCTGCAGAGTCCGTGCGTCGTTTCTACGAAGACGCCGGAGTCATCGCGCGGGAAGCACTGCCGGACCACATCGCAACCGAGTTAGGTTTCATGGCCTGGCTGTGGAATCAGCAGGCCGTTCGAGACGCCTCCGGCGCGGCGGTGATCGCCCGACTCAGGGAGAAGTTCCGAGCCGATCATCTCGAACGGTGGATCGGCGCGCTTCGCGACGAAGTGGCAGAGCGGGACCGTCTGGGCTTCTATCTTGCCGCTCTCTCTTTGACCGAGGCCGTGCTTCAGAGTGATGGTGCGTGAGTCTCGAGGTACGGCTGGCGGCGTTCAACCCGACGACGCCGCCAGCCGTCTCCGTTTGCACTCGGGCTCGGGCGGGACACGGTCGCAATGGAGGCGAAAGATGACTGACCAGGCGGTGGAGAATCTACCCGGCACCTACAGGGCGTTTGTCGAGAAGTTTCCGGAAATCGGGAAGGCGCATGAAGCGGTGGCCGCCGCGGTCGAGTCGTACGGCCCGCTCGATCGAAGGATGCGAGAACTGATCAAGATCGGCGTCTGTGTCGGCGCGAGCCTCGAGTCGGCCACGCGAAGTCACGTGCGCCGCGCGTTGGAGGCAGGGGCCTCCGAAGCCGAGATCGAGCAGGCTGTGGTGCTGGCGGTCAACACCTGCGGGTTTCCCCAAACCGTCGCGGCCTGGCGATGGGCCCGAGAGCAGATCGAGCGCGGCGGCCGGCAGCCACGCTAGTCCATGGCTACCGCGGGCTTCCCTTCCGGGCAGAACCGATTCGCCGGCAGGCAAGCTGGTCGCGTTCCGGCCTGACGGCATCCGGTTGCTGGAGCGGAACCGGTCGGCGATGGTCCGCAGGTTTCGATCCGGACCGCCTCCGAAGCGGATGGCGCGCCAACAGCAGCCCGGGCCGTGTGTGAGACGCGCAGGTCCGATCCAAGTTCGGTGTGGACGGCATAGCGGACGGGGCCCAGCTTCAGGATCTCGACGAACTGACGGTGGCGATTCTGATCGCTCTCGTTCGGCAGCGTAGCGAACACGACCGCGGTCACCACCACGTGGACGTCCGCCATCTCTCGCACGTTCACGTAGTCAACGAACGCGAGCTCGGTCTTGACGTAGTCGCTCCAGCAACCCCTACGGCAGTCGAGGAAGGTCGTCAGTGCCGGGCTGATCTTGGCCGGGCGGCCGGGTAGAGAGCCGGCGGGCGTTGGGCCCTGCGCACGCACAGGCGCAGCGATGAACACGTAGACGAACAGCACGATGAGAGTAAACCGCGACATCGGGCCTCGGGTGCTTGAGCGGAGAACTCGATCCGTCTGACGGGAGGGGGCCGGGTCCGAAAGGCCGAGGAATAGCAGACATGCTGCTACTTCGTGCCCATCTGCTTCAACGCCTCGGTTGCCGCGTTGCCGATGATGTTGCGATGCGACGCAATCGACCGACACTGCTGGAGGAATGAAACGTAGGCCGGGTCGCCCAGCTTGCCGATTGCGCGCACGACCTCGGCCTTGACGAGCTCGCTCTGGTCCGCCGCGAAGCGTTCCTTGAAGAACAAGCCGAGTGCCGGCTGCTTCAGGTCCCCGAGAGCGGCCACCGAGGTGGCTCTCACCGACGAATGCGTGTCCATGGCGGCCTTCTTCAGTACGTCCGGCAGCCGCTCGTCCGCCAGTTTCGCCAGGGCCTCTATGCTCGCCCGGCGCACAGCCCAGAAGGCATCGTGTCCGGTGCTTCGAACCAGGGCATCGAACGTCCGCCGGTCGTCCTTGAACCCTGCAAGGGCCGTTGCGGCCGCCGCTCGTCCTATCACGTCGTCGTTTTCAAGCTGATAGAGTAGCTCGTTGATGTCCTTCGGAAACTTGACCTCTGCAAGCAGGACGTTTCCCTCGTCGAAGCGCACGAGGAGCGGCCTCGTCTCCGAAGGCAGCTCGAACGTCTCCTGCTTCTCGCGGACCCACACGGTCGACGTCCTCTTGCCCTGGGACGTGACGAGGGAAACGGCGACCGGAAACCTGAACACCGGGATGCCCCGCGAGAAGTCCTGAACCTGCCGCACCGACAGCCTCACTGCTTTCCGCGCCGGATCCCACTCGCTCGTCACGTCGAGCACCGGGTGCCCCGGCTCGAACAGCCACTGGTCGAAGAACCAGTCGAGGTTCCGGCCGGTGACGGTCTTCACCGACCTGATGAAGTCGTGGGTATCGACGGGCTCGAAGGCGTAGCGATGGAGGAAGTGGCTGAGGACCGCGAAGAACGACTCGTCGCCGAGGATGTCCCGCAGCATGTGCAGAACGCGTGCGCCTTTCGGGTAGGTGTGCGCGTCGAACATGTCTCCCGGTTTCTCGTATCGACCGGAGACGATTGGCCGGATGTATCGCGTCTTCGCCTCCCGGAGGTAGCTGTTGAGCTTGTTCAGCAGGTTGACGGCTCCCTCGTCTTCACCCTTGTCGTATCGCCAGTACAGGTAGTCCGAGTACGTGGCGAAACTCTCGTTCAACCAGGTGTGGGCCCAACTCCTGAGTGTGATCAGGTCGCCCCACCACTGGTGCGCCAGTTCGTGCGAGACGATGCCGATGGCCGGGAAGTCGGCCTCGTTCCTGTCGCTGACCATGATGCGATGGGTCATGGCCGTTGCGGACGTGCTCTCGGCGCCGCCCTTCGACGGAACGGAGACCTGGTCGTACTTCTGCCATGGGTAGTCGTAACCGAACGTCCGGTTGAAGAACTCGATCATCTTCGGCGTCTTGCCGTACGTCGCCTGGACCTTCTCCCCGTCTTGCGGGTAGACCCAGTAGTTGACGGGGAGGCTCTTGTACGAATCGTGCACGACCACGTACGGGGCGGCGGCGAAGAAGATCAGGTACGTGGAGTGGGGCAGGTCCTGCGACCAGTGGTAGGTAACGGTCATGGACGCCGGGTCTTCGAGGACGCTAATCAGCCGGCCGTTCGCCGCGACCTTGAGGCCGGACGCCACCTTCGCCACGATCTCGCTCGTGACCTTGTCGTTCGGGTAATCGAAGCACGGAAACCAGTGGTGGACGTGGTCCGGGAAGGAGTCGGAGAACACGAGCTGCGGGTTGGCGTCAGACTGGGCAACGAAGCGAAGCCCGATCTTCGGGTCCTTGCCCTCGTAGAAGCAGGTGAACGAGCGCGTCTCGCCGAGCGCGAGGGGATGGTCCATGTGCACAATCAGCTCGGTCGCCGATTGCTCGAACTTCAGCGGCTCGCCCCAGTCGCTCACAACGCGCGTGACGGTGAATTCCTCGGCGTCCAGGACACACGTTTCCAGTCCGTCCCTCAGCGACTTGAGCGAGACGGTGGTGTAGCCACCGAAAGTCCTCGCGTCGAGGTCCAGCTCGATCGCAATCAGGTAGTGGATGGCGTCGTAGGAGCGGCTCCGCTCCGACTGGAGCGGCTTGGTGGACCAGTCAACCTGCTGGCCCGCGGCGGGCACGGCGAAGGCCAGAAGGAGGAGCAGAACGCGGAGGATTCTGAGCATCTGTCGTCTCCCCACGCATGTGCCGGCGGCGTTACACCGCCGCACGCTGCCTCAATAACCCCTAGCTGCCAGAATCTGGAGAAGCCCGTCCTCCCTCATCGCGGCCTCGATCTCGGCGACCGTTCGCGGCAGACCGGCAGACAGGTTCTCGTAACCGTCCTCGGTGATCGCTATCGTGTCCTCGATCCGGATGCCGATCTCCTCATCCAGGCGGAACAGCTGGATGTCGCACGCGAAAACGAGACCGGGCACGAGCAGCTCGTTCTGGCCTGCAAAAGTCCCGGCCACGTCGTGCGTCGCCAGCCCGATGAAATGGTTGTAGCCGCCGAGGCGGACGATGCCGCGAAAGTCGTTCGCGTAGGCCCCGAGGCCGTTCTCCTTCAGGTAGGCATCCACCTTCGCGCCGACCTCGCTGAAGCTCACGCCCGGCCGGTAGTTCTTCTCGCACACGTCGTGGACGGCGAGCGCCACCTCGTAGAGCTCCTTCTGCCGGGGTGTGAACCTGCCGGAGGCGGGAAACGTCGTCGAGATGTCAACATGGTAGTTCTCGTAGTCGGACCCGGCGTCCAGGATCAGGAAATCGCCGGCCTTCAGAGTCCGGGTGTAGGCGTGGTAGTGGCCGTAGGCGTGGTTCTTGCCCGACATGATGATCGTGGAGAAGGCGATATCCCGGGCACCCTCCTTCTTGGACACGAACTCGAAAACCGACGCCAAGGCCTTCTCGGAGACGCCTGGCCGGGTGGAGCCGATGACCGCCTTGTGCGCCTTGACGCCAATCTGCCCCGCGCGCCGCATCAGCTCCAGCTCGGCTGCGCTCTTGAACTTCCGAAGGTCCCAGACGATTGGCGAGCAGTCGCGGACGTCGAGCTGCGGGAACCGGTCGCGCAGGTGTGCGACGAACTGGAGCTCGCGCGTCAACCTGCCGTCCCACGGGTCGAGGGTCATCGTCGTCTGCAGCGCGGCCAGCTTCTCGTTGCCGTTCTCCCGGCCGAGCTCCTCGGGCTTGAACATGGTGTAGAGAGCCGAAGCACGACGGGCGAGACCAGCGAGATAGCTGCTGAACTCCTCGGCCCGCATCGCCCTCTCGATGCCGGTGTAGGCTACAGGGTCCTTCACCAGGCCCACGGGTATGCCTTCGCCGTCGGCGGTCTTCTCGTCCATCGTGAAGAAGAGGGTGCTCTCCTTCCTCTGGCCGTCCACCACCAGGAAGGCGCCAGGAATGTCGACGCCGGTCATGTAGAAGAAGTCGTGCCCCTGGCGGAACTCGTAGTCGCCGGCGGGCGTAACGGCACCAAGGAAGACTGCTGCCGCGTCACCTATCTTCTCCATGAGGCGCGCCCTGCGGGCGGAGTACTCGGCCTTGTCGAAGCCGGCGGTGCTGGCCATGCCCACGGGAAGAATCAGCGTGGTCGCCAGGACCAGACTCCAGACTCGTTTCTTCATGGGGGTTCCCTCCATGGGGCAACAACCGCGACAGGCGGATTCTAACCAGTCTCCAGGCGGCTTCCCAGGACCCCGCTGCGGCCCCGCCGTGACAGCGGCGTCCCGGTGATGCCCGCTCCCCCGGGCCCCTGCGGTAGAATCCGCGCAACGGACAAGGAGGCACCAGTGCGAGCGCTGCTCTGGACCGGCGTGGTCGCACTGGTCACCACCGGCTTTGCCGCCGCTTCGCGCGGACGTGGTAAAGAGAGCGGTTCGCTGCGCGCGGGCATGGCGAACAGCCGAGAGAGGAGGCCGAGGAGACTCGACCCAGTTTGCGCCGCTTGCTCCCGGCGATCGCTCCAGTGGCAGCCGTCATACTGTCCGCCGGTCAGACGCCGTACGAGAAGAACCTCGAGATCAGGACGTCGAAGATTCCCCACGCCGGGAATGGCGTGTTCGCAAAGGTGGCGATCGAGAAGGGGCATAACTCGGGGCCTACACCGGGGAGTTCATCACCGACGAGGAGTACCTGCGCCGGGCGGCGGCGAACCGGTGGCAGTACATGATGGGGCTGCCGGACTGCGCGAGGCCGTACACGGGCGGCCTCACCACTATCGACGGGATCGAGGGCAACGTCTTCACGAGAATGAACTACGCTCCGCCCGAGTTCCAGAACGTGCGATTCGAGAAGATCTGTGAGCCCCCGTTTGTGAAGATAGTCGCCCTGCGGGACATCGCCGCGGGCGAGGAGCTGTGGGTCGACTATGGCCCCAGGTACCGCTACGACTTCATTGGCCGGTTCTCACTACGACGCGTTCGGGCAGCACGCCGTCGATAGACTGCCCGCCGACCGGATTGTTCACAATCGGTTCCGGCGATAGAACACGGGGCTGTAAGTTTGTGATTTGGCGCGCCCTGCCCGCCTTCGCTCCTGGCGGAGCTACGGCGAGGCACAAGCACTCACGCGCCATCCGCCGAGGCGGCGGGAAGAGGTTGAATAGGATCTGGGACCGCCGCGGAGGCGGATGGCGCGCCCTGCAGGACTCGAACCTGCGGCCTCCTGGTTCGTAGCCAGACGCTCTATCCAACTGAGCTAAGGGCGCGCGCGGGCGGAATTACGGAACCAGAACATGGAATTATATCACGCAGTAACGGTCGGGCCGGACGCGGCCGGCCAGTTCTGTTGCCTCGCGTTCGGCTCCCCCGGGCCCGGTGTCTCACCTCGCGCGCACCGGCGTTCGACCGCCCGCGCCGGATCCGGACTCCGAACAGGCGTCGGCCGCCCTCGAGCCGAACTCCCCGAGGGAGATCGGCACGGCGACCTTGAGCATGAGCGTGAACACGAGAAAGCCTATCGAGAACACCCCAGCGGCAACCTGCAGCTCGGTCCAGGACGGAACGTACTCATAGATCTCGCCGAGGGCGTCGGGCGTCAGGCCGGGGATGATGAGGCCCATTCCCTTCTCGATGTAACAGCCCGAGTAGGTCGCAAGGCAGCCGAGGTTCAACGACAACCAGTGGCGCCGGGCCGCGGGGACGATGAACAAGAGAAACGCTGCGAGGTTGAGGCCGATGGCCGTCCAGGCGTAAGGAACCAGTGTGCGGTGTCCGTTCAGGCCGAGGAACCAGTAACGCGTGTAGAGCAGGTGTTCGGTGTCAGAGTAGAACTCCTTGAAAGCCTCCGCCCCGTGGAGGAACAGGTTGAGGAACATCGCGTACGCCATGAGCTCCGCGATCTTCCATATCGCCTGGTCCTGTATTTCGAACCGCGTGAAGCGTCGAAGCAGCTGCAAGACAATGAGCAGAATCGCTGGTCCCGAACAGAAGGCAGAGGCCAGGAACTGCGGCGCCAGGATCGACGAGTTCCAGTACGGCCGCGCGGCAAGGCCGTTGTAGAGGAACGCTGTGACCGTGTGGATGCCGACGGCCATGGGGATCGAGAGCAGCACGAGCGGCACGACCAGCCGCTTCGCGTGGTGCCGGCCGTGAAACGCCCGGTAGAGGATATGCGTCGCCACGACGAGGTTGATGACGAAGTAGACGTTCAGGACGAGGACGTCCCACGCCAGGATCGACCGCGGGAAATTCAGGCGTCCGGCCGGCGGAACGAGGTGCCAGAAGCGATCCGGCCGGCCGATGTCCACGATCACGAAGAGCAGGCACATGAGGATCGCGCTTGTCGCCAGGAGCTCGCCGTAGATCACTATCTCGCGGATCGGCTTCCAGTCGTATACGTACGCTGGAATGACGAGGACTACCGCCGCCGCCGCAACGCCAACCAGGAAAGTGAAGTTGCCGATGTAGAAGCCCCAGCTCACCTGGTCGCGCATCGCCGTGACCGCCAGGCCTTCCGAGAGCTGGCGCGCGTAGGCAGCCGCCCCGGAGAGAATCAGTGCAGCGAGAAACGCGAGCCACGCCCAGTAGGCACTGTTGCCCCGCAGCGCAAGCCGCGCGCTCCCGGCCGCGAACCGGAAGAAGCCGTGCACGAGCTTCGAGTCGGGCTCAGGCGCCATAGAAGTAGAAGAACTTGGGGAGCGTGTTCAGTTCCTGCTTGAGCACCAGCACGCGCTTGTGCTCGAGGACGTAGCGGACCTCGCTTTGAGGGTCGAGGAGGTTCCCGAACTTCCGCGCACCGGCCGGGCACGCTTCGACGCACGCCGGGTAGCGGCCGTCGCGGACGCGCTGTATGCAGAAGGTGCACTTCTCCACGACTCCCTTCGGCCGCGGCCGGTTGCCGAGGACATGCGTCTCCGGGTTGAGCGACGCGGTCGGGATCGCCGGCTCGCCCCAGTTGAAGTGCCGGGCGCCGTAGGGGCACGCCGCCATGCAGTAGCGGCAGCCGATGCACCAGTCGTAGTCCACGACGACGATGCCGTCGGGCTCGGTCCACGTGGCCCCGGTCGGGCAGACCTTCGTGCACGGCGCGTTCCTGCACTGCTGGCACGACACCGGGACGTAGAAGCGGCCGTCTTCGGGAACGACCTCGGATTCGTAGTACGGGTCCGCGTGGGCGAAGTCGATGCCCTTGTCGTTCGCCATCGCCAGGACGCGGATCCAGTGCACCTCGGGATCGCGCGACTGGTTGTTCTCCTCCACGCACGCGTACACGCAGCGCCGGCAGCCAATGCACCGCGACAGGTCGAGCGCATAGCCGAAAAGAACCCCTGGAGCGGCCGGAGCGTCGGACACCCGCACCGCGGTGCCGAAGCGTTCGCTGTACTCCCGCTCCATCTCGGCGAGCGCCGAGCGAATGCGTTCCTTCGGCATCTCGTGCAGCCGGCGCGGACCGCACGCGGTCATCAGCCACCCGGCAGCCGCAGCCGCGGCGACCGAGGCGAACTGCCGCCTGCTGACTCCGCGACGCTCATCGTCGGTCATCTCGTCTCACCGTTTCTGTGCGTGAAAGATCGGTCCCGGATTCTTTTTCGGCCCCTCGGAACGGCCGCCGCGGCGCGCGCTCCGGCGCTATCGGCTTGAAGCGCGGCTGGTGCGGATTGTGGCAGTGCGCGCACAGCAGGTACGTCTTCTGACCGTTCCACTCGCCGCTCCTCCGCCCGTGCACTCCAGCCCGCCAGTCGCGCAGCTTCTCGCCGTGACACTGTCCGCAAAGCAGGTACGACTCCTCGAAGGGGACCTTCTCGCCGCCTGCCAGGTGCAGCACGTCGCGGTCTTCCGCGTCGTGGCAGTCGAGGCACCAGCGGTGCTCTTCGTCGTGAGACAGGACGATCTCGCCGTGCATCTCCACCAGGTCCCGGCGTTCGCGGTCGACCGGCATGCCTGCATGGCACGCGCTGCAGGGGAAGATGCCCTCTGTGAAGGGAGGCGGAGGAACCTCGACGCGGTCGCCTGCACGCGAGGGGCCCATACCCTTCGCCGCCGTTGCCGCCTCGGTTCGCCATGCGCCCGTTTCCTGGCCCGGCGCGGCATTCGTCTGGTGTCCCGGGACGGCCGAACATGCGGTGAGCAGAGCAACGGCGATCGGCCAGAAGCAGCGCGGCATCGGAATCTCCGTCACGCCGCGTGCTGCTCCACCACGCGCTGCATCTGCCGCAGCCACATCGTCTGAAAGACCTGGAGCCGCTGCCCCACGACCGCGGCTATGTTGCGCGTGACCAGATAGGCGACCTCGGGATTGCCGGCGAAGTGGTCGAGAAGGGCGGCGCGAGAGAGCCCCAGCACCTCGGCCTCGACCGGCGCGGCGGCCTTCAGCGTGAAGCGGTGAGGGGGGATCAGGGCCGACCACCCCACCATCTGGCCTGCCACCTTCTCCTCGACGAGCAGGTCCACTTCTCTACCCTGAAGCTGCACCGGCAGGGTCAACGAGATGCGCCCGCGCTCGATGAGGAACACGGTGTCAGCCGGGGCCCCCAGCGCGAACAGGAGGCTGCCGGCCGGGACCACGGTCTTGACGCCGAGCGCCGCCAGCCTGCGGGCGGCCTCGGCGTCGAGCCCGTGAAAGAGCTCCGTGTCCACGCCCGTCGTAATGCTATTGGTCATGGGCTTTTCTCCCGAGCGGCGGCTCGAAAGCCGCCGTCATCGAACGTGCTTCAGTTCGCCATCTGGAACGGGGACGAAGTGCGATGGTGCAGCGACTCGGCAGTCGGGTTCTGCAGGAACGACTCGGCGGCAGCCTGCTCGAGGCGCACGTGCCGTTCGAGCTGCATGAGGAGCGAGTCGAGCCGGGCCCTGTCGTAGGTGACCGACACTGCGGGATCCGCAAAGAAGCGGCCCGGCGCCTGCTCCCTCTTGACAGACCTCGGTACCTCGAGCTGCGCCCGCCGCTCTTCGGCCCGGTCGAAGGCGCGGAGTGCCATGCCGAGGACGACGACTTCGGCGATGCCAAGGATCACAACGGTCAGGACGAGATCCACGTGAGCCTCCTCTCGAGTGCCGAGACCCGGGATGCCAGCAAGGACCGAGTGGCGAAGACTGAGGGCCCTCGCCTTCGTTCGCCGGGATCTGTTTTCCAGCCTTCGCGGTCGAGAAGAGCAGGTCCGATGCCAGTCCAGGCAGCGCGAACCGAGGCGTGTTTCGAAGCGATCCTCCACAGGCACGACCCCGGGGCCTGCCAGCATGTCAGGCGCCCTCTGACTTTCCGTCAGCGCCGCTCCGCCGATCCGACGAGCTTCGGCGATGAGCTTGACGTGAGCCCGGACGGTGCTCGAACCGATTGACCAGTGGTGGCATCTCTGTCAGTATCCAAGCATCCCCGACATGGCGATCAGGCGCCGCCTCACCGGCTTGACGGTCGGTCTGGCCGCGGGAATCAGCGTGGCAGTGAGCCTCGCGTCCACGGCGGCCGGATACTTCTACTCGTCCCACCACTTCCAGACCATGCTCGAGATGTCGCGTGCCACGGCCATCGCAGATGGCGAGCTGATTCGGGCCGCGCTCGAGCACCAGATGATGGAGAACGACCGGACACTGGTCGGCCGGATGGTCGAAGTCTTCGGCCGACAGCCTCGAATCGAGCGCGTTCTGATCTTCGACCGCCAGGGCGCGCTCCGCTATGCGGCTCCGCCTGCCGCGGAACCGGGGTCGGGCGAATCCGCGCTGACTTCTCCAACCTGCCAGGCATGCCACCAGTTTCCGGCGGCTCAACGAATGTCCAGCCGCGTGATCGAGGACCGCGGCGGCGAAGTGCTCCGGACCGTCATACCGATCCCCAACGCTCCGCGCTGCCACGCGTGCCACGACCCGTCGCACCGGATGAACGGCGTGCTCGTCCTCGACAAGGACGTCGGCGAAGTGCGGGCAGCTCTGAACAGCGACGTGAGGTGGATGGCCGCGGGCGCCGCACTCTTCACGCTGGCGCTCGTCGGGGCTGTCGGCGGGGTGGTACGCGTGGTCGTCCTCCGCCGCCTCCAGCGGTTCGAGACCACGGCCCGGCGCATTGCCGCGGGCGATCTCGACCGCCGCGTCCCCGTGACCGGATCGGACACGATCTCGTGGCTGGGCTCCGAGTTCAACGCGATGGCCGACGCGGTCACGGGCCTGGTCAAGGAGGTCGGCGAACAGCGCGAGCGCCTCGAGACGATCATCAACAGCATCGACGACGGGATCGCGGTGCTGGACGCCGATCGGCGGATTGTCGCTGCAAACGATGCGTTCGTGCGGCGAGCCGGACGGCCGCGCGAAGAGGTCGTGGGGAGAGGGTGCGCGCACGCGGGAGGCGGGACGTGCGGCGCGGGCGACTGCCCGGCAAACGCCTGCCTGCGGAGCGGGGAACGCCAGGTGCGCATATGCGAGCGGCGTTCGCTCGACGGCTCAGTGACGTGGGAGGAAATTCACACCTCGCCCATCAGGGACACGAACGGCGCCGTGCCCTATGTCGTCGAGGTCTGGCGGGACATCTCCGAGCGCCGTGCAGCCGAAGCACGGTTGGCGGAGTCCCACCGGCTCGCGTCGCTCGGCCTGCTCGCCTCCGGTTTCTCGCACGAACTCAACACGCCGCTCGGCACGGTCCTGATGTGCGTCGAGGGCATTCTGCGGGACCTTGCGGCCGGCACCGGGACGGACCGCGTGGCCGAGAACGCATCCATCGCGCGGGAGCAGGTGCTGCGCTGCCGCGGCGTGACGCAGAACTTCCTGCGGTTCGCCCGCGGTCGGCCGTCACCGGGAGACATCGTGGACGTGAGCCAGGCGGTGGATGTCGCCGTGAGGCTGGTGTCGCCTTCTGCCCGTGCGGCAAACGTGACGATCGACGTGCTGCCGGCGAAACCGGGTCTGCTCGTCCGCGCGGACGAGGCGGAACTCGAGCACGCGCTCATCAACATCGTGCTGAATGCCGTTCAGGCGTGCCGGGCAGGCGGCCGCGTGCTCGTCGGGGCGGAGGGAGGCGACCCGGTCCGGATCCGCGTGCAGGACAACGGCTGCGGCATCCCGCCCGAGTTCCACCGGCGCATCTTCGAGCCCTTCGTCGGGCTGCGCGAAGGCGGCACCGGCCTCGGACTGTTCATGTCGCTGAACTTCGTCAGGAAGTGGGGCGGCGAGATTGCCGTGGCCAACGCCCAGGGTGGGGGAGCGGTGTTCGACATCACGCTGCCGGCGCTTGCGGCTGGCGCCGCTGATTCCTTCCATTCGGATTCGGACGTTCGCCGACGAGCCGTTCGTTCAGGACCCGGCGCCCGGTGAGCCACGGAGGAGCTGGCCTCGTGAAGGACAAGCGATTGCTGCTCGTGGACGACGACGAGGTGTTCCGGCGGGTCATGACTGGAGAGCTGCGCCGCCTGGGATATGAAGTAGTCGCAGCCGCGTCGGGCGCCGAGGCAATCCGCAAGGCCGCGGAAACCGGGCCGGATGTCGTGCTGCTCGACCTGCGACTTCCGGACATGAGCGGCCTCGAGGTGCTCGAGGCGCTGAACGAGGCGGCGGCGGGAACCGAGGTCGTCATGATGACCGGGCACGCTTCGATCGACACGGCCATCGAGTCCATCCGCAGGGGCGCCTTCGACTATGTCGTGAAGCCGTGCCCGTTGGACGAGCTGGAACTGCGGCTGCGGCGAGCCGTGGAGCGGCGGGCGCTTCGCAACCGGGCCAGCCTGCTCGAAAGGGGACTGACCCCTGCGGACCCGGGCGGGTCGTTGGTCGGCGAAGGCCCGGCCTTCCGTCGGCTGATGGCCATGGTGGAACGCGTCGCGCCTGCGAGCTCGACGGTGCTCGTCACGGGGGAAACGGGGACCGGCAAGGAGCTGATCGCAAAGCTGCTGCACGCGCGAAGCCCGCGGCGGTCGCATCCCTTCGTGACCGTCGAGTGTGCCGCGCTCCAGGAGAGCCTGCTTCAAAGCGAGCTCTTCGGACACGAGCGCGGCGCTTTCACCGGCGCCGACCGCGCCAAGCCCGGCCTCTTCGAGGTGGCCGACGGGGGGACCATCTTCCTCGACGAGATCGGGGAGGTCAGCCTGGCCACTCAGGTGAGACTCCTGCGAGTTCTGGACACGTCGACATTCAGGCACGTAGGGGGCACCGCGGAGATCACGGTGAACGTCCGCGTGATCGCGGCGACCAACCGCGACCTCGCAGCCATGGTGAAGCAGGGCCTGTTCCGCGAGGACTTGTACTACCGCCTCAGCACGATCTCGATCGTCGTTCCGCCGCTCAGGGAAAGGCCCACGGACGTGGCGCTGCTCGCCAAGCACTTCACCGGCCGGCTGAACGAGAGATATGGCTTCCGCAAGCAGTTGTCGCCGGCCGCAATCGAGTTGCTGCAGGCTCACCCGTGGCCTGGAAACGTGCGCGAGCTGGCGCACGTCGTGGAAGCAGCGGCAATCGTCTGCGACGGATCCGACATCCTGCCTGATCACTTGCCGCACGAGATCCGTTGCGGGAGAACGGCCAGCCGCTTCACCGGCTGCGCCGGCCGGGACACTGCCCTGCCGACGCTCGATCAGATGGAGCGCGACCACATCGAGGCGGTCCTGCGCGCGACCGACGGCCACCGTGGACAGGCCGCGAAGGTGCTGGGGATCAGCGAGCGCAACCTGTACCGCAAGCTGCGCGAGTACGGCGTCGGGTCCTGACAGGTCCTTCCCGGAACTCCGCCGGTCGAAGGCCTGGGCGCGGTTGACACGAGCGCCCCCGCCGGCTGTCGATCGAACGCGGTCCTCTTACCGTCCGTTGGTCGAGCGGGCAGCCCGCTCAAGCCCGTGGCCGACCTCGAACATCCCGGGCATCGCAATCGGCAGCTTGCCTCGAATCGGGATCTCACCGGCTATCGCCCGCACCGCCGCCACCTCCATCTCGTCCACGAAGTCGTACGCCAGGAGCACCGCCGGCGCCTTGGGCATCGCCATGACCACGTAGGGGCTCCCGAACGAGACCACGACGAAGGGCTTGCCTGCGGCGGCGATGCCATCGAGGAGCGCTGTGGCCTGGGGCGAAAGATCCATTCGCCCCGAGTACGACGCTATGCGGACGAAGACGGACGCCACGACTGCGTCCGCCCGCCTCGCGAGCGCTCGCACGAGGTCGAACTCGGAGGGAGTCGTCCTGTCCGAGATCTGGACCGCCGTGACGTTCGGCCAACGCTGCTTCAGTGCGGGCACGAACGCGCGGCTCGGTGCACCCTCGCGCCATCCGTTCGGGTAATCGAGGACCGACAGGTAGAGCAGGTGGGCATCGCGCGGGACCGGCAGCGGCACCTCGTTGCGGTCGTCCTTGAGCAGGGTCACAGCCCGCTCGCACACCTCGCGCGATATCGCAGCCGTGGCGCGGGTGCCCACCTTCGCGTCGATCTCAGAGAGGTCCACCAGCCTGTTGCGGTGCAAGCCGAGCTTCGCCTTTACCTTCAGGATCCGCTCGACCGACCGGTCGATCTGCTCCATGCCTATCTCGCCGCTCTCTACCGCGGCCTTGATCCCGCCGAACGCCGCCCGGCTGTCGGGGGAGTGCAAAACGAAGTCCGCGCCGGCCCTGACCGCCATCGCCGCAGCCTTTGCCGGCGGCCACTCTTTCGAGATGGCGTACATCGACATCGAGTCGGTGAAGATGAGGCCCTGGAACTTCATCTCGCCGCGAAGCAGGCCCGTCAGCATCGGCCTGCTGAGCGTGGCCGGCAGGTTCTCGGGATCGAGGGCCGGGAGGATTATGTGCGACGACATCACCGCGTCCACTCCGCCTTCGACTGCCGCCCTGAAAGGAGCCAGCTCCACCTGGTCCAGGCGCGATCGTGGGTGATCGACGCGCGCCAGCCCCAGGTGCGTGTCGGTGGCGGTGTCGCCGTGTCCAGGGAAATGCTTTGCGGCCGACAGCATGCCGCCTGCCTGCACGCCGCGGATGTACGAGGTCGCCATCCGGGAAACGAGCGCCACGTCCTCGCCGAACGAGCGGATGTTGATGATCGGGTTCCGGGGATTGTTGTTGACGTCAACTACGGGGTAGTAGTCGACGTGGACGCCTATCGCCCGCCCCTCGGCGGCCACGGCCTGCCCCGCCCTGAAGGCGAGGTCCGGGTCGCGCGCGGCCCCGAACGCCATCCCGCGCGGGAAGCGCGTTGTCCCGTTCAGGATGTAGCCTCCTCCGCCCTCGAAGTCTGCGGTGGCGAGCAGCGGGATGGCCGACTCCTTCTGCAGGCGGTTGAGCAGCGCAGCAGCCGCGTACGGGTCGCCCTTCCGGGCTATTCCGGTCGCGCCCCACTGCGGGTCGAGCATGACACCGGGAAGGGCTTCGCCCCCGCCAAAGACGTGGATGCCGCCGATCTTCAGGTCGCGGACGAGCCCGGCGAGCTCGTCATAGGCGTCGGAGTCGGCGCTCGTGAAAGTGGAGTTCAGCGACGGGACGATGAGCTGGCCGATCTTCTCGTCCAGCGTCATCTTCGCGAGCGTCTGCTGGACCCACCTCTCGGCCGCTTTCTGGAGCGCCGCCTGCTCGCGCGCTTCCTGCCTGGCCTTCCGATCCTGGGTCGATACGACCGCGCCGAGGCCGCAAGAGACGAGCATGACGAGGACGACGGTGGTGAGGCGAGAGCGCTGCAGGACCATGGCGCTCATCGTACAACAAACCCGTGGTGCCGGCAGAACGCCGGAGTGCCGGATGCCTAGGCACCGCGGCGCCCGGCCTTCGTGTCCGAGATATCGATGCTTCGCCTTCGACGGGCTCCGATCAGAACCCGTACTCGACCCCCGCGAGCACTGCGGCCCGGTCGCCAAGCCCCGCGTCGCCGATCTTGAAACGCAGGTTGAACGCCGCCAGCAGGCTCTTGCCCACGTTCATCTTGAATCCTGCAGCACCCGACGCCGTCGAGAACGTCGAGACCTCGTAGCCGATGTCCGGAAGCGTGACCGTCCCGCCGGGCCCGGAGGCCGTGAAGGAACGGCCGACGATGCGCGGCGAGTCGATGATGCGGGCGCCGAGTAGATCGAGCGCAAGCGTCAGGCGGGCGTTCACGCCCACATCAGCGCCGACTGCATAAAGCACGTGATCGGGCAGCCGCGATTTGGCGAGACCTCGGACATCGCCAGCCAGGACGCTTCTTCCATTCCACTGGTACCCGACGTTGACATGCGGCGAGACGCGGCCCCTGGCGAACGAGAAGGCGACGAAGGGCCTGACGCCGGCGGCGCCGGCGCCGAGCAGGTCCATCTCGTCTCCCGTCGGTGCGCGAACATCGACACCGAAGGCGAGCGCCCGAAGCCCCTCGCGGAGGGCGGTGGCCTTGAGCCGCACGATCACGTCGCCGAGGCCGGTTGCGCTGCCGCTCGAGAAGAACTGCCTGTCCGACCCGTGGCCGTCGATCATCTCGTCGTCGCGGAAGAAGTGGATTGCCGGATCGTCCGGCGTCCCCACCCGGATGATGTGCGCGTCGGACCGGACCGAGAGGCGCGTGTGGACGAGCGGGACGGCAACCGAGACGTCGAGCCTGTTCGTGATGCCGTAGGTCAGCACCCCTGTCGCCTGTGCAACCGATACCTCGACCGAGTTCCTCGTCGTCACGACATCCGTCCGCCCGCCGCCGAGCTGGAAGTCGTCGTGCGTAAAGACGGCCGGCACCGCGCTGAGGTCCATCCCTTCGAGCGTGTCGAACGAGAAGAACTGCACCGCGTAGCCGAACGAGAACTTGCCGCGGCCGATCGTCTCCGCCCGGTCGGTCAGTATGGGGCCGAACGACTGGGTGGAGCGCACGAACGTCCCGGTAGCTCCGTCGAAGGCGTAGGTGAAGCCCGAGGCCGGCGAAGGCAGCGGCAAGGAAGTGAGCTGGCTGGCCAGGGCGACGTTCATCTGGTTGAAGTTCGACTGGAAGGCGCTGTTGAAGTGCGCGGTGTGCGTGGAGCCGTCCGGCAGGACCTGCTCGCTGCTGACGCGCAGGCCGTTCGGGCCGAAGATCTCCTGGAAGACCAGGGCGAGCTTGTCGACGCGCGCCTGGGCTGCGGCATGAACGGGCGACCCCAGCAGGAGGCACAGACAGGCGGGGGCGGCGAATCGAAACATCGATTGTCTCCTTGACAGCGATCAGCGGTCAGCGATCAGCTTTCAGCAATCAGCTTTCAGCGAATGGGCACTCAATCCATCCCTCTGGAGGCGATCACCCAACCGTCTCGAATGACGCGATGACCCACCCGCTGTCACCGCGGCGAAGAGTGAACCGCGCGGTGGTCTCGGCCTGCAGCCGCTCGCCTTGGTGGGTTTCGAGCCGGTATCGGCGCCGCGCGACAACGGTCGCCGAATTCGCGCCGTCCGCGATCGTTACCCGCGGGTCGAGGAGGTCGACTTCGACGCGGCTGGCGTTGTCGAACTGGGCGCGTATCTGCCGCTTCTCGTTCTCCCGGAGGCCCGGCCAGATCCGCTCGAGCGCCGCAACGTCGCGAGCTTCGAATGCCGCCTCGTAGCGGGCGAGCACGTCGCGGACCGCTTTCTCGGCCACTGTGCGCTCGTCCGGCATCGGAGCCGGCGGCGGCGCCGGAGGTGAAGGCGGCTGAGAGGCGGCAAGGGCGGCAGACTCCCGTTCGGCCTGCTGCCGCGCCTCCTCCATCCGTCTACCTGCCGCCTCGAAAGCGCCTGCGGCGGCGTCGTAGTCGCCGCGATCGAACGACCGCTGGGCCGAGTTCGCCCGGTCGAGAGCGTCCTTGAAGACCTGCGCCGAGTGCTTCTCGGCGCCGGCGCGCCCGGCCTGCGCCCGCGCTTCGCCGAAGGCATCGCGTGCCGCGGCGGCCCGCTCGAGAGCCCTGCTTCTCACACGGTCGGCCTCCGCATGCCTCAGCTGCTCGGCTCGCCCTTCTATCTCAGCCAGCCGGAACAAGCCGGCCGCCTCGTGCAGGCGCACCGCGGCCCTGGCGAACTCTCTCTTGCCGAAGAGCGCGCGGCCATCCGACTCGGCCTCTTCTGCCCGCCGGTAGGCGTCGGGCGCGAGAACCTGCGCCGAGACTGCGTCAGCGACTGCCCTTCCTTTTCCGACTTCGACCATCGCATCGCTGGCCGATCGCCTGACCCTCGGATCGTCGGCCGGTCGGTCGGATGAATCAGAAGGGCGCGCGGAAGGCACTGGCGAGGCAGGCGGCGCGGCGTTGTCGGTTTGGCCGGCCTGCGGTTGGCGGCTGCCAGCCCCCGGCGGCGCGGCCCCTGCCCCGGCGGCGCCTGATGTGGCCCCGGCGCCCGCCTCGACGGGGGGCCTCGCTCCTGGCTGCCCGGGCAACGGTCCAGTCCCCACCCCGGGCACCGGACCAACCCCGAGAGTCGGCGCGGCCCGCGATGCGGGGCTGCCGGCGGTCGGCGATGCCGGCGTTGCGGTCCCGAGCGTTGCCGAATGCGCCTGCTGGCTCGCGTCGCCGCTGCGGAGCGCACCTGTCCCGTCGCTGGTCTTCAGGAACCACCACCCGGCAAGCAGCGCGACCGCCAGGGAAAGGGGCAGTGCGGCCACGGCGGCGATCCGCAGCAGCCTGCTGCCGCCGCTTGCCGGCTCGTGGCCGCCCGACACGCGGGAAGCGGGAGGAGGAGTGGCCACGGCCGCCGCCTGCCGGCGCGCCCCGGACCCGGGCGCGACTGCCCTCGCCGAGATCGGCGGCAGCACATCGAGGCCCGGCTGCGCGCCGTGGCTCGCTGGCTCCTCCTCGAACGTCCTTCGGGCGCAGTCGGAGCCTCGGAGCGCCCGGCGGCACTCGGCAAGGTCCGCGAGCAGTTCGGCCACCTCCTGGTAGCGTTCTTCGGGCGCCTTGGCCAGAGCGCGGTCGAGGATTGCTGAAACCTCCGGGCGAACGCAGGGGTCGAGGCCGGTCACCGGCTCGGGCACCTCGGTGAGGATCTTGTGCAGCGTCGTTGCGAACGAGCCTCCCTCGAAAGGGGCCCGTCCCGTCAGGAGCTCGTAGAAGACGACGCCGAGCGAGAAGATGTCGGTGCGCTGGTCGGCCGGGTCGCCGCGGACCTGCTCTGGTGCCAGGTAGTTGATCGTGCCGAGAAGCGTCCGGCTCCTCGTCATCTGCGAACCCGGCAGCCTCGCCAGGCCGAAGTCCAGGATCTTCACCTGCCCGGAGTTCGTGATGAAGATGTTGGCGGGCTTTACGTCGCGGTGCGTTATGCCGCGCGAGTGCGCGAAGGCGAGACCCTCGGCGGCCTGGCTGACGATATCGAGCTTCCTGTCGAGGCTCATCGTCTCAGGGCTTCGGATCCGCGCGCCCAGATCGAGGCCCTCGAGGTACTCCATCGCGAAGAACGGCTGGCCGTCTTCCTCGCCGAGGTCGTGAATCGTCACCACGTTCCGATGGGACAACCGGCCGACGGCGCGCGCCTCGGCGAAGAACCGCTGGCGCATGTCGGGCGAATCATCGAGGTCTGCGTTGACCAGCTTCACCGCGACGGCGCGCTGGATGAGCGGGTCGAACGCCTTGTAGACGACGCCCATCCCGCCCTCGCCGAGCTTGTCGAGAAGCTGGTATCGTCCTACGTGGCTGCGGTCCATTTGGTCCCTTGACGTACCTCGACCCCGAGCCCGGTCGGTCAACGCCATGCAAGGGGGAGGCCGACAGGCGTTCCCGGAGGCTCTTCACCGCTCTGACCACTCGGTCTCCGGCTGACAGGGCGCCTGTGCTGAAAGCCGCAGCCGCGAAGCCCGCAGCCCTGCCAGTAGCCGGCAGCCTGTGCGCAGCCCGGGCCCGGTATAATCCCAGGCATGGGACACATTGAGCACAAGGAGCTCTCCCCTGCTGTCGCCAACGTCTACATCCTCACGATCAGCGACACTCGTACGGAGGCCACCGACACGAGCGGCCGCGCCATATTCGACCTGCTCTGGGCGGGCGGCCACCAGGTGACCGGGCGCAAGATCGTGCGCGATGAGCCGGAGGAGGTTCGACAGGCTATTCGCGACCAGCTCGAGAAGCCCGACGTCCAGGTGATCATCACGACGGGCGGCACTGGCATCACGTCGAGGGACACCACGTTCGAAGCCATCGACGCTCTCCTCGAGAAGCGGCTCGAAGGGTTCGGCGAACTCTTCAGGATGCTCAGCTACGAAGAGATCGGTTCTGCCGCGATGATGAGCCGCGCCTGCGCGGGCATGGCGCGTGGAAAAGTCATCGTCTCGCTGCCGGGTTCCGAGAACGCCGTGAGACTGGCCATGACGAAGCTCATCCTCCCCGAACTCGGCCACCTCGTGCGGGAGGCTTCGCGCTGATGCCAGGCGAGATGCGTCCAATCAGGGACACGATTCCGCTCGTCGACGCGCGGCGGATCATGGACGAGTCGGCGCGCCCGATCGAACGGACGGAGCTGGTGGGGCTGACCGAAGCCAACGGGCGCGTCCTCGCGTCCGACGTGGCAGCGAAGCTCGACGTGCCCCCGTTCCCGCGCGCGGCCATGGACGGCTATGCGGTCATCGCGTCGGACACTTTCGGCGCCGGCGTTTTCGAACCGAGGAAGCTCCGGCTCGTGGAAACCGTCTACACCGGCCAGGTGCCCACCCGCCCGGTTCGCCACGGCGAGTGCATCGAGATAGCGACAGGTGCGCCGATGCCCGAGGGCGCCGACGCCGTGGTGATGGTCGAGGAAACAGACAAGGCCGGGCCGGACGAGGTGCTGGTCTTCAGCCCGGTACACCCGCGACAGAACATGGGACGGCAAGGCGCGGACATCCAGGCCGGCCAGGTCGTCCTCCGCGCCGGAGAGGTGCTGAACCCGAGCCGGGTCGGTGCGATTGCAGCGACCGGCGTGACCGCCGTTGAAGTCTTCGCGAAGCCTGTCGTCGCGCTCATCTCGACAGGCAACGAGATCGTCGACCCTGGGGCGCCCCTGGGCCCAGGGCAGATCTACGACATCAACCGCTTCACGCTTTCGGCAATCGTCGCGGAGAACGGCGGCGTGGCTGTCCGGCACTCGACCGTCGCCGACACCGTCGAGGCCCTCGGCACCGCGCTTGACGACTGCCGCGACTCCGATGCGATCGTCTTCTCGGGAGGCAGCTCGGTCGGTGAACGCGACCTCATGGTCGATGTCGTCGCGTCGCGCGGCACGCTCCTCTTCCACGGCATCGCCGTGAAGCCAGGCAAGCCCACGCTCTTCGCCCTAATCGACGGAAAGCCCGTCGTCGGAATGCCGGGCTACCCCACATCGTGCCTGTCCAACGGCTACATGCTCCTCGTCCCGCTGGTCCGCCGCATCGCACGCCTGCCGGCGGCGGTGTTCCGAACGGTGCGGGCACCGCTCGGCCAGAGGGTCGTCTCGACGACGGGGCGGCACCAGTTCTACACGGTGCGGCTGGTGGACGGCGTCGCGATGCCCGCCTTCAAGGCGTCTGGCGACATCACCAGCATGTCGCAGGCGGACGGCTACATCGAGATACCTGCCCAGACGGATATCGTCGAAAAGGGCGAGGTCGTCGAAGTGACGCTGTTCTGAACGCGGATGGCGGGAAGGAAACGCCGAGATGGCACCTCGCGGCTACTCCGAAACCCTGAAGGCCGGCGACAGGGCGCCGGCTTTCACGCTGCCCAATCAGAAGGGGGAGAAGTGGTCGCTGTTGGAGGCGCTGGCGGCGCGGCCCGTCCTCCTGGCGTTCCACCGCGGCACCTGGTGACCGAACTGTCGCCGCCGGTTCGGTGAACTGGCACGGGACTCACGCGAATACGAGGCCCGCGGCCTGTCGGTTGTCGCCGTCGTCACCCAGAGGTCCGAAAAAGTGCGCCGCTACATCGAGGAAACAGGCCTGCCCTTCAACATCCTCGTAGACGACGAGCGCGTTGTGGTGAAGCTCTACGGCGTGTGGCACAGGATCGGGTTCGACGCCTGGGACATCGCGAGGCCGGCGGTTTTCCTGGTGGACCGCGATTCCACCATCCGCTACGTGTTCGTCGCGGGCCGCCAGGACGAGTTCCCGACGTCCAACGAACTGCTCGCAGCGGCAGCGATGATCGACAACGGCCGCAAGCCCTGCCAGTCGCCCTCAGGCGCCGACGACCCGTAACCTGCCTTCATCTCTTCGGTCGAAGTCGGCCCTCGGGTCGCCGGCCGCCGCGTCCGCCACCCGCCGGAAGAGCGGGCGGCATTGCCCTACCGCGCCTGCGCCAGCCGCTTGTTGACCTCTGCCCAGTCGATCACGTTCCACCACGCGGCAAGGTAGTCCGCCCGACGGTTCTGGTATTTCAGGTAGTACGCATGCTCCCACACGTCCACGCCGACAACCGGCCACTTGCCTTCCATGAGGGGGCTGTCCTGATTGGCCGTGCTCTCGATCTTCAACCTGCCACTCTCGGCAACGAGCCACGCCCAGCCGCTCCCGAATCGGCCTAGGCCTGCCTTGTTCATCTCGTCCTTGAAGGCCTGGAAGCCGCCGAAGGTGGACTTGATGGCGTCGGCGATCGCCCCCGAGGGCTCTCCCCCGCCGCCGGGTGTCATGATGGCCCAGAACATCGTGTGGTTGACGTGGCCGCCGCCATTGTTGCGGACCGCGGTCCTGATCGACTCGGGCAGCGAGTTCAACTGGCGCAGGAGGTCCTCGGCGCTCCTGTCATGGAGGTCCGGGTGCTTCTCGAGGGCGGAGTTCAAGTTGTTCACGTACGTCCCGTGGTGCTTCGTGTGGTGTATCCGCATCGTCATCTCGTCGATGTGCGGTTCGAGGGCAGCATAGTCGTACGGAAGCGAAGGCAGCTGGTGCATCGAGGGCTCCTTTTTCGATTTACCCAATCAAACCATGTTAGCGGCTGGGCCCGGAGCAGGCAACGGCCTGGGGAAAGGGGCTGGCGACGATGAGTCGTATGAGGACCGAGGGATGAGGACTGAGGCACGAGGACCGAGGTGCGAGGACCTGCGATCCCGGCGACACGCGACCTGGATCCGGTCAGCCGATCGCGAGCATCCGGTCGAGGGCGACGCGCGCCCACTCCTTCTGCTCGACGGGCACCGACACGCGGTTAGGTACGCGTCCGGCAACGAGTTCCTCGAGGACCCAGAGCAGGTGGTTGGGCGAGACGCGGGACATCGTCGAGCAGCGGCACCCGAAGGGTTCGAGCGACAGCACGGTTCGCTCGGGAGCGAGCGTTGCGGCGAGACGGTTGACGAGGTTGATCTCGGTGCCCACACCCCAGACTGACCCGGGCTCGCTCTCGGACACGCGCGCGATGATGCGCTCCGTCGATCCGCTCTCGTCGGAGGCCTGCACGACATCGAAGCGGCACTCCGGGTGAACGATGACGCGAATGCCGGGATGGCGCTCGCGAAGCCGGTTGATCTGCTCGACAGAGAAGTTCATGTGGACCGAGCAGTGCCCCTTCCAGAGAATGATTCTCGCCTTGTCGAACGGCAGCCGGCCGGCCTGCTCCTCGCCGTCCGCAGGGTCCCACACTGCCATTTCGTCGAGGCGCACGCCGAGGCGGTGCGCGGTGTTGCGCCCCAGGTGCTCGTCTGGAATGAAGAGCACGCGGCTGCCGCGGGCCAGGGCCCACTCGAGCGCCGCGCCCGAATTCGACGACGTGCAGACGGCGCCGCCGTTCCGGCCGCAGAAGGCCTTGATGGCGGCATTGGAGTTGATGTAGGTCATCGGGATCACATCGTCGATCCCGGCGGCGCCCATCTCGTTCCAGCATCTCTCGACGTCTTCGATCGCCGCCATGTCGGCCATCGAACACCCGGCGCCCATGTCCGGCAGGATCACCTGCTGCCTCGGGCCGCAGAGTATGTCGGCGCTCTCCGCCATGAAGTGCACGCCGCAGAAGACTATGAAGTCCGCCTCCGGACGGCTTGCGGCGAGGCGCGCGAGGCGCAGGGAGTCGCCGGCGTAGTCGGCGTGCTCGATCACCTCGTCGCGCTGATAGTGATGCCCTAGGACGACGAGGCGCCGGCCCAGCTTCAGCTTGACTGCTCTTATGCGATCGTCGATCTCCGATTGGCGGAGCCCGATGTACTCAGAGGGAAGCGGCTGGCAACCTGCGAAGGGGTCCAGCTCGAGCGGGATGTGGAGAGGCGGGTCAACCATCTGACACAGAGCATGTTATGCGGTCCGATGGCGCGGCGCAAGCATGGATGGGCCGCACTGTCCGGGCGTCGGCGCACTCGGGCCCCGGCCTACCGGGTGATATACTTCCCGTACAAAAGACGTTGCCGGCGGCCAAGCGAAGTGGGTGCAAAGCCCACACGGTCCCGCCACTGTAAGCGGGGAGGCTCCGCCCGGGTCGAGCCACTGTGCCGGCAGGCATGGGAAGGCGGCGGCGGACGCCGAGGATCCGCAAGTCAGGAAACCTGGTTGCCCGGCCGTCCCTTCGCCCGTTCGCGCATGATTCAGCACGGCTGAAGGCGCGTCGGGCCGGCGCGCGTGACGCCGGGAGGAGTGACATGGGCAGTCTCTCGCGGTTCGTTCCCCTCGTTCTCGTACTTCTCCTCTTCGCCACCACTGAAGCTCGGGCAGGTACCCTCAAGGGCCGCGTCGTCGATCCGGACGGCCGGCCGGTCGCCGGAGCCCGGGTGCTCTTGGCGGAGCCGATCGGGGTCGGCGCAGCCACGACAACCGGGGCGGACGGGACGTTCCGCCTCGAAAACGTGGACGCGGGCCGCTACGAAGTCGTCGTCGTCGTCCCTGGCTTCCAGGCGGAGCCGTTCACGGTCACGCTTACGAAAGACGAGGAGCGCGAGGCGACGATCTCGCTTCGCCTGAGCGGCATCAGCGAGTCCGTCGTGGTGTCGGCGGCGCAGGTGGACATTCCTCTTTCGAGAGCCACGGGCAGCGTGATGGTCATCAGCGGCGCCGAGATGGCTGCGCGTCAGACGGAAACCACAGGCGACGCACTGAGATCGGTGTCGGGGTTCTCGGTGGCTCGAAACGGAGGTCGCGGGGCGGTGACGTCTCTCTTCCCGCGCGGCGGCGAATCGGATTTCACGCTGGTGCTCGTCGACGGCATCGCTGTCAACGCGTTCGGCGGCGGCATGGACTTCAGCGGGCTGCCGCTGGCAGGCATCGATCGGATCGAGGTGGTGCGAGGACCTCAGAGTGCGGTTTTCGGGTCGGATGCGATCGGCGGCGTCGTCCAGGTGGTGACGCGCAACGGAGGGCCGCCTTCGGTGGAAGGCAGCATCGACCGAGGGAGCTTCAGCACGACGCGCGCGACGGTGTCCGCGGCAGGGACCGCCGGGCGGTGGAGTATCGGCGGCGCGGCGGCTCGAGCTTCGAGCGGCGGCTTCACCGGCATCGCGCAGGCGACGGGCGAGCGCGTCACCAACGACGATTGGCTCGCCTACGAGGGGTCGTTCACGGCTCGCTGGCACGGGGAGAATGGAACGAACCTCCGCGGCAACGCTGCGGTGTCGAGAAGCGAGCGAGGGTTTCCCGGGCCGTTCGGGTCGAACCCTGTCGGGGCGTACACGGCCGTCGATCGCGTCTCGCGCGGCGTGAACCACACCCGACGGGCCGGCGTCGCCTTCGCGCGGCCGCTCGAGTGGGGCGGCTTGCGCGTGCAGCCGCGATTCCAGGCGAGCTGGTTCGAAGGCGACAGCAGCTACGAGAGCCTCTTCGGCCTTTCCGATTCCGGCAGCCGCCGGGTCTCGGGCCGCATCCAGGCCGACCTGCTGCCTGCCTGGCCCGTGAGGATCTCTGCCGGAGCTGAGGTCAAGTCCGAAAGGGCGACGAGCACTTTCATCACTGGTGAGGGAACATCGCCCGTGCCGGTTCGGCGGCGGATCGTGGGCGCATTCCTGGAATGGGCCTGGCAGCCTGACGCGCCGGTCAGCCTGACGGCAGGCATCCGCCTCGAAGACATTCGCCGCGAGAAGCTCGAGGCCAGCCCGTCGCCGTTCGTCGAACGTCCCCCCTTCGACGCCGACAGGCTGATATCCGCAAACCCGAAGGCCTCCTTCGCGTGGCGAGTCGCCGATGGCAGCAGGGCCGACGCGACGGGCGAAGGGCGCACGCTGCCGTTTGGGTTGACGGTGCGGGGAGCCGCAGGAACCGGCATTCGTCCGCCCGACGCGCTGGAGATCGCCTTCACCGACAACCCGGGGCTGCGCCCGGAGCGGAGCCGGAGCGCGGAGGCAGGCCTGGAGGCGGATCTGGGCGGGTCGGCTGCGCCGGTTGCCGTTGCCGTCACGGCGTTCTACAACGGCTACGACGACTTGATCGTCGCCGTCGGCCCGGCGCTCGGCGACGCGAGCCGCTTCAGGACCGACAACATATCGAACGCGCGGACGCGCGGCATCGAGCTTTCGTCGGCTTTGCGCACGAGATGGGGACTCCACGCAAGGCTCGCCTACACGTTCCTCGACTCCTCGATCCTCGCCGTGGACCGCGGGCGCGGCCAGGCACCACCGCCGTTTTCTCCCGGGGACTGGCTGCTGCGCAGGCCGCGGCACCAGTTGTCGGTAGATGCGGTGGTCGCACGCGGCCGTTTCACGGCCTTCGCCGAAGTCGGGGCGCGCGGCCGGACGCTCGACGTCGAGCCGTCGTGGGGAGCATCCGGCGGCCTGTTCTGGAACACTGGGCACGCGGCGGCCAACGCTGGCGTCGGTTTGAAGGTGCTACGCTCGGTCGAGCTGGTGGCGCGCGTGACGAACCTCTTGGATCGGCGCTACGAAGAGACGTTCGGGTTCCCCGCCGAACCGAGGTCGTTCACGGCGGGAGTCCGGTTTGCTGCAAGCCGATAACGTTTCTTTCACCTGGAGGCGGCGGCGCCAGCGCCTCGAGGGCGAGGCGCCGCCAGGCATCCACGCCGTCTCGCTCACGATCGAGGACGGAAGCAGGGTCGCCCTCCTCGGGCCGAACGGCTCGGGCAAGACAACGCTTCTGCGGCTGCTTGCCGGAACGTTGGTGCCGGATTCGGGCCGCGTGATGCTCGACGGAATGGACCTCCGGCAGATGGAGAGGACGCTCGTGGCGCGGCGGATCGCGACCGTGCCGCAGGCGACGCACCTCGCTTTCGAGTACACGGTCCTCGAGATCGCCCTCATGGGCCGCTACCCGCACCTGCGGGCGTTCCAGATCGAGGGCCCTGCCGACCTCCTAATCGCGAGGTCGGCCCTCGAGGCGACAGGCACGGCGTCGTTCGAGGACAGATTGTTCTCGACCCTGAGCGGCGGCGAGAAGCAGCGCGTCGTCATCGCCAGCGCGCTGGCCCAGTCGGCCGCGATCATGCTGCTCGACGAGCCTACCGCCTCGCTGGACCTCGGCTACCAGCTCGAAGTGGCCTCGGTCCTCAGGCGCCTGAACGCCGAGCGCGGCCTCACCGTCGTTGTCGCGACGCACGATCTCAACTTCGCGGCGAGCCTGTCCGACACGCTCGTGCTGCTGCGGGATGGCCGGCTGCTCGCCGCCGGCCGCACCGCCGACGTTCTGGATCGCGCGGCCGTCCGCATGCTCTACGACGTCGATGCGGATGTGAGCTTCCACGATGGCGCGGGCCACCTGACCGTCGTGCCCCTCGAACGCATCGGCCACCCCGGTCAGGCGGGCGGCGGGGGCCGCCATGCGTGAGCAGTTCGACCTGAGACGGCGACTCGCCCGGGTCGTATTCGCCTTCGGGGCACTTCTCGCGGCCTCACTTGCCGCAGCTCCTCTGGTGGGCCCGACGCGCATCGACCTGCTGCGCGCGCTCGACACCTCCATCCCTCTCGCAGCGAACGTCGACGCGCAGATCCTGTTCGTAGCCCGCCTGCCCCGGGCACTCGCCGCAGCGCTCGTCGGGGCGATGCTGGCCGGGGCCGGGGTGGTCTTCCAGGCGCTGCTTCGGAACCCGCTCGCGACACCCTTCACGCTCGGCGTCTCGGCGGGAGCAGCGCTCGGCGCGATGCTCGCAATCGTGCTGCCGCTGCCCGCCGCGCTCACCGGGATCCCGATGGTTCCCTTCGCCAGCTTCGCCGGTTCGCTGGGAGCGGTTGCCATCGTCTATCTGCTGTCCACGGCGCGACGCACTGGTTTCTCGACCGACGTGCTCTTGCTCGCCGGTGTGACCCTGAACGCGTTCTTCTCGGCGCTCATCCTCTTCGTGCAGTTCCTGGCGGACGTTTCGCAAACCTTCCGGGCGCTGCGCTGGATCATGGGCGACCTCGACGTGGGAAGCTACACGCCGGTCCTCGCGGCGCTGCCCTTTGCAGGCGTCGGCCTGACAGGCTTCCTGTGGCTCCCGCGGCCGCTCAACCTGCTGGCGATGGGGCCGGATGCCGCGGCGTCGAAGGGCGTGGACGTCGTGCGCGCTCAGAGAATTGCCTTCTTCAGCGCGTCGCTCGTGACGGGCGCGGCGGTGTCGGTCGGCGGGCCGATCGGCTTCATCGGCATAGTCGTGCCGCACCTGGTCCGCCTGATGGTGGGCGCCGACCACCGCGTGGTACTCCCGGCATCGCTTCTCTTCGGCGCCGCGTTCCTGGTTTCGTGCGACGTGGCCGCGCGGAGCATCATGTCGCCGATGAGCATCCCCGTCGGGGTCATCACAGCGATGATCGGTGGGCCGTTCTTCCTGTGGCTGCTCGTGCGCCGAGGATAGATGGAAACACTTCCCTTTTCAGGGAGACCACATGACTCACATCGGGGGAAAGCAGCTCCGCCGGGGGGGCACGGCCGGGGCCTCGGAGCTCATCGCGGTGCTCCTTCTCTCAGCGTCGGCCATGGTGTCCTGCGGGCCGGCAGAGCGGCAGGGCGACAGCCCGCCTGGCGAGCGGTCATCTTCAGGCAGCCCGTCACGCATCGTGTCGCTCGTTCCGGCGGTAACCGAAATGCTCTTCGCAATCGGCGCCGGCGACCTGGTCGCAGGCGTCAGCAGCTTCGACCGCCACCCTCCGGAAGTGGAGGCGCTGCCGAAGGTAGGTGCGCTGCTGGACCCTGACATCGAGCGCATAGCGGTGCTGAGGCCGGATCTCCTCGTGCTCTACGCCTCGCAGTCCGAGCTGCGGGCGCACATCGACTCCATGGGGATCGGCGTGTACGAGTATCGCCACGCTGGCCTCGGCGACGTCACAAGCACCATTCGAGAGCTCGGCGCCATCATCGGCGGCGACGCCAGGAGGAAGGCGGAAGCAGTGGCAACGGACCTCGAGTCGCGGCTTGCGGACATCAGGTCTCGCTCGGCCGGGAAGGAGCGAACGCCAACGCTCCTCGTGTTCGGCCGTGAACCCGGAAGCCTGCGGAACGTCCTCGCGAGCGGCGGGGTGGGCTTCCTGGCGGACCTGCTGGATGTCGCAGGCGGGAACAACGTCTTCGGGGCCGTCGCGCGCGAGTCGGTGCCGGCCACGACGGAGGCGGTGCTAGCCTCGGCGCCCGAAGTCATCATCGAGCTGCTGCCGAGCACATCAACGGAGGATTTCGCGAGATCGGCGCGCCAGACGTGGGAATCGGCTTCCGCGCTACCAGCTGTGCGCAACGGCCGCGTCTTCGTTCTGGTAGGAGATCAATACGTGGTCCCCGGCCCGAGGCTGGCGGAAGCCGCGGAGGCGTTCTGGGCAGCCATCCACGGGACGCGGGAACAGGACTGAGGGGACAGTAGTCTCGAGTTGTGAGTTGTGAGCTCAGTCCCTGCTGATTGACTCATTGAACGTCCCGCCACTCCTCGTACCAGGCCATCTGGATTGCCTCGAGCTTGCGCTCGTCGGAGGCGGCCGGGTCGTCGTCGAACCCCGGAATGGCGAGCGTCCAGGCGCGCAGCGTCGTGAACCGTACCGTCAACGGGTCGACCGACGGGTGGCGTTCCATGAGGGCGAGGGCGATGTCTTCTGCATCGGTCCACTTCACAGGCACTCCTTCGGAAAAGGCAGCCCGCCGGAGCAAGACCAATCCGGTATTGCCTGTCAGGTCTTTCCGAGCGAGATGTCGCCGCTCTCGGTGACGTAGTTTCGCGTGTAGCCGGGGACCTCGCACACGACGTCGCCGGTCACGACGGCCTGGCATGCCAGACGGGACGCCGGCCGGACGTCCCACGCCGTGTCGAGGCGGTCCGCCTCCGCGTCCTCCATCTCGCTCAGGTTCGCGGCGCCCGACTTCACGATGACATGGCAGGTTGTACAGCCGGCATGGCCGCCGCAGGCGTGCTCGAGAGGGATGTCGAAGGCCAGGGCGATGTCGAGCAGCGAGCCCGGGCGGCCGTGGTGGCTGTACGGCAGCGTGCCTGGCTCCACCTGCACGGTCCGCTCGCGGCCGTCCACAATGAAGGTGACCTGCATCGAGCGCTACTCCCGGGGCGGCCTGCCGTCACCCACCTGATCGACGTTCCTGCCGGCGAGCGCGGCCTGCACGGTCCGGTTCATCATGACCTCGGCGAGGTGTCTGGAGGCGTCGTTGAGGGCCTTGGTGGCCTCCTCGATGACACGGCGGTCGCCTCCGGCGAGGACGCCCTTCAAGCGTCCGAGCGCCGCCTCGATGGCCTCGACCTCGCCTGGTGCGAGGTCCGTGGCTGAAATCACCGCGAACATGGGGTTGCGAAGCGACTTCTCGGTGGCGTGAATCACCGTTTCGGCCTCGTTCCTCGCCTCGATGAGCAGCCTCGCCTCCACATCCTCCTCTGCGTGCTCGAACGACTCGAGGAGCATCCGTTCGACCTCTTCGTCGGTGAGCCCGTAGGAGGGTTTGACCTCGATCGCCTGCTCGATGTTGGTCCGCAGCTCGCGCGCGGTCACGCTCAGTATCCCGTTTGCGTCGATCTGGAACCGGACCTGTATTCGAGGGAGGCCGGCCGGCATCGGCGGTATGCCGCGAAGTTTGAACCGCGCCAGCGAGCGGTTGTCCTGTGCGAGCTCGCGCTCGCCCTGGAGGACGTGGATGTCCACGGCCGTCTGGTTGTCCACGAAGGTCGTGAACATCTCGCTGCCGCTCGCCGGTATCGGGGAGTTCCGGAACAGGATCTTCGAGACCGCCCCTCCCATCGTCTCGATGCCGAGCGAGAGGGGTGTGACGTCGAGGAGCAGCACTTCCCTGTTGCCCGTCGTGAGAATGTCGGCCTGGACGGCAGCGCCGAGCGCCACTACTTCGTCCGGGTTGAGCTCCGAGTGCGGCTTGCGGCCGAAGAGACGCTCCACGGTGCTCCGGACGAGCGGCATCCTCGTCGAACCGCCAACGAGGACGACTTCGTCGATGTCGGCGGGTGTGAGGCCGGCGTCGGCGAGCGCCTGGCGACACGGCTGAACAGTGCGCTGGACAATCGGCCGGACAAGCTCCTCGAACTCGCTCCTGGTGATTCGCCATTCCCTCGGCGTCGGCGTCAGGCCCGGGAGCGAATCGATGCGAAGCGTGGTTTCATCGAACTCCGACAGGTCCCACTTGGCCTGGATGGCCGCCTTGCGGATCGCCTGCACGGCCTCAGGGCTCGCGGCGGCCGCGGGCGGAAGGTCGGCGAGGATTCGGCGGACGAGAAGCTGGTCCACGTCGTCTCCACCGAGGTGCGTGTCGCCGTTGGTCGACAGCACCTGGAAGACGCCGTCCTCTACCCTGAGGATCGAGATATCGAAAGTGCCGCCGCCGAGGTCGTAGACCGCGATGGTCCCGAGCCTGCGCTTGTCGAGGCCGTAAGCGAGCGAGGCGGCAGTCGGCTCGTTGATTATCCGCAGCACCTCGAGACCGGCAATGCGGCCGGCGTCGCGCGTCGCAGTGCGCTGCGCGTCGTTGAAGTAGGCCGGCACGGTGATGACCGCCCGGTCCACCTCGAAGTCGAACTCGCCCTGGGCGAGGAAGTACCTCTCGGCGCGCTGCTTGAGTTCCTTGAGGATGAGGGCCGAAATCTCCGGCGGGGTGAGAACGCGGTCCCCGAGCCCGATGCGGACGACGCCGCCGCCCTCACCGCCGACGCGAAAGGGAAAGAGCGACGCCTCCGATGCCACGTCGGCGAAGCCGCGCCCCATGAAGCGCTTCACCGAATAGACCGTGCGGGACGGGTCTGTGAGCAGCCGCCTCTCGGCCTCGCGGCCCACATGGACAGAACCATCCGCGCCCAGCGAGACCACCGATGGCACGAGCCCGTCGCCGCGGTCGTCAGCGATGATCACCGGCACGCCAGCCTTCACGCAGGCCACGAGGCTGTTCGTGGTCCCCAGGTCGATCCCGACGACGCGGCTCATACGGCGTCCGTTTCCCTGTCGACGGCCGCCAGCAGGTTGGCGATGTAGGTGTGCTCGACGAGCCAGGCCCTCAAGGCCTCGAGCGTCCGGCGCCGATCGGCAGCCGGGACACCGGCGTCCACCTGCGCGTCCCACTCGGCAGCCAACGCCTCGAGCCGCCTGTCGTGGGTCGCGCGTTTTTCTTCGATCGGCCGCCGGGCCTCGTCGAGCCGCTTGCGAACCTCGTCGGCCGGCGCTCCCGCTTCGCGCGCCGCACGGACGGCGTCGATCTTCTCGTTGGCCGCGAAGATCGACTCGAGAAACGCCGCATCGGGACCGGTGGCGCCCCGGGCAACACCCGACTCGCCCTGCCGGCACTCGAGCTTCAAGAGGTACTCTACCCTCGTGACCGGGTCCTTGAGCACGCGGTAGGCGTCATTCAGGTACGAAGACCTCTCGAGGGCCGCGAGACGCTCGGCAGGTTCGGCATTGCAGAAGTAATCAGGGTGGAACTGCCGGCTCAACGTGCGCAGCCGCTCGTCGAGGTCGCGGCGGTCGATCTTCAGCTTCGCCGGCAGGCCGAAGAAGCTGAAGTAGTCACCGTGCCGGGCGACGGCGAGGATCTTCTCGCAGTGGGGGCAGAAGTGGGCGTTCGGAGGTGCCCCGGTCCCGCAGTGCTTGCACGCCTGGATGGATACCGCCTGTGTGCTGGAAGTCATCGTCATCGGCTACGAGCGTCTCGGAGGACGAACGACCCGTCAAACCTGGAAAGAGCTCCCGCAGCTGCACGCCGACTTCGCGTTCGGGTTCGACAGCACGAAGCCCTTGCTGAGGAGGCTCGTGTCGTAGTCGAGGACCGTGCCCTTCAGGAAGAGGTAGCTCTTTCGATCGACGAAGATCTTGGCCTCGCTCCCGGGCACGTCGAACACCTCGTCGCCCGTCCTGGCTTCCTTCTCCCACGAGAAGACATAGCTGAGGCCCGAGCAGCCTCCTCCCTTGACGCCGACGCGCAGCCCGCCCTCGGCGAGCCCTTGTCTGGCCATCAGGTCCTTTATGCGCTTAGCGGCGGTCTCAGTGACGCTGATCATCGGGTCCAAACCTCTTCACATGTGCAGATCGCGGGTCGCATGCCGGCCCGGCCGAAGCTAGGCCGCGCCGGGCCGACCCTCCGCCACACGTTCCGCAGCGGCCGGCTCCTCGGCCGCTTCGCGCGCGCGCTCCCGCGCCTGCTTCCGCTTGTAGTCGGCTATCGCCGCCTTGATGGCGTCCTCCGCCAGGACCGAGCAGTGGATCTTCACGGGAGGCAGGCTCAGTTCGTTCACGATGTCCACGTTCCTGATCTCGAGGGCCTCGTCGAGCGTCCGGCCCTTGAGCCACTCGGTCGCAAGGCTCGAGCTCGCGATGGCCGAGCCGCACCCGAACGTCTTGAACTTCGCGTCGTCTATGACCCCGGTTTCCGGGTTGACCTTCACCTGGAGCTTCATCACGTCGCCGCACTCCGGCGCGCCGACGAGGCCGGTCCCGACGTTCTCGTCGTCCTTCGGCAGCGAACCGACGTTGCGGGGACTGTTGTAGTGATCGATGACCTTGGTCGAGTACGACATGCCGCTGCCCCCTACTTCTGCCATTCCATCTTCGCGAGGTCCACGCCTTCCTTCGCCATCTCGTAGAGAGGCGACATCTCGCGGAGACGCTTCACGACGCTCGTGACCTTGCCCACCACGTAATCGACTTCCTCTTCGGTCGTGAAACGACCCAGGCCGAAACGGATCGAGGAATGGGCGAGGTCGTCGCCCGTTCCGAGCGCCTTGAGGACGTACGAAGGCTCCAGGCTAGCCGACGTGCAGGCCGAGCCGGACGACACCGCAATGTCGCTCATCCCCATCAGGAGCGACTCGCCCTCGACGTAGGCGAAACTGACGTTGAGGTTGTTCGGGAGCCGCGACTCCAGCGAGCCGTTCACCTCGATGTCGTCGAGGTTGGCCTGAAGCCCGCGCCACAGCCTGTCACGAAGTCCTTCGAGCCTCTTGCTCTCGGACGCCATCTCCTCGCCACACAGCTCGGCTGCCTTTCCAAAGCCGACGATCCCTGGAACGTTCAACGTGCCCGAGCGCATGCCACGCTCGTGGCCGCCTCCGTCGATGACAGGTGCGAGGAGGACCCGCGGGTTCTTGCGCCGGACGTACAGGGCGCCGATGCCCTTGGGACCGTAGATCTTGTGCGCCGAGAGCGAAGCCATGTCCACGTTCATCCGGTTGACGTCCAGGGGCAGCTTGCCGGCGCCCTGGACGGCGTCGGTGTGGAAGAGCACGCCGCGTTCGCGCGCTATCCGCCCTATCTCACCGATCGGCTGGACAACGCCGATCTCGTTGTTCGCCATCATGATGCTGATGAGGATCGTGCGATCCGTGATGGACGATGCGAGAAGGTCGAGATCGACGAGGCCGTCGCGGCCCACGGGGAGGTAGGTGACCTTGAAGCCGTACTTCTCGAGCCGCTTGCACGTGTCGATGACCGCCTTGTGCTCGGTCACCGCCGTGATGATGTGGTCGCCCTTGTCGCGGTACATCTCCGCGACGCCCTTGATCGCGAGGTTGTCCGACTCGGTCGCGCCGCTCGTGAAGACGATTTCCTTGGGGCTCGCTCCGATCAGCGCCGCAACGCGCGCACGGCCCTGTTCGACGGCCTTCTCCGCCTCCCAGCCGAAGGAATGGTTCCGGCTCGCCGCGTTTCCGAAACGCTCGCTGAAGTAGGGCAACATCTCCTCGAGGACGCGCGGGTCCACAGGGGTCGTCGCCTGGTAATCCATGTAGATCGGAAACTTCAACACGGTGCCTCCGCCTAGCGCCCCTCGAAGTGGGCGGGCGCCTGCGCCGCCGATTCAGCGGCCATCTCCGACAGGCTGCATGTCGCCAGCGCTTCCACGATACGCTCCCTGATCCGCCAGAGGGGATCCCTCACGTTGCAGGTCGCAAACTGCCCGCACACCTTGGCCTGAGCGCCGCACGCGGTGACGATGAGCGGCCCATCGATCGCCTGAATGACGTCCGCAACCGATATCTGCGCGGGCGGCATCGCCAGCTGGTACCCGCCGCGTGTGCCCTGCAGAGAAGAGAGCAGGCCCCTCCGCACGAGGCGCTGAAGCACCTTCGCCAGAAGCTCGACAGGGATGCTGTACTGTTCAGCTATCTCCCTGGCGCTCGATACGCCGGGATCCTGCACCGCAAGGTGCTTCATCGCGATCAGCGCGTAATCGGCCTTCTTCGACAGTCTGAGCATCGGCAGCTCGTGCGTATTCCCGCAACCTGCTGAGACTCTTCGAGATGGGCCAAGCCCAACAAATACGACCCCGAGAGTCGTATATCATTCTAAGGCCGGGAACCTCTGCGGTCAAGGAGATACAATGCACCAATGCTTCCGCCCCTCTCCCCCGACGAGGTACGGCGATACAGCCGCCACCTGCTCATCCCTGAGTTCGGCCTCGAGGGCCAGCGCCGCCTCAAGGCAGCGAGGATCCTGTGCGTCGGGGCCGGTGGTCTCGGGTCGCCGGTCGCGATGTACCTGGCCGCTTCGGGCGTCGGAACGCTCGGCCTGGTGGATTACGACAGGGTGGACTTCTCCAACCTGCAGCGCCAGATTCTGCACGACACTCCATCGGTTGGCCGCTCGAAGCTCGAATCGGCGCGGCAGCGCGTGGAGGCGCTGAACCCGGAAGTCAAAGTCGTCACGCACGAGCTCCTCCTCACCGCCGCCAACGCGATGGAGATACTCGGCGGCTACGATATCGTCGTGGACGGGAGCGACAACTTCGCGACCCGCTACCTCGTCAACGACGCGTGCGTGCTTTCGGGCAAACCCGACGTCTACGGAAGCGTGTTCCGTTTCGAGGGCCAGGCAGCGGTGTTCGCGGCGAGTGGAGGCCCGTGCTACCGCTGCCTTTTCCCGGAGCCGCCTCCGCCCGGCCTCGTCCCGAGCTGTGCCGAGGGAGGCGTGCTCGGCGTGGTTCCCGGCATCATCGGCGCCGTGCAGGCGGCCGAGGCGATCAAGCTTGCCAGCGGGACGGGCGAGCCGCTCGTGGGTCGCCTTCTGCTGCTCGACGTCCTCCACATGCAGGTTCGCGAGATCACGCTGAGGAAGGACCCTGACTGCCCCGTTTGCGGGCTCAGCCCGACCATTCACGCCCTCATCGACTACGACGAGTTCTGCGGGACCGCGGCGGGCGGCCAGAGGATGCGGCCGTCGGACTGCGACATCACCCCCGAGGAACTGAAGCGCCGGTTCGAGGCCGGCGAAAACCTGCAGGTCGTGGACGTCCGCGAGCCGCTCGAGCACGCGATAAACCGGCTAGAAGGGGCGAAGCTGATTCCGCTGGGAGAGCTGCCGTCGCGTCTCTCGGAGCTCGACCTCACGCGCGACGTTGTCGTCTATTGCCGCGTAGGCTCGAGAAGCGCGCGGGCGGTGGAGCTCCTGCGCGGAGCGGGCTTCCGCGCCTGGAACCTGGCGGGCGGGATCCACGACTGGATCGACCGCGTGGACCCGACGCTGCCGAAGTACTGAGCCGAATCCGGCCAGGACTGAGCACTGGCCAGAGCCGAGCGACCGGATTCGAGTGACCGGGATGAGCAGCCGGGATCGAGTGACGGTGACCGAGGACTGCGGAACGCAGCACCATTCCTGATACCCTGTCAGGATGCAGGTCTTTCGCGGCATTCGGGCGGTGTTCTTCGATCTCGACGGGACGCTCGTGGACTCGACCGAGCTCATTCTTTCCTCCCACGAGCACACGCAGCGATACCACTTCAACCGCACCATGGACCGCCGGACGCTCGTCCGCGACATGGGCCGCTCGCTGGCCGAGACAATGCACGACTACGCTGTGGAGTTCGGCTGTGTCGATCCTGCTGCAGCCGCCGCGGAGATGCTCGCCACCTACCGGCACTACCAGCGTTTCGCTGAAGAGAGGCTGATGCGTCCGTTCCCGTCCGTCAACGAGGTGCTGTCGATCCTCCGGGGCCAGGGGATCGCGACCGGGGTCGTCACGAGCAAGGTGGCCGCGGTCGCCCGCCCCGCGCTCGCCCGCTACGGCCTCGCGCCCCTCCTCGACGTCGGCATCTTCCACGACGACACAGCCGAACACAAGCCGCACCCTGCGCCGCTCCTCGAAGCGGCGGGGCGCGCGAAGGTCCGCCCCGATCGAGCCGTCTACGTCGGCGACAGCACGCACGATCTGGTTGCAGGCAGGGCGGCTGGCATGAAGACGATAGCTGCGCTCTGGGGTCCGTACGAGCGTGCCGATCTGGAGGAGGCCGGCGCCGATTGGTACGCGGACGCCCCGCTCGACGTGTTGAGAGCGGTCGGCTGCGAAGGTGTCGGCAGGGTGGGTTTCGGGCCTGACGAGGGCCCCGGAGCTTGCGACGGCGCTGCCGCCGTCGAGGGCGCCGCCGCTGAGAAGGGCGGCGTCGCCGCACCTGATGGTCCGCAAGGCGCCGGTGCGCCGTAGTGGCCGCAGGTTTCGTTTTCGAAGGAGGCCCAGATGAGAGTTCGCGCCACCTGGCTGGCAACGCTGGCGGCCCTCGCTGCCGCTGCTCCGCAAGCACGCGCGCAGGCCCAGGCGCTCCAGCCCCCGGTCCCCGAAGTGGTCACGGTCGGCGAAGGCATCGTGCGGCGCGCGCCCGATCGCGCAATCATCCTCGTGACCACCGAGACACGCGCGCGCGCCCCGCAGGATGCCCAGCGCGAGAACGCGAAGAGGATGACGTCGGTGCAGGAGAAGCTTCTGTCCGGCGGCATCCCGAAAGAAGCGATCCGGACGATCGGCTACTCGGTCGAGCCGGAGTACGATTTCACCGACGGGCGCCGGACGCTTCGGGGCTTCGTCGCGCGGAACACGATCGAAGTGCGTGTGGATGAACTCGCTCGGCTCGGGGAAGCGCTCGACGTCGCGATTGCCGCGGGCGCGACGTCGGCCGGCAACGTCCGGTTCGATCTCAAGGATCGCGCCGCCGTCGAGCGGGAGGCGCTGCGCCTTGCCGTGGTCGACGCGCAGGCCCGCGCCGAAGCGGCCGCGGCCGGCGCCGGCCGCAGCATCGCTCGCGTGGTGCGGATACAGGAGGAAGGCAGCGAGCCCTTCCCCGCCCCGCGCCCGATGGCAATGGCGGCGCGAGAGGCGGCCTCTCCGGACACGCCAATCGTGGCCGGCGAGATAGAAGTGCGCGCGCGGGTGACCCTCACAGCCGCCCTGAAATGAACCGAGGGCGGCCGACTCGCCCCCTTTCGAGGCGCTCATGAAGATTGAACCGTTCGAGATGGAGCGGTGGCAGTCCACCTGGGAGAACGAGGTTGCCTGCAACCTCTCGGAGAGCGGCGTCCACCCGCTGCGCGTCGAGGACCTGGTCGACTCCGGGCAGGCGGCCGAACTGCTCCGGCAGGAGCTCGGCTACCCCCAGACCAACGGCACCCGTGCCCTCCGCGAGGCCATCGCCGCGCTCTACCCGGGCGCAGCCGCGGCGAACATCGAGGTGACCAACGGCGGCGCCGAGGCGAACTTCGTCGTCGCCTGGCGCTTCCTCGAGCCGGGCGACGAGGCAGTGATGATGGTGCCCAACTACATGCAGCTGCGGGGTCTGGCGAGGGCCTTCGCCGGGAAGCTGCACGAGTGGCCGCTCGTCGCCTCGTACGAGGCCGGCAGGTGGAGGGCCGACCTCGATCACCTCGCGCGCCTGGTTACCGGCCGCACGAAGCTCATTCTCATCTGCAATCCCAACAACCCGACCGGCGCCCGCTTGGACTCGGCGACGCTCGACGAGATTTGCCGCATCGCGGGCCGCCACGGCGCGTGGGTCGTCGCCGACGAGATCTACCGCGGCGCCGAGCTCGACGGCGAGGAGACTCCCACGGTCTGGGGACGCTACGAGCGAGCGCTGGTCACCTGCGGGCTCTCGAAGGCCTACGGGCTTCCCGGCCTCCGCATAGGGTGGGTCGTCGCGCCGCCGGAAGTGGCGGACGCGACGTGGATGTACCACGACTACACCACCATCGCCCCGTCGGCCCTGAGCGATCGGCTGGCGACGATCGCTCTCTCGCGAGCTTCGCGCCCGAAGATCCTCGACCGGACTCGGTCGATACTCCGGGCCAACCTGCCCGTCATCCGGGCATGGCTCGATCGGCGGCCTGATGTCTTCCGCCTGATTCCTCCAGAAGCTGGCGCCATCGTCTACCCGAGCTACAATCTGCCGATCAACTCGACCGCGCTGGCCGAACGCCTGCGCCGGGACGAAAGCCTCCTCGTCGTGCCCGGCGACCAGTTCGGCATGGACGGCTACCTGAGGATCGGGTACGGCGGCACGGTCGGGCAACTTCAGGGCGGCCTGGATCGTCTCGACCGGGTCGTCCGTACGCTGGCCGGCGTCTGAGGGAGCTCCAAGGAGCACGCGCGTGACGATTGAACTGATCCTCGTCGGCTTCGGCAACGTGGCCCGCCGGTTCGTGCGCCTGCTCGAAGAGCGCAGGGCGCGCCTCGGCGAAGAATGCGGCCTGAAGTGGTCCGTCGTGGGCATTGCGACGCGGCGTCACGGGACGCTTTTCGACGCAGGCGGCCTAGACGTGACGCAGGCGCTCGAGGTCGTCGAGAGCGGCGGCACGCTCGGCCGGCTGCACCGCGCCGACGAGCCGTCGCTCGACAATGCCTTCGATCTGATCCGCAGGGCGTCGGGGCCGATGGCGTCGAGGCGTCCGAAGGTCCTCGTCGAGACGAGCGTGCTCGACATCGAGGCCGGCCAGCCCGCGATCGAGCACGTCAAGGCTGCGCTCAAGGCCGGCTGCCACGTCGTCACCGCGAACAAGGGACCGGTGGCCTTCGCCTACCGCGAGCTCGCGGACCTGGCGGATCGCGTCGGGTGCTCGTTCCTGTTCGAGGGAGCCGTGATGGACGGCATCCCGATCTTCAACCTGGCCCGCGAGACTCTGCCTGCCGCCACCATCACCGGGTTCCGGGGCATCGTCAACAGCACGACGCATCACATGCTGACCGCGATGGAAGCAGGGCGCGAGGCTGAGGAGGCCCTGGCCGAGATGCAGGCGGCGGGCATAGCCGAGGCGGACGCATCGTTCGACGTCGAGGGCTGGGACGCGGCCGTGAAGACCGCCGCTATCATCAACGTGCTCATGAAAGGGCGGGTAACGCCGCGGGAGATAGATCGGCGGGGCATCGGAAGCGTGACAGGCGACGAGGTTCGGCAGGCGGTGGCGTGCGGCCAGCGCCTCCGACTGGTAGCGGGGGCGCGCGTCGAGGACGGCCGGCCGTCAGGCTACGTGCGACCGGAACTTCTCCCCGAAAGCGACATCCTGGCGCGCCTGACGGGCGCTCAGAACGGACTGGTGTTGCAGACGGATCTGCTCGGCGAAATCGGCATCATCGAGCTCGGCTCGGGTCTCACTCAAACGGCCTACGCCCTCCTCAGCGACCTGGTCACGGTGCGGAAGCGGCTCTGGGACAGTGCGGCCTGACGAGCATTCGACATTCGACCATCGACCGACACACGACAGGTTCGAGTTCATGGAAATCTCCGAAATCCGGCGACAACTCCGGCAGACGATCGAGGCGGCGAGGCGGCGCGCATCCGAGCGGCGGGCGCGCGTGGACGCCGCATCGCGCGCGTGGGAGCCGTTTCTGACGTCGACGGCAATCCCTGTCGTGCGCATGTTCGCCAACGCGCTCAAGGCCGAAGGGCACGCGTTCCAGGTGTTCACGCCTGCCGGCGGACTGCGCCTCATGTCCGAACGCTCATCGGACGACTTCATCGAGTTCTTGCTCGACACCACCGCCGATCCTCCTGCGGTCATCGGGCGCGTGAACCGGGGCCGCGGCAGCCGGCTGATCACCACGGAGCGCGCCATACGTCCGGACGCCGCCGTCGAAGCTCTCACCCAGGAAGACGTCCTCGAGTTCCTCCTCGAGGAGATAGCCGCCTTCATCGAGCGATAGCGCCGCCGCGCGCGGCTCTTGGTGTCTTCGCGTCCTCGTGGCCCCAACCCGCCTGTCGGCTATCGGCGACCGCCCACTGGTTCTCCGTGCCCGGTCGCTGCGCCGGCCGCGTCGTTGAGGGGAACCATACCGTAGCGGCGCCCGCTGTCGATCGCGAGAGGCAGCTGTGCGATCTTCCCCTCTGCGATCAGGTTCGAGACGGCAGGCGTGTTGAGCAGGAGCTCGCGCGCCGCCACCCGGCCGCCTCCGGTCTTGCGAAGCAGCACCTGCGCCACCACGCCTTTGAGCGTCTCGGCCAGCGTCGTGAGCGCGTGTGCCCTGCGCTCCGCTGGGAACTGGTCGATGAAGCGGCCGACGGCCGCCGTAGCCGTGTGGGCGGTCATCGCCCCCAGAACCAGCCGCCCCGATTCGGCCGCGTCGAGGACGAGCGACATCACCTCCTGCGAGCGCATGTCGTCGATCACGAGCACGTCCGGGTTCTCGCGCAGCGCCCCGCGCGCAACGCGCACCAGCTCGTCCACCTCGCCTCGTACCTCGCGTTGGCTGACGAGCGAGCTCCGGCTCTCCTGCACGAACTTGATCTCGCTCTCCAGAGTGATCACGTGGTCGGACCGGGTGCGGGCGATCAGGTCCACGAACGCAGCGAGGAGCGTGGACTTCCCGCTGGCGCGCGGGCCGGCGATGAGCACGAGCCCTTCGGGCTCGGCGCCGAGGGCCTGGATCTCGCGCGACAGCCCGAGCTGCTCGACCGAGACCGCGCGCGACGGGATCAGGCGGAATATGCCGCCGGGGCCGCGGTGATCCCTGAAACTCATGCACCGCACGCGGCCCACGTCCTGGACGTCAACGAGCCACTCGGTGCCGACGCCGTTCCTGAGCGCCTGGCGATTCCGTTCCGGGGCGAGGTCGAGCGTCAGCGCTTCGACTTCCGACGCCGACAGTGGCTGTTCGCCTTCGAGAACCTCGATCTCGCCGTCGACACGAACGAGCGGGCGCGAGTTGGCCGTCAGGTAGAGGGTCGTCGCCCCGCGCGCGGACGCCAGCCGAAGCAGGCGATCGAGGCCGGCAAGGCCCGGCGACGTCGCAACGCGGGCTCCCTGCACTGGCCGGGGAGGCGAGAGCGGCAGCGGAAGCACGACGGTTGGCTCCGCCTGTGGCGGTTCATCCGGCCTCGCAGCCCGCTGCGCTTCCTCCTCGGTCATGTCCGAAAACGTCCGCTCCTGACGGCGCTGTTGCCCGAATGGCTCCGGCGCGGCGTCTTTCGCCGTCGCCCGGTGGCGCCTGATCTCGACCCAGATGTCCTCGCCGCCCCTCGCGGCAACGACCGTGAACCGTTCCCCCGGCGCCGTCGATCCTCCTTCGAGCTCGCGTTCGACTGCCCCCACTTCTTCGAGCGCGCGGCGGCTCTCCTCGGGCAGCACCTGCCTCATCATCGTCGCCAGCGTCTCGAAAGAGAGCGGGCGCGTGCCCAGGTCGACCGGCCCGGCTGACGTGACCACGTAAGGCTTCTCACCGACGTGCAGCACGAGCGCGTCGCCGTCGGCGCGGAGTATGGCGGTCAGCAGCGAGTCGACCAATGACACACGGTGCTCCGGAGTTCCGAGCGAGGGCAGGGAACGGCCGTCCTCTGGACGTGTCGGCCAGAAGCGAGGCCTGCATTAGGGCCCGGATTGACGGGAAGTGCCTTGTTTTGTGGCGTTTTCACGTGGTTGCATCCCGCCGCATGCTCCCGTAGACGCGCACCATTTCCACGATCTTGTAGCCTCGCTTCTGGTACGGGGGGATGACGCGTTGGACCCGCAGATACTGAAGCATCCCCTCGTCCGCGTAATCGGCCGGCCCGATGCCTTCGATCGAGGCTAGCTGCCGCTCCAAACCCTCGAGGGACATCGCGCTCTGCCGTCGCCTGCGCCGCACGGGGATGATTCCGAGCAGGCGAACGGGCTCGACCAGCATGCGCTGCTCGAAGCCGATGTAGATCTCGTTGGCGACGAAGTTGTAACCCGCCTCCGCCCGGCTCGACGGCGCGTCCTCCACCCGGACGAAGCGCAAGCCGCCCATTTCCTGGAGCGCACGGAGCAGCACCGCGGTGAAATCGCCCTCTCCCGACCAGCCGGAAGAATCGACTTCGGTCACGTCAACACCCCGACGAGCCCGAGGAGATCCTGCGGCCGGTCGATCGCCCATTCGTCGCCGCGGAGCATGTCGTCGGTCACTTTCGCATGGCCGAACCCGTACCTGGCGAGGCAGGCCTTCACCCCCGCCGCGTGCGCGGTCGCCAGGTCGATCGGCGAATCGCCTACGAGGATGGCGCGCCCTGACGCCGACACTTCATCGACGACCGCAAGAAGCCCGGCCGGGTCTGGCTTCTTCGGCCAGGGGCCGTCGCCGCCGTCAATGCGGCGGAAATGGCGGGCCAAGCCTAGTTCCTCCAGGATGATCCTGCACGATTCGCGCGGCTTGTTCGAGAGCACCGACATCTCGAACCGCCCGTCGAGGGCCTCCAGCGTTTCCGCGACCCCCGGGTACGGGAATGTGTGCCGCAGCATGACCTCGTGGTAGATGGCGATGAACCGGCGGTATGCGTCCGCCGGAGGCTGGCCGATGCCCGATGCCTCCATCACGCGCCGCACCAGCACGTCGGCGCCCTCTCCCACCATGCCGATCACGGCTGCTTCGTCGAGGCGCCGTCCGCCGTAGTGATCCACCAGCAGGTTCGCCGCATCGGCCAGGTCGCGCCGCGATTCGATCAGTGTCCCGTCGAGGTCGAAGACGATCAGGCGGTAGTCGTATGCAGGCATGCCGCAGTCGTTTCACGCACTATCGCGCAGGTTCCACCGGGGCTTCGCCCTTGTAGGCAGCAAACGACGTCGGCGTCTCCCACACCCTCACCTCGACTACGGGGAATCCCTGCTCCACGGCGTAGTCGAAGATCAGCTTCGCAATGTGTTCCACCGTCGGGTTGCTGTCGACAACGTAGACGGGCTCGCGGAGCGCCTGGAGCGGCGCGAGGAGGGGGTCGTCGCGGCGCAGCACCATCTTGTGATCGATTTCCCGATCGATCCACCCCTTCACGACGCGCTTGATGTCGCTGAAGTCGCAGACCATGTTGCGGCTGTCGAGGCTGCCTGTCCGAACCTCGACCTCCGCCACGGCGTTGTGGCCGTGGGGGTGCTTGCAGATCCCGTCGTAGTCGAGCAGCCGGTGCCCGTAACAGAAGTCTATGCGCTTCGTGACGGAGTACATAGGGTGATTCTAGATCGTATGTCGTGATCGTCAGGAACTCTGGGTCCCCTGTTCCCCGGGGACGGGGGTGGGCGCTCCGCCCAGCGCGGTTGACGCGTTGGGTGGCGGCCGGCCCGGGCTAGCTTCGCGCTCCACCCCACGCCCTTGGCGGTCGCAGGGACACCGATTTGGGGCGCGATTGCCGCGTTGGGATCCCGGCGCGGCCGCGGAACCCCGGCGCGACGGCACGGCTGCCGCAGACCGGTTGGGGCGGCGTCCTGCTATATTCCCCACATGACTGACGATGCCGCGCCAGGATCGGCGGTGCTCTGTTCGGGCGGACTCGACAGCGTCGTGCTGTTGGCGTCCGTCGCCTGCGAGGAACGGGTCCTGCCCATATACGTGAGCGCCGGGCTCGCCTGGGAGGCCGAGGAGCGAGCCGCCCTCGGCCGGATCCTGGAGGCGCGGCCATTCGTTTCCAGGGTCGCGCCGCTCGCGACGCTCGAACTCACCGCGCGCGATCTCTACCCGCCGGGTCACTGGGCGATCGAAGGAAGGCCACCCGCCTACGACACCGACGACAGCGAAGTCTACCTGCCCGGCAGGAACCTGTTGCTGCTCGCAAAGGCCGCGGTTTTCTGCGCTGCGAGCAGCATCCATCGCCTGCTCATCGGCCCCCTCGCGGGCAACCCTTTTCCCGACGCCACCCCTGCTTTCTTCGCGGCGATGGCAAGGGCGTCCTCGCTGGGCCTGGCCTTCGACCTCCGCATCGACGCCCCGTTCCTCGGCATGCACAAGTCGGAGGTGATGAGGATGGGCGAGCGTCTCGGGGTCAGGCTGGAGATGACCGTCTCCTGCATGGCGCCGGAACCAGGAGGTGTCCACTGCGGAAGGTGCAGCAAGTGCAGAGAGCGGCGTGACGCGTTCAAGGAGGCGGGCGTGGCGGACCGGACCGTCTACCAGTCCACCGCGCCGCGCTGAAGGCCCGTCACCCGGATCGTGCCGTCGCCGGTCCTGAGGCGGAGGACGGCACCGCCCGAGCCAAGCCTCGTCCGAACCGAGTGTCGATCGGCCCGGTCTCCCGCCGGGGAATCCTCGCGGTCCAAGACGACACGCCCGTCGCCCGTGGTCGCGTCCAGTTCAGCATTGAAGCCTTCCGGAAGCTCGAGCGTCAGGCTCCCGTCCAGGGTCCGGATTTCCCAGTCGCCGGCCATCGGGCGGGCGTCCTCGATCCTCACGCGAACCGATCCGTCACCCGTACGCAGGCGCAGGAGATCGAGGCTTCCCTTCAACCAGACGCCCCCGTCCTCGGTGACGATGTCGGCCCTGCCATCGATTGACTCCAGGCGGATGGTCCCGTCGCCGGTTCGCGCGGTCAGCTCTCCCGCCAGCTCCGCTCCCTTGATCGGGCCGTCGCCGGTCTTCAGGTCGATCCGGCCCTCCACGCGCTCGATGGCAATAGACCCGTCGCCGCTCGACACCACCAGATTGACTCGCCGTGGGACCGAAGCGACGATCCTCGCCGACGGCGAGACGGCAAAGCCGATCGTGATCGCGTCTCTCCTCGGCGGCCCCAACGTCTTCACCGCGATGCGGTTCCCCTCCTGCTGGGTGACTACCTGGATGGCGTCCACTCCGGCCCGGTCGGCGGCCCTCTTCTCAACGTCGACGAAGACCTCGGGCCGGTCCCAGGCACGGATCTCCACGGCACCGTCGAAGGTCTCGAGCGTGAGGTCGGCGATGCCGCTGACGCTGAATTCCTTCTTCACGACCTCGGTCACGCCGGCGGACTGGCCGCCAATGCGGATGTCGCAGCCCGAAACCAGCACGACCGCGAACCCCGCCGCGGTGAAACACCACGCTCGCTGCCGGAAGAGTGGTTTCATGGCTGCTCCAGGTGGCCTGCCATGACACTGACAGGCTCAGGGGCCGGTCTGTCCTCTTAGACGGCCGCCAAAAGGCGGCGGTTCACTCGCGCCGCGCCGCCTCCACGCCCGCGACGAAGGTCCGGCGCACCGAGAGCCTGGCGTCCAGCACCACGAGGTCGGCGAAGGCGCCCGGGGCGATGATGCCCAGGCCGGTGAGCCCCAGGCTGCGCGCCGGCGTCGTCGAGCAGAGATGAACTGCATCGACCAGGCCAAGACCGATGGGGCCGGCAAGGAGCGCGAAGGCTTCGCCGAGCGCAGCTGCGCTCCCGGCGAGCGTTCCATCGTCCAGGCGCGCACCGGTCGGGCCGGAGGTAACCCTGCGGCCGCCGAGGGTGACGGTCGAGCCGGCCGGCAGGCCTGCGGCGGCAAGGCCATCGGAAATCGCGAGGATGGCACCGCGGCCCTTCGCGGCAACCGCGACGCGAATCATCGCCGGGTGGACGTGCACGGTGTCGCAGACGATTTCCGCGGTCACCGCCTCGCTCGCAAGGACCGCTCCGGCAAGGCCCGGCTCGCGGTGGCCGAGGGGCGGCATGCGGTTGAACAGGTGCGTTCCCCGGCTTGCGCCGGCTTCGATCGCCGGGATCGCCTGCTCGAAGGTCGCGCCGGAGTGCCCCAGCGAGACCAGCGAGCCCATCGCGCGGAGGGTGCGAACCAGGTCGAGCGCGCCGGGCAGTTCCGGCGCTATGGTGACAATGCCCACGTCGGCACGGTGACGCTCGATCACGGCGAGGATTTCGCCGCCCGAGAACGAACCGCCTTCAGGACTGCCGGGGCCGATGACACCGGCGTGTGAAGGCGGAAGCCGCAGGCACGAGGCCGGCTGTGCGCCGCAGTAGTCGGGGTTGAGGAAGTTGCTCTCGAGGTGGGCAGCGAGGACACGCGCCGAGCCCGGAACCGGGTTCACCCTCGCGGCGTCGACCGCCTCGAGGACATCGTTCAACCGATTCGGCGGGCAGGCGACCGTCGTCGGGCAGAAGGCCGTGACGCCGTGCCGGGGCATCCTGGCCGCGATCGCGGCAACCGCGTCCCCGCCGTCGAGCGAGTCGAACCCCTCGACGCCGTGAACGTGCGTATCGACGAAGCCGGGCACTACCACGTGACCATCGAGATCGACCCTGCGCGCGCCGGCGTACGACCCCGTGCTCGATGGGCGAATCTCGACGATTCGACCGCCCTCGACAACGACGGCCCCGCGCTCGAGAATCCGGTCCGGGAGAACGAAATCGGCTCCCGTCAGGACCAGCAGGTCATCTCGCATGACAGGCGGCTCCGGTTACGTGTCGTCCGTGCCTTCATGGCCCCGGTGATCAGGAATGAGGACGCCGCCTCCTGCGCGGGTGCCGTTCCGGCGCCATCCAATCGGGATGGGCGTTGAGTTTCCGGCCCTCCAGCGGAAGCGGCGGCGGCTGGCCCGGACGGCCTCCACCCTCGCGCCGTCCCTCCTGCCTGAACAGCACCACGTCGACGCGGGCCAGGACCTTCGCCATCCCGGCCTCGTCCGGGGCGGAAACGACGATGACGCCAGCGCCGCCCGACGATGGGAAACGCTGCTCGTCGAGGTAGTCGCGGTCGAGCGTGACCAGCGTGCGATGGAGCTGGCGAGCCATCCGGTAGTGGTCCTTGTCGGGTGCCCTGCGCAGCGCGGCGTCCTCGATGACGAACAGAACGTCCCACCGCAGGCTCGTCCGCATGAAGGCCACTAGGCCGGCCGGCACGTTCGCGTCCGCGTAGACTCTCGGCCTGCCAGCGATCCGGCTGGCCACCTCGGCGAGCTCGCTCGAGAGCGAACGCATCCCGCTCATGGCCACGATCCGAACTCAGCCTTCGGCTTTCGGCTTTCGGGCCTGTGCCAGCAGGTCTGAAACGAGCGCGTCTCTCCGCGACACGAGTCGCTTGAGCGGCCTGCGCCCGTTGCTCGAGGCAGCAACGTACTCGGAGAACAGCGGAAGCGCGATCGTCGAATCGCAGTAGCAGACGACCGTGTCCGGCAGAACGCCCGGGTTCACCTTGCCCCAGCTCACGGCCTCAGACGGCGTGGCACCCGAGAGGCCGCCCCAGACCACCTGGTCTGTCGTGAACTGGATGAAGTAGTCGTTGCCGCCCTTGGGGATGCCGTAGACCTCCCACAGCGTCGGCTGCCCCTGCAGGTAGAAGTTCTTCGGCGAGCCGCCACCCAGGATCACGCACCCGTTCTTCTTGGCGGCGAGGATGATCGCGCAGACCTCGTTCACGTCGCGGTTCGGATCGATGGCGAGATTGCTCCCGTTGACGAGGGCGTGGTAGGCGAGATTCATACCGATGGAACTGTCGCCCGGAGAAGACGTGTAGACGGGCACGCCGGCGGCGGCGGCGCGTGCCACGACGGAGTGCTCCTCGCAGCCCGGGAAGCGGTCGATGAGGTCGAGGCCCAGGAGGTAGTGAAACTCCGACGTGGCGATCGGGCCCTCGAGGCCCGACCGCGCCAGGAAATCGCGGATGTAGGCGTCGGTCTCGAGGAGCACCCCCGCCGGGAACAGCACGTCGTAGATGCGAACCACGCCGTGCTCGTAGAGGACCACGTCGTCTGCGAAAGGGGACCCGCGGTGAAGCGTGAAGTTCATCGCGTGGTGCAGGTCGTGGTAGAGGTTTGCGCCGGTGCTGATGACGAAGTCCACGAGCCCGCGATCCATCAGCTCGATCACGCACCCGCCGAGGCCGGCCGGCGTCAGGGCACCGGCGACCGTGAGACAGATGGTCGTGTCGTTGGCCGGGTCGAGCATCTTCTCTGAGAAGATGCGGCATGCCTCGGAAAGCCGGGCCGCGTTGAAGGCCTGGAAGCCGTCATCGATCAGGTGCCTTATCTCGGGATTGCCCTTGGGGCGGTAGTAGCGGATCGGCTTGCCAGACAGGAACGCCTCGGCCCGCCCCGGCGGCGGCTCGTGGTTCGGCACGTCAACCTCCAGTTCCAAGACCGGCGCGGACAGCCATCGCGCAGGCGCCGATGCTAGCTTAGCACGGGGCAGGAACGGGTCGGCCCCGCCGCCACGCCTCCGGAACGGCCACTCTCTGACGGGGCTTGGGGTTGCGAGCGCGGCGCTTCTGGACGCGCCTGACACACGGAGACGACGGCAGGTGGCGCGAGGGCTGTGGAAGGGGGCTCTCGCGGCCGATAAGACGATGGAAGCCTTCGACGGTAGGCGGGCTGGTTCCGGGCGGCCGGACCCTGGCTGAAGGCCGGTGCAAACCTGGCTGAAGGCAAACAGCCCCCAGGCCGGTGACATGGACGATCTGATCTTCGCGGCGAAACGGGCGGCGGCGGGCCGGCAGCCTGCCAACGGCCGCGGCGACGTGGCACTGAGGTTCCGCACGCTGGTGCAGTCACCGCTCCGCGCCGGCATTCTCCGACACCTCAGCGCCAATCCCGAGACGGCCTTCGACCTCGAGACGCTGATGCACCTGTTCGGCAGGCTGCGCCTCGATGTCGAGAACTGCGTGCGCGAGCTCGTCTCGTTCGGGCTGGTGACTGTCGCAGACGGCGCTCCAGGCCGCTACCGCGCGGCTAGGCCCGCCGACGAGACCGTCGCGGAACTGCTGGACAACTTCCTGGAGCGCCGCGCCAGCATTTCGGCGGAGGACCAGTCGGCGTCGGTGCAGCGCTTCCGCGAGATGATCGGCCGCGACGAGAAGATGCTGATCGTCTTCGAGTGGATAAGGACGGCGGCGAAGTCCGACATCTCGGTCCTCATCCTCGGCCCGACCGGGTGCGGCAAGGAACTCGTCGCCAGGATGATCCACGAGTTGAGCAGGCGCGGGCAGGGTCGCATGCAGGCGGTCAACTGTGCTGCGCTGCCCGACACGCTATTCGAGTCGGAGGTCTTCGGGCACGAGAAGGGCGCGTTCACGGGCGCGCACGACCGCAAGCCGGGCCGGCTCGAGCTCGCGCAGAACGGCACGCTCTTCCTCGACGAGATCGGCGACCTGTCGATCATGAGCCAGGCGAAGCTGCTGCGTGTTCTCGAGGAGCACAGGTTCGAAAGGCTCGGTGGAAACGAGTCGATCGAGGTCGATTTCCGCCTCATTTCCGCAACCAATCGCCCGCTCGAGCAGTTCGTGCGTGAGAACCGGTTCAGGGAGGATCTCTACTACAGGATCAACGCCTTCCCGATCCGACTCCCGTCGCTCCGGGAGCGGCAGGTGGACATCCCGATCCTCGCTCAGCGCTTCCTGGCGAGGTACTGCGCAGCCAACGGCCTGCCCGTGGATGCGAAGGTCTTCTCCCGCGAGGCGTTGGAAGCGCTGACCGCCTACCCCTGGCCGGGAAACATCCGCGAGCTCGAGAGCACGGTCTCGCGCGCAGCGCTTTCGGCGCCCGGCCGCGCCATCCGCCGCGATGACATAGAGTTCCTCAACGTGGCCGCCTGTGCGCTGCCGGGCCACGCGAAGGAACGCCTGCCTTCGCTCCGCGACGCCGAGCGCGCGCACATCGCCAGGATTCTCGAAGCGGTCAACTGGAACAAGAAGGAAGCCGCAGAAGTGCTCGAGATCAGCCGCGGCAAGCTTTACCGGAAGATCCGGGAATTCGGCCTCGAACCACCACGCCGCGAGCGGGGCGTGTTTCGAAACGAAACAGAGGTACCCGCGTTTTCAAGCGTCATGTAGGCGTCGCGTCCCAGAATGGAACACTGCGCTTCAATTTTTTCCGACGCCCCGATCCGCCGAATCACGGTCAATTCCGCCTGTCGCGCTCCTGGCTGCTTCTCGATCTGCCCCGGACCACATACCTATGTTCCGTAACGGTGCAACCCAGCCTCGCTCGGGTCTCCAGAGTGCAACGATGCGCAGCCCTTCTCGCCCCGTCTAACTCATTCTCATAGAACGGTTTGCAGCCGCGGCGCTCGCGGGCGCCCTCAGCCGGCAGTCATATTGCTCTCTGATCGGCAAGGCCGGCACTTGCCTGCCGTGCCAGAGAGATGCGGATGGCCAAACCTTCAACGTCGAACCTGCCCTGCTGGGTCCTGGCCGCGGTCTTTTTCGCCGCGATTCCGTTTTGCCTGCTCGAGCCCGCAGCGGACACCGCCATCCGTCTTCCCCCACTCACGCTGGCCGTCCTCGTGGCGTCGCCGCTCGTCGTCGCCCTGACCATGTATCGCACGCTCTCCTCGCAGCTCGAGCAGGAGCAGCGCCAGGTCCGTCAGATGTCCGAGCTCCACATCTCCACGGTGGAGGCGCTCGCGAGGGCCATCGATGCGAAGGACCAGCAGTCGCATCTTCACCTCAGGAGGATCCAGGTTTTCGCGTCGGAGCTCGCGCGGGCTGCCGGCCTGTCGGAAATCGAGGCACACGGGGTGAGGACGGCGGCGCTTTTGCACGATGTCGGGCAGCTCGCCGTTCCCGAACACATCCTCGCCAAGCCGGGCCCGCTCACGCACGAAGAGCGCGAGAAGGTGCGGACGCACCCGGAGTTCGGCGCCGCGATCCTGGCCGACGTGCCGTTTCCCTACCCCGTCGCGCCGTTCATCCTCAGCCACCACGAGAGGTGGGACGGGCGCGGATACCCGGCCGGGCTGAAAGGCGAGGAGATTCCGCTCGGCGCGCGGATCCTCTCGGTGGTCGACTACTTCGACGCCCTGACGAGCGAGCGCCCGTACCACAGGGCGATGCAGACCGAGGCGGCCGTGAGGCTTCTCGAGCAAGAAGCCGGGCGCGCGCTCGACCCGCGGCTGGTCTCGAAGTTCCTCGGGCTCTTGCCACGCCTGCTGGTGGAAACGGCCCACCTCGGCGCGCCGCCGACATCGGCGTTGCTCGAGGATGGCGGCCGCTCGGTCTTCGACGAGATCGCGCTCGCTCACCGCGAGCTTTACACGCTCTACGAGATCGCTCACTCGATGGGCACGAGCCTCAGCCTGACCGAGACGATGGACCTCGTCGCGTCGAAGCTGGCGCGCCTGGTGCCCTTCTCGTGCTGCGCGCTCTTCCTGTTCGACGGCGAGGGGCCTTCACTCGTATGCAGGTTCGCGCGAGGCGTCGACGCGGATGTCGTGGACCGCCTCCTGGCTGGCGACGGCGGCGCGGCAGGGCTCGTCGCTCGATCGAGGCGTTCGCTCGTGAACGTGCCGCCGCGCGAGGATCTCGACAAGGCCGGCGCGTCAGAGGTCGAGACGCGGCTTCGCTCTTCGCTCCTCGTGCCCCTCGTCTTCCACGACCGCGCAATCGGCACTCTCGCCGTGTACGATTCGGAGCCCGAGCGGTACACGGAGAACCACAGGCGGCTCCTGCTCCGCGTGGCTGAGCAGGCCGCAGCTGTCATCCACAACTCGGTCCTCTATGAACAGACGCGGCAGGACAGCCTCACCGACGCCCTGACGGGCCTCCCCAACGTGCGCTTCCTCTACATGCACGTCGCGCGAGAGATGGCCCGCGCCACCCGCCTCGGTTCGAAGATGGCCCTGATCGTGCTCGACGTGGACGACTTCAAGAAGATCAACGACAGGTGCGGCCACCGGGCCGGCGACCTTGCGCTGAGGGAAATCGGCCACCTGCTGCGCGAAGCGATCCGGCCCTATGACCTGTGCGCCCGCTACGCGGGCGACGAGTTCATCCTGGTCCTGTCGAACTGCGACGGCAACGAGGCCGTCGCGAAGCTCGAGGAACTCCAGGCGGCCATCGAGAGGCTGCCGGTACCCGACCCGAGCCTGCAGCTCGGCATCAGCGGCGGCATTGCATCGTTCCCGGACGAAGGCAGGTCGTACGAATCGCTGCTCGCGTTGGCCGACAGCAGGATGTACAGGAACAAGGGCGCCCGCAAGGGCGCCCTGCGGGTTCCTGAGCCGCTTGTCGCCGCGGCAGGCGCGTCGTTCGTGGCGTCGCTGGCAACCGCCCCTGAGGGAATCGAGATCCGCGCAGGTGCCGCCTGAACGTGCGCCGCGCGAAGGCGCGAGGGCTTGGGATTATGATTGAACTCGAACAGCCGTGGCTGAGCCTCTCGTTCTGCCGATTCTGCATGTCTCCGTGGAAACGCCCCGCACGCGGCTGGTACGCCTCGCTCTGGGCGGCCGCCCCTTCCCGTTCCTGGCCGGCCAGGCAGTGGACCTCGGAAGCCACGGACAACCGGAGCGCAGGCCTTACTCAATCGTGTGTTCACCCGGGCAGGCGCGCGATCGGGACTGGCTGGAGTTCCTGATCCAGGTCAGAGAGTCCGGCAGCCCCGGCCAGCACCTCGCGGCTCTCGACCCGGGGGCCCTCGTGGATGTGGGCCCGCCGCAGGGCGGGTTCGTCCTGCCCGATTCCGGACCGTCCAGCAATCTGCTGTTCATCGCCGGCGGCACTGGAATCGCGCCCATCCGGTCGATGCTGTGGCACGCGCTCGAGACCGCGCCCGGCGTCCGGCCGCGCCTGCTCTACAGCGCGCGCGGCCATCGGGAGTTCGCCTTCGCGAGAGAGTTCCACGCGCTGGCCAACGAGGGCCGCATTCGCCTGCGTGAAACCATCACCCGCTCGAGCAACAGCGGCTGGGCGGGCTACCGCGGCCGGATCGCCCGCGCCCACCTCGAGTCGCTCGCCGAGGGCGAGAACCTTCTCTGTCTCGTCTGCGGCCCGCCTTCGTTCGCCGCGGACATGGGTTCGCTGCTCGCCGAGCTCGGCGTCGGCTCGGACCGGGTTCTCACCGAAACGTGGGGATGATTGCTGCGGCGGACGGCCGCGCCGCTCCTACTGCTTTATCTGCAGCGTCGACTTGACGTCCACGACACCAGGCGTCTTGCGCGCGAGGGCCACCGCCTTCGCCTCCTCGGCCTGGGAACGAACCGTGCCCGAAAGCGTCACCAGCCCGCGGTTGGTGTCCACGTCTATGCGAAGCCCCCCGACATCGGGGTCGTTCAGGAGCGCCGTCTTGACGCGCGTCGTTATCGTCGCATCGTCGATCGTTTCGCCAACGGTCTTGCCGCACGCAGCCACCAGCGGAGCCAGGAACACCGCCAGTAGCAGCAGCGCCGTCGCTCGTCTCGCCATCGTCGCCTCCGCTCTCAGTCGCTGCAAGTCAAATGCCCATGGCATGGAAACCCGCATCCACCATCAGCACTTCGCCGGTGATGGCCCCTGCTGCCTCGCTCAGCAGGAACACCGCCGCCTCCGCGACCTCCGCCGCGTCGATATTGCGCTTGAGCGGGGCGCGACGCCGATAGACGTGGAGGATCTCCGCGAACCCGCTGATGCCGGTAGAGGCCAGCGTCTTGATTGGGCCGGCCGATATGGCGTTGACCCTGGTGCCCGAGCGCCCGAGGTCTGCCGCGAGGTATCTAACCGATGCCTCCAGCGCGGCCTTGGCGACCCCCATGACGTTGTAGTTCGGAAAGACACGCCTGGAGCCGAGGTAGGTGAGCGTGAGGATGCTGCCGCCGCCGCGCCTGGCCAGGAGCGGCGCCCCCCGGCGCGCGAGAGCGATGAGCGAGTACACGCTCACGTCGAGCGCCACGCGGAAGCCCTCGCGGCTGGTCTGGACGAACGGCACCGAGAGCTCCTGCCTGGGGGCGAAGGCGACAGCGTGCACGAGGAAGTCGAGGCCGCCGAACTCGCGGTCGACGGCCTCGAACAGCTGGTCGAGCTGATTCTCGTCCGTCACGTCGCAAGGGAGAACCAGCGGGCGCTCGAGGCCGCCCGCGAGCTCTCGGACGTTCGGCGCGAGCCGCTCGTCGGCATAGGTCAGCGCCAGGCGGGCTCCCCGCTTCGCGAGACCCTGAGCTATCGCCCACGCGATCGAGCGGCGGTTGGCGACGCCAACGACGACGGCATGCTTGCCGGAGAGATCGAGCATCGAGAAACGGCTGGTCGCGACCGGGTCACTTCGACGGCTTCTTGCCGGGGCGACCGTGCGAATGGTGGCGGGGCCGACTGCCTGCGGCGTCGCGGCCGCGGCTGCGTCCCCCGAACTGGTCCACGCCCCGCCCGAACGAGTGCCGTCCGCCATGCTTGGCGGACTGGTTCCGACCTGCCCCGGCCGACGGGCGCGCGCCCCTGGACTTGCCCGGGAACCCGGGTCCGCGGCCGGCCGGTGTCTGCCGGATGGTGAACTGCGGGGTCGGGCGAACCACCTGCCCCTCTGCTCTAGGTAGGGTAGCGCGTATCAGCCGGCGATGGACAGGCCCCTCTTCAGCGGGACCGGCGCCGGCGGCGGATGGCTCCTCGTCGCTGGCCGCCCGCGCGAGCTCCGCAGGGCCGACTTCGTTCGCCAACGGCCGCGATTCCAGCGGCTCGGGGAAGGCCCGCGGCTCGTCGCGGACGACGGGCGGTTCCAGGCGGCGCGAGGCCAGCGCGGGCGGCGCGTCGGGCACCGGAGATTCGACCGGCCGGGCGTCCGCGGCGGGCGGGGCGGGCGGCTGCGGCGCATCCGCCGTGAGCTCCCTGGCGAGCGCGGCAATGCTCTCCTTCTTCTTCCGGGCCGCGGGGACCCGCGCGCGCTTGTACTCGTGATCGGCCTCACAGGTCGTGCAACGGGTCTGCTTGACCTCGTCGTCTATCATCGCAACCACGACGTGGTTGGTGAGGCGGCGTTCACGCGGACAGTAGTCGTCCAGAATGTCACCAAGCCGAGGCTGGCGCTGCTGCATTAACTCCAACTCCCCCGAAGAACGCTCAGGCGGGATATGAGGTAAGGCGCGTAGGACGCCCGATTGTAGCAGAGCAGTTCGCGCTCAGGCAACATCTTCCGTACCTCGGGTCCGGGACCCGGCGGCGCACAGGCCCTTCAGGGCCGGACGGTTTTTTCGAGAACGCAGCGTCGGCGCGGTTACAGCGCAGCAAGGGCGGTGGCGCGGGAGCGCCTCTGGAGCAGCCCGCTCGTTGCGGCCGCATCGTGGTCTGCATGTTCGATGCCGCGCCGCGGACGGCTGAAGTCGTCTGCGTCCCGGTGTGGGCCGGAGAGAATGCCCCGTCTCATGCCTGCCGTGACGACGGGGTCCGCCGAGCCGTCGAGCTGGATGTACATCCCGTCGATCTCGTCCTTCAGCCAGCTGTAGCTGTCCTCCAGCCTGCCCACCGCGGCCATGGTTGGCACCTGGGTGGAGTAGAATGCGCCCAACCGCAACACGGAGGACTCACGGATGAGAGGCCAGGGCCGGCGTTCCCGGCAGATTGCTCTCTTGCTGGCTGCCGCGGCGGCAACGACGCTCGCGGCCGCCGGGCAGCGTCAGCAGGTTCAACAGCAGGACGAGGACTTCGCCAAGGCCGTACGCGAGTGGACGACGAAACCCGAGTTCCTCAGCCCCCTCGTCGATCACCTTCCCGTCGTGAAAGGCGTCCCATCGCCGAAGGACGTGCTCGGCCACCACGTGGGCGCCCCGGGGAAGCTCACCTACTACGGCGAAGCGCTGAAGTACTACCGGGCGCTTTCGGCCGCAACGCCGCGCGTCAAGGTCGTCACCATCGGGACGACGGACGAGGGCCGCGAGATCGTCATCGTCTTCGTGTCGTCGGAGGAGACGATCCGCGACCTCGAGACATACCGTCAGCGCCTGGCGCGGCTCGCCGACCCGCGCGGGCTGTCGGAGGCCGAGGCCCAGGCCACCATTGCCGCCGCAAAGCCGATCTACCACGTGATGGGCGGCCTCCACAGCGGGGAAACGGGCGCGCCCGAGATGTTGATGGAGCTCGCCTACCGCGTTGCAGTGGAAGACTCGCCCGTCATCGAAGCGATCCGCGACAACGTGATCCTCACGATCACGCCGGCCGCAGAGCCGGATGGTCGCGATCGCTACGTGGACTGGTATTACGCCTACAAGGTGGACGAGAAGGGCGAGACCGATTCCTTCGGCGGCCCGCCCTACTGGGGCAAGTACGTCTTCCACGACAACAACCGCGACATCAACTACTCGCAGAAATCGATGCGCGCCATCCTCCAGTGGTACCTCGACTGGCACCCGCCGATCCTCCACGACCTCCACGAGTCGGTGCCGTTCCTCTACACGTTCAGCGGCCAGGCGCCGCAGAACCCGACGCTCGACCCGATCGTCTTCGGCGAGGCGCCCTGGTTCGCGAACTTCGAGATGGCGCAGATGACCAAGTACGGCATGCCGGGCGTCTGGACGCACGCGTTCATGGACTACTGGTCGCCCGGCTACCTCGGCTCGATGGCGCCGAACCACAACGGCCTGCTGCGGATGTACGAGGTGTTCGGCAACGGCGGCGCAAACACGATGAAGCGGAAGGTGGACGGCGCCGACGGCGGAGGAGGAGGCGGCGGCCGGACCAGCCGCGAGTGGTACCGCCCGTTCCCGCCCTACAAGGAAGTGGAATGGTCGATCCGCAACAACGTCAATTACGGCCAGACGGGCGTGCTGAGCGCGCTGCAGCTGACGGCAGCATTCCCTCGCGAAGTCCTCGACAACTTCTACCGTAAGAGCAGGAACGCGGTCGAGAGCGGAAGGAAGGACCCGCCTTTCGGGTTCGTCATCCCGGCGGGCCAGCGCGACATGACCCGCGTCGCGTTTCTCGTCAACGTTCTGCGGCTGCAGGGCATCGAAGTCGGCCGGGCGCGCGCCGAGGTGAAGCTCGACGACGGCACCTTCCCGGCCGGCTCGTTCATCGTGAAGCGCGACCAGCCCTACGGGCGCCTCGCGAAGATCCTCCTCGAGAAGCAGGTCTTCCCCGATCCCGGCCTCCGCACCTACGACGACAGCGGGTGGACGATGGGGCTGCACACGCGGACCGAGGTGAAGCCCGTCGTGGACAAGGCGATCCTCGATGTCCCGGTGGACCCGGTGAAGACGTTCGAGCCGCGCGGAACCGTGTCGGGCGTCGCAAGGCCCGCGGCCTGGGCGATCGTCGCCAACGGTTCCGCCAACCTCGTGACGCTCCGCTGCGCTCTTCGAGACGTGAAGATCGAGGCTGCCGAGCGGGCGTTCGAGGTCGACGCGCGCGAGTTCCCTGCGGGCTCGCTCATCGTCCCGGCCAGCGCCGCGGCGGAGGTGGCCTCGACGCTGAAGGCGGCAGTCGAAGGTCTCGGCCTCGAGGCCGTCGGGCTCGCGTCGATGCCGGACGTGCCCAGGCACCAGGTGGACCTGCCGCGCCTCGCGATGTTCAGCACCTGGGGCAGCACGCAGGAGGTGGGCTGGGTCCGCTACGCGTTCGACCAGTACAAGGTCCCCTACGACCTCGTCTACAAGGAACGCATCAGGCAGGGCAGCCTCCGCCAGGCCTACGACGTGATCCTCGTGCCGAGCCAGGCTGGAAGCGGCAAACGCCTCGTGTACGACATCGAGCCGAAGAGCCGGCCGCTCGCCTATCGGAAGACGGAGCGGACGCCGCACCTCGGGATGTACGGCGAGTCGGACGACGTGACTGGAGGGATGGGGCTGGCAGGAGTGGTCGAGATCCAGAAGTTCCTCGACGAAGGCGGCGTCCTCATCACGCTCGGCGGCGCGAGCTACTTCCCGGCGGATTTCGGCCTGGCCCGGCGTCTCGAGGCCTCGCGGCCCTCGTCTTCCTTCTACGCGCCCGGGCCGATCGTGGAAGCGGAGGTGCTCAGGCCGGAGCATCCGATCTTCTATGGCTACGATTCGAAGACCGTGAGCGTGAGGTACTCGAACGGCCCGCTGCTGCGGCTGCCCGAGCAGGACAAGGGCCAGGTGCTGATGCAGTTCAAGGGCGGGGACCAGGCTGTGCTGAGCGGCCTCATGAGGGGAGCCGACGAGGTGCGGAACCGGCCGGCGGTGGTGGACATCCCCGCAGGCAGGGGCAGGCTGATCGTCTTTGCCACCAACCCGTGTTACCGGTGGCAGAACCTCGGCGAGTTCAGCATGCTGTTCAACGCGATCATGCACTGGAACGACGGGAGGCAGTAGGTCCGGGGAGGGGCGGCGCGCATGCGTCGCCCCTGTGAAGCCAGGAGGCATCGCCATGTTGACGAGACGTCGGTTCCTGGGTCGAGCAGGCGCCGGGGTAGGCGTCGTGGCAGCCATCCGCGCGGACGGCATCGAGCGGGTGCTGGCCGCAGGGCGGGCCGTGCAGGGCAGGTCGCCGGAAGAAGTCGCGCGAGACGAGGACTACTGGCGCGAGATCCAGCAGGCGTTCACGGTGGACCGGAACACGGTCAACATGAACAACGGGACGATGCAGCCGAGCCTGAGGGTGGTGCAGGAGGGCATGCGGCGCCACTACGAGTTCGGGGCCGAGGCGGGAATCCACACGACCGATCAGTTCGCGCACGACATGGAGCTCGTCCGCCGGCGGCTGGCATCGCACATGGGCTGCACCGCGGATGAAGTGGCGATCACGCGGGGCGGGAGCGAGGCGGGCCAGATTGCGGTGATGGGCATCGATTTGAAGCCGGGCGACGAGGTGCTCACGACCGACTACGACTACCCGCGGTTCCTCAACTCGCTGCGGCAGAGGGAGCTGCGCGAGGGGATCGTGCTCCGCAAGCTGGCGCTGCCTCCGCCGCCGGTGCCGCTCGATGTCTTCTATCGGCGGGTCGAGGAGGCGATCACCCCGAAGACGCGCGTGCTGCTGGTGTGCCACATGACGCACTGGACGGCGCAGCAGGCGCCGATCGAGCGGCTGGCGGGCCTGGCGAGGAAGCACAACCTCGAGTACATCGTGGACGGCGCGCACGGCTTCATGCACGTCCCGATCGACGTCGCCGCTTACGACTGCGACTACTACATCGGGAGCCTTCACAAGTGGCTCATGGCGCCGCCTGGGAACGGGTTCCTGTACGTGAGGAAGTCGAAGATCCCGACCTTGTGGGCGCTGACTCCGGCTGGCGAGGACATGAAGAACTCGATCAGGAAGTTCGAGGACGTCGGGACGAGGACGCATGCCAACCGGGTGGTGATAGCCGAGGCGCTGACCTTCAACGAGGGGATCGGGATCGAGCGCAAGGCGGCGCGGCTGCGCTACCTGAAGGAGAGGTGGGCGAACCGGCTGAAGCAGAACCCGCGGGTGACGTTCCTGACGAGCCTGGATCCTGCGGAGTCGTGCGCGATCGCGACGATCGACATAGCTGGCGTGGACATGCCGAAGATGGCGGCCCGACTGCACGACGAGCACGGTATCATCGTCTCGCACATGAAGCACGAGCGGTTCGAAGGTTTCAGGATCGTCCCGAACATCCACATGACGGTCCGTGAGGTCGACTACTTCGCGGACGTCATGGAGGCGGAGATCAAGAGGGCGGCAGCGACGACGTAGCCCTCGCTCTTTCGGGCCCGACTCGCGCCTCGTCGCCCGTCGTTCTGCGGAGATCCTGTGTCGGCTTGCTTCGGGGCGCGTCGCCCCGGTCGTCGGCCGCGGGCCCGACAGGCACCAAGCACTGAAAGCGGCCTAGTCCGTCGCAGTCGCCGGGCGACGAGGGGGTTACGGCGGCGCCGGGGCGAGGGCCAGCGAGTCGACATTGGCGATCCCGGCGTGCCGATGGACGTAGTGGCGCCGCATGGCCTCCTGCACCACCCTCAGGCTCGGCTCCATCGGAGGCGTGGCGCCGCAATTGCCTCTCGACCGGCACCGATTCTCGAAGGGCCGAGCCTGCGACGAAACGCCACGCGGACACGTCTTCAGGGCATCAGCACCGATGGCGAGAAACTGCCGAAGCCCTGACCACTTCTTCGAATGGCCGAGCCACAGCATGCGAAGACACCGCGCGACGCATGTCCCGTGGCACCCTCCGCCCATGGGAGCGCCAGCAGTGACCGCACGGCCATCACCGATGCTGCCGCCGACCACAATGGCCAGTGGAACGTCATCGTCTCTCCGCGCCCCGTGACGCCTGTGGTAACGGCCCGGTTCCCGCGGGGAACGGTGGGGAACAGGGGCAGGCCTCGGAAGGCGAGCCACTCCAGCGGCGCATCGACCTGCGTCCCTTCCGTGTTGGGGTCGTTCGCCATCAACGCGTAGTTGCGTTCCGCGGAAGGGTCCCATCGAACGTTCGCTCCTGGCCTAGCCGCGTGTCCCTCGAACAACGACGCCATCGTCCATTCCGAATCGACGCGCTCCCCGATGCTGTCTATCGCGCCGAGGAACTGCTGGTTCGCTGCGGTGAAGTGAAACGCAGTCGGCTTCGTGTTCCCCTTCCCATCGACTGCCACGCTTGTGCCGAACGCGGCGGCATAGACGGCTGCCTCGTCGCAGCCGTCGGCCCATTGCGCGACGGCGTCCCGCAAGAACCTGATGAAGACTGCGGGCGGGGCCTTGAGATCGGCCACTACCTTGACGCCGCGCCTTTCGACCTTCTCGTAGGTCAGGAACCATGGACGCTGGCCGCGCCGCAAAGCCGCCGCGTCACCGGCGACGAGGTCCGCCAGAGCTCGGGGGGTTGCCCAGGCCGGAGGCGCGTCCCCGGCGCCAACGGAGCGATCCGAAGGCCAGCCGTCACTCAAAAGCGGCCGGAATGTCCCGTCGTCCAGAAACGCGAGGCGCACGGCCGGATCCCGGTTCGCGACGATCCGCAGCAGGCCCACCGCGGCGAGAAAACCGAGAGGGCTCGAGCCGTTCAATCCAGCCAGGACCAAGGTCGTCACGAAAGGCCTCCTGTCTGTTCGCGCTCGCTCGCCCTGTGATCCGCTAGGCGGAGGATTGCCTCCAGCCAGCACAGCTCGAGCCAGCCGTACTTCGAGACCAGTCCCCAGAACCGGTCCGCCAGCGGCGAATCGAGCCGGTGCAATCCGTGAGCAGAGGTCACCGGCCCGAAATCCAACCGCCCGTAGCGCTCGCTCGCGTGCTGATCGAGACGCACGTCCTCGGGCGATAGGTCCTCGACGACGGGCGCAAACGGCCGGCACTCCCCGTGGTGCGACGCGACGAGGTGAAGAACGAGTTCGGCATCGTGCGCGCGTCCACGGAGAAGGTCGGAGTGCTTCTCCACGAGCGCCACCGACTGCACCTCGTGCCGCGCGCCCTTGGGGTATCCGCTCAGCCGCTGGGCCAGGCGCTGTGCATGGCGTGCGCCGGGCGGGACCCCCGACTTCGCCCAGGGGCAATCATCCTTCAGCCATGCGATCTCGCTGCCTCCGCGCAGGAGGAGCTGGAAGCGACGGTCCGCCTTCCCGATGTCGTGAAGCCACGCGGCCAGGCCGACATCCTCGACGACGTCGTGCGGAAGACCGGCAGCCGCCGCGTAGGCACGCGCGAGCCGTTCGACGTGGTGGGTGTGCTCTTCGAGGGTCACTGGGCGACCGGCGTGGCACGAGTCCTCCGCGTCCGTCGTGATCTCCACACCCGCCTCGGCGCTCTCGCCGGGGCTCACCGCGCGGAGTTTCGCGGCCGACAGCCGTGCACCGCGAAGAACCGTCCATGTGGGGTTCCCATCCACCACGAAGGAACTCTTGCCCCCCGCCAGCGCTCGCAGCCAGGCGCGCTGCCACGCCGTGATACCCTCCATATCCGCAGCGCGCGCGAGCACGCCGCGGACATCTTCGAGATCCTCGGACCGACAATCACCGAGGTGGTACTGCTCCAGGACGAGGGGATGCAGGCGGAGCAGCGGTTGCCCGCGCCCGAGGAACGACGCGCGCTCCGCGAGGTCGAACACAGGAACCACGGCGTGCGAATCGGGCACGTCACGAGACGAGTCGGGGTCGAAGCAGGCGTCGCGGATACCTCCACGGGTCGCGGGAACGATCACGGTATCGCCTGGCCGGATCTGTCTCGCGGCGATGACCTCGCTGTTCTCCCCAGCCCACCGAAGCACGAGGGCACCCTGGCTCCGAGGTTCATCCTCGGCGGCCAACGCCCCCTCCACGTCGGCGGTCTCGGGCTGACGCGCGACGCCCAGCCAGGCCAGGGCGGCGGCGAACGGCACGGCGACCGCCTCCAGCGACGAGGGAGGAATGGCCGAGACAATGGCTGTTGGACGCGCGCGCGCCGGGTCGTCCGCGGCCGCGGTGAACGCCGATTCGAGATCGGTCTCGCTCAGGTCGATCCGCCAGACCACCTGCACGTCGGGGACGCCGGATTGGGGGCCGTGCAGAAACAGCGCGACGTCGGGAACGACGGCCGGCTCGGGCGCGGTCTGGCTCCACAGGTCGAGATAGGCCGGCAGCAGGATCGGCGCATGCCGGGGCGGCGTCGTCATCTGCGCCCGTTCATCCTCGCACGGGGGCGGCAGGGCGAGCACGCCCATGTCCACCTTAGCCGTCTTTCGGTCGCGCCGCGCCTTCAGCCATGCAACGGTGCGGGCGATGGCGCCGCCGTAGATGGGATCGTCCTTGACGGTCTTGTCGTGGAGAACGATCGCTTCGGCTGCCCCGTATTCGCCAAGCCGATCCAGCCGCCCGAAACGCTGGCGAAGTGCGTCGAAGCTCGCGGACTCCGTGACGAGCGCGTCGAAGTCGAAATCCGCTCCGGCCTCGATGCACTGCGTGGCCACGACGGCCAGCGGGCCGGCGGCAGCGCGTTCCCTGCCGGCCGCGATGCATGGGATCAGCTGCCGCAAGACGTCGTCCCGATCGAGCGGCCGCATGCGCCCGGTGAGCAGTTGGACATCCAGCCGGCCGAGGGCCCGCAGCTTCAGAGCGCGGGCCACTCGCGCGGCGCTCTGGACCCGATTCAGCACGACACCCACCACACGGTGTTTCTCTGCCAGGTTCAGAGCGTGCGAGACGGCTGCCTCCTCGAGGGCCTCGCGGCTCCCGAATTCGAGGATCGCGGCCACCTTGGAAGCCCGCAGCCGCGGAGACAGAGGAGACCCCGGTCCCTCGTCGGATGGCGCGAGCGCAAAGGTCGGGTCGAGGCCCGGACGGGGCGTGGCCGAGAGAAAGACGCGGTGAAAACGCGGCGCGACGGGCGACCGCGAAGCGAAGCGCTGTCGCAAACGCTCCAACTGCTCGAGCGTTTCCGCGAACGCATTCGACAGGTGCACTTCATCCAGCAGCAGCAGCACGTCGTTGGCGAGAAGCCCGGCGTGGACCGGGCGCATGTTGCGGCTCACGCCGTAGCCCTGCACCAAGAGCCGAGAGCCAACCTGATCCACCGTCGATGCGATGATGAGGGGCTGGTCGGGAGTCCGCGCCCATCCATCATCCTTGGGAATCCCCCCACGCAGCGTGAACACCGCGAGAGGGTCAGCGGAGTCATCCTCGCTGAGCGATCGCAACCGTCCCGCCACTTCCGCGAGGACGCGAGAAGGACTCGGGGCCGTGAGCGCGGCGAGCAACTTGCGGCCGCGGTCCGCGGCCTGGTCCACCACCGTGCGGCGATCGACGACCATCGCAATGCGCCGGGGGCACCACCGCTCGCACCCGGCGCCGGCGTCGAGGGCCAGCGCGAAGACGGCGATGTCGATGCAGGTGGTCTTGCCGCAGCCGGTCGGCAAGTCGAGCACTGCCGGCCATGCGCGCTGCTCCACCACGGTTTCGAGCAGCCGCTGCTGCCATGCGAACGGTGGCCTTCCGTGCACGGCGCTGTGGAATGCGGTGAAATCCGCGGCTGACAGGATCATAGCTCGTTCTCCGTCCCGACGGGGAGGCACAACCCGAGGCCGTAGAACCGACCGGCTCCTAAGAGCAGTGGTCCGCGCACCGGCTCGGAGAAGCGCATGTCAGCGTGCACGCGCACTCGGGGCGTCCTCCCGGGCTGTGCCGGCCACCGCCGGAAGCATTGCACCGCCTGCGAACCAATAAGCAGCGGCGACAGGGACACCTCCACCGACATCGGGGCCGGCAACCCGATTCGACGGCACGCCAGGGCGATCGAGTCCGCCGCCTCGGCGGAAGCCTTGTAGGCGGCCTTCGATGCGTTGGAGCGAAGGTTGCCCGGGTTGCGATCGAGGGCGATGGGTGTGGCCGTGACGAAACGGGTCGACGGCCGGCACCACGTGGAAGGGCGCAGCGTCACCTTCGACGACAGCTCGACGCGCCGCAAGCGGACGGGAGGCAGATCACGTCCGGCCAGCTCGAGCGTCGCTTCCTCGTCGACCGCCCGATCACGTTCCCACGTGGCGATCAGTCGAAGCAGCAGGATCCGGTCCTCGCGGGAGATCTCGAGCGGCAGCACAACCGCACACCCCTGAATGGAGGCATCCGCGTGCGCGTGTCCCACGAAGGGAAGCGGCACGAAGGCCACGTGCGGACGGTCGGCGGGCCGGCCGTCGCGAAGATGACCCGAGATCACGCCAGGAAGCGTCGGCGCTCCGTGCTGCTCGACGAGCGCGGCCCGGAGAGCCGTTGCCAGTTCGGGCCCACGCGACGACAGCAGCCGCGCACCGCCGACGCGCTCGAAGACCACCCAGCCGTCCTCGCTTGCCGCGAAGACCGAGTGCGCCAGAGGCTGGCGGTACCCGCCACCTCGTCTGCCGCCATACCGTGTGGCACGGGCCGGCAAGACGCGCCTCTCAACCGCCTGGTGCCGCTCGTACTCTTGCTCCAGGCGCTTCAACTGCCCCGGGCCCACCGTCCTCAGCACGATGTTTCCCTCCTGATCCGGAACCAGGTTCGGGCTCGCGTCCGTCCCGACGACGGAGCAACTGACCAGCGAGGATGAGTGGCCCAGACGCGTGACACGGCGGCACAGGCGGTCGAGCGCGTCGCGCACATCGGCGGGAGCATCCGCTGGCCAGACGAACGCGAAGGTCGGCGGTTCGACGAGAACTACAGGAAAGGTGCGCACCTGCCGAGTGCGGCGATCGGGCAGGAGCGCGGAGGCCGCGGTGAGAGCCGCGGCGGTGGGCCGAGGGTCAATCACCTGCCGCTGCGCCAGGGTCGCAGCCAGCTTGCGGCGTTCCTTCTCGACGCCCTTCCGCGCCTGCGCGATGGCGCGTGCGTCGGAGCCATCGTCTTCTTCGAGCGCCTTCAAGCGCTCGAGTGCGGCCCGGAGCGGCGCTTCGACATCGCCAACGAGCGTCACGTCGTTGACCGGGACGTAGGTGTCGAGGACGGTACGATGAGCTGCGCCGGCACCGTCTAGGGGCACGGCGAGCGCCGGAACGGCTTGGCATTCCAGCCACTCGAGGGCCGCTCGTTCCGCGGCCACCATGTCGTGCTCGATGGTGGGAGGCCTCTCGTGGTGGGCGGCCACCAGCGCCGAGAAGAGCCGAGCCGGATGGGGCGGCCATTCCGCGCGGCGGCGGTCGTTGTAGGCCGTCGCCGCGTAGCGTCCCGTCAGCAACCGTACCTCGATGGTGAGCATCAGGCCTCCTCGATCGCTTCCCCGACTGCCGCCAGTTCGCGGCTCTTCTGAACGAGGTGGGCCAGCTTGGGCGACGGCGTGAGCCTCGCGATCGGTTCTCCCGCCTCGAGCGGGCGGCCGTCGACGGAGAACCGGAGGGACGCGGGAAGAGCGGCAACGGCGGCGTGGTAGGTGCTCAGCGCGGCTTCGAGGTCCACTTCGAGCGCCTTCGTCTCGCCGTCGCGGTAGACGACCTCGAACGCCAGCGCCTTCCCCCTGCGCGGCACGAGCAGGCAACGCGACCGGAGGTCATACCCGCGGCGTTCGGCAGCCAGGATTGCGACGAGAGCGAGCGCGGCGAGGACGGCGCGAGCCTCTGCGGCTCCTTCCGAGAACGCCAGCTTCCTGAGGCCGGCAAGCGAAAGCACGACGATCTGCTCCGCTTTGTCTATGGTCACGCCCCCGGCGAGGACGTCTATCGTCGGTGGCACGTTGCTGTGGTTCACCTCGGACACCTTGCCGTCACCCTTTCGGACGGGCCTGCCCTCTTCGTGCCTTGCCTGCTGAGGGTCGTGCGTCCACCCTTCCCGGGGGTCGGCTGCTACGTAGACATCGGCGGCACGCGTGACAATGCCGGTGGGGTCGAGCCGGCTCGACGTCTTCACCCCTGTAGTCGCTCCGATGCCGACGATTTCCGACACTAGAGCGCGCGCGAACTTCGCTCCGAGACCGCCCCTGGGACCAGTACTGTCCCAAAGCCCGAAGACGAGCCCCGTCGGGCACACCTTGAAGACGGGACCGGCGTTCTTCGTGCTCGCGTCCGTGAACGAGCGGCCAACGTCCGACAAGCGGAAGAGTGTACCGTCCTTGAGGCTGTCGCGGAGAATGGCATCCGCGACCCGGTGCGGCGCGGAGAGCGAGGTGACGACGCCCACATCCGGCGCGCAGTCCGTGAAGTCCGTCTGAATCACCGGAAGCGCAATCTGCCTGGAAACCCAGAGGGCCTCCAGCGCTTCCTCCATGCGGTTCGCCTGGCTCTGTACCGAGTCGAGAAGCACGCACGTCACGTCCTGACCGCCGACGCGACGCTTCTCGAAGGCATACTTCGCTCCGGGCTGACGGTCGTTCTTGTCCACCGAGTGTGTCGGAGGGAACACCTTGTCCAGGGTTCCACCGGCTGGCTCGAGGGTCGCGGTGCCCCTGATCGCGACGGCGTCACCCTCCACAAGAGACCGCAGGGTGCCGGGCGTGAGCGTGAGCTGGGTCCGATCTTCCACGTGCTACTCCTTCCTGTCGGCTCTGCGCCGACACGGCGATGGCACCATAGGCGCCTTGTGGCCCACGGCGCGAGTGAAGACGAACGGAGCGAGACGCCGAAGGACGTGTCTTCCTGAAGCGTTCTACGTTACAGCTGTGACAGGAGAGGTCACAGGGAAGCAGCTCAGCGCGGCGCGCGTCCTCCCGGACGCCATTGGGGCGGCATGATAATCGGGAACCGGTGGAGCGTAAACGGCAACTGCGGGATCTGCCTGAGCAGGCTCGCGCCGACGGCCTCGAGGGTGGCCAGCGGGTCTCCCAGCTGGCGGCCCGCCGCGACGCACTCCTCGCTCAATACGATGCCGAGCCGATCCGCCGCGGCAACGAGCTCCCCGATGTTGCCGTCTGCCATCGGCAGGAGCTCGGCGCCCGACCTGCCGAAGGTCTGCGTCATGACGGCGGCCTTCTGCATCGGGTTCGGAAGCCTCGCGGACGCGCCGGCATGATGCGGTGATGACCTTCTCGATGCTCGTGCGGTTCTGCTCGGCGGCATAGGACAACCGCTGAATCTCGCTTGTGCCCATCCCGGCTTGCGCTGCCAGGTCCTGGATCCGAGCCGTCATGTCGACGTAGGCGCCGACTGCGGACTTGATGGCGGAGACCGAAGCAACACCGGCGAGGGCTACGCCGGCAGTCTTGGCGAGACTCTCGAGGCCGGACAAGGACTTCTTGATGGAGTTGGTGTTCTGGACCAGCTCCGAGGTGTCTGCGTAGATCCGGCAGACGAGGGCGCCGATTGTGGCCATCAGCGCCCCCGCGACGTAAGGAGGGTTACCGGGGCGGGGCTTTGCGACGCTGCGCGGCCGATACCCTGGCGACGTGAAGGTCGGGCGCACCCGCCCGCACAACAACCACGTCGAGGGTGCCATTCTCGGGCAGCGCCTCGAAAAAGCCGCCCTTCATGGAAGAGCCTACGACGGGGGGTACCCGCTCGAGCGTCAGCGGGAACCATGCCCGGACACCCTGGCCCTCGAACCGAGCTCCTCCAAGCGTCACCCAGGACTGTGGGATCGCCTCGAACCGGCGAGGATCGTATGCCACCGCTCGACGCTTCCCGAGCAGGCTGTCCAGTTCGACTTGCACCTCGCCTTCGAAGTATAGGCCGTCGGCAGGGCACGACAATCGCACGAAGCTCTTGGTCACGAGCGGCGGGCGCGGCAGCACCTCCACGACGACGTCCGTGGCCGTCCTCCACGTTCGAACGTCGTACTCTCCCACGCACAGCCGATCTGGCTTCGTCGGGTAGACCTGCTCGTAGAGATTCTGCGCAGCCGCCAGGGCTGGTGACACGACGACAAGAACGCCGGCGACGAGTGCCACTGTCCGCGCGAGAGGACTCATGGCCACCTCCTGCAAAGCTCTGCTGCAACGTCTGCACCAATGACCTCGCGCGGCCGCTCGTCGGCTCGGCCCTTTGCGTCACGTCCCCGAGCCCTCCCTCTCGGGCCGCGGCCTTGTCACGGCGGAGATGCGGTGACTGATCTGCAGCGGGCCGCGCTCACGCTGGTTCAATGGGGCCGCGGTCTTTTGACCGCGGAAATCGGCCGCGGTGTCGGCGAGCGCCACGACCTCGACGTTGCTTCAATGGGGCCGCGGTCTTTTGACCGCGGACATGCGCGAGCAACACAAGAAAGCAGCACGCCGGTCAGGGCTTCAATGGGGCCGCGGTCTTTTGACCGCGGAAATGTACGGCGTCGTCTCGGTGCCGTTGTGGATCATCTGGCTTCAATGGGGCCGCGGTCTTTTGACCGCGGAAATGCGCCTGGCGTCGATCGAGCACTGTCTGCGGAAGATGCTTCAATGGGGCCGCGGTCTTTTGACCGCGGAAATGCTATTACCCGGCACCGCCAGTACTGCGGACGGTGAGGCTTCAATGGGGCCGCGGTCTTTTGACCGCGGAAATAGCGACGAGGAGATCAAGGCCGCCGTTGGTGCCGAGCCGCTTCAATGGGGCCGCGGTCTTTTGACCGCGGAAATGCCCCAGCCGCCGCCGCGGGAGTCCTGCGACCTTTCCTGCTTCAATGGGGCCGCGGTCTTTTGACCGCGGAAATGCGACCTCGATCGTCGGCATGACACCCGGGTCGGCGCTTCAATGGGGCCGCGGTCTTTTGACCGCGGAAATACCCTAAATTGTATGAAGTGCTTCGAGTTATTGCAGAGCTTCAATGGGGCCGCGGTCTTTTGACCGCGGAAATGTCGGCGAGCGCGTGCAGGCTATCTGTCCGCATTGCGGGCTTCAATGGGGCCGCGGTCTTTTGACCGCGGAAATGCCGGCGAGCGCGACAGCCTCAGGGAGTACGCGCGGAGGCTTCAATGGGGCCGCGGTCTTTTGACCGCGGAAATGCCTCTGGGCTGCCGAGCCGCAGCTCCTGGGCGAAGCTTCAATGGGGCCGCGGTCTTTTGACCGCGGAAATGCTCGGCGGTCGCGTCAGTCTCGGCAGCCACGGCAACGCTTCAATGGGGCCGCGGTCTTTTGACCGCGGAAATCCTTGTCGAGTGCTTCCGCGAAGTGCGGCGAGTGCTGCTTCAATGGGGCCGCGGTCTTTTGACCGCGGAAATGAGCTGGCCAAACTCGGGCGCTTGAAGCACGACAAGCGGCTTCAATGGGGCCGCGGTCTTTTGACCGCGGAAATCGTACAGCCGCTACTGGGGTTGCGACCTGATCTCGCCGGCTTCAATGGGGCCGCGGTCTTTTGACCGCGGAAATAGCATCGTCATGCACCTCGGCCTCGCCCAACCATTCGCTTCAATGGGGCCGCGGTCTTTTGACCGCGGAAATTGGAACCGGAACCAAAACCAGACCCGAAGCCGGAGACAGCTTCAATGGGGCCGCGGTCTTTTGACCGCGGAAATGCGGTTGGAGTATTGGCTTGGTAACGTGCGCGATTAGCTTCAATGGGGCCGCGGTCTTTTGACCGCGGAAATGAGTGCAGCTGCGTCCATGCTACGTCGTTTTGCCGAAGCTTCAATGGGGCCGCGGTCTTTTGACCGCGGAAATATGGAGAAGACTGCTACGCTCCTGGAAGGCATCGCCAAGCTTCAATGGGGCCGCGGTCTTTTGACCGCGGAAATTCGAGTCGTTCGTCCGCTACAAGGCCGAAGATCTTGGCTTCAATGGGGCCGCGGTCTTTTGACCGCGGAAATGTGCCGGGCAAGTTCCGCCCCGGCACCGCGTTCGTGCTTCAATGGGGCCGCGGTCTTTTGACCGCGGAAATGGGTGGCCGCGGCCGCCCGTGACCTGAGCTGCTCTGGGCTTCAATGGGGCCGCGGTCTTTTGACCGCGGAAATACAAACCTCGGTTTTGGCATAATTCGTGCCAAAACCAGCTTCAATGAGGCCGCGGTCTTTTGACCGCCGAAATGTATCGATTGGCGGAGCAAGACGCCGATGCCCTCGCGCTTCAATGGGGCCGCGGTCTTTTGACCGCGGAAATGACCAGCGCAACATGAAGCTCGTGCCGCTTTTTGGCGAGCTTCAATGGGGCCGCGGTCTTTTGACCGCGGAAATAAATATAAGAGAGCTACCTTGGGCCTACGAAAGTGGCTTCAATGGGGCCGCGGTCTTTTGACCGCGGAAATCGAGGTGGGGTTCAACTGGCGT
>JBHGBL010000007.1:0-214282 GCA_041947015.1 Vicinamibacterales bacterium
CGTTCGCAACGCGGAGGCCGAGGGTTCGAGTCCCTTGCCGTCCACCAAGAAACCCCAACTACGACTCGACGCCACCGCCGAGGAGGCGCTTACCAAGCCACCTCCAGCCTGCCTCGGACGATCGACCTCATCGCCCTGCACGCGCCCATGGCCAGATGCTCACCAGAGCCAAGGTCGCAACGGCGGTCAACCTGAAGGCCGCCCTGCCAGAAGCGGCGTACGTGAACGACCGCCTGAGGCGCTCGACGACGAATCAACTGACACCGCAGGAGGCCCCGCCCTATCTTTCCTCGGGACTTCTCGTGGGACCGTGAAGAAGTGGTCGGCGACCTCGAACGGGGAACAAAGATCTGCGGGCCGAACTCGCCCTCGCCGCGTTGCTTGCCGCGTTCCCTGCAACGGCAGCCGAAGTAGCTCCGCGGAAAACCCTGCTCTGACAACTCGAACCAGCCCCGGAGGGAACGTCTGTATGACCGTCGCACCGGGTCCGCGAGTACTGACTTTGAAGCAGCCTTGGGCTTGAGCAGTGGTCTCGGGCCGGAAGAAGGTCGAGAACCGGCCTTGGTCGACCGCCTACCGCGGACCGATCTACATCAATGCCGGCATGACGCTGGATCGCGATGCGGTGGACTGGCTGCACCGCGAAATGAGACTCGTGTCCCGGAACTACTCATTCACGTTCACGGAGCTGCCGTCGCGGTCGCGGACCTGATCGACGTGGTAACTAGGGAACGGGCAAGACGGTTCGGCAAATGGTTCTCCGGACCGTACCGACTCGTCTGACGAACGTTCGGCCTCTGTCACGACCCGTGAGGACGCCGGGGAAGTCGGGCCTGTGCCGGGCGCCAACAACCTTGCAGAGGCGCGTCGCGCGAGCGTTGTCAGACACTGACAGACGCAGGTAGCCTGACGGGCCGCAAGGTGCGGGGAGCTGGCTGGAAGCCGGGACCCACGCGGCGGAGGCCTGGGCCTTCAACGTGCGCGAAAGCCCGCCGACAAAACCCGCAGTCGATTCGATCCGGCTTCACCGCATTCGCCGCAGCACCGCCGGCGGAATTACGCAGGTCACGGTTCTCGCCTTGCCCGAAAGTTCGAGCCGGACAGTGGCTGTCGGGGCCCACGCCGCATAGTCGAAGGTGAAGCGGCCGGTGCCGCCAGAAACCGCTGTTTCGACCGCCGGGACAGCTTTGCCGCCTCTCTTCAGCACGAGGCCCGTGAACGCGTTCTTCGAACCGCGGACCGGCGTCACCCCGACGGTAACGCGCGTCTGGCGCGCGGCCTGGTAGCTCGGTTGTGGCGCGGGCTTGTTCGCACGGACTGCCGCCCAGACCTCGTACGCCACCTGCTTGTAGCCAGAGTAGAACGCCAGCACGAAGTCGTCGTTCTTGCAGATACCCGTATCCCAGAACACGCACGGCGGATCCTCGCCGCCCTGCTTTCCGCACTCGATGGCGCTGTAATACCCCTCGGAATCCACCAGCCGAAGCCCCTTGTCCCAGGCCGGCTTGGCGCCCGGCCGGGCGACGGCCGTCACCTGGATCGCCTGCGCGAGAACCACCCCAGGCAGCAGTGGCCAAGAGACGAGCGTGAGCGAAACGAGTACGAGAGACCGTCTTGTCATGGTCATATCGATGGCGCCCGGAGTATAGCACCGCAGCCACGCGCCGAGGCTCTGCGGGGCAACGGGCTGCCCCTGGCTTGCGACCGCGGACACGGTCATGCCTTTACCGGCAGCAGCCCACGCCAGGGTCGAGATACACCTCACGGACACACGGCCATGGGCACGCTCGTGTGCAGCTGGCTCAGGGCACAATGACCGTCCGGACGTCAGCCTCGTAGGCGTGCAACCGTTCGAGCACGGCGTTGACGGGTGCGGCCTCGAGCGGAACCGTGCGCGTGACGACATGCGAGAAGTCGAGGAGGCCCCGCGCCGCCAGGTCCAGCACCTCCGGGAGCTCCGACAGCAGGTGGTCCGACGACCCGATCACCTCAGTCTCCCGGCACAGCACGTCGCCGTAGATGTCGATGGCCGCGGGCCGGGCTGCAAGGCCCACCATCACGGCCCGGCCGGTGGGCGCCACCGATCGGATGGCCAGCTGGATCGTCTCGGGCAGACCAACAAGTTCCAGCGCAACGTCCACGCCGCCCTCGGTCCTGTTCCGGACGGCATCAACGACATCGCCTGTCGACGCGTCGATGGGCGTGGCCCCGTAGCGGGCCGCCACGCGGAGCTTGTCGGCACGGATATCGACCGCCAGCACATCGGACGCGCCGAGGATTCGCGCCAGCTGCACGGCCGACATGCCCAGACCGCCAGCGCCGATGATCGCCACTCGCTCGCCGGGTGCGAGGCGGCCCTTACGGAGCGCGTGGAGGGCCGTCGCGGTGGAGCACATCATCACGGCGGCGTGGCTGAAGGGGACCGCGTCGGGAATCCGCACCGCGCTCGACGCCGGCACGACGACAAGTTCCGCGTACCCTCCGTCACGATGCTTGCCGATCATCTGTCCCGTCGGGCAGAACTGCGCGTGGCCAGACGTGCAGAACCTGCAGGTCCCGCACGTCGCGAGGTAGTGGACGGCCACGCGGTCGCCCGGCCGCACGCCGCGGGCTGCGGGGCCCGCCCGTTCGACCGTTCCTGCCACCTCGTGACCCGGTGTGACCGGGAGCACGACGCCGTAGGTGGTGCCCGCCTGGTAGTGCGCGTCGGAGTGGCAGATGCCCGCGGCCGCCACGCGGATCAACACGTCGGCGTCACCGATGGCGGGCACAGGAACCTCGCGCGCCTCGAGGGGCGCGGCGAAGCGAACGAGCTGGATGGCCTTCATCGACTTCCTCGCTATCACGGGCTCACCCGATACCAGTGGGCGCTGCCGTAGCCGGCTCATTCTACTCCCTGCCTTCGCTCGCGGCCCACGTTGCCCACCTCCAGTTGCCTCGGCCGGGTCAACGATCCGAGGCGGATCTTCGACCTGGCGGAGGGTCGTTCCGGCGTCTTGGCCGACGCTGACATCGCATCGGTGTTCGGCAAGACCGCGGTCAGCGTGCTGGCGGAGGTCGGGAAGAGCTCGCCGTGACGCCAGGATCCTGCGGTACAGTAAAGACACCCGATGGCGACCTGGCTCCGCGACTACCTGCCGAACGACCCCGACCCTTCGGCCGACGACCTGCTCGGCCGATTCCTCGACTACGTGTCGGCAAAGGGCCTCACGCTCTACCAGGCCCAGGAGGAGGCGGTCCTCGAACTCTTCGAGGGGAAGAACGTCATCCTGAACACGCCAACCGGCTCGGGCAAGTCGCTCGTGGCGACCGCGATGCTCTTCGCCTCCATGGCGCGCGGCACGAGGGCCGTCTACACCTGCCCCATCAAGGCGCTCGTCAACGAAAAGTGGATGGCGCTCTGTCGCGAGTTCGGACCCGACGCGGTGGGCCTCTCCACGGGCGACGCTTCCGTCAACCGCGACGCCCCAATCCTCTGCTGCACCGCCGAGATCCTCGCCAACATAGGCCTCCGCGAGGGCGAGGGAGCCCTCGTCGATCACGTCGTGATGGACGAGTTCCACTGGTACGCCGACCGCGATCGCGGCGTGGCCTGGCAGACGCCCCTCCTCACGCTGCCCCACACGAGGTTCCTGCTGATGTCGGCGACGCTCGGGGACACCGCGTTCTTCGAGGAAGCACTGACACGGCTCAACGGGCGGCCGACGGTCTCGATCCGCTCCTCCGATCGCCCCGTACCGCTTGACTACGCGTACTCCGAAATCCCGCTCGCCCACATGCTCGAGAAGCTCGCGGACGAGCACAAGACGCCCGTCTACGTCGTCCACTTCACGCAGGCCGAGGCGGCATCGAGCGCGCAGGACTTCACGAGCCTCAAGATCTGCACGAAAGAGGAGAAGGCGGCCCTCGCCGAGGCGGTCGCGAGGGCCGAGTTCACCAGCCCCTACGGCTCCGAGATCCGGAAATGGTTGAGGCACGGCATCGGGCTCCATCACGCGGGCCTGCTCCCGAAGTACCGCGTCCTCGTCGAGCAGCTCGCCCAGAGCGGCCTGCTCAAGATCATCTGCGGCACCGATACGCTCGGCGTCGGGATCAACGTCCCGATCCGCACCGTGCTCTTCACTCGCCTCTGCAAGTTCGACGGGCGGAAGACGGCGCACCTGACGGCACGCGAGTTCCACCAGATTGCCGGACGCGCCGGGCGCAAGGGCTTCGATGTCCGGGGACACGTCGTCGTGCAGGCGCCGGAACACGTCATCGAGAACATCAAGCTCAGCGAAAAGGCGGCTCGCGAGGGGAAGAAAGTCACCAGGCGCCGGCCTCCGGAGCACAACTTCGTCAACTGGGACATCGGCACTTTCAAGCGCCTGATCGCCGCGCAGCCCGAGCGCCTGGTGTCGCGCTTCGAGGTATCCCACGGCATGCTGCTGAACGTCCTGAGCCGCAGGGGCGACGGCTGCCGCGCGATGCAGCGCCTGATCCGCGACTCGCACGAAACCGACGCCGACAAGAAGGCACACCGCAAACGCGCGTGGCAGCTGTTTCGCGCCCTGCTCGTGCGGGGCATCGTCGAGTTCGTCCCGGACGAAGGCGACGGAAGACACCTCCGGGTCAACGTGGACCTCCAGGAGGACTTCTCGATGGACCAGACGCTGTCGCTCTACCTTCTCGAAACGATCCCGCTCCTCGACCCGGAGTCGCCCGACTATGCGCTCGACCTGATCACGCTCGTCGAGTCGATCCTGGAAAACCCGGATATCATCCTCCGGAGGCAGCTCGATCGGATCAAGGACCGCAAGATCGCCGAGATGAAGGCCGCAGGGCTCGACTACGAGCAGCGGATGGAGGAGCTCGAGAAGCTCGAGTACCCCAAGCCGCTGCGTGATTTCATCTACGAGACGTTCAACGCTTTCGCGGACCGCCATCCATGGGTCGGCGAAGAGAACATCCGGCCGAAGTCGATCGCGCGCGAGATGTTCGAGCAGTTCAGGTCGTTCGCGGAGTACGTTCTCGAGTACGACCTCCAGCGCGTCGAGGGACTGCTCCTGCGGCATCTCAACAGCGTATACAAGACCCTCAGCCAGACCGTGCCCGACGCCGTCAAGACGGAGCAGGTGCTCGACATGGAAGACTACCTGCGCACGATGCTCCGCAGCGTGGATTCGAGCCTTGCCGACGAATGGGAGCGCATGAAGGACCCCGCATACCAGCCGGCAGGCATCGCGGGACGGGGGGTGGATCTTCGGCCGCCCGGCGCGGAGGCCGCCGATCAGGACGTGACGCGGGACAGGAAGAAGTTCACGGCCGCCATCCGCACGCGCGTCTTCACTCTCCTCCGCGCGTGGTCCATCGGCGATTGCGCGTCAGCGCTCGACGCCCTCGATTCCCCCGACGACGCCGAAGGCGCCCGGTGGACGGCGGAGCGGCTCGTGGGCGCGTTCGAGGCCTACCGCGCCGGGCACGAGCGCCTGCGCCTCGACCCGGAAGCACGAAACCTCCGCCACACCTACCTGGAGCCTTCGGAAGACGGCTCCACGTGGCGCGTCGAACAGGTGCTCGTCGACCCCGACATGCGCAACGACTGGGCTGCAGCCTTCGAGGTGAATCTCGCCGCTTCCCGGGATGCCGGGCGTCCGGTCATGCGCCTCTTGCGTATCGGCGAACTCGCTCCGGCCTGGGCGCAGGCTTCGCGTTGAGACCTCCGGAGAGCGCTACTTCTTCACTTGCTGCGCCTCGAACTCCTTGATGAGCGCCGTCACCTTGCGGGCAATCTCGTTCGGCACAGCGATCGACAGCTGGTAGTGCACGATCTCGAAGCGGCTCCCCGTCCTTCGGATGACGCCGCTCGCCATGCACGTACCCATGTTCGGAGTGTCGAGAAGCTCGTCGAACCAGATCACGGACTTGTCGGGCGAGAAGTACACGTTCCGCCGCGTCGCCTTGAAGCTCCAGGCCGACTTGCGCTCGAACTGCTTCCTGGCCCACGTCCTGAACTCGTCGCGGCGCCAGAGCTCCGTCTTGTCGGTGCCGATGTAGATCCCGTCACTGGCGATCTTGTCGAAGTACGCGAGCCGCGCATGGGCGGCATCGTCGTGCCACTCGTCCACGAAGGCGTTCACTTCGCGGGTCAGCGCAGCGTCGGATTGTGCGCTCGCAACGCCGAGGTTGCAGAGCAGAAGGCAGCAGGCGAACAACAGCCGTCTTGTCGTTCGTTTCATCAGGCTCCCCCTCTGGACAGAAGGCCATTATGCGGCTTTGAGCGGTGAGACAGTCAATCGGTGCGCGCCGAGCTGAGACGTCCACCGGCGTCCGTTCCGCCGCAGTTGCCGCGGGGACAATGCTGACTCGAGCGCCCCAGCCTGAAGCTCAGTCCAATGCTCTCGGCCTCGAGCTCTCGGCCCGGAAGTCCGGTCGGCAGGCTGCGTTTGACGGCCATCCCGGGAATCGGCGAGCATGGCCAAAGCCACATGCACAACCTGGCAGCAGCCTCCGCCGTCGTCATCGTCTCGCTTCTCCTGCTCGTGCCTGGCCCGGCCGCGACAATCGGCCAGACGCCACCAGCATTGGGCGCACCGGCGGGACAGGACCGGCTGGCCTCGCTGGCCGCGGTAGTCATGCCAGAGGTGGAACGCCTCCGCGGCTGGCCGTTCAAGCGCCCGGTGCCACTGGTGGAGGTTTCGCTCGAAGAAGCACACTCCTACTTCGACCGCATGATCCGCGCCTCCATGCCCCGCGGCCGGCTGGAGATTGTCACGGCCTTCCTGCGAACGGCAGGCCTGATCCCGCCCGGCGAGGATCTCGCGGGCTCGATCTCCGAGATACTCCGCCAGCAGGTGGCCGGCTATTACGATACCGACACCGGGGCCTTGTGCCTGCTGAACCGACCCGGCCCGATGCCCGACTTCATCAGGCGGACCATCCTGGCGCACGAGCTCGCGCACGCCCTCGACGACCAATATGCAGGTCTCGACGCGCTCCGCCAGTCGACGGCGTCGCGCAGCGAGGACATGGCCATCGTGGTCGGGGCGCTGGTCGAAGGGTCGGCCACTTCGCTGATGCTCCACTACATGACGGCGGCAACGAAGAGCGGCACGGTGAATGCGCAGGACGTCGCGGCCTACCTGTCCCACGAACTCGAACGGGCTCGCGAGCTGGAACAGGCTCCAAGATACTTCCACGCCATGTTCGCCTCCTACATCATCGGCGCAGCGTTCCTCGCCCGCGGCGACCTTGTCAGCGTCTTCGGCCAGCCGGACAACCGAGCGATCGGCGAGAACTTCCTGCTCGCGTGGAAGTCGCTTCCCCGCTCGTCGGAGCAGGTCCTCCATCCGCCCAAGTACTGGGATCCCGCCGAGCGCGACGAACCCGTGGTCGCAGACGACCGGACGGCGGAAAAGTGGCTGGCCGCGCCGGGCCGATTCATCGTGCACAGCGATACGCTCGGCGAGCTCCTGACGGCGCTCTTCACCGAACCGCGCGACTTTCAGAAGGACATGGGGAAGTTCATGTCGGCCACGGCGTGGACGAACCAGGGTGCGATCGGGTGGGGCGGCGACCGCTTCTACTTGCTTGCCGGCGGCAAGTCGCCTGCTGACGCATCGCGAGCGCTCGCGGGGCTACAGGGAGTGTGGCTGACGGCATGGGATACACCGAGGGAATGCGCGGAGTTCGTCGAAGCGCTCGGCCCCGGTGCCCCTCCACCCGCTTCCGCTGTCGAGCGAGTCGCCCCGCGCCTGGCAATCGTCTTCATCGGCTTCGCCGAAAAGGCGCGGGCGGATCTCCTGGAGCGCCTAGCGCGGGCGCCGGTGCGATTCACGCGCGACGGCCGCCCCTGGGAACCGTGACGGAAGAGTGGCTCTACGCGAGCGCGCGCCAAGTGAAGAAGGCTGCGGCGACCAGTCCCTGGACGGTGGCACAGGCCGCGACCCATGGAGTCCTCACGCCGGGCGGCACCACGGCACCCAGCCAAAGGAACATCGGAAACAACGTCGATGTGTAGCGCCCCGCCGAGGTCATGCCTCCGGTGAGCAGCGGGGGAGCAAGGTTCACCAGCATGAAGAGCCCGTACGCGAGGCCAAAACGGCGGGCAACGGGCCAGACCGACCCCAGTGCGAAGAGCACGACGACGGCCTGGATAGCGTCGACGGGAGACGCGGCCGCATAGCCGAGCAAGCCGGCCTCGATTATCTCCCGAACCGAATTGAGCATGAAAGCCACGCCGCGGTACGCCAGCGCGGAAACGTAACGGGGCCCCAAGGAGGGCGACGACTGCCGCCAGGGCGGCTGCCAGTGATCACATCCAGCGCCATCGCCCACCACGGCAGGGGCCTGGTTGCGGCTGTCGACTGGATTGTGGCCTGCGAACTCTCCTTCCGGAGGTCGTTCGTGATTGCCTGCGGGAGCCGAAAACACTGTCAGGGTCCGGCGCAATTCCACACGCACAAGCCACGCAAACCTCGCTCGGCGTGGCCGGCGCCGGACGCGGCGGTGGGCACAGGAAGGACTGTTCGTGTTACGCTTTCGTTTCGGACTCTTCCGCGGAGGTGCGCGCGGAAAAGATCGAACTGCCCGGTAGCGCAATGGTAGAGCATCCGCCTTTGGAGCGGGGGGTTGCAGGTTCGAGTCCTGCCCGGGCAGCCAGGTTTTCGGAACAGCCCACTGCCACAAGAGTGCGCAGGCTGCAGCGCAGCCAGCGTTCCTGACCTTTCGATCCGCAGGCGATTCCCTCAGACTTCCCGGCCCGTCGTCCCTTCCGCGCTCACGACCAGCGTGATTGCCGCAACCGCCGTCGCCGCAGCCAGGGTGCCCCACACGGGCAGTTCGCCGGGCGCCTCGATGAGGCCGCGTGAGATGGCGACCACCGAATTCGTCGACAGCACGGTCAGGTACAGAGCGCCCTGAACCGAGGCAACCGTCGCAATCACGTAGCCCCACGGCCGTCGTCGCCAGATGAGAACCCCACCGCTTGCGAGGGCCGGCACCATCAACGCCAGGTCGAGCGCGGCCACGAGCCTGAAGGCTTCCGGTTCGACTGGCGTCGGCCTGCCGCCAAGAATGTGAGCCGCCCACATGCCGAGCCACACGGACGCAAGTCCTGCGGCAACGAAGACGAGGTAGCCGCCTGTCGCACGAACCGGCGTCGCCGGCCGAAACCCCGACGCCACGCTCGAAGCTGGGACAACGACAAGGAGGAGCATCAGCGACACGGCTGAAAGTACGAAGGAAACCACGTAGATCGGGAAGAAGGCGTTCAGCGCAGCCCCGAGCATGTAGAACGCGTAGTTGTACACGCCGTATCCGAGGGCCCCGAGCCGGAGCAGGTGCCCTCGCAGGCTGCCGCGCTGCGCAAGCGCGGTCGCAACGACGAGAATCGGGACAACGACGACGAGCGTCACCAGGTCGTTGCCGAACCAGGTCGCGCGGACCCATCCAGCGTCCCTGTACGCGCCTGGCACCGACAGGCCGAGAACGGCCTGCAGGCACATCAGCGCGGCGGCCGTGGTCGGAAGAGTCCTCAGTCCTCGCATCGACCGGGGATTCAGCGAATCGGCAGCCGCACCTCGAAGGTGGCGCCCTGGTTCTCACCTTCGCTGCTCGCCGTCACCGTCCCTCCGTGAAGCTCGACGAGGTGCCGCACGGTCGCCAGGCCGAGGCCGAGGCCGCCGTACCGCCTGCTCGACGAGCTGTCCCTCTGCCTGAACCGCTGGAAGAGAAAGGGCATGAAGTCGGCAGGAATCCCGATGCCGGTGTCCTTGACCCTCACGACAACCTGTCCGCGCGCCACTTCCATCGAGACATCGACTCTTCCTCCGTCGTCGGTGAACTTGACCGCATTCGAGAGGAGGTTCCAGAAAACCTGTTGGAGTCTGGCGGGGTCTGCTGTGAGCATTGTGCCGGCAGGAACGTCCGCCACGAGTTCGATCCGCTTGGCGGCGGCCGCACCGGCAACCGACTCGATCGCTGCCGCGATGACGTCCCGTATGTCCGTGGGCTGCGCTTCGAGACACAGGCGGCCGGTCACGATGCGCGACATGTCCAGCACGTCCTCGATCAGGCGCGCCTGAGACCAGGCATTGCGCTCGATTCGCGACGCAGCCTTGCGCAGGTCGTCGCTCGCCACCATCCCCTCGGCGAGCAGGTGTGACCAGCCGAGGATCGCGTTCAGCGGCGTGCGCAGTTCGTGCGACAGCGTGGCAAGGAACTCATCCTTCATCCGGTTCGCGTCGGCCAGCCGCTCCGCCTGCGCCCTGAGCGCATCCTGCGCGTGCCTGAGCTCGGTTATGTCCTGGACCGTCCCGAAGCCGCCGAGCAAGCCTCCTGACGAATCGACCTCGAGCTCCGCCCTCTCACGCACCCATTTCACCTCGCCGTCGACGACGATGCGATGCTCGATGTCGTAAGGGGCGCCGGCCATCGCTGCCTTCCAGGCTTCGTCCACACGAAGCCGGTCGTCCGGGTGAACCCGCTCCAGGAACGTCTCGTAGGTCAGTGCCGTACCGCGCGGGACCCTGAAGAGCCTGTGCGCCTCGTCCGACCACGTCAGCCGGTTCGCCTTGACGTCGAGCCGCCAGCTTCCGGTGCGCGAGACTGCCTGCGCGCGTGCCAGGTCGGCCTCGCTCCAGCGAAGCGACGTCACCAGGGCCTCGCGCTCCCTCGCGGCGCGCGCCAGAGCCAGATTGCTGCGACCGGCCTCCGACAGCATGCCCGCCAGCCTGGTGAAGAACCTGACCGCGCTCTCGACCCGCTCGCGCCTCAGGCGAGGCACGGCCTCGAGCGCCGCGATGTAGCCGTTCTCATCGAAGCCGTAGCGGCGGGCCTGTTTCCTGAAGACGTCGTATTCGAGCGGCTCGTCGTCGAAGAAGAACTGGCCGGAGAAGAGGTTGGCCACGTGGCGGCCGTCGACGACTATCGGCGTGGCCACGTCCCACATGTTGTTCTTGCAGCGATAAACCCGGAACTCCCCTGCCCGAAGGCCCGACGACAGCTGAGTGTCGCTCTCGATGCAGCCGCGGCGGGTGTCGGGGTGAACACGGTGGAATTTCGTACAGATCTCCTGCCACCCGGCCCCGGCCAGGACCTCGCCCGAGAGGTCTATGATGGCGAACGGGATCCCCGCTACGGCGTAGAACTCCTCGAGGAGCGACTGGACGGCAGGCAGGTCCACGACCTCGGTGAGAAGGACGTCCTGGCCGTCTTGATGCTCCAGCATGCGATGGTCCGGGCCATTGTCGCGCCGCAACCGAGTGTGGTCGTCCTCGGCAGGCTTCCAGCCGAGGATATCACGAGCTACCGAAGGTCAGGGCGCGGCGGCCACTCTGTCGGCTGGTATAACCGTAATCGTCGGACAGCTGCCGGGCGTCGCGTGGAGAGGCCCGCGAACCCCCAGACACTCACTGCCCGTCGAGGAGCGCGTCGATTTGCGCCTTGAAGTTCGCAAACGGCTGAGCCCCGTGCAACACCTGCCGGACGCGCAGCCGGCCGCCGGGCTGTGCCGTGGCGAGGAGGAACGTCGGTGTCCCGCCAATGCGGGCGGCCTGCGCCTGTGCGACATCACGGCGGATGTCGCCCTCGTACCTCCTGGCTGCCATGCATGCGTCGAACTTCGGTACGTCGAGGCCCACGGCGCGCGCGTGGGCGCTCGCCTGGTCCAGTGTCTGCGCGTTCGCAAACAACCTGCCTCGCATCTCCCAGAGCTTGCCCTGCTCGCCGGCACAGCGAACGGCGTGGGCGGCCTGGAACGCCAGGCTGTGGATCGACTCGAGCGGCAGGTCGAATACAGCGTACTTGAGCTTCCCGGCCTGGATGTATTCCCTGTCTATCAGCGGGTACGTCTCCCGGACGTATCTAAAACAGTACGTTCACTGATAATCGGTGAACTCAACCAGCACGAGACGGGCCGCAGGGTCGCCGCGAGTTGGACGGTCGCCAAGGTCGAGCGCTATGGTTTCGGGCCTGGGCGGCATCTGCGCCCGCAGCGGCGCCAGCAGGTCCTTGATCTCGTCGAGATCTTTCCGCATGGCTTCGACCTGCGCCTTGAGCGCCTCGATTTGTTTCTGCAGGTCGCCAGAACCGGGCGGCGGCTGCTGCGCGGCGCAGGGCGCCGACCAGACGAGCGACGCCAAGAGCATCGCGAGCCGGGCGCCTGAGATCAGCTTCATTTGGCCATCCTGGTGAAGGTGTAAGTCACGCCGGCATTGTACCATCGCGGAGCTGCCGGCTTCCCTCCTTCCAGTCCTGGTGCAACTTCCGCAAGTTCGACGGATATCCTGCGCCATGTCCTCGTCGCCCGTGGACAGTCGGCCGGTCCGGCGGCTTGAAAACATGGCGCGAGCGCCTGCTCTTCCCGCACGCGGTTGTCGCCTGCAGTCATTCCAGGACAGCCTAGTACTCCGCCATGGCGTCGTCCGGGAAGCAGTACAGCCACCTCTCACCGGGTTCGGCCGACGCGATGACCGGGTGATCGCTGACCCGCGCGTGCTTGCTGGCGTGGCGGTTTGGCGACGAGTCGCAGCAAAGAGTGGTGCCGCAGGACGCTCTCGATAGCTTCGAGGTGCGCACACATGTGCCCACCGCTAGCGGCTGCGCTTCCGGTCGCCCTGCCCGCCGTGACCTGCCTTCACCTTGCGCCTCGACGCCTGGCGCCTGTCGGCGGCGAGAGATCGATCGACGCGATCCCTCGAGGTGAACCTGCCGTTCGCATCCCGTTTCGCGTAGAACTCTTTCGTGTTCTTCACAACGTCGCGCTTGCTCGAGCCTCGCTTCGTCGTCCGTGTGAGCATGGAATCCTCCGGCAACGGCCCCGCAACTCTCGTGCCGCCGCGCCGCCGATCCCAGGGGCTCTTCGGCGACAGGCCCGCGATTGCGGGGCTTGCGGTACTTCACGGGACGCGAGCCTCGGCGGGCCGGCTCGTACCGCCAGGCTCTGGACGACTCGATCAGCATGTTGTCGTAGACCGGATGAAGCGACGGGCGTACGACGGCAGACTCGACCCGGCCCTTCTCGTCAATGACCACCTCGAAAACCGACATCCGCCGTCCTTCGATCGATGACGGAAGAAAGGATGGCCAGGGCGGGAATTGCTGCACCTTTGCGACAGGGGGAACTACCTCTTGGTCTTCGCTCGAGTAGACCGTGCGGAGGATGGGTCGACGGCCGCTCCCGCGATCAGGCGTTTCATTTCGTAGGGTCCACGCTCAACCTCGTGGGCCGCTGGAGCGATACCACGCAGTCCACCCTGCGCTCGCCGAGCTGCGGGTGGCTGAATCTCACTTCGTGCGGACCGATCGCCACAGGTACGCCGCCGAGCGGTGTTTCACCTACCCTTCGTCCGTCGATCCAGGCCTCGGCCCAAGGCGTCGCGTTCACGTCAATGGTCGTGAGCGGCATCTCCACGTCCACCACCACCGTTCCGCCCGGCGGCACATCGATCTGACGCGCCGCGCGAAAAGCAACCGCCTCGTTCGCCACCTCGACTTCGTGGCGGCCTGCCGGCAGCATGATCCTGCCCGACCGCGAGATCCCTATGAGCTCGTTGCGCTCGAAAACGTGGAGGTCGACGGCGGACCGGATGGTCACCCAACCCGCGGCGAGTTCGCTCGCGGCCGGAATCGGAACCAAGAGGGCGGCGGTAACGCCGCTCTCGATCGCCACAGTCTGCCGGATAATGCGGTTGCCTCGAGAGACCACAATCTCGTGCGGCCCGGGCGCGAGCCCTCGCAGCACCAGGGGGGCAACTCCGCGGCGTTCGCCGTCCAGTCTCACTTCCGCCCCGGGCGGCTCCGTCGTTACCCTCAAGCTGCCGGCTTCGGGAAGGGCTTGTGGAAGCTCGATGAAGTGTGACACCGAGGAACCGCTCTCGACCGAGAGAGTCACGGTCCGTCGTCGGGTGCCGACCGAGAGTTCGACAACGTGCCGGCCGGCACGAACATCGAGCGTGAGCGGCGTCCGGCCTGCCGGTTTGCCATCCATGGACACTTCGGCGCCGGATGGCTCCGACGCGATCGTCAGTCGGCCCCCGGACAGAACGGCTGGCTTCGCCGGCGGCAAGCCGCGCGAGACGATGTAGAGGGTCTCGACCGACGCGACGACCGATAGCGCAACGAGCGCTGCTACCTGCCATCGCCGCCACCCCGTCACGGCATCGGCTCGCGGCAACGGCCCTTCACCACGATTCGCATCGCCCTGGCCGACCGTCATCGCCCCGGCCTCCGAGAGCGTGAGGGCAAGAGGCGCATCTTCGCAGTCGTTCCGATGGGTGGGGTCGAGCGATTGTCCCCATGCATCGTGCGGCGCGGCGGGTGACGGGGTTTCTTCCTCGGCCCCTGGCAGGCAACCCGAAGCGACGGGTGAATCGAGGACCGCCTCGTAGCGGACCGAATCGCTGGGTGACGAGAGAAGCGGAGAGCGGGTCGAAACCGGCGAACGGGCACGCCGTCCGCCTGCCTCTGGCGCAGCGGACATCCAGTCGCAGTCTTCGGAGGCGGCGAGCAGCGCAGGCCAGAACGCCGGATGGAGCGAGCGATCAGCGCCTGAACCTGCAGCGGCGACGAAGACCCTCTTCGCCTCGAGGCCGTCCTTGAACGTCTCGCTGCCAGCTCCGAGGGCGCGTTCGAGCCACTGGAAGTAGGCAGCTGACGAAAGCTCCCTTGCCTCCCGCATCAGGCCGGGAAGGCCCGCCGGGTAGTCCTGCGGCGCCAGCCGTCGGCCAAGCGTCAGGGCAAGCGCGACGAGGCCCGCCTGGAACACGTCGGTCTGCTGATCGAAGGGCGTGGCGGCAGGGTCCGCCGGAACGGCGAACCCGAAGTCGAGCCAGAGCCGGTCACGCTCGTACGGCAGCCGCCTGAGCGCGGAACCGAACACGTATTCGGTGACGACCAGGCTGCCGCCAGGGGCGACAACGATTCGGTCCGGACCGAGGGCGCCATGATTGATGTGGCGTCCGCGACCGTGAAGCGCCGCAACGGCTGAAAGGAGCTCTGCGACGAGCGCCAGCGTCACGTCGGGACTGGGCCTGAGCGAGCGCCGCTCGGCGGCGCGCAGTACATCGGCCAGGCGCAGGCCGTCGGCCCGCTCGCACACGACCGCGAGGCCGCCTCCCGGCTCCGGAAGCCGGTCCACCCTGCACACGCGCGCATGGCGCCTGTCTTCGAAGTGAGCGAGCTCGAAGGTCCGCTCGCGGAGGAAGAACTCGAAGTGTGGAACGCCTGCGAGTTCCGGCCGCAGCCGAAGGAGTTCCAGCGGCGGACCTTCCGTATTGTCGAAGAGGCGCAGGCGGTCGCCGAGTCCGTCCGAGTATCCCGGCTCGTACCACGCGAAGAGACCTCCGCTCGCAGGGCCGCCCGAGCGTGGAAACGGCGGTCCGTGCGGCGCCCGGTCAGCTGGCTGTCGGCACTCCTCGTCTACGCCGCTCAGGTCGAACGAGTCGGGCTTCATGTCTCCGGGACCCAGCTCAGGATCGTCGGGCCTGTTGGCGACTGCACGCCGGGCTTGTCCTCGAGGGTCACGCGGACTGTTCCAGGCCGCGGCAACGAAACCGTTCCCGGGATGGTGAGCGTCGCGCGACCTTCAGCGTCCACCTCCAACGGGCCCAGGCTGATTGAGGCCCCCCTCGATGCCAGCCAGACCTGGTAGAGCTTGCCGGGCGCGGGCTGCGGCAGGCGCATCGCAGTCACGGCAACACCCCGCGATCCGCTCCAGAGAAGCTGGGCACTGGCCCCCGGCGCCGGCTCGAGCCCGCGAAGAGGAAACCTGCGCAGGTCCGGTGCCGCGAGGATGTCCACGATTGTCATCGCGCGATCAGCAGCCTGTTTGACCTCGCGCAGGCGCGCCTCCGCTTCGCGGCGGCTTTCTTCGTCCGAAGCGCTCTGCGGCGCGACCGGAGCCGGAAGCGGAACGGTCCCCGCAGCGCTGCCGCGCAGCCCGGACCAATACGCTCCGAACCCCACGAGGACAGCGACGGCCCCCACGAACGCGCCCGCCAGGATCCGCCTGCGCGGACGCGCTTCCTCGCCGCCGCCAGCAGAAGCGGCATCTGCCTCGATGATCCGGACGCCGGTACTCCGGGCATCGCCGTCTGCCGAAGCGGCCCGCGACTGAGTCAGGCCGGCCCTCATTTCCTGGTGAAGCTGCGCGACGCCTTCGAGAGGCCATGGCTCGATCGCCGGCGCCGCGCTGTCGCCCGGAGCGGCCGCGCCAGTAGGGCCCGCCGAGGCAACCGCGTTCCTCGCCGCAACGACAATCTGTTGACTCCACTCCGTCATCCTCTGCTCGAGCGCCGCCGCTCGAGCCGCGTACGCCTCCTCGACCGTGTCGAGACGCTGCTGCGCGAGGCGGGCGGCTTCCAGGCAGGCACGGCGAAGGTCCTCTGCCTGCGCGCGCATGCTCTCGATGGGCTCCTCGTGAAGCCGCCGGAGGACCGTCCACTCGCGGCCCACGCCTCGCTCGAACCTCTCTATCCTGCGTGCAGATTCCTCCAGCAGCTTCCGCTCGATGTCGCACCAGTTGCTCAGGCGCTGGTTCAGATCGGCAACGGCCGCCGAGTGCCTTCGGTCGACGACCACGAGACTTTGCAGAACGTCGCCGCACTCGTCGGTCATCCTCTTCAAGTTCCGCTCGGCTTGCTCGAGGCGGACGCACAGCCGCTCCAAGTGGTCCAGCGTCGAGTCGAGCTGCCCGAGCGAGCGAGAACCACTCGCTCCCGGATCTCCTCTCCCCGGCACCGGACCGCTTGCTCCTTCGTCCATGTCGCGTCTCCTCGCGCCGCCGCAGTGTGAGGGCCGCCGGCATCCGCCACGCTGGCGGGCAGTTCGGTCGCCGGCTGCGGGTCGCACCTTGGGGGCTTGGAAGGAACCGAAGAGGCCGACGCATCATCGGGTCGAACGGCCGGGCTGTCAAGCTGAGCCGGAAGGCGCAGGACGCCGACTTCGCCACTCAACGATTTCAACCGGACAGGGCCAGCCACCTCTTCATTGAACCCGTTCCGACAATCTGTGAAGACAGTCGGCCCGACTCAGAAGACACGATTCGAATGCGCGAGAATGACTCGAAGCCGCAAGTCTCCGGCGGATGGCCCATTCTCGAATGCTCAATCCAGCGCGCTACCAGTATTGCCGAGCTCGTGATACCATGCCGGTTTTCACAGGTTCGACGCCCAACCGCTGCCGAAGGCCTTGGCAGGTGAAAACGTGAGGGTCGGCGGGAGCAAGGTAGGGAACCCGGAGGTCCGCTTGGCTGACCAAATGGCGAACGAGCTGTTTCAGAGACTGGCCCGGCTTGGCGCTGCCATACGCCTGCGCGAGCTGGAGACCGAGATCGACGAGATCCGCACCGCACTCCAAGGACTCGCCGGCGCGGCGGGCACGGTATCTCGCCCGGCAAGCAAGTGGCACGGCCGGTGGGCAGCCGCCGGACGGCAGGAGCCTGCCCATGAGGAAAGAGGCGCACCCGGAAAGGAGAAGAAGAAACCAGCAGGGAAGAAGCGGCAATTGACGCCGGAACAGAGAGAAGCAATCCGCGACCGCATGAAGCGCTACTGGGCAAGGCGTAGAGAGAAGCGAGAGTTGAGGCAAGAGTTGGAGGAAAGCGCCTGCGAAAGAGCCGACGGCAGGCCGGAGGCAACCGCGCTGGACGAGACACGGACTGAAGCGCTGACTACCGAGCAGGAGCTGAGCGTTTGACGGCTGGTGCCCCCCTTGCAAGTCGCACCGGCAGAGGAGGTCAGGCATGTTCGGGGTGATCGGATGGATAGTCTTCGGTTTGATCGTCGGCATCGTCGCCAAGCTCCTGATGCCTGGTCGCGATCCCGGCGGGTTCATCGCTACCATCCTCATCGGCATTGCTGGTGCGGTGCTGGCCGGTTACCTCGGCCGCGCGATGGGATGGTACGGTCCCGAGGACAGCGCCGGTTTCCTGATGTCTACGGCCGGCGCCATAGTCCTCCTACTGATCTACCGGCTGCTCGCTGGTCGCCGGACCGTGAGCTGATTTCGGGGTTCGATGGCGTTCACGGCAATGGCTCGCGATCTGGCCAGGCGTCACTCTCGGTTCCAGACTCTGAGTGGCCAGCCTGGCAGCGATCGAGCTCGTGAGCCGAGCGGGCCAAGATCACGATTCCGCAGGTCGCTTGACGACCGATGACGGGATACTGCGTGACGCGACGGGATTCCGTCACGCGTGGATTGTCTTATCTGCCGTGTCCGCTGTGAATTGCGGTCGTGAGGGCGGAAGGCGTCATCAATCCGCGCACGGCGTGTTTTTTGCATTAGGGCACATGAGCCGCAATCTTCACGCCACCCGGTGCGGATAATCCGGAGCAGGGTAAAGCGGGAGTCGGTTATGTGGGACTGGATCAACTGCCACCTGATGGCGAGGCACGACGATGCGATCTGGTGCGAGAAGAACGCGATCTACCTGCGCTGTATCAGGTGCGGTCGGCGTTCCTCGGGTTGGAGGGTGCAGGAGGATCCGGCGCGGCCGCCGGTGGCGAGTACCGGGCAGAGGCGCGGAGTCCAGATGCGGCTCGTTTCCGGGTCGGCCGGACGGTAGCGTGCCGGTTTCGCGCTCTTCTTGACACCTGCCTGAGCCCCCACGACAATAGCCGCATGCCCGTCAGCAGGACGACGAAGGAAGAACTCAAGGCACTCCTCGAATCGGCAGACCCAGACTCGAAACCCGTCCTGATCGATGCCCGGCTCAAGTATCCCTACGAACACAGCGGCCTGACCCTGCCCGGCGCGCTCAGGATGGAGCCGGATCGCTTGGAATTCGACAAGGTCCCTCCGGGGAAGCCGGTCGTCGTCTACGATTCCGATCCAAAGGAGCTCGTGAGCAGCCGGGTGGCTGCGGCTTTCCTGCGAAGGGGCTTCCAGGCAAGCGCTCTCAAGGGCGGGATTGCCGAGTGGATTTCCGCCAACTTTCCGGTCGAGCCAAAGCCACGCGCAGGCGGAACGCCGACGGCCGGGTAGAGGCGCGGCCCAGTACGGCCGGCCCGGTCGTTCCCGCCGCCGCTCTCGCGGCCTCTCTGACGGCGGGCGCCATCGCGCTTTGGATCTACTTATCCGCTCTTCTTCCCGGGCAGGACCTCGGCGACTCAGCCTCGTTCCAGGCTGCGGCTGGCGACCACCTGCTCACGCCCAGACAGGCCTACCCGCTCTATCACGCGCTCGGCTTCCTGTTCGTGCGCCTGTTTCCCGGCAATCCGGCGCACGCGTTCAATCTCGTGTCCGCGGCTTGCGGCGCAGCCGCTGTCGCCGTCGCGGCGGGCATCGCTGCCACGGTTTCCGGCTCTTCCGCCGCCGCGCTGCTCGCCGGACTGCTGTTGGGGGGCTCGTACACATTCTGGTCGCAGGCAGTGACAGCGGAGGTCTACACGCTTCACGTGCTTCTCGTGGCATGTTCAATCGCTGCACTGCTGCGGTGGGAACGCCGTGCGGAAGACGAAGCAGCACGTCATGCCGGCCCCCTGGCCCTGTTCTTCGCTGTCTACGCGGTCAGTTTCGGAAACCATCTTTCCGCGATCCTGCTCGCGCCTGCCTTCGCGCTGTTCCTCACTGCGACCAGGCCGCGCAGGCGATTGGTCCTCCGTCCCCGCGTGTTCCTGCTCGCGGCGGCAATCGCCGCGGCCGGCGCAGCGCAGTATGCCTGGAACCTGTCGTTCGCGCTGAAATCACCCGAGCGCTTCGGAAGCACCCTGGACCTTCTCGCTGCTTTCTGGTTCGACGTGACGAAGGCCGACTGGCGCGCTTCCTTCGTGTTTGGAAAGGAGCCGTCTACCTACCCGGCGCGATTGTGGATGTACTGGTTCGACCTGCGGCAGCAGTTCGGTGTTCCTGGGGCGGTGCTGGCCGCAACCGGCTGTGTGGCCGGCCTCCGGAAGGCGCGCGAGTTCACGCTGGCGCTCCTCGTCGCGTTCGCCTCCACCTGGGTGTTCGCCTTCACGTACAACGTCGGCGACACACACGTCTTCTACCTCGTCCCGCACCTCCTCACATCGCTGCTCGCAGCGAACGGAGCGGCAGCGCTTGCGACACTGGCTGCGAAAGGTGTCTCACGCGCCGTGTGCTCTGCTACGGTGGCGCGCGCAACGCGGGCATCAGTGCTCGTCCTTCTCATCGCCTACGCCTCTTGGCGCATCTTCGACACGTACCCGGCCCTGGATCGGAGCGGCGACAACCGGGCCGGTCAGTTCATGCAGTGGCTCACTTCCGGCCTCGACGGAGGCGAGGCCATCGTGGTCGCAGACCTGAACTGGCAGTTGCAGAACGGGCTCGACTACTACTCGAGGCACACGAACCGCGCAATCCCGGTGGTCCCGCTTCAGGAGGTGATTCTGCATTTCCCCAGCCTGGTTCTCGACAACCGTTCCCTCGGGCGCGAAGTCGTGCTCGCCGGCCGCGCAGCTGCGGACGAGGTCGCCGCCGCCTACGACGGCCTGCTCGAGGTTGCCGCAGATGATCGGCTTCGCGTCGCCACTCTGCGCGAGCGGTTGTCGGGCAACCCGCCGGGCAGCATCTACGTGGTGGCGCTCCTGCTGCCGTACGCCGACCTACCGCTCGACGAGCAGGATCTCGCTTCGACCCTCCGGATGCTTGCGGGCAGAGAAGTCCGGATGCCGCCCGGTCGATTCGCCGCTGTAGGCGGAGTGATCGGGCAAGAGCCGGACTTCGCGCTCGGGTCCGACTTCCCTTACCGGGAAAGGGTGATTGCCGGGACCGTCCGATTCGACGTCCGGATGGAGTCGTACCTGCCTGCCGACACGATACGGCGAGCCGGCTTCGGCCACGTCCTGGTCGGTCGCAAGCGTGTGCTCGAGCTCGACCGAGGCGTCAGCGCTGTCGTACTCGACCGGACAGGGAAAGTCCTCGCGCGGGCCTACCTGTCGGGCATACTCGCGCCGGAGGCCCGCTATGTGGTGCGGCCGTCGATTCCCAGTGTGTTATCGTTATCGGGGAGCGGCTCATCATCAAAGGCACAGTGAGAACAGGAACGCTCGTCGCCTCCGTGTCGGCCATGGCCTTTGCGCTGGCGGCCTTCGCCCAGGCGCCCGACCCCTCGGCGAACGAGGTGGCTGCCAGACTGCAAGCCCATTACGAGAAGGTCCGCGACTTCTCCGCCAGGTTCACACACGTCTACGAGGGCGGCGTCCTCGGCAGAAAGGTGACCGAGCGCGGAACCGTGCTGGTGAAGAAGCCGGGGCGGATGCGCTGGACCTACACCTCGCCGGAGCGCAAGGAATTCGTGGCGGACGGCCTGAAGATCTATTCTTACATCCCGGAGGACAAGCAGGTCATCGTGAGCCGGATGCCGGGGGAAGGCGAGGCAGCGACGCCGGCCCTGTTCCTCGCAGGCAAGGGCAACCTGCTGCGTGATTTCGAGGCGAGCTTCACCCGTGTGCCGCGAGCCCCCGCCGGCACGTGGGCGCTCAGACTCGTTCCGAAGCACCGCGAGCCGGAGTACGACTGGCTGGCGCTCGTGGTGGACAAGCAGACACTCGCCATCCAGATGCTCGTCAGCGCGGACAGCCAGGGTGGCGAGTCCACGTTCGTCTTCGAAGACATGAAGGAGAACGTCGGTTTGTCCGACAAGCAGTTCGACTTCACGATACCGCGCGGGGTGCAAGTTGTCACCGATCAGTCGAAACGCTGAAATCTCGAACGTCTCGTGCCTGGCCCTTGCGCTCGTCTGCATAGCCCTCGCTGCTGCCGCGGCGGGGTGCGCCGCGTCGCGAGCGTTGGGCCGCGGGAGGATGGCCGAGACCCGGCAGGACTACGACCTGGCGGTCGCCGAGTACACGAAAGCAGTCAACCTCGACCGGGGCAATACGGACGCGAGAGTCGCGCTGGAACGTGCGAAGCTCCGCGCCGCGGACGAACACTACCGGCGAGCGCGGAACCTCGTTTCTGCAGGCAAGGTCGACGAAGCAATCGTCCAGCTCCAGATCGCGTCTGAGCTCAACCCGGCGAGCGGCGACATCGAGCAGTCGCTCCGCGCTCTCAGGAGCCGCGCGCGGGCGAAGCTGGCCGTCGGGGCCGAGGGCAAGACCGAGCTGGAGACGCTCATCGAGAGGACCAGGAACCTGCCGCCTGCGGGCCTCGAACTTCCGGAGACTGCGAAGCTGCCTTCATCGCTCACGTTCCGCGAGGCGGGCAGTCGGGACGTCTTCACAGCGCTGGCGCGCTTCGCGGACGTCAACATCGTTTTCGATCCGACTTTTCGCGATCAGCCAGTGACGATCGACCTTCGCGATTCGAAGTTCAAGGACGCTATCGAGGCGCTCACCGCCAGCACGCGGACCTTCTACCGTGTCACCGCACCGAGGACGCTGACGATAATCCCCGACACGCCCGCAAAGCGCCGGGAGTACGAGGAGGAAGTCGTTCGCACTTTCTACCTGAGCAACGCGGACCTGAAGGAGACGATCGACCTGCTGCGGCTAGTGATCGACAACCGGCGGCTCGGACCGACTTCCGCCACGAACGCGCTTACCATCAAGGACACCCCGGAGCGGGTCGCGGCCGCTGCACGTGTGATAGCGGCAATCGACAAGGCACGACCGGAGCTCGCAATCGACGTCGAGCTGCTCGAGGTCAACCGCACCAAGCTCCTGGAGTACGGCCTCCAGCTGGCTTCCTCAGGCCAACCCGGTATATCGGGCTCGGCCGACGTCAACAGGGAAGGGCTGACCCTTCAGGATCTGCGCAGCCTGAGCCAGGCTGGCATCTTCCTGAATTCCGTCCCGGCGCTCTTCTACCGCCTCCTCAAGAGCGACTCGAACACGAGGCTCCTGGCCAACCCGCAGCTCCGGGCGTCAGACGGCATCGCCGCCCAGGCGCGCTTCGGCGACCGCTTCCCGGTCCCGCAGACCACGTTCGTTCCCATAGCAACTGGCGGTGTCGCCCAACAACCCGTCACGTCGTTCGTGTACGAGAACATCGGCGTCAACATCGACATCACGCCTCGGACGCACCACAACGACGACGTTTCGCTCACGGTGAAGGTGGAAGTGAGCAACATTTCCGGCGCGGGCTTTGGAGGTCTGCCGACGTTCGGCAACCGGTCCGTCACCACCACCATCAGGCTGAAGGACGGTGAAACGAGCATCATGGGCGGCCTCATCCGAGACGATGAGAGACAGGTACTCGACGGCGTCCCCGGCCTGAGCGACCTTCCCATCGTCGGCAGGCTCTTCGCGCGGTCGAACCGCGAGTCGCAGCAGACCGACATCGTCCTGACGATCACGCCTCACTTGATCCGGATCCTCGACCTGACCGAAGCGGACCTGCTCGCCTTCCGCATGGGCAGGGACGCCGGGTCCTCGCTGATGGAACTGCTGCCCGAGCAACCGCCACGGGATCCGGCGAAGCCTATCAGGTAGCGGCGCGGGGACGATTGCGATGTCATCACTCTGGATCGAAGGCGGCCACCCGCTCGTCGGGCACGTCGACGTCGAGGGCAACAAGAACGCGGCCCTTCCGCTCCTGGCGGCGTGCCTCCTGACCGAAGAGCAATGCGTGCTCACGAACGTGCCGCGCATCCGCGACGTGGAGGTGATGGCGCGGCTGCTCTCGGACGTCGGCGCAGAGATCGACGGCATCGGCACGCCGACGATCAGGGTCTCAGCCCGTTCGATCGTGAAGGACGAACCGGACCCTGAGCTGGTCGCGCGCCTCCGCGGATCCGTCCTGCTCCTCGGGCCGCTGTTGGCACGCCGCGGACGCGCCCGGCTCGCACCCCCAGGCGGCGACTTCCCCGCGCGCAGGACCATCCTCACCCACCTCGAAGGGCTGCGACACCTCGGCGTACGCTCGCTTTCGTCCGAGGTCCATACCCTCGAGGCGCCGAACGGCTTGATGGGAGCGAGCTTCTACCTCGAGGAAGCGTCCGTGACGGGAACCGAGACGGTGCTGCTCGCCGCGGCTGCGGCAAGCGGACGGACCGTGATACGTCACGCGGCAACCGAGCCGCACGTCGTCCAGCTGTGCCGGTTCCTCGGGAAGATGGGCGCCTCCATCGAAGGAGCGGGCTCCTCTACGATCCGGGTCGAGGGAAGCCCGCACCTGACCGGAGCGGTTGAACGGCTGGAAGGCGACTACATCGAGGCGGGCAGCTGGGCGGTGGCTGCCGCGATCACCGGGGGAGAAATAGAGGTTCGAGGCGCACGCGCCGAGGACGTCGAACCTGCTGCATTCGTGCTGCAACGGATGAACGTGCAGTGCAGGCTGGAAGACGGGCGCCTGTCCGTTCGGGCGCCGGCGAAGCTCGTTGCAGCTCGGCGGATAACGACCGGACTCTGGCCTGGGTTCCCGAGCGATCTCGTCAGCCTGGTCACCGTCCTGGCAACGCAGGCCGAAGGCCGGACGCTCGTTCACGACTGGATGTACGAGCTGCGACTGTTCGCCCTCGAGCAGCTGAGCGGGATGGGCGCGGACCTGTTCCTCTGCGACCCACACCGGATCATCGTGACGGGGCCTCGGCGTCTTCGAGGGCGCGCGCTCGACAGCCGCGACCTGCGGTCGGGTATGGCACTGGCGGCAGCCGCCCTCGCATCGGACGGCGAGAGCCGCATCACCCCGCTCGAAACTGTCGAACGCGGGTACGCGAACCTCGTGGAGAACATGCAGCGCCTCGGTGCGAAGGTGGAGAGGATCGACTAGCCCGCGCTGTCGGCCAGGTCACTGCCCCCAATCGCCGATGTAGACTATCTCCTCCTGGAGCCGTACCCCGAAACGCGCCAGAACGGCTTCGCGGCACTTCTCGACGAGCTCGCGGACGGAAGCAGCGGTGGCGCCGCCTTCGTTCACGATGAAGTTGGCGTGAAGGGGCGAGACGCGCGCGCCGCCAAGGCGACAACCCTTCATTCCGGCCAGATCGACGAGGGCGCCGGCCGAGGTCGGGACGCCTGGCGGAAGGCTGGCAGCAGGCGGGTTCCGGAATATACAGCCGGCGCTGGGCGCGCCCAATGGCTGTGTGCGCTTCCGGTAAGCGAGCGACTCGCGCGCAACGGCCCGGAGCGAGGCCGGATCGGCTCCCGGACGAACCCGGAAGGACGCCGAAAGCAGGACTTCGCGCGTTTCGTGCAGGCGGCTCCTGTCGTAAGCGAAGCCTAACTCGTCGCGCGGGACGTCGGAAACTTCGCCACCCCGGCTCGACAGGCGAACCGACACCACCAGCTCGTCTATCGTCCTGCCGGCAAAGTGGGCGTTGCCATAGATCGCCCCGCCAACCGTTCCTGGGGTGCCAGCCCAGGCTTCGAGGCCCTGGCAGCCCCGCGCGATCGTCCAACGGACCAAGCCGTTCATCGTGAGAGCGGCGTCGGCGCGGATCTCGCCGGGTGACTCCTCGCGCGCCGTTCCCCCTCGGGGCCTGATCACCAGTCCGCGCACTCCCCTGTCCGAGACGAGCACGTTGGAGCCGCCGCCGAGGATGGTGACAGGGAGGCCAAGTCCCTGAGCGAGACGGAGGAGAGCGACGATCTGCTGGTCGCCACGCGGCTCGACGAGCCAGTCGGCCGGCCCACCGATGCCGAAGGTAGTGAAGTGGGCCAACGGAGCGCGGGCGCACACGGAATCGACGCCAACGATCCCGGCAAGCGCGCCGTGGAGAGCGGACTCCTGGAAACGAATCACTACGGTTTGCGCCTGCGCTGCTCGAGCGCCCTGCTACAGGCTTTCTGGAAACGGACGGCCAGCGGCCGCGCCAGGTCGTCAGGGACCGGGCCGATGCGCTTCCATGCTGCCTGTGCGTCGCGGACCGTTTCGGCCGCGGCCCTGCGGCGCGCCTCTTCGGCTGCGGCGGACGCGGCACCGGCAATCGTGTTCGCCGCCAGCGCTTCACGCCACTTGGCGGCCAAGATGGCGGCTGGCGACTGTTCCGCGAGGGTGACAGCCCCTTCCGGCGCCAGCTCCTCCACCTTGCGGCAGAGGTCCTCCATCTTGCGCAGGTTGGATTCCACGTCGAACTCGGTACCCTTGACCTGGTCTGCGTATGCAGCGACAACGCCCGCGAAAGCGCGCCGGAACCTCTCGGTGAGCGCCGCCAGCGCCTCGGCGGGCACCGGTCCGGAACGCTCCCACCGGCTCCACGCATCGCGCAGCCTGGTGGCGACTGCCCCGGCCTCCACGATGCGGGCTCGCTCTTCGGAAGACAACAGCGATTCGAGCGCCGCGCAGGCCGCCTCGCGTTCGGAAACGCTCGCCGACACCTGGAACTCGTCGCGCTGGACGTAGCGCTCCTGGAAACGGTTCAGCGCTTCCTGGAAGCGCTGCCAGACCTCCTCCGAGTGTTTCTTGCGCACGGGCCCAACGCCGCGCCACTCTGCCTGAATCCTCCTCAGTTCCCTAGTCGCCCGCTCCCAGTCGCCATCCGAGCCGAGCGAATCCACCTCGGCGATGAGAGCCTGTTTCCGTGCGAGGTTTGCCGCCCAGACCTGCTTGCGGCGCGCCAGGTCTTCGCGCCGCCGCGTGAAGAATGCGTCGCAGGCAGCGTGGAACCGGTCCCAGACCGCTTTCTCACGACCCTTCGGCACCGGCCCGACCGTCTTCCACTCGGCCTGAAGCGCCTTGATGGCCTCGGCGGTCTTCACCCAATCGGTGGAGGCCGAAAGCGCTTCGGCCTTCTGGCAGAGTTCCTCCTTGCGAGCCAGATTCGCGGCCCGCTCCTCGGCCTGCGCCGCGAAGTACCGGTCCGTGGTCGCCCGGACTGCATCCTGGGCAGCCTTGAACCGCAGCCAGAGAGCCTGCGACCTGTCTCGGGGGACGAGAGTGACCTTCTTCCACTGCGCCTGAAGGTCTCTCAGCTTGCGAGCCGCCTCCGCCGGATCGGGCTCCGAGGCGAGCGCCTCGGCCTTGTGGCAGAGCTCCTCCTGGATCGTCGCATTGGCCCATCGCTGCCACTCGTCCGCCTCGCGCAGTTCTTGGAGGCGCGAGGCCAGCGCGGCATGCGCCTTTCGAAGGCGTTCCACGATCGCCTCCCGGTCCTGCCTCGAGGGCAATGAGCCGGGTTGTTCGAGAGCAGCCTTGAGGTCGCGCACCGCGCGGTCGCAATCCTTCAGTGCAAGGTCAGGCCGGCCCGCGAAGTCTTCGGCCTGCGCGGCGAGCCGCGTGAGGCGCTCGAGGTTCTCTCTCTCCTCGCGGGACCGCAGCTCCCGAGCTTCCTCCTCCCTTGTGCGAAGGGCGGCCAAAGCCGCATCGACTCGTGCGCGAAGAACCTCGTCCACAAGCCGGTCGCCGACCGCCTCGTCCCACGCGTGCTTGATGGCTGACCAGCGGCGGCGCGCTTCAGCGAGATTCGCGGCCCGAACCGCCGCTTCCAGTTCGGAAGCGAGCTGCTCGAGGCGAGCCTTGCGTGCGCGCTCGGAGGTCCACTGCTGATGGACCTGCTGGCAGGCGGCCGACGCAGCGCGGAACCTCTTCGCAAGCGACGCGCCTTCCGGACCCTCATCCGGCGCAACGGCCGGCATCGCCTCCCACGCCGATATGAGCCCACGCAGCTTCTCCAGAGTCGCAGCAACACGGCTTTCGGCCTCCGCTACAGCCGCGCCTTCGCCGGCAGCCACAGCGCCTGTCATTTCGGGAACCAGGGCCTCCGCCTGCTGGACCAGTCCTTCACGTTCCAAAAGGGTCGCGCGAAGCGCCTCCAGCTGCCGCGCCCGCCGCGCACCTTCTTCGTCGAGCTCTAAAAGCCTCGCCCGCACGCGCGCGGTTGCAGCATCGAACCGCTGCTGCAGCTCGGGCGCTGCGGGCGGCAGGGCGGCCCACGCCGCCGACGCCTTCTCCAGGCGGCTCGCGATGAAGTCGCGGCCACCGGCAGAACCAAGGCTCTCGACTGCCTCGCAGAGCGCTGCGCGTCGTGCGGCGGAATCCGCCTCCGGCGCCGCCATGGTCTGGGCCGCCGTTTCTACGGCGGCCGGCTCCCCTCTGGCTGCCTCCTCGCCCGCCTTTGCGGGCTCCAACTTCTTCAAAGCCACTCGCGCCGCCCGCGCGGCCGGCTTGCTCTTCGCGCGGCCCGCGATCGCCTCGAGTGCACCGGCATCGCTCACCCGCTCGACGGCGGCAAGCGCGACGTCCTTGAACTCGGAACGAAGAGCAACGGCCGCAAGCTCGGCAACGCTCCGCACACGCGCCAGCGCCTCGAGCCGAATGGCAGGATGCACCGAACGCCGCGCGATCGATCCGAGGAACTTCTCGTCCGACACGCGCGACAGCGCGGCCCGCGCGACGCGTTCGGACGCGGCCTCCTTGGCTACCCCCGCGAGCTCGCGCTCCTCCCTGATGAGGGCGAGGGCCGAGTTGCTTTCCTCCTCCGTCGTCCCCTCGAAGCTCCCGAGCGCAGTATCTACGATGAGCTGGCTGCCCTCCTCGCGGACGCCCTCGTCCGTGTCGGCGTCGCGAATGGCTGCGACAACCGAGAGGTCCGTCAGCTTCTTGACCGCGGCGCGTCGGACCCTCGGGTCCGAGTCTTCTTTCGCGATCGCGGCAAGCAGATCCTGCTCGTCGAGCGGGATCTCTTCGACCGCGGCGAGACGCATGGCGGGATCACGGTGTTTCCACTTTGGCTGGGATCGGAATCGTTCGAGGAAGGCCATCTCGTCGCTCCGCGGCCCGCCCTCCCTTCGCCGGGACTGGCGGCCGGTGCCGGCCCGCCGCGGCGCCACGCCGCGGCGAAGCCTTCGATATTCTGCTGTTGTCCTGTGTTCACTTACGTGTCGGCTGAGTCCGCAAACCAGCCTTCGGGCCCCGGCCCTCGACGCCAGGCTTGTTCGCAGCTCGTATCTGGCCCCGACTTGCACTGTCCGGCCCGGGGCCTCTGGCCTGGCTGACCTGTAAGTATCTATCCCCTACTCGATCTTGCTCAGCTCATCTTCCAGCCGGTCCGAGTCCTCTTCCTCCCGATCCGCTCGGCCGTCGGCCGAAGCGTCTGTCGCCGGTGCCGCTTTGCGGCCCGCCTCTCCGGGCGAGGCGGGCTCGCCAGGAACCGCACGGCGCGCGAACTTCCGCACCACGATCACCATGGTCGCCCCGCCAGTTGCGAGGAACACCCACGGAAGATAGTGGAGGAACGCGGCGAACCCCTCCGGCCGCGGCTCGACGAGGATTCTCTGCCCGTACTTCGCGACGTAGGAGTCGAGTATGGCCTCGCGGGTCTGTCCCGCCGACAGCATCTGCCGGACCTCGACCCTGATGCGATCTGCGTCCGCTGAATAGTGGTCCGAGACGGGCTGGGTCCAGCAGCAGGGCGCAATCAGGAGTCGTTCGATCTGTTTCGCCTCACGCTCGATGGCAGCCGTGTCGGGGGGCGCCGACATGACCATGGCGGTCAACACGACGGACAGGAGCAGCATTCAAAACCTCTCACAATCCCGGCATGCCCGCCTTGCGGGCCACCGGGCATCGTTCTGGCGCGGCGAGTCGTTCGCAGGTCCCCGGGCGCCAACGAAGAAGACTAGTGTACCACGGCCACGATTGGCTATAGTGACGCGTCTCCGGCCCGACGCCGGATCGCTCCAACCCGACAGCACCTGGAGGACGACATGCGTTCACGGCGTAGGATGCTCGCCCTGCTCGTTCTGGCCTGCCTCGCGGGCGTACCGCTCGCTGCGGATTACGGCCTGCCGGCGGCTCAAAGCGCCGCCGCAGCGGCAACGCAGACCGCTCCGCAATCGCCGGAGCAGTTCTTCGGCTTCCGCATGGGCGCCGACACGAAGCTCGCACGCTGGGACAGGATGGTGGAGTACTTTCGATCGATCGAACGCGCGAGCGATCGGGTTGCCGTGCGCGAACCGGGAAAGACGACGCTCGGAAACCCGTTCCTGGTCCTCGAGATCTCTTCGGCGGAAACGCTGAAGAACCTCGACAGGTACAAGGCGCTCGAGCGCAAGCTCTACTTTCAGGGAGGGGCACCGACGGCGGCCGAGCGCGACGAGATATTCCGCTCCGGCAAGGCCGTGGTGCTCGTCACCTGCAACATCCACTCGACCGAGATCGGCGCCTCGCAGATGACAGTCGAGCTGGTGCATCACTTGGCGACGGACAACTCGCCCCGCGTCCGAAAGATCCTCGACAACGTGATCTTCCTTCTCGTGCCGAGCCTCAACCCGGACGGCCAGATCATGGTCGTCGACTGGTACAACAAGAACCTCGGGACGCCGTTCGAGTCGAGCGGGATGCCGTGGCTGTACCACCCCTACACGGGCCACGACAACAACCGCGATGCCTACATGCTGACCCAGAGGGAGAGCCAGCTTGTAGCCCGCCTCCTGTGGCACGACTGGTTCCCCGCAGTGTGGCTGGACGAGCACCAGATGGGGAATTCCGGCGCCCGCATCTTCGTGATGCCGGCAACCGACCCGATCAACCCGAACGTGCACCCGCTCATCTACCGGTGGAACGGCATCCTCGGGCAGGCACAGGCGGCAGCGCTCGAGGCGGCGGGCAAGGAGGGGATCATCTATAACTCGACCTACACCAACTTCTGGCAGGGTGCCATGGCCTGGGCGGGCTGGTGGCACAACCAGGTGGGGATGCTGACCGAGGTTGCAAGCGTCCGCGTCGCGTCGCCGGTCGAACAGCGGCGCGCCGTTCCGGGCCAGCCGGCGCCAGCTGACGCCGCTGGCGGTCGCGGGGGCGGGGGCCAGAACCCGAACGAGCCGATCGCTGCGCCGCGCGACGTGACGCCGCGCACCGAGTATCCGCGGCCATGGCTCGGCGGCCGCTGGACGCTTCGCGACATCGTGGACTACGAGTTGATTGCAACGATGGCACTGCTCGAAGCAGCGGCGGACCAGAGGGAAGTGCTGCTCCGGCAGATCTACGAGGTGAACCGCACGACTGTGGAAGCCGGCGCCAAGGGCGAACCGGCGGCGATACTGGTTCCGGTGCCCGCAGACGACCCGACGCCGGCAGGCCACCTCGTAGACAAGCTCCAGCAGGGCGGCGTGGAAGTGTGGAGGGCGGACAAGGACTTCGAGGCCGACGGAAAGAAGTACCCGGCGGGCACTTTCGTGATCCCGATGACACAAGTGTTCGCCAGGTACGCCAAGGATCTGCTCGAGAAGCAGACGTACCCCGAGGTCAGGGTGACGCCCGACTCCCCGCCACGCCCGCCTTACGACGTCACGGCGTGGTCGCTCGGCATGCTCATCGGGGTCGACGTCGTCTTCGTGCGCAAGCCGCTCGGAGACGACGCTTCTATGACCAAGCTGACCGAGGCACCGTTGTTCCCTGGCACGGTCACCGGCAGCGGGCAGCGCTACGTATTCGACTACCGCGGCGCCGACTCGGCGCTGGCCATCAACCGGCTGTTCAAGGAGGGCGCGAAACTTGCGTTCGAGCAGACCCGTGACGACAGCGGAGCGCCCGTTACCCGAGTACACGTTTCGAACATCGCGCGGCCGAGGATAGAGTCTGTCGCCTCGAAGCTAGCGCTGAAGGTGCGGGCCGACTCGTCCAGAACCGCCACGGCCGGCACACCGTTCCGCGCGCCGCGGGTGGCGCTCTACCAGCCGTGGACGGCCAGCATGGACGAGGGGTGGACGCGCTGGGTCCTCGAGCAGTACGAGTTCGCGCCCAAGGTGCTGCACAACGCCGACATCAAGGCCGGCAAGCTGCGGCAGCAGTACGACGCGATCGTGCTCGCGGACCAGCAACCGCGGAGCATCATGACCGGCAACTCGTCGCTCTCGACCAGGCCAGAGTACCGCGGCGGGATCGGAGACGATGGCCTCGAGGCGCTGAAGACGTTCGTCGCCGAAGGCGGAACACTGGTTATGCTGGGCGCGAGCACCGACCTCGCGATCGAGCAGTGGCCGATCCCGGTCCGGAACCTGAAGCGCGATCTGACGCGCGAGCAGCACTTCGCGCCCGGGACGATCGTCCGCCTCGAGGTGGACAGGACGAATGCCATCGGCTACGGGATGCCAGGCCAGACTTACGGCTTCTACAACAACAGCCCGTTCTACGCCCTCGTGGAAGGCTTCTCGTCGCAGAAAGTGAGCGTGCCGGCCCGGTACCCGAACACGGAGGTCGTAGGGTCCGGGTGGCTCCAGGGCGAGGCTCTCATGGCGGGCCGCGCTGCCGTCGTAGTGGTGGAGACGAACCCTGGCCGCCTCGTGCTGTTCGGCATTCGGCCGCAGCACCGCGCCCAGACCCAGGCCACCTTCCCGATGCTCTTCAATGCGCTCTACCTTTCGACGATGGGTCAGCCTGGCGGTGGGATTACTGACAGAACTGAGTAGCTGAGGGGTGAAGTGATGTCAGCGGTCAGCTTTCAGCCCATCAGCAGAGAGCGTGTATTGGGGTCGCCTGATAGCTGACCGCTGATAGCTGACATGCACGCTGGCCCGTCTGCCACGTTGGAGCGCAACCGAACGGTCCTCTGGCTGACCCTCTCTGCTGTCCTGTGGCTGGCGGGGTGCGGCGGCTCGGGTGGAACCGGGCCGTCGCCGGTGTCGAACGAGTACCGTTACACGACCGTTGGCGCGAGCGATGCCATCGGCGTCGGCGCAAGCGTGCCGTGTTTTCCCTTCACCGCGTGCCCGGACGGCACAGGTTACGTCCAGACGATCGCTCGCAGGCTGAGGACCGACACGATCAGCGTGAAGCTCACGAACCTCGGGCTGCCCGCGGCGGTGCTCGGCCCGGGGTTCCAGAAAATCGGCGCCACGTACGGCCGCGAAATTCCGGGCAACTTCCTCGAGCAGGAGCTGCCCTTCGTGCCGCGCGATTCGACTCACGTCACTATCTTCGCCGGTGGAAACGACACGAACACGCTCGTCGCGGCCGTGGGCGCAGGCGCCGGCGGCGGCGACCCGATGGAGTGGGTCGACGCGCGGATCCAGGAGTTCGCAAACGATTACCTGACGCTCGTGAAAGGCATCAGGGAAAGGGCCCCCAACGCGACAATCGTCGTCGCCAACCTGCCCAACTTCGCCGGCATGCCTTTCATGGCGGCTCACAGCGCCGATCGGCGGCAGCTGGCGCAGTACATTTCGGTCAACTTCACCATCGAAGGAATCAACAAGCTGGCCAACCAGGGTATCCCGGTCGTCGACATGCTGTGCAATCCGATGTCGTACGACCCTTCTACGTACTCGTCCGACGGCTTTCACCCGGGCGATGCCGGCTATGCCTACCTCGCCGGCGAGATGCTGCAGGCGTTTGCGAACCCGGGCGGCTACCGGCGTCCGGCGGCGAGCTGCAGCTTCATGACGCTGGTCCCGCCGCTCTGATCGCGTGCAGCCGCGGCACCGAGACATCGACCGCGGTCCGGATTGGCGCCGCTCGAAACCCTGTTCTGGTCGCGGCCCGCGACGCACCGGAGCCTTTCATGGGACCCCGCGCGAAGGACATCACCGAGCCATGGGCGGCACACCTCCTGGCGGCCCGGCGATCTCGCTGAGAGGACGCTGGCTGTCCATCTGGCACAATAGAGAAGAGGGAATCTAAAGAAAGGACACGGAGTGGCTGTGCAGATCCCGCAGTTGCTGAGGGAGCGAGTCCTCGTCCTCGACGGCGCGATGGGTACCATGGTCCAGCGCCACGGGCTTGGAGAGAGTGATTTCCGCGGCGCGAGGTTCGCCTCGCATCCCAGGGATCTCAAGGGCGACAGCGACGTGCTCGTCCTCACCCGCCCGGACCTTGTCGAGGAAATCCACAACCAGTACTTGGAGGCGGGAAGCGACATCATCGAGACGTGCACCTTCAACGCCACGGCCGTCTCGCAGGCAGACTACGGCCTCGAAGCGTGCGTTTTCGAGCTCAACCGTGCTGCGGCGGAGCTCGCTCGCCGGGCTGCGGACAACTGGACGCGGCGGACACCTGGCAAGCCGCGCTTCGTCGCCGGGGCGATCGGGCCCACCAACAAGACGCTCTCGATCTCGCCCGACGTCGACGACCCCGGCCACAGGAGCATGAGCTTCGATCACCTCCGCGACGCGTACGCCGACCAGGTCGGCGGGCTCATCGAGGGCGGGGTGGATCTGCTCCTGGTCGAGACGATCTTCGACACGCTCAACGCGAAGGCCGCGATTGCGGCCATCGAGGGCGTCTTCGAAGAGCGTGGCATCCGGCTCCCGGTCATGCTCTCGGCTACCGTCACCGACCGAAGCGGCAGGACGCTTTCCGGCCAGACCGTCGAGGCGTTCTGGATATCGGTCGCCCACGCGCGTCCCGTTTCCGTGGGTCTCAACTGCTCGCTGGGCGCTAGGGAGATGAGGCCCTGGCTCGAGGACCTCGCTCGCGTTGCCGATACTGCCATCAGCTGCTACCCGAATGCGGGACTGCCGAACGCCTTCGGTGCGTACGACGAGACGCCGGAGGAGATGGCGGCCGTCATCGGCGAGATGGCGCGCGACGGGCTGGTGGACATTGTCGGCGGCTGCTGCGGGACGACACCCGACCACGTACGCGCGATAGCGCAGGCGGTCGAAGGCGTGAAGTCTCGGCAGGCGAGGCGCGCCGCGCGGGGAGGTGAGACGCCGCGCGAGTCGTTCACCCGCCTGGCCGGCCTCGAGCCCCTCGTGATCCGCCCCGACAGCAACTTCCAGATGATCGGCGAGCGGACCAACGTCACGGGCTCGGCGCGGTTCCGGCGCCTGATCACGTCCGGCGACTACGCGGGCGCGCTCGACGTCGCGCTGGACCAGGTCCGAGGCGGCGCCAACCTGCTGGACGTGAACATGGACGAGGGTATGCTCGACTCGGAAGCCGCCATGACGCGCTTCCTCAACCTCGTGGCGAGCGAGCCCGAGATCGCGCGTCTGCCGATCATGATCGACAGCTCGCGGTGGCCGGTCCTCGAGGCCGGGCTCAAGGCCGTCCAGGGCAAGGCCGTCGTCAACTCGATCAGCCTGAAAGAAGGCGAAGAGGAGTTCCTCCGCCGCGCGAAGGTGATCAGAAGGTACGGCGCCGCGATGGTCGTGATGGCCTTCGACGAGGCCGGTCAGGCGGACACCGTCGAGCGGAAGGTGGCAATCTGCCGGCGGGCCTACGCCCTGCTCACCGGGAAGCTCGGCATCGATCCAACCGACATCATCCTCGATCCGAACGTCCTGGCCGTGGCAACCGGCCTCGAGGAGCACAACGACTATGCGCGCAACTTCATAGAGGCGACGCGCATCATCAAGGCTACCTGCCCGGGCGCGCGAGTGAGCGGCGGCATCAGCAACCTCTCGTTCTCGTTCAGGGGCAACGAGGCAGTGCGCGAGGCCATGCACTCCGCCTTCCTGTACCACGCCATCCGCGCCGGCCTCGACATGGGAATAGTCAACGCCGGCCAGATCGCAGTGTACGAGGACATAGAGCCTGATCTTCTGGAACTGGTCGAAGACGTTCTCTTCAACCGCAGGCCAGATGCCACCGAGAGGCTCGTCAGGTTCGCCGAGAAAGTGAAGGGGACCGGGCGGCATCGGGAGGAGGATCTTTCCTGGAGGGATCAGCCGGTCGAGGCCCGGCTGTCTCACGCGCTCGTTCACGGAATCCTGGACTTCCTGGAGCAGGACATCGAGGAGGCGCGATCGCGCTACGAGCGACCGCTCGACGTCATCGAGGGGCCGCTGATGGACGGCATGAGGGTCGTCGGCGATCTCTTCGGCTCGGGGAAGATGTTTCTTCCCCAGGTAGTCAAGAGCGCCCGGGCCATGAAGAAGGCGGTTGCATACCTCGAGCCTTTCATGGAGGCGCCGCAACGGACCGGCGACGGGACGAGCCAGGAAGGCAAGCTGCCCGGCGAAGGCAGGCACGTGCAGGGACGGGTTGTCCTGGCCACCGTGAAGGGCGACGTCCACGACATCGGCAAGAACATCGTGGCCGTCGTCCTCGGCTGCAACAACTACGCTGTGACCGACCTCGGCGTGATGGTGCCGGCCGAGCGCATCCTGCAGGTCGCGGAGGAGAATCGGGCAGACATCATCGGGCTGAGCGGCCTCATCACGCCGTCGCTCGACGAGATGGTCTTCGTGGCGCGCGAGATGGAGCGTCGGCGGGTTGGCGTTCCGCTGCTCATCGGCGGCGCGACGACCAGCAAGCAGCACACTGCGGTGAAGATCGCGCCCGAGTACTCGGGGCCGACCGTGTACGTGCCAGACGCGTCGAGGGTCACCGGTGTCGTGTCGCGGCTGCTCGGAACGGCGAGAGAGAGCTTCGTTTCCGAGAACCGGGTGGCGCAGGAGGAGCTCCGGCGAAAGTACGCCGGGCGGCGCGGGCCCTGCGTTCCTATTCCGTATCGGGAGGCAATCGCGAGGCGGCTGAGACTCGACTGGTCCGGGGGCACACTGCCGGTGCCCTCATTCACTGGCCGCGTCGCGGTGACCGACGTCACCGTCAGGGACCTTGTGCCCTACATAGACTGGACGTTCTTCTTCGCGGCGTGGGGCCTGAAGGGCGGCTTCCCCGCAGTCCTGGAGCACCGGGAGCACGGGGCGGCGGCGCGCGAGCTTCACGCTCACGCCGAAACGCTGCTTTCGCAGATCGCGGGAGCGCAGATGATCAGGCCGCGCGGCGTCTACGGTTTCTGGCCGGCAGGCTCCGACGGTGACGACATCGTGCTCTTCGCCGATGACCGGCGCTCCGCCGAGATAGCTCGTTTCCCGATGTTGCGGCAGCAGGAGGTCCCGTCGGCAGCCTCGCCCACGCTGTCGCTCGCGGATTTCGTCCAGCCGATCGAGGAGGGAGGCACGGATTACATAGGGGCCTTTGCGGTGACGTCAGGCCTGGAAACCGAGTCGCTGGTCGAACGCTTCCAAAGGGAGCGCGACGACTACAGGGCAATCATCCTGAAGGCGCTCGCGGACCGGCTGGCCGAAGCCTTCGCCGAGTACCTCCACGCCTGCGTCAGGAGGGAATGGGGGTGCGGAGCCGATGAACGCCTGTCGCCAGGGGATCTGACCGCCGGCAGGTACCGCGGCATCAGGCCGGCCTTCGGCTACCCTGCCTGCCCCGACCACAGCGAGAAGCGGCGGCTCTTCGATCTGCTGGATGCAGAATCCACCGGCATGTCCCTCACCGAGAACCATGTCATGGTGCCGCCGGCGAGCGTGAGCGGCCTCTATTTCGCGAATCCGGCAGCGAGATATTTCAGCGTGGGCAGGATCGGCCGCGACCAGGTCGAATCCTACGCGAGGCGGAAGGGGGTGGCCGCAAGCGAGGTGGAACGCTGGCTCGCTCAGAATCTGGCGTACGAACCCGAAACGGACCGTATGTCGTAGCTCCTATGGCCGAACCCACGCAGGGCGAAGGCTCCCTGCGGGTCGTCAGTCCTCGTTGTTCAGTCCTGATCTTCGGTCACCACCACCGGCGGGCCATCGTGGAGGAACACCAGTGACTGATGCGACGGTATCTCGAAGCGGCGGCGGCAGCTCTTGCAGCTGACGGTGTCGTCGACCCGGATCAGGTAATTGCGCAGCTTGGGAAACATCGCGCGGTCACGTTCGTCGGCGCCCCGCGGCAAACGGCCCTTCTTCGTTCGCCTGACCCAGGTGACTTCGTAGTCATTGCGGCGGTGGCAGTGCGGGCAGGTCAGCGCGGCTGGTTTCGCCTCGCGCCGCTCGTCGTAGAAGTCGCGTTCGCTCAGTGCCATGATCTCAATAGTACGCCAACTGGTGGCTTGTGGCGCCTGCCGCCTGGTTCTGCTAGCATCGGCCAATGCCGCGAAAGCCTTCTGCGTCCTCGTCAGCGGACTCCCAGCAGCCGGAAACGGGACCGGGATCATCGCCCGAGCCCACCGGAAACGGGATCGTCCTTGCCGCGCTGGCACTGCTCGCCTGCGCGGTCGTTGCCGGCGGGATCCTCATGACGAGCGCAAAGGGGACGCCGGCCCTCGACGTCGTCATTTCGGGCGGCCGGATAGTCGACGGCACCGGGGCGCCGTGGTATTGCGCGGACCTGGGGATCGCAGGAGATCGCATCGCAGCGATCGGCGACCTGAGCGAAGCCGAGGCACGGACCCGCGTGGACGCCCGTGACCTGGCAGTGGCGCCCGGCTTCATCGATCTCCTGGGCCAGTCCGAGTTCAACGTCCTCGTGGACGACCGCGCGGCGAGCAAGATTCTCCAGGGAATCACGACAGAGGTGACCGGCGAAGGTTCGTCGATCGCACCGGTCAACGACAGGATGGTGCAGGACTCGGCGCCGACCTACCTGCACTTCGGGGTGACCGCTGACTGGCGCACCCTCGCCGAGTATTTCGAGCGCCTGGAGAGGTCGACGAGGCCCGCGATCAATATCGCGACGTTCGTCGGAGCCGGCGGCGTTCGCGACTACGTGATTGGCCGGGAGGACCGGGCGCCTACTCAGGCCGAGCTCGATGAGATGAAGCTGCTCGTGTCGCGGGCCATGCAGGACGGCGCGCTTGGGCTGAGCGCGTCGCTGCAGTACGTACCAGACCGGTTCGCTTCGACCGACGAGCTCGTGGCCCTCGCATCCGAGGCCGCCCGGCACGGAGGCGTCTTCTTCGTTCATCAGCGCTCCGAGGGGAACCGAATCTTCGAGTCGCTGGAAGAGGTCTTCCAGGTCGCGGAGCGCGCACGCATACCAGCCGAGATCTGGCACCTGAAGACCGCCTACAGGGCCAACTGGGGAAAGATGCCCGCGGTTCTCGAACGGATCGAGCAGGCGCGGGCGCGCGGCCTCGACATCAGCGCGAACCAGTATCCTTACACGCGGGCATCCAACAGCCTCGATGCCTGCCTGCCCCTCTGGGTTCGCGAGGGTGGCAAGGAACCGATGCTCGCAAGGCTCAAGGACCCTGCTCTTCGCGAACGGATAGTCCGCGAGATGGACGACGGCAGCGCCCTGGAGTGGGAGAACCAGTGGTACGGTTCCGGCGGCGGCGAAGGCGTGATGGTGTCATCGGTGCTGGACCCGGGGCTGCGCAAGTACGAGGGCAGGACGCTTGCAGAAATCGGGCGGGAGGAAGGCAAGGATCCGCGTGTCGCGCTGATCGACATCGTGATCGCCGACAAGGGCGAGACCTCGTGCATCATCGCGATCATGGACGAGGAAGATGTGCGGGCGGCGCTGAAGCACCCGCTGGTTTCGGTGGACACCGACTCGGGTGCGCGCGCGGAGGACGGCCCGCTCTCGAAGTCGAGGTCTCACCCCCGCGCCTGGGGCACGTTCCCTCGCATACTCGGCAGATACGTGCGCGAGGAGCGCCTCCTCACGCTCGAGGAAGCTGTCAGGAAGATGACCTCGCAGCCTGCGAATCGGGTGCGCCTGCACGACCGCGGAGTCCTTCGGCCCGGCATGGCGGCCGACGTCACCGTGTTCGATCCGGCCATCGTTCGTGACGTCTCCACATTCGAGGACCCGAACCACTACTCGGTCGGCATCCGCCACGTCTTCGTCAACGGACGCGCGGTGGTCAGCGACGGCAAGATAACGGCGGAACGTCCCGGCCGCCCGCTGCGCGGGCCGGGCGCGCGCGCCCGGGACGACAGCCGGAAGGGAACGCCGCCATGAGAGTCGAACACCCTCACGCGCTCGGAGAGCACGAAGCGAGGCGCCGGCTCGACGCGTTTCTCGACGAGATGATGGGACGCCAGCCGCCGGGCGGCGTGACCATCAAGTCTGCCTCGCGCTGGTGGGAAGGAAACCGGATGGTCTTTTCGGTCCAGGCGCGGAGGGGCTTCTTCGGAACAACGGTGAGCGGCAGCATGGTGGTGACCGACGACATGGTGATCGTCGAATCCGATCTGCCGGCGATCATCCGGAGCTTCATCGGCGAGGAACCGATCGCGGAAGGCATACGGCGACAGCTGGGATCGCTGCTGGGATAGGAACGGGTTGCAGGACCGGCTACAGCCCTCAGGCTACAAGTTGCGGATAACTGATCGAAAGAGGGCCGCCATGATCGAAGCAAAGCAGATAAACCACATCGGCATTGCCGTGCGGTCGATCGAGGAACAGAAGGAGTTCTACGAGAAGACTCTGGGCGCGCGCTTCGAGGGCGTGCACGACGTGCCGTCGCAGAAATGCCGTGCGGCGTTCTTCATCGTCGGCCCGCCAGGCTGCGAGGTCCGGCTCGAGCTCCTCGAGGCGACGAGCCGGGATGCAGCCGTCGCCAGGTTCATCGAGGAACACGGCGAGGGGCTGCATCACGTCGCCTACACGGCGGACAGCCTCGACGAGCGCCTGGCCGAGCTCGCCTCTGCAGGCATAAAGCTCGTAGACCTCGCGCCCCGCGAGGGCATCCACGATAACCGGCGAATAGCCTTCCTCGAGCCCGAGAGCTCGCACGGCGTGATGACGGAGCTCTGCGAGCTCGAACAGAAGGAATCATAGCCGGGCCGAGGTCGACTTCCTGCCGGGAGGAAGCGTCTCAGCGCTTCTCTCTCGGCGCCCCGCTTCGCCCGAGCACGCGTTCGAAGAAGTCAGCGACAGCGGCGTCCGCCGTCTCCTGGTTCCTGTACAACAAGAAGTGGTGCGTCTCGTCCGGTATCACCATCTCTTCGAACGGAACCCCGGCGGCCTCGAGCCGGACTACCAAGTCCACGGTCTGCTGGAACTGCACGTTCCTGTCGTCATCGCCGTGAATCAGCAGGACCGGAGACTTCCACGTGCTGATGGATGAAACGGGCGAGGACTTCCACGCCACCAACAGCGCTTCGTCGACGTCCGCCTGCGTGATGCCGTCGCCAAGAGCGGCGCTCGCCTGCAGCTCGGCCGAGGCCGGAGACGTCCGATCGTGCACGCCGTGTATGTCCACGCCCGCAGCGAACAGGTCGGAGTTTCGGGCGAGGGCCAGCGCCGTCAGATAGCCGCCGTAGGACCCGCCCCAGATGCCGATGCGAGCAGCGTCGACGTCGTCTCGCGAGCGGAGGTAGCGAGCGGCAGCCACGATGTCCTCGTACTCGGAAGCGCCGCGCGTTCCCGCCTTCTCGGCACGCTGGAAAGCTTCGCCGTAGCCTATTCCAAGCCTGTAGTTCACCGAGAGCACGAGATAGCCCAGGTTGGCCAGGTACTGGTTGACGGCGTACGTGTTCGCATAATAGCCGCGATAGTGCCAGCCGAGGAGCATCTGCCGCGACGGCCCCCCGTGGACGAAGACGATGGCGGGGCCGCGACCGGCCCGGGTTCGCTTCCCCGCTGCTGCGCCCTGCCGTGGCCTGAAGAGCTGGCAGTGAATCGAGGTCCCGTCTGCGCTCTTCACCATGACGTGCTCCGGGACGGCGAGGCTCGAGGTCGGGAAGTCGGCTGGCACGCGGTCCGCCCCAAGCGTGCGCACCTGGCCTTCGGGGATCGGCTGCACCATTGGCAGCGGCGGCTGCTGAGGGCCGGCGCCGATGTAGGCGACCATCCCCCCGTCCCCCGTCACAACGGGGGCAGACTCGATCCCGATGCCGCTCGTGAGCTGAACGGGCTTCGCCATATCGACCGGCACCATGAAGACATGTCGGCGCTCGATGTCGTCCGGGCTCGGACCCGTGTTCGCGTTGTAGACGATGTGGCGGCGGTCCGGGGTGAGCGTGACGAATTCCACCATGAAGTTGCCGGGCGTCAGGAGCAGCGCGTCTCCGCCGTCGGCCGGGAGGGAGTAAAGGTGCGGCCACCCGTCGGAGCCCGCAAGGAAGACGAGGTAGCCCCTGTCAGCCCAGTACAAGTTTGGGCCGCCCTCGGTGCGCGGGTACGAGCCGGCAAGAGTGTCCGGGCTGCGCCACACCTCGCGCCCGCGGCCGGCCGATACGTCTGCAATCCAGATGGCCCAGGGCGAAGGCTGTTGAGCGAGGAGCGGCTGCGCGGGCCCTCCCCTTCCCGGCTGCCTCACAAAGGCGATGCGCCGCCCGTCCGGAGACCAGACCGGGTACGAATCGCGCGATGTGGACGGCGCGATGTAGCGGAGCGGCTGATCATCGCCGGAGTACAGCGCGATGAAGCTGTGATCGTCGCGGTCGAGGACGAAAGCGAGCGTCTTGCCGTCTGGCGACCATGATGGAGAGCTGCATCTGCCCCTTGCGAAGAACCAGCGCGCCGCGGCCGCGCTTCCGTCGATGGGCACGGTGTGGAACTGGCCGTTCTGAACGAAGACCACCCTGTCGCCTGACGGGGCGACCACGATGTCGTCGCCGTTCGCGAGCTTCTTCGGCGCGCCCCCGGCCAACGAAACCGACCAGACCTCGCGCTGAACGGCAGTCGCCGTGCTGGCCGGGTTTGGCTCCCACGCGTTCGACCAGTTCGTGCCGTGGTCCCCTCCCCGCACCCAGACCAGGTACCGCCCGTCGGGCGAGAAGGCAAGACCGGTGAGCTCCTGCCCATCGTCCGCGGTATTCGATGTGAGTCGGCGCGGCTCGAACCGTGGCCCCTCGGCAACCCACACGTTCCGAACGCCGCGTTCCGTGAAGACCCACGCGACTTGTTGCCCGGTCGGAGAGGCAACCAGGTCGCTCGGAAACGGGTAGCCGAGCACCTGCTTCAGGGTGAAGCCGGAATCCGGCGTCTGGCTCGCAGCCGGCGAGAGACTGGACCACGCCACCGCAAGGATGACGAGCACAACGGCGCATGAATGGCGGACCCTCATCGAATGCCTCCGAGTTCGTATATCGTAGTGCAGGAACGCCTGTGATATCCTCCGCTCTCGCACTCTACAGCCATCCAGGCTAGGAGCCGCCCCGCGGGCCGGGCGACGCTGCGCCGCGCCGGTCACACCGCCGGAAACTCGACGACGAACAGGAGACCGAAGATGACGGACACGAAGATCACCTTGCCGGAGTCGGAGATCCCGACTCATTTCTACAATATCGCCCCGGATCTGCCCACCCCGATGCCGCCCCCGCTCAACCCGGCAACGCATGAACCGATTGGCCCCGAGGCGCTCCAGGCCATCTTCCCGATGGGACTCATTGAACAGGAGGTTTCGCTCGAGCCGGTCGTAGAGATACCCGAGTTCGTTCGCGACATCTACCGGCTCTATCGCCCCAGCCCGGTGTTCCGCGCCCGCGCATTCGAGGAGATGCTCGACACCCCGGCGCACATCTACTACAAGTCGGAGCACGTGAGCCCGGTGGGAAGCCACAAGCTCAACACGGCAATCATGCAGGCCTACATCAACAAGCAGGCCGGCGTGAAACGCCTGGCAACCGAGACGGGCGCGGGACAGTGGGGCAGCGCGCTGGCCTGCGCGTGCAAGCTGACAGGCCTGGAATGCATGGTCTACATGGTCCGCGTGAGCTACGACCTGAAGCCGTACCGCCGCATCATGATGAAGACCTACGGGGCGGAAGTTGTCGCAAGCCCGTCCCCCCTCACCGCAGCGGGACGCAAGATCTTAGCCGAGGATCCTTCTTCGCCTGGCAGTCTCGGGATTGCCATCTCCGAGGCCATCGAGGACGCAGCCGGGCGCGACGACACGAATTACTCGCTGGGAAGCGTTCTGAACCACGTGCTCCTGCACCAGACGATCATCGGGCAGGAAGCGAAGAAGCAAATGGAGATCGCGGGCGAGTATCCCGACATCGTGATCGCCTGCCACGGCGGCGGCAGCAACTTCGGCGGCCTGGCGTTTCCCTTCCTCCGCGACAAGTTGAAGGGCGGCCGCCGGGCCTTGCGAGCGATCGCAGTCGAGCCGAAGGCGTGCCCGACGCTCACTGCCGGGCCCCGCAAGTACGACTTCGGCGACACCGCGGAGTCGACGCCGCTGCTGATGATGCACACGCTCGGCCACAGGTTCATCCCGGCGCCCGTGCACGCAGGCGGCCTCCGCTACCACGGCTCAGCGCCGCTCGTCAGCCACCTGCTCGCGGCCGGACTCATCGAGGCCGAGGCCTACCACCAAGGAGAGGTCTTCGAGAGCGCGGTGAAGTTCGCGCAGTGCGAGGGCACGATACCGGCGCCGGAATCCGCCCACGCCGTGCACAGCGTCATCCGCCACGCCATGGAAGCCCGCGAGAAGGGCGAGCCTACGGTCATCCTCTTCAACCTTTCCGGGCACGGCGCCTTCGACCTGTCGTCGTACGAGGCATTCCTGAACGGAACGATGGTCTGGGACGCGTAGGAGTTCTGGCTGCGCAGGAGCCTGCTGGCAAAGGCGGCGCCGCGACGAGCGAGTCAGGCACGAAGATGTCAAGGCAGGGGCACGATTTGGCGTGCCCCTGCCGATGCGCCTTCACCGTATCGTCATCCGTATCTCTACTTCCCCGCCAGCCCGCCACGGGAGCACGAGCGACTTGCGTATGGTGTCCTCGATGCACCTGATGAACGAGGGCTGGTCCTTCCAGCGCTCCTGCTCGAGCACCTGTACGCGGTCCACGTGCCCGGCCCCGTCGAAGTGAATGCGGACCAACCTCGCCTGCCGCGGGGCGAGGCCGGCAAAGCATTGCGAGACACCGCCGAGAGCGCCGCCGATGACCGACGCGAGCTTCGCGTCGGTCACCTGGCCGGCACCGACAAGCCTGTTTGCGACCACCGCCACCTCGACGGCTCGGCGCACCCCAGGCGCCGGCACGACAATCACACCCGCCGATCTGGCAGCGTCTCCGACGGCGAGCGACTCGGTCGCGTAGGTTCGCGCCTGGGCGGACGGCGCGGCGCCCACGACTCCGCCAACCGCGCCGCCGGCGACACCGCCAGCCATGTTCGAGCCAACGCGACCTGGGCCTCCTACCGCCAGGTCGCTCACGCCCTGCGGAAGCGGAAGCGGCTGCTTCACGGTCTCGACCTTCCCATCGGTTCGGCGGACCCGTTCGTCGACGGCGACAAACGAAGTGTAGGCCGTGAGAAGGCCGTACTGGAGCCCGAGGGCAGTAACCTCTTTCCTCGTTTCCTCGCTCGGGTCGACCGAAGCGAAGTCCGAGACAACCGAAAGCCGCTCGCGCGCCCACAGGTACTTGAGGGCTTCTCCGGACGCGCCGCCGCTCACCTCGAGGGTGCGCTCGAAACGCCCCTGCCCGGTGAAGCCGGTGACTCGAATCGTCCCACGAGCCGCGCCTCGATACTTGCCCGTGATGACCAGCGGGCGTTCTGCAAACAGGTCCGGCACCCTCGCGGGCTCGAGGTCGTACGTGTCGAAGCCGGAGAACGCCACGTCGATCCGCGTCAGCAGCGGCGACTCGATATAGCGCAGGAAACGGCGAGCAATGGCCGGCGCCTCTCGCCCGTCCAGGACAATGAAGGGAAGGCCTTCGCCGATCCGGGCCATGCCCTCGAGGAGGTAGCGGTTGACAGACGACCCGATGCCGAAGGTGAAGACACTCGCCTCGTCCATGTGTGCCCTGATCAGCTCGAACGCTTCGCGCTCGACGTCGACGTATCCGTCGGTGGCGATCACGACGGCACGCGACATATCCTCGCGTGCCCGCGGCATGGCGAACGCGTTCTGAAGAGCCGGCAGCAGCTCTGTCCCGCCGCTCCCATGCTGGCGCGCCACTTCCTGTTTCGCGAAGCGTTTGTTGACGTCAGTGGCCTGGAGTGGAACCGGAGACAGCGTGAAGGACCCGCCCGAGAAGAAGAGCACGTTGAAGTAGTCATCGGGCCCAAGCCCATCGAGGACGTTCGACAGCAGCTCCTTCGAGGTCTCGATCGGAAAGCCGTTCATCGACCCGGAGACGTCCATGATGAACAGGTACTCGCGCGGGGGAACAGATACCGGCGCCACCCTGGCGGGAGGCTCGACCATCAGAACGAAGAAGTTCTCGCCTCCTGAAGAACCGGCGAGGACGCCGGTCTCGATGCGGTTGTCCGCTAGGCGGTAGCGCAAGACGAAGTCGCGGTTGCCGCTGGCGCCGCCCGCCTCGACGAGGCTGACGCGCGCACGGTCGGCAGAAGGGAAGTCGACCTTCACGTCGTGCGACGGCGACGTGACGTCGCGGAGCGGCATGCCGGAGGCGACGGTCGCTTTCAGATCGAACCGATAGGGCGGCGCTTCTCCCTGGTGGAGGTACGGATTCTGTACCCACCTGCCCGTGTCGGAGACCGTATCCTCGCGCGATCTCGTGTAGCGCGGCCCGACAACGGTCGGGTATACGAACTCGTAGATCCCGTTCTCCGGAACGAGGAGCTCTGTGTAGACGAGTTCAACAGATACCCGGTCCCCGGGTAGGATGTTGGCAACGTTCATCTGAAACACGTTCGGACGCTGCTGCTCGAGGAGCGATGCCGTCTGCCCCGCCTGCTTGGCGCCCTCGTACTGGCGCCGGGCCTCCTGACGTTCCTCGATTCTCGCGGTGAGCGTCCGGTCGCCGATCCTCATCTTCATCGCGTGCACCGCGGCACGCGTAGATCCGGGGAAGACGTAGACGGCCTCGATGGCTCTCTTCCCCTCGTTGGCGTACTCCTGGGCGACTGTAACCCTGGCGATTATGCCCACAATCTCGACGGAGGCGCTCGTGGCCTTGAGGGGAAGCTGGTCGAACGCAGGATCGTCGCTCCTCACGAAGAAGTAGGGCGACAGCGTCTTGTCCTCGGAGGACGTGTCCGGCTGTTGGGCTGCGGGTCCGACTCCGCCTGACATCAGCAGCAGGGTTAGGACGAGAAGCGCATGTTTCATGACCACCTCCGGTTGTCGATACCCGGCCTTCCGATTGAAGAACGGCGGACCCGGAGTTTCTTGCAGCCTGACGTCTGGCCCCCTCAGGGGACAGGAAGGCGTGGGAGGCGACCCTACCGAACGAGCGCCCAGGTGAAGCCGCCGTCCGTGGTCTCGAACCGCCTCCCGTCCGCGGCGGTCACAACGGCGCGGTTCGCGTCGCGCGCGGCAATGGAAACGAGATCTAGCGCTTCCGGGAACGACCGCGCGTGCCACCGGTCGCCGTGAGCCGTCACTATCACGAGCCCCTGCTGCCCGACAGCCCAGCAGACATCGGACGCCGGGGCGGACGCCGCCAGCACGGTGCCCGCGCCCGCAGTCCCGCGAGGCTGAGTGAACCAGGTGCGGCCGCCGTCGGTGGACCGCCGAACGACTCCACCGGCATCGAACTGCCACTCTGTCGATCCATCCGGGGCGACAGCCCGCACGGGCCAAGTCCGGCTCGGGGCGGGCGACCGGCTCTCGGCCGGTGCCATCTTCGCTTCGCCACTCACCGCACCGCCAACGACACCGCCAACGACACCGCCCGGCAGCCCACCCGCGACCCGGCCCTTCTCGGCCGCTCCGCGTGCGCCGACATCCGCTATCGTCTCTGCACGAACCTTGTCTGCAACGACCTTCTCCGTGCGAGCCGGATCTGCCTGGGCAGCCCTTCGCTGCGCCTGGATTCCGACCGGCGTCTCCTCGGCACCGGCACGCCTGGCTGTCGCCGGAGGCTGCTGCGCGACGGGCAAGGCTTCGACCCGGTCCGCGGCAGCCAGCCAGGCGGGCGGGGCACCCGGCTGGACCTGCTGCGAGGGAACGGGCGAAGCCGCGGCCGCCGGCGGCTCCTTGGCCGATCCCCTCGTCGCGCCGCCCGGGATCGCCGGCACACCCCGGCTCGCAGGAGTGCTTCGGCTGGCCGAAGCGCTCGGCTCCATCTCGGCCTTCGGCCGGGCTCTGTCTTTCGGCTCCGACTTGCTTCCAGACTGCTCCTGGCCAGGTGATGCCAGGCGTTCGCGCAAGTAGGCCTTCTCGCCGGGCGTCTGCTGGTTCTCCGCCACGGTGGCGCCCCGGCCTGCAACCCCACCACCAGGATGGTCCATTGCCGGCCCGCCCGCGACGACAAAGTAGAGGGCTACGCCCGCGAGCGCAGCAGCGGCTGGCGCGAGCCACCGGAATGTGAACTGCGGTACCCACCAGCGGCGTGCGACACGTGCGAGGCCGGCTTCATCCGGCGTCGCTGCCGGCCGGCTCTCGACGGCAAGGCAGATGACCGCGCGGCAGGACTCGCAGAAAGCGAGATGGCCTTCGAACCGGTCCTGTTCAGCGCCAGACAGCGAACCCTCCGTGTAAGCAGAAAACACCTCGGCCGCCGGGCAGCCTGCGTCCGAGGCCGACGGGCTGGCAGAGTCAGTTCCGACCCCGCCGCGACGAGCAGCCTTCGCGAGCACCTCGCGGACGAGGTCGTCCATCCGGGCATCGCGTGTGCGGTCGGGTCTCACTCGCTGCCTCCCTTCCGTAAGAACGACGCCGCGCCCGCGGCTTGCACCGAAGGCGGTGCCGTGTTGGCGGAAACCGCCGACGCCGGGGGCGGCGGCCCATGCCGTGCTGCGGTCCGCGGCGAGGACACGCCGGGCAACACGGCCTTGAGGTCGAAGGCGCCAGCCGCCCGGCCGAAGTCGAAACAGGCCTCGATTTCTGCATCCCGCAAGCCGTCACGGTCTCGCAGCGTCCGCTCGACCGCGGCCCGCAGCTCGCGCCGTGTCCTCTCCAGCTTGCGCGAAACCGTTGCCTCCGATTCCCTGAGAACGCGTCCGCAGGCGGTCAGGGTCAACTGGTCCGTGTAGTAGAGCGCCAGGCGAAGCCTGTCACGCGGCAGGAGCGACGAGATGGCCGACACCAATGCTCGAAACACGACCGCGCGAAGACGATGCCTGTCGGGGTCGGGGTCCGGTGCGGGCGCGCACGTCCCCGGTGTGTCAGGCTGTTCGTCGCTCAGCTGCTCCAGCCGGCGAGCCGCGCGGGCACGGTCGACAACCCGCTGTGCCAGCACTGCCCGCAGCCACCCGGCTAGCGAGCTTCGCCCGTGAAAGTAGTCGAAGAGCGACCGGCGCTCGCCGTCCCTCTCTTCGAGACCGAAGAGGTCCGCGTAGATCGATTCGGCCAGCTCGATGGCGACGTCGGGCGGCGCAACGCTCCTCGCCGCCGACAGCAGCACCGGCCGGAAAGCCCACATGAAGTACTCCCAGGCTGCTTCGCTCCCGCGCGCGCACGCGCAGGCGAGGCCAAGATCCTCGAGATGGAGCGACTCTACATAGCGGGCCACATCAGCCGGCGCCGGCGATTCACCCTCGTACCTCCTGGCCGCGCTCCGAACCAGCGCGGCGCCAAACTGCTCTACGGGCAGCTTCCAACGCGCGATGCCAGCCCGCTCCGCCAGGCGGCGGACGAGCGCCTCGGACACGGAAACGGCAGGGGTGGGAGTGCCAGCTTTCATGCCGATGGCCCGTATCGTATATCGTATGACGCCCGAGCCTGATCGTTTGTCGTGTGGCGCGTGTCGGGAGCGGCGTTGTCCGCGCAGCCCGGCAGCCTGAGCCAGCAGCACGTAGCTCGCAGCCCGAAGCCCGATGAGATCCACCCACCGCACCGTTTGCCCGCGCAACTGCTACTGCACGTGCGGGATGATCGTGACCGTCGAGGACGGCCGGATCGTGCAGATCGAGGGTGACCCGTCGAACCCCGCGACTGGAGGCAAGGTGTGTCTCAAAGGCCTGAGCTACGCCAGAAGGGTGACGGCCCCAGATCGCCTCCTGTGCCCGCTGAAACGCAGCCGCGGCGGCGGCTTCGAGCGCACGAGCTGGAACGAAGCACTCACCGGCATTGCCGACCGCCTCGATCGAATCCGGCGAGAAGCAGGCCCCTCTTCGGTGCTCTACTACGAGGGCTCGGGCAGCCATGGGTCTCTCTCGCAGCTGTCGATGGCGTTCTGGAACCAGTTCGGCGGATGCACTCTGACCTACGGCGACCTCTGCTGGCCGGCGGGGCTGGAAGCGACAAGGCTGACCTACGGTGCCAACCTGCACAACCATCCGCGTCTCACGGCCGAAAGCCGCTTCATACTCGCCTGGGGGCACAACCCGGCCGAAACCAATATCCACCAGATGCGGTTGATTCTCGAGGCGCAGGAGCGCGGCGCCCGGCTTGCCGTCGTCGACCCGCGGAGCACCGACACGACCGACGCCGCCGACGTGCACCTCCAGCCTCGCCCCGGAACCGACGGCGCGCTGGCGCTCGGCATGGCGCGCGTGATCGTGGAGAAAGGTCTCGAAGATCGTGCTTTCATCGATGCCCATGCCGCCGGCTTCGAGCAGTACCTCCACCGCCTTCGCAAGTTCCCCATCGACCACGTGGCGGGCATCACCGGCGTTCCGGCCGAAGCAATCGAGAGCCTGGCGGTCGAGTACGCGACGACACGCCCTGCCCTGCTGATCGCTGGTTTTGGCCTGCAGCGGCATCACCACGCGGGCCAGACGGTGCGCGCGGTGGCTCTCCTGCCCGCGCTCACCGGAAACGTCGGCGTTCCGGGCGGCGGCTGGCAGTATGCGAACCTGGCGAGCCATCGGCTGCGCAGCCATCGTCTGCCCCCGGAGCCGCCGGCTTCTGCTCGCCGCGGCCTGCCGGTTTCGCGCCTCGCTCATGCCGCCGCCGAGATGACGGCCCCCCCGATCCGAGCCGCGTGGGTGGAGCGCGCCAACCCGGTCAGCCAGCACCCGGCCTCCGGACGCGTACACGAATTCTTCGATGGACTGGACCTCGTCGTCGTGGTCGACCAGTTCATGACCGACACCGCCGGATGCGCGGACTACGTCCTGCCCGCCAAGACGCTCTTCGAAGAAGAAGACGTGGTCACGGCCTACTGGCATCCCTACCTGCAGCTTCGAACCAAAGTACTCGAGCCGCCTGGCGAGGTCAGGACCGAAACCGCCATCTGGCGCGATCTCGCCGCTCGTTTCCGGTTCGATACGAGCTACTTCCCGCAAGACGTCAGCGAGGCGCTGCGATCCGTGCTGCCCGAAGGCGTCTCGCTCGAGGATCTCCAACGCGGCCCGGTGGACCCATCCGGAGGAGGCGATGTCGCGTTCGCGGACCGCAGATTCGCTACCCCTTCAGGCAAGGTCGAATTCGCATCCGCCGAAGCCCGACGGCAGTGGGGCGTGGACCCGGTCCCCGACTACGTTGCACTCGGCGAAGGGCACTCTTCACCGCTCCACGAGCGATTCCCGCTGCAGCTCCTGTCGTGCAAGACGCGCGACCGCATCCACTCGCAGTTCGGGAACCTCGACTGGATCAAAGATGTAGAGCGGCCGCATTGCCTCGATATCAACCCGTCGGATGCCGCAGCACGCGGACTCCGCGACGGCGACGTGGCAGCGGTCTGGAATGCCCGCGGCAGGATCGAGATTCCGGTGCGGATCGACCACGGTATCCGACCGGGCGTCGTCCACATCCTCGAGGGACGCTGCCACGCGGGAGATCCTGACGTGAACCAGCTGACAGCCGCGGGGGTGACCGACATGAACTACGGCGCGACCTTCTACGAGTGTCTCGTGGAGGTAGGCGGCCCGTGACGCACCGCTTCTTCGTCCAACTCCACCGCTGCGTCGGGTGCGGCTCGTGCGTCATGGCGTGCCGCCTCGAGAACGGCTGGCCGTCTGGCGCCGGGTGGCGAAGGGTACTGCCGCTCAACCTCGCGCGGCGTGCAGGGGGGCCAACCTATCACCTGTCGCTCGCGTGCCATCACTGCGAACTCCCGGCGTGCCTGCGGGCGTGCCCTTCGGGGGCGTACGAGAAGCGGCCCGACGGCATCGTGGCGCACCGCGAGGAAGTCTGCATCGGCTGCCGCTACTGCGAGATGGCATGCCCGTTCGGCGCGCCGCAGTACGACGAGACGAAACGTATTGTCAGAAAGTGCGACCTGTGCGCGCACCGAGTCGACGAGGGCAGGCTCCCGGCGTGCGTCGAGGCCTGCCCGACGGGCGCGTTGTCCATTACTGACACGCCGGCCGCCGAGGACCGAGAAAGCGTCCCCGGCTTCGCCGACATCGGCGGCTGCCGCCCCCGGACCAGGTTCAGGCCGCCTGCCGGAGCGCGTCGCCACATGCTGTTTGCGGCGCTCGAAGAACGGCTGTCGAAGTCCCGAGCGGAGTGAGAGCATGAGGGACCACCGAGTCCAGAGCGAACTGTCGTCAGGCAAGTCAAGGGACGTGCGCTCCACGCCATGCGATCGTAGGACCGCGCCTGCGGTTTTCCACGAACCCCCCCTAGTTGTGTTCACGACCCTCGCGACGGCAGGAGCCGGCATCCTCGCGAGCACCCTGATTCGTCCGCTTGTGGGCGCTCCGGTCGGGCTTCGACCCATCGATTCTGGGATGGGGGCCATCCTCATCGGCACGGGGTTTGTCTTTTCCACCGCACATCTCGGCCGGAAGACACGCGCCCTGCTGGCGATACGCCGGTTCGGACGAAGCCCTCTCAGCACCGAGGTCGCGCTTGGCGCCCTTCTGTTCATGGCCGCCGCTGCGGAGTCGATGGCCATGAAGATGCGATTCTCCGTCCCCCCGCTCGATTGGTTTGTCGCTGCCGTTGCCGTGGCCTTCCTCGTCGCTCTCGGTTTCGTCTACCGGCTCCCCGGACAGGTGGGCTGGGGCTTCGGTTCAATCGCATCGCCGTTGGCGTCGGGCGTACTCTCTGGCAGCGTCTGGCACCTGGCGATGCGAACGGCCGCCGGCACCGAAGGAGGGCCCTCGTTCGCGCCGCTGGTCCTTGCCACCGGCGCCGACCTGGTGATCCTGGCTGCGAGGTGGCAGAGTGTCGATGCGGCGCGCGGCCGCGGCAGTCCGGTCTACAGCAAAGCGTTCGCCCTCCGGCATCCAATCTTCGGGGCGCGCCTCGCCATACTCGACCTGCTCGCTCCCTTGCTGGCGCTGATTGACGCGCGGTTCGTAGGGCTGGCAGCGGTGTTAGCGGGACTGGTTCTGGACAGGTTCGCTTTCTACGCTCTGGCGGTCCGAGAGACCGTCGAGGGGGAGATCGAGCAGGTAGAGGCGGTCATCGCCGGAAGGGGCTAGCGACGGCCGCCGCCGGGCGGAGCCTACTTGTCCTGGGCCGCCGAAGCCTTGATTATCTTCACGGACCCGTTGACTGCCGACAGGTTCATCTCGCGTCCACCGGCACCGATGACGCCAGAGACGTGCCGCCTCGTGTTCTCGCCCTCGGCGGACATCGGGTACTCGACGGTGATGCGTCCGTTGACGGCCGACGCCTTGACCTTCATATCGACTTCGTCGGGCAGCTTGACCGTGATGCTGCCGTTGACCGCTTCGAAGTCGAGTGCCCCCGTCCAGTCGGCACGGCCGAACTGCCCGTTGATCGAACCGTTGACCGTCGAAGCCTGACCGTAGCCGTCGGTCACGAAGGTTATCGAGCCGTTGACGGTCCTGGCAAGCACGTTGCCGGAGAGATCCAGCGCTTTGACGCTGCCGTTGATCGTCCGTCCGGCAAAGTGGACGCCGGCAGGCACCTTGACGGTGAACGAGGCGTCCACGTTGTAGCGGCCTGAGGCGAGGCGGCCCGCCTCGCCGGGCCTGCACACGTTCGGCTCGTCCCCGGGCTTCACCGGGTACATTGCGCAAAGCGTCACACCGCCCTCGTGCTCGACGACCTCGATGTCGACCTTCGTCGGGTCGCTCCTGCCCTTGCGAATGACGACGACCTCGGCATTCGTACCCGCAGCCGGCTCGGCCTTGATGCCGCCGCTGACGCCCTTGACCTCGATGGTCTTGCCGGGAGAGACCGCGCCGGACCAGCGCCAATCAGGCGCCGTCTCCTCGACGAAGCTGATGTTGATGCCGTCGCCATCGGTGTCGATCGTGCAGCCAACGAGGCCGGCCGCCGCGATGGCCAACGCCAGAACGAACAACCACCTCTTCAAGGCATTCCCTCCTCGCGCGCCGGGCCTGCGCCCTCATGGTCTTAGACGGACAGGGAGACCTGAAGTTTCCGCTTTCGCCCGGCTCGAGCCACCGGGCCGCGGCGGACAAGTACGGCGACGCCTACTTCTCGTGGATCCCCAGTTCCTTCATCCGCGCAGCGATGTCGGCGCCGGCCGTCTTGACGTTCACCTGCTTGTCGATGTGGAGGATTCTGCCGTCGGCGCCGATGTAGAAGGTCCAGCGGGCGGCTGTTTGCCGGTCGCGGCTGACGACACCGTAAGCTTTCGCCACCTCCTTGCCGGGGTCGCTCAGGATCGGGTAGTCGGCCTCGAGCGATTCTGCGAAATTCGAATTCACCTCCACTGGATCGACGCTCGCTGCGAAGTAAGCCACGTTGAAGGCCCGGATCTCCTTGCCGCTCTCACGGAGCGACCTGCACTCGGCGGTTCAGCCTCCGGTGAAAGCCTTCGGGAACCAGGCTAGGACGACCGGCTTCTTCCCCTTGAAGTCAGCGAGAGTGTAAGTCTTTCCGTCGGAGCCGGGGAGCGAGAATGCGGGGGCCATGTCGCCTGGTTTCAGCTCGCCTCCCTCCTGGGTCTGCGGGAGCCCTATGGCCGCAATGGCCAGCCCGAAGAGGCCGAAGAGCGTGCATGCGGTCGCGAAAGGACTCATCGATTTGTCTCCCATGAGCGCAAGCGGGGGCGCCCGCGCTGGTTGCAGACGTTGATGCCCTGTCAGTCGAGGATAGCGCAGAAACGCCCGGTTCGGGACTGCTCGGCCCGGGGCGCCGCAAAACCGATCCGGGATTGCTCTACGGCTCTACCGGCTCCAGCGGAGTACGAAGGCTGGCGGCAGGTTGCGGAAGACGACGGCGTGGCGTCGGTACGGGCCGAAGACATCTGCCATGCGGCGCCTGAAGCGGATTGCGGCTGGTAGGCCGTACGCGTGGACATACTGGAACGTCCGGAACTCGGCGCCCGGGCCGACGAGGGCGTCCAGGGTCTCGACGATCCTGTCCTGCACTGAGGGCGGCAGGCTGGCAAAAGGAAGGCCGCAGACGACTGCCTTGACCCTGCCACGGCCCTCGAGGGCCAGGTAGCTCTGCGCGTCCTCCGCCGATCCTTCAACGAAATGCAGGCCCGGGAACTTCTGGCGGAGCACTCTCACAAAGTCCGGGTTCCGTTCGATTCCGAGGTAGCAGGGAGAAGGCGCAATCCGCGCCAGTTCACGGGTGAACGGGCCGGTGCCAGGGCCGAACTCGACGATCAGCTCGCCCTTCGTCACCGAGAGCCCCCGGACCATGGCTCGCGACAGGCTCGCGGAACTCGGCCACACGGCACCCGTCCGGGCGGGACTGCGAAGGAACGCACGAACGAAAGTCAGACGGTCGCCCATCGAAGCGGCGATCCTATCACGCGGATCACGCGGACCTGCGCTCGCCGGCTTCCCAACGCCGCTTGCTCGCAAGCGACCCGTCCCGTCTCGCTGTCTCTCGTTGGTAGTGCGTCCGGCGCGGCTACGCGGGGCGTGGCGTAAAATTCGGCCGTGGCTTCCAAGGGCGGGCGCCGGCGCGAAGACCGGCGGCCCCGCAGATTCAGGCCCCATCCGCAACCGAGTGCCGGCGTGCCTGCGCGCACGGGTTCGCCCTGGGCTGTCCGCCTGGGCATGGGCCTTCTGATCCTGGCTGGCCTCTGGGCCTACTCACCGAGCTTTTCCGGAGTCCTCGCGCTGGACGACGTGCGTGCAATCGCCAGGAATGAAACGATACGGAAGCTCTGGCCGCCTGCGGCACCGTTGTCGCCGCCACCGGCATCCACCGTTTCTGGGCGGCCGGTTGCGAACCTCTCGTTTGCAGTCAATTACGCGCTGGCACCCGCTGACGCGCGCGATACGTTCCAGGCTCCGCCCGGCGATCCGGTCGCAAGGGAACGCCTCCTGCGCAACCTCCGCGGCTATCACCTCTTCAACCTGCTCATCCACATCGCCTGTGCGCTCGCTCTTTTCGGCGTGGTCCGGCGCACACTGGCCAGCCGCGTCCTCGACGCGCGTTTCGGGGACGTGGCCGCTCCGATGGCCCTCGCAGTGGCGATAGTGTGGGTGGCGCACCCGCTGACCACCGCGTCCGTCACCTACGTCGTCCAACGGGTCGAGTCGCTGGCGAGCCTTTTCTACCTCCTGGCGCTTTACTGCGCGATCAGGTCCCGAGGAAGCGTATGGCCAAAGACGTGGACCGCCGCTGCAGTTGCCGCCTGCACCCTGGGAATTGCAACAAAAGAGATCGTGGTCACCGCGCCACTGGTGGTGGCCGCCTGGATATGGCTGTTCGAACCTGGAGCGTCAGTACGCCGCGACTGGCGGCTCCCGGCGGCGCTCGCAACGACCTGGGTGATCCTTGCGGTGCTCGTCTGGTACGAACATCGCGGACCGTCTCTCGAGATCGGCTGGCGAGCTTCATGGCAGTACCTCGTCACGCAGGCCGAGGTCCTCACCCATTACCTCCGGCTGGCAGTCGTGCCGTCGCCTCTCGTCTTCCTCTACACCTGGCCCATGCACGCGTCGGTTCTGGAAGTGGCGTGGCAGGTGGCCCTTGTGTCGGGCCTCGCCGTCCTGACCTGCGTCGGACTGGCAGCGCGCCACGCGCTTTCCTTTCCGGGGGCGTGGTTCTTCCTCATCCTTGCCCCGTCTTCCAGCTTGCTGCCCATCGCCACGGAAGTCGCGGCCGAACACCGCATGTATCTCCCGCTCGCTGCGCCCATCGGATGCCTCGTCGCTGGCGCCTGGGCGCTGGGCTCGTGGGCGGCCGAGATGCTGCCGTCAGGGCGCAGGCAGGCGCTCCCACGGTTGAAGCGCCTGGCAGCGGCAATCGCGACGCTTTGCGTCGCGGCCGCACTTGGCACCGTGACACGTGCGCGGAACCGCGACTACTGGAGCGAGGAACGGTTGTGGGCGGACACGGTGGCCAAACAGCCAGCCAACCAGCGTGCACGGGTTGCCTACGGCAGCGCCCTGGCGGCAGGGGGGAAACTGGCCGAGGCGGAGACGCACTTCCGCGAGGCCGTGCAGCTCGCCCCTGGCGACGCAATCGCTCGAAGCAGACTTGGCTCGGTCCTCGCGGCGCGAGGGAAACTGGAAGAGGCGGTCCGCCACCTGGAACAGGCGGTCGAGCTCCGGCCGGACGATGCCGACGCTCATCGCTGGCTCGGGCAGGCGTACGCGGATCGGGGCGACGATCGCCGGGCCGTCGTGCATCTGGAGCGTGCCGTTCAGCTCATGGAAGACAGCCCGCTTGTCCTAGCGCGGCTCGCGGCGTTGCTGGCCGAGTCTTCCGATCCCTCAGTGAGGAACGGTTCGCGGGCCGTGGCTCTCGCGGAGCAGGCGGCGGCTGCAACCGGGCGGAACGACCCGATGGTGCTAGGCGTTCTCGCGGTGGCGCAGGCCGCGTCGGAGCGGTTCGGGGATGCGGCGGCGACAGCCGTCGAGGCTCTCAGACAGGCCCGGGCCCGGGGCAACGCACCGCTTGCCGCGGAACTTGAACGCCGCCTCGCCGCATACGGCGCGCTCGCGGCGCAGCATCCTCATAGGTAGAGCGGAACCGCTGCCGGTATCGCTGCAGAAACGCCAACGGCCGTACGCAATTCGGGCCTCGCGAGGTTGCCCCGCGAGGCCCGAACGGACCGGGCCGCCGCCGACACGGCGGCCCGGCAGCTGGCCACCTCAGAACCGGATGCTCGCGCCGAACCGCACTTCACGGCGGCCCATGAAGATGCGGTCCATGGGCTTCGGGTTGCCGTAGCCCTGCGCCTTGGTCGGCGCGACGCCGCCGTAGAAGCGCGCGTCGGGCCGCTGGGCGCCAGCCATCGCCACGGCAACCGGGTCCCACGGGATGAAAAAGTTCTCGATCGGCGTGAAGCCGAACGAGTCACGGAACTGGGAGTCGTACATCGAGATCGCGACGTCGTTGTCGAAGAGGTTCGTGACGTTGAGGTTGACGTTCAACGTGGCTCGGCTTCCGAGCCTGAAGTCGTGCTGCAGAAGCAAGTCGGCCCGCTGCTCGACTGGTGTCCGTCCCAGCGAACCGCGGCCGTCGTAGAACACCCAACCGTAGCCCTGGTAGGTGATGTACTTCGAGAACAGCGCGCCGGAGCGGATGTACCAGAAGAGGCCCACGCCCGTACCCCACGGCAGGTCGTAAGTGGCCTGCGCCTTGAAGTGGTGGGGTCGGTCCGTGTTGAGCGGCCCGAGCACCTGGTTGCCCTTGGTGTCGTACATCATCCATGGACCGTCGTACAGCCGGTTTACGTTCGGCGAGAGGCGCGCCGTGCCGCTGCCTGCTTCATCCGAGCTCGCGAGGCCGGGGTAGTTCCCCCACAGCCGGCTCCACTGGTAGGTCGCCGTCGCCGACCAGCGGTTGGCCAGCCGCTTCTTGAAGGTGAACTCCACCGAATCGTAGTCGCGAACCGGCTTCACCTGCGGGTAGACCTTGCCGTTGATCGGCTTGTACAGGGCTGGCGGCGTGTAGCCAGTTTCCGGATTCGGTGTACCCCAGAGGAACTGCAGCTCGCCCTGGTAGCCCCTGCCGGGGTTGCCGATGAAGTAGTACTCGGTCCCGTTCTCGTTCCAGCCGAAGTCCTCGATCACCTGCGTGACCCACTTCTTCACGTACCGGACGCCGACCGAAGTCGTCCGGGTCATTTCGCGGTCCAGGCCGAGAATGAACTCCTGCGACTGCATCGGCTTCATGTCGTCCATCAGGAGGTTGCGGGGCGCGCCGAAGTACTTCGGCATGACTGCCAGAGCGTCGGGGTTGTTCGGCTCGTTCGAACCGAACCTCAGACGTTCTGCTTCGAAGAGCGTCCCGGGGCACTTGGGATCGTTCTCCTGGCAGTTGATGCTCTTCCAGTCGTAGGTGTCCAGGCTGTAGTTGTAGATCATCCACTGCTCACCGCCGAGCGAACCGCGCGGCATCTCGAGCTTCATGATGTCGAAGAAGCGACCGAAGCTGCCGTAGGCCTTCCACTTGCCATCGCCCTTGATGTCGTAGGCAAAGCCGAGACGCGGCGCAACCTTGTCGCCGAAGCCGAAGACGATGCCGTTCTGCTCTTCGCCTGGTGTGTAGAACGGTATGCGTTCGGACTCGGCGCGCACCCCGGCGTTGATCGTCAGCTTCGCGTTGGGCGACCAGGAGTCCTGGATGAACAGGCCCCAGTTGTTCGAGTGGATGTCCCCGACACCGAGGACGCCGCGGCTGACGTCGTAGAAGCCGTACTTCCCGCGCAGTTCCTCACCGGTCGACTTGGTGTAGGCAGCGTTCCAGTGAAAGGTAATCGTCGGCTGGATTGCGCCTACGTTGCGCGTGTTGCCTATCCGCTCGAACCGCACACCGCCCTTGATTGCGTGCTGCCCGAGGAACCCGCTCTTGAACCAGGTGCCGGTCACGTTGACGTAGGTGCGGGTGTACTTGTCGGTTACCGTCTTGCTCGACGAACGGTTGTCCACGTAACCGCTCGGCTGGATCAAGCTGGCCGGCACCTCAGGGAAATCCGAGATGTTGCCGTCCATGGAATGCCGGATCTCGGTTCCGTTGCCGATTGTCTCCGTGTCGGTCATGAAGTAGCCGCCCGACACGTTCACGTAGAAGGTGGGCCGCACTACCCAGTCGACGAGACCCGAGTAGGCGTCGTTCCAGCGGTTCTCACCGGGAACGGCGTATTCCGTCGCAGCATTGCCCGTGCTGGTCCCGTCGGGCTCGATCGTGGGGAGCGTGCCGCGCTGGCGATACCATTCAGGAGCCGCGGTGAACTTCGCGCGGAGGGAGTTCGATACCTGCCAGGTGGCGTTGACCGTCAGCCGGTCATAGGGCTGGTCCTGCTTGAAGGTTTCCGTCGCCGGCCCGCCCGGCCTCGGGGTCCTCCACGTCACGGTTCGCTTCGAGTAGGTGCGCACTGGCGCGTAACCGGCCCAATACCAGAGTCGGTCACGGATTATCGGCCCGCCCGCCTCGAAGACCGGCGACCACTCGGGGCTGACGTTCAGCGGAACGGTGTAGTACTCCGCCTCGGTGGTCTTGGTCGGCTTCAAGCGGAGACTCGGCCTCTGCTTGCCGACCCAGAAGCTCCCCTTGTCTTTGTTCTCGACGCCCGAGGGCCCGTTGTTCGTGTAGTAGAACCCTGCCGAACCGCGGAACACGTTCGTTCCCGACTTGGTCAACGCGTTCACGACGCCACCGGTAGCTCCCGGGTACTCGGCGTTGTAGCCCGACGTCTTCACCTGGACTTCCTGAACGAAGTCAGTGACGTACGTCTTGCCCGACGCGCCGGTCCGGAGGTTGGTCGTGTCCACACCATCCACGACGAACCGGTTCTCGGATCCGCTCGCGCCGTCAACCGAGATGCCGCCCGCACGCGACTCGGAGTTCGCACCGGGAGCGGCTGCTATCACGCCCGTGAAGTCCCGACCCTTCGGGATACGGTCGATCGTCTCCAAGGTGACGGTAGCAAACGTCGCGTTCTGCTTTACGTCGATGAGCGGCGATTCAGCGGTCACCTGCACCGTCTCTGCAACCCCGGCAACCTGCAGGGTCAACGGGACCGTGAGAATCTGACCTAGTAGCAGGGTGACTTCAGAGACTCTCGCCTCCGTGAAACCCTGGAGGCTTGCCGTTAACACGTACCTCCCGGGTGCTAGGGCGGGAAAGCGGTAGACGCCCTCGGCGTCCGTCGTCGCCGTGACGGCGCCTGCCTGACCCAGGCTGCGAGCTTCCACGGTAACGCCGGGCAGAACGCCGCCGGACGCGTCCCGGACGACTCCCTGAATCGAACCGGTCTGCTCCTGTGCCGCCGCTGGAAGGGCGGCGAGCAACACGACTGCCAGTACCAGTAGCCGAATTCGCATTGACCATCCTCCTTGCAATCAGAAACAAGCAATGCCTTTCGGGAATCGGGCACGGCGAACGAGCTGGAGCACCCCCTTTCTTGACTTGTCTTGCAAGCGCGGCTGTGGCGACACAAGCGAACCGAGAACCCCCCAGAGACAAGCCGGAAATTCTCCTCCGTCGAACAAGAACGTCTGTGGGAACCCAGAGGGCTGGAGCACGGCGATGCCGCCGAAACCCTGCGACAGGTCTCGCAGCCACTAGACGCACGTAGGTTGAAAGCCGCCGAGCGGCGTGCAATTGATGGACCGGACGGGCTTCGACAGATTCTTGGATTCTTCCCGCCACAGCCGCACCGGATCGCGATGGAGATCCACCGGCATGGTCCCCGAAATCCAAGATCTTGGATCAATCAGGTCGCCTCCCGGCAGGCATGCCAATCTACAATCATCGTATTGAGCCGCTGGCCGGCCGCCTGGAGGTACACGATGGGACTCGCCCCTCGCCTTTCTTGCCCGTTCCGTGCTGCCCTGTTCGCTCTGCTCCTGCCCCTATCGTTCGTCGCTGTTGCCGCCGACGAGGGGATGTGGACGTTCGACAACCCGCCTCTCAGGATTCTGAAAGAGCGCTACAACTTCGTGCCGCCCCAGGGTTGGCTCGACAAGCTGCGCCTCGCAAGCGTGCGGTTCAACGACGGCGGCTCCGGATCGTTCGTCAGCCCGGACGGCCTCGTGCTCACCAACCACCACGTGGCCCGCGGGCAGCTTCAGAAAATGTCGACGCCCGAGAACGACTACGCCTCCGAGGGCTTCTACGCCCGGACGATGGCGGATGAGGTGAAGGCACCGGATCTCGAACTGAACGTCCTGGTCTCCATGGAGGAGGTGACCGACCGCGTTGTGAAGGCGGTCAAACCGGGCGCGAGCGACCGCGAAGCCCTGGAGGCGCGCCGGGCAGAAATGGCAGCGATCGAAAAAGAGAGCCTGGACAAGACCGGTCTCCGTTCGGACATCGTCACGCTTTATCAGGGCGGCGAGTACTGGTTGTACCGCTACAAGCGCTACACCGACGTCCGGCTCGTTTTCGCGCCGGAGGAGCAGGCCGCCTTCTTCGGCGGCGACCCGGACAACTTCACCTACCCGCGCTACGACCTCGACTTCGCGATCATGCGCGTCTACGAGAACGACAAGCCGGTCAGGCCCGAATCCTACCTCCGTTGGAACAGCAAGGGAGCTGCGGACGGCGATCTCGTCTTCGTTTCTGGCCACCCCGGAGGGACCCAGCGGCAGGTCACCGTCGCCCAGCTCGAGTACGCCCGCGACGTGCAGGTGCCGACCGTCCTCGGCTACCTCGAGAACCGCCTCGCCGCGCTTCGCACCTACGCGAAGAGAGGGCCTGAAGCCGACCGCCAGGCGCGCGACAACATCTTCAGCCTCGAGAACGCGCTCAAGGTCTACAAGGGCGAACTGAAAGGCCTCGAAGACGAGGACATAATGGCCAACAAGCGCAAGGAGGAGGAGGGGCTTCGGTCGAAGATCCAGGCGGACCCAGCCTTGCGCGCGTCGTATTTGGACGGGTGGACAACCATCGAGAACGTGATGGAGAAGGCGTCTGCGACCTACAAGAAGCGTTACCACACCTCCGTCTCGCGCAGCCTCGCAACGCTGCCCCAGCAGGCCGTCACCATCGTTCAGTACGCGGCCGAAGTTGCGAAGCCCGACGCGGAAAGGCTGCCCGGGTTTCACGAGTCGCAGCTCGAGTCGCTGCGATTCGGCCTGCTGTCTCCGGCCCCCGTCTACCCGGAGATGGACGAACACCTGCTGGCTACATGGCTCGCCACCCAGCTCGAAGCGCTGGGGCCGGAGGACCCGTTCGTGAAGGCGGCGCTCTCCGGGAAGAAGCCCGCTGAGGCTGCTCGAGAAGTGATCAAGGGCACGAAGCTCGGCGACCCGGCAGTGCGGAAGATGCTCGTCGAAGGCGGCAGGAAAGCCGTCGAGGCGTCCTCGGACCCGCTCATAGATTTCGCGCGCCGGGTTGAGCCGGTGCTCCGGCAGCAGCAGGAGTGGACCTCGGCGAGCATAGAGGCGCCGCTCTCGGCCGCCGGCGAGAAGATCAGCCGCGCACGCTTCGCCGTGTACGGTAGGAACCTGCCCCCCGATGCGAACTTCACCTTGCGCCTGTCGTTCGGCACGGTTAAGGGCTATCCGATGAACGGCACCGTCGCGCCGCCGTTCACGACTTTCTACGGCCTTTACAACAGGGCACACGGCTTCTCGATGAAGCCGCCCTTCGACCTTCCGAAGCGCTACATCGAGCGGGAGAAGAACATCGACCTGTCGACTCCTCTGAACTTCGTCACGACCAACGACATCATCGGCGGCAATTCGGGATCGCCGGTCGTGAACAGGGTGGGCGAAGTCGTCGGGTTGATCTTCGACGGCAACATCGAGAGCCTGGTCGGCAACTACGTCTACGACGAGGAGACGAACCGCGCGGTCGCGGTCCACACCGGCGCAATCGTCGAGGCGCTGCGCAAGGTGTACGACGCGTCGCGGCTGGCCGACGAGTTGGAGGGCAGGCCGCGGCGTTAGGAAGGGCCGGCTCAGTCCTTACTCAGTTAACTCTTGTCGGCCGCGTCTGCTAGACTCAGTCAACGGCCGCATGTCCACGGAAGCGTCCTCGAAGACGACAATCGCGACATTGGAGCGCAGGCTTCGCGAGGCGATGGCCTTCGATCTGCCGGGCCCGCAAGCGCAGGTCCTGATGGCACCAAGGCCACGCCCGGGCTGGCGTCCCGGGGAGTTTCCAGGCACCCCGAGGACCGCCGCGGCGCTGCTCCTGTTGTACCCGAAGGACGGCGAGCCACACCTGGTGCTCACGGTCCGCGCCGCGCTCCCACACCACAGCGGGCAGGTTTCGCTGCCAGGGGGCGCCGTGGAACCGGGCGAGACAATCGAGAAGGCCGCCGTCCGCGAGGCCTCGGAGGAGATCGGCGTAGATCCCACAGGCCTGCGGATGGTAGGTGCGCTCTCGCCGCTCCACATACCTGTCAGCGGATTCACGCTGCACACCGTCGTGGCTGTGGCCGACTACCGGCCGCCCTTCGAGCGGGCAACCGCGGAGGTCGCCCGCCTCCTCGAGGTACCGCTTTCCCGACTGCTGGATGGCGAGTCTGTCCGCTGTGCCCGCAGGTCGCGCGACGGAGTCGGGTTCGACATGCCGTATTTCGAGCTCGAAGGCGAGGTTGTCTGGGGGGCGACGGCCATGGTGCTGAGCGAGTTCATCTGCCTGCTCGGAGTGCGGCCGGACCCCGGGCGGTTGCGGTCGTCGAGCGATTCAAGGCGGGGCTGAATCCCCGCCTCACGGAGATCTTCAGGCCTTGTCGAAACGCAGTCCGGTTACGCATTCGGATCCTTCCCTGTTCGACATGATTGAGCAGACAGAGGTGGCAGCGCCCGGCGGGCCCGGCACGCCTGCCCCTCCTCCGCAGGCCGACGGTTCGAACGGCGACGGCCAGGCCGTCGCCCTCCACGAGGCTGCCCAGACCAGGTACCTCAACTACGCTCTGTCGGTCATCACCTCGCGCGCGCTGCCGGATGTTCGCGACGGCCTGAAGCCGGTCCAGCGCCGCATCCTCTACACGATGTGGCAGCAGAACCTGACCTCCGACGCCAGGTTCCGGAAGTCCGCCAAGGTGGTCGGCGACGTGATGGGCAGCTACCACCCGCACGGCGACGTCGCGCTCTACGAGACGCTCGTCCGCATGGCGCAGCCGTTCTCGCTGCGCTACCCGCTCGTAGACGGCTCCGGCAACTTCGGCTCGCTCGACGGCGACAGCGCCGCCGCCATGCGGTACACCGAGTGCCGGCTGTCGCCGATCAGCCACGAGCTCCTCTCCGAGATCGATCAGGACACGGTTGCATTCCGCCCGAACTACGACGGCACCCGTGCGGAACCGGTGGTCCTGCCGGCACGCATCCCGAACCTCCTGGTCAACGGCGCGTCGGGCATCGCAGTCGGGATGGCCACCTCGATCCCGCCGCACAACCTCGAGGAAGTCTGCACGGCCCTCCTCAAGCTGCTCGGGAACCAGGAGATGACGAGCGCACAGCTGTGCCGCTACGTCAAGGGGCCGGACTTCCCCACCGGCGGCCAGATCCTGAACTCACCCGAAGAACTCAAGGAGATCTACAAGACTGGATCGGGTTCGATCCGGCTGCGCGCAACGTGGGAGAAAGGCCAGCCGACCCGGGGCGGCAAGACCATCCACGTGACGAGCATCCCGTACAACGTGAACAAGTCGCAGCTCGTCGAGCGCATCGCCGAGGTCGCATTGAGCAGAAAGCTCCCCCCGCTCCTCGACGTGAAGGACCTCTCGACCGACGAAGTGCGCATCGTCCTCGAGATCAAGCGCGAAGCCGACGAGCGGATGGTGATGGCGTACCTGTTCCGCCACACCCCGCTCCAAGCCAGCTTCCCCGTCAACCTGACGTGCCTCATCCCGACCGAGAACCCCGAGGTCGGGCGGCCCGAAAGGCTCGACTTGAAGTCGCTCCTCTGGCACTTCCTCCACTTCCGCCTGGACGTCGTCACCAGGCGCCTTGAGCACGAGCTGGCGGCGCTCCGGAAGCGTATCCACATCCTCGAAGGCTTCGAGAAAGTGTTCGACGCGCTGGACGAGGTCCTGAGGATCGTCCGGAAGTCGGACGGGAAGCGGGATGCGGCAACGAAGCTGATCGCGCGGTTCGGCCTCGACGAGGAACAGACTGACCAGATCCTCGAGCTCAAGATCTACCGATTGGCGCGGCTCGAGATAGAGGTCATCCGCCAAGAGCTCAAGGACAGGCGCCAGCGGGCGAAGCGGATTGCCGCGCTGCTCCAGGACGAAGGAGGGCGCTGGAAGCTGGTTCGCGACGAGATCGAGGAGGTGCGCAGACAGTTCGGGAACCAGAAGATGGACCCGCGGCGCACCCGCATCGAGGCACTCGAGGAAGAAGTCGAATTCACAGCCGACGACTTCATCGTCGACGAGGACAACGTCGTCATCGTCTCGCGCGACGGCTGGATCAAGCGGCAGAAAGAGGTTCGCGACCTTTCGGCGACGAGGCTCCGAGAGGGAGACGCGGTGCTCGCTGTCCTGCCGGGCAGCACGCGTTCGACCATCGTCTTCTTCACGAATTTCGGGACCGCATACACCGCAAGGATAGTCGACGTTCCGCCTTCAACCGGTCATGGCGAGCCGATACAGAGGCTCTTCAAGTTCAGGGACGGCGAGCGGATCGTGGGAGCTGTCAGCCTCGACCCGCGCGTGACGCCGGACATTCGCCCGCAGCGCGAGGGCGCCGTCCCGGCGACCCACGCGGTGGCGGTCACCGCGGACGGCTACGCCCTCCGCTTCGGTTTCGAGCCTTTCCTCGAGCCGTCCACCCGCGCCGGGCGGCGGTACGCGAAGCCGAACCTCGGCACCGAGGTTGTCGGCGTTTCCGTTGTCAAGGGCGACGAGACGATGATCGCAGTTACAGCCGGAGCAAGGGCGATGCTCTGCCCGGTTGGCGAGATCAACTACCTGTCGGGACCGGGCAAGGGCGTGATCCTGATAAAGATCAAGCGCGGTACGGACCGCGTTCTCGGCTTCGTCGCGTCGAAGGGAGACCGCGACCTCCTCACCGTCGAAACCAGCCGCGGCGCGGTGCAGACGGTCAGCACCGCCAAGTACGAAGTAACTTCCCGCGGCGGCAAGGGGCGGGAGCTCCTTCAGCGGGGGCAGTTCACCCGCGTCATCCCGCCTCCGGTGGCTGCGAACGCGAATAGAACGGAGTGACGGACGCCGAGGACTAAGGTGCCGCGGTGCCCTCAGTCCTCGGCCCCTCGCTTCGTCCTATTGATTCGGCCCTATCTTCAGCAGCTCGATGTCGAAGACCAGCATCCCCTTCGGGCGCCCGTCCTGGCCCTTGTAGGCCAGCTTCTCGGGAATCCAGAAGCGGCGCTTCTCTCCAACCACCATGAGCTGCACGCCCTCCGTCCATCCCTCGATGACGCCGTTCAACGGGAACGTAGCCGGCTGCCCGGTTGTGACCGAGGTGTCGAAGAGCTTTCCGTCCGTCGTCCAGCCTGAGTAGTGAACAGTCACCTGGCTGTTGCGCTCGGGGTGCACCGTGCCCGTCCCAGGCTGCAGCACCTTGGAAGCGAGGCCGGAGTTGGTCTTTTGCGCGTCAGCCGGTGGCGCCGCCACGTCGGCCGGAGCCGCGGGCGCAGGATCGATCTTCAGCAGCTCGATGTCGAAGCACAGCGTCCCGGCTGGACGGCCAGCCGCGCCCTTGAAGGCCAGGTCTTGCGGGACCCAGAAGCGACGCTTCTCGCCAACCACCATCAGCTGAACTCCCTCGGTCCAACCGGGCAGAACGCGGTTCAGCGGGAACGTGCTGGGCGTTTTCCGGGCGTAGGTGCTGTCGAACATTCTGCCCTCGGCCGTCCACCCCGTGTACTGCACCGTCACGCGGTCGGCCGGCCCTGGGTGAACCGTCCCGGTACCAGGAGTGATCACTTTGTGCTGAAGGCCCGAACTGGTCTTGATCGCATCGGAAGGCGGCTTGGCCACGTCGGGAGGCGCGGTCATGGCCGCCGCAGCGGTCTGGTCCTGGGCGGCGACTGGGGAAGCGACGCTGAACGAGAACGCGAGAACGAGAAGTACGGTCGAGATGGACGCGAGAATCTTGGTAGACATATCCTGCGTATCCTTTACCGCCGGGCCCCTCGAGCGCAAGAGAAAAAAATCACTCCGGCCGCTCGACCCAGACTTCGGCAAGGTGCAGGATCGTCTCCACCGCCTTCTCCATCCACTCGAGAACGATCCACTCCTTCTTGCTGTGGAAGTTCATGCTGCCGTCGAAAAGGTTCGGCGTCGGCACTCCCATGAAGGACAGTCGGGCGCCATCGGTGCCGCCCCTGATCGATCCCCTGGACGGCTCGAGGCCTGCCCGGCGCATCGCCTCCTCCGCGTTCTCGACGACCAGGGGAAAACCACCGATTGCGTACTTCATGTTGCGGTACGAGTGCCTGACGTCGAGCGTGATGCGCACCCCAGGGTATTTCCTCTCGAGCCACGCCGCCGCGCCCGACAGCGCTGCTTCCAGCTCTTTGAGACCCTCTTCCGTGAAGTCGCGCACCAGGAAGTGAGCCTTCGTTTCCGACACGTTCCCCGACATGGTGATCGGGTGCAGGTAGCCCTCGCGCCCCTCGGTGGTTTCAGGAGTACGATGCTGCGGCAGCGCCATTACCAGGTCGCTCATGACCCGCACCGCATTCACCATCTTCCCTTTGGCGTGACCGGGGTGGACGTCTGCGCCCGTGACCGTCACGTGGACCGAGTCGGCTGAAAACGTCTCGTCTTCGATCTCGCCGAGGCCGGACCCGTCGATCGTGTAGGCGAACCTCGCGCCGAAGACGGCTGCGTCGAAGTGCTCCGTGCCGCGGCCAATCTCCTCGTCTGGCGTGAAGGCGACGCGGATGGGTCCGTGAAGGCGCCACGGTTCGTCCGCGAACCGCCGGAGGGCTTCCAGGATTTCGGCAATGCCGGCCTTGTCGTCGCCGCCCAGCAGCGTCGTTCCATCCGAGGTGATGACCGTCAGCCCGCGGCAGGCTGCAAGCTCAGGGTGGTCCTCGACCTTGATCACCATGCCGCCACCCGGCAGCACGATGTCGCCACCGTCATAGTCACGGTGCACCTGCGGCTCGACCCCGGCGCCTGGCACCTCGTGGTAGGTGTCCACGTGCGCGATCAGCCCGATGACTGGCACCTTGCCGAACGCAGGGTGATCAGGCGGCAGGGTGGACGGCAACGTGGCCATCACGTAGCCCCACTGGTCCATCCCCGCGTCGGCCAGCCCGACCTCCTTCAGGTCTTTTACGAGCACGCGAAGCAATTCCTTCTGCCCTTCGGTCGAGGGAAACGAGGAGGAGTTCGAGTCGGACCTGGTGTCGATGCGGGCGTAGCGGATGAAGCGGTCGAGAAGGGACTCGCGCATGTCAGCGTCAGCTTCTTGGCGGTCGGCGAAAGGCCATCCGCGTTCGCCGGCACGTGGCGGGCGGACAGCCCACGCAACCAGGCGGTAGCAGAATCGGCCCGGGCGAGGGCCGCTAGATGCCCGTTTCGGGCTGCATCTGGCCAAAACCGGGCTTCGGCACGTACAACTCGGGAACGTGAACCATCCGGCCCTCGGCCGGGTCCCAGTACTCCGCCTCTTCAGCCTCTATCTTGATCAGGCGAAGGTCGGGGTCGTCCAGGCCCTGCGGGAACCAGGGCCTGTACGACTCGTTCCACAGCCTCCGGCGCAGGTCCGCGTCGTCGATGACCGCAGCGACTCCTGAAACCGAGACGTAGCGGTCGCGGTAGGGAGCCGCGAAGCTGACGTTCACCTGCCGCCTGTCGCGGATGTCGGCAGCCTTTGCCGCGTTTCCGCTCGTGAAGAACCAAAGGGTCCCGTCGAACGGTTCTTCCTGCACCACCATCGGCCGGCTTCGCAACCACCCGCGGGGGTTCGTCGTGGTGAGCATGGCGACGGGAATATCGGCAATCATCGCGGCGAGCGTGCGGATCGCCTCTTCTCTCGTGCGTTCGGCCACGTCGGTGTCCTTTCAGTTGAGGCAGCAGCGCAACCTCGAGTGTACCCCGTTTCCGCCGGCAGGACCACCCGGCCTCTGCTAGAATGTGTGGCGATGAAACGCCGGGCCGACCGCGCCGCCGCTCTACTCGCGGCTCTCGTGATCGTGTGGTCGAGCTTCGCCCACACGCTTTACGGGCACCCCGCGGTCGCGTCGCCCGACAGGTCGGCAACACCGCTCCTGTCCACTGCCGCAGCGCCGTCCCACGCGGGCTCGGCGCCGGCGCACTCGGACAACTGCCTCTGTCACTCGCCAGGAATAAGCGAGCCCGTTCACGGCGGCTCTCCGCTTTCCGGAGACAGCACCGACTTGGTTCCTCCCGAACCGAGGACATGCCCGAGAACGCCTGGCGAGGGCATGGATCACCCTCCGCGGCGGGCCGCCTAGCGCCACCCTGCCCCCGCTCGTCAAACTGGGCCGCCCTGCGGCTACTCAACTCGGCTTTGAACGATGCACGCTCGCACTACGCTCGCCGTGCTGGCAGCCGCGGGACTGCTGGCTCCGGCGCCGACCTATGCCCAATCCCGCGCCGTGCCTTCGAAGTTGACGGTCGAAGAAGCCTTGCGCGTGGCCGAAGCGGCTAACCCGCTGGTCGCCGCTGCTCGCGAGTCGGTCGCGATCGCCAGGGGAGAGCTCACTGCAGCGAGCCGGCGGCCGAACCCGGAGTTGAGCGTGTCCTCGGAGGGCTACCGGCCCGGTGCCGGCGGCGGCACGGCGTTCGTCGACCAGCAGGAACTCGTTATCCGGCTGGACCAGGAGATCGAAACCGCCGGCAAGCGGCGCCTCCGGACCCGGTCCGCGGACCTCGAGGTAAAAATGGCCCAGGCCGAGGTCGATGACCAGGTGAGGCGGCTGCGGCTCGAGGTTGGTCGTACCTACTACCAGGCGGTGCTGGCGGAAACCGATGCTGCTCTCGCCCGAGCTGCCCTCCAGGACATCGACCGTGTAATAGCCGTCGTCGAAACCCGGTTCGAGCTCGGCGAGGCCTCGGGTGGCGAGCTGCGCCGGCTGCAGGTCGAGCGGCTTCGCTTCGCAGACGATGTCCTCTCCGCGGAACTGACAGGCCGGAAGGCGCGAAGCGCTCTTCTGGCGCTGATGGGCGCCGTGACCGACGGGCAGCCGTTCGAGCTCGCGACTCCGCTCGCGCCGGACGGCCCGCTTGCGCCGGACGTGTTGTCGCTAGACGACCTTCGGGCCACAGCCATCGAGAACCGGCCGGACGTCCGCGCCGCGCGCCGGGAGGAGGAGCGAGCGGCCAACGAAGCACAGCTTCAAAGGGCGCTGCGGACACCGAGCCTGACTGCAGGCGCGGGCTACCGCCGCTCGTTCGGCGACGACGGGATTGTATTCGGCATAGGCGTTCCGCTCCCACTTTTCGGCCGGAATCCCGGCGGGCTCGCACGGGCCGAAGCCGAGAAGCGGCGGGCGGCCTACCGCCTGGCGGCGATCGAAAACGAGGTCGCGCTCGAAGTGGCGAACGTTCTGGCTGATCTCGAACTTGCGAGGTCCCGCCTCGCATATCTGCAGGGCGAGTACCTCGAGAACGCACGCCAGGCCAGAGACTCGGTGACGGCAGCCTACCGCTCAGGCGCAGCCGATCTCATCGACTACCTCGACGCCGAACGCTCGTTCCGCGACAGCCGGCGGACCTTGAACCGGGCGCTCTACGACTACCGCGTCACGCTCTTCGAGCTCGAAGCCGCAATCGCTTCCACGGTCCCCCTACCAGGGCAGAGCAAAGGACGGCAGCCATGAGTGAGCGAGCAAGATCGTTCGATGAAACCCGGCCCCGCGCCAGGGGCCTCGCGGACCTTCTGAGCGTAGCCCTTTTCTGCCTGGCGGCCGCGGCGTGGGGCTGCGGCGGCGGCAAGAGCGAGGCCCACGATGCCGTGGGCGACAGCCACGGCGAGGCTGGCCATGGGGAGGCCGCCGAGCTGAAGATCCCACCCCCGCTTCAGGAGAAGTGGGGGATCAAGACGGCACCCGTATCTCGGACGATGATTTCGTCCACGGTCACGCTGCCGGGTGTGGTCACTCTCGACCAGACCCGCACGGCGCAGATCTCGCCGCTGCTCGAGGGAAGGGTCACCGAGATAAGGACTGACCTCGGCCGACAGGTGCGCCGCAACCAGGTGCTCGCCATCGTCCACGCGCCGGCGTTCGCCGACGATCAGGCGGCCTACCTCCAGGCCCATGCCACCCGCAGCCTGGCGAAGCGCGAGTACGAACGCGCGAGAGAGCTGCTCCAGGCAGAGGCGATCCAGGAGAAGGAGTACCTCCGCCGGCAGGCGGACTTCGAGGCCGCGACGACGGAGTTCGCGCTGCGCGAATCGCGCCTGCACTCGCTCGGGATGGATCACGCCGCGCTCGACCGGCTCGTTGCGCGGACGGCCAGCGGCCAGGACGACCTTTCGGACATCGCCGAACCCTTCCTGGAAATAACGTCCCCGATCGACGGTCGGGTCATCTTCCGCGACGTCGTCCTCGGGGAGTACGTGGACCCGGGCAAGCTCCTCTTCACGGTCTCGGACCTCACGAGAGTGTGGGCCGTGCTGGACGCGCGGGAGAAGGACCTGCCGCACGTCGCCTCGAGCAGTTCGGTTTCGCTGAGGTCGGACGTATACCCGGACAAGACCTTCGCGGGCCGCAATCCGCTCTCCGGTGACGTCGTCGACGAGAAGCTCAGGACCATGAAGATCCGCGTGGAGGTGGCGAACACGGGCCTGTTGCTCAAGCCGAACATGTACGTGCGGGGAGTGGTGGAAACGAAAGCCGCCGCGCGCGAGGTCCTGGTTGTGCCCGACGAGGCCGTGCAGACGATCGGCGGGGAGCCGCGCGTTTTCGTGGCCTCGCCCGGAGGTGTCTTCACGGCGCGCCCTGTCAAGCTCGGAGAGCGCGTCGGCGGCCGCCAGATCGTCATCGGCGGCCTCGACGGCACGGAGATGATCGTCGTGGCGGGAGCCTTCACGTTGAAGTCGGAGGTGATGAAAAGCTCCCTCGAAGGCGGCCATTCACATTGACGGCAAACGTGAGCGGCGATCGTCGCCAGCCGTCCTCCTGTGCCAGTCCTGACAGCATCGCGAATTCGGGGACCTGCAAAATGCTCGAAAAGGCGATATCGTTCTCGCTCCACAACCGCGCGGCGGCATGGTTCGCCGTCGTCCTCGTGGCCGGCGCAGGGTCTTGGGGACTCGCGACAATACCGATCGATGCCTTCCCGGATGTGACGAACGTCCAGGTGGAGGTAGTCTCCACTGCGCCCGGGCTCTCTCCCCTCGAAGTGGAGACGTCGATCACCTACCCGATCGAGATGGCGATGCGCGGCCTGCCGTCGCTCGTCCTGATGCGGTCGACGACGAAGGCGGGAATATCGGTCATCACTCTGGTTTTCGAGGATCGAACCGACATCTACTTCGCGCGGCAGCAGGTACACGAACGGCTGGCGGAGGTGGGCGAACAGCTGCCGTCTGGTGTCGAGACCGAAATGGGGCCCATAGCGACCGCCATGGGCGAAATCTATCAGTACACGCTCGAGCCGGCAGACGGGCGCCATTCTCCGAGCGTCGAAGAGCTGACCGCGCTTCGAACCATTCAGGACTGGGTTGTGGGCCCGCTGCTCAAGAGCGTTCCCGGCGTGACCGAGGTCAACTCGTTCGGCGGCTACATTCAGCAGTACGAAGTGGTGGTCGCGCCTGACAAGCTCATCGAGTACGACCTGTCGATCGCCGCGATAAAAGAAGCCATAGACCGCAACAACCAGAACGTCGGCGGCAACGTCGCCAACAGGGAATCGGAGCAATTCATCATTCGTGGGGTGGGCCTCGTGCAATCGCCGGCGGACATCGCGGCGATCGTCCTTCGTTCGGAGGGTGGCACGCCGGTGACGATCGGCGACGTCGCAGAGGTGCGTCTGGGACACGCTGTGAGGCAGGGCGCCTCGGCGAAGAACGGAGACCGCGAGGTCGTTGGCGGCATCGTCATGATGCTTCGCGGCGAGAACAGCCGCCGCGTGGTCGGCCGCCTGCAGGAACGGGTCCGCGAGATCAACGAAGGCGGGCTGCTGCCTGGGAACCTCAAGCTGGTCCCCTTCTACGAGCGTTCGCTCGTCGTGGACCAGAGCATCCGGACGGTGCTCAAGGCCCTGGGTGAGGGCTCGATACTCGTCCTGCTGGTGTTGATCGTCCTCCTGAGGAGCGTGCGAGGCGCCCTGATCGTGATCGCCGCGCTGCCGCTGTCGGCGCTCCTCACCTTTGCTGTCATGAAGGCGACGGGCCTCGATGCCAACCTGATGTCGCTCGGCGGCCTCGCGATATCGATCGGCATGATCGTCGACACCACGATCATCCAGGTGGAGAACGTGCAGCGGCACCTTGCGTCGAAGGGGCCCGGCGAGAACCGGCTGAAGACGGTCTTCAACGCCGTCATGGAGGTCCGGAAACCGAGCATCTTCGGCGAGCTCATCATCGCCCTGACGTTCATACCAATCATCACGCTCCAGGGCATGGAGGGGAAGATGTTCTCTCCGCTCGCCTACACGGTCGCGTTGGCCCTCCTCTCCTCGCTGCTCCTATCGATCTTCGTGATCCCGATGTTCTGCCTCGTCGGGCTCGGCCAGGTTCACCTCGAGAGCCCGATCGTCAGGGCCCTCCGGCGCCTGTACCGACCCGTCCTCGAATGGGCGCTCGACCACCGGGTGGCCGTCTTCACCGGCGCAACAGTCCTGATACTCGGGAGTGCGGCCGTCGTGCCGCGCCTCGGAACGGAGTTCCTGCCGGTCATCGACGAGGGCGCCTTCGACATGGACATCCAGCTGCTGCCTGGCATCTCGCTCGACAAGGCGATGGAAACCAGCATGGAGGTGGAGCGGCGGCTGATGCGCTTCCCGGAGCTGACGGCGATAGTGTCGAGGACCGGGCAGACTGGCGTCGCGCTCGAGGCGCGAAGCGTGGACAAGACGGGCTTCGTCGGGGCGCTGAAGCCAAGGAGCGAGTGGGTGTCGGCAGGCTCGCGCGACGAGCTGTGGGAGAAGATGCGAGAGGCGATTTCGGACATCCCCGGGATGGCTGCCAGCTTCAGCCAGCCGATCCAGTGCCGCATAGACGAGCTCGTTGCCGGAACGAGGGCCCAGGTGATCGTGAAGCTCTTCGGCGACGACCCGGAAGTGCTCGAGCGGACGGCCGGCCGGATGGCTGCCGTGCTCGAAGGCGTCAGCGGCGTGGCGGATCTCGTCGTCGAACGCGTCGCCGGCCAGCATTACATCACCATATCGGTGGATCGCGCCCGGCTCGCCCGCTACGGGCTCAACGTCGCGGACGTCCTCGGCCTGATCGAGACGGCGATCGGCGGGCGAAGCGTCTCGAAGGTCTACGCGGGAAACCGTGTCACCGACGTCGCCGTCAGGTTCCCCGAGCAGGACCGCGCCTCGATCGAGGCCTTGGGCAATCTGCTCGTGGAGGCCCCTGGCGGCCACCGTGTGCCCGTGGCGCAGGTGGCCGACGTGAAGGTCGTGGAGGGCCCGGTACAGATCAGCCGCGAAAACGGCCTGCGGAGGATCGGGGTGGAGGTGAACGTGTCGGGGCGCGACATCGGGAGCTTCGTCGCGGAGGCGCAGGAGGCACTGCGCGAGAACGTCCCGCTCCCGCCCGGCTACTATTTCAGCTGGGGCGGCCAGTTCGAGAGCCAGCAGAAGGCAATGCGTCGGCTGGCAGTCATCATGCCGGCCGTGGCCGCGCTGATCTTCGTCCTGCTGCTCCTCACGTTCAACTCCGTGCGACTGGCGCTGCTTGTCATCTTCAACCTGCCGTTCGCAATGGTCGGCGGCGTTCTGGCCCTGTGGCTCACGGGGCTCTACCTCTCGGTGCCGGCCTCGGTCGGCTTCATCGTGCTGTTCGGCGTGGCGGTGTTGAACGGCCTGGTCCTCACCTCGCAGGTGGCAAGCCTCCGCGGCCACGGCGTGCCGCTTCGCCAGGCAATCGTCGAGGGCTGTGATGCCAGGCTGCGCCCGGTGCTGATGACGGCCGCCATCTCGGTTCTGAGCCTCGTGCCGATGATGCTTGCAGCCGGCCCCGGCGCCGAGGTCCAGCGGCCGCTCGCCGTCGTCGTCAGCGGCGGGCTGGTGACCTCGACGTTCCTTACACTTCTCGTCCTCCCGGTTCTCTACGGGCCGTTCGAAGGAGGGCGGCCAGCTTTGCTCCCGGGTCCTTCTCAAGACCCGGGGTGCCCGAAGGAGTTCGCGGCGGGCACCAGTTCCTGGTAGGTCGCGTCCGGGATGTTCGAGTGCCAGCGACCAATCATCCGAGCGTAGCCGACGAAGCCGATGAGGAGCACGACAAGCCCCGCGGCGACAGCCCACCCGGGCACGCGCCGGCGGCCTGGCACAGTCAGGTCGAGCGCCCCGACGACAGGACACGCCGTCACACATTCCATGCACCCGGTACACTCCGCGGATTTCACCTGTCCCAACTTGTCAACGGGCAGTCGCGACGGGCAGGCCTTCGCACACTTCGCGCAGTCGATACACCTCTCGGGATCGCGGGTGATTCTCGACGGACTGGCAAGCGCGACGAGCCCGAGGAGCGCCCCGTAAGGACAGAGGTAGCGGCACCAGAAGTTCTGGACGAGGACTGACAGGACGACGAGAACGAGTATCACTGTGGCGCCCGTCGTGCTCAACGCGCGGAAGAAGTTGAGCATCTTCACGTCCGCTATCAGCCCGTAAGGGGACCTGGCGAACGCTGCCAGCTCCTCCGCTCCCATTCCGGCGATCGCGTACAGGAAGAACCCAAGGAGCAGGTACTTCAGGCCTCTCAGCGGAATGTCAGCCCACCCGGCGACGGTGAGGTTCTTGCCGAAAACCTCGCGGCCACCCTGCCACAACCACTCCGAGATGGTCCCGATGGGACAGAGCCAGCTGCAGAAGGCTTTCCGGTACACGAGCGAGATGGAGACGAAGGCCAAGAGCAGGAACATCCCAGCCGGGTGAACGTCACTCACGGTTCCAGTCAGAACGAAGTACTTCAGGTTCATCAGGGCGGCAATCGGGAGCCACCCTTCCACCCCCGGCGGTCGCGGCACCCAGGCAGCTTCGCCGCCGCTCTCGAAATAGCGGACAAAGAAGTAGAAGCGCGCACCAATCCAGAGGTTGAGGAGGACGAAGGCGGCCTGGATGCTGCGACGGGCGAGCTGGGTGGGATCGCCCCGCCGTCTTTCGAACCGTCTTTTGGGCCCGGAGAGCGGCGCCGGCTTCGCTTCTTGGGCTGCCCGGTGGAAGGTCGCCGGCGCCCCGCCGTTTCTGGATTGTCGAACCGCCAATCGGACTCCTCGGCGTCAGGCCTGGAAGCGTGAGTCTCACGTCCTGGCCCCGGCTGGCAGGCATTCCGCCGGGCGAGGCAGGTATTATGATGTCTCGATACCGGGACAAGCGGCCGGCCCGGTCGGGCCTGCTCGCGGCCGGCTTCCCGTCAAACCAGATGGCAGCAAGAGACTATACAGCGAAGGATATCACTGTCCTCGAAGGCCTCGAGCCCGTTCGCAGGCGCCCGGGCATGTACATTGGCGGGGTCGGGGCGAGCGGCCTGCACCACCTCGTCTGGGAGATCATCGACAACGCCGTGGACGAAGCGATGAATGGCTTCGCTTCGTCGATACACGTGACGCTGCACTCGGGAGGCTCGTCGGTAACCGTCACCGACGATGGCCGCGGCATACCGGTGGACCGGCACGCGAAGACGGGGAAGAGCGCGCTCGAAGTCATCTTCACGTTCCTGCACGCGGGAGGGAAGTTCGACCCGGCCAGCTACAAGACCGCCGGCGGCCTCCACGGCGTCGGCGCGAGCGTGGTCAACGCCCTGTCTAAGGAGCTCGTGGCGAAGGTCAGACGGGACGGCTTCCTCTGGGAGCAGCGCTTCAAGCAGGGGAAGCCGGCGGGACCTCTTCGAAGGCTCGAACCAGCGCGCGGGACCGGGACGTCGGTGTATTTCCACCCGGACCCTCAGATCTTCCCGAACGTCGAGTTCGACGCGGGCCTCATCGCCGAGCGCCTGGAAATCGCGTCCTACATACATCGCGGCCTGAAGCTTGTCTTCGAGGACGAGACGACGCGCCAGAAGACGGTGTTCGAGCACACCGAGGGTCTGGCGGATTATCTCAAGAAGGTCCTTGCCGAACGCGGCGCGAAGCCGGTCCACGACAGTCCTTTCGTTCTTTCGAGGGACAACGGCGCAAGGGTAGAGCTGGTGCTGCAATGGACGGAATCCACCGACGAGCACCTGCGCAGCTACGTCAACGGGATCCCGACCGGGTCTGGCGGCACACACGAGAACGGCTTCCGCGCGGGAGTGGGCAAAGCGGTTCGCAACTTCATCGAGACGCACAATCTCACGCCGAAGGGCGTGACGCTCTCGGCCGACGACATCCGCGAGGGTCTCGTCGCGGTCCTCAGCGTGTTCATGCAGGAGCCGCAATTCCAGGGCCAGACGAAGGACCGGCTCAACAACCCGGAGATGCTGTCCACGGTGGACGGCATGGTTCGGCCGGCCCTGGAGCACTGGCTGAACCAGAACATTTCGGTGGCCGAGTCGATTGTCGCCAGGATCATACTGGCCGCGAGGGCGCGCGAGGCCAGCCGCGCCGCGCATCAGGAGGTCACCAGACGGTCCTCGGCCTCGAACCGACTTACCCTTCCAGGCAAGCTGAGCGACTGCACCTCGCCCGGCCGTCCCGACAGCGAGATCTTCATCGTCGAGGGCGATTCGGCCGGCGGGTCGGCGAAACAGGGGCGCGACCGCACCAGGCAGGCCATCCTTCCGCTGCGCGGCAAGGTGCTCAACACCGAGAGCGTGTCGCTAGCGAAGGTCATGGAGAACAAGGAACTGACAGACCTGGTGACCGCCCTCGGGTGCGGGCTGGGCAAAGGGTTCGACATGAGCCGCCTGCGCTACGGCCGGATTGTGATCCTCGCCGACGCGGACTCGGACGGCAACCACATAGCGACGCTCCTCTTGACGTTCATCTACCGCCACATGCCGCAGCTGATAACCGGCGGGAAGGTGTTCCTGGCCCAGCCGCCGCTCTACAGGATAGACATAGGCAAGGAGACGTTCTGGGCGCTCGACGATGCCAGGCGGGACGAGATCATGGCGAAGCACGCCAAGGGCGGGCGCGCGGAGATAACGCGGTTCAAGGGGCTCGGCGAGATGATGCCGAAGGTGCTCTGGGAGACCACGCTCAACCCGAAGACGCGCCGGCTGCTGCGCGTCGAGGTCGCCGACCAGCTGGTCACCGACCGCGTGATCAACGAGCTCATGGGACGTGACGCCTCGGCCCGTTTCCGCTTCATCATGGATCGCGCGGAGGAGGCGCAGGAGCTGGACGTGTAGCAGCTGACGCTGTGTCGTATATCGTGGATCGAGGCCGCTGCGCTCTGTAACCTATAACCTATGACCTCCAAAAGGATACGAATGTGACCATCGAAGAGGCCATCAAGTCGGGTCTGGAGTTCGAAGAGAGAGTCAGGAAGGTCTACTCCGAGGCCGCGAAGAAGTTCTCCGAACCGACCGCGCGGCGCATATTCAAGGTCCTGGCCGACGAAGAGGACCGGCACGTCGAGTACCTCGAGAGCCGGCTCGAGGAGTGGGAGAAGACTGGCAAGGTGACCGCCGCGGCGCTGGAGACGGCCGTCCCGTCAGCCGAGGCGATCGAGGTCGGCATGCAGAAGCTCCAGAAGCGGATGGAGCAGCAGGACTATAGCCAGGAACTCGAGATGCTGAAGAAAGCGCTGGATCTCGAGGGACAGGCAACGGCGTTTTTCAAGGACATGGTCTCGAAGTTGGACGCCGAAGGACAGAAGATGTTCGAGCGGTTCGTCGAGATCGAGCAGGGACATGAAGCGATTGTCCAGGCCGAAATCGACGCACTGACCGGCCTCGGGTTCTGGTTCGACTACACCGAGTTCAGACTCGAGGGGGCATAGAACGTCGGGAATGAGCTGCCAGGACTGAGGTGCCTCAGCCCCCATGCCTCAGTCCTGGCGGGGCACCGGACCTCTTTCGGCTAATCCCTCTCGATCCTGTCCGGCTCGACGACGGCCATGGTCGTCATCGTCTTGCCGTCTACTACCAGCCTCACGACGTAGGTGCCCGTGCCGAGTGCGGGCCCTCCACCGCCGCGTCCGCCGAAGCCTCCCGCGCCTCCCCTGCCGGCGGCGCCGGCTGGAGGCTGCGGCGGGTCGCCGCGCAGGTTCCACTGAACGCGGTTCAGGCCGGCGGTCCTCGGGGCGCAGTTGGCCGCCTTCTCGTCGGCGCAGCCCGAGAACGTCCGGACGACTCGCCCGGTAACGTCAACGATCTCGATCTTGAGATCCTTGGCGGCGCCCTTGAGGTAGTAGGCGATCGCCGTGCCCGGTTCCGGGTTCTGCCCGCGGAAGTGCTTGGAGGCTCCGACCTGTTGCCGGAGCGTCCAGTCTTGGAGCAGGTTGACCGCCGGTCGCACGCTGAAGAGGTGGGCGTCTTTGGCGAGCACCTCGGGCGTGAGCTGCTGCAGCGCTGAAATGTCGTCCGCGATCCAGATGCTGCGCCCGTGGGTGCCGGCAATCAGGTCGTTGTCGCGCGGGTGAACGAGCAGGTCGTCGATCCTCACAACCGGCAGCCCGTTCATGAAGCGCTTCCACTCCTTTCCGCCATCGAGCGAAATGTAGAGCGCGTACTCGGTGCCGAGGTAGAGGAGGTTCGGGTTCCTGGGATCCTCGCGAATCACGTTGACGTTGCCCATCGGCAGGTTGCCGGCAATCGAGGCCCACGTCGCACCGAAGTCCCTGGTCACGAACACATAGGGCTTGTGATCGTCGGTGCGGTGGCCGTCGAAGGTCACATAACAGGTACCCGCGTCGAAGTGCGAGGCTTCCACCCTCGACACGTGCGTTTCGTCGGGGACTCCCTTGACGTTGGCAACCACGTTCTTCCACGTCGCCCCACCGTCCCGGCTGATCTGGAGGTTCCCGTCGTTCGTCCCGACCCAGACCACGCCCGGCACGACCGGGGACTCCGAGATGGTGACTATGTTGCTGTAGGAGGCGACGCCATCGTGCTTCGACGCCATCGGAGCGTCACCGGCCACGCCCATCAGCGGGCGCACGAAGCGGCTGATGTTCCGGGTGAGATCCGGGCTCGCCATCCACGTGTCGCCCCGGTTGAACGACTTGAACAGGCGGTCGCCGCCGAGGTAGATCACCGACGGGTTGTGTGGCGACAGGATGAAGGGCGTGTTCCAGAAAAAGCGATACTGCGTGCCCTCGGGCGGGACCGGCACGATGTTGGTTCCCGCGCCGCGCCCGGCCAAGCCGAGCTGGGCCGCGAGCTGCTGAAGCTGCTGCTGTTGCTGCGCCTGCTGGCCGCCTGCTCCGCCTCCGCGGGATGCCTGGGGCGGGCGCGGCCGGATCGACTGGTTCTCTCCCGTCCTGAGGTCCACCCTACTCGTGTTACCGTCCTGCGACTCGTAGTAGACGATGTTGTGGTTCGTCGGGTCCTGCGCTGTGTAGAACCCGTCGCCGCCTCCGACGCGGAACCAGTGCGAGTTCAGAATACCGTTGCTGTCGCGTACGGCGCTCGGGCCGCACCACGAGCCGTTGTCCTGGAGCCCGCCGCACACGTAGTACGGCTTCCGCATGTCGGCGCTGACCGCGTAGAACTGCCCCGTCGCCATTATGTTGATGAACTCCCAGGTTTCCGCCTGGTCGTACGTGACGTCGAGGCCTCCGTCGGTCCCGATCATGAGGTGGTTGCTGTTCCTGGGGTTGATCCAGACCGCGTGGTGGTCACTGTGGGCGATGTTCTGGACCTGCCGGAACGTCTTGCCGCCGTCAGTGGACTTGTGGAACGGGGCGCCGCACGTGTAGACGATCTCCGGATTGTTCGGGTCCACCCGGATCTGGCTGTAGTACATCGGGCGGTTGTTGTTGTTGCTCATCAGCCGCCACGTCTTGCCCTTGTCGTCCGAGCGCCACACACCGCTGCGATCCGGGTTCGGCGCTGCCGGCTGCTGCGCCCCCCGTCCGCCTGCTGGCTGCACCCCCGCCGCGGCAGCGCCGGCTCCGCGCTCCCCGCCAGGCTGCGCCGGTCCGCCCGTGTCCGCTACTCCCGCTCCCGTTCCCCCGCTCGCTCCAACCTCGATTTGAGCGTAGATTACGTTCGGCTTCGTGCGGCAGATGTCGATGCCGATACGGCCGATTATCGGGTTGGTCGGCAAGCCGTTCCCGACAAGCTTCGTCCACGTCTTCCCGCCGTTGGTCGTCTTCCAGAGCGCGCTTCCCGGGCCGCCGCCGTTGAAGCCCCACGGCTGGCGGCGCCGCTGGTATGAAGCCGCGTAGAGCACGTTCGGGTCGGACGGATCCATCACGACGTCCGTGAAGCCGGTGTCGTTATCGATGAAATTGGTGTTGGTCCACGTCTTCCCACCGTCGGTAGTCTTGTAAAGGCCCCGCTCCGGGTTCGGTCCGAAGAGGTGCCCCACCGCCGCAACGTAGACGATGTTGGGGTCCTTCGGATGCACGACTACCCGGCCGATACTCTGCGTCTCTCTCAGGCCGACGTTCGTGAACGTCTTGCCGCCATCGGTGGACTTGTAGACTCCGTCGCCGAACGACGAGCTCTGCCTGTTGTTCGGTTCGCCCGTCCCGACGTAGATGATGTTGGGGTTCGACGGCGCGATTGCGATGTCGCCGATCGAGTGAGTCGAGTAGGTGTCGAAGATTGGCGTGAAGGTCGTACCGTTGTTGACGGTCTTCCAAATGCCCCCGGTCGCGTAGCCGACGTAGTAGGTCGACCAGTTGCCCTCTACCGCCTCGATGTCATCGATGCGGCCGCCCATGCTGGCGGGCCCGATCGAGCGCCAGACGAATGACTTGAGGATCGGGTCATCTGTCTGGTTGATGGGCGGCGCGGCCTGTTGTTGCTGCGGCGCCTGGGCCAGGGCGCTCAGGGTCGCGCAGCCCGCGAGCGCGAAGATGGCGAGAAGCCGTGTGACGGAACATCGGTTCATGTCTTCAGCCCCCTGGTTTGTGAATGAAAACCGGGCCTGACTGCCAATCGGCGCGTATCTTACACGATCGTGGACAGGCTGAGGACCGACGGGGCCCAGGTCGGCTCCCCAGCCCTCAGTCCTCATCACTCAGTCCTCTTCGGCGCCAGGTCCTAGAGCCGGCTCACCAACCTCACGGCGAACCAGACGAGCACCAATCCCGTAGCGAGCGCCATCGCCCGGCGGACGTGCGGCCGCGCCACCCGCTCGCCGATCGTGCCAAGGAACCACGCGTAGGCGCTGTGCCACATCACGGCCATGACGACATGGCTCCCGGCAAGCAGGGCGAAGGTCGGAAGGAACGAGTCGCCGGGGGCGATGAACTGCGGCACGAGCGTCATGTAGAAGAGCGTCACCGACGGATTGAGGAGGTTCGTGGCAACACCCTTCAGGAAGCTCGACGAAGGAGGCACCTGCACCCGTTCAGCGCCAAGGCTGGTTCCGCGCCCGCCATTCGTGTGCGTGGCGGCGGGTGCTCCGCCAGACTTCCGCGTGGCTCGCGCGATGCTGCGGAAGCCGAGGCAACCCAGGTAGAGCGCGCCGGCTATCGTGATCGCGTCCAGCATCCAGGGGTAGGCGCCCACGAGCAGCGACAGCCCGAATGCGGCGGCGAGGGCGAGCGTCGAGTTGGCTGCCCCGACGCCGGCGACCGCCCAGAGAGCCGCCCTCCTGCCGTACGCGACGGCCGTCTCGGTGACGACAGCCATGGTCGGTCCTGGGCTCAGGATCAGGAGGAGCGCGATGCCGAGAAACGCGTAGAAGCGCGGGCCGGACACGGCTCATATCGTACGCCAAGGCCAGCGTCCCGGGGCTCACCAGCGCTGAGGCCAGTGTCCTGTTCGAAGCGTGACGGAGGAGTCCTCGGGGGGCTTGTTGCTGAGGAGTTCTTGACAGGCGCTTCGCCGCGTCCGATGATTCTCCCGGGCACAAATCCTGCCGCAAAGGGGGCTCACGACGGAAGTCGGCACGCGCATCGGCCGCTACGTGCTCGCAGGTCGCCTCGGCGCGGGGAGCATGGGAGAGGTGTTCCGGGCGCGCGACCTCGATCTCGGCCGGGACGTCGCGATCAAGTTCCTGCCCGAACGCTTCGCGTCGGATGCCGTCCGCCTGGCCCGCTTCGATCGTGAAGCTCGCGCCGCCTCGTCGCTCAACCACCCGAACATAGTCACCATCCACGAGATTGGCAGCGCGTCCGGCACACCCTTCATCGTCATGGAGCACATCGAAGGACGTACCCTGCGCGAGCTGCTCCGTGACGGGCCGCTTCCTGCCCGCAAGGCAATCGACATCGCGGTCCAGCTGGCCGACGGCCTGGCAACGGCGCACGAAGCAGGAATGGTCCACAGGGACCTGAAGCCGGAAAACGTGATGGTGACCTCCGGAGGGCTCGTCAAGATCCTCGACTTCGGCCTCGCAAAGCTGGACGAAGAACCGTTTGCCGAGCAGACCGACAGGATTGGCGGAGATGTCGAAACGCGGACGTCGGCCAGGACCGGTGCCGGTGCGCTTCTCGGAACGGCTCCGTACATGTCCCCTGAGCAAGCCGTCGGGAAGCCGGCCGATCACCGGAGCGACCAGTTTGCCTTCGGCGCCGTGCTTTACGAGATGGCCACTGGCCGCAAGGCCTTCGAGGGTGCATCGTTCGTCCAGACGCTCACCGCCATCATCGAGCGGGAGCCAGAGTCGATCGCCAGATTGAACCCGACCTTCCCAGTGCCTGCGAGCTGGGTGGCAGGGCGCTGCCTTTCGAAGGATCCGGTCGGCCGCTACGCATCTACCCTGGATCTCGCCGGCGAGCTTCGCAGCATCCGGGAACACATGTCGGAGGCTGGAAGCGTCCCGTCACGCGCCGTCGAGGCACGGCAAGCGTTGCGAGCCAGCCGCTCGAAGCTTGCAGCCGTGATTCTGGCTGTCGCCGCGGTCGTCACGGGAGCCGGCCCCCTTCGCGAGAGGATCGCGACATTCGTCTTCGGCCCGGCCATCCCGGCGGAAATGCGCGTCGCAGTGCTGCCGATATCGGTCCCGCCCGCGGCTGCCCAGAACGAGTGCTGCGCCGGCGTTCTCGAGTACGTAGTGTTCCGGCTCGCAGATCTGAAGCGCGTCAACCACGCGATATCAGTCGTGCCGGCTGCCGAAGTCCTCGAGGCCGGCGTCAACTCACCGAGCAGCGCGAGGCGCTCGGTGGGTGCGACGGTCGCGGTCGGCATCGCGGTCAGCCCGGTGCGCGACAACCTCGCCATCACAGCAACGCTGTCCGACGCTGGCGCGATGCGCGTGCTGAATGCGGCCTCGATTGCGGTTCCGCGGTCATCGTTCTCGCCGGAAGCAGTCGCCGGGCTCGTCCTCGAGCTGCTGCAAGTCGAGATAGACGCGCAGAAGAGGGCCACATGGAGCAGCGACGCGCCCTCGGTGGCCGAAGCCGGCGTCCTCTTCGCACAGGCCATGGGTCAATCACCGTATCAGCAGGCCCAGAGCGCGCTCGAGAGGTTCGACCAGGAGAAGAGCCTGGAGCGCGCCGTCGACCTGTTCAACCGGGCCATCGATCTCGATCCACGGTATGCTGCGGCGCACGCGGGGCTGGGGATGGCCCGGCTTCGGCTGTATCGCCTGACCAGGCGCTCGCAGGACCTGGACCTGGCGGCCGCGTCTATACAGCGGGCGCTGGCGCTGGACGATACCAGGCCGGCCAGCTGGGTCGCGCTCGGGATGCTGCGATCGCAGCAGGGACGAGCCGCTGAAGCCGAGGAGGCCTTCGCCAATGGCATTGCGCGGAACCATTTGAACGCGGACGCGCACCGAGAGTTCGCCCTGGCCTGCCAGCGAGTAAAGCAGTTCGAGAAGGCGGAAGCAGCCTTCCGGAAGGCTATCGAGCTCGACCCCGATTCATGGGCGAACCACAGCTATCTCGGAGCCTTTCTGCACGGCCGCGGCCGGGTGGACGAAGCGAGGGAGGAGTTCAGGCGGGCAACAACCATCGCCCCTGACAACCCGCGGGCATGGTCCAACCTCGGCGGGCTGGAAATCCTCGAAGAGAGGTGGGAGGAGGCCGAGAAGGCGCTTCGGTCGGCTCTTCGAACGGAAGCCTACGGCCCTGCGCTGTCGAACCTCGGTGCGCTTCAGTTCCGGCGCCGGGCTTTCGCGGAGGCAGCGCGAACGCTGGAGAAGGCCGTGCAGGTGTCGCGGCGTGACGGCCGCATATGGCGGAACCTCGCCACCTCCTACTACTGGGCTCCCGGCGAGCGCAACCGCGCAGCCGGCGCCTACCGCCAGGCGATGGAGCTGTTCGAGGAGGAGCGGCGCGTTGTACCGGGGCAGCCGGACCTGCTCGTCCAGCTGGCCGAGTGCCACGCGATGCTCGGAAACGCAGAGACGGCCAGGAGCCTGCTGACGGAGGCCGGCAAGGCGAACGCCTCGCCGGAGAACAGCGCAGCCGCCGCCAGCATCTACGAGCATCTCGGCGACCGTGAGGACGCCCTCGGGCAGGTCCGAGCGGCGTTGAGGGCCGGCCTCAAGGCGTCCGAGTTCGAGATCGACCCGGCGCTCGACATGGTCAGGAAGGATCCCCGGTACGCGGCGATCGTCAACGACGCCACCAGGCGTCAACAGGAGGGGCGATAGCATGGTGCACGGAGAAACCGTAAACAGGCTACCGGACGCTCACGTGATCGAGATCGGCCAGCGGGCGTTCAAGGTCGTGCCGGGCATTGCCCGGGTGCTGCGGACCGCGGGTTTCGAGCTTCGCAACCTCACCGACTGGTGGCTGACCGTGGAGTTCCCGAAGGGCGTTCTCACGCCCGATGAGAGACTGACCGGGAAGGTGGAAATGCTCGAGGCGATGTTCCCGTCCGGTGCGATCGAGCTGCTCATCAGGGCGGTCAGGTGGGTCCAGCCGCGCGCTGCCGCGCACTTCGAGCTCGCCGACGGCTCTTCGGGCGTCCACATCTACAGCGTGACTGTGCACACCGACAAGGGGCCCGTCGACGCGGAGGGTGCCTCGCCGCCTCGGATCATCATCGAGTGAGGGCGTTGCGCGAGCATCTCGGCCATTTTGCTCGCGCCGGCCCCGCCCTTCTCGTCAGTCCAACAGGCAGGGGCACGCCGCGGCGTGCCCCTGGCGCGTGCCCTTATGCCCCGCTGACACCGACCTCCGCCGGATTGAGACGAGCCCCGGCCCATGCACGACATCCGGCGCCTGTTGACCGGCTCTCCCGCCCCGCCCTAAGATCCGCCGGTCCCCGCCTCAAGAACGCATTCAGCCTGCAGGAGCCAAGTGATGCGCAAAAAGCTGGCCGTCGTTCTCGTCACGGTCGTCGCCGTGGCCGCAGCCTGCGCCGGGGCGTCGGCCGCGCCAATCAAGTTCGCACGCTACCCGCACGTCGCAGCGGGCAGACTGGCCTTCTCGTACCACAACGACATCTGGGTTGCCAACGAAGATGGCTCCAACCCGGTCCGACTGACCGCTCACGTGGCCCGCGACACGTTCCCCCGCTTCTCGCCCGACGGAAAGTGGATCGCCTTCACCAGCAACCGGATGGGCAACGACGACGTGTTCGTCATCCCGGTTACAGGGGGCGAGCCGCGCCAGATCACCCACAACACGTCGAACGATACCGCTCTGTACTGGACCCCTGACGGCAAGCGCATCATCATTTCCACCTCTCTCGGGCCGCGCGCCTTCGGCAGCCCGCTCTACACCGTGCCGGCCGAAGGGGGCGTTGCGGAGCCGCTTCAGATGGACACCGGCACGGCGGGCATGATCAAGCAGGACGGCTCGATGGTTGCCTTCAACCGCCTCGGCCGCACCTACTGGCGAAAGGGTTACAGGGGCAACGCGGCAGACGACATCTGGGTCCAGGACCTGAAGACCCTCAAGATAACCAGGCTCACCGACACCGATCCGAAGAACTTCAGGAACTTCCGCCAGGACGGCTACCCGATGTGGGGCGCCGACGGGATGATCTACTTCTCGTCAGAGCGCGACGGCTACTTCAACATCTGGAAGGTCGCACCTACCGGCGGCCAGCCCGTGCAGGTGACCTCCCACAGGGAGGACGGAGTCCAGTTCCCCTCTATAAGCCCCGATGGCAAGACCATCACTTATGAGAACGACTTCGACCTGTGGACGCTCGACGTCCCCAACGGCAAGCCTCGCCGGGTGGTGGTGGACATGGCGTTCGACCCGAAGCAGAACCTGGTCAGCGTCCTCAGGTCGCAGAACCGCGCTGACGGCTTCGACCCGTCTCCTGACGGCAGCTACGTCGCCATCGACTTCCACGGTGAGATCTTCATCGTCCCGACCGACCCGGAGGTTGGCGAGAAACGCCAGGTCACCTCGTCCGGCTGGCGCGACCGCAGGGCGAAGTACTCGCCTGACGGCCGCTACATCGTCTACACGTCGGACGAATCGCGTGAAGAGGAAGTGTGGCTCTACGACACGACCACCGGCGCCAGGCGAAAGCTGAGCACCCACCAGTCGTTCAAAGAGATGGGAGACTGGTCGCCGGACTCCAAGCGGTTTGCTTACACCGCCGCCAACCGGCTGTTCATCGTGGACGTGACGGCCGCGACCCCGCCCCTCGAACTCGCCTACAACCAGGCCGGCGGTTTCCAGGTGACCGGCTTCTCGCCGGACGGGAAATGGCTTGTCTACACCCGGCGCGACGATGACATGAACGCAGAGGTGTACCTGTTCGACATAGCTGCGAAGCAGGAGCGGAACGCCACACAGAGCCCGTTCAGCGAGACCAACGGGACGATAACGCCCGACGGAAAGAAGCTGGTCTTCATTTCCGATCGCGATGCGGGCGTCAACCACCTCTTCGTCGTTCCGCTGGAGAAGCTGACCGAGGACCCTGACGATCCGCTGGTAAAAGAGCGGCTGAAGAAAGCGAAGCCGGAGAAGAAGGACGAAGCGGCGGCGCCGACGACGAGGATCGATGTCGACGGGATCGACCGCCGGGCGGTCCAGGTCACCCGCGGCACGAACCCCTCGTCCAACTACTTTCTCTCGGCGGACGGCAAGCTGATCTACTTCATCAGCTCCGACGAACGCGGCCGCGGGCTCTTCTCCGTGACGATCGACGGCAAGGACCGCAAGCGCGTGACCGACGGGACATTCCAGGGGCTCGTCCCGACGGCCGACCGGAAGAAGGTCTTCTACACGCAGGACAACGAGCTCTACCAGATGGAGATGTCCGGGCAGTATCGCAAGACCAGGGTGCCCTTCACGGTGAACGTGACGGTTGACCAGCGCGCGGAGTGGCTGCAGATTTTCGACGAGTGCTGGCGGGTTATGAAGTACCGCTTCTACGACGAGAAGATGCACGGCACCGACTGGGCCGCGGCCAAGGCGAGGTACGAGCCGCTCCTCAAGTACGTCGGTGAGAACGAGGACGTCTACGACCTGGCCAACGAGATGATCGGCGAGCTGAACGCCTCGCACACTGGCGTCAGCGGGCCGCGGAGCAATCAGATGCCGCCTGTCTACGCCTCCAGGTACCTCGGTTTCGAGGTGCAACCGGAGGGCGGAGCCTATCGGATAGACCACATCTACCGCGACGGCCCGGCCGACAAGGAATGGCTCAATCTGAAGGTTGGCGACTACGTGCTGGCAATCGACGGCCATGCCTTGAAGGCAGGCGACGACTACTGGAAGGTCTTGAACCAGTCGCTGAACGACTACGTGACGGTGCGCGTTGCCGCGTCGGCTGCGGCCAACGACATGACGGCTCGCGAGGTGCGAATCAGGCCGGTCACCTCCCTCGCCGACATCAAGTACGAGGAGTGGGTCAAGAAGAACCGCGAGTTCGTGGACAAGGAATCGAACAACCAGATCGCGTACGTGCACATCAGGTCGATGAACCAGCCGTCGCTCGAGCGGTTCCAGAACGAGATCAACCAGTTCTGGAACAAGAAGGGCATCATCGTGGACATCCGCTACAACGGGGGTGGAAACATAGACCAGCAGCTCCTCGACATCCTGGAACGCCGGCCCTACGAGTACTGGAACAGCAGGTGGGGCTCGCGGACGTGGGGGCGCCGGCCGCGCCAGGCAATTGCGGGGCCGAAGGTGATGCTCATCAACTGGCGGTCCGCCTCCGACAGCGAAGTGACGCCGCTCGGCTTCCGCGACCTGAAGCTCGGCACGATCGTGGGCACGGCAACCAACGCGTCGGTCATAGCCACCGGCAGCTATGCGCTCATAAACGGTGGCAGCATCCGCACCCCGGGCTCCCTCGTCGTGAGCTACGACCCGACGAAGCCAAACAACTACGGCATCAACCTGGAGAACTACGGCGTGGAGCCGGACATCTGGGTCGAAAACACGCCTGAGGACGAGCTCAAGGGGTTCGACCGGCAGCTGAAGGCAGCGGTGGACGAGGCGTTGAAGCAGCTGAAGAGCGGAAAGTGGCAATACACGCCTCCGACGGAGCAGGACTGATCACGAAAGACTGAGCGACGAGGATTGAGTAACGAGGGCGAGGACTGAGTAACGGTTAGAGTAGTCTTGAGTTTTGAGCCTTGAGTTTCGAGTGCCCGCCGCCGATGCGACAGTGTCGACGAAACACTGCCTTCAGCGGTCTGCGGCCGCCAGGGCGCGGGATGGAGCTCAAAGCGAGCATTCGTGGGACCCCACAACCGGCCGCGCAGACAGGGCATCGAAGACCGGTGCGGCGGCATACCGACAGCCGCGATGGCCCTCTGACTTGTCGAGGCGACCCGTCGCGACTCGGATGTCGTCGCGCCGGGTTTGCTGCGGCCGGACCGGGGCCGCCGTCGCGGCAACCGCGACGGAGTGGCATTCGGCGAAGCGGAGTGGTCACCCGGTCCCCGAGGGAGCGGGCGCACCTCTCAGTCCTCGGTCGCTTTCGCCTCCCCGACTACCCACAGTGACAGTGGCAACGAGAGAAGCGGGTAACCGTTGCGGAGGGCCATGACTTGCCGCGCGTAGTCCGATTTCGGAGTCTCCCCGCGCAGCAGGCGGTCGCGCAGCCGCCGGATCTCGTAGCGGTAGAGGTCACTGAGCAGGTCGCGAACCTTCTGCGGCGGCGTCGTCTCTTTCGGGACGATGCCGTGGGCGGCGAGCGCTTCTAGCACGGCCGGGCGGTAGATGTGTTTCCGAGGGCTCATCCGCCTCGGTTCGTCCTCCCTCGCTGCAGCGTCCTGAGCACGGCGTCCGGCATGACACCGAGCGCCAACGCGGCCGCGAAGTAGGTGAGGCCGTACGCTCCGAGGACGAGCGGGCCAGCCAGGAGAGGTTGTCCGACGCCCGTCGCGAGCTTCACGATTAGCGCCACGCCCGCGGCGGCGAAGGCCGCGAACCACAACCGTGCGGCAGGTCCGAGGGCGAGCCCCGTTCGGCCGCCGACCCTGCGGTTGAGCGTGCCTCTCAAAAGCGCGAACTCGACCCAGCCCGCCAGCCCCGAAGCCGTTGTCAGCCCGGCCGCTCCCCATCGCGCGTCAACGCCCGCCAGGGACGGCAGATGGACCGCCGCAAGGTAGCCACCCACGCCTGCGAGAGACACGCGGAGAAGGGCGTACCTGAAAGGCGTCTGCGTGTCCCCGACCGAGTAGTACGCCGACGAGTACAGCCTCGCCATAGTCGTCGCGAGAAGACCGATCGACGCTCCGGCGAGAATGCCCCACACGTAGACCGAGTCCGCCCGGGTGAACCTGCCCGTCTGGAGGACCAGGCCGGCAACGACGTCCCCGAGCACCATGAATGCGACCGCCGACGGGACGACGAAGAAAGCTATCCGGCGAAGGCCCTCGTTGATTCTGAGGGCCAGTTCCTCCTTCCTGTACTCTCCGGACAGCGTCGACATCGCTGGGAGTTCGGCGGCCGACACCGACATGCCGAACAGGCTGACCGGCAGGACGTAGAGCAGCTGCGCGTTCGTGACGCCGGTCACCGCGCCGGTGGGGAGGAGGCTCGCGACCATCGCATCCACGTAGCTGCTGACCTGCACCACCCCGCGGCTGAAGAGAACAGGCACGAAGTTGCGGACCACGCTTCGAACGTGGGCCGATCTCGTGTCGAGCGAGAAACGCATCGACTCGGCGAGCCGCAGCACGTTCGGCATCTGAACCACGACCATGAGAAGCGCGCCAGCAACCGACCCCCACGCGAGGGCAACGACGAGGCTCTCGGGATTCAGATGGCCGCCGAACCCTGCGAGCGTGGCGATCATCGCCAGGTTCCAGAAGACGGGCGCCGCGTACGACACGAAGAACCGTCCGTGGCTGTTCAGGATGCCCAGGCACCAGGCCGACATGACGAACAGCGCAGCGCCCGGGAAGAGGACGCGCACGAGGCGGATTGCAAGTTCACGCTTGGCGCCCTCGAACCCGGGTGTGATCACGTCGATGAGCAGCGGCGTCAGCGCGATGCCGAAAGCTGTGAGGAGCGCCATGGCCAGAGCGAGCACGCCGAAGACGGCACCGGCCACCCTCCCGGCTTCCCGCTCGTCGCCCTCTGACGTCAGCCGGGAGTAGACCGGGATGAACGACGCGGAGAGCGCCCCTTCACCGAAGAGGTTCTGGAGTATGTTGGGGATGCGGAAGGCAGCGTTGAACGCGTCGGCGGCGTCCGAGACCTGGCCGAGGTAATGCGAGAAGACACGCACCCGGACGAGGCCGAAGAGCCGGCTTAGAAGTATACCGGCCGCGACCAGGAAGGCGAACCGCCCCGTCGCGGCTCCTCGCCGTGAGTCGGTCACTCTGTTCCCCGAACCGATCCGATATCGCAGGTCGTATTGCGTGTATATTGCGCGCGAATCTACCGCTCGCAGCCTTGCCGTTCAACAGCTCGATCCGGGCATCTTGCTGATCGCTGCCCCCTGCAGCTGACCGTTGACCTCGGTTCCTGGCTAGTCCTGGCCGGTCTTTCCGGTCCCTTTGCCAGCCGCCTTCAGCTGCGCCTCGCGAAGCGCTTTGAACTCCGTCCCAGGCTTCCACTCGGGGTACTTGTCGGCCTGCGCGACCCGGTAGGCTACCATCCAGTAGTACTGCAAGTCCTGGACTGCTCCGCTCATGTCCCAATCCGGCCGAACCTCGTCGGATGGCTGGTGGTAGTGCAATGCGGTGTACTCCTCGCGGAGCTTCCGGCCATAGTCGGCGGGCTTGCCTGCGTAATCGATGCCGCCACCGCTCGCGAGGGCCGGCACGCCTTCCTTGGCGAACGGGAAATGGTCGGACCTGTAGTAGGAGCCCTTCTCCGGTGTCGGGTCGCCCTTCACGACGCGCCCCTGCATACGCGCGACCTCGGCCGCATAGTCGTCCAGCTCCGAGTTTCCGAGGCCCGTTATCTGCAGGTCATTGGTCTTGCCGTGGACGTTGAGCGAGTCCATGTTGATCACGGCAACCGTGTTCGCAAGCGGGTAGAGGGGGTTCGTGGCGTAGTAGGCGGACCCGAGGAGGCCCTGCTCTTCCGCGGTGACAGCGAGGAAGAGGATGCTGCGTTTCGGCTTCTGCGGGAGGGACGCGAACGCCTTGCCGAGGGCTATCAGTCCTGCGATCCCGGTTGCGTTATCCTGCGCGCCGTTGTAGATGGCGTCGCCATCGACGGGCGCATTGATGCCGAAATGATCCCAGTGTGAAGTGTAGATGACGTACTCGTCGGCCAGCGCCGGGTCGCTGCCCTCCACCTTGCCCACAACGTTTCTGGAATCGATCCTGCGGATCCGGTTCTCGATGGCAATCGAAACGGTGACCCCGAGCGGCACCGGCTTGAAGTCGCGCGCGACAGCGGCGCGCTTCATCTCGTCGTAGTTCATCCCGGCCATCTCGAAGAGCTGGCGCGCCTGCTCGAGCGGTACCCATCCCTCGATGGCACACCTGCTCATGTTGTTGTCGCCGGCCACGAGGTCGAACTGCTCGGCTGTCTTCCCCTGCACGACGGAGAACGGGTAGCCCGCCGGCTCGGTCTCGTGCACGATGATGACGCCCGCTGCTCCGAGTTTCGCACCGATCTCGTACTTGTATGTCCAGCGCCCGTAATAGGTCATCGCACGGCCGCCGAAGACAGCAGGATCGAGGCGGGTCGCGTCAGCCGGGTCGGGCACAGGCGGGTCGCCGACGAGGACGACCATCGTCTTGCCCTTCAAATCCACGCCCTTGTAGTCGTCCCAGTTGAACTCGGGGGCGATGGTGCCGTAGCCGACGAACACGAGCTCGGAGTCGTCGAGCGCCACCTTCTCGACGACACGCTTCGTCCACGCCACGAAATCGTCCTTGAACCGCAGCTGCCGCTTCCGGGCGCCCTTCCGGAGCGTGAGCGCGATCTTCGAAGCGTCCGGCGTTATGCCGACGAGAGGCACCTTCTCTATGAAAGTCCCATCGGGGTTACCGGGTCTGAGGCCGGCCTTCCTGAACTGGTCCTCGATGTAGGCTATCGTGAGGTCCTCGCCCTTCGTGCCGGGGGCGCGGCCTTCGTACTCGTCAGAGGCGAGCGCCCTCGTGTGCTCGAGCACCTCAGCGCCGTCGATCGCTGGAAACGGCACCGCCTCGGAGACAGCGGCGGGGGCAGGAGCGGGCTCACTCGAGCATGCGCCAACGACGACCACCGCGGCAAGGACTCCAAACCAACACCATTTTCTCGAGCGCTTCATCGGGAACTCCTCCACCGCCGACCTTGAAAGGTCGCAATGATCGCACCCCCGGGCAGACCGGAGGTCGCCCTGCGCACCTTGGAGCAGATCGACGTTCTCCACGGGCCGGGAATCTCCGGCCGGCAAGGATTGTACTTTGCGGCGACGGAGCCGCGCCAGCACCCCTCACCACCGATGGTAGGCGGGATGACCAGGCTTGACGGCAACGAAGGTGCCGCGTCCCGTTGCACAGACTTCGCCTCCCGATTCCACCGTCGTCTCCACGGTGGCACGGTCCGGCTGCGACTCGACGACACGGGCGCGCAGGCAAACTGGCGCGGCGATGGGCGTAGGCCTGCGGAAGCTCACCGAGTACTGGGCGGTGACTGTCGCCGGAACGCGGTCGAGACCGTTCCTGCGCATCAGGTGGTAAGCGGCCGTCCAGTTGCAGTGGCAATCGACGAGGACGCCGATGATGCCTCCGTTCAGCGCTCCTTCGAAAGCCTGGAAGCGCGGGTCGGGCTGCCACTCGGCGACAACCTCGTCGGCCTCGGGGAAGCTCCGGATATGGAGCCCGCCGGGGTTGGCGGGCCCACAGCCGAAGCAGATGCTGGCAGGCGCGTAGAATTCCTGGAGACTGGGCCCGCTCACTTCTTCGTCTTCGCCGCCTCGTCGGCGGCCGGTTCCGGCGCGGGCTCAGGCGGGGGGAAGTCGCTGCTCCAGGCGTGGATCTCGAGCTTCCACTGGCCGCCAAGGTTCTTCGTCACCCAGAGGATCTTGCCTCGGTCCTTCGTGTCGGTTCCATCGGCCGGCTTCATGTGAAGCGTGTAGGTGCCGGTCACGTAGGCCAGCGGTCCATGGCCGCTCACGTCCCTCGCTTCCATCTCGAGGTCCGTGGCGCCTTCCGCGAAGCGATTCTCGAAGTACCCGCGGACCGGCTCGAACCCGCGGAGCGCCGAGGCGTTTGCGGGCATGACCATGCCGGTTCCGGAGAACATGTTCGCAACCTTGTTGGCGTCCTTCGCGTTGTAGGCGGTTACGAAGTCCGCCATCAGCGTGTTGATCGCGTCGATGTCTGCCTTGCCGAACTCACGCGGCGGCTCGGGCCCGCAGGCTCCAACCACCGCGGCCAGCGAAATGACAGCCACCACCATCCCGATACGACGTCGGTCCATTGACTTTCCCTCTGTTGTTGCCTACACAGCCGGGCAAACGGTCCCGGCGGACAGGCTATCTTAGGGCTAACGGTGGCGGGGCACAAGAGGAAGTAGGAAGTAGCAGGGCTGCCACGTTGAATGTTGGGGAGCACGAGGCTCTTCGGCCGCGCGCCGTCAGCGCGCCGCACGCGCCGCCCCATGGCGGAGACGGGCCGAAAGCTCAGGTGCCTCGCGAACCGCGGTCCCGAGCACGCGGGCGCCCATACGTACGAGCTGCGGGCCGCTTCGCACGAAGGAAGCCGGCACCGAGCCAACGTCGGGGAACCCGACGGCGTCCGGCGTGAGCCTCTCCCAGTTGTGGAACAACCGGCCCCACTCGCTCGCAAGGGCCTGGTGTACGAGGCGCTTCCCACGCAGGGGATACCAGTAGAGGTCATGGTACGTCACCGAGGCGACGTAGGACCACGGCGCCAGCCAGGTCTTGAGCGACCACTCGACGAGCGTCTTGAGCCTGCCCCAGTAGATCTGATGCTGCATGCGCGCGGCGAACGTCAGATGCCTCATCGGCCCCTCGAACCGCCAGTTCTCGGCGGCCGCGGACTCGTCGCCGACGATCTCGATCTCGCGTGGGTCGCCGCACCCGAGCCCGAGATCGTGGGCCGTTCTGATGAAGCGGATCTGCATCGGGTCGAACCCCATCAGTCTGGCCGCCACTGCGTCGATGGCAACCATGTCCGAGGAAGCCAGAATCACGTTCTTGACGTGCGGCACCATGCAGCGCGGCCCGGGGCCGTCGCCGGCGAACGTACCGTCCATTACCGCGAAAACGCCGCGATGGATCTTCTTCTGGATCATCAGGAGGTCCACGAGCGTCTGGTGGATCACGGGATGTGTCCAGTGCCGGCGCTCGTTCAGCAGCCCCCCGAAGGCGTTCTTCATCGCGCCAGTCATCGTCGTGAAGACGTGGGTCTTCACGGTCGGCAGGTGGATGATGTTCTCACCCAGAAACCGGCGCGGGATCATGAACCCGTTCGAGTAGACGTCGTTCAGGCAGAGGAACTTGTCGGCCAGATCGCCGACAGCCTCGCGAATGGGAATCCAATCCTCGCCTTCGTAGAGGTGGATGTTACGAAGGCCATGCGCTTCGACAACGTTCAGCTGCTTGTTCTCGCGCTCGCCGAGGTGCGCGTCGATGACGACGGTCCGGTTGTGGCACGCATGGATTCGCCCGGGGTCGTATCCGTCAGATTTCATCGCCCGGACGACGCCGTCGAGCTGCCACGGAACGGTCGAGCTTCCTGGAAAGAAGAAATGCCAGCTTATGTTGACCTTGAGGGCAGTATCCGCCTCCGGCGCCACGACGTCACGGTAACCGGCCAGGTTCATCAACTCGTGGTAGTCCCGCAAGACGGTCCGCGGGCTGGTGCGGAGGATTGCTACCGTCGGACGCTTCACGCTACGAACCTCGTATGAAGGGACGGGCCTTCAGAAGCCAACGATACATCATACCGTAGCCGGGGCAGCGAGGCCGCGCCCGAGGCCGGCGATGAAGCGGACTGTGCAATGACGCCGCGACCCGCGTCGTGGCCTGCCGGCACAATACCTGTGACGAGCCGAACAAAGGACGCGAAGCTGCCTAGAGGACAGAGCTTGGAGCGACACACCCGGCTTGCAGGGCCACGCGGCCTCTAACGGCGCTACAATCTCAGTTGAACATCCCAGGCGTGACTCCGCCGTCCCGGCGAGGCTCTCATGGTCCCATCCGACACTCCAACTGCAGAACCCGCGCAGCCAGCGCCTGCGGCTGAATCGAGGCTCATAGGGAGATGGGCGATGGCGAAGATCGCTCGCCTCGTGGGCAACGTGCCGATTCGCGTCCTGTTCCCTAGCGGCGCCGCGAATTCCATCGGAGCGCAGCCGATCGCCACAATCCGGATCCACAGCAGGCTGGCCCTCGCCCGACTGCTCCGCGATCCCGACATGAACTTCGGCGAGGCTTTCATGGATGGCGCCATCGAGGTCGATGGCGATCTGGTCGCTCTCCTCGAGGCTGTTTTCCGCGCCAGCGACGAGCGTGTGGACGCGGGCCGCCGGAGCCGCCACGCCAACCCGCCGTCGGCGTCTCGCGACAACGTTCACCATCATTACGACATCGGCAACGAATTCTACCGGTTATGGCTCGACCGCGAGCTGGCCTACACCTGCGCGTTCTTCCCGACACCTGACGCATCGCTCGAGGACGCCCAGGTGGCGAAGTTCGAAAGAGTCTCTGCAAAGCTCCGCCTCTCACCGGGAGAGAAGGTTGTCGAGGCGGGTTGCGGCTGGGGCGGGCTCGCGATACACATGGTGCGCCACCACGGCGTCCGCGTCAGGGCGTGGAACGTCTCTCACGAGCAGGTGACGTACGCGCGCGAGCGCGCCGCGCGCGAACATCTCTCGCACATGGTCGAGTTCGTCGAAGACGACTACCGCAGCATCGACGAGCCTGCCGACGCCTTCGTTTCCGTTGGCATGCTGGAGCACGTCGGGCCGGCGGACTACCCCGCCTTCGCCAGGGTGATCCGTCGGACGATCGGCGACCGTGGCAGGGGACTTCTGCACTTCATCGGCCGGGCGCGGCCGTTGCCGCTCAACCCGTGGATCAGGCGCCGCATCTTCCCGGGCGCCTACCCGCCGACGCTCCCTGAGGCCTTCGCTGGCGTGCTCGAGCCAGCCAGGCTGGCGGTTCTCGACGTCGAGAACCTCCGGCTTCATTACGCGAAGACCCTTGATCACTGGCGCAGGCGCTACATCGCCTCCTCCGAAGAGGTTGCGCGCATGTTCGACGAGCGCTTCAGGCGAGCGTGGCTGCTGTATCTCTCGGGGTCCCAGGCGGCGTTTCAGGCCGGCTCCTTGCAGCTCTTCCAGGTTCTCTTCGCGCCGGCGGCATCGAACCGGATCCCGTGGTCGCGCGACGATCGAGGATCTGGAACAGGGATCTGGGATCAGGCTTCGGGCTCAGGGCGCGAGGCTGCTGAAAGCTGAAAAAGGGAACTCTTTCCTGTTCATGGAGCACAGCGACGTCCTCATTGTCGGCGGCGGCCCGGCGGGGTCGGCGTGCGCGTGGCGCCTCCGCCAGGAGGGCCTCGACGTCATCGTCATCGACCGCGCGCAGTTCCCGCGCGATAAGCTGTGCGCTGGCTGGATAACACCGCAGGCTGTCGCGACGCTCAGCCTCTCGACCGAGGAGTACGCGGAGGCACGCATCCTTCAACCCATAACCGGCTTCCGGACGTCGCTCGTCGGTGAACCGCCAGTCATCACGCGCTATCCGGTCGTGGTGAGCTACGCCATCCGGCGCTGCGAGTTCGACACCTATCTTCTCTATCGAAGCGGCGCCACCTTGCGCCTCGGGACAGCGGTGAAGGCGATAGAAAGCGACGGGAAGGGCCGCTGGGTCGTAAACGGAAGCGTGGCAGCGCACGTCCTCGTGGGCGCGGGCGGCCACTTCTGCCCGGTCGCCCGCCTGCTCCACACGAGACGCTCCACGGAACCGGCCATCGTCGCGCGCGAGGTGGAGTTCGAGATGGACGAGGCACAGCAGGCGGCCTGCCTCGTCCAGGGCGACACGCCGGAACTGTACCTCGCCCCCGACCTTGCCGGGTACGGGTGGCTGGTCCGCAAGGGCAACTTCCTGAACGTTGGCTTCGGACAGATTGGTGGCCGCGGCTTCGCCGGTTCGCTCGACCGGTTCGTTTCCTGGATCCGGACGATCGGCCGCCTGCCCCCCGGCATGCCGGCGGCGTGGCCCGGCCACGCGTACCTTGTTTGGGAAAGGTCACCGAGACAGCCTGCCGGCGATGGGGTGCTTCTCGTGGGCGACGCGCTCGGAGTGGCAGCGGGCGCGAGCGGCGAGGGCATAAGACCGGCGATCGAATCCGGAATTCTCGCGGCGGAGACCTTGATCGAGGCGCGAGGGATATATACGCGCGACCGCCTCGAGCGTTACTCTGCCAAGCTCTCAAAGCGGTTCGGCCCGCGTTCTGCTGCCAGGCTGACCGCGGGCGTCGTGGCCAGCATGAACCGCGCTCTCGCCCGGCCGCTCCTCCGCAGCGCCTGGTTCACGCGCACTTTCGTGCTGGATCGATGGTTCCTCCAGCGCGAGGTGCCAGCGCTCTAGCGTAATGACCGGCCGGTTCGCGGCCCAAGCAGTCGACACTCGCCTTGCCATCCGCGGAGTGCGACCAGCGCCGTACCGAAGCAAGTCATCCCATGCTTCGGTCCTTGCCCGTGACGACCAGCAGCCACCCCTTGCCCGGTTCGACCGGGATCTCGGCGTCGGGCGCGAAGGTTGCCGCGTCCTGGAACTTGTCTATCGCCGGCGCGACGATCGTCGCGCCTGCCGGCTCGATCCCCAGCGCCTTCCAGTCGATCTCCAGCTTCACGGCCACCTTGTCTGGTGCCCAGCTCGCCAGCGCTACCATCGTCTTGCCGTCACGGATATAGCTCGTGGCGTGAACGGCCGGATTGCCCGTCTTCACCGGCGCGTAGTCCACCCAGAAGCCGACCATCCGCGACGAAGCGATCCCGAAATCGTCCCAGGCCTTCCACATTGCCGTGTTGTCGACGCGCGGCAGCCGGCCCGTCATCCCGAAGAGCATCCCGCGCCACGGGTTGCCCCCGTCCTGGAGCATCTCGCCCATCAGTCCGAAGGGGATGCCCGACATCTCGACGAGCCAGAAATCAGGCGCGGCGTTGTAGTCGAAGTACTCGCCGAACCAGAGCCGGTCGAGAAAAGGGAAGTGTTCCAAGTACAGATTCGCGCTGTTGGCAAAGCCGTCACGCTGGTTGAACTGGTTAGCCGAGTGCAGGTCGATCATCGACCCCGGCCTCCCCCGCTCCAGCACCTTCTTCACCCTCTTCATCGTCGTCCTGTCGAATGCGACGTCATCTATGTAGAGGCCGTCGATGCCGACGTTCTTGACGAGCCAGTTGAGCCCCTCGACGTAGTAGTTGTGCCAGCGCGAGACGCCGCTGTTGACGACGGCCGAATCCTTGAGCGACGGGACGAACCATCCGGCGATGTAGTTGGAGCCGAGGTGCTCCTGCAGCCACGAGAATCCTCCGCCGGGGCCGTGGGCAAGCACTTCGTCGCCCAGGCTTCTGAGCGCGAAGAGCTCCGGCGCTCTGTTCGAGAGCTCCCTGACCGTGTAGTAGATCTTCACCTTCAGGTTGCGGCGGTGCGCCGCATCGACGTACGCCTTCAACTCGGCCGGCCGGAGAAACGGGTAGTTGATGAATGGGTTGATGTCGGTGGCGTGATGGATGTTGATCGTGTTGGCGCCGCTGGCCGCAGCCTCCTCCACCGGGCAGTAGGCGTGCAGGTAGCGCGTCGAGAAGTGCTTCGACGGGTCCAGCGGCTTGAAGGGCGTGACGAGCAGCCGGAAGTCGAATCTCAGCGTCTCGCCGGCAGCCATGGCGCGCGGGCCACTGTAGCAGCTGATCAGAACGCTCTTCGCGCTGGAGTCGCCGATGCGACACCCTCCCTTGCCCGCGTTGTGCCAAGACTTCGGCATCACGAGCGGCTTGAGGAGGTAGAAGTTGGTATTGAGCGGACGGACGTACGAATCGTCTTTGAGGGTGAACTGCAGGCCGGCGTTGACGTCCCCGACCCACGCGGAGTCCTGGTTGTTCGCGGCCTTCCACGTCCACTCGAACCGGACCGGCCGAACGCCGCCCTTCGCGCCAAGCCCCATCAGGTAGCGCGCGACATTTTTGACGATGGGGATCTCGAGCCGTACGTCCCGCAGGGAAGTGGCAGCGGCAGCCTTCAATTCGACGCGGTACTCTATGTTGCCGTCGAATTCCATCTCAGCGGACGAGTGCAGCGAGAGCGGGCCGGCGGCAAGAGCGGTCTGCCATGCCGCCACGCCGGGTGCCTGCTTCGTGAAGGCCGGGGGCTCACCCTTCCACGCTGTCGCCTTCCCGCTTTCGCCGTCCACGACGATTCGGACAGGTCCGGCCAGTATCTCGCGTCCGGTTTCAGAGACGTAGGTCATCTCCGGCGCGAAGCGGCTGACGATGCTTGCGGGAAAACCAAGCTCGTCGATCGTGACGTCGCGCCCGAGCACGGAGATCATGCGGCCTGAAACGGCTACCGGCGTGTAGGGCGGAACGATCTCGTCGTCGAGCGCCAGCGTCGAGTCGAGCCAGCGGAGCCTCGACTGGCGCCAAGGCTCATCGTCTCCTGCCGCCGGGATCGTCTCTTTCGAGACAGTCAGGTTGAGCGTCAGCGCCGTCTTCTCGAGGCCCAGGGGCAGCACCGTCAGCGTGCCCGTGTACCTGCCTGGCGAGGCGCCTGCCGGCACTTCGACGCCGCACCAGAGCGGCTGCACCTTGCCCTGCCGCACGGCGAGCGGGCGGCGGAAGGGGCGGCCCATCCAGTCCGTCCCGCCAAAATTGATGCAACGGAACGTGTCCGCGCCAAATGCCGGCTTCCCTCCCGGCGCGGAAGAGAAGCCGCCGAAGGACACCTCCACGTCGGTAATCGGCTGCAGGGCGTAGAAGCCGATTTGGAACCAGTAAGACTCGCCGCGCGCCGCCTCACCTGAAAAGGCCTTGTTCGGGCCTCGCTCGATCCACCTCAGCGGCAGGTCGTCGGTCATACGAATCGGATACTTGCGGTCCTCGGCAAAGAGCAGATAGCCGGCGCTCCCGCCCTTCGCCAAGAGAGCGCGTGTTTCCGCCCCGGTCGCGACGACTTCCATCGGGTGAAAGGAATTGAACTCATCGATCGACTCGAACCTGACGACCTGGGCGCGCGGCAGCAGCTTCCAGCGCGGGACGCCGCCCTTGCCGGTCCCGATCACGTTCCGAGCGAGCCAGGAGCCGTTCGCCGTCGCCTCTGCTGGGATGTAGGTGATCTTTGGGTAATTCGACTCCAGCGTGCCCCTGTAGGGCATGTAATAGACGTGGTACTCACCCGGGGTGAGCGCCTCGAAAACGATGTCCGCGTATTCCCGTGTGACCTCGGGGCGCGCGACGTTCTTGACCTGCCAGTTGTTGCTCCTCGGGTCGATGACGAGTATCTGTTTCTTGTCGGCGTCGTTGTCGCGCCTGCGCCACGGGATGTGCACCCACACGGCCTCGGCCCTGGCAGCAACCTTCACCACGGCCCGGTGGTTGCCGTATGTGTCGGCGTCCCAGGTGCCCGTGCCGTAGGGCGCCGTGGACTGGCCGGCGGGAGCTGGAACAGCGGGGGACTGCTTGGGCGCGTCCTGCGGCGCGCCGGCCGCCCGGGGCGCGAGGCAGGCGCACAGCGCCGCCGTGCCGAGCGCCAGAAGCCTCGTCAGTCGTGTCCGTGGAACTGCTACCGGTGGCATTACCCCTCCCTGGCAAAGGGGCCGGGCCCCTGTTCGGTGACGGCCGTCAATTTAGCGTACCTGGGCGCTGATAGTCGTTGCTCCCGGGCTGGCCGTCAGGCTAAGGTATCAGCCAGACTTCACGGAGCCACGCCTTGACCACTGCAGGACGTTCGATCCGCGTCACCCTGCTGGCCATTGTCTTTGCCGCGCTGGTGCTCGTCCCCTCGGCGACGAGCTTCTACGCCGACTGGCTGTGGTTCGGCGAGACGGGTTATCAGCAGGTATTCCTACGCACGATCGCGGCGAAGATGACACTCGCAGCGTTCGTCTTCGTGGCCACGCTGGTCTTCATGGGGCTGAATGTCCGGGCTGCCTTGAGAAGAATGCGCCCGAGGCACTTCCTGATCAACACGCCGGACGGCGGGCAGCGCATGGTGGTGATGCAGGCCGGCACCATCAGGGCCATTGCGCTCGCCGGGGTGGCGTTGGTCGCGCTCTTCGCCGCCCTGGCTGCAAACGGACAGTGGGAACGATGGCTGTTCTACGTCAACCAGACGCCCTTCGGCGAGGCCGATCCCATCCTCGGGCGCGACGTGGGCTTCTACGTCTTCGAGCTGCCCTTCTTGCGCCTCGTGCAGGGATTCCTGCTGCTGATCGTCGGCTTGACGCTCGCCGCCGTCGCCTTTGCCTACGGGGTGTCGGGGATGGTCAGCGTCAGCCTGAACAGGGGCTTCTTCGCCGCCGGCGCCGCCGCGCGTCACGTGGCGCTCCTTGCGGGCCTGCTTCTCATGGTTCTCGCTTTCGGCGCATGGCTGTCGGTCCCGGGGCTGCTGGTCACGCCTTCGGGCATCGTGCACGGCGTTGCGTACGTGGACGCGGCCGCCCGGATCCCGGCCTACCGGATCCTCGCCGGCTTCAGCCTCGCCGGGGCAGTTCTCTGCGCGGTCGCGGCGTACAGAGGCGCCCTGCGGCTGGTTGCCGTCGCCTTCGCCGGCTACATCGTCGTCAGCCTCGGAGGCAGCGCCTACGCGGCCCTGCTCCAGAGACTCGTCGTGACGCCGAACGAGCAGGCAAAGGAGACGCCCTACATCGTGAACACGATCGCGGGCACGAGACGCGCATACGCACTCGATCGCGTGGAGGAGCGGGAGCTGTCGGGCGACGCGATACTCACGCGCGGCGACATCGAGCGGAACAGCGAGACGCTCGGCAACGTGCGTCTCTGGGATCACCAGCCCCTCCTGGATACGTTCGGGCAGATCCAGGAGATCAGGACCTATTACGACTTCGTCTCGGTGGACAACGACCGCTACATGATCGACGGCAGGTACCGGCAGATCATGCTGTCGGCGAGAGAGCTCAACTCGGCGAGCCTGCCCAACCGGAGCTGGATCAACGAGCGGCTCACCTTCACCCACGGCTACGGCGTCACCCTGGGCCCGGTAAACCAGGTGACGCCGGAAGGGCTCCCGGTGCTGTTCATCAAGAACCTCCCGCCCGAGTCCACCGTGGACCTGAAGCTCACGCAGCCGAGCATCTACTACGGCGAGCTTTCGAACGACCACGTCTTCGTCAGGACGCGAACTCCGGAGTTCCACTACCCCCGCGGTGACGACAACGTCACGACGTCCTACGACGGGACAGGGGGCGTGAGCGTCGGCACCCTCCTAAGAAGGGCGCTCTTCGCGATACGGTTCCGCTCCCTGAAGACGCTCCTCAGCAACGATTTCACGGCGGAATCGCGCGTTCTCTTCTACCGCAGGATCGATGAGCGCGTCCGCAAGATCGCGCCGTTCCTGAGCTACGACTCAGACCCATACATCTCGATCGCTGGCGGCCGGCTGTACTGGATCCAGGACGCTTACACCACGAGTGGCTCCTACCCCTACTCGATGCCGGCGTCGCAGGGACTCAACTACATAAGAAACTCCATCAAGGTCGTGATCGACGCCTACAACGGCACGACCACCTTCTACCTGATCGACCCGGACGATCCCGTCGCCGCAACCATCGCGAAGATCTTTCCCGGACTTCTCCGGCCACTGGCCGAGATGCACGAAGATCTGCGGACGAGGCTGCGCTACCCGGAAGGCATCTTCGCAATCCAGGCAGCCATGTACTCCACGTTCCACATGACGAACCCTGCGACCTTCTACAACAAGGAAGACCAGTGGGAGATACCGGCCATCGAGCAGCGGGAGCGCGCAACGCCGATGCAGCCGTACTACACGATCATGAAGCTACCGGGCGAGCAGCAGGCCGAGTTCATACAGATGCTGCCGTTCACCCCTCGGCAGAAGGACAATCTGGCCGCCTGGATGGTTTCGCGCAGCGACGGCGACCGCTATGGGCACCTGCTGGTCTTCCAGTTCCCCAAACAGAAGGTCGTCTTCGGGCCGCGGCAGGTGGTCGCGCGCATATCACAGGACCAGGTCATAGCGCCGCAGATCACGCTCTGGAACCAGCAGGGCTCCGAGGTGATCCAGGGAACGTTGCTCGTCATCCCGATCGAAGAGTCGCTCATCTACGTCCGCCCCCTCTACCTGCGCGCCGCGGGCGGGCGCATACCGGAGCTCAAGCGCGTGATCGTCGCCTACCAGAACCAGATCGTGATGGAGGAAACGCTCGACGCCGCGCTCGCGCGCATCTTCCCCGTCCCGGGCGCCGCTCAGTCGCCGGCGACGGAAACTGCGACTGCGCCGGGGGCCAGCCCGGCCGCGTCCCCGGAAGCGGGAACGCAGCAGTCGGCGCCGGGGATCGGCCAGCTCGCCCAGCAGGCCGCCGAACACTACCGCCGGGCCCTGGCGGCGCAGCGCGACGGCAACTGGGCGCTCTATGGGGAGGAAATCAAGCGGCTGGGAGAAATCCTGGAGAAGATGCAGGTCTCGAGACGGTAGGGTCAGGTCTCGCATTCAAGACCTTTCCGGAGTCGCGCGTCAGACTCGAACCCACTTCACGAGGTTCCCGCGAGATGCGAGGAACCGCTCGAAATCCGCGAACGAGATGACGATCGTGGCGGTGTTGACGTTGGGGTGGAAGGCAACGCTGGCCGCTGCGCGCAGATCCTGATCGAGGATGACTTGGACGGTTCGGCTTGCGTCGTTGAGCAGGCCGAACGGAGAGACGGAACCGGCAACGAGGCCCAGGCACTTGGACAACCGTTCCGCAGAAGCGAAGCTGAGCCTGTCCTCGCCGGCCGCTGCGGCAACCGCCTTGAGATCCGCGCGCTTGTCCGCCCTCAGCACGACCAGGAAGTGCCGGTTGCCCTTCTGGTTTCTCAGAAACAGGTTCTTGCAGTGCGTCGCTCGAATCTGCGCCCAGTGCCGCTCCGCTTCTTCAACCGTGAAGACAGCCGGGTGCTCGTGCCGTGTGAAGGGAATCCCCAGCGCCCTCAGTGCCTCGTATACCTTCGCTTCCTGCTCTTCGCCCGGTGATTCTGTACTCGCGGTCTGTGTGGGTGAAACCATAGTTGTGAGCCCCCGCGCCGCCCCGGCGGCACCATCAACTACCAGGAACTTCCGGGTGCGCCTGCTCCCTCGGGCCTGGGGTGGGCGCCTCGTTCAGCCCTGGCGCCCGACGACCACGCGCCGGCCGTCGTAGCGCGGCCTCACGACCCCCTGCTTCCGCACGTACTCCGTGAGCACAGAGAGCCTGAGGCGCCCCGTGTCTTCGAGATCGAATCCCTCTAGCGCAAACCCGGCGAAGTACGAGTTCGTCACCGCCGAGTACGTCCGGTTCTCGTCGAGAGGCTGCCCGCCCACGGTTACGTCCGTGACGCTGCCGTTCTCGAGCCGGTACCGCACGCCCGACACCGCCGGGGCATAGGATGCGAGGATCCTGAGCAGCTCCCGGCCGGTGATGCGGAACTTGACCACGTTGTTCGCGAACGGGTCCATGTTGACGAGGTCCTCGCGCGTGATCTTGCCGCTGACGAGCGGCGCCCTGACCCCGCCGTTGTTCTCGAGCCCGATCTCGGCTCCGAAGGTTTCCCTCACTGCATCCGCAACGAGGTTGTAGTCGGCGCGATCGTCGCCCCTGCTCGTGAAATCTCCGACGGCCGTCCCGATCACCTCGCCGAAGGTGGCGGCAATCGGCTTCCAGTAGTTCTCGACCACGGCGGCGACCTCCGGGTCAGGCTCGTAGCTTGCCGTCACCGGCAGCAGCCGCGCACGGTACCTCGTCACGTGCCAGGCTCCCTCCTGGTTCTTCTCGAACAGCAAGTCGAGCCTCCCCACCTCGCCAGCCCACTGGTGCGCCTGCACCACGACGGTGCCGTTGACGCTGTCATCGACGAGCTCCTCCGAATGCCAGACGAACGACCCGGACGGCAGCCGCGAGTGCGAGTGCCCGCCGACGATCACGTCTATTCCAGGGACCGACGCCGCGAGCTTCTCGTCGAGCTCCTCGCCCGCGTGGGAGATGAGCAGAACGATGTCCGAGCGTTCTCTCAGGTCCGCGACGACCTTGCGGGCCGTCTCGATTTCGTCCAGCAAGTCGAGGCCTTCCCTAGCCGCCGGGTAGCTTGCAGCCTCGCGCGTCACCAGCCCGAAGATACCGACCCGAAGATCTCCGATTCTCTCGACCCGGGATACCTCTGTCAGGGCGCGGCCGGTGGACCTGTCGACCACGTTCGAGCAGACCAGGGGGTAGCGCGCCATGGCGACGAGCTTGCGCAGCTGGGCCAGCGTGTCGTTGAACTCGTGGTTGCCGAGAGTCCCGAAGTCGTACCCGGCCGCATTCATCGCCGCCACGTCGGCCTCGCCCTTGTACTCCGTCGAGAATGACGTTCCATCCATGAAGTCGCCCGCGTCGATCAGCCACACCGTCGTCTTCTTGGCCGAGAGCGACTGCCGCACCTGACGAACGAGCGTTGCGCGCCGCGCTATACCGCCGATGTCCGTCCGGACAGCCAGCCCTGACAGGTCCGAGCCCGGGGGAACTATCGATGGGTAGCTGAAAGGGTTGAGGTGGCCGTGAGTGTCGTTCGTATGGAGAATCGTGAGCGGTACAGTCTGCGCGAAGACCCCGGTAGGGCCCCCCATGCAGGCCAGAAAGGCGACCAGAGCTGCGGAAAAGATGCGGCCGGGCGTCTCCACGCTTCCCTCCGAAGAGCGGGTTTTGAACAAGTTACCATCAAACCGTGAGCAGGCGCTTTACATAGGCGTCCCCGGCAAGGCAGGATAATCGAGCCGGCCCCGCCTCCCACTCGAGCTGCTGATGGTTCTCCTGTACTCGGCGACCCTCTTTCTCAGCGCGGCGCTGCTCTTCCTCGTCCAGCCGATGTTCGCGAAGATGCTGCTGCCGCTTGCCGGCGGGACGCCGGCCGTCTGGAACACCTGCATGCTCTTCTTCCAGGCGGCGCTCCTGTCTGGTTACGCCTGGGCGCACGGCTCCGCGCATTGGCTGGGCCTGCGGCGCCAGATGCGGGTGCAACTCGGCCTCCTTGCGGCGCCGCTCGCTCTGCTCCCGCTAGCCGTACCCGCCGGCTCGGCCCCGGCGCAGCACGACAACCCGATCCCGTGGCTTCTCCTCCTGCTCGTTTCATCCGTAGGGTTGCCGTTCCTGGCCGTGGCCACCTCCGCGCCCACCCTCCAGCGGTGGTTTGCGGAGACACGCGCCCGATCGGCTGGCGACCCGTACTTCCTCTACGCCGCGAGCAATGCGGGTAGCATCCTCGCGCTTCTCGCCTACCCGCTGGCGATCGAACCAGCGATGGCGCTGCGAGCGCAAAGCCGCGCATGGACGGGCGGCTACGTGCTGCTCGTCGTCCTTACCGCCCTTTGCGCGCTGGCGGCCCGGCGGAACCCGGCAGCACTGCCCGATGGTGCAGCCGCCCTGCCCGATGGCGCGGCCGCGGCGCCGGACGCCGTCGGCACCGGAAACCCCGGGCGGGTCACAGCAAGGCGACGCCTCAACTGGGTCGCTCTCTCGGCCGTGCCTTCCGGCCTGCTTCTGTCGGTCACCTCGTTCGTCACCCGCGATCTCGCGCCGGTCCCGCTCCTGTGGATCCTCCCCCTGTCGCTCTACCTGCTCACTTTCGTGATCGCCTTCGGCTCGATGCCTTCGGCGGTGCGCAAGGCCGCAGGCTTCATGCTGCCCGTCGCCATCGTGACGCTTGCCTTCCTGTTCGTGACGAGCGCCACCGAGCCGCTCTCGGTCATAGTCCCGCTGCACCTCGCCGCATTCCTGGTGCTGGCGCTGGCCTGCCACGGCGCGCTCGCAGACGACCGACCCCGGGCGCGCCACCTGACCGAGTTCTACCTCTGGATCGCCGCCGGAGGTCTGCTTGGCGGCGCATTCGTGACGCTGGCCGCACCGGTGGTCTTCACCAGCTCGACCGAGTACCCTCTTCTGGTCACCGCGGCTGCAATCGTCGCAGAAATGCGGTTCGGGGCGCGGGGCACGAGCTCGAAGCGCGTGCTCGACTTCCTTTTGCCCGTTGGCTTCGGTCTGCTCACAGCGGGGATCATCCTGGCGGTCGGCAGCCAGACTTCGGACACGAACTGGCGCCTCACGGCCCTTGCAGCCGTGCTGGCCGGCAGCCTGCTCTTCACCGGCAGGCCTGTGCGTTTCGGCCTCGCCGTCGGGCTGGCCATGCTGGCCGGCTGGACAACGTGGGAAGAGCGCAACACCGTCGAGTACCGCCAGCGGACGTTCTTCGGCAGCTACCAGATCGAGCGTGACGAACGGCGCGAGATCCGTTCGCTTCTCAACGGGACGACGCTTCACGGCGTGCAGAGCACGGACCCGATGCGGCTCCTGGAACCTCTGAGCTACTACCATCGAACGAGCCCGATCGGCGAGGTCTTTTCGGTCTTCGACGGTCGACTCGAAAACGGCAGAATAGCGGTCGTTGGCCTGGGCATCGGCACGCTGGCCGCCTACGCGAAGCCGGGCCAGGAGTGGGTCTTCTACGAGATCGACCCGGCCGTGGAGCGGATCGCGCGGGACCCCAGGTTCTTCACCTATCTCGCCCACTGCGCCGATCTCTGCCGCGTCGTGATCGGCGACGCGAGGTTGTCGCTCCTCAACGCGCCGGACGAGCGCTTCGACCTCATCGTGCTCGACGCGTTCAACTCTGACGCCATCCCGGTGCACCTGCTCACGCGCGAGGCACTCGAACTCTACGTCCAGCGTCTGAAGCCCGGCGGCGTCATGGCGTTCCACATCTCCAACCGGCACCTGCGGCTCGAGCCCGTACTCGGCGGCCTTGCCGCCGACCTCGGCCTCGCCGGCATCGTCCAGTACGGTGAGGTTACCCCTCGGCAGAACGAGCAGGGGATGGAGGGCTCGGACTGGGTCGTGCTGGCCCGAACGCGGCAGGACCTGCAGGCGCTGGCGGCCTTCGCAGGCTGGCGTGAGGTGGAAACCACAGGCGGGAGCGCGTGGACAGACGACTTCTCGAACATCCTGGGGGTGCTGCGCGGGAGGGAGAGGCAGGACTGAGGACTGGGAAATGAGGACTGAGAGACGAGTAGTCTTGAGTTGCGAGTCTTGAGTTGCGAGTCTTGAGTTGCGAGTCTTGAGTTCCAAGTGATGGCAGCGGAGTATCCCGAATTCCTTGTCCAACACTGAGATGTCCCACAAGTCTCCGTCGACGCCGGCAACGAGGCTCTTGAGGGCTGAAGGCGTTGCCTTCACCGAGCACTTCTACACCTACGAGGAGCGCGGCGGCACGCGAGTCGCAGCAGCGGCTCTGGGCGTTCCCGAGCACTGCGTGATAAAGACGCTCGTGATGGAGGACGAGTCCAACAGCCCCCTCATCGTTCTGATGCACGGCGACCTCGAGGTGTCCACCCGCAACCTGGCCCGTGCCACGGGCCGCCGCTCTGTCACGCCGGCGTCGCCCGAAGCGGCGCAACGGCACACGGGCTATATGGTCGGTGGGATATCGCCCTTCGGTACCAGGAAGAAGATGCCGGTCCACATCGAGCGCACGATCCTCGATCTCGACACCGTCTTCGTCAATGGCGGCAGCCGCGGCTTTCTCGTCGGGCTGGCACCGGCTGAACTCGCGCGTGTCCTCCAGCCGGTGCCCGTTGCGGTCGGCATTTCCGGGCGGCAGAAGACCTGACCCCGACGATTGCCGCAAGCGGGATCACCACGAGAGCCGCAACAAGGGACACCGTACCGGCACGTTCTACTCCAAGTGTCCGTGCGTGAGGAAACCGTCCGCCAACGGCCGCCACCAAGCCACGACGACCCCGGCACTGCACCCAACCGCTGCAGGAGCGACAGCTTAGCCCGGCTTGGGGTATCATACGGACGAGCTCGGATCTTGCTCCGCAGTGCCGGTGCGGCCGCGCGAGTCGCTCGGAAACAATTGGGGAAGAGCCCGTGCCAGGGACAATCGCACTCGGCGCATGCGTGGAGCGAGACGACTGTTGCGAGCGGACGGGCGAGCGCTCCGGGAGCCGGGCTCCCCGGGGAGAACGGAGCATGGTATGACCACCAAGAAGACGCGAAACGGGTTGGCTGTCGTGCTGGCGGGGGCTTTTCTGGCGGCCACGGCCGTCGGCGCGGCAGCCCAGCAGCGAACCGGGCAGGCGGCGACCGGCGACGGTTACCGCACGGCTACGCGGCTTGGCGGTCCGCGTAGCTTCTACAGGCCGTTGCGAGATCTGGGTGCGGTCCAGAAGATGGCAGCACAACCCCGCTTCCAGAAGGACCTAGCCGCCGCCTTCGACATGGCCGGCATGCCCTCGCTGGCGCCGCAGGTGCTGGACATCTTGAAGGCTGCTGACCCGGCCGTAATGCAGGACACGACCATCGATGTAGGGACGACCTACGAGTGGATGGCCCTCAAGAACAGGGGCAAGCCGGAAATCATCCGGATGGTTCGCTGGGGTGGCCGGAAGCCCTTCGCCGCCTGGAAGTTCTTCATCGACGACGGCAACAAGGGCTACACCTTCGTCGTGCCGAAGCCGTGCGGCAACATCACGCTCCTGACCGTCGGCGAGAGCCCGAAGGCTGAGGCCGAGAAGGCCCGACTGGCGGAGGAAGCGCGACGGGCGGAAGAGGCCCGCAGGAAGGCGGAAGAAGCGCGCAAGGCCGAGGAGGCCCGCAAGGCCGAGGAGGCCCGCAAGGCCGAGGAGGCCCGCAAGGCGGCGGAGGCAAAGCGGCTCGAGGAGGCGCGTCTGGCCGAGGAGGCGCGGAAGGCTGAAGAGGCGCGCCGGGCTGAAGAGGCGAGGCTGGAAGCCCTCCGACGCGACAAGATCGACCCGTTCTTCGAAGGCGCCTTTGGCAAGGAACGGCGGGTCCGGGACTTCGACGACCCGGCCCTGCAGGCGCTGCTCGGGCCGTCCGGGCAGTGTGCTCCGCTCCTCGGCTTCAAGGGCGGCGCCGACGTGCGGTTGTCGCCCGAGTGGAGGATGGCGCCCGGCGCCGGCGTCGCGATCAACTTCGAGGAGGGCGGTAACTCGAGCGCCTTCGCCGAAGTCGAGTTCAACCGCTGGTTCACCGAGAAGAAGGGCTTCATCGGGACCGGCATCGGGATCTGGGACTTCACCCACGGCGACACAGTCGCTCCTGTGTGGTCGATCCAGTTCGGCTCGAGAGTCTACGAGGCACCCAGCGGCAGCGGGCTGTACTTCGTTGCGTCGGGCAGGTTATTCCTCGACGAGCTGGACGACATCAGCAACAATTACCAGTTCTGGGGCGGGCTGCGGTACGTGATCAGGTGACGGAGGGAAGGTTCTGGGTCTTGAGTCTCGAGTGCTGAGTTCCGGATCCTGAGACGCAGGATGTGGGCGGTATCCACATCCTGCGCCCGAAACCGCGGTTCTCGTCGCTGACTCGGAGCTCGAGACCCGCACTCACGCCTCGAGGCTCTCGAGCCGCGACCCAGGGTCCTCAGTTCGTCCCGCCAGCCTTGTCCAGCTGCACGATGTGCACCTGGCCGTCACCGTACTTCTTGGCCAACCCGTCGATCGCCCGCCCGCCGAACTTCGCAGCCATCTGCTCGATCATCGCCTGGTTCGGCAGCAGTTTGTCGGCGCCCTTCCTGCACTCGTCGATGGCACCCGCCACCATGATGATCATGTTCTGCGGCTGCAGGTACTTCTTCGCCACGCGCTTGATGTCGGCCAGCGTCACCTTCTCGTACCTGGAAAGGTAGGTGTCGTAGTAATCGCGCGGCCGGTCGTCGAGCTCGAGGGATGCGAAGTTCCGGATGTTGCCGAACGTCGTCGAGAACATCGCTGGAAAGGCGTTCAAACGCGCCGTCTTCGCGAACTGGAGGTCCTTCTCGGTCACGTCTCCCGAGTGCATCCGCTCGATCTCGTTGAGCATCAGCTGCGCGGCGAAGACGACCGTCGCGTTCTTCGTCTGGCAGAACGCCTGGAAGGTGCCCGGGTAATGCGGGTTGGTCTGGAACTGCGAGCTGGTGCTGTAGGCTAGGCCCTGGTCGTTGCGCACGATCTGCGTGATACGCGACGAGAACGAACCGCCGCCCAGTGTGTAGTTCATGAGATCTACCGCGGGGTAGTCGGGGTCGTCCGTGGTCAGGCCGACGTGGCCGATGAGTATCACGCCCTGGTTCGGCGTGGCGCCCTCGGGCTGCACCATGTAGACACCGCCCTTGGACGCCTGCTGAACCTTCGGGTACTTGGGGATCGCTTTCTCCGCAGTGCGCCACTTCCCGAAGGTTGCCTCGAGCTTCTCGAGCATGTCGTCCTTCTTGAAGTCGCCGGCAACGACCAGAATGGCGTTGTTCGCGCCCCAGTACCTCTTGTGCCAGGCGACCAGATCCTCGCGGGTGATGCCGTTCGTGATGGCTTCGGTCGGCTCCGCTGTTATGGGCGAGTCCTTTCCGTAAACCAGTTCCTGGAAGGTCCTCCGGCCGACGGTGCTCACGTTCCGGTTGCGGTTGCGGATGCCGACGAGGATCTGGTCCTTCTCACGCCGGAGCTTGTCCTCAGGGAAGGCCGGGTTGTTGAGGATGTCCATCCAGATCTTGAGACCCTCGTCGACGTGCCGCATGTGGATCGAGAGCCCGGTTGCCGAAACCGTGCCGGCCAGGAACTCCATCCGCTCGTCGATCTGTTCACCGGTCATGGTGGTGGTGCCACCGGTGCGCATGATCGTTGTCGTCAGCGCCTGGACGCCCAACTTGTCCCTCGGCTCCAGGAAAGAAGGGCTCCCGCCGCCCCGACCGCCTGCGCCCCCTGCAACCTTCGAGAGCAGGGTCGCCTCGAACCAGGGGATCTGGTGGTCCTCGGCGATGTAGACAACGAGCCCGTTCGAGAGCACCGTGCGGAAGTCGGCCGCCCTGGGCGGCTTGAAGTCCAGCGGGGCGAACTTGAACTGCTCCGGGCGCGGGCCCTGCTGCGCCGCCGCCAACGCGGAAGCAGCAGGGAACACTGCTGGGGCATCGCTGGCCGCGAAGCCGACGGCCAAGAGCAGCAGCGCGATCAGCGATGAAGCGGAGAGGTGTTTCATCATCGTCATGTCCTTCCTCGACGCGCCAGGGCGCCGCTACTTCTCGCGCTCCAGGACGCCGGTGACGGAGTTGTCGCGGGTGAAGTAGAGCCTGGCCACCCGCATCATATCCTCGGGCGTCACCGCCATTCGCTGCTTGAACTGTTCCTCGATGAACTGCCACTTGTAGGCTGTTTCCATGCGGGCGAGGGTCCCGGCGATGCCGGTGCCCGCCAGGCTCTGGAGGTACTCCGCCTCGACGCTGTTCTTGATCCGCTGCAGCAGGTCAGCTCCGACTGGCGTCGTCTTGGCCTCCTCGATGTAGCCCCAGAGTTCCTTCTCGAGCTGGTCGAGAGGGACCACCACCTCGTTCTTGAGTTCCTTGGCTGTTGCCGCAACGCGGAAGCTGCCGTCGTACATCGAGTTGGAGGCGGCGGCCATCACGCTTGTGGCGTGCTCCCGCCCGATGACCAGGTCGAGGTACATCTTCCCCGTCCTGGCGCTCATCGCCCGGCCCAGCATGTAGAGGGGCGCGAGATCGTCGTGCCAGAGAGGCGGGATGTGGAACATGACGATCACCTGCGGGTTTGTCGCCGCGCGCCCGAGCACCCGCTTCTCCACGTACGGCGGCTTGAAGTTCTCGCCGAAGGTCCGCTTGTAGAACTGCGGCGAAGGCTCTTCGGTCCGTACACGCGGCGCCTTGCCCTTCGACGGTATCCCACCGAAGTACTTTGCGACCAGCCTCATCACCGCGTCCGGCTCGAGATCGCCAGCGAGGACCAGCGTGGCGTTGTCGGGCCGGTAGAACTGCTCGCGGTACTCGATCATCTCCTGCTTCGTGATCCTGGAGAGATCGGACATCCAGCCCACAACCTGCCATCGGTACGGGCTGGCTGCGTAGAAAGTGGCCTGGAGCTGCTCCTGGAAGAAGAACCCGGGAGAGTTCTCGCTCATCCTCCTTTCTTCGACGAGAACGTCGCGCTCCGAGTAGAACTCGCGGAAGACCGGGTTGGACATGCGATCGGCCTCGAGCGCCAGGTAGAGCTCGAGCTTGTTCTTCGGCAGCGTGACGTAGTACTGGGTCATCTCCTGACCGGTCGAGGCGTTGATGCCCGTGCCGCCGGCCTCCTGGTAAGCCGCCCACAGCTCCTCGCTCACGATGGTCTCCGCCTTCTGGCGGTTGATGAGGTCCGAGACCTGTTTTTTCAGTTCGACGATCTTCTGGTCGTCCCGGCCCTTGACCTTCGATTCCTCCTCGACCACCTGAGCCATCAGGGCGTCGATCCGGCGGTCGTACTCCATGTCCTTCTCGAGCGTGCCCGGCTTGATGCCCATGCTCTTCGTGCCCTTGAACATCATGTGCTCGTGGAAGTGCGAGATGCCTGTGATGCCGGGCCGCTCGTTCACCGAGCCTACCCTGTAGGCCAGGATGCAGCGCACGAGCGGTGCCTCGGTCCGCCGGACCATGAGCACTTTCAGGCCGTTCGGCAGGACCCTCTCGATCACATGGCTGCTCAGGCTGAGCTCCTGTCCTCCCGCCGGCGCGAGAGCCCCGATGCCCACGATCAGCAGCGTGATCACAAAGCGGTGTTTCATAGAGACATCTCCTCGCGTTTGTCGAGCGAAGGCCGCGGGGCGCCGGGGGCTGGCGCCGGCAAACAGGAACGGTCCGGTCGGGCGCATAGCATAGCACGAGGCAGCGCGGCGGCCCGCCGGGCCGGCGCGCCGCCGGGTCTGCTACCATTGGCTGCTCGACGAGGCCGTCGACGGGGCAGGCGGACGGCGAAAACGCGCCTTCTCCAGCGCCGACACCGTCGGCTATCGGATCGAGGAGGCCCGGATGAAGAAGCTCGAGATCGTCATGCTACTGGTTTCTTGCGCCGCGACGGCGGTGGCATGCGGCAAGCGACCTGAACCGGCCAGCCTGGTCCTGAAGAACGGCGACGTGTACACGATGGAAGCCGATCGCCCCTAGGCCCGTGGCGTCGCCGTCAAAGGCAACACGATCGTTGCGGTCTTTTCGACCGACGAGGAAGGGGACGCCTACATCGGTCCGGAGACCAGGGTAGTGGATCTTGAAAACCGCTTCCTCCTGCCCGGGTTCATCGACGCGCACACGCACTTCAATTCCGCCGGAGCGCTCGTCAACGACGTAAACCTCATGACGGTTGCCGACGACGAAGGGTTGAGGAAGGAGATCGCCCGCGTCGTCGCGATAGTAGGACCGGGCGAGTGGATCACGGGCGGCCTCTGGGGCGCGTACGAGCAGTGGGCGCTCGGGGCCGAGGCGGCGGGCGAGAAGAAGGCGGGCAGGTGGGAGCCGACGAAGGAGACGATCGACGATCTGACTCGCGACAACCCCTGCCTGCTGTCGAGCTTCGACGGCAAGCTCTTCCTCGCCAACACCCCGGCGCTGCAGGCGGCCGGGCTCGACCGGCGCCCGTTGGCCGGGATGAAGCTCGACGCGCAGCGTCGCCCAACGGGGCTGATTTACGAGGGGTCTTTGGCGCTCGCGGCGATACGGAAGGTGCGGAAACCGAAGTCCCGAGAGCGGCTCCTCGACGAGAACCGCGCGGCCCTCAGGAAACTGGCGGAATTCGGGATCGCAGAGATACATGACATCACGGGCGCCGACCAGGCGGAGCGCTTCGTGCAGATCCAGAACGAGGGCGGGCTCACCTGCCGGGTGTGGATGCGGCCGGACCTTTCGCGCGGGCAGGAACTGCGCAGCGCGGGCTTCACGATGGGCAGCCACCCGGTAACGAAGCGGCGCGACCGATACCTCCGATATGGTGCGCTCAAGGGGTACATCGACGGCATCATGGGTACCCACGGCGCGCTTTTCTTCGAGCCGTACGACGACCAGCCGGGCAACTACGGGCACTACCGGCCGCACACCAGCGACGACCCGAAGCTGCTCGAGCCGAACATGGAGAAGATGTACCGCCTGATCGAGCTCGGGTACGAGGCCGGCTTCGTCTCGAACGTGCACTCTATAGGAGACAAGGGCAGCGCGTTGATGCTGGACACCTACGAGCGGCTGGCGAAGGAACTCGGGAAGGACCTCTCGGGCTTCCGCGTCATCCATGCCCAGGTAATCCGGCCGCAGGACTTCCCCCGATTCAAGGCTCTGAACGTGATCGCCGAGGTCAACCCGTACCATATCTCGGACGACATGAGGTGGATGGAACAGCGGATCGGCCACGAGCGCTGCAAAGGCGCCTACGCCTTCAAGTCGCTCCTGGACAACGGCGCCATGCTGTCGTTCGGGTCGGACTGGCCGGGAACCTCGGCCGCAGAGTATCACGCACACCCGAAGTACCTGCTTCACGCGGCGGTCAACCGAACGACTTTGAACGGGAAGCCGGAGGGCGGCTGGTTCCCCGAACAGAAGATATCGATGGAAGAGGCGCTGAGGGCCTACACTATCAACAATGCCATCGCGGCCTTCGACGAAGACGTCCGGGGCTCCATCCGTCCCGGCAAGCTCGCCGACATGACCGTCTGCGATCGGAACCTTCTCGAGATCGACCCGAAGGACATCCTCAAGATGAACGTGGACATGACGATCGTCGACGGCAAGGTGGTGTACGAAAGGGCACGCCGGGAGTGATGGCGCGCTTCGGGCTTCGAGCTGCAAGATATGGGCACCGCCTCTGAACGGGCTCGAGGCGCACGACTGGCGGAACAAAGGACACCAGATGGATACGAAGCACCTCGGGATTCGAACGAAGCTGGTGCACGGTGCGCACTTCGAGGATCAGTTCGGCAGCGCCACCGTCCCCATCTACCAGACGTCCACCTTCGCGTTCCACGATTCGCAGGACGGGGCCAATCGCTTCGCGGGCGTCGCGGCCGGCTACATCTACACCAGGATCGGCAACCCGACGATCGCCGCGCTCGAAGCTCAAGTAGCGGAACTCGAGAACGGTTTCGGCGCCATCGCAACTGCCTCGGGGATGGGAGCGGTATCGATCATCTACATGGCGCTTCTGGAGAAGGGCGCTCACCTGGTCGGCACGGCCTCGATCTACGGGCCGTCGCGCGGCCTAATCGAGAACCACCTGTCGCGCTTCGGCGTCGAATCGACATACGTGGACACGTCCGACCTCGAGAACATTCGGCGGGCCGTGCGCCCTGAAACCCGTATGGTCTACGTGGAGAGCCCGTCGAACCCGTCGATGCTCGTGACGGACATCTCCGGGGCCGCTGAAATCGCCCACGACAACGGCGCGCTCCTTGTCGTCGACAATACGTTCGCGAGCCCGTATCTGCAGCGCCCGCTCGAGCTCGGCGCCGACGTCGTCTTCCACTCCGTGACGAAGTTCATCAACGGCCACGCGGACGTCGTCGGAGGCATCGTGGTTGCGAGGACCGAGCCGCTACTCAGGCGGCTCCGCTCCATGATGGTCAACCTGGGCTGCAACATGGACCCACACCAGGCTTTCCTGGTCTTGAGGGGCATCAAGACGCTGGCGGTACGAATGGACCGAGCGGAAGCTTCCGCGGTGCGTATCGCGCGGTGGCTCGAAGCTCACCCAAAGGTCGACCGCGTGAACTACATCGGCTTGGAGTCGCATCCGCAGCACGAGCTCGCCAGACGTCAGATGAACGGCTTCGGCGCAATGATCAGCTTCGAATTGAAGGGCGGGTACGAGGCCGGGCGGGCGCTCATGGACAACGTGCGGGTGGCGACGCTCGCCGTTTCGCTCGGCGGCGTGGAGTCGCTCGTCGAACACCCGGCGTCGATGACGCACGCGGGAATGGCGCCCAAGGACCGCGTCGAGGCCGGGATAACGGACGGTCTGGTCCGCTACGCCGTCGGCATCGAGGATGCCGACGATCTGATTGCGGACCTCGACCAGGCGCTCGAGCGCGTTTGACCGTTATCGGTTAAGCTTGTTCGCCGGCCGCACGCCGGCGGAAAGGCTGGGAGGACACTGATGTTCGGCCTCGGGGTTCCGGAGCTCTTGATCATCGCTTTCATCATCCTGCTCATCTTCGGCACGTCGCGGCTCGCGGGCCTGGGGCGCGGCCTCGGGCAGGCAATCCGCGGCTTCAAGGACGAGGTGGGAACGCGCGAGGACGACGACGGGGATTCCAAGAAGAAGCAGGCCTGAGCAGGCGGAGCTCGGGCACACCGCCGGCGTCCCGGTTCCACGCGCCGGTCGGCCGCGGAGTTCGCTCTTACCTTCCGCGCGACAGCACGAACGAGCCGTCGCGTGCGCGAGCCAGGAACTTCGACTCGACGAGCGAGTCGAGGAGCGACTCGCACGTCGGACGGTCCAGCGTCCAGAGCCGCTGCGCCTGCTTGGACGTCAGACGGAGCCCCGGCATCTCCAGGTATTCTCCGCGAACCCGCCGCAGCAATTCATCGCGCTTCGGTTCGGTCGGAGTCATTGCTACCCCTGTGGCGGTTTTGTTGCCTTGGGAGATCTGGGGAATCCAGAAGCTCAGTATAGCGCGGCAGGCAATCCCGGTCCAGTCGGTCAGGAGAACGCGAAATCGGTTCCGGGAATGGCGCACCCTTTGCGCAGCCTTTCGGGCGGCGATGAACGGCACGCTGGCAACGGAATGCTCAAGATCGACCTGCACGCGCACACTTCCGACGACCCGCAGGACTTGACATCTCACTCAACGCAGCAGCTGATCGATCGCGCCGCCGACCTCGGATACCACGCCATCGCCGTGACGCTCCACGACCGCCAGCTGGATCTTGCCCCGTGGGCGGATTGCGCGCGGGAGCGACGGGTCGTCCTGATACCCGGAGTCGAGCGGACGATCCGGGGCAGGCATTTGCTGCTCCTGAACTTTCGCCGGTCGCGGAAACCGTGAAGGACTTCGACCAGCTCAAGAAGCGCTTCGGCGGGCTCGTGGTGGCGCCACACCCCTTCTACCGGTCACGAGCCTGCCTGCGGGGCCTGATGGATCGCAACGCGGACATCTTCGACACGGTCGAGTTCACGTGGTTCTGTGCGAAGAAGCCTCGCGCGTTCAACGACCACGCCTCAGTCTGGGCCCGACGCCACGGCCGTCCGGTCGTAGGCAACTCGGATTCTCACAGGCTGCTGAAGTTGGGGCTGACCTATTCGCTGGTGGACGCTGAACCGAGCCCCGATGCTGTTCTCGACGCGGTGAGGCAGGGGCGAGTCCGTCTCGTGACAGAACCCGTCGCGACGGCCGAAGCGGCCACCACCTTCGGGAGCCTCGCCTATTGGAATTGCCGCCGGGCCTTGCGCGCCGGCGTGAAGGAAGATCGTCATGGGCAAGGAGCTTCGGTCGGAGGGCTGAGCCCGCGCCTTCGGCCGATCCGCGACCCGCGATCGATTATCAGCCGTGCTAGCGGCTCGCCAGTCCTCCCGCCGTTTCCCCGCCGTCGAGCACGTAGCACTGCCCGGTGATGTAGCCTGCTTCCTCTGAAGCGAGAAAAGCGAAGAGCGCGGCCACTTCTTCGGGGCGAGCGTGCCGCCGCATCGGGATCTTCGCGTTCACCTCTGCAATCATCTCGGGCGTGTACTCCCCTTCCTGCATCGGCGTGAGGACGTAACCCGGGCAGACCGCGTTGACGCGGATCGACGGCGCAAGCTCCAGCGCCATCGAGCGCGTGAGCTCGATCACGCCGGCCTTCGACGCGTTGTACCCGGCGTAGAACGGGTATCCGGCAAGGCCGTTGGTCGATCCCATGTTCAGGATGACGCCGCCCGATGCAGCGGCCATTCTGCGAGCGGCCGCGCGGGCCACGAGGAACACTCCATCGAGGTTGACGGCGAGCACCTTCCTCCACTCGTCGAACGTCACGTCGAGGAATGCTCTGCGGATGCTGATACCGGCGTTGTTGATCAGGACGTCCAGGCCCTGCCATTTCGCGTCCACCTGCTCGAAGGCGGCATCGACCGCTGCCGGGTCCGAGACGTCGGCAATCAGTGTGGCAGCGAGGCCAGGCAGATCACGTCCGATTCGCCTGCACCCCTCCTCGTCACGGTCGATGACGATCACCCCGGCGCCCTCAGCGAGGAAACGCTCGGCCGTCGCTGCGCCGATCCCGCTGGCCCCGCCTGTCACAAGCACCCTCTTTCCCGCGAGACCCTTCATGAATCCCCCCGTGGTCAGCATGCATTCGCCCGGGAGCCCGTCGCACTTCGTGTCCTCATGGTCCTGACCCGATCGCAGCGCGACAGACCGATTACTTCTGACTCGGTAACCGAGTCCCACGTGCAGGCGCTTCGCCACCAGGCGCCGTCATCGTCATCCGCCTGCGAGGCCTCCGCCATCGACGACCAGGGTCGTGCCCGTGATGAACGAACCCGCGTCGCTCGCCAGGTAGCAGACGGCTTCGGCGATTTCCGAAGGTTGTGCGACCCTGCCCAGCGGGCGCGCGGCGGCGGCCTGCAGAAAATCTGGCAGCGCCTCGCCGAGCTGGCGCGCCTCGTCGAGCAGCATCGCCGTTTCGGTGTCCCCCGGGCAGACGCAGACGACGCGTACTCGGGCCGGCCCGTGATCTATTGCCATCGCGCGGGTGAGCTGTACAACGCCTCCCTTCGCCGCGCAGTAGGCCGCGGCGCGTGGTCCTCCAACGAGCCCCCAGCCGGAACCGATGTTCACTATGACGCCTCCACCCGCCTCGGACATGACCGGCACCGCAAGCTTCGACAGCATGTAGACGGATTTCAGGTTCACGTCCATCAGGCGGTCCCACTCCTCCTCGCTGGTTTCGACGATGGTGGCCCGCCTGATTATGCCTGCGTTGTTCACCAGAATGTCGAGACGGCCGAAGAGGCGCAGCGCCTCGTTGACGACTTGCTGGCAGCCGGTCACCCTTCCAACGTCGGCGTGGACGAACGTGACGTAGCTGTCGGCGCCGCGGATCTCGTCCGCAGCGGCTTCGCCGGCCTCGCGATTGATGTCAACCGCGAGGACGGTCGCGCCTCGGCGCGCCAGCAGCCCCGCGATGGCCTGGCCGATGCCGGAAGCGGCTCCGGTGACTACTGCGACGCGCCCTGCGAAACCTCCCGAGCGTTCACCTGCCGGCATTCGCAAGCACCTTTCTCACGGCCTCGATAGTGAAGGCCACGTCCTCGCGGCTGTGGACGGCCGAAGCGACGGAGTGAAGCGCCGCCGACGGGCTCATGTAGACGCCCTGGGCCAGGAGCGACAACGCGAGCCTTCGGTAGCGCGGACGGTCCACGAACGCGCAGAAATCGCGGTAGTCGCGTATGGCGTCCCGCTCGGTGAACATTACCTGGAGCATTGGCCCCACGTGCTGGATGATGGCGCGCGTTCCGGTTTCGGCGAAGACGGACCGCAGGCCCTCGACGAGATCGTTCGCCGTCGCCCACGTCCGGCGCAGCGCCTCCCCATTGTCTTCAATCATCATCCGCAGGCTCTCCCTCGCCGCGAAGAGGCCGACGCGCGAGGCGTTCTGCGTGCCGTAGTGCAAAACCCCGCCCCACGCGAGGGCTTCCATTACCTCCGCCCTGCCGGCGAAGGCAGCCACCGGAAGGCCCGCTCCGAGCGCCTTGCCGAACGTGCAGATGTCCGGGCGCAGGCCGTAGTGAGCCTGGCATCCACCCGCTGCGATGCGAAAGCCGGTCACCGTCTCGTCGAGGATGAAGAGGATCTTGTTGGCCCGCGCCATCTCCTCGAGACCCGCGAGGTAGCCGGGCTCAGGCGGGATGACGCCCATGTTCGCCATCACCGGTTCTGTGATGATTGCGGCAACCTGCCCGCGGTGGTTGTCGATCGCACGCCCGAGCGCTTCGAGGTCGTTCCACGGAACGAGGATCGTGTCCTCGAGGGCATGCCTGTTGAGGCCGGAGCTCTCGGGCACGGGGACCGGGTCGCGCCGGTGGCCGAGCGAGGTCGGAAGGTGCGGGTGGGCACTGACCAGGAAGTCGTCGTACCAGCCGTGGTAGTGTCCCTCGAACTTGATGAACTTCGGCCGGCCAGTGTAACCGCGGGCAAGCCGTATGGCGGCCATCGCCGCCTCTGTACCCGTGTTGGCGAAGCGCACTCGCTCGGCGGTCGGCACCACCTTCTGGAGGAGCTCCGCCACCTCGATTTCGACCTCCGACGCGGCGGCGAACAAGCTCCCGCTGGACATCGCCTCCGCCACCGCCGCAACGATTCGCGGGTGGGCGTGGCCGAACGGCAGTGCGCCGTAGGCCATCATCCAGTCGATGTACTCGTTGCCGTCGGCGTCGCGCAGCTTCGAGCCGCGGCCCGACGAGATGAACGGCGGATAGTCGCCGTAGTTGGCCGGGCCCCGCGACGGCGAGCTGCCACCCTCGACGAGCACCTTCAACGCTCGCTCGAACAGCCTCTTGGATTCTCTCGTGACGTATGACATCTGCCCGTTCCGTTTCGATCGAGTCCGCGATCACCGGACCAGCCGCGACAGGCGATCCACGTCGGCCCCGTGCCTGCTCGCGTACTGCCTGAACCGTTCCAGCAGCTCCCAGGCGCGCTCCTCCATGTCGCACGGCTGAACGCGCAGGCAATCGTAACCGAGCGTCTGGCGCATCGCCTCGGCCGAGGACTCTTCGAGGACTACCGTGCCATCCTCTTCCACCCGCTCGACACCGTCGAACGGATGCGACGCCTCGTTCAGTCTTACCGCCTCCTCGAGCGTGATGCCGCCGACTTCTGCGAGCGAGATCCCGTCGCGGCTGGCCCAGACCGGGTAGCCGCCCGGCAGACCGTGAGGACCGGGAACATGCCGGAGCGACGGTTCGGGGGACATGAGCGCGCGCATCAGCCGGATCGCGCAGGCCGCGGTGAGCGTGTGCCATGAGGGTCCCGGTGACAGCGGGCAAGGCGCCAGCAGAAGCTCCTCTGCGTGGACTTCGGGTGTAACGTCGAGGCCGTCCTTTTCGACTCTAAGGTAATGCGGCGGCACCGTATCGCCGCGGTTTCTGCCGAAGGCGGCGGCCTCGAGAGCGTGATGGCCTATGAGGAGCACCCTGATTGAGTCCGGGCGGGCGTTCAGCCTTCGAGCCGCGAGAAGCTCGATCTTGGGGACGATCTCGTCCACGTTGCCGATGCCGGCGTCCGGAGCGAGGCCGAGGCGGCCGAGCACCTGATTGACAACGTCCGGGAACGGCGCGGTCAGGACGATGGCGGGCGTTCGGGCCGCCTTCACTGCTTCCATCAGTTTCTTCGTGAGAACGAAGTGGACCGGAAGCCATGCGCCAAAGCGCGCGCGGCGAAGGGGAGCTGAAGCTTCCTCGGGCAGCAGATCGGCCAGCCACCACGACTGCAGGCTTGCCGTGCTCAGGACGATGGCGGGGCGTATCCTGGCGAGGGCCGTCGCAGTGCCGGCGATCTCGCGAACGTCCATCGGCTCGAACCTCACGTCAGGATCGAAACCGAGCCGGACGGCGGCCAGCCGGGCAACGTTCGCGCGCCGGGAACCGCGATCCGCATCGCGGCCCGCGACAACGATCTGCCCCGGCCAGCGCTCGCGCACCAGCAGGTCCAGCGTCGCTCCGCCAAGGCCGCCGGGGCCTACGAGCAGGACGGTCGGGCGTTCGTCCAAGGACACAACTCGAATGGCGCCTATTCTACTTCGTCCGCCTGGCTGCCGCGCCGGTCCGAACGACGCCGGGCGTGCAACGGACTCAACAGGAACCTTTCAGCGTCGGAAGGCGCTGTTTCAACCGTGCACTCGAGCCTTCGGTCCCGAACCCGGCGCCTTGCCATCGTCCCTGCTGCACTCAGAGCAGGCTGTCGCCGCTGCACGGGCCGTGCTACACTGACTGTGTCCCTTCTGAGCGAAGAGGTGGAATGAAGAAGCATCCCAAGGGGATCCGTGTGCGCGTCCTTCTCTCGTCGGTGTTCGGCCCCTACGCGGTCGACAGCGAGTTCGGCAGCCGGGCCATCAACCCGATGGAGCTCTATCAGAACCAAGTGACGCGCGAGCAGGGCCCGTTCTCTCTGCGGATGTTCCACGGATCCTGGGGCATCCTCTTCCTGCAGCACAATATCTCCGCCCCGTGCACGGTCCTGGACTTTCCCACGCGCGAGCGTTTCGTGCAGGAGCTGACCGCGGAGCATTACGACGTCGTCGGCATCTCGTCGATCATCGTCAACATCGGCAAGGTCCGCGAGATGTGCCGCCTCGTGCGGCACCACTCGCCCCGCTCCGAGATCGTGGTCGGCGGGCATGTCGCCGCGATTCCAGGCATCGAGCGGATGATCGACGCCGATCACATCGTGAAGGGAGAAGGCATCCGCTGGTTCCGCGAGTACCTCGGCGAGGATCCGGAGCGGCCCATAAATCACCCGGTCATCCGCTCCGCTTTCGGCTTCAGGACGCTCGGGCTTCCGGCGTCGAACGGCGAAACGGCAGCGACGATAATCCCCTCGGTCGGCTGCCCGATGGGCTGCAACTTCTGCACGACATCGGCGTTCTTCGGCGGAAAGGGGCACATCGTAAACTTCTACGAGACGGGCGCGGAGCTCTATCGGGTCATGGCGGAAGCCGAGGCTGAGCTCGGCGTCCGCACCTTCTTCGTGATGGACGAGAACTTTCTCCTGCAGAAGAAGCGCGCGCTCGAACTACTGTCGCGGATGAAGGCCAACCGCAAGCCCTGGTCCTTCTACGTCTTCTCTTCGGCCAATGCGATATCGAAGTACACCATGCGCGAGCTCGTCGAGCTGGGCGTAGCCTGGATCTGGCTGGGACTGGAATCGCCTCGGAGCGCCTACGGAAAGCTGAAGGGAACCGACACGCGCACCCTGACGGCCGAACTGCAGCGCCACGGCATACGGATACTGGGCTCGAGCATCGTCGGCCTCGAGCATCACACCCCCGAGAACATCGTCGGGGAGATCGAGCACGCGGTTGCCCACGACACCGACTTCCACCAGTTCATGCTCTATACGCCAGTGCCTGGCACTCCACTGTACACGGAGATGGAGAAGCGCGGAAGCATGCTGCCCGGGATCGACCTCGCTGACATCCACGGCCAGTACCAGTTCAATTTCCGGCACCCGGCGATTTCAGCAGCCGAGTCGAAGCGGTTCCTCGACTGGGCGTTCAGGTTGGATTTCGAGCGCAACGGCCCGAGCCTGTACCGGATGATGCGGACGATGTACAACGGCTGGCGGATGTACAAGGACGATTTCGATGCGCGCGTCCGCGAGCGCGTGGCCGCCGAAGCCGGACAGCTCAGGACATGGTACGGGGCCGCTCTCTTCGGGATGGAGAAGTACTTGAAGCCAACGAACCGGCCGGTCAGCGAGCGCATCCGCTCCCTCCGGAAGAACCTCGAGCGCGAATTCGGGGTAGTCAGCCGGGCGCTGAACCACATGGCGGGACCGGCGATACTGTGGGCAGCCCGCCTGGAGGCGTGGCGTTTCCCGAACGGCCGGCGACTCGAGCCAACCACCGCGGTGACCCGGAGGAACTGGCTGCCCTCGGTAGGCCCCGCCCCGACGCTCCAAGTTGACCTTGCCGGAAGCCCGACCGACTAGGGCGTCGAGTGCCATTGCCCTGCCGTGCGCTTGACGCCCGCTCGAGACGGTGTGTGGTATACTGTTGGAGATTGGGCCGCTTCTGCAGTACACGCGTCAAGAGCCTTTCTGCCTTCCGCGACGTCCTCAGCTTAGCTACGAGCCCCATCATGCGGTCCATCCAGGATCGCGTCGCAAAATGACTGACGGCCGCGGCCGTCCCAGGTTCCGCAAAGGCGGGACGAGGAGTCGAGGATCATGGGTAGAAAGCTCTACGTAGGCAACCTTCCTTACGACACGGGTGAGCAGGCTCTCGAAGATCTGTTCGCCACGGCGGGAACCGTCGAGTCGGTGAACGTGATGCGCGATATGGCCACGGGCCGCGCTCGCGGGTTTGCCTTCGTCGAGATGAGCACCGATGCGGAGGCCCAGAAGGCGATTGAGCAGTTCAACGATCGGCCCTTCGGCGGTCGGAATCTGACTGTCAACGAGGCGCGGCCCAGGCCGGAGAGGTCGGGCGGTTTCGGTGGCGGCGGCGGCCGCAGCAGGCGCGAACCGCGCTGGTAGCAGGAGTCGCGAGAACAAGGGGAGAAGAGCCGGTCAGCGAGTTGCGGGCCGGCTCTCTACTTGTACGCGGGGCCACGAGACACTAAGGCACGAAGGACAGGCGGGCCGGCTGTCTACTTGTACCCCGGGGCCGCTGAAATGACATTTCAGTCCTTGGCCCGGGTCCGCACTGCCCTGGGCTTTCGGGCGGCGGCGGACTTCCTCGCGCGGGAGGCCGGCGTCTTCGATGCCGTTGTCTTGCCCGGCGTGCGCGAGCGGCCTCGCTTCGCTGCGATCGGCTTCGGCTGCTCCTCTTCGGGAAAGGCCGATTCAGCATTCGTGGCCTGGCCTTCCTCGGCTCCTCGCGCCAGCGCGGCCGCTTCCGGAGCTGCCTGCGCATCTGCAGACCCGCTGCCTGCGGCGTCGGCAGCCACCGCTCCGGGCAAATCTTCAGTTGCCCTCCTCAGCCAGGCCGCCTCCGCTTCGGCTGCCTGCGGTGAAACCTGTCCGGAGGCGGCGGACGATTCTCCCGGCGTTCCCACGGCTCCAGCGGGAGCGTCCACGGCCTCGGGCACTTCGGCAGCTTCCGACTGCACCGGCTCGGACACTCCAGCGGCGCCAGGCGCCGCCCGTTGGATGGCGGCACCGGGGAACACCCTGATTACCCCCTGCCGGTCGCGCTCGAGGCGCAGGACGCTCTCGCGCTGGGCACCGCGCAACAGGTCGAGGATGCCGGTGAAGCCGTAGCGGCGCTCGTCGAACGACGGGTCGGCGGAACGCATGAACTGCTTGACGTTGCGGATGTACATCGGCCAGCGCGGCGGCTGTTGTGCCCCCTCGAGCATCTGCTGCAACGCCTTGACGGCCTCGTGCGGCTGGCCAGATGGCGCGGGGGGCTCCGCCTGGGCCTCGGGAGCCTTTTGCTGTTGGGCCGGAGCCGCCACGGCTTCGGCGGCTTGGGCGCGTGGTTCCTCCGTCGCTGCCGCCACGGCAGTCTCCACTGTCCCTTCGTCTCCGCTCCCTCCGTCCTTCAACTCGACGAGCAGGCTGCGCCCGGATTGCTTCAACGTGACCAGGCCCGTCTCGGCCAGCTTCTCGGCGAAGTCCCTGAAGGAGGACGACCCGTAGTCGCGTTCGGAGAAGGTGGAATCGAGCTGGAGCAGCGTGCTCTTGAAAAGGCCGAGCTGCGGCGAAACCTCCCTTTCGGACAGCACCTTGAGTGCCCGGCGAACGAGCGGGATCGCGTCCGAGATTGGCGCCTGCTGGGCGCCTGACGGAGCTGCGGCCACCGGGCGCGCGCGCTCAGCCTGCTGGCGCCTGGAAGAACTCTGCGCGCCAACGATGTTCTCGTAGGCGATGAACTCGTGGCAGTTCTTCTGCAGTATCACGCTGGTGAAGGCGCGGCCGCCCACCACGAGGACCTTCTTGTCGTACTGCTTCAGCTTCTCGACGAGACTGATGAAGTCGCTGTCGCCCCCGACGATGACGAAGGCATTGATGTGGTCGTGTGTGAGAGCCATCTCCAGCGCGTCGAGGGCGAGATTTATGTCCGCCCCGTTCTTGTCACCGCCGGGCGTCACGTTCCTCTGTACCATCCGGATCGCCTGCTGCGTGAGCAGCCTGCTGTGGTCTCCCGCGCGCTTCCAGTCGCCGTAGGCAACCTTGGTGACGACCTCGCCGCGCTCCTTGATGGCATCGAGCACGGCGCCGACGTCGAATGTCGTACTGAGGGTCGTCTTGACGCCTATCTCGATGTTGTCGAAGTCGATGAATACCGCTATCTTCAGTCGTTCGTCGTTCACACGCATCTTCCTTCAAACCTGTAGAGCACCCTGCCCTCCGTTTCCGATTACCGTTACCTTAGCACAATCCGGGCTGCCGCCCGTCCCCCGGCCGGCCCGGCGCTGGCCGGCCTGTTGCGCGCTTGCGAACCCGATGGTAAACTTGGGCGGTTCTGAAACGCTTCTGCTGTGCCGCCCAGTGTCCGGTACCATCCACCCGTCCCGTCCCACCTGCACGTGATCGCCGCACGAGCCATTTCGTTGGAGCGTTCATCTTTCGGAGGCATTGATTGACTGTCCGCCTGTTCGTGGGAAACCTCCCCTACCAGGCCACCGAGGCCGATCTTCGCGCGCACTTCTCGCCGGTCTCCGCGCCGACGCACGTTGTGATGCCCGTGGACCGCGAGACCGGACGCCCGCGAGGCTTCGCGTTCGTCGATTTCCCCGACCGCCCGCTGGCCGAGGAGGTCATCCGCCGCTTCGACGGCCAGCCATTCGGGGGCCGGGTGCTGGCAATCAGCGAGGCGCGCGGCCGCGAGGATCGCGGCTCGGCGCCGCGTCCGCCCGGCGGCGGATTCAGCCGCATGCCGTCGAGCTTCTCGCGTCCTGGGGTTGCAGCTCCGGCCCCGGACGCGGCCCCGCAGCGCCCGGCTCGGACATTCGGGCCCGACGCGCCCCCCAAGGGCCGCCAGCGCGCGATGGCCAAGCGCAAGACAGAACGCGGCCCGCGCGGACCGATCAAGGAGCGCCCGACGAGCCGCCTCTTCGATGTAGACGAGGACCTGGACGAGGGACTGGAGGAGTTCGACAACCCCGCGACCAGCGAGGACAGCGACGAGACGTTCCGGGATCCGGAACAGGAATGACCGGAGCTGACCAGGGGAACAACCAAGCGGGTCGGCCCTCGACATGCCCGTTGCTTTCCGGAACGGGCCGAGAAGCGAAGCCCTGGCAACCGTGATCTCTACCTCCGCCCTCCCACCGCCGCCCGCAGCTGCCGCATCCGCAGGTCGAGGGCCTCGGGCGTGAGCGACGCGTACTTCGCGGGAAGCAATCTGCGGCTGGACGCCTCGAACACCGCCAGCAGTTCCATGTACTCGAGCAGCTCGACGTCCCTGCTCGGAAAGTAGTCCGCGGCGGCCGCCGCGAAATGCTCGGCGCCGACGGGGTGCTCGCTGCCGTGCTGCCTGGCAGCCTCGTCGTTCGCCAGCAGCACCACCGCTTCGACGTCGGCGTTGCTGTAGCCGACCAGCTTCGCCGAAAACGCGTCGCGGATCGAGGCGAAATCCACCTCCGTTCTCACCTTGTTCTTGCGCACCACGGCGCGCGCGACGTTCTCCACCTCCTCGGGCGTCTGCGAGTAGAGGAAGGGGATCTTGCGATCGAGCCTGCCCGCCCGCTTGAGGTCCACGTCCAGGCGATCGGGCCTGTTCGTCATCACGAGAAAGAGGATCCGGCCTCTGTTGGACGTGTCCGACATGAACTCCTTGATCCGGGCGATGACGCGCGAAGACGTGCCGCCGTCGCTCTCGGCGTCCGTCGCCCCGAATGCCCGGTCGCCCTCGTCGATTATCACGACCACTTGGCCGATCGCCCGGATGACGCCGAGGATCTTCTCCAGGTTCCCCTCGGTGGCGCCCACCCACTTCGACCGGAAGTTCTTCAGCTTGATCGTCGTGAGGCCGCACTCCTTCGCGAAGGCTTCCGCGACGAACGTCTTTCCGGTTCCCATCGGTCCGGTGAAGAGGATGCCCATGGGTACCCTGCTCGTGCGGCCCTCGCGTATGTTCTCGGCAACGATTGAGAGGTCCTTCTTGACGTCGTCCATGCCGCCGACGACTTCGAAGCCGTGGTCGGGCTCCACGAACTCCACGAGGCCGAAGCACTCCCGTTCCAGAATCTCCCTCTTGCGCCGCGCAATCAGCCGGTCGATCTCCTGGCGGTCGCGCCCCGCTGAATCGGCCGCGGTCCGCGACATCTTCTCGGGTGCCTCTGGCGCCAGCAGCCGCCGGATCTCGTCGCGCGCCAGGCCTGAAGTGAGCGCCGCCAGCTTGCGGGCGCGGTCCGCCACGTCGGGCCCCGTGCCCAGAATGCCCTGGATGAAGGCGGCGCGTTCGGCGGCCTCGGCCTCCGGCGCCGGCGGCGGAGCGAGGATCGAAGCGATCTGCACGGCTTTCAATCCCGCGGTGGCGTCGGCGTACCTGTCGAGCTCGCGCTCCTCCAGATTGGGGTCCGCGAGGCGAGCCACTGCACGACGCTCCTCGCGGCCCGGCATCGGGACGTCCACCACTGCCACGCGCGGGTTCGACACGATCTTCGCGTTCAGCTCGCTCAGGTTCTCAGAGATGAGGACGACAACGTTGTCGCCCTTCTCGATCTCGGGCAGGAACGACCAGCGGTGGAGCGTGACCAGCGCCGCGCGGTCCGAATCGGCCTGGAACGTAGGGTCGCCAGCTGGCGCGACTGCCTCCGCGTACTCGATGATCACGGCCGTCTTCGTGGAGGTCACGAGCAGCCGCTCCAGCGCGGGAAGCGTCTTCTCCTTGCCGCTGGCGAGAAGGAGGTCCTCGAGGCCGGAGAGCCCGCTCGCACGCTTGGCGAACCTCACGCCGGTCGACACGTTGTAGACGGCGATCGTGTCCCTGACTTCGCGGAAGAGCACCTCCGTCAGAAACTCGACGAGCGGTGCCGTACGCCCGGAGAGCACCACCTGGTCGTAGACGTTCCCGTGAAGTACGAACATGGCGGCCTCGGACCGCAGGTAACGACGCCGCAGGTCCTCCGCCCAGTCTGGCAGCATGCGTGGTCCGTTCATTTCGTGGATGCCCCGATGCCGATTGCGGTCAGGAAACTCTCGGTGTCGGCGGCTGCCTCGCGGATCGACTCGACGCCGTCGAGCAGCTCGTCGAGCTGGCCCGCGAGCTGCTGCGGCGACTGCATCGTCACGATCTGGTCGCCGATGAGCCTGAACGAGTTCTCGATGAGGTCGAGCTGGCCGCGCGCGACGCCGAGGTAGCGGCGAATCTCCTTCAGCTTCTCGATGCGGCGTAGTATGACGGCCAGGTTCTTGCGTGCGATGTCGACCTGCGGATCGTTCTCGGCGCCCGCCCGCGCCTGCTTCTCCCAGCGGGCCCGCTCGCTCTCGAGCTCGCCCAGGTCCACTGACTCCAAGTACTCCTCGTAGCGCGCACAGGTGAGCGCCATGTCGATGAATGCATCCACGAGCCGGCTGGTCTTCACGAGCTCGCTCCGCAGCAGGTCGCCAGTGAAGGAAGGGTTCTGCGAGGCCAGGCGGTGGATCTCCTGCTGCTGCGCCACCAGGTCCTCCACGCGGGCGCGGTCGGCGTCGCTCAGAGGCTTCAGCTTCTTCGCACGCTCCTCGGCCTCGAGCGCGAGACGCAGCTTCTCGAATCTGGGATCCCAGAGCAGGTGGCGCAGTCGCTTCGAGCCGGGGGCATGGAGCAGCCAGATAGCCTCGGCACCGAGGGCCGCGAGCGCCAGTACAGGATTCAGAGTGATCGCGGCGGCACCGAGCGCGCCGATGAAGAGCGAGAGGTTATAGGGATTGGCGAAGGCGAAGCGCAGGTACGGGCGCCTGCCGAGCGCGGCGGAGACCAGCGCCTCGCGCGCGGCCTCGGCGGCCGCGAACCTCGCCGCAGCCGAGGGCCTCTCGGGCACGGCGCCGAGCTGCTGGACATCAGCGGGCGCGGCCCCCGGCCTCACCGGTTCCGGACGTCTTGCTGCGGGCCCTGGGCCCGGCCTGTTGCGCTCGGCCATTGTCGGTCACAATCAGGACTGAGCAACGAGGACTGATGAGGGAGCAACCAGCGAGGACCGTAACTCAATACCGACTCAATACTCGAGGCTCGATACTCACAGTCACTGCCCCCAGCCCCCGCCTCGTTCCTTCAGAGCATCTCTCCGCCCTCAGCCCCCTGAACTGTACAGCAAGTCCAGCAGCTTCTGCTCCACGGCCCTGAACTCAGCTGACGACTTGAGCGCCATGTCGCGAACCGGGAAGAACGGCACGTCCACGCGGTGGAGAATGCGGGCAGGGCGGGCCGACAGCACGTAGATCGTGTCGCCGAGGTAGACGGCCTCAGACACATCGTGGGTGACGAACAGGATGGTGTTGTCCTCGACGCGCGAAACGTCCAGCAGCAGGCCTTGCATGGCCCACCGGGTCTGCGGGTCGAGGGCACCGAACGGCTCGTCCATCAGGAGCAGGCGCGGCTCGTTGATGAGCGTTCGCGCGATCGCCACGCGCTGCTTCATCCCGCCCGAGAGGTCCTTCGGATAGCGGTTCGCGAAATCGTACAGGCCGACCTCTTTCAGGTACTTGTCCGCCTTCTCCCTGCGCTCGGACTTCGGGACGCCGCGAAGACGCAGGCCGTACTCGACGTTGCCCCGCACCGTCAGCCAGCCGAACGAAGTGTAGGCCTGGAACACCATCCCACGGTCGCGACCCACGCCGGTGACGGGGTGCCCGTCCACCAGCACCTCGCCGGAGGTTGGCGGAAGAAGGCCGGCGACCGCCTTGAGGATGGTGGACTTCCCGCAGCCTGAAGGCCCCAGAAAGACGACGATCTCGCCGATGCCCGGCTTGTCGCAGATATCGAGCGAGATGTCCTTGACCGCCTCGGTGCCATTACCGTAGCGGTCCAGGTAGGTCACCGACAGGTTCTTCAGCTGCAGCTTCGGCGGTGCGCCCGCAAGGTCGGCGCTGTAGGCAGGCCGCTCTGCCGCGCCACGGCCGCTCACCGTCACGGAAACGGTCCCCGGCTCGCCCTTCTTCAGCGCGGCGCCGGTCTCGCTCTCTTTCCGCGCCGTCATGCCGTCTTCTCCCGCCACCGGAAGAGGAGCCCGGAGAGTGCCCTGATAAGGACGTCGGTGAGGAGGCCGATGCCTCCTATCACGAGCAGGCCCGCGAAAGACCACGACGCACGCTGGTGAGTGCGGGCCAGCTCCACCATGTAGCCCAGGCCGTAGCCAGGGTTGACCACCTCGGCCAGGATCACGTAGGTCCACGAGATGGCGTTCATCACCCGAAACGAGTCGAAAATCTCGGGCAGCGCTGCCGGCACGAGCACGGTGCGAACCACCTGGAGCTTCGAGGCGCCGAGCGTGAAGGCCGTCTGCACGAGCTCCTCCGGCACCGCACGTATGGCGCTCACGACGACAGGCAGCAGGTAGACGAACACGCCGAGGAAGAGGAACGCTACCTTCTGCTTCTCGTAGATCCCGAACCACAGGATCAGGAGCGGGATGAAGGCCGAAATCGGCATGTAGCGGAGCGGCGCCATGATGGGCTCGAAGAACCTGTTCACGGGCTCGAAGGCTCCCATCAGGACGCCAAGCGGGAAGGCCAGCGCGGAGGCGAGCAGGAACGCGATCAGGATCCTGCGCGTCGAGCCGACGATTGCCCAGGCGAGGTCGTGCTGTATGAACAGCTGCAGCGTTCCTCTCACCACCTCGCTCGGCGACGGCAGGAAGTCCGGCGGCGCGATGCCTCCGTAGCTGACGAGGCACCAGACGCCGACGACGAGCGTGGGCGCCGCCAGGCCCAGCGCCAGCGCCGTGCGGCGCGGGAGCTGGGCGCGCAGCGCGAAGATGTCGGGCTTCGGTTGCGCCATCACTGGCTGGCCAGCACCACCTTGATGTCCGTCCTCCGGTTCAGCTGGCGGCCGGCCTCGGTGGTGTTCGGCGCCACCGGGTTGGTCTGACCCCGCCCGATCGTCTGGAACCTCGTCGCCGGTATGTTGGGGAAGTTGCTGATGATGTAGTTCTTCACAGCCAGCGCCCTGCGCTCGGAAAGCGTCATGTTCGCCGACGGTGAACCCGTCGAGTCCGTGTTGCCCTCCACGCGCAGGTAGGTGTTGCCGAACGAGGTCATGGTCTCGCCGAGCGCGTCGAGCACGAAGTAGGAGCCGGGCATGATCTCGTCCGACCCCGGCGTGAAGTGAATCTGGATCTGCTTGTTGATGATCGCCCGGTCCGATGCGCTCGGCGCGCGCGCAGCGAGCCGGGGCTCCTCCACGGTCTGACCGGGATAGGCGCTGGCCAGCGCAGCGATGAAACTGGTGTCCGCCCAGTCCCTCGCCTGGACGGCGCGCGTGACGAGCCCCTTCTTTCTCCAGATGACGAAAGCGGTGTCAAAGAGCGTCTCGTAATGCGCCTTGCCGCCGGTGAGGCCATAGAACTGCGCGTTGTCGGCATACGGTGTCAGCTTCAACCCTGACAACATGCCGGAAACCGTCTCCGCGTCCAGCTTGAGCGCGCGCCCCACGACCGCGTAGGCGGCGGCCGGGTCCGACTTGATCATCTCGATGCCGTCGAACCAGCCCTGGACGAAGTCACGAAGGGTCTCGGGGGCCTTGTCGATTAGCTCCTGGCGGGCAACCAGCGTGTCGGCGATGATGTTCGTCGCCGCGGTGGTCGAAACCAGGATGTGCGCCTCGCCTTCGCCCCGTGCAGCCACCGCCCCCGAGAGGTCGGGCTCCCAGGTCACGGCCGCGTCAACCTGCCGCGCCTTGAACATCGCTGCCGCGGCGGGCGCGTCCTGCGTGAAGACGATGTTCTTCTCGACGGCCGCCCTCTCCTCGGCAGAGAGGCCAGATTGTGCGAGCAGGTACAGGAGGAGGAAGTGGGACGGCGTGAACTGCGTGCACGAGATCTTCCTTCCCTTGAGGTCCTCGATCGACTCGATCGACGTCAGCGCCACGATCCCGTCGCCGCCCCTCGACCAGTCCTGCATCAGAACCGACTTCGCCCGCTGGTTGCGCTCCGCCAGGACAGACGCCTCGCGGGCCCAGTTGTCGATGGTGTTCCACATGATGTCCACGTCGCCATTCATGAAGGCGGCCAGCTTCGCGGCCGGGTCCTCGATGAGGACGAACCGCACGTCCTGCTTGAAGCGCCGCGTGTAGAGCGACGACGGGTTCGGGTCGAGGCCGCCGTTGAAGACGATCCCCGGGGCGTGGCCTGCCCAGGTGTTTATCGCGACGACCAGCGGGCGCGACAGGCGGCCGCTGCCGACGGAGCCGCCCCCTGCGACACCCGTCGAGCCGGCGTTTCGCATCGGGTCGGGCGGCGCGTTCCGAAGCGCCGCGAAGTCACCTTCGGACACGGGCGATTCGGTTTCGGTGGCAGCCTTCTCGCCGACTGCCCAGCGCCGTATCGAGTCGCCCTGGTAGTGCCAGGCCGCGTAGCCGACCACCGCCAGGATGACCACCGTGATGAACAGCTTCGCGAAAGGTGTCAGTTTCATTTCGAAGTCCTCGCACTCGATCCTCGCGAAAGGCCACTCCGTCCCTCCGACTCGGTCCCGCAACCCAGGCCCGAAGCGCGCCCCTACATGGTCTTCCCGCCCTGCTGGGCTGCCTGCTGGGCCGCGCGCTTCGCCTTGAGTTCGGCGAGTTGCTGCCTGGCCTGCACCTCGCCGGCCGAGGTCTTGAGCGCCTGCAGCCGAGCGTCGAGCGACGATTCCGAGAGCTCCCGCCCGAGGTTCGCCTCGGCGATCGTCGTCTTGATGTGCTCGCGCACGTTGTCGAGGGCCTTGACCTCGGCGTCGACCGACAGCCCGTCGAGCTGCTCCTGGATCTTGATCCGGGCCTGCGCCGACTGCATCTTGGCCAGCATCGAGTCTCGCTCGGCCTTGAGGTTCCTTATCTCGCCCTGCACCGACAGCAGCGACGACTTCGCCGAGTCGGCGTCCTTCTGGGCGAGGTCGAGGTCCGCCCGGAGGTCCGTCAGCTCGCGCGCCAGCTCGTTCTTCTTCTGTATGAGGACGACTGCAAGGTCGTCCTGGTTCGTTTCCAGCGCTGCGTTCAACTGGGCTTCGACGTCTGCCATCGCGCGGGTCGCCGTCTGGAAGCGCTGGTCGATGTCCTCGCGCCGCCGGATTATGGCGGCGGTGGCCGTCTTCAGCCGCGTGTACTTCTCCACCATCGAGTTGATGGCGTTCTCGTAGGCGATTTCGGGGTGCTCCTTCTCGATGTCCGAAACCCAGATCGAGAGGAAGCCGCGCCAGAGATTCGCGAGACGTTTGAACAAACCCACCTGTGCCTCCAGTTGATGCCGGGTTTCGACTCTACGCCCCCTCCCCCGCTCCAGCCGCACCCTGCCCGGGAGGGCGCAGCTTGGGCGATGTCGCAACGACCCTGGCAACCGCTTCCTGCCCGAAGAACTCCAGGATCTGCTGCACGGCCAGCTTCCGGTCGTTGCAGGCGCGCGCGACGCCTTCCTGCTCCCGCACGCGCTCGGTCATCACCGTCCTTATCTGCCGGATCTCCTCCTCGTACTGGCGGATGCGCGCCTCGGACTCGCGCAGCAGGGCCTGAGTGTCGCCGGCCCCGACGCGGATGTAGCCTTCGAGCGCCTGGATCTCGGCTACCCCCGCTTCGATGATCTTGTCGATTGGAACGCCGAAGGCGCGGAGCGACGCTTCGACAATCTGCTTCCTTACTTCGACGGGCGCCTCCGCGGGGAGGCTCTTCAGCAGCTCGCTCGCCTTGGTCACGCGGTCCTGCTCCTCGCCCGCGATGCCCGCGGCATCGAAGACCGCGTCGAAATCCACCACTCCCCCCGGCGAAACCGGTGGCGCCTTCTGGAAGAAATCCCGGCCGCCCGGCGTATCCGTCGCAGGAACGGCACCATCAGCCGGCAGGATGTCCTGGGCGGACATGCCCCCGGCTGCCTCGTCTTCCTGGACGACAAACCACCCGAGCACGGTCGAACCCCAGCCCTTCTTCTCGCTCATGCCGGTGCCGCCCTCCGAGTGAGGTGTGAAATCCACCAAGCCGCCGGATTTTCAGAATGATACGCGCAACACGGCCCCATGGCAAAGCGGACCGGCCGTTCATCGCGGCCTGCGGGTCGGAGGACAGCCAACTCCACGAATGAGTACGCCTCATCCACGGATACGACACTTCCGGCCGGCAAGTGGCCCTTCGCCAGCGGCACGATTCTTGACGCGAGAGGATTCTGCCGTGCCGGGTTCGGCCGTGGGTCGATGGCAGGACTGGCAACTGTCGGGCATGTCGCCGGGCACGGCACGGCGGCACACAGAAGCGGGCGCGTACATCAATGAGCGACGTTGGCATCGTCAGTCCGCAAACTGGCGTGCCGTCCGCCGCCAGGCAACTCGGAGGAGGTGGCCGCCTGCGGTCAGCTATTCTGGAACGGGGACGCCATGGCCTAGAAACGTTTGGAGGCGGCTTGCCATGAATCAGTCGGCGTGGATCGAACGCTTCGCGATCGCGCTGGCGCTCGTTCTTGCCGTCTCGGCAGGCGGCTGCGCGCTCGCTCTCCGCAGCCCGGATATCGCCGAGATCCGGTACAACCCCTCCCGCTACCACGGCAAGACGGTGAGCGTCGATGGCATCGTCACAGATTCGTGGGGGCTGCCTTTCGTCCCCTACAAGATGTACAGGGTCGCCGACAGAACCGGCGAGATGACGGTGCTGTCGAGCGGCTCGCGCACGCCCACTCGAGGCGCCCGCGTTCGCGTTCGAGGCAAGGTCGACGATCTCGGCGTCGTCGGAGGCCGGGCGATCGGGCTGCACATCCGCGAGGACGCGCTCTACGTCAGGTGACGGGCGACCTCGAAAGGTCGCCCTGAATCCTCCCACTCCGTTCTTCCCCTTGCAATACAATACGCCCCGGTACACGGCAGCCTGACTTGCATACAATGGCCAGACGAGGCCCGCGCCCGCCCTGGTGGCTCTTCTTCGCCGCCGCCGGCTACGTCGGATATTTCGGCCTGCTCGTCTACTCCGACATCGTGAGGCCCGAGCACCGCGGCATCACCGCCGGATTCTCGGGCGGCCGCATGCGGGTGCAAAGCGTCGCCGAGGCTTCACCGGCCGACAAGGCGGGGCTGCGTGTCGGCGACGTCATTCGAAGCTGGGACGGCCAGCCGATCCACGTGCGGCGCGACTGGGTCGCGGTCGAGGCGAACGCTGGCCTCGGCGCCAACATCCGGCTCGAGATCGAACGCGAAGGACAGCCGCTCGAGATCCTGATGGAAACGCCACGCGCGAGGTGGCGAAACCTCAGTTGGGCGGGTTTCAGCCTCGCAATCGCCCGCCTGACCCAGGGGCTCACACTCGGCCTCGGCCTGTTCGTGGCGTTCCGCCGGCCGCGCAGCCTCGTGGCGCTTCTGGGCGGATGGCTTCTCGCAAGCGCGGGCGTTTACATGGTCGTCCTGCCTTACCGCTTCGCGGCGCTGTGGCGAGCGCTTCCAGCACCGGTCGAAGCCCTTTTCTGGTTCCCCTACATGAGCAGCCTCCTGCTCATGTCGCAGCTCGCAACGCTGTTCATGATCTTCCCGGCCCGCCCCGGACGCCCCGCTACGCCGACCTCGCTGATGGTCACCTGGATTCCTGCCGCAGCTGCCGCCGCTGGCGGGCCTGCCTGCCACATGTGGCAGGCGGTCTATCGTCCCGAAGCGTCTACCGGCTTCGGTGATCGCGGGCTTCCACTGGCGGTGATCAGCCTCGTCCTCGCCGTCGCGGCGACAGCGATCCTCTGGCGGAACTACCGAACCTCGAGCGACACTACCGACCGCAGGCGGATGCTCATACTCCTCGCCGGAACCGTAATCGGGTGCGGTTCCGGTTTTGCCGTCACCATCGTTTACTGGTACATCACCCCTGACCTCGAGCTCCTCGCCTCTCCACTCTCGATGGCGCTGACGCTCGGCCTGCTTGCAGTCCCGGCGTCTTTCGCCTATGCCATCCTGCGGCACCGGCTCTTCGGGGTTCGCGTGATGGTTCGCCAGAGCCTGCGCTACGCGGCGGCTCGAGGGCTCCTTCTCTCGCTCGCGCCCGTGAGTGTCGCCCTTGGTCTTGCCGACGTCATGGCACACCGCGCGCAGTCTGTCGAGGCAATCCTCGCCTCGCGAATCTGGGTGTACCTGCTCCTGGGCTCCGCAGCGCTCGTCGCTCACCGCGAGCGGCAGCGCTGGCTCGACGCGCTCGACAAGCGTTTCTTCAAGGAACGCTACGACGCTTCGCGCCTGCTCCGACAGGTTGCCGACGACCTGCGCGTTTGGAGCGGCGCCGGCATGATCGGCCGCGGGCTCGTGACCCAGATCGAGCGCGCACTGCATCCCGAGTTCGTTTCGCTGCTCGTCGCGGAACCGGGCGAGCGCCGCTTCACGAATGTCGCCGCCGAGGGCAATGTCGAGTTCCTGCACCTCCCGGCGAACGGTGCGGCCGTCAACCTTCTGAAGGTGCTCGGGAAACCGATGGAGGTGTCGCTGGCGGAAGGCGACTGGCTCGCGGCTCAGCTGCCTCCCGACGAGGTCGCGAAGCTGCGTCGCTCGCGGGTGGAGATGCTTGTGCCGGTCGCCATGGATCCCGGGCGCAGGCAGGCGCTCATCGCTCTGGGCGTCAAACGCTCCGAGGAGCCCTACTCCGCAGACGACCGCCAGCTGCTTGCCGCCATAGCGGCAAGCCTGGCGTCGCTCCTCGACCGCGTCGCAGCACCGCTCGGGACAACCGCGGTTGCAGCCGGCCATCCGGCGCCCGGCCCGGCGGGAGTCGAGTGCCCGGTTTGTGGGACGTGCACGCGGGCCGGGGAGACCAGCTGCCCAGATGATGGAGCGGAACTTCGGCCGATGACGGCGCCGTTGGTGATCGGGGAACGCTACCGGCTCGAAAGGCGGCTCGGGCGCGGCGGGATGGGAACGGTCTACCGGGCGCGCGACGAATCGCTCGGGCGCAGGGTCGCGGTGAAGGTCCTGCGCAGCGATCTGCCCGGCAGCCGTGAACTGGCCACGCGCTTCAAGCAGGAGGCTCAAGTCGCTGCCACCTTCGCGCACCAAAACGTCGTGACGGTGCACGACTTCGGCACGATCGGCGAAGAAGGCGGCTACATCGTGATGGAACTCCTCGAGGGAGCGACGCTTCGCGCGGAGCTTGCAAGGCGCGGCAGCTTCGACCCGGCTTCGACGCTCGCCATCCTCCACGGTGTCGCGGCTGCCGTGGCCGCCGCGCACCGACGTCACATCGTCCACCGCGACTTGAAGCCGGAGAACATCTTCCTGGTCGCCCCGAGCCAGCCCGAACAGCGGTGGATGGCGAAAGTACTCGACTTCGGGATCGCGAAGATGCTGGCCCCGGGCGAGGCGTTCACCGCCGTTGAAACTCGAGGTGGAGTGCTCGTCGGCACACTGCCCTACATGTCGCCGGAGCAACTCCGAGGCGAGGAAGCGTCGCCGTCGTGGGACATCTGGGCGCTGGCTGTCATCGCGTTCGAGATGCTCTCGGGCCGACACCCGTTTGCGGGCGTTCTCGTTGGCAGCAATCGGGCCGGTGAACCGTCTCGGCCCGCCCTTGCGGCGGCGCCTTCCGCAGAAGCATTCTTCGCCCGCGCACTCTCGCTCGACCCCGCGCCTCGCCCCAGAACGGCACAGGAGTTCTTCGGCGGCCTTGAAGAGGCGTTGCGGACGAAAGGACCGAGGTGTGAGGACTGAGGTGCTCGTCACTCGGTCCTGATTCTGACGGGGGCAACGTGGGATACCGGTTCGAGACAACCCGATGGAGCCTTGTGCTGCAGGCGGGCCGCGAGGCCGGGCCGGCATCGCAGGAGGCCCTTGCGCGGCTCTGCGAGGTGTACTGGTACCCCGTCTACGCCTTCGTCCGGCGATCCGGTTTCGACGCGGACGCCGCACAGGACCTCACGCAGGAGTTCTTCACGAGGGTGATAGAGAAGGACTACCTGAGCTCGGTCACCCCGTCGCGGGGCCGGTTCCGCTCGTTCCTCCTTTCTGCGGTGAAGCACTTCCTGTCGAACCAGCGCGATCGCGCCCGGGCGGCGAAGCGGGGCGGCGGGCAGTCGCCGCTCCCGCTCGAGTCCGCAACCGCCGAGGGGCGCTACCGGCTCGAACCTGCTGACCCGACCTCCCCGGACATCGTGTTCGAGCGGAAGTGGGCGACCACGGTCCTCGAACGCGCCTTCGGCCACCTGGAAGCGGAGCAGATGGAAGCCGGCAAGGGCGACGCCTTCGCGCTGCTCAAGGGCGCGCTCACCGGGGATCGCGACATCAGCTACGCGGACATCGCAACGCGCCTGGGGACGACCGAGGGCGCGGTGAAGGTCTCCGTGCACAGGCTCCGCAGGCGCTTCGGCGAAATCCTGCGGCAGGAGATCGCCGAAACCGTCGAGACGCCCGGCGAGATCGACGATGAGCTGCGATACCTCTTCGCGGCGCTGGAACGCTGAGCATGCACCATTGCCCCGAATGCGGCCGGCCGCTTGCCTCGGACGCCATCGCGGGCGGGCTTTGCCCCAGGTGCCTTCTGATGGTCGGACTCGATGCCAGGCAGCTGGAAGCCGACGGGCCGGCGCCCGAGTGGGATGTCGTCACGCTCATCGGTGAGGGACCGAATGGCAGGATGTACCTCGCAGAGGAGAGGGCTCCGGGGCGCCGGATGGTCGCTGTGAAGATCATCGCAGCACTGGACTCGCCCGAGGCGGCGCGCGCGCGTCTCGAGGCGGTGCTTCCGGACCTGAAATCGTTGGCCCACCCGAACATCGCAGCAGTCATCGGTGGCGGGACGACTGCCGAAGGCGCACCGTACCTCGTGTCCGAGTACGTCCCGGCCGTGTCGCTCGAGTGCGCGCTCGCCAGGGCGCCAATCGCGATCGAGGTCCGCTTGCTGATCGCGAAGAGAGTGGCAGCGGCCCTCGAGTACGCGCACGCGCGTGCCCAGGCACACGGTCACGTGGCAGGGACAAATGTGCTGCTGCCGGGCCGCAGCCCGCTCGCCGCACGCCTGGTGGATCACGGCGCCGCTGGCATCGCTGGCAGGACGGCGACGGTCGGCGGCGATGTGACAGCCATTCTCGAACTCATTCGCACGCTCCTGCCCGAAATCCCCGCTTTATGCAGCAACGCCGTGTCGGCCGCAGAGATCTGCGCGCTGGTCGATTCGGAAATCCGGCGTCAGACCGGGAATTGAAAATGGAGGCCCCGCGCCTTGTCGCCTCTTCAGCGCAAGGCTCTCGAGACGCTCTCCCGGCGTCTTGCGGCGCGGCAACGAACTGGGGGCTTGACACGGCCGCCCCGCTGTCGGCCTAATCAAGGGTCCGAGTAACCTCCACGACCCGATCCGTCAATCCCGGCCGGGCATCAAGGAGCGAGCGCAGCATGCCTGCGAGAACCAGACTCGAACTCATCTGCCTCCTGTCGGTCCTGTTGCTGCCGCTGTCCGGTTGCTCCCTGAGGAAGATGGCCGTCAGGACAATGGCCGACGCATTGTCGCAGGGCGCCTCCACCTTCGGTACCGACGAGGATCCCGAGCTCGTCAAGGAGGCTCTCCCCTTCGGCCTCAAGACGCTCGAAAGCCTGGTCGTCGAGCTGCCGACCCACCGACCTCTTCTTCGTGCGGTTTCAAGCGGCTTCACTCAGTACGCCGTGGGGTTCCTCCAGCCGGAACTCCGGGTGCTCGAGATCGAGGACTTCGAGCAGGCGCGAGCGCAACGTGTCCGCATCCGCAAGCTCCTGCTTCGCGCTCGGGACTACGGGTTGAGGGCTCTCGAAGTCGAATACCCCGGGCTCCGCGAGGCGCTGAACAGGGATCCGAAGCTGGCGCTCGCCCGCACGGTGAGAGATGACGTGCCGGACCTCTACTGGACGGCGGCCGCGTGGGGGTCAGCCATCTCGCTCGGCAAGTCCGAACCCGGTCTTATACTCGAGGTCCCGACGGTGGAGGCACTCATCAAGCGCGCGCTCACCCTGGATGAAGGATGGGATGCGGGCGCGATCCACGAGTTCCTGATCGCGTTCGAGAGCCGGGGAGAAGCTTCCGGCGGGAGCCTGGAGCGGGCGCGCACTCACTTCCAGCGCGCGGTCGAGCTCGCCAGGGGCCGACGCGTGAGCCCCTACGTTTCGTTTGCCGAGAACGTGTGCGTCCAGACGCAGAACCGCAAGGAGTTCGAAGAGCTCCTCCAGAAGGCGCTCGACTATGACCCGGACGCGCACCTTGAAACCCGCCTGGCCAACGTGCTGTCCCAGCGACGCGCTCGGCAGCTCCTGGCAATGGCAGGCGATCTCTTCCTCGAGGAACAGAAATGAAAAGCCATGCCTCGCGGCCCACTCCGCCTTTTTTCGCCGCGATTGCCCTCTTTGCCGCCGCGGCGGCAGTTCTCGGGGTCCCTGGCCCGGCGCCGGCGCAACAGCCCACAGTCACGATCAACATCGGGACGCTCGCCACGTCAGGCAGCCTGTGGCACGACGTCCTCATGGACATGGGCAACCGCTGGAGGAAGGCGGCAAACATCCGGCTCGTCGCGAAGACCGAGGGTCTCGGCGACGAGGAGAACATGATCCGCCTGATGCGGCTCGGACAGCTCCAGGGCGCGGCCGTCTCCACTCTCGGCCTGGAAAACATAGCCAAGGAGTGCTCCGCGCTCTCGATCCCGCTCCTCTTCAAGACGAACGAGGAGCTCGACTACGTCCTCGAGAGGATCAAGCCGCGGCTATCCAAGGCGGTCGAGGCGCAGGGTTACGTCGTACTCAACTGGGGGGACGTGGGGTGGGTCCGCGTCTTCGCCACAAAGCCTGTCAAGACACTCGCCGAGCTGAAGAAGATGCCGATATTCACTTCGGACGGCGAGACGGCGAGTCTCTACACCGAGGCCGGTTTCACGCCGCGGCAGATGGGGGTCAACGATGTACTCCAGCAGCTCGCCACCGGCGGGGTCCAGGCCGTGCCGGCGCCGCCGCTCTTTGCCGCGGTCAATCAGTGGTTCGGCGTGGCGAAGTACATGATAGACGTCAGGTACGCGCCGCTCGTGGGCGCGACCATCATCAGCCGCAGAACCTGGGAGAAGTTCGACCCGAAGACGCGCGAAGTGCTTCTCCGAGAAGCGCAGGCGGCAGGGGATCGGCTGAAGACCGAGATCCGGAACATGGACGCCAACACGATAGCCGAAATGAAGAAGAAGGGCCTGGTCGTGGTGCCCCTGTCGCCCGAGGCCGAGAAGGAGTGGCAGGACACGGCGCAGACCTTCTACTCGCGCATACGCGGCCGCATCGTCCAGGCGGCTGACTTCGACGAGGTGAAGGGCCTTGTCGAGGAGTACCGGTCGAAGCCGGGCGCACAGGGAAAGAAGTAAGACGCGATGGCAGAACGTGGCGGGCACACGGTCGAGGAACCGCAGGCCGAACCGGACGCGGCAGCAAACGCCAGCGCCGCGCGGAACGCGCCACCCATCGCGCGCGCATTGCACGCAGTCGAGAACGTGGTCGGGGCGCTTTCGCTCAGCCTGATGGCGGCGCTCCCGCTGGCCGAGATAGCCGGACCCAGGCTGTTTGGCCGCGGCGTTCCGGGATCGGTCGGGTTCGTCCAGAACCTGACGCTCTGGGTCACCTTCATCGGGGCGATGATCGCCGCCCGCGAGGGACGGCACCTCGCCCTCGCGACTGGCACCCTGCTGCCACAGGGCGTGCGCCGTGTTACCAGCTTCCTCGCCTCAGCGGCGGGAGTTGTCGTCGCGGCCGTGCTCGCCTGGAGCGCGATCGCCGTCGTCCGGGCAGACGCCGAATCGACGGCAGCCCTCGGGTTCGGCATCCCTCAGTGGATTGCCGAAACGGTCATGCCGGTCGGCTTTGCCGTCGTCGCGATCAGGATGTGGTGGCAGGCCGGGTCGATCCCGGCCGCGCCGGCCGAAACGGGCGGGGCAGCCTCGGTTCGTCTCCCTGCCTGGGAAGCCTGGACCAGGCGCGCGGTGGTTCTAGCCATCCTCGCCGTCGTCTACATGATGGGCGGCACGGCCGAACAGACGGTGGCCGCGTGGCGCTGGCCGCTGATCGCCACGGTCTTGATCGTCACGGCCGCGGGCGCACCCATCTTCGTGGCGCTCGGCGGCCTGGCCGTGGTCCTCTTCTACACCGACCCCGGCGCGGGACCTGTCGCGGTCATCGCCAGCGAGGCGTACCAGATCGTCTCGTCGGAGACACTCCCGACCGTCCCGCTCTTCACGCTGGCGGGGGCGTTGCTCGCGGAGGGTGGAACACCGGGGAGGCTCGTCCGGCTGTTTCGCGCGCTCGCCGGCTGGCTGCCCGGCGGGACCGCCGTCGGCGCGGTGCTCGTCTGCGCATTCTTCACGACGTTCACCGGCGCATCCGGTGTGACCATCCTCGCGCTTGGCGGGCTGCTGTTGCCCGTCCTGATCAAGGACGTCTACAGCCCGCGCTTCTCGCTCGGCGCCGTCACCGCGTCCGGGAGCATCGGGCTGCTGTTCCCGCCGAGCCTTCCGGTCATCCTCTTCGGCATAGGCGCCCGCGTGCGAATCGACCACTTGTTCGCCGCATGCCTCCTGCCGGGCCTAGTGCTCGTCTCGCTCGTAGCCGCCTATTCGATCCGAGAAGGCATGGCTCGGGGCGCCCGCTGGTCGCGCCCTCAGCCGGCTGAAATTGCCAGCGCCTTTCGCGAGGCGAAGTGGGAGGTTCTGCTCCCGATCGTGGTGTTCGTGAGCCTGTTCGGCGGCTTCGCGACACCGGTGGAGGCAGCCGCGATAACTGTGGCCTACGCCTTCTTTATCAAGGTCATCGTATACCGCGACGTCGAGTTCACGCGCGACCTCCCGCGAGTTCTCGGCGAGAGCGTCCTCCTGGTCGGCGGCGTGCTGATCATCCTCGGCTGCGCGCTCGGCCTCACGAACTACCTGATCTTCGCCGAGGTGCCGGCAAGAGGTGCCGAGTGGGTGCAGGCGATGGTCGGTTCCCGGTGGACCTTCCTCCTCCTGCTGAACCTGTTCCTGCTGGTCGTCGGTTGCCTGATGGACATCTTCTCGGCCATCTTCGTGGTCCTGCCGCTTATTCTGCCCATTGCGAACGCCTACCAGGTAGACCCGCGCCACCTCGGGGCGATCTTCCTCATCAACCTCGAGCTCGGCTACCTAACGCCGCCCGTCGGCATGAACCTGTTCCTGTCGTCCTACCGTTTCAACAAGTCGATGTACGAGGTGACGCGCTCGATACTGCCGTTCATGGCCGTGCAGGCCGTCGGCGTACTGCTTGTCACCTACCTGCCGGTTCTGAGCGTGGGTGTCGCCCGGTGGTGGGCAGGCGGATGAACGTCGGAGAAACGGGGCCTGCCACACTTTCTGCCTTGAATACCCATCGGTCACCTGCGAGAAAATTGACGGTAGCGCAGACAAGAATCGCCATCACGCTGGCGGGAACGCATGGCACGCCGAGGACGCCGGTGAGCGCCGCCATCACCGCCACGTTCCCCGCGAGCGATACCGCGCCGTTGGCGAGATGGAAGCGGCCGAGGCGGACGAGCCATCCGCGCGGCGTCGTCGTCCGGTCACGCCACGTCCAGAGCCTGTGCCAGGCGAAGTTGTGCAGAACGGCCGCCTCGGTGACGATGGCTGTTGCCACGAGGTAGTGCGCGCCGGCCACGCCGACAAGGAACCACAACGCGCCCAGCTGGATCCCGTCATGACCCGCTGCGCCTGCTCGAATTCCGGCATTGGAGCCTCTCTTTCGAGCCGCCTTCGGGCGGAAGTGGTCTCGCGCCACGGGATTTTCACGCGACTTTCCTTCCCGGTTCCGGCCTTGACGGCGGCCCGCAGCGCCCTCGAAGCGGTATGCGCGAACGGCGAGAAAATGGGCTCAGGCCGACAGTTTGCCCCCGACGGCCGTTCGGCAAGCCGTGGAATCTCATGGAGGTCGAGCATGGTCAGCCAACGTTGCCTTCGTGAGGAGAGGCGTGTAAGGTTCACCGGATGGCTGGCGGCAAGAATGGAGACCGGAGGGGGGCGCGCGCTCGCAAAGTCAAGCCGGAGATAGGCGCCGCCCGGGCGACGGTCAGAAGAACGGGTATCCACCGGCTGGACGCTGCTTTCCCCCTGGCGCTGCTGCTCGTGACGGCTGGCATCTATTCGCCCGCCTGGAACGGCACCCTGCTCTGGGACGATGCCCAGCACCTGACGCAGGCTGGACTGCGCACGCTCGGCGGCCTGTGGCGGATCTGGTTCGAGCCGGGCGCCACCCAGCAGTACTACCCGCTCGTCCACACCGCCTTCTGGCTGCAGCATCGACTGTGGGGCGACGCGACGCTCGGCTATCACCTCGTCAACATCGCACTGCACACCTGCTCGGCGTTCCTGGTGGCGCTGATCCTGCGTCGGCTGGCGGTGCCGGGCGCCTGGCTTGCGGCAGCCATCTTCGCGCTCCACCCCGTCCAGGTCGAGTCGGTTGCGTGGATGACCGAGCTCAAGAACACGCTGTCGGGGGCATTGGGCCTGGGGGCCTTACTGGCTTACGTGGGCTTCGACCGCACGCGCGAGAAGCGCCGCTACGCGTTTGCGCTGACTCTTTTCGTCCTGGCCCTTTTGAGCAAGACGGTTACGGCGATGCTGCCCTTGATGCTCATCGCCGCCCTCTGGTGGAAGCGTGGAAACGTGTCGTGGAGGCACGACTTGCTTCCGCTGACACCGTTCGTCGCCGTCGGCGCCGTGGCGGGCCTGACAACCGCTTGGATAGAAAGCACGGTGATCGGCGCGAGCGGGTCGCGGTACGACTTCACGACGATCGAGCGCGGCCTGATCGCTGGCCGCGCCTTCTGGTTCTACCTGTTCAAGCTTGTGTGGCCGAGCCGCCTGGTCTTCATCTACCCGAGGTGGAGCGTGAGCCAGGCCGCCTGGTGGCAGTACCTCTATCCGCTGACAGCCCTGGCGGTAGTCGCGGCTGCGTGGGCCGCCAGGGGGCGCAGCCGGGCCCCGCTGGCCGTCGTCGCGGCGTTTTCGACCGCGCTCTTCCCGGTCCTGGGGTTCTTCAACGTCTACCCTTTCCGCTTCTCGTTCGTTGCGGATCACTTTCAGTACCTGGCCAGCATCCCGGTGATCGCGGTCTTTGCCGCCGGGATGACGCGGCTGCTGTACCGCCCCTCGCTGCCCCGAATTCTGCCGCTCGCAGCGTCGGTCGCCCTCCTGCTGGTCCTTGCCTCGCTCAGTCTTCGCGAGAGCCACGAATACGTGAGCGCCCGGACCCTCTACGAGGCCACGCTTCGCGACAATCCTTCCTGCTGGCTGGCGCACGTGAACCTCGGGAAGGACATATACGACAACGGCGGCAACCTCGAGGAGGCGATCGCTCATTTCGAGGCCGCCTTGCGGCTGGAGCCGGGTCTGCGGGAGGCACACTTCAACCTCGGCCTCGCGCTCCACAGGATGGGCCGCCTGGAGGACGCGATCCGGAGCTACCAGGAGGCCGCGCGGATTGCGCCCGGCATCGGCGAAACGTACTGGAACCTATGCACCGCGCTCAGGATGGCAGGTCGGCTGCATGAAGCAAGGACCGTGTGCCAGCGTGCGGTCGAGTTGTCGCCGGACTCGGCGCACGCGCAGTTCGCGATGGGAGCCACGCTGCACCAGGCCGGGCGGCTCGAGGAGGCGCTCGAGTCGTTGCTGCGAGCGGCGCAGCTCGCGCCCGGAGAGGCGGAGGTCTTTCACGAGCTCGGTGGCGTCCTTCAGGGATTGGGCCGGCTCGACGAAGCGGCGGCAGCTCTCCGGGAATCACTGCGGCTCCAACCGGAGTCCCCGGCGTCGCTCGCAAACCTCGGTTACATCCTGTTCCGCCAGGGACGGGTCGACGAGGCGCTTGGGCTGTTCCGTGAAGCGGCCCGTCTGCATCCGAACGACGCAGACTTGCGCTACCAGCTTGGCAACGCCCTGCAGTCGGCTGGCCGGCTCGAGGAGGCCGCAGCCGCCTACCGCGAGTCCCTGCGACTTCGACCCGGCTCTCCGTCCGCGCTTGCCAACCTCGGTTTCGTCCTTTCCGGGCAGGGCCGAGTGGACGAGGCGATGCGCCTTTACCGCGAGGCCCTCCGCCTTGAGCCTCGCTACGCGGACGCCCACTACTACCTGGGCAACGCGCTCCAGTCGCAGGGGCTCTTGCAGGAAGCGGAGGAGGAGTACAGGGCGGCACTCGCCTTGTCGCCTGCCGACGGGGCGGTGCACACCAACCTCGGGCTCGTGCTCGAGGACCTTGACAGGCCGGACGAAGCCGCGTCGCACTACAGGGAGGCGCTTCGTCACCGGCCGGACCTGCCGCAGGCCAAGGAGGGCCTCGAACGGGTGACCCGGCGTCGGCGTTGACGCAGGAAGAGCCCGCCTGTTCGCGATTCGTGTCTTCGCGCCTTTTCCGATAGAATCTGGTCAGCTCGTCCTCCGAACGCGAACCCCGCCCCAGTAGAGGACCACTATGCAGACGCTCTGGGCCACCCGGTACGCTCAACGCACTCATAACATGCGTAGTTCGGCGGTTCGGGAGCTGCTCAAGCTGACGGAGCAGCCAGATGTCATTTCCTTTGCCGGCGGCTTGCCTGCGCCGGACGTCTTCCCGATCGAAAGGTTCGCGGAGGCCGCGGCCGCACTCCTCCAGAAGCATGGGGCGAAGGCCCTTCAGTACGGGACTACCGAAGGATGCCGCCCGCTCCGAGAGCTGATTGCCGCCATGTCGTGCCGCTACGGCATCGTGGTCGAGCCGGACAACGTTCTGATAACCGCTGGTTCGCAGCAGGCGCTGGACCTCATTGGCAAGGTCTTCGTGAACCCCGGCGATCACATTCTGGTCGAGCGTCCCACCTACCTGGGGGCGCTGCAGGCATGGAACGCGTACCAGGCGGAGTACATTCCGGTCCCGCTCGATGAAAGCGGACTGCCGCCCGACGCCCTCGAGTCCGCGATGCGCTCCGGGCCGAAGTTCGTCTACGCGCTGCCGAACTTCCAGAACCCGTGCGGGATCACGTGGACCGAGGAGCGCAGGACGAAGCTCCTCGAGGTGGCGGACCACTACGGTGTCCCGGTCTTGGAGGACGACCCGTACGGGCAGTTGCGTTACGAAGGAGACCACATTCCACCGCTCGTCGCTCTCGACGCGAAGCTCCAGGGCAACAACGGCGCGCCGTACACCGGTAACGTCATCTACTTGAGCACCTTCTCCAAGACGCTGGCGCCAGGGCTGCGACTGGCGTGGGTCATAGCCCCGAACGACGTCATCAAGAAGCTAGTGCAGGCCAAACAGGGCGCGGACCTGCATGCCAGCACCCTCAGCCAGATGCTGGCCTACGAAGTGCTGAAGGACGACTTCCTGCCGGCTCACGTGAAGAAGATTCGCGCCGTGTACGGCGAGCGGCGGGATGCCATGCTCAAAGCCCTCGAGGACTTCTTCCCTCCCGGCGTGAGCTGGACGCGGCCGCAAGGCGGGTTGTTCCTGTGGCTGACGTTTCCGGAGTGGCTCGACGCCGGCGACCTGCTGAAGGAGGCCGTCAAGGAGAAGGTGGCATTCGTGCCGGGCGTTTCGTTCCACAGCGACGGCGGCGGAAAGAACACCGCGCGGCTCAACTTCTCCTTCTCGGAGCCGAAGACCATCGAGGAGGGCATCCGCCGGCTCGGGCGCGTCGTCGAGCGCGTCATCGCGCAGCGCGGAGCGAGCGCCGGAGTATGAAGGGGCTGCTGTCCGGAGGGCGCCGCCTTTCGCGGCGCCCTCGCCAAACGAAGCCAGCCTGCGCTCACCTCACCAGCTGGTTGATTTCCCTGACCGCCTCGACGTCGAACTTCGGGTTACGGTCGTTCGTCAGCAGGCCGTTGACCTCCTGCTCGACGTCGCTGAGCTGCGTGTAGCATAAGCCAGCAAAAGCCGGGACGCGCGCGACTGCCTCGTAGAGGCCGCGCAGCCGCTGGATGGCGGCCTCGGGCGTCTTCTCCACGCCGGAGTAACCCCACGCCGAGTGCCGCTCCTTGTCGTCCCGCCGTCGCAGAATGGTGCAAGACACCGTTAAGGTGGCGGGTCGAAATGATAAGGTTGTCACGACAGCTGTCAGGCGGAGGCGCGACATGGCGGACGAAGTCACCGTTGGGATCGACATCGGCGGAACCAATACAGCCCTCGGCCTCGTGGACCGCGAGGGACGCTGCGTCGTCCTGGCCGAAGTGCCGACTCTGGCCGAGCAGGATGCCCGATCTCTCGTAACGCGCCTTTGCGACAAGGTCGAGGAGCTGCACCGTGGGCTGGCGGAGCCGCCGAAGATCGCTGGCATCGGGATAGGAGCCCCGGACGCCAATTACTACACCGGAACCGTCGAGCACCCCCCCAACCTGAACTGGCCGGGCGTCACGCCCCTCGCCGCACTCTTCCGGGAACGGTTCGACGTCCCGGTGGTCGTCACCAACGACGCGAACGCTGCCGCCCTCGGCGAGATGCTCTTCGGCGCCGGGCGGGGCATCCGTGACTTCATCGTGATCACGCTCGGCACGGGCCTCGGCAGCGGGCTCGTGGCGAACGGCGAGTTGATATATGGCGCCGATGGTTTCGCGGGCGAACTCGGACACACCGTCGTGGACCCGAGCGGACGGCAGTGCGCCTGCGGGAAGCGCGGATGCCTGGAGACGTATGCGTCCGCAACGGGCATCTGTCGCACCGTTTTCGAGCTCCTGTGCGACAGCACGGACGACAGCGAACTACGCGACGTCGGCTTCGAGGACCTTACCGCAGAGAGGGTCAGCGAAGCAGCTCTCCGCGGCGACAAGGTGGCGCTGGCGGCCTTCGAGTCCACAGGCCGCGTCCTTGGCATGAAGCTCGCCGACGCCGTGGCCCACACGAGCCCGGCAGCAATCATCCTGGTGGGCGGGCTGGCAAAGGCGGGCGACCTGATCTTCGTTCCCACGAAGCGATGGATGGAGGAATTCCTGTTCCATGCCTTCAAGGGCAAGGTGAAGCTGCTTCGTTCGGGCATGCCCACTGGGGGGGACCCGGCGGTCCTGGGGGCCGCCGCGCTCGTCTGGGCCGAACTGGCGAAGGTCAGGCTCAGCTGAGGCCGCTGGCCAACACCTCGCAGAGGGCCGCCTCGTCAGGGGCGCTGCGGAGCGCGTCGCGGAATTCATCGTGCATCAGGCGGCGAGCGAGGGCCGCAAGAACACGCATGTGGGCGCCAACGGCCTCAGACGATTCACGGATTCCGAGGAAGATGACCGTGTGAACCGGCTCGCCGTCGAGCGAATCCCACGGAACTGGCTCCGAGAGCCGGGCGACTGCGAGCGAGTCGGCGACGAGCGCGTCCGTCCTGCAGTGCGGGATCGCGAACCCGTGCCCGAAGCCTGTCGAGTAGACCGCCTCGCGGGCTGCGATCGCCTCCTCGATGTCCCTGGGCCGCACGGTCCGTCCCGCCACGTAGAGGCGATCCGCCAGGAGCTTTGCCGCCTCCTCGCGAGTGCGGCACTCCCGATCGAAAACCACGAGGTCCGGATGTACAAGGGGAAGCTCCTGCCGCGCGGTGAACGACTCGAGTTTCGCCTTGACCTCCGCCGTCGAGGCCGAGGCCGCAAGCTCGCCCGCCAACTCGCGGCAGCGCGCGGCCGACAACTGGCCTAGCGCCCCCTTCACCTCCGGCACCGAAGGCGCCGCCATGCTGATCTCGTCGAAGCCAAGCCCAACGAGGAGAGGGAGGTACCGCGGGTCACCGCCCATCTCACCGCACAGCCCGACCCATCTTCCGCTGGCACGCGCTTCCGTCGCGATCTTCGCGAGGAAGCGAACAAAGCCGGGATTGAGCGGGTCGTAGAGCGACCGCACACCGGCGTTGCCGCGGTCCGCGGCCACGAAGTACTGCAGCAGGTCGTTCGAGCCGATGCTGAAGAAATCGACTGCCTCGGAAAGCTCCTTCACGAGGAACGCGGCAGAAGGCACTTCCAGCATGATGCCGACCTCGACGTCCTCGCCGACCGCCACGCCGCGCCTGGCCAGCCCCGCCCGCTCCTCATCCACGACCTTCCTAACCCAGCGCGCTTCTTCGACGCATGCGACCATCGGGACGATGATCTTCAAGCGGCCGGACGCGGACGCGCGGAGCAGCGCGCGCGCCTGCGCACGGAAGACCTCCGAGAAGTCCGGGTAGAGCCGGACGCCGCGCCGGCCCAGGAAGGGGTTGTCTTCCCGCTCGAGGCCCAGCCAGGGGAGGTTCTTGTCGCCGCCCGCGTCGAGCGTCCGGATGATGACCGGCCTGCCGCGGGCCAGGGCGACTACCTGGCGGTACTGCTCGAACTGCTCGTCTTCTTCCGGGGGCAGGGCGCGACCGGCGAAGAGCATCTCCGTCCTGAACATGCCGATCGCATCTGCTCCGCCATCGAATGCTGCCGCCGCCTCCTCCGCGCAACTGATGTTGGCGGCTATTTCGATCCTGTGGCCGTCCGATGTCACACCGGGCTCGGCTGCCACCTTCATCTGCCTGCAGCGGCGGGCCTGGAGTCTCTTCGCCTCCATCTCGTAGTAGCGGCGGACGGCGGCGGAGTCGAGGAGCGCGACGAGGCCCAGCTCGCCGTCGACAATCACCTCCATCCCGGTCACGGCGTCGGCATCGAGGTCATCGACGCCGACGACCGTGGGTATGCCGAAGGATCGGGCGAGGACAACGGTGTGCGATGTCGTGCCCCCACGCGTCAGCACCAGGCCGCGGAGCCGGCTGCGGTCAATCGAGAGCAGCTGCCCTGGGGTCAGAACGTCAGCCAGGCAGATGCCTTCCAGGGGAAGGTCCGGCTGGCAGTTCGTCCAGGCATCGTGGCCGAGCAGCGAAGCGAGAAGAAAACGGCAGACGTCCTTCACGTCCAGTGCGCGTTCGTGGAGCAACTCGCTGCCCGCTGCCATCAGCATCGCCGAGAAGTATGACTCGGCATCGGCGATGGCGCCTGCTGCGGTCCGGCGCCCTTGTCTGATCTGCGCGTGTATCCGCTCCCGGAATTCCGGGTCCCTCACTATGGATCGGTGGGCGCTCACGATGCCGCAAGCCTCGACGGTGGCCAGCGGGTTCAGAGCGCGGGCCCGCGGCAAGGACGCAATGGAGGGCAACGCTCGCGCTTTGTCACCTGGCGAAGCAAGGAGCGCGTCGTAAGCCGCCGTGACTGCCTCGATGGCGGCGTCCACGCGCGCTATTTCCGCCTCCACGTCGTCCGGCCCGTCCATCGACACCGAGGACGGCACGGTCGAGCCGCGCCAGGCGACCGCGGTGCCGCGGCCAATGCCTCCCACGGCGGGCGTCCCCGACCAGTAGCTGGGGCGAGCCAGCCGAAGAAGCGGCGGAAGAGCCGCGCGTGCGGAAGGGCGCGCTCGCGGAGGGAGCGGAGCATCGAGGAGCGGAAACGCGGCGTCGAGGAATCCGCGCAGCACGTCCAGCGACCGCGCCTCGTCCGCGCCGGACACGACGATGCGGCACGGGTCGCCAAGTCTTATGTCGAGGCCTACGATGCCGAGCACGCTCCGCGCGTCGGCAGACTGCCCTGTCCGTTCGTTGAACAGAGTAGTGGCAGACGGCAGGTCGCGCGTCACGGCCTCGAGTGCGCTGGCCGGGCGCGCGTGCACACCGTTCGGCAGCCGGCAGGTGAAGCGGTACTCGAGCGGCATGTCGCAGCGACGGACTTTCAGAACCTCGAGATCTTCTCGAGAACCTCGTCCGGGTTCTTGATCGCCGCCTGCACGGGCACCTCGACCTTCCTTATCTGCGCGAAACGCTCCGGGCGTTCGAGCGCGATGTCCGACGCAATGATGGCGACGTCCGCGCCGTCGATGTCGGACTGCTCGAGCTCGTTCTCGATACCCATCGCGCCCTGCGTCTCCACCTTGATCTGGTGGCCTAGCTTCTTTGCCGCGCGTTCGAGCTGCTCGGCCGCCATGTAGGTGTGGGCGATCCCGGTCGGGCAGGCCGTCACGGCAACAATCTTCATGTGGCCGCTCCCTGGCTGACGGATGCCGTTCTCTCCGTGGTCTTCTTGACGAGCGTTATCGCCGCCGCGGTGACAACCGTGCCGGCGAGTATCGCAACGACATACATGAGCCGCCGATCCACGACAGGCAGCACGATGGGGCCTCCGTGCGGGGCATGGTCGCCCACGCCGCCGAGCATGGCGACGATGGAGGCAACCATCGATCCGATCATGATCGACGGTATGACGCGCACAGGGTCCGCGGCCGCAAACGGGATGGCGCCCTCCGTGATGCCAACCATCCCCATCCCCAGGGCCGCGAGCCCTGACTCGCGCTGCTCCTCCGACCACTGGCGCCTCGCCATGAGCGTCGCGAGCGCAAGGCCGAGCGGCGGCGTGCAGATGGCCGCGGCGCACGCGCCCATCACCGCGTAGTTGCCCTCCTCGATCATCGCCGCGCCAAAAAAGAAGGCGGCCTTGTTGACCGGCCCGCCCATGTCGAACGCGATCATCGCGCCCAGAGCAGCCGCCAGCAAGACGGCGTTGCCCTGGCTCATCGTCTCGAGCCAGCCGGAGAGAAACGCCATGAAGCCGGCAATCGGCCCGCCTATGACCTTCAGCATCACCACGCCCACGACGACCCCCGAGACGATCGGAATGACTATGATGGGCATGACCGGGCGGAGGTACCGGTTGACCGGCATCTTCTTCAGCAGGTTGACTACGTGCCCGGCGAGGAGACCAGCGAGGAGCGCGCCGATGAAACCGGCGTTGGTCGTCCCGGCCAGGTAGCCGCCGAGCATTCCTGGAACGAGGCCAGGCTTGCCGGCCATCGCGTACGAGATGAACCCCGCGAGGACCGGCAGTGCCATCTTGAACGCCGCGTCGCCTATATCGAGCACCAGCTTCAGGTTCGGGGCGTTCGAAAAGTCCGGCCCTCCCCCCGGTGTCATCGCACCGGGCTCGAAGAAAGTGAGCAGGGCGATCGCGGCGGCGATCAATATGCCGCCGCACGCGATCATCGGGATGACATACGACACCCCTGTCAGCAGATACTGCTTGTGCCGGTGGAGTATCTGGGACATGTTGTGGCTACAGCTTCAAGCTTCGGCTTTGGGTACCGCAGTCGCCTCCGTTGCCTTCGTGGTCTCCTGATGGAAGCTGAGGCTGACGTCCTTGTCAGATTCAGCCCTCATAGGGGTCGGCCTCGGCTCGACATCGCAGGCCCCAGGGCTTGTGAACTCAACCAGCGTCAGCGATCAGCTGTCGCCGCCAGCACTGAGGGAAACCAGCTGAGCCCTGACGGCTGAAAGCTGACCCCTGACACTGCTCAACGCCTCTCAGTCCTCACTGTTCTCGCGGCAGTCCCGGCACGCCCTCACTTCAGCGCCACCGTCTTCTGCACCGTCCCGCCTTTCACGCTGGCGTACTTGATGGTCACGTCGCCCGCTCCCTTGACGATGTACTGGATCGTACGCGTCGTGCGTCCCGGTGTGCCGTTGCGCACGACGATCCGTTTGAGGTCCTTCTGGTCGATCAACTGCTGAACGGCTGGCCTGAACTTGCTCGGCACGATGCTGGCCGAGATCACCTCGAGGCCCTTGCCGTCGATCGTCAGGATGTCCGGCGGGACCACGCCGTTCTGGGCAGCCTTGGCCAAAATCGTCGGCGTCAGCCTCGTGTTCGAGAGATCCACCCATATCTTGAAGACGTTCTCGCCGAGTCTTTCGACCTTGGTCTCGCCGATCGCCATCTTCGGCATCTCGTCGGCCTGGTAGAGGGTGAACGCCATGTTGCGGTGGCACATCTCCTCGGTCATGAAGCGCGGCGGTACGCGGCCGCGCGTCTTCTTCCAGCCGCCCATCTCCACCTTGCCGAACTCGGGGTGCTCGAATTCCTTCCACTCGATGAACTGGTCGCCGAGCTCGACGAAATCGTCGAAGAAATAGTCGGCCACCCGCGGAGAAATCGGGCTTTCCGGGTCCTGCTGTTGCTGCTTGAGCTCCGGGCTCGTGAAGTACTGCCCGCCGTTCCAGAGCTCGTTGGAGAAAGAGAGGATCCCCAGGCCGTCGTTCGTCCAGTCGATGAAGCCGCCATGCACGGTGTAGAGGCCGCTCCAGATTACGAGGTAGCGGTAGAACGGCAGTATCCGCTCGCCGTTCCGCCCGAGCTCATCGTAGACGGCGACGTCGGAGCGAGGGTACTCTCCTGTCCATTCGGCGCCGGGCCCGCGCAGGATCATGCCTCCGTTGTTGTGGTAGCTCTGGACGCCGGCGATGTTGCGGCGCGCCATCATGAAGTCGTGCACAGCCCTGGCTTCCGGCAGCTGGAACGGGTAGTCCATCGCCCCGCTCTGGATGTAGTTCGGCTGCCAGTCGGACGACCAGTTCCGGTTGCCGTCGTAGCTTCCCGGGCCGTCCTCGTTCAGGCGGCCGTCGCCGTCGTTGTCGATACCCTCGCTGCCGAGCGAGATGTAGTCGCCCTCGCCGGCTGGCGCTGGTTCCAGAATCCGAGGGTCGCGGGCGCTCTTGCGGACGGTGCCGTTCCCACTGCCGACGTACTTGATGATCTGCTCGACAACACCGTTGCCGTTCAGGTCTTCGGGCTCGTCCTCGTCGAACAGCCCGTCGTTGTCGTCATCGACCGGGACGTGGCCGCTCCTCGCGTTGCCCCCCGGCCCCCGCATGAACCAGTCTCGCCCGTCGGGGTTGACTGTCGGGATTATGTAGAAGACACGCTCGTCAACGAGCCTGGTGACCTTGTCTATGTGGCCGTAGTTCTCCATCAGGTACCAGATCGTGTAGAGGCAGATCTCGCCACCCTGGATCTCGTTTCCGTGGACGTTGGCCTCGATGTACATCGCGGCCTTGCTCTCCTCGGAACCTGTGTCGGGATTGTTGATGACCATCATCGGGAGGTCCCGCCCGCCGTAAGACTTCCCGATCGACATGTACTTCAGGAACTTCGGCCACGTCTTCTCCAGCAGCTTCATCGTTTCGATGAGCTCGCCGGTATCGTGCCACCGGTTGAAGTCGAGCCTCACCTTGTAAGCGCGCTCGCTGGTCGGGCCCTGGCCTTCGAGCGTCCAGGGCCTGGCCTTCTGGGCAGTGGCTGGCGGCATGGCGGCCTGGCCGGGCGCAGCCTTGCCTGTCTGCGCGGCCTGGCCGCGGATTGCGGGAGCGGTATGTACGACAAGCGCCAGCGTGGCGCCGGCGACAGCGATGAGTCGGAAGCTTCGTCTCGTCATGACGTATCCCTCTTCCAGCGGCCGCCAGCTACTGCAGCCTCAAGGTGGCGCTGTCCGAGCCGCCCTTCTGCGACACCACTTTCAACGTGACGGTCTGGCCGGGCTTGCCCTTGACGAGCCACTCGTAGCTCTCTCGGCCTCCCGACCCGGCGAGCGCTTGGATGAAGTTCGTCTTTTCATCGCCGGCGATGATGTCTCCCGGTTCCACGCCGAGCTGCACCATGACCGGCTTCACCGAGCGCGCCGTGACTCCTTGCGCGAGGGCTGTGGGCAGGAAGCCCGCGTTCTCAACCTCCGCCTTGATGCGGAAGACGCCGCCGCCATGGTTGGTGACTTCCGTTTTTGCCACGCGCACCTTCGCGAAGAGCGAGCTCAGGTGCAGCACGAACTTCGCGTGCGAAGCACCCAGCTCTGCCAGCTTTTCGGCCGGCGGGTTGGTGGTCGCATACGGCTTGAACCCGCCAATCTCGACGTCGCCTAGCGAGGGATGCTTGAATGGTGTCCACGCGACGAACCCGTCCACCTTCTCCGAGTCCATCCACCGCAGTACCCGCAGGTCGATCGGTGCTGGCTGGGCGCCGGGGACTGTCTCGGCCCCGCCGGCCTGGGGAACACCCATGCCCCGCCCGGCTGGAACGCCGCCCTGCCTCGCGCCCTGACCACCAGCCCGACCTTGGTCACCCTCGCGGGGCCCGCCGGGTCCCAGCGTCTCCCACGAGGGTTGGCCGACAGGAGAAGTGGGCGGCGTGGTTCGTGGCGGAGTCGGGATGCTCCAGCCCGGTGTCGAGAAAGACGGCACGCCGTACTGGTAGTAGGCATATTCGAAGAACGCGCCGGCAGGCGTCCGGACGGGCGGTACCGAGCGAATGCCGGTGAGCTCGCGGTACTTCTCCGAGACCGACGTGAAATAGTCGATGTCCGCGGCAGCAATCGTCGTGTTGGGCCTCCTGGCTGGCTGCTGGGCGCGCGCAGAAGAGGGAGCGGCAGCTTCGCCGCGTCCTCCCCCGGCGCCGCCCAACATCGTGCCGCCGCCTCGCCCGCCGAACCCTGTTGCGCCGGTGTCCCCGAACATGCCGACCTGCCTCGCCCCGGCGACGCTCGCCTCGGCGAACTCGATCAGGCTGATGCTGGCAGCCGGCCCGAGTTCACCGCGGCGCGTCGGCGGAACGATCAGGTTGTCGCTCTCTCCGAACGAGAGGGCGACGGCGATGTTCCGGTGCGCCAGGACGTAGTCGAGCACCGCCCGCGTCTCCGCCTCGCTCACCATGTGAAAGCCGGCTTCGGGCTGGTAGTACGGGTACTGGTGCTGGAAGTTCCGGTTGATGTCCACGCCGCCCGGACCGTCCTCGTTGAAGAAGCCGTCGTTGTCGTTGTCGATGCCTTCCCAGTAGATGCTGTACGCGCCGGCCTCCCCTCGCGACGGCTCGGCCCGCCGCATCAGCCGCGGGTCCTCGGGGCTGATCATGTAGGCGCCCTTCGGGTCCTTGACGCGCATCAGAGTAATGAAGCCGTCCTTGTTCAGGTCTTCGCAACCGTCCTCGTCCACGCGGCCGTCGTTGTCCGCGTCGAACGGCGACAGGTTGGTCCTCCGGCCTTCCTTGACGGCTGCGAACATGAGTTCTGCACCGTCCGGGTTCACGCGCGGGAGGACATAGAAGACGTTCTCGTCGAGACGCTGTTTGACGGTGGCGTCTGCAGCGTAGCCGGAAAGGAGACCTTCGATGATGCTGAGCGCCAGCTGGCTGCCAACGAGGTGATCGCCCTCGAAGTTCGCCGCCACGAAGACGGCGGGGCGCTCGGCGGGCGGCTTGCCCTTGCGGTTGGCGATTTCCATCGCCCAAATAGATCGCCCGCCGGGCGTCTTGCCGATCGCCTCGAGCCTGGCGAGGTCCGGATGCTTCGAAGCGAGCGCCTTGAGCGTGGCAGTCATCTCCTCGTAGTTCTGGTAGCGGCCGGCGTCGGCGGCGCTCATAGGGGTCGTCATGAGCGCAAGGCCGATCGCGGCGATGAGCGCCGAGGCCCGCCTTCCTGTGCGCCTGCCCGGTGATGCTGTTCGCACGTTCCCCTCCTCGTCCCGGATTGTCCCGCCCCGGCATGCGGTCACGACACCTCCGCCGGAGCCGCGTTGCCGGGCAAACGCGCAAAGGCTATCACATCGGCTCGCGCTTTGGACCCGCAGGAACCGCGTTGTGAGACAATCGCGCCGCGGGGAGGACGACCGACATGACACGGCTCGGACTGGAGCAGGATGTCGTAGATCTGCAGGCCTACGAAAACTCGATCCGCAGGTTTCGGCAGACGGGCATCGTCATGCCGTCGTTCGGCGAGCTCTCCGACCCGGCTTCGATCGACGGGCACACCGCGGCCGAACTCGCGAGCGTGGATCCCGACTCCGCCAACCCGCTCAACCTGTTCCGCATCCACTGGCACAACGGCGCCGACCGCCGCTCGTTCGTGCCGGTTCCGGGGCACATTGTCCTGCCGGCGTCGTTGACGGGCGTCGCTTCGCCAATCGTTGTACTCCTCGGCGATCGCTTCCCGATGATCGCCGCACACAAGGTGCTTGCCGCCTACGCTTGCCTGGCCCCGAGGATAGTCACCGGGCAGTTCGACCCGACCAGGCAGCGCGCCATATGGCCCTCGACCGGCAACTACTGCAGGGGCGGCGTCGCGATATCGCGCCTGATGGGGTGCCGCGGCGTTGCTGTCCTGCCTGAGGGCATGAGCCGCGAACGCTTCGAGTGGCTCGAGAAGTGGACCAGTCAGCCGGATGACGTGATCCGGACGCCCGGGACTGAAAGCAACGTCAAGGAAATCTACGACAAGTGCGAGGAACTGGAGGAGGACCCGGCCAATGTCGTCTTCAACCAGTTCAGCGAGTTCGGCAATTACTTGGCGCACTGGGCGGTAACCGGAAGGGCCGTAGAACGGGTCGTCGAGGGCGCCCGGCGCGCCGGCCGCGCCTGGGAACTTCGGGCCTTCGTCAGCGCCAGCGGCTCCGCCGGGACCCTCGGCGCCGCCGATTACCTGAAGGAGCGGTGCGGCTCGAGGAGCGTCGTCGTCGAGCCAATCGAATGCCCCACGCTTCTCTACAACGGGTTCGGCGAGCACAACATCCAGGGAATAGGCGACAAGCACGTGCCGCTCATCCACAATGTGATGACGACCGACATCGTCGTCGCCGTTTCCGATGCCGCAACCGACAGCCTGAACTTGCTGTTCAACACAGAAACCGGCAGGGAATATCTTCTCCGGCGACGCCGTGTCCCCCCATCGATCGTCGCGCAGCTCTCTTCACTCGGCCTGTCGAGCATCTGCAACGTCCTCGGAGCGATCAAGGCAGCGAAGTACTGCGGCTTCGGCCCCGAAGACGCAGTGGCAACCGTCGCGACCGACAGTGCAGCGATGTACGTGAGCGAGCTCGCGCCGGCTGCCAGGAAGCACTTCCCGGACGGGTTCGACCTTGTGGCCGCCGCGGAGACGATGGGGCGATACCTGCTTGGCGCCGCCATCGATCACGTGCTCGAGCTCTCGCAGTGGGATCGGCTCCGAGTTTTCAACCTCGGCTACTACACATGGGTCGAGCAGCGGGGAGTTTCGGTAGAGGACTTCGATGCCCGCCGCAAGCCGTCGTTCTGGACGGGCCTGCACGACCTGGTGCCGCGCTGGGACGAGATGATCCGCGAGTTCAACGCCAGGACCGGCCTCGCGCGACCGGGATCCGGCCGCTCTACGCTGAACGCCGACCGATGAACGCTGACGGCTGAACGATGGACGCGATGTCAACCGAGCCGATCCTCCCGAGGCCTCGGTTGTAGATCGCCCAGGTCCGCACCTTGAGCCGCTGGAAGTCGTTCAGCCGGCCCGTCGGGAAGTTACGCGGTTCGTGGGCAACAGCTGCGCCAGTGGCATGCCCGTAACGCGGAGGGATCCGGTATGCTTCCTTCATGGCCGAGCGCGTTCGCGTTTTCGCCCCCGCGTCAATCTCCAACATCGGGCCGGGCTTCGACGTGCTCGGCATGGCCCTGAACGAACCGGGCGACTTCGTCGATGCCGAGATCTCGCCGGCGGCGTCGGGAGTCGAGATTGTGGAGATAACGGGCGACGGCGGGCTCCTCAGCCGCAGCGCTTCGGAAAACGTCGCCGCTATCGCGGCGGCTGCCGTCCTCGGACGGTTTTCGGCCAGCATGGCCGAGGAGCGCGCGTTGGCCGGCAGGGGCTTCTTCGGCGGCGTCCGGTTGTGGGTCCACAAGCAGATGCCGCTGGCGAGCGGTATGGGCAGCTCGGCTGCGAGCAGCGTCGCGGGAGCGTTCGCCGTCAACGAACTTCTGGGACGGCCGTTCACGCGGCTCGAGCTGCTGCCATGCGCGCTGGAGGGAGAGCGGGCCGCCTCAGGGGCAGCGCATGCCGACAACGTCGCGCCCAGCCTGCTCGGCGGTGCCGTGCTCGTGCGCAGTTACGATCCGCTCGAAGTCGTTCAGCTTCCCACTCCTCCAGGCCTCGTAATCGTCGTCGTTCGCCCGCACTGCAGCGTCGCGACAGCGGCGGCCCGCGCCATCATCCGCGACTGCTGTTTCCCGATTCCCGAAGTCGTCGCAAACCTTGGCAACCTCGGCGCGCTCGTCGCAGCGCTCTACCGCGGCGACCTGCCCCTCCTCGGCCGCGCAATCGAAGACAGGCTCGTCGAACCCCGGCGCGTCCACCTCATACCTGGCTTCGCGCAGGTGAGGACCGCGGCCCTCACCGCCGGGGCGCTCGGCTGTTCGATCTCGGGCGCCGGGCCGTCGGTCTTCGCCATGGCTGAAAAGGAGACCGCGCACGACGTGGGAGCCGCGATGCGCGCCGCGTTCGCGGCCGCCGGCCTCGAGAGCGATGCATACATCGGGGGTGTGAACAGCGAAGGCGCGAGGCGAATCGCGACGTGACTCTCTTCGGCCGTCCGCCAAGGAGCCAGCAATGAAAGGAGGAGGCTCGGTCGTGTTCGCTCGCTGTAACCTTCTGTTACCTGCCTCGTAACCTCCCCCGGGTTGACTTCCAAGCTCAGCCGCAATATCGTCCGTTTGTAGTAGCTCGCGTCCCCCCAATAAGTCCTCTCCATCACCAGTCCCCGAGACAGAGAGACATCGCGCCGGAGTCGAGGAACCATGCCCGAGAGTCCAGCTCAACAGCCGGCTGCGGCCGGCGCGTTCGAGCCCAGAATCGTTGCGTTCTTCTGCAACTGGTGCACATACACGGCCGCCGACCTCGCCGGCATCTCGCGGCTGAAGTACGCGCCGAACGTGCGGGTGGTCCGCGTCATGTGCTCCGGCCGCATCGACCCGCAGTTCGTGCTGGACGCGTTCGCCGAGGGAGCCGACGGGGTCCTGATTGGAGGCTGCCACCCGGGGGATTGCCACTACCAGGAAGGCAACTACAAGGCACTTCGTCGCGTTGAACTGCTGAAGCGCCTGTTGGCCGAGATGGGCGTCGAGAGCGAACGCTTCCGCCTCGAGTGGATCTCCGCCTCCGAGGGCGAGAAGGTCCGGACGACGGTCAACGACATGGTCCAGAAGGTGCGGGCGCTCGGACCGCTGCGCGTGGCCGTGCCGCGCGAAGCCTTGACCGAGGAGGTCGCGTGATGGCCGGGCAGAAACCCAAGGTCGCCTTCTACTGGTGCGCTTCGTGCGGCGGCTGCGAGGAGGCTGCCGTCGATCTTGCCGAGGCGATCCTCGGCGTGGTCGAGGCGGTCGAACTGGTGTTCTGGCCGGTCGCGCTCGACTTCAAGAAGAAGGACATCGAAGCGCTTCCGGACGGCTCGGTCGCAGCGACGTTCCTGAACGGCGCCATCCGGACGACCGAACACCAGGAAATGGCCGATCTCCTGCGCCGCAAGTCCCAGGTGCTCATCTCGTTCGGTGTGTGCGCGGCGAGCGGCGGCGTGCCCGGGCTGGCCAACCTCTGGGATCGCAGGACGATCTTCGAGACCGTCTATCTTCGGCTCCCGAGCAATACCAACCCGTCCGGCACCTTGCCCGAGCGCAGCCACCGCGCGGGTGCCCACTCGGTGAGCCTCCCGGGCTTCTACGACACTGTCCGTTCGGTCGATCAGGTCGTTCCGGTGGACTACTCGATACCTGGATGCCCGCCGACGCCTGCGCTTCTCGCAGACGCCGTCAAGGCGCTGCTCGAGGGGAAGCTGCCGCCAAGGGGAACGGTGCTCGCGCCTGACGTCGCCCTGTGCGAGAGCTGCCCGCGCAAGGACTCGAAACCGGAGCGGCTGGCGATCAGGGCGTTCAAGAGGCCGCACGAGATTGTCGCCGATGAGGCGACTTGCCTGCTCGCCCAGGGACTGCCTTGCCTTGGCGCCGCCACGCGCGGAGGCTGTGACAGCCGCTGCATCCGGGGCAACATGCCGTGCACCGGTTGCTTCGGCCCCACCAGCAGGGTACGCGACCACGGCGCCAAGGCGCTGTCGGCGCTGGCTTCCCTCATCGAGGCGACCGACGAGGCCGGAATAGCGAAGGCGCTCGAATCGGTGCCCGACCCGGTGGGCACCTTCTACCGGTACAGCCTGCCAGCGTCGCTTCTGCGCCGCCGGCCGCTCGGGAAGATCTGAAAAGGGGCCTGGCCCGTTTTCGAGGAGACAGGATGTCGCGGATCACGATAGACCCGATCACCCGGCTCGAGGGCCACGGGAAGATCGAAATCTTCCTTGATGCCCAGGGCAACGTCGAAAAGGCATTCTTTCAAGTCCCGGAACTGAGGGGATTCGAAAAGTTCGCCATCGGCCGGCCGGCGGAGGACATGCCGCAGATCACCTCGCGGATCTGCGGGGTCTGCCCTACGGCGCATCACATGGCTGCGACGAAGGCGCTGGACGCGCTGTACTCGGTCCAGCCTCCCGACGCAGCCATCAGGATCCGCGACCTCGTCTACAACACCTTCATGGTCGAGGACCATGCGCTGCACATCTACTACCTTGGCGGCCCCGACTTCATCGTCGGGCCGCAGGCGCCTCCGGCAGAGAGGAACATCCTCGGCGTCATCGCACGGGTTGGGCTGGAGACGGCCGGCCGGGTGATAGCGACAAGGCGCCGGCTGCGCAACCTCATCTCGCGGATCGGCGGCAAGGTGACGCACCCGGTACTAGGCCTGCCCGGCGGCGTGGCGAAGCGGATGAGCACCGAAGACCTGGCCGAGGCCAAGGCGGCCGCGGCAGAGGCGGTCGAGTTTGCCCGCTTCACGCTGGACGTCTTCGACCAGGTGGTGTTGAAGAACAGCGGCTACGTGGACCTGATTCTCTCCGACACGTTCACTCACCGCACTCACGCCATGGGCATGGTCGACTCGACCAACTGCCCGAACTTCTACGACGGCGAAGTGCGCGTCGTGGATTCGACCGGCATGGAAAGGGCGCGCTTCAAGGCCGCGAAGTACCTCGACTTCGTCGCAGAGCACGTCGAGCCGTGGTCCTACGTGAAGTTCGCCTACTTCAAGCCGGCTGGCTGGAGAGGGTTCGTCGAGGGTCCGGACACCGGCGTCTACTCGGTAGCGCCGCTCGCGCGGCTGAACGTGGCCGACAGGATGGCCACGCCCATCGCGCAGGAAGCCTACGAACGGTACGTCCAGACGCTCGGCGGCAAGCCGGTGCACCATACGCTGGCGAACCACTGGGCGCGGGTCATCGAGTTGATCTTCGCGGCCGAGCGCATGAAGCAGCTGGCGGAAGACCCGGTATTGGCTGATCCGAACGTCCGGACGCTGCCGACCGCCGTGCCGCGCGAGGGCGTGGGAATCGTCGAAGCTCCGCGGGGCACGCTCATCCACCACTACCAGACCGACGAGCGAGGTTTGATAACGATGGCCAACCTCATCGTCGCGACGGCGCACAACTCGGCGCGCATGGCGATGGGGATCGAGAAGGCGGCCAAGGGCCTCATCCACGGCGGAAACGTCCCCGAGGGCGTTCTCAACATGGTCGAGATGGCGTTTCGAGCCTACGACCCGTGCCACGGCTGCGCAACGCACTCCCTGCCCGGAAGCATGCCTCTCGTTCTCCGGGTCCTGGGACCCGGTGGCGAACCGAGAACGACACTCAGGCGCGGAGGTGACGGGGTGGTAAGGAGGACGGGCTGCTAAGGACCGAGGACCAAGGACTGAGGACTGAAAAGCATGAAGGTCGACATTCGGCCTTCGACGGAGACACAGACTAGCAGTCAGCGGATTTCGCGGTTCTGCTGCTGAAAGCTGAAGGCTGACCGCTGACCGCTGACCGCTGAAGGCTGATGGCTGACCGCTGATGAGTGTGCGGGTATTGGGCCTTGGAAACGATCTCCTCGCGGATGACCGCTTCGGCCTGGCAGCGGCGGAGGAGCTGGGGCGTCGTTTTGGCGCGAAGGTGGAGGTGAGGTTCTCCGCGGCCTCGGGCCTCGACCTGCTGGAAGACGCGGAAGGTGCGTCGCGCCTGCTAGTCGTGGACACGCTCGTGACGGGGCGTTCGGAGCCAGGCACGCTGTTCGAGTTGGAAGAGGGAGACGTCGAGGCTGCGGAAGGCCAGTCGCCGCACTATGCAGGCCTGTTCGAGGCGTTGGCGCTCGGGAGGGCCGTGGGTCTCCGCATGCCGGATGGAGTGAAAATACTCGCGGTCGAGGCCGAAGACGCCTTCACGGTCGGCGGCGCCATGACGTCTCGCGTCGAGGCGTCGATCCGGCGCACGGTCGAACGCGCGTCCGAAATCGTGGCCGCGTGGCTCGCCGGAGTCCCAGCCGGCAGCCGTGCGGGCGCGGAGGTTGACGGGACCCAGGCGGTGTAACGAGAACTCGAGACTATCGAGAGTAGATCAGGATCAACCATGCCGACTGCCAGAGAACGGGCCGCGACCGACCACGCGGCCATGCCGGATGCTTTCGCGCCGCTCCAGGCGCCGGTCCCGGCGTTCGCCCGCCCGAAGGAAAAGAGCCTGATCAGGCGGCGAATCCGGTACCAGCGCGAGGTGGACCTGGCCTGGACCAGGAACGTCGTGTCGCGACCGGGTTGCGAGCACATGTACCGCTGCATCCAGTGCGGCACGTGCTCGGGCACCTGCCCGCTGTCGATCTATATGGATTTCACGCCTCGCAGGATCATCCAGCTCGTTCGCGAGGGCTTCAAGGACGATGCGCTGCGGTCGCAGACCATATGGCTCTGCGCCTCGTGCTACGCGTGCGCGGTGCACTGCCCGCAGGACATACACATCACAGACGTGATGTACACGCTCAAGCGCGAGGCGATCAAGGAGAAGCTGGCGCCGAAGCGATTCCCCATCCCGATACTGGCCAATGAGTTCTATCACATGATTCGGCAGCGCGGACGGAGTTCGGAGCTGTGGCTGGTCCTGCGCATGATGCTCAGGGCGCACCCGTTGGCGCTGCTCGGGATGGCGCGGACCGGCGTCGCGCTGCTGAAGACGGGGCGTCTCTCGCTGGCGCGCGAACGCATCAAGGGGACCCGCGAGCTCCAGGCGGTGCTACCCCCGACCGAGGAGGTGCTCTGATGTCCGCCCCGAACGCGGCCGCCGGCAACGGCTCTTACCTGTACTTCCCCGGCTGCTCGCTCAAGTCGTCCGGCGCGGCCTACGAGGAGAGTCTCCTCACGCTGTTCCGGCTGCTCGGACTCGGTATCAGGGAGCTCGAAGACTGGAACTGCTGCGGCGCGACCTCCTACATGGCGATCCACGAAGCATCGGCGTTCAATCTGGCCGCGCGAAACCTCGCACTCGCAGAGAAGGCCGGGTCGAACGAGCTGATGGCGCCCTGCAGCGCCTGCTACCTGGTGCTGATGAAGACGATCGACAGCAGGAAACGCTACCCGTCGATCGACAGGGGCGTCCGCGAAGGGCTCGAGCGGGCCGGCCTGCCTGCCACTGCCAACGTCCGTGTTCGCCACCCGCTGGAGATCCTCTTCAACGATGTCGGCGCGGCAACGCTCAAGTCGAAGGCCGTCCGGAAGTGGGCGGGCGGCCCGATCGCCTGCTATTACGGGTGCCAGGCAGTCAGGCCGTACTCCGAGGTGGACGACCCGCACACGCCGACCCGGATGGAGCAGATCCTCAAGGCCGTCGGCGTTCCAACGGTGGATTACACCCTGAGGACGAAGTGCTGCGGCGGCTCGCTGACAGGCACCATCCCGATGGTCGGCGTGAGAATGAACTACGAACTCCTCAAGGAGGCCGCGAGAAACGGCGCCTCGGCCATCGTCACGATCTGCCCGCTCTGCCAGTTCAACCTGGACACGTACCAGTCGCAGATCCGCGCGGATACGAAGTTCCCGATCGACATGCCGGTCCTGTACATCACGCAGGTTCTCGGCTGGATGCTCGGCGGAGACTGGAAGGAACTCGGCCTCGGCCGCTCGATCTCCGGCGTCAAGGCACTCAAGCAGTGGATGGCCACCTCGGCGAAGGAACACGAAGCCCATGTCTGAAAGCAACGGCAACGTTCGAATCGGAGTCTACGTCTGCCACTGCGGAACGAACATAGCCGGTACAATCGACGTCAAGGCAGTCGCCGAGCAGGCCGCGAAGCTCACCGGCGTCGTCGTGTCGAGGGAGTACAAGTACATGTGCTCCGACCCGGGCCAGGAGCTGATCCGCGACGACGTCGAGAAGCACGGCCTCAACAGGGTCGTCGTCGCCTCCTGCTCGCCTCTCCTCCACGAGCACACCTTCAGAACGGCGACCGCAGCCGCAGGCCTCAACCAGTTCTACTTCCACATGGTCAACATCCGCGAGCACGCCTCGTGGGTGCACAGCGACCGCGCAGGGGCGACGGCCAAGGCGCACGACATGATCCGTGCGGCCATCAGGCGCGTGAAGTGGCACAGGCCGCTCGAGACGCGCGAGGTGCCGATTCACCCGGACGTTCTGGTCCTCGGCGGAGGCATCGCCGGAATCCACTCGGCGCTGACGCTGGCCAACGCCGGCAAGCACGTCTACCTGGTGGAGCGCGAGGCCACTATCGGCGGCCACATGGCGCAGTTCGACAAGACGTTCCCGACGCTCGACTGCGCGGCGTGCATCCTCACGCCCAAGATGTCGGCGGTCAAGGCGCACCCGAACATCACGCTCTGGACCTATTCGGACGTGACGAAGGTGTCGGGCTACGTGGGCAACTACGAGGTGGAGGTGACGCGCCACCCGCGCTACGTCGACGAACAGCTCTGCAGCGGGTGTATGCAGTGCGTCGAGGCGTGTATCTACAAGGAGGGCCGCGTCCCGGACGCGTTCAACGTAGGCCTGAGCAAGCGGAAGCCAATTTACATGCCCTTCCCGCAGGCGACGCCTTCGGTCGTCCTCATCGACCCCGAAGCCTGCATCGACTTCAAGTCGGGCAGGTGCAAGAAGACGTGCATCGAGGCGTGCGACCGGCGCGCCATCGACATGAAGCAGCAGCCCAAGGTCGAGACGGTCAAGGTCGGGTCGATGATCCTGGCCACCGGCTTCCAGCCGTTCGACGTGCGCAAGGCTCCCTACTACGGCTACGGCCGCTACCCCAACGTGATCACGTCGCTCGAGCTCGAACGGCTGGTCAACGCGTCGGGTCCGACGGCCGGGGAGGTGGTGGGCCGCGACGGCAGGCACCCGCAGTCGGTGGGCATCATCCACTGCGTGGGCTCGCGCGACCAGCACACGAACGCCTGGTGCTCGCGCGTCTGCTGCATGTACTCGTTGAAGCTCGCCCACCTCGTCCGCGAGCACACCGGCGCGGAGGTGTTCAACTTCTACATCGACATGCGGACGCCCGGCAAGGGCTTCGAGGAGTTCTACCAGCGGCTGCTCAACGAGGGCGTTCACTTCATCCGTGGCCGGGTGGCGGAGGTGACCGACTGGGCGGCAGATCCCTCCGAGAACGGGAAGCTGGTCATACGGGCGGAAGACACGCTGCTCGGCACTGTCCGCCGTATCCCCGTGGACATGGTGGTCCTCTCGGTCGGTCTCGAGCCCCGCGCGGATGCGCAGGACGTCCGCCGGATGTTCAATATCTCGTGCGGCACGGAAGGCTTCTTCCTCGAGCGCCACCCCAAGCTTGCACCGGTCAACACGTCCACCGAGGGCATCTTCCTCGCCGGGTGCTGCCAGGGGCCGAAGGATATCCCCGACACTGTGGCCCAGGCCGGCGCGGCAGCAGCCGAAGCTCTGGCGCTCATCGACCGCGCCACCATGGAGATCGAGCCCAACACGGCGTTCATCGAAGAGGAGTCTTGCTCGGGCTGCAAGACCTGCGTCCCGATGTGCCCGTACTCTGCCATCTCGTTCAAGCCCGACAAGCAGAAGGCCTGGATCAACGAGGCCCTCTGTAAAGGCTGCGGAACGTGCGTGGCGGCGTGCCCTTCCGGCACCATCCACCAGAACCTCTTCGAGGACGACCAGATAGTCGCGGAAATCGCCGGGCTCTTCGAGACGGTCTGAGCAGAACCTGGACAGGGATGAATCCGAACAGGACTGAGTGACGAGGACTGGGGACTGAGTGGCGTCAGATACGCTCTCATCCCTCAATCCTCATCCCTCAGTCCTTCCGCTCGTCTACCTCCCTTGGCATCGCCCTTGCCTCCGAGATCGCTGCTCGACCTCAAGCTCGTCCGGGAACTGCAAGCCGCCAAGGCCGCCAAGAACGGAGCGGAACGCCATGCTCACCCCCAAGGTAGCCGGCATCGTATTCCTGCTGTCGGCGGCCATCGCAGGACTGCACCGGTCCCCGAGCCTGCCTTTCCCTGCCGACGGAGTTCCGTCCCACTTCGATGACAACACGTTCGAGGAGATCATTTCCTCCTTCTCCGAGCCGCCGGGCGTCTTCCGATCAGAGAATCTCGTGTCGAACGAAAGCGGCTTCCAGGAGGTCATACCCGAACTGCGCCGGACCGTCCGCCCCGGCGGCGTCTACATCGGCGTCGGTCCCGAGCAGAACTTCACCTACATTGCGTCCCTGAAGCCGCGCCTGGCGTTCATAGTGGACATTCGACGCCAGAACCTCCTGCTGCATCTGCTCTACAAGGCCCTGATCGAGCTCTCCCCTACCCGCGCGGATTTCGTCTCGATGCTCTTCTCCAGGCCGCCTCCGCCGGGGCTTGGGCCGGAAGCGGGCGTCCGCGACCTGTTCGAGGTGCAGGCGAGCATCGAGCCGAGCCGCGAGCTGCACCAGCGTAACCTGAAGGAAGTCGTCGACCATCTGGTCGGGCGCCGCGGCCTCGATCTGTCGGATCACGACGTTGCGACGATCGGAGGCATCTACGAAGCGTTCTTCCTGGAGGGTCCTTCTCTCACCTACTCGTTCCGGAGGCAGTACGCGAGCGGGTTCGGCGGCTATACGTGGCAGCGGTTCCCTACCTACAGCGACCTCATGACGGCAACGGACCGCGAAGGCAATCCCAGGTCATACCTGGCCGATGAGCAGTCCTACTCCGTCGTCCGGGACCTTCACCGAAAGAACGCGATCGTGCCGATCGTAGGCGACTTCGCCGGCAACAAGGCGCTGAGGTCGCTCGGCGGCTACCTCAGGCGCAGGGGCGGCAAGGTCACCGTCTTCTATACGTCGAACGTGGAGCAGTACCTCTTCCGGGGCGGCGTGTGGCGGCAGTTCCTGGACAATGTGGGGAGCCTCCCGGTGGACAACGGAAGCCTGTTCATCCGCGCGTACTTCAACTACGGGTCCTCTTACACGCCGGCCAACCCCGCCCGGCGCTCCTCGACGCTCCTTTCCTCCGTGGTCCAGGTGCTTCGGGCATACGAGGCCGGGCGGATTGCGAGCTACAGCGACATCATCGACATGTCGCGGCCCGTGGCCGAGGCCGGGCGATAGCGCGCGGAACCGGCCCGCCCTTCGGCGAACGGTCCTACGGCGTTCGATGCGGACCGGAACGAGCACTAACGACCGCTGCACCTGCTGCGCCGCTCGTGGAGGCAGGCCCGCCAGCGGCGTGCTAGACTGGTTTTCTTGCTGTACAAGAACTCACCTTCCTTGTGGAGCTCGGTTAAATGTTGAAAGCCCGCCGACTAGCAGGGGGCACGGCCCTGGCGCTCACCGCCGTCTTCGGAGCAGTCGTATCACCCGCAGTCGGGCAGACCCTGCCGGTTGCCGACGCCAAGCTTGCCGCAACCGCGTCACTCGACTCCAAGATCCCGGTAGACCCGAAGATGGCCGTCGGGACCTTGCCGAACGGCCTCCGCTACTACATCCGCTCGAACGGGCGCCCGGTCCAGAGGGCCGAACTGCGGCTGGTCGTCAACGCCGGCTCGCTGGTGGAAGACGAGGACCAGCGCGGTCTGGCGCATTTCGTAGAGCACATGGCCTTCAACGGCACGAAGCACTTCGCCGAACAGGAAATAACCCGGTTCATGGAGTCGATCGGAATGCGCTTCGGGCCGGGAATGAACGCGTCCACGAGCGCGGACCAGACGGTCTACGCACTGCACGTCCCCACCGACGACATGCAGGTGCTCGAGAAGGCGTTCCTGATCCTGGAGGACTGGGCGCACAACGTGACGTTCGACCCCAAGGAAATCGAGAAGGAGCGCGGCGTAGTCATCGAGGAGTGGCGGCAGGCCCGGGGCGCGGAAGCGAGGATCGGCGACGAGCAGGTGCCTGTGATTTTCAAGGGCTCCAGGTACGCTGAACGGCTTCCGATCGGCAGACGGGAGGTCATCGAGAAGTTCCCGCACGAGGCGCTGGTACGGTTCTACAAGGACTGGTACCGGCCGGACCTGATGGCGGTCATCGCCGTCGGCGATTTCGACCGCGACACGGTGGAGCGCCTGATCCGGGACCGTTTCGGCAGGATCCCCGAGGCCGCGAACAAGAGGCCGAAACCAAGCAGTGAGATCCCGGACCACGCCGAGACCCTCTACGCGATCTCCACCGACAAGGAGATCCCGACGGCAAGCGTGACCGTCCTCTACAAGCACCCGCTCCACGACCAGACGACGCACCGCGGCTACCGCGACATCATGGTTTCCCGCCTCTTCGCGCTCGCTCTCAACCGGCGGCTCGCCGAGATGACCCTCAAGCCTGAGGCCCCGTTCGTCGCGGCGGCGGCGGGCCCGCGCGAGCTTCTCGGCCGCGCGAAGGAGGCCTGCACGCTCGCGGCCGTCGTCAAGGAGAACGAGATCGAACGCGGGCTGGAAGCGCTCGTCACCGAGTCGGAGCGCGTCGCCCGCCACGGCTTCACCGAGTCCGAGCTTCAGCGCGAGAAAGCGGATCTGCTGCGCCTCTACGAGAGAGCCTTCGCTGAAAGGGGGACCGAGGAGTCGGCACCGCTTGCCGACGAGTACGTACGGGCCTTCACGACCGACGAGCCGACGCCGGGCATTGCCTATGAATACGCGCTGTGTCAGCGGTTCATCCCCGAAGTCAGCCTGGCAGAGGTCAATGCGCGAGCCGCCGACTGGTCGGGCGAGCGGAACCGCGTCGTCCTCGTCGTGGCGCCGCAGAAGGAAGGCCTCCGCGTGCCGGACGCAAAAGGCCTCGCCCGGGTGCTCGCAAGCGCAACCACGAAGGCCATCGCCGCCTTCACCGACACCGTCGCCGGAAGGTCGCTCCTCGAGAACCTGCCGGAGCCGGGCAACGTGATCGAGGTTTCGCGCAAGCCGTTCGGCATCGTCGAGTGGAAGCTGTCGAACGGCGCGACCGTGGTTGTCCGCCCGACGACGATCAAGGACGACGAGATAGTGTTTCGGGCGACGAGCCCGGGGGGCACCTCCCTCGCTTCCGACGAAGACTTCGTCTCGGCCGACTCCGCCGTGGCAATAATCCCGGCCGGAGGCCTGGGCAGCTTCACGGCTCCCGAGCTCGACAAGGTGCTGGCAGGCAAGCTGGCGGCGGTGAGGCCTGTCATCGGAGAAACTGAAGAAGGCCTGGCAGGCGGCGGCTCGCCTCAGGACCTGGAGACGCTCCTCCAGCTCGTCTACCTGAACTTCACTGCGCCGAGGGCAGACCCGACCGTCTTCGGCGTTCTGACCAGCCAGATGAGGTCGCTGCTCGCCAACCAGAGCGCTACGCCGGAGTTCCTGTTCCGCCAGGCCCTCGAAGAGGCGCTCTCGTCGGGCCATCCCCGCGCGAGACTCATGACACCCGAGCTCGTGGACAAGCTGGACCTGCAGAAGGCATTCGCGTTCTACAAGGACCGGTTCGCCGACGCGAGCGACTTCACCTTCTTCTTCGCCGGGACGATCGACACAGAGCGGCTCCGGCCGCTCGTCGAACGTTACATAGCAACGCTGCCGTCGCTCGGGCGCGTCGAGCGCTGGCGCGACACCGGCATCGACCCGCCGAAAGGAATCGTCGAACGGACGATCCGTAAGGGAGTCGAACCAAAGGCACGCGTGGCCATCGCCTTCGCCGGCCCCTTCCAGTACGACCTTCAGAACCGGGCCAGACTGAGGGCTCTTGCGGTCGTGCTCGAGACGCGGCTTCGCGAGCAGCTCCGCGAGGAGCTCGGCGGCACCTACGGCGCATCGGTCAACACGAGCCAGCAGAAGTACCCGGACGAAGAATACCGGCTGACGATCGATTTCGGCTGCAGCCCCGACCGGACGGATGAGCTCGTCCGGGTGGTGTTCAAGCAGATCGCTGAGCTCAAGGCGTCGGGCCCGACGGACCGCGAGGTCAACGACGCGCGCGAGGGCCTGCTCCGCCGGCACGAGACGATGATGGCCGAGAACGACTCGCTTCTCGCAGCCATCGTCAACGCGTATGAGAACGGCGAGGGGTTGGAGGAGCTTACCAACGGCGGCGCTCATTACCGCGGCCTCAGCTCATCCGCGATCCAGCAAGCCGCCCGCGCCTGGCTGCCCGAAGACAACCACGTGAAGATCGTCCTGCTGCCGGAGAAATGAACGGCACAAAGGCACGAAGTCCTGGCGGGGCTTCAGCCCCGCCGCCGGGCTAGCGGATGCGCCTCAGGTAGTCGGTTCCCCCTAGCTGCTCCATCTGGCCCAGGATCCAGTCGCGACGGCCCTGCACGTAGATCGAAGGCTTCGCAGCCCTCAGGCGGTGCGGGTTGGGAAGGACCGCCGCGAGGAGCGCCGCCTCGGACGGCTGGAGCCTCGCAGCTGGCTTGCGGAAGTAGATCTGGCTCGCCGCCTCGACGCCGAACACGCCGTCGCCGAGCTCGACGATGTTGAGGTAGACCTCGAGGATTCGGCGCTTGGACCAGAGCAACTCCACCAGCGCGGTGAACCAGGCCTCGAGGCCCTTTCGAACGAAGCTTCTCCCCGACCACAGGAAGACGTTCTTGGCCACCTGCTGTGAGATGGTGCTCGCGCCGCGCAGGCGCTCCCCTCGCTCGCTGTCATCGAGCGCATCCTGTATCGATTCGACGTCGAAGCCGTGGTGGTCGGCGAACTTCTGGTCTTCGGCCGCGACCACCGCAATGGCGGCATGGGGCGAGATGCGCTCCATCGGCACCCAGATGTAGCGCGCTCGATATTGCCTGCCGTCGATGAGCGCTGCGATTCGCCGCTCCATCATGACCCCGGTCCTGAGCGGCGGGACCCATCGCAGCAGCAGCGTCGCCACGATCGAGAGGAGCATGAGCAGCCCGACGGCGGAGGCAAGCGCCTTGAGCGCCCGCCGCAGGAGCTTGTGGGCCTTTCCCCGCCTGGCTGGCCGCGTTGCAGCCCGGGCGGTCTTCTTCCTGCCGCCGAATCCCAGAATCCGCATTGGCGCGCGATTGTAACCCGTCCCGGTTCCTTCCGGCCCGTTGGCTCTTGTATAATCGTCAGGCTGGCTCCACGCTGACAACGATCGGTCCCCGTGGGAGGAGACCAAGGATGAAAAAGCCTGCGATCTTCCTAGTCCTGACGCTCGCGTCACTTGCCGTCGTGCCTGTTCTCGCTGCCCGGCAGGGTGGTCCGGTCGCCCCGTTCGAAATCGGGAAAACGGTGCCCGGCGACATCACCCTCACGGACCTCGACGGCAAGGTGCACAAGCTCGCCGATTACCGCGGCAAGGTGGTCTTCATCCACTTCTGGTCCATCGTCTGCCCTTACGAAAAGCTGGCAGAACCGAAGTGCAAGGACCTTCAGTCCCGGTACGCGGACAAAGGTGTCGTGCAGATCGCAATCAACGCGAACCAGGGAGAGCTCAAGGAGGGCCCGCCCTACGCCAAGCTGCGCGAGCACGTCCAGCAGGCCGGCGTCAACTTCATCGTCACGGTCGATCCCGGAGCCAAGGTTGCCGACGTCCTCGGGGGCCAGACGACGCCTCACTGCTTCGTCATAGACAGGAACGGCGTGCTTCAGTACCAAGGCGCCCTGGACGACGACCCGAAAGGCACCAAGGGGGAATCTGCGACGCCGTACGTGAAGAACGCGATCGAGGCGGTGCTCGCGGGCCAGCCCGTACCGGTGGCCACCAGCAAGCCCTACGGCTGAAGCGTCAAGCGCTGAGCCTTCTCGTGCAGAAGGCGTGACTGGAGCAGAGATGCGAGGTTGCAGGTTCGTCCTTGCAGTCGTTGTGATCTGCCTGTTTGCTTCCGTCGGCGCGCGCGCCGCCGAGCCCCCCGAGATCCGGGTGGTCGACTTGAAGGGCCTGGACGCGGCGCTTCAGAAGTACCGCGGCCAGGCCGTGCTGCTCAACTTCTGGGCAATCTGGTGCGAGCCCTGCCTGGCGGAGCTCCCGGACCTGCTCTCGGTAGGCAGGGAATTCCGCGGCAAGGGCGGTGTCGTCCTGACGGTTTCGTACGACTTGATGATCCCCGACGTGACCCGCGAAGAGGTGCTCGGCCAAATGCGGCGCTTCGCCGCCGAACGCGGCATCGACGTGCCCGTATTCATCTTCGAGGGCGAGGACTACGACCAGATCAACGAACGCTTCGGCCTGCCGGGTCCCGTGCCCGCTACCATAAGCCTGGACGGCATGGGGAGGGTTGTCGAGCGGCACGCGGGAAGGTCGACCAGAGAAGGCTTCGTGAAGATGATGAGAAACGCAATATCGAGGAACACTGTTTCCTGACGATCTGTGGTTGCCCGGAACCTCCGGTCTCACAGGATGAAACGGGCGGCCGCAGCCTCGCCTCGAGGACAGCTTCTTCGGTCTGCAACCCGCGATCAGCCTGCACGGACAGGGAATCAGCTGGAAGCGCAGCGCACCAGGGTCCTTCCCAGCGCTGATCGCTCCATGAGGGTCTGGCAGCCTTCGATCACGTCGGAGAGAGCGACCTCCCTCGTCGCGATCCTCGCGAGATGCGGCGGTTTCAGCTCCCCGCCGAGCCTGGTCCAGATGTCGGTTCGAAGCGGCATCGGGCAGTTGGCCGAGCTCGCCCCCAGCAGGCTGACGCCGCGCAATATGAACGGGAATACGGTGGTATCGAAAGCCGGCGCCGCTGCATTCCCGACTGCGGCCACGTTCCCCCAGAGCTCCACGTGGCGCAGCAAGCCGGCCAGCAGCTGTCCGCCGACGTTGTCGATCACGCCCCCGAAGCGCGCGCTCTCGAGCGGCCTCGTGCCGAGCTCGAGCGCCTCGGGCGTAGAAACGCGGCTCGCTCCGAGCTCGCGCAGGTACGCCTCGTGCTCTGGGCGGCCCGAGACCGCCACTACTTCGTATCCACGCGCTGCAAGCATCGAAATGGCGGCGGACCCGACTCCCCCTGTTGCCCCTGTGACAACGATGGGGCCGAGGGCAGGGGTCTGGCCGTTGACCTCCATGCGGTGAAGCGCCAGCGCTGCGGTGAACCCGGCGGTGCCGAGCGTCATGGCTTCTCTGAGCGTCAGGCCGGCAGGGAGCGGCACGACCCAGTCCGCCGGGACTCTCACGAACTCTGCAAACCCGCCGTCGTTGGTTTCGCCGAGCCCCATGCCGTTGACAATGACCGCGTCGCCCGCCTTCACCCCGGGGGCTGAAGACGAAGCGACCCGGCCGGCAACGTCGATGCCGGCGTTCAGCGGAAACCGCTTCAGAATCCGTCCGCGGCCGGTGACGGCAAGTGCATCCTTGAAGTTGAGGCCGCTCCACTCGGCCCGTATGAGAACCTCTCCCGGCGTCAGCTCGTCGAGATCCATAGAAACCATGCGAGCGACAACGGAGGCCCCTTCACGAAAGACGCGGCAGGCGAGAAAAGACATGTCAGCAGTATAGCCAAACAGGCCGCGGCCCTGCGTAGCGCGCTGCTATGATGTCTTTCTATGGCAGGCACCGATGGTTGCCGGTGCGTTGCCCTTCGAAAGACTGAACCGGCCGTCTTGACGAAGGTGCGAGTTCACGCCGTCTTCTTCGCGTGCGTCGGAGCGGCCTCGCTCCTTGGAGCACTGTTCCCGGCCGGGGTCCGTGCGGAACGGGCACCAGGCCAGCAAGAGCGGCAGCCACGCTTCACCGAGCGGGTCGATGTGGCGCGGATCCTCGTGGATGCGCGCGCCGTGGACGAAACCGGGCAGCCGATTCCGGGCCTCACCGCCAGCGACTTCCGGGCAAAGATCCGCGGGCGAGAGGCGCGGGTCGAGTCCGCAACCTGGGTGGACGGCACGCCGGCCCGAGCAGCGGCGGCCGGCGCTGTCGAGCTTCCGTGGGCAGCCCCTGAGCCCCCTGGCCGGCTCATAGTCTTCATGTTCCAGAAAGACTTCGAACCGTCCCGTATGGTGGGCCTGATGCGGATGTTGATCGACACCGAGAAGCTCCTCGAACGCTTCGGGCCCGAGGACTATCTGGCGGTTCTCTCGTTCGACTCTCACCTCAAGGTCTGGCTGGATTTCACGACGGACCACGAGAAGGTCAGGCAGGTGCTCGCGCGCGGGATCCTCTTCGAGAAGCCGAAAGCGGTCGAGCCCGCGGGCTACCCTTCCCTTTCACGCCAGCTGACGCAGGCGAGGGCCAGACGGGCGTATACGGTCGAGGAATCGCTGCTCCTCCTCGGGGACGCTCTCAAAGGGCTCCCCGGCGCGAAGTCGGTCGTCCTCGTCGGTCACGGCTTCGGCTTCCTCGCCGGGTCCAGCATCATCTTCGATCGCGACTATGGCCCCGCGCGTTACGCACTGCAGGAGGCGCGCGCCAGCGTCTTCTGCCTCGACGTGACGGACGCGGACTACCACTCGCTCGAGGCCGGCCTGCAGATGGTCGCAGCCGACACCGGCGGCTTTTTCGCGCGCACGCACATCTTCCCGGAGCTCGCGCTGCAGCGCCTCGTCGGGGCGCTTTCGGGTCACTACGTGCTCTTCATCGAGGTCCCGGACGGCTTGCCGGAAGGCTTCCACGAAGTGGAGCTGAAGCTTGAAGGCAGACGGCGCGGCTCGGTGCTCGCACGCCGGCACATAATCGGGAGCAGGTCATAGGGACAGGGTCGACCTGTCCCCATGACCTGTAGCCTGTCCGGCCCTAATCGGTGCCTCTTCGCCCGCCGAGGTTGACCGGCGTCGCAGACCCTGCGTATATGCCGTTGAAGAGGAACTTGAAGGTCCCGTGCGGCTGGGCGCGGAAGGTGATCTCGGGCCCGAACACGTAGAGCCTGCCCTTGCCGACGGCGGCCTCGAACGCCGCCACCCCGTTCAGGAGGTAGCTTTGCCCCCAAGCCCATCCGCTCCGAAGCGGGGCGTCGGTGTCAAACCACGCGATCGGGCGGACGCCCTTGAACGCCGCGTCCGGCCCGAGTCTGAAGACCGGGCTGTTGTCGAAGAAAACGTCCACGTGGTCGTTCATCCCCCAGGCTGCCGGGTTCGTCTTGTCCACTGCGACCCGCACGATGGACCCCGGCAGGTAGTACTTCTCCGAGCCCAGCCTACGCTCCTCGCCGCCGGGCAGCCGCTCGACGAGGTGATCGGACACCGGCAGGCCGAAGTGGTTTGCGATGCTCGCCGAAGTGCCAATCGTGATTATGGTGCCGCCGCCCTCGACGAACTTCTTGAGCTGGGGCAGGGTCTTGTCCACCGAAACGCTGCCCACCATGTGCCTGAACTCGGCGGGGACGTTCTCTGCGCCGCCACCGAAGCCGCCGCCGCCACCGCCGCGCGCGCCGGCACCGGCTCCAGGGATGCCACCGCCGGGGAAGATGAGAACGTCGTACTTCGCGTTGAGATTCCCGGCGTCGAGGGCGGGAGCGTAAACCACCTCGAACTTGGTCGGGAAAGCCTGTTCGAACATCCAGCGTATCCAGCCGGACTCCATCGAACCGCCGTAGCGGTCCCACAAGCCGACGCGAACCTGCTTGAGCTTCAAGGCCTCGCCGGCGGGACGGGCCGGCGCAACGTCAACCGTGACACCGAGCTCGCTGGCCACCTTGTCGATCGCTGCCTTGGTGGTCTTCTTCGCCGGGACGTAGAGCGTTCCGGCCGGGAAGGTCTTGCCGCCGGCTGTGTATTCCGTCTTGAGCCAGTAGACCTCCTCGTTCGCCTCGAGCAGGCGGTTGGTTGCGACGAAGCTGTCGTTCTGCGCGTGGCTGAGCAGGTAACCGGCCACCGACTTCGCGTCCGGCACGGTTGCCGGCTGGGGCTTGAGCGGCACGTAGGGCAGCTGCTCGAAGGGACCGTCGAAGCCCTCGAGTATCCTGTCGAATTCGACGCCCATCTGGTAGGCGAGCGTCCAGCCCGTCGCGTCGTACGGCCGGCGCGGTGGTCCGCCCGGGTACGGGATGTCGTTTGGATGGTCCTGCGGCTCGAGCATGTCGCGCAGGTGCGGTCTGAACGCCTGGGCCGCCTTTATGACGTACGAACCCGCCGGGTAATTCTTGCCGGCTACCTGGAAGGCGCTGGTCGCCCTGTGGATCGTGACGCCACCCTTGATCAGCGCGTTGACGAACTTGGTCGCCGTGAGGAAGTCCGGTTGATCGGACGGGATGATGTAACCGCGTGGGTCGCGGTCTTCCGGCTTGTGCAGCAGCGCGTAATACTTGTCGGTCGCCGCGCCCCCGCCGCGTCCCCCCCCGATGCCGGCGCCGCCGCCGCGCCCTTCACCACCGCCAGCAGGTCGGTCTGCGGCAATCGCCGCTTCGACGGCCGCAATCCGCTTGGGCGTGAGGGTCCAGTAGTCCTTGCTGCCGCGCTCGATCGAGTTCTTTCCCATCCGGTATATGTTGAAAAGGAAGTGCTCGCGGTAGCGCGAGGCCAGGTCGAGGATCGCGCGGTTGACGGACATCACGTAGTCGATCGACTGCTTCTGGTGCCACACGGCCTGTGGCTCGATCGGGTACGGCTGGCTCGTGTCCGGCAGGAGCCGGTTGGGCAGGAACGGAATCGATATTGGCGTCGGGTTCCCGATGATCTCGGTCAGTATCCCGATCATGTTGTGGAAACCTGTAGTGGTCCTGACTCCGCCATTGAACCATGTCGAGTAGTTCGCCGCGTTGCGTGAAACCGAGCCGGGCTTCCCTTCCTGGATAAGCCGGTTGTGGATTGCCGCGCCCACGAGCTCGATGCCCTGCGGGACGAGCGGGTCGTAGTTGTAGTTGAAAGGATCGCGGAACGGGGCCGCGAAGAGCACCGTCCCGGCCGGTCCGGTCTGGTGCTGGTTGTACATGATTTGCGGGAACCACTCGATGAACATCTGGCGGTTCATGTTCTCGGTTTCCGGCTGGTTGGCCATGTACGAGTCGCGGTTGTTATCGTGGCCGACGTACTTCTGGTAGAGCCGCGGCAGGCCGCCGGTCGAGCGGCGCTTCGGGTCCGGCTCGCGCATGTACCAGTCTGATACCAGATCCATGCCGTCGGGGTTGGCAGCCACGAGCAGCAGGATGACGTCGTTCAGGATGCGCATCGTCTCGGCGTCGCTCCTGCTCGTCATCTGGTAGGCCATCTCGAACAGGCCCTGCGCATTGATGCACTCGGTAGCGTGCAGCCCGCCGTCGATCCAGACGACTGCCCTGCCCTCCTGTGCCAGCTTCCGGGCTTCATCGTCCGTCAGCCCCTCGGCACGGGCGAGGCGGGCGGCAATCTCCTTGTAGCGGGCCAGCCTCTTGTGGTTCTCGGGAGACGTGATGATCGCCATCATCTGAGACCGACCCTCTGCGGTCTTGCCGATCTCGACGAGCGCCATCCGGTCCGACTCCTGATCCAGCTTGGTCCAATAGGTGACCAGCTGCTTGTAATTGGCGAGAACGTAGTCGTCGCCGACGTTGAGGCCGATGACCTCTCTTGGCGTGCTGATCCGGCCCTGGCCGGCCAGCGTCGCCGCGAAGGTCAGGGCCAGCACCACAGGCAGCATGGCGCGTAGCCGCTTCTGCATGGGACTCCTCTCCACGGGGGCGAACCCAACCACTGTCGCGGACTGAAAATGAGACATACTGAGGCGCGCCAAGGGTACGCGGGGAGACGTTTCAAGTCAATGACCAGGCTGGCGGCATCCGCGATGGCGGCCCTGTAACGGACCTGTCCTGGCCTGCCCCGGGAAGTCCCTTTTGGGCTGCGGCGGAGAACACAGAAATGCAGGTCAGGCTATCATGCAAGCTGACCTTCTGTGCGCTTCAGGAAACCGGCTCGTTGGCCGCTGCACGCGTTCACAAGCCCGAGCATAACCGGCAGCCTGCTGCCCGCAGCCTCGTCATGACCATCGCGGAGAAGATCAACGGCGAGCGGGCGGTCGTCCTCGGCTGGGGACGCGCAATCCTGCTCCAGCTCGCGCACCCGCTGGTTGCGGCCGGCGTGGCCGAGCACAGCCGGTTGGCCAGCCACCGTATTGCGCGCCTCGGCCGACTCCACTCCACAGTTCGAGCCATGAGGCGCCTGACCTTCGGCGACGAACACGCAGTCCTTCGGACCGCGGCGTCCATCAACGCCATCCACGATCGCGTGAACGGGACGCTGCGTCTGGCGTCGGGCCTCTTCCCTGAGGGAACGCGCTACTCGGCAACCGACCCAGCACTCCTGGCATGGGTGCATGCAACGCTGCTCGATTCGCTGCCGCTCGCCTACGAGCAGTTCGTCGGGCCGCTGACGGAAACCGAGAAGGACTCTTTCTGCGCCGAGTCCGCGCCTGCCGCGCGCCTGCTGCGAATCCCCGAAGACATAATCATCTTCTCCCGCGCACAGCTCGACCGTTACATGCGCGGAATGCTCTCGTCGCCGCAGATCGCCGTCGCCTCGACCGCCCGGCAACTCGCCTCCGATCTCCTCTACCCCCCTCTCACCGACGCCACGCGGCCAGCGGCATGGCTGATGCGCCTCGTCACGCTGGGCCTGCTGCCGGCAACCATCCGCGAGGCGTACGGCTTTCCATGGCGCTCGGGGGACGAACGGCGATTCGAGCGCCTGTCGGCGGCGTTGCGGCGCCTGCGAAAGCACGTGCCGGCGTCCCTGGCCAGATGGTCGGGCTGACGAAGGGAAACACAATCTGAGGGGTGGGACGAGTGACAGCGTCAAGGAGCCGAAGAGCATGAGAGAGGAGGCGCGCGAGAGGGGTCTTGCTGCGATTGACGAACGGCCGCGGAAGCATCCGCGAAACAGGAGTCGAAGTGGAAAAGCCGTCAAAACAGCCATTCGTCCTGCAGTCGAGCAAGATCTCCCGCCCTAGGCCGGCTCGGTGCGATGCTGCTCAGGCAGCACCACGGGTTCGACCCGAGGCGGTTCAAGGCGCCGGGCGCCGACCCGGAGAGCGGCTATGTTGGTTCCTCGGGACGCAACTCCGCGAGCCCGGCGTATTCTTGCGCATCGCGGAACTGTGTGGCGAGGTCGGTGGCTACGTGTACGCGGCGGTTGACCCGAAGAACCGAGCGGAACCAGGCCGCCCAGGCCCTGTTCGATGGGATGGGCTTCCGCAGGACGATGGTCGAGATGACACGCGAAATCGCGGCGCCCGGCACCGGTACATCGGGAACGGCCGCCCGACGTGCATGAAGAAGGCGGGCTGAAGAGAGTCCTCAGCGCCCCCCGGGCTTCGTCCGCCCACGGTTCGCGGCAGGCCCTGCGCTCAGGCCGCGCTTGCGCAGTGTGCTGCGTGCCACGTGCTCGCGGGCGTCGACGTCGCGCGGTTGTTCGGTCTCGGTACGGCCGCCGCTCGCGGGGCTTTGCGGCTGGCCGGCCCCGCGCGGGCCGCCAGTTTCCACAGGAAGGTCGGGGCGGTCACGCCTGTTGGGATTGTGCCGCCCTATCGCACGGCTCCACTCGCCCATCGCCCGGACACCCTCTATTGCGGCCTGGAGCTGCTCGTCCGAGGCGCCCTGCCCGGCGTCGCCCGGCAGCGGCGGGCGCCCGCCGCTGCCGCCCGCCGGGCTCTCGCGCGGGGCCCTCCACAGCTCGTTCCCGGCGCCGCGCTCTTGCTCATGCGCCGCCTCCGCCCGCCCGGTGCGCGGGCGGTCCGGACCCCGTCTCGACCTGGCCATCGGACTCTCCTAGCAACGCCGGTCAGCATGCAACTTGGGCGCCAAGTTTCGTTCGCCGTCATTTCGAATCCAAGGTTGACACGGCGCGCCAATCCGTCTGACACTCGGCAGCACACGACCGGATCCTGCAAGCCCCGCCCCCCCTTCGCGGGGCAGAACTCGGCAGCCCCTTCCTGGAGAAGACGCATGCGAGAGGTTTCCTTCACACTCAACGGCAAACCGACGCGCCTGACCGTCGACGAGGAGCGCGCACTGCTCTGGGTCCTGCGGGACGACCTCGGCCTCACGGGCACGAAGTTCGGCTGCGGCCAGGCTGCTTGTGGTTCATGCACGGTGCTCGTGGACAACAAGGCAGTCCGTTCCTGCGTGACCCGCGTAGGCGACGTCTCGGGCAAGACGGTGCTCACGATCGAAGGCCTGGCAGCCGGCGATGGGTTGCACCCCCTCCAGGATGCCTTCGTCAAACACACCGCGTACCAGTGCGGCTTCTGCACGCCTGGCATGATCATGGGGGCATACGCCTTCCTTCTCGAGAACCCCAAGGCGACGAGGGCGGATGTGATCGCCGCCATGGACTCCCACTTCTGCCGCTGCGGCGCGCACGTCCGTATCGTCCAGGCGATCGAGACGGCGGCCGCGGCCATGAAAGGGGGCACGAGATGAGCCGGAACCACGATCTCCGTAACGAGCCGGAACCCCATGACAGCGAGATGGTCGTCGATGGCCCGACGCCGTTCGAGATGGGTCGCCGCGAGTTCCTCAGGGCAGGCGCGACCGGGTTGCTCGTCGTCTTCGCCGTCGACCCCGCTGCGGCGGTCGGCAAGCCGCCTCAGGGTAGCCGGCAGGGTTACCCGACCGACTTCAACGCCTATCTGCTCGTCAAGCCGGACGGCCGCGTCACTTGTTTCGTGGGCAAGATCGAGATGGGCCAGGGACCGATCCGTTCGCTCGGGCAACTGCTCGCCGAAGAACTCGACGTCGCGATGGAATCGGTCGACATGGTGATGGGCGACACCGATATCTGCCCGTGGGACATGGGCACCTTCGGGTCGCTCAGCGTGCGCCAGTTCGGACCGGTGCTCAGTCAGGCTGCCGCCGAGGCACGCTCGGTTCTCCTCCAGATGGCGTCAGAGAAGCTCCAGGCCCCTGTCGAACGCCTCGTCGTTAGGAACGGCGTCGTCGCCGACACGGCAAACCCGAAGAGCTCGGTGAGCTACGCTCAGCTGACTGCCGGGAAGCGGATCGAACGCACGGTCACGCGGAAGCCGCCCCTCAAGGCGCCAGCCTCGTACACGATAGTCGGCAAGTCGATTCCTCGTCCCGACGGCATGGAGAAGGTCACCGGCAGGGCGAAATTCGCGGGCGACATCGTGCCGCCTGGTGGCACGCTTCACGCGCGCATCCTCAGGCCCCCTGCCCACGGCGCGACGCTCACATCCGTGGACACGTCGGCTGCCGAGAAGCTGCCCGGCGTTCGGGTCGTCCGTGATGGCGACCTCGTTGCTGTCCTGCACGAGCACTGGGACGAGGCGGACAAAGCACTCGCGCTCGTCAAGCCTCAATGGACGCGCAATGACCCCCCGGTGGACGACAAGAACATCTTCGATCATCTCGTGGAGGCGGCCCCGGCGCCTCGCACGGCTGCCGAGGGCGGAAGCCTCGCCGAAGGCGAGAGACTCTCGACGGACATCGTCGAGGAAACCTGGCTCGACAGCTACGTAGCCCACGCGCCGATGGAGCCGCACGCAGCAGTGGCAGCAGTCGAGGGTGGCAAGGTGACCGTGTGGGCCGGCACGCAGACGCCGTTTCCGGTCAAGAACCAGGTGATGGCTGCCTTGAAGCTTCCCTCGGAAAAGGTCCGCATTGTCACGCCGTTCGTGGGCGGCGGCTTCGGCGGCAAGTCGGCTTCGCGCCAGGCGGTGGAAGCGGCCCGTCTCGCCATGATCACCGGACAAGCCGTGCGCGTCATCTTCAGCCGCGAGGAGGAGTTCTTCTACGACACATTTCGCCCGGCAGCGGTCATGAAGATCCGTTCCGGACTCGACAAGTCCGGGCGAATCGTGCTCTGGGACTACCGGGTCTTTGCGGCGGGGGATCGAGGAGCGGCACACTTCTACGACATCCCGAACCACCGCACGGTCGTCCAGGGCAGCTGGAGCGGCCAGGGCAGCACAGGCTACCACCCGTTTGCCATCGGGCCGTGGCGGGCGCCTGGAGCCAACACTAACTGCTTCGGCAGAGAGTCTCAGATCGACGTGATGGCCGCCAGGGCGAAGACGGACCCCGTAGAGTTCAGGCTGAAAAACCTGAAGGACCCCCGGATGATTCGCGCGATCGAGGCTGCCGCAAAGAAGTTCGGGTGGAAGCCCAAGCCTGCCCCGAGTGGCCGCGGCGTGGGCGTTGCCTGCGGTATAGACGCTGGCACGTACGTGGCGCTCATGGCCGAGGTCTCGGTGGACAAGGCAAGCGGTGCCGTCAAGGTGAGGCGGGTGGTTTGCGCGCAGGACATGGGGCTGGTCGTCAACCCCGAGGGAGCCTTGCAGCAGATAGAAGGCTGCCTCACCATGGGGCTCGGCTATTCGCTGACCGAGGAGGTGCACTTCAAAGGCGGCGAGGTCCTCGATCGCAACTTCGGTACGTACGAGATTCCGAGATTCTCGTGGCTGCCGGCGATCGAGGCAGTTCTCATCGACGCGCCCGACGTGCCGTCCCAGGGAGGCGGCGAGCCGGCAATCGTTCCGATGGGCGCCGTGATCGCAAATGCGATCTTCGACGCGACGGGCGCGCGGCTGCACAGGATGCCGATGACGCCGGAGCGCGTGAAGGCGGCGGTCGGAACGTAGGGCGTTTGTCGAGGCGAGTCCTCGTGTGTCGAGGATCTGTGCCGCAGCCCGCGAGGAACCACAAGGGGGACTCCGTCACAGATGCAGCACCAGGAGCCGGCGGCCCGCAGCGCGTGGCTCGCAGGGCGGGTAGGTGTGGTAGCCCGATGCAGTATCGCCCCCAGCTCGCGCAGCTCGCGAAGGACGTCCCTCGAGGCAACGGCTGGCTGCACGAGATCAAGTACGACGGCTATCGGATCGGCTGCCTGATCGATGCGGGCACCGTCACGCTCGTCAGCCGCAGCGGGAAAGACTGGACCGCGGCCTTTCCTGAGATCTGCTCTGCCGCGAGGCTGCTTCCGGTGCGCCGCGCCTTGATCGACGGCGAAGCGGCCATGGTGATGGCGGACGGCCGCACCAGCTTCCAGGCGCTCCAGAACGCGTTCAGCGGCGGCTCCCGGGCCCGCCTCGTCTACTTCGCCTTCGACCTGCTTCACCTCGATGGCCAAGACCTGGCCTGTCGGCCGATCGAGGAGCGCAAGGAGATGCTGCGAGCGATCATCATCGAGCCGCGTGCGGCGGTGAGGCGACCGGCGGCCAGGTCGTCGCCGCAACTCTTTGTCCCGCGGCCAGCCGTGGCGGGCACGGTCATTGTCCCGGATAGAAGCCGCGGCGCCGGCGGAGGGCGCATCCGCTACTCGGAGCACATCGTCGGCGACGGAGAACGGGTGTTGAGAGAGGCGTGTCGACTCCGCCTGGAGGGTGTGGTGTCGAAGCGGCTCGGCGTCCCCTACCGGGCGGGTCGCAGCGCCGACTGGGTCAAGACCAAGTGTGTCAACAGGCAGGAGGTCGTGATAGGCGGCTACACCGATCCGGAGGGCTCGCGCGAGGGCATCGGCGCGCTGCTCGTGGGCTGTTACGAAGGCCCCAGGCTGGTGTTCGCCGGCAAGGTAGGAACCGGCTTCACGCAGAAGTCGGCTGCCACACTCCGGTCGCGGCTGGAGAAGCTGGCATCGAGCGAATCGCCGTTCGAACCGCCGCCGCCGGGCGTTCTCGGGAGGCGTGCGCACTTCGTAAGGCCCGTGCTCGTCGCCGAGGTCGCCTTCGCAGAATGGACTTCTGACGGCAGGCTGCGGCACCCTTCATTCCTGGGCCTGCGACAGGACCGCGACCCGCGCACGGTTACAAGGGACGACCTCACTTCGGGATGACGATCCGTTCCTCGGTCTTGACCTGGAACCTCCGGAACTTCGAGTAGGTGGCCCGCGCTTCGGCGAACGTTGTCCAATCACCGCGGTAAGTCGTGGTCGAGGTTCCAACACGCCCCAACAGCGCAGTCCGCTGCTCCACCGGGCGAATGAGGTACGTTTCGCGCATCTCCGACGGCACCCAGAGCCCGAGCGACGTGTCGCGGCGGAAGCGCACCACATACTCGCCTCTGGCTTCCCCGATCAGAAGGTCCATCCGCGTTTCGAGTATCGCCCCGGTGAGCGGATCGACCATGAACCAACCTTTCGCTGGAACGTCCGACCGGTCGGCCTGGTTGCGCACCACCGTCGGGCTGGCAGTCTCCGTGTACTCGACACGCCACGCGTCGATCCCGGCCACCTCTTGCCGGCCGGCCAGCCGGAACTCGAAACGGGCCATATTCGCCGGGCTCAGGAACTTGAGAGCAAAGAAAGGGACGTTGATGTTGCGTATCACCTGCCCGATATTGAAGCGCGAGCTTTCAGCCAGGATCTGCTGCAGCTGCGACTGGGCCTCCGGGCTTCGATCGAGGAACAGCTTCTTGAGCCGCTCGTCACGGTCGCGGACAAGGTCGCCGTCCACCTCGAACACGTCGCGAAACAGGACCCAGTCCTCCTCCTCGTTCGCGGGCTTGATCAGCAGCAGATCCGAGCGAAGCGTCCTCCGGTCGTTCTTGTCCTGCTGCCAGTACTCCTCCTCGGCCACGAGCGCCGAGTACTGGCGCTGATAACCGTTCACGTAATCGAGCAGGCGCGCCATTGCGAGCTTCAGCTCCGCTTCGCGCGCCGCATGCTCCGCGGCCGAAGCGGCCGACGATGGCTTCGAGCGTACAGCGTCCGGCCGGTCCTTGCCGGCAGATGCCGGTTCGCGTGGCGGGGTCAAGGCAGGAGGGTCGGGCACGACATCGCCGGGGTCGTCCATCGAAACCATCCGGGACGCCGCGCGGACGGTCGTTCTCTCTCTCGACACCCGCACGCCGAGAGCTGCGTGCCTGCCTTCCTCGAGATCCTGCGGTTCTGCCTCGATCGTGAGGACGTAGCAGGACGAGAGTGCCGACAGCGCTCGATCGATCGCGCGTTCCGGGTTCCGGCCGAGCGAGGCGAAGCCGCCCCCAGTCATCAACGCGAGCCTCTCGAGGGCCCCCGGGTCGGGAGCGAGGCGAGGGTCCCCTTCGTTGCCGCCTTCGATCCTGAAGGCATGGATGACGGTGTGGGACATGGCAGCGGCAAGAGCCGTCCGCTCCAACGCTGCCGGAGACGCGCCGGCGATGCCGGCCGAAAAGAGCGCCACGACCTTGCGCCCCCGGATCGAATCAAGCCCTCGCAGCAGATCCTCGATCTGCGCGAGCGTTCCCGCAACCTGTCCCTCCGCCGCTTCCCCGGGGCGACCTTCTATTTCCTGCGGGGCAATCTTATCGGTAACAGGTCTTTCAGGGTCCGCAACGCGGTCCGGGTCGATCACTCCGGCAGACTTGTCGGGCGGCTCCGCAGCAACCGCGCCGGGGGCGAGATCGAGTGCAGGCGTCGCCTGTCCGGCCACCGTTCGCAGGGCCTCCCGCGCCTCTGGCCGCTCCGTCGTCAGGGTCAGGAGCGCCTGCGACCGGAGCGGCACCCGCACGACACCGACGCGATCGTCGAGCCCGAGTCGGTCGAGAAAGGCACCTGCCGCCTGGACGACTGCGCGTTCCCTGCCCCGCGTCAGGGTTGCCTGATCCACGACGACGAGCACGTTGCGGGAGGGTTCGGCGGCAAAGGTGATGGCGCGTCCGGCTGTCGCCTGCCGGACCGCGGCCTCGCTGAGGGCACCCGGACCGCGCGTGACGTGACGCACCGAGACGACGCGCCGAGGCCTGCGATCGATTGTGACCGTGAAATCAGAAGGCCGGAGATCGCCCACGGCCTTCCCGTCGCGGTCGAGTACCACAACCTCGACGGTTGTCGTGGTGGCACCCTGTTGCGTGCTTCGGCTGCGAGGCGCGCGCGGGGCGGGAACGCCATCTGCCGACGGACTTGCCGGACCCGCCAAGAAGATGGCGGCCAGAGCGAGGATTGCCGGCCGCGTGATCAACCGCGTCAATGGACCCCTTGCCCGGATGTTCGCGACCAGACTATCACGGTTGAGGCTTGCCTTTCCCGGTCGCGGCAGTCACGGTGCTCCCGAGCCTGACCCATTCCGCCGTGCCATAGTAGAGACCGTTGAACAACAGCTTGAAGGTCCCGTGCGGGTGAGCGCGGAACATGACGAGCGGCCCGTAGAGCAGCACTCTCCCGGCGCCTGCCTGCACGTCGGCCACCGCCACCGTGTTCTTCGCGTGGTCGAGTCCCCACGCCCAACCGCTCTTCACCACTGTGTCGGCGCCCAGCCGGACGACCGGCTGCATGGTTGCGGAATTCGAAGCCGGCTCCCGGAAGAGCGGGTTGTTGTCGTAGAAGAGATCGATCGTCTCGGGCAGGCCGTAGCCGAGCGGGTGGCTGGTGTCCACGCGAGCGGTGAGAATGGAGCCAGGGATGTAGTATTTCTCCGGCCTGAGAGGCTCGTTGCTTCTCGCTTCGACGAGCGCGTTCTGCACCGGCAGTCCGAGGTGCGCTGCTATCGACGTCGAACTGCCCACCGCCACTATGGTGCCGCCGTCGGACACGAACTGCCGAAGCTGCGGCACCGTCGTCTTCTCGGTGATCCCACCGATTCGGTCACGATAAGCCTCCGGCACCGAAGCGGGATCGAGCGGACCGCGGCGCCCTCCCTCGCGGCCCGGCTCCGGGACGATCCCGTCCTCGAAGACCAGCACATCGAACCGTGATCGAAGCCCTCCCTTGTCGAGCTGCGGAGGGTAGACGACCTCGAACGGGAACTCGAACCTGCCCAGCAGCCACTGTGCCCACCCGGACGGCATCGAGCCACCGTAGACATCGACAACCCCCACCCGGGTCGGGCGCAGCCGCAGCGCCTCGCCCGAGGGCCGCTTGCCGATGCCGTCTGCCGACACGCCTGTGTCGACTGCAATCTTCTCCAGGAGAGGCCTCGTCGTTGCCTTGGCCGGGATGTAGATGGTTCCGTCCCCGGCAAGCCAGTACACTTCCTCGCCGGCAGCGAGGAGCCTGTTGACGACGATGAACGCATCGTTCGGCGCGTGACTGATGACGTAGCCGGCTGCCTGGGATTCGCCCTTCACCGTTCCCGGGGGCGGCGCGACCTGCCCGGCCAGCTTCTCGAAGGGGCCATCGAAGGCGTCGAGGACGCGGTCGAAGCGGACGCCCATCTGGAATGCGAGCGTGTAGCCTGTGACGTCGTAGGGGCGAATCGGTGGGCCGCCCGGATAGGCGAAGTCGTCAGGGTAGTCCTGTGGCTCGAAGTTGTCGAGGATGTGCGGCCTGAAGGCCTGGGCCGTCTTCACGACGAACGATCCGGCCGGGTACTTGCGCCCTGCGACCTCGAAGGCGGCCGACGCACGGTGGACCGTGACGCCGTTGCGAACAAGCGCGTTCACGAACTTGGTGGCCGTCAGGAAGTCAGGCTGATCCGAAGGGATGATGTAGCCTCGAGGGTCGCGCGCCGCCTGGTCACGAAGGGCTGCGAACCGGGCCGCCGGGTACGAACCCCTGCCCGAAGGCCGCACGCCCTGTTCTTCCATGGACGCGCGGAAGGCAGCCATGTCTTTCGCGGTCATCGTCCACGTGTCGCGGCTGCCCTTGTCGATCCCGTTCCTGCCCATTCGGTACACGTTGAACAGGAAGTCCTCGCGGTGCTCGGAGGCTATGTCGAGGACCGCGCGGTCTGCTGTCAGCAGGTACTCGATCGCCTGCCGGAAGTGCCAGACCTGCGGCTCTACCGGGAACGGGTTGTCGTTCGACGCGACCAGCCTGCCGGGGACGAAGTCGATCGTGGTTGGCGTAGGGTTGCCTGTGATCTCCGACAGGATGGCAATCTGGTTGTGGAAGCACGCGGTGCTTCGGACACCGCCGTTCCACCAGTTCTGGTAGCTCGCGACCGATCGGCACGTAGCGCCGGGCTTGCCCTCGGCGATGAACCGGGTGTGGATCGCCGCGCTCACGAGCTCCATGCTCGGCGCCATCAGCGGATCGAGGAACGGGTTCGACGGGTCGCGCATGTGCCCTACGTAGAGGACCGCACCGGCGGGCCCGCTCTGGTGCTGGTTGTACATGATCTGGGGAAACCATTCGTGGTACAGCACACGCCCGATGGCCTCCGACTCGGGCATGTTCATGAGCAGCGACTCGCGGTTGTTGTCGTGGCCGATATACTTCTGGTAGAGCACCGGCAGGTTCGCTGTCGATCGTTTCTTAGGGTCGGTTTCGCGCATGTACCAGTCGGCCACGAGTTCCAGGCCGTCCGGGTTCGACAGCGCCGCGAGGAAGATGACGTCGTCGAGGATGCGGAGCGTCTCCGCATCCGTGCCGCTCGCCATGCGGTAGATCATCTCCGTCAACGCTTGGGCGTTCGCCACTTCTGTCGCATGAAGGCCGGCGTCGATCCAGACGACAGCTTTCCCTTCTGACGCGAGCCGCCGAGCATCCTCGTCGCTCAAGCCTTCGGCGAGAGCGAGGCGCTTCGATATGGCGCGGTAGTCTTCCAGGCGCGCATGGTTCGCTGCGGCCGTCACGATTGCCATCAGCATGGGACGCCCTTCCGAGCTCCGCCCGAACTCGACGACCGACACCCGGTCCGATTCCGCGTCGAGTTTCCGCCAGTAGGCCGACAGCCTGGTATAGTTGGCGAGCTGGTAGTCATCGCCGATCGCAAAGCCGAACTCGGCCGCGGGAGTGGTGATCCCGGGGGCAGGCTGGCGGGCGCAGCCGCCGGCAAGGAAGCTCGCGCCGGCCACGGCGATGGCGACCATTACACGGGCCCGTGCCGCGGAGGAATTGGTTCTCATGCCGGGGCATGGTGTCGCCGGACGCGTCGGGTGTCAAGGCTGAAATGGCCTGCCGTGGAATCGCCGCCCGCCGCCGTTCTCCCGACGCGCGAACCGCCCGGTCGCCGCGCAAGTCCATGAGACCCTGGCTCTCTGGGATTGGGAGGCAGCCGCCGGGCGGGCGGAACGCCGGTTTGCGCCCGTCGTGTGGTAGGCTCGAATTCCGGGCGGGTCACCAGGTCCGGGCCACCCGCAGTCATTGTTCGGTGCGCACATGGCCAGGTACTCTCTCATCGCGCTGGCATCGGCTATCGGCATCGTGATCGGACTCGGCACCTACACGTTCGTCTACGCCCGCGGCGCTTCGTACCTCAGCAACGACCCCGATACGTGCCGCAACTGCCACGTCATGCGGGAGCAGTTCGACGCGTGGATGAAGTCCAGCCACGCTTCCGTCGCCGTCTGCAACGACTGCCACACGCCGCACCGCCTGGTGCCCAAGTACGCCACCAAGGCCCTGAACGGCTTCTGGCACTCGTTCGCTTTCACGACGGGCTGGTTCCCGGACGCGATCCGGATCACCGAGCGAAATCGGAGTGTGACGGATAACTCGTGCTCGACGTGCCACGCCGACGCGGTCGCCGCGATGCCCGTCGCGACCGGCGACTCCACGGAGTGCCTGAAATGCCACCGCTCGGTCGGGCACCTGCACTGAGATGGAAGACCGAGGCCGGTCCTGATTGCGTCACGCCAGTTCATTGTCAGAGGTTCGATCATGCTCCGTCGATCCGAAGGCGTCGCAAGCTGGTTCGTCTTGACGATTCTCGCCGCCGCCGTGTTGACGGTCGGCATCGCCGCCCTGCTCGTCAGCATCTTCGAGCACAAGCAGGAGGCGCAGGATCCCTTCTACCGAGTCGTCGCCCTGGACGACGAGACGGAGGACCCGGCGGTGTGGGGCCGCAACTTCCCGCTCCAGTACGACGGCTACCAGCGGACCGTCGACCAGGTGCGGACGCGATACGGCGGCAGCGAGGCGATGCCGAGGACGCCCACCGAGGCCGACCCCCGCTCGATTGTCTCGCAGTCGCGTCTCGACGAGGATCAGCGGCTGAAGGTGATCTGGGCCGGCTACGCCTTCGCCACCGACTTCCGGGAGGAACGCGGGCACGCCTACATGCTCGATGACCAGACCTACACGCAGAGGCAGCTGGTCGCGAAGCAACCGGGGACCTGCATGCACTGCCACGCATCGGTCTACGTGCCCTACAAGCGCCTGGGGGGCGGCGGCATCATCGCCGGCTTCGAGAAGATGAACCAGATGACGTACTTCGAGGCGCGCAAGCTGGTCAAGCACCCGGTCGCCTGCATCGACTGTCACGACCCGGTCAGCATGGGCCTGCGAGTCACCCGTCCCGGCTTCATCGAGGGCATTCGTGCGCTCAAGGCATCGCAGGGAGTCGCCGACTATGACGTGAACAAGATGGCTACCCGCCAGGAGATGCGCGCCTTCGTCTGCGGCCAGTGCCACGTGGAGTACTACTTCAAGGGCGGCGAGAAGCGGCTCACCTACCCGTGGAAAAAGGGCCTGAAGGCAGAAGAGATACTCGCGTCGTACCAGGAGAGCGGTTTCCGGGACTGGATTCATGCCGAGACGGGAGCTCCCACGCTCAAGGCGCAGCACCCCGAATTCGAGATGTGGAGCCAGGGCGTGCACGCGCGTTCGGGGGTGGCCTGCGCGGACTGCCACATGCCGTACAAGCGCGAGGGTGGATTCAAGATCAGCGACCACCACGTCCGAAGCCCCCTTCTGAACATCAATCGGGCATGCCAGGGCTGCCACCGCTGGGAGGAAGCGGAGCTGAAGCAGCGCGTCGAGACCATCCAGGAACGCACGTTCGCGCTTCGCAACATCGCGATGGACGCTGTGGTGGAGCTGATAGGGGACCTGAAGGCTGCGCGCGACGCGGAGCGCCCGGACGAGGCGCTGCTCGAGGCGCGCGACTTCCAGCGGCGGGCCCAGTTCCTGCTCGACTTCGTCGAAGCCGAGAACTCGACCGGGTTCCACGCGCCACAGGAGGCTGCGCGCATCCTGGGCCAGTCGATCGACTATTCGCGGCGCGGCCAGCTGGCGCTCAGACCTCTGCCGGCCAGAGCCAACGGCAATTGACGGCTGGGCGGTGTTTCGTGCATCACCGTCCAGTCAGGCCGGCGCGTGACAACCCGGGCACATTCAGCCTCGGGCGAGACACGTCTCGGCGAGCCTACCGTCGAGCGCCTTTGCGCGTCGGGCGCGTCGAGAAGCAAAGCCTGCGGTAGCCGGTGGTCCGTCAGCACCCGCCGGGCGCCGGCGAGCCGCGCGCCCCAGTAGCCCCGATCCATCCGGTCTGCCCGGACTACGGAGTTCGAATTGGGGGCGTGGATGAAGGTCCGGCTGTCCACGGCAATGCCGACGTGCGAGACGCTCCGGCCAGCCGTGACGAAAAAGACGAGATCGCCGGCGGTAATTTCATCGCGGACGACTCTCTCGCCCACCTTCCACTGCTCGCGCACGCCACTCGGAAGTTCGATTCCGTGTCGGGAGAAGACGTAGTAGACGAGGCCGCTGCAGTCGAAGGCTTCCGGGCTCCTCCCGCCGAAACGATACGGCGTCCCGAGCAGCGACATGGCTGTGGCCACGATGGGAGCGCCGCTTGCCTCTTCGGCACCGGGACGCACCTTTGGCGGCAGGCCGGAGCCCGGAAGCCGCGGCGGGGCACCGCGGCCTGCGCATCCGGAAAGGGCCAGAACGAAGAGCGCGGCAGCGGGGACCGCCCGCCCGCTCACTCTCAATGTTGCGTCCGGCACCGAATCTATCCCCGAGCCAGCATCCTGAAGTCGAGCCGTACGCCCGTGCCAGGGCCCGGCCCGCGATGGAGACGCAATCGGCAATCTAGCACATCCGCGGCCGCGCCCGGCGGCCGAGGCCCCTCTGGCCCGTTCTTTGCTCGGCATCCGTCGGGCGAATCCGTGTGCCGCAACCTGTCAATCGGCGTGCCGCAGCAGTGATTTCGCTCCTGGGTGAACCGACGAGGTGCCTCACGACCGACTTCGCTCTCCGGTTGCCCGTTACGGTATTGCCGTCGCCACGCCAGGCATCGCAGCAACGCTCAGGCTGTTGGTCGCGCCGGACCTCGGCCTGCCGGCGCTACTGCTCATTCTGCTGTCCCTCGTTCTCTTCACGGCCACGGTCGCCGGAACCGGCCCCGGTGTGCTGGCGCTCGTGCTGGGCGCGGGGGCAGCCGCCTACTGGCTCTTCGGCACCTTGGCGTACGTGCCTACCACCGCGATCACCCACGCTGTCACCCTCGCTGTCTTCGTCACTGCGGGCGCTACCTTCGTCCTGTTGAACAGGGGGCGGCGACAGGCCGAGGCTGACCGGCGAGTGGCGCAGGCCACCGCCCACGCCCTGCGCGCGCAGGCACAGACGGAGGCGATGTTCCGCGCGGTGCTCGAATCCGCACCGTACGCAGTGCTCACGGTGGACGAACGGGGCAAGATCGTGCTCGCCAACTCGCAGGCCGAGTTGCTCTTCGGCTACCCGCGGCAGGATCTCCTCGGAGCATCCATCGAGCAACTGCTGCCCGAGGATCTCCGGGCCGTCCACAGCGCCCACCGGCAGGACTACCACGCGAACCCTCGCGTGCGCCCGATGGGTCCCGGCCTGGACCTCAGGGCGCGCAGAAGAGACGGCAATACCTTTCCGGCCGAAATCAGCCTCAGCCCGCTCGAGACGGACCACGGAACGCTCGTCACGGCCATCGTCCGCGACGTCAGCGAGGAGCGACGTGCTCAGGACGAGCGTGCACGGTTGATCCGCGAGCAGGCCGCACGCATCGAGGCAGAGGCTACCGAGCGGCGGTCCGCGTTTCTCGCCGATATCAGCACTGTCGTCTCATCGTCGCTCGACTACCACACCACCCTGTCCAACGTCGCCCGTCTCGTCGTACCCGATCTCGCCGACTGGTGCTCGATCGAGATGGCAACCGATGACGGCCGCATCGAACAGCTGGCTGTCGCGCACGTCGATCCCGACAAGGTTCGCTGGGCTCGTGAAGTGCGCCAGCGCTTCCCGCTCGATCCTGACGATTCCGGCGGCGTGCCACAGGTGATCAGGACCGGCCAGCCGCAGCTCTACGCGACGGTCCCGGATGCCCTAATCGACGAGCGCGTGACGGATCCGGGCCTGCGCCGGGCCCTGCACGACGCAGGGATAGTGTCGGTGATGATCGTTCCGCTCGTCGGGCGTCGCCGCGTGCTCGGGGCCATCAGCTTCACCTCCACGCGCGAGTCGACTAGGCACTTCGATCGGTCCGACCTCGCCTTCGCCCAGGAAGTGGCGCGCCGCGCGGCCATCGGCGTCGAAAACGCTCAGCTCTACGGCGAAGCGCAGGAGGCCAACCGCGTCAAGGACGACTTCCTGGCAACCTTGTCCCATGAACTCCGGACGCCTCTGAACGCCGTCCTGGGCTGGACGAGGCTTCTCCAGGGCGGCGCGCTGGATCCGGAAACAAGCAGCCGCGCGCTCCAGGCCATCAGCCGCAACGCCGAGGCGCAGGGACAGCTGATCAACGATCTGCTCGACGTCTCGCGGATCGTGAGCGGCAAGATCATCCTGGAGTGCTCTGACGTGAATGTGAACGAGCTCATAGACGACGCGCTCGAATCGGTGAAGGTTGCGGCCGGGGCGAGAGGCGTCAGTACCGAGGCCGAGTTCGCTCACGGTGCGGTCGTGTGGGCAGACCGCGACCGACTGAGGCAGGTCCTCTGGAATCTAGTCACGAACGCCGTGAAGTTCACCCCCGCCGGAGGGCGCATCACCGTGTCTGTGAAACGGCGCGATCACGCGGTCGACCTGTCGGTACGGGACACAGGAGTCGGCATCGACCCGGCGCTCCTGCCGTACGTGTTCGATCGCTTCCGGCAAGGTGAGAGCGGGATCACCCGCCACCATGGCGGCCTCGGCCTGGGGCTGGCCATCGTGCGCCACCTCGTCGAGATGCACGGCGGCACGGTGACGGCAGCAAGCGACGGCCAGGGCAAGGGGGCCGTCTTCACGGTTCACCTGCCGGCCGGTTCCGCATCGCGCGCAACGGGCGAGGTCCTCGAGAGCGAAAGGCAGAGGGGCGCGCAGCCGCTCGCCGGCATCCACATCGTCGCGGTGGACGACGACCCCGACGCCCGCAACCTGCTTCGTGCGACGCTGTCGGGGGCGGGCGCGAGCGTCACCATCGCAGCTTCCGCTCCAGATGCGCTGGGAGCCATCCGCGAATCGCCGCCCGACGTGCTCGTCACCGATCTGGCGATGCCCTCAGAGGACGGGTACTGGCTGCTGCGCCAGCTCGAGAAGTTCCTCCCTGACCACAAGGTCCCCGCCATCGCGCTGTCGGCCGGAGGGAAGAGCGAGGAACGCTCCCGGGCCCTCGCCGCGGGTTTCGACGACTTCCTCCCGAAGCCGATGGAGCCAGACCAGCTGGTCCGCACGGTCAGGTCGGCAGCGGGCCCACACGCCTCCTCTCACCGATCTCTGGCATCGTCGAAGCGGCGGAAGGCACGTGAGGTTCGCTGAGGGGCTCGTGTGTTGGACAGACCGGCCCGGGGTGGTCCTCGCCAGGTAGACCCAGACGCAGTACCCGAAGCCTGTAGCTCGCAACCCGTGACCCGCATATAATTCGCGCCCGCGAGCTCCGGCCTTTTGCCGCACGGGGCGGCGCACGGGGCCGACGAGAAAGAAGGATGCGAATGTCGCGCTGGAGCGACCGCTACAGGGAACTGACGCCGGGATCGCAGAAGCTGTTCGAGCGCGCCCAAAGGGTACTGCCGGGGGGGGTCAGTTATCAGATCCGCGATCTGCCCCCGTACCCGTTCTACGTGTCGCGGGCGGCAGGCGCTCGAGTGTACGACGTGGATGGCAACGAGTACGCCGACTACTGGTGCGGACATGGCGCGTTGATTCTGGGGCACGCGCCGGCACCTGTCGTCGCGGCGCTCGCCCGCCAGGTCGAGCTGGGAACGCACTGGGGATTCGCTCACCCGCTCGAGGTGCGGCTCGCGGAGATGATCAGTTCGCGCGTCCGGTCCGCTGAAATGGTCAGGTACACGGCTTCTGGGACCGAGGCCAACATGTACGCGGTGGCCCTTGCGCGCGCCGTCACGGGGAGGAGAGCCGTCGCCAAGATAGAGGGCGGGTGGCACGGCGGCTGCGAGACGCTGAACAAGGCCGTGCGCCAGCTGTCGGGAGCGCCCGAGTCGGCCGGCCTGAGCGAAGCAGCTCTCGGCGAGACCGTCGTTGTCCCGTTCAACGACCTCGAGAAGGCCGATGAGGCACTCCGCCGCCATCACCCTGCATGCCTATTCGTCGAGCCCATGCTGGGAGCTGCTGGCTTCATTCCGGCCGAGCCGGGATACCTTGCCGGGCTGGCCTCTCTGTGCGAGGAGCACGGCACACTCCTGGTCTTCGACGAGGTGATCACGGGCTTCCGGATCGCCCCCGGTGGGGCGCAGGAGTACTTCGGCGTCACGCCACACATCTCGATTCTCGGAAAGATAGTGGGCGGCGGCCTCCCGGTTGGCGCCATATGCGGCCGGCGCGAAATCTTCGAGCGGCTCGATCACCGGCGGTTCCAGAACGCGGCCGAAAGGGTGTTCCAGGGAGGCACCTTCATCGGCAACCCGATGACAATGACCGCAGGCATAGCAACGCTGGAGCAGCTTGGCAGCCGCACTCCGTACGACTACCTTGCAGCGCTCGGCGAAGAAGCGCGGTCTTCGCTCGAAGCAATCTTCGATCGCTTCGGTGTCGATGCCGCCGTGACCGGCCTCGAGTCGACCTTCTGTTTGCACTTCCGCAAGGGGAAGCCGAAGAACGCGCGTGAAGCGGCGGATAGCGACAAGGCGATGGCGCGCGGCTACTTCGAGTTCATGCTCGCAAACGGCGTCGTCTTCCTGTCGCCGCCGCTGCCGCACATGTTCCTGAGCACGGCGCATACGCGCGAGGACATCGCTCGGTTACTGCAGCTCACGGAGGACTTCCTGCGGGCCTGATCTCGGGTCGACCGGCTGTTTCACTCGCACGCGGGAGGATTCGGGGCCGGCGCCCGTCAAGCGACGGGGAGCCGCGCTCTCCGCGCCGGCTCCAGGCTGGCGCGGGCACCACGGGTACGTTTCATGCACAAGGCATCGTCGCCCATCGCTCGTCAGTGAGGCGGGCTCTTCAAGGGAGGCTCCGGTGGCGGGAGAGCTCAACCTGGCGCCGCCTCGCGGCCCCAGTGCATGGGGGCGCCTTGGCCGTCCGCCCCAGGAAGATGACTCGCGAAGCGGCGCGGTCGTCGGCCTCGCCGTCGTGGCGCTCGGACTCGTGGCGGTGGCTGTCGGGTGGCAGGTCGTCCGCTGTTCCCTGCGAGGCCGGCACGAACCGGACAAGTGGGAACCGGATCTGGTCGCCGGTGAATCGGACTCCTCTTTCCCCGCCAGCGACCCGCCGTCGTGGACGCCCATCACCGGGCCTGGCCCGAGACCGAGCCGAGCCTGAGACGCCAGTCCCGACCTGGGCGCTAGCTCGTAATCTTCTTCTTCGGCTCGGCCTTCAGGTACTTGTCGTACCAAGCGAGGATCCTCTTCTCGAAGTCGATCGACTCCTCTACCCCGCTCGGCGGACGATGGGCGCCATTCACGTACCGGACCCATTCGACCTCCTTGCCGAGGCGGCGCAGCGCGTAATAGATCTCACGCGACTGGCTCGCGGGAACGTTCGGATCCTGGTCTCCCGTTATGCAGAGCAGAGGGGTCTTGATCCGATCGGCGCGGAGCACGGCCGAGTGCTCCAGGTAGCGCTCGGGGTATTCCCACAACGTTCCGCCGATCCGGTCCTGGCTTCTCTCGGGTGCGTGGATGTTCCTCACGCCGAGCCGCGGGCTGTCGGTGTAGAAGCTCACCATGTTGACCTTGCCCGAGATGTTTATGGCTGCCTTGAACCTGTCGGTCTGCGTGATGAGGAGCACGGTCGCGTAACCGCCGTAGCTCGTCCCGTGCACGCCCAACCTGTCGGGGTCCGAAACACCCATCTCGATGAGCTTGTTGGCCGCCGCCGTCACGCCCTTGACCCACGCCTCGCCCGGGCGCCCCACCACGAGGTTCACCGACGGGTGAAAGACTGCGTATCCGTTGCTCGTCAGGAATGCGGCCCGCGCGTTGAAGCCGTTGTCGAAGAACGTCTCGTAGATCTCGAAGACCGTCGGGTACCTCTGCCCCTTGACATAGCCGGCGGGGTAGCGCAGCACGCCGTACAGCTCCTTGCCGTCGGCGTCGCGGTACGACACGAGCTCGGAGCGCGGAACTGTCCTCGAAGCGAGCCATGGGTTCGTATCGGTCAGCTTGCGCGGCGACGTGAAGTCAGGCGAAGAGGCATACAGCTCGCCGGGACGATTGCCATCGGACATCGTGAAGAGGATCACGCTCCCGTTTCGTGACATGCGGAATCCACCGTACAGCCGATCATCCTTGAGAAGAGGCGTCCGTACCCTGGTCGCAATGTCCAGCCGCTCGAACCCTCGGTGCCACCGGTCGCGCTCGGACGAGCTCAGATATATTGAAGTCCCGTCCGGGGCCCATTCGAGCGCCTGCAGCCGCGGGTTCCTTTCCTCGTTCTCTTCGTCCAGCGGCAAGATGAGGTCTCTCTTTGCGTCGGCAACGTTGATGACGTACCAGCCCTTTCGGCTGGTGACGAGGAGCTTCGAGGCGTCGCGGCTGAACGACACCACGGAGAACGTCTCCCGTCGTTCCTCGGGTGGTTTCTCGCCCGATCTGGGCGGAGCCGTCGCAGCCGCCTCCGCCGGCTTTGCGCCTTCGCCCTTCTTCTCGCCGGGAGGAGGCGGCGTCAGGCTCCTCGGCTTCGCCTCGTCCACACGCTGCACGAAGACTTCGCCCTGCTTCGCGTAAGCGAAGGTGCGACCGTCGTCGGACCACCTCAGCTGCAAGCCCTGGAGGTCCTTCGCCTCGACGAGCGTTTTGGGCTCGCCGCCATCTGGTCCGATCATCTTCAAGACGTTCGTCGTCCCGCCGATCTGCTCGTAGTCCGTCTTCTCCGTCACGTCCTCCATGAAGGTGACGAAGCTGCCGTCGCGAGCAACCTGGAAGCTCGAGAGCTTCCGCTCCGGCAGCACGACCTTCACCTCGCCGGTGACAACGTCGAGTTCGCCGACGATCCGGGATCGGCTGGTGCGCTGGAGCGCGTCCCATTCGAGGAACGGCTCCTTCGACGAGTGAACGACGATCGGACCGGCCGTCAGCAGCTTGAACTGCGATGCCGCCTTCTTCGCCCACTCAGGCGACCTGTAGCTCAGGACCAGCCTCGCATCGTCCGCCGTCCACTCGACGCCCGTGTTGCCCGCAACCTCGAAACTGCTCTTCTGGGGCACCTCCGACAACACAGCTTTCGCCGCATCCCAGACGTAGACAACGAAGCCGGGCCGGGCGGTCCGCGGAGCCGCCTTGGACGGCACGCCTCGCGCGGCCCGGGCGCGAGAAGCCGGCGTGGGGCCGGCCGGCTCGCCCGGTTCCGACAGCAGGATTGCCAGGCGCGTCCCGTCGCGGGACCACGCTGCGCCGCGGAGGTTCACCAGGCCCTCGAACGGCTCCTGAACGGCGCCGGACGAAGCGTCGATCGCCTGCAGGCGAACCCGTGACGGCGAGAGGTAGGTCGGATCGCCGTAGCGGTAGTTGTCGACGTCGGAGTTGTCGCGGGAGCGCCGCAGGCTCACGGCTACGCGGCGTCCGTCGTCGGACAGGTCGAGGACCGTAGCCGTCACTATGTCGAGCATGTCCTCGGCGGTGAAGGCGGCGGCCCCGCCAACAGGCGGCGCCTGAGCCAACGTCGCTGGCGCCCAGATGAAGGCAGCCAGAGCGAGTACGGTCAGGATGCGCATGGCATTTCCCTCAGCTCGGTCGGGGTCCTCGGTCGGGATCGGGAAGTGTTTTCGGGGGCGCCGGGATTGTAGCCCGTAACGCGGGCTGCCGCCACGGCCCCCTGAAACGACAGTTTCCACGTTTCAAAATGTGACTTGTAACCCCAGGTGGCCGCTCTGCTACCATCTGTACGCTGCACCACGCAGCCATGAACGTCTCACCTTCGGCGCGCCCGTAGCTCAGGTGGACAGAGCACCGGCCTTCTAAGCCGGGGGCCGCAGGTTCGAATCCTGCCGGGCGCGCCAGCCACCACCCGCACTCACTCCTTCAGAATCAATATGATGCTCAAGCCGCTTGGATCCTCCCACACGTCGGGATTGTCAAGCGACAGGATCTTCCGACCCCCTTCCGCCAACAAAACTGACTCCCTCCTGTTAACCAGCGACTTTGCGGTAGACGCTATTGTCGCACCATGCCGCTGGCAGGCTGGTTGACAAGAAAGTTGACAACCCGGCCCGCTCGCACAACCCGAGATCCACCCTAGGACATCGGGCGTGGCTCGATGCCAGCGCGGGTTGTCAACCAGCCTCTGGGCCTCGAATAGTTGACAGCAGTCGCTGCCGCTGCGGGGCGATCAGAGGGCCGCCGCTAGCTGCCGCCCACCTTGCGCGGGGTGCTCATGCGCTGGAAGCCGTGAGTGTTGGCCGCGGACTTCCTCCACGGCTGTTGGGTCTGGTGCTTGGGCGGCCTCGGCGGGCGTGGCGAAGGCGCCGCCGTTCCTTCCACAGCCTCAGCCTCCGCAGAAGCGGCCTGCTCGGCTGCCGCGCGGGCAGCAGCTTGGTCCTTCTCCAGGCAGCAATGCTTGTACTTCTTGCCCGAACCGCAGTGGCACGGGTCGTTGCGTCCGAGATGATGAGCGGTCGCTGGACTCACCGTCTGCTCCTTCGCGTTTCGAAAGTGCGGCGACGCGTCGGGTGGCCGCAAGGTCGCCGTTCTCCGACGCTGAGAACCGAGTCTCGGACCGGGTCCTCGAGACACGACCCCGAGCGTCGAACTCTGTCCTGACCAGTAGTTAATGTACTCGGCCCGCCGCCGCCACGCCAGCGCGGCCGTTCCAGGAGCGCCGCCGGAATCCCTGCCACTTCGAAAGCGGCGTCCTGCGCGGCCGCGGGAAAATTCGTTCGTTCGCTCGCGAAACTGATTCGCCTCCCTGACGCCTGCGGCGCGACTGCTTGCGAGCTCGGTGAGACGCCGTTTCAGTGAGGAGATGTCTCCCGCATGGCTTCCTGCTCATCAGGACCGAGCAGGCAGCCGGCCCGGCAGCCGGGCGGACAGCAGCCGTCGCACGGCTCGACATGGATGCTGACGCTCGCGCCATTGAAACGCTGCTCGATTGCGCGGCTGATATCGTGTGACAGCTTGTGCGAAACCTCGACTGACAACCGGCGATCGACGAGCAGGTGAAACTCGACGAACCTCTGCGGTCCGGCCTTTCGCGTGCGCAGGCCATGGAAGCCGAAGACGCCCGGCACACCGCTCACGTGGTCGGCGATCCAGCCCTGTTCTTCGTCCGGCAGGCTCTCGTCCATGACGTCGCCCAGCGACTGGCGCGTCAGCTTCAGGGCAGCCCTGGTGATCAGCAACGCCACCATGATGGCGGCCAGCGGGTCGAGCCACCAGAGATCCCAGGCCGGGGCCAGCCAGCGCCCGACGACTATCGCGGCGAGGCCGGCCATGACGCCGGCCGACGTCCACACATCCGTCCGAAGGTGCCATGCGTCGGCCTGGAGCGCGATGGAATCGGTCTCCTCGCCCACTCGAAAGAGCATCCGCGAGACGAAGTAGTTGGCGACAGCCGACACTGCCATCACGGCCGCGCCGAGGCCGGCCGCCTCGAGCGGGGTCCGCTCGATGAGCTTCTGAACCGCCTCGTAGACGATCCACGCGGCGGCCACCAGGATGAGCGCCGCCTCGATCGCGCCCGACAGGTTCTCGACCTTGCCGTGCCCGTAAGGGTGCTCCTTGTCGGCAGGCTTTCCAGCGGACTTCACCGCGAAGAGCGCTATGCCCGCGGCAAGCAGGTCCACTCCTGAGTGGATCGCCTCGGAGACGACCGACACCGAGCCAATCAGCAGGCCTGCGGCCAGCTTCGATACCACCAGAATGGAGTTGGAGACGACTGAAATCCAGGCAGCCCGCGCCTTGCGCTGAGTAAAGTCCATCTCGGCTTCCTCGGCAAGTCCCGCGGGGAGGTTCCCGCTGCCCGGCAGGGCCCGGCTGCGCCCATGAAGGGGGCCGCCTGGTCTTGGTCCCAATAGTGTAGCGGACCTTGGGGTAGAGTGGAAACAGGTTGCGACCCAGCCGATGAGGATTCTCTACCTGGCCGACCGGATTTCCACGCGCGGCGGGGCCGACCTTCACCTGCTCGACGTCATCCACTGGGCGGCCGCGCGGGGCTTCGATGTGGCGGTTGCCGCCGGGCGGACGGAGCCCGGCGTCGCGTTGCCCGACGGCGTCCGTGTGTCGATGCTTCGCGGCCTCGGCGCCAGGGACCCTCATGCCCGTTTGAATGGCCTCGACGATCTCCTTGCCGGCGCGAACATCGTACACGTTCAGAACGTGATGAACCCCGTTGCACTTGCGCGCGCCACCGCTGCCGGGCGAACGGTGGTGACAGTGCAGGACCACAGGGTGTTCTGTCCCGGCCCCGGCCGCACGCTGCCGGACGGCAACTCATGCGGTCGCTCGATGAGCATGGAAGCCTGTGCCGAGTGCCTGCCCGACCATGCGTACAGAAGACATCTCCTCGCCGTGACGGCCGAGCGCCGTGATGCGCTCGCCGCAGCGGCATCGCTGATCGTGCTTTCGCGCTACATGGCGCGCGAGCTCGAGGCGGCCGGCCTGCCTGGAGCGGAGGTGCTGCCGCCGTGGGTGCAGCCTGGGGCGCCGCGCGCTCGCGCGGGCGATACCGTCCTGCTCGGTGGCCGGCTCGTTCGCCACAAGGCGGTCGTCGAGGCCTGGAAGGCGTGGCAGACAAGCGCATGCGGACTGCGGCTTCGTGTCGCCGGCTCGGGTCCGCAGGCTCACCACCTCCTGGGCGCCGAACCGCTCGGCTGGCTGCCTCGCGAGGAGCTGCGGCGCGAACTTCGGGGCGCCCGAGCCCTCCTTTTTCCCGCCGGATGGCAGGAGCCGTTCGGCATCCTCGGGGTCGAAGCGCTGGCCGAGGGGACACCGGTTGTCGTTGCGGACAGCGGCGGGACCTGCGACTGGTCGGATCGCGGTTGCCTCCGCGTGGCGCCGGGCGACGTCGCGGCCATGGCTGAGGGACTGCTGCGGCTCGTGCGGGATCCAAGCCTCGCCCTCTCACTCGGTCGCGACGGCCAGGCTGCCGTTGCCGAGCGCTTCGCCCCGGCCCCTCTTCAGGCGCGGCTGGAAACGCTTTATGCGAGTGTGTCCCAGGGGGCCACCCCTCCTGCTGGTCGCTGACCGCCTACCGCTGATAGCTGATAGCTGAAAGCTGATAGCTGATAGCTGACCGCTGATCTCCGACCGTCTAGCGAACCAGCTTCAGTTCCTGCCCGCAGCTGCACTTGCCCGGCTTGTCCGAGATGGTGTTGCACTTGCAGGCAGGCCCGCACTGGCAGATGTACTTTCCCTTCAGGCTGACCTTCTTCACCGGCTTGCCGCAGCCGCACTTCTCCGGGTCGTCCTTCGAGCGCTCGCACGTGCATTCCCCGCCACAACGGCAGAAAATCGCAGTCCCATTCTCGATCATCAGGAGGTGCATCGCGACCAGCTCGTCGCCACAGCTGCACTTCCCCGGGCTCTTCGAGATCGTGTTGCACTCGCAGTCGTCCTTGCAGTTGCAGACGTAATAGGAGATCGTTTCCTGCGCCGAGGCGGACACGCTGAACCCCGGCAAGAGCACGAGTGCGGCGAACACCATCGGCCTGAGCGCTTTCTTCATGAAAGCACCTCCTGATTGGCAACGATCGTAACGGGTTCCGGCCAGATATGCGACTGCTGTATCGTGAGAGAGACGAAAAAAGGCGGTCGAGGCGGACGCGCCGCCACAACCGCCCTTCGAACCGCTTCGAATCGCCCGCCAGCTAGAAGTTGATGCGCCAGACGAGCTGAACCGTGCGGCCCGAGGTCGCACTTGTGACCTCGTAACCGCTCGGGTCGCTTCCCAGACCTGTAACGGGCGTGAAGTTGGTCCGGTTCAGCACGTTGAACATCTCCGCGCGGAAGTCGAAATTCACCCGGCCCCTGATCTCGAACCGCTTCGCCACGCTGAGGTCCATCGTCACGAAGGTCGGTCCCGTTATGACCAGCGTCCGCATGCCGCAGTCACCGTACGAACTGGAAATCGACTCGATGCAGCTCGGGCCCTGGGCCGGCGCGATGTAGCGGCCCTCGGGCACTCCCCTTGTGTATCCGCTCGGATCCGTCGCGCTCCAGCTGTAGGCCTTGACAGTATTGTCGATGACGTCTTGCGGCAGCATCCAGACCATGCGGGCCCCGTCCAGCCGCACCTTGAACATCTCCTGCAGGTCCTTCGGGGTCATGCCGACAAGGCGCACGTTGCCGAAGTCCAGCAGCCGGCCACTCTGAATGCGGGCGAGGCCATGGACCTGCCAACCTGCGACGAAGCGATTGAGCAGCGGTCCGGCGCCGCTCATGAACCGCTGTCCCTGCCCGATGGGCAGCTCGTACACCCAGTTGGCCTTCAGAGCGTGTTCGACACCGCCGCCGCCCCCGGTCTGCCGGGTTGGAAGTCGATCCACCCGGAACGAATAGCGACTCGAGCCGTACGACCGTCCGAAAACGTAGTTCACGTTGAACTGCAGCCCCTGTGAAAGCCTGCGCCGCAGTTCGAACTGGAGCGAGTTGTACTTCGTGTAGCCGCCGTTGCTCGTTATCTCGGCGCCGCCCATCAGATCCGGGTTGATGATGAAGAAGTTCCGCGGCAGGCCTGCCTTGACGGCGTTGTCGCGGAGCGTCTGGTTGCCCTGCAACCCGTTGGAGCCAGTCCCGGCCGCGCTGAACGGGTTGGGGTTCGTGAGGGCAAGGTAGTTGTAGTAGCTCGAGTTCGACCATCGCGACGACGTGTAGCTCGCCGGGTCACCGGAGACCGACTGCGGCTTGCCCTCGAAATACGCCAGGTAGATCGGCAGCGGCGACGTGCCCGGAGCGCCCGTATAGGCGAAGGTGTTGCCCTTGCCGGCAGCGATGTTGGCCTGCAGGTTCTTCTGCGCCTTCTTGAACTCGTCGAGGAAGCCGTTCTCGATGATGTTGGTCTCGTTGTAGTTGTACGACGTCCAGCCGTCCTTGTTCCTGGTCCCGACGTACCGCACCGACACCGACATGTCCTTGCTCACCGCACGCTGGATTCCCACCGTGTAGGTCTGCGCGTACGGGACCTGGAGTTTGGGATCGAAGATCGCGACGTCCGCGGTGATGACATCCTTCATCGGGTAGACGCGCGTTTTCGGGAACGAAGGCGGCCCGAGGCGGTTGGTTTCGCGGAGCAAGACCGGGAGGATGCCGGGCCCGCCGTTCGGATCAGCGAGGTTGCCGAGCGACACGTTCCTGTTCGTCGCAACGCTGACACCCGGATTCGAGCCTACGACGCCCGTGAAGTCGCTCAGGCCGGGGCGCTGGTAGGCGACCGAGTAGCCACCGCTGATCGACGTGTCACCGGGGTTGCCGATCAGCCGCTTGAGGAATCCCTCTTGCACGTTGGGCGTCCAGTTGAACCCGACGCTGGGGGCTATGTTGTCCAGGTCCGTGTCGAACGTTCTCACGCCTTTCTTCAGCTCGTGGAATTCCGGCCCCTGCGGCTTGCCCTTCAGCACCCCGGGCTGGAACAGGTATCCCAGGTGCGTCTTGAGAGAACCCGGCTTGAAGTCGGGCCCCACACCGGTGATCCCGAAAACGTCCTCCATGGTCGCGTACGAGTAGCTGCTGTTGAGCGACGTGAAGGGCAACTGCAGCGAGTAGCGCGCGCCGAAGTTGAGCGTCATGTTCGGCCGCAGCCGCCATGAATCCTGCGCGAAGAAGTCCATCTGGCGCAGGCGGGCGCGTGACATTCCCTTGCCGAGATACTCGTACTCGAGCGTGTTCTCGTTCAGCCGGACGTTGCCGCCTATCTGGCTGACTCGGCCGGTGAGCACAGCGTAGAGGTTCTGTGCGTTCGTCAGATTGCTGCCCGACAGCTTGCCGGAAAAGATCGTTCCAAGCGCCGGGTCGCCCTGCACCAGGCCGAACGAGATGCTCGGGGCCAGCGTGTCCATCCAGCCCCAGTAATCGAACTGGGTGAAAGAGCCGCCGAAGGCCAGCGAGTGCTTTCCCCTGAGCCAGGTCAGGGTGTCCTCGAAGGTCTTGACCGGCGCGTTGCGAGCCTGCGGAGTCGGGACGCCGCCCGCGTTCGTTATGCCCGCGGCACTGAGGCCGAGCGTGAAACCGCCCTGGTTCGCTACCGAGCCCGTGAGCATCCCGATCTCGTACTCCTTGTAGAAAACTATGTCGCTGCCCGAACCGCCGTAGCGGGCCTCGTTGACCAGCGACTTGCCGAAAACGGATCGCACTGAAACCTGGTACTGGTACCGGTTCGAGCTCTGCCCGAGAATCACAGGGAAGTCCGGATAGTAGGCCCAGTAGCCGTTCGTGGTGTCAGGGAACGTGCTGTTGGTCGAGTAGTTCGAGGACGCCGACAGCCGGTGGTTCTGCGTCAGGTTGAAGTCGAACCTGACCGTCGGGTAACGGTTGTGTGCGTCAGTCGGCTGCGCGAACGTCAGGCGCTGATGCCTCGGATCGGCCAGGTCGGTGACCGTACCCTTGGCGGTGGACGCGCGGATGTCGGCGAGGAGCTTGCCGACGAGCGGGTCTATCGTGTCCGTCAGCCCGAGGGCACGAGCCTCGTCCAGCACGTTGATCTCACGGACGGATCCGTCGCTGGCAAGGTACCGGAACCATCCCTGTTCCGCGCGAGGGTGGAGGATCGTGGCGTTGGTCGTCCTCGCACTGGGGCGGAGGTATTCCTCGTAGTTGAAGAAGAAGAAGGCCCTGTCGCGCTTGATCGGCCCGCCGAGGCGGCCGCCCGGCTGCTTCAGATTGAGGTTCGCCTTCGGGATGTTGTCACGGATGTTGAACCAGGTGTTGGTGTTGAGCTTGTCGTGCTGGAAGTAGTAGTAGGCGCTCCCAACGAACCGGTTCCCGCCCGACCTGGTGGTGAAACGCATCTGCACAGCGCCCTGGCTGGCGGCATCAGCGCCCTGCGCAGCGCTCGAGAAGGTCATCTCCTCCATCGCATCCAGCCGCGGGCTGACGATGGCGAAGAATCCGTCGCTCGTCTTGAGCGTGTTGTCCTGAACGTTGACGCCGTCGATCGTGATATTGATCTGACCCTGCGGCAGGCCGTTCACGTTCGCATCCCTAGTAGTGCTCGCGACGTCCACGCCCGGCATCGTCCCGACGAAGTTCGTCATGTCCCGGGTCGAAAGCGGTAGATTGGTGATCTGCCTGACATTCAGGGTCGTGGCCACGGCCGATGCCGCCGTCTGAACGATCTCTGTCCCGCCCTCGACGACGACCGTCTCCTCGAGCTGGCCAACTTCCAGAACACAGCGAACGGCTGCGGGAACTCCGGCCGCCACGGGCAGCTCCGGCACCACGTGGGTCTTGAAGCCCATCAGCGTGACGGTGACGCTGTAAGTGCCCGGGTTGATACCTGGCACCGAGAAGGTCCCGTTCTCGGCGGTCACCGCCGTGTAGGTCGCGCTCGTAGCCAGGTTCTTGATGACAACGTCTGCGCCGGGCACCACCGCGCCCGACGTGTCCACAACGGTGCCAGACACCGACGTGGTCGTGCCTCCCTGTGCGAGCGCCAACGAAGCGCAAGCAAGGAGAGCGACCAGGAAGATCACGGAAACTGCTCGCCGCCCGAGACTATCGACCGTCATGAACCCTCCCTTGTTCGGACATTCGACGAGACATTCGAACGCTGAGCGGCTGCCGCCTCCGACCCGCTGGCAGCCCGCCCGCCGCGTGGTCGGCCACGCCACCACGGCCGACCCGCTCCGGGATCATTCCCGGCGACGGGATGAGGGACGACGCGGATGCACTTCTCCACATCCACTCGATGCCGCACGGCACGCCGAGACGCGAAGAGCAACGCCTCTCCGGCAGGCGCCGAGCATGCCGCCGAACCGCGGTCCGAAGATCCAATGCCGTTTCGACAGGCATCGGGGTCCTTCGGAGCGCGATCCGGTCTTGTCAGCAGAAACCGGGGCCTGAGGGTGCCGGGACCTTGGATCCGTGAGCCCGAATGTACGAGAATCGATTGGGGGTCCTTCACCTTATACCGGACGGAGGCCGCGGTCAAGCCGAGTCTCGAATCCGCTTCCAGGGGTCTCGAGGACGTCAAGTACGGCGAAGCGCCGGCAGGCTGGCGGCCGCGATCGCCTGGCCAACGCGGCGGCTCTTCTCTTCGGGAAGCTGGATGTCTAGCCGCGAAGCGAGGTCCGGGAACTCGGCACCGAGGACGCGTCTCGTTTCGTCGAGGATGACCGGTCCACCCAGCCCGGAAGTGCATCGCCCGAGAACGAGCACGTGGCGAAGCGCATAGAAGTCGGCGTAGTGCGCCAGCGTGTAGCCCAGGTACACGCCCATTGTCCTCCATATGGCGAGCGCCCCCTCGTGGCCCTGAGCCAGGCACGATTGAGCGGTTTCGAGCCTCTCTGCAGGGGGCACGTTCGCGGGAATGGGAACGCCTGCCAGCGGCGCAAGGCGGAAGACCGATTGCTGCGACAGGTAACTCGCTCCGATGCCGCGGTCGCCGGACCATTCGTCTACGGGGGCGTCAGGCTGGTAATCGACCGGCGCGAACGCGAGCTCGTTCAACCAGCCGGTAATCTTCCCTTCGGGATTCACGTACCCCGCGGCCTCGCTCGACCCCATCGCGATGCCGAGAACGGCGTTCTCCCCTAGCGACATCGAGCCGGCGAGCGCCGTGACGTCGCCGTCGTTGACGACGACGAGCGGGACGTCGAACTCGTCGCGCAAGCGGTGGAAGAGGCCGCGCACCTCCGCAGCGCGCTCCCGCGGCACCGAGCGGAAAATCGAAGCCACGCCGCGAACCGTGTCATCGACGTAGATGCCGGCAGCGCTTCCTCCGACCGCATCCAGCCGCGGCATCCTTGCTGCAGCGCTCTCGAGGGCCGCCCGGATTTCCCTGTAGTGATACGCCGGATCCGGCTCGGTCGATGGCGACCAGATCACTTCTTCGGAGTAGACTGCCCGGCCGTCTACGACCGCTGACACCTTGCGGTCCGATGCGCCGAGGTCGAAGCCGATCCGGCACCCATCGAGGTGGCGGCCGATCGGCCGAGGACGCTCGAGAGCCGGTGGCACCTCGTCCGGCTCGCACGGAACGATGGTGAACGGGCGCTCGAAGACTTCGCTCATGAACGAGTAGTCGAACGCCCGCGAGCCTTCGGGCGAGTATACGGAACGGAGATGATTGCCCACCGCGGCAGGCCCGCCGACCCACGCCCGCCACCCCCCGAGCTGCCACAGCAGGAACTTGAACAAGCGCTCCGCATAGATGACGGCAGCCTCGAAGCGGGGGTGCGAGCCGGGCAGAACGCACGTCTCGAATCGGGAGATCGAGCCGTCGGGCCGTTCGAGAGCGATGACGAGCGGCACGCTGCCGTGCGACTCCTCGACCTCACGGGCAAAAGCGCGATTCGCAAGGGCAGGCGGACGGAAACCTGGATCCAGTGGTGGAACTATGCGTGGCGGAGGGAGGGTGAACGCGCCCGTCATCTGGCGCCCTGGAATCATGGCCACCATTCCCGCGGTAGCCAGATGCACCCGCGATCGGGATCGCTCCCGCTCGGTCCCCGGTTCTCCTTGCCGAGTCCCATCGGGCTCAGCTCATCATACAACTCGTGGCATTCCGCGAGAAGTTGGAGGACATGGGCGGAACCAGGACGGTTCCGGTTGCCATCGCCCGAACACCCGGCGAACCGGAGGCCCGAGGCCGCCTTGGCGGCCACCCCGGGCCTCGCCGGACAACCACGTTCAGCGGCTGCTCCCCTGGCTCGTGCGGAAGCAGGGCCTGGATCACTTTCCTCTTGCCGGCAGCCCGCGAAATGCAACGAAGCCTGCAGACAGTCGCCCGCTACTTCGTCGCCTCAGTCGGCTTTGTCGGCGGCGGCACCGTGAGAGTCAAGTTGTACTTCGCCAGCGTCGTGCTGAGCGAAGCGGCTCTCGTCAGAAGCGCGTTGACCTCCTCTATTGCCTTCGGCACGCCAGCCTTGGCTCCAGCATAGGCATCGAGCATCTGCTGGGTCGGCCACATTCCTCCCATCAAGGCATTCTTCGCCTGCGTCATCTGGGCGACCGGGTTGACTTCTGGAGTGACCCCACCACGGCCGCCTCCACGTCCCCCTGCCGCTTGCACGAAACGCGTCCAAACGGCAGTGAGCTCCTTGTTGAACGCTTCGAAGGACGTCCTGACCTCGGCCGGCAGGTCGCTCTTCCCGGCGATCTCCTTGGAGAGCTCGGCCACCCTCGCAGTTAGCGGCCTCAGCCGCGACGAGACCTCTGTCGTCTGACGCTGCAGCGCGTGAAGCTCCATCGCCATGTCGAACATCTTCTGCCGCTCGACCTGCGTGAGAGCGACCTCGGGATCGGCCATCACCTTGAGCGGTTTCGTTCCAACCGTCCTGCCTTCCACGATTAGAGAAACCTGGTAGGTGGCCGGCAGCACGAACGGCCCGGCGTTGGCGCCGCCCCCGCCAAACCCACCGCCGCCCC
>JBHGBL010000008.1:0-188390 GCA_041947015.1 Vicinamibacterales bacterium
CTTCAACACCCCGTGAGGTCAGGACTGAGGACTGAGCAGCTCGCTCATACCTCAGTCCTCATACCTCACTCAGTCCTATCGAGCTCACGATTCGTCCCACGACGTCCGTATCCTCCGCCAGCATGGCGGCGACAGCGTCGGCGACCGTCAGGCGCGGCCTGGCGGCCGTCCGGCCGACCGTCGACAGTTCCGTCGCATTGCAGTCATCCAGCGCCGACACGGTAGACAGCCTGGCGGCGACGAAAGCCTCGGCAAGGTCCACAACGGAGCGGGATTCAGGCTGCGGCGAACGAAGCGTGGCGGTCCTCTCTCTCGGAAGGGTCTCGCGGAAGAACTCGTGCCATTCCCGTTCCGCTGCGAGGAGCGATTCCAGGCGGCGGCGCGTTGCGTCCTGAAGCTCCGAGCTCGCGGAGCCGGCGTGCTCGATGGCTCGCGATCGCACGAGCATCACACGCGACACCGTCTCGCGGAGCCCCTTTATCTGCAGCAGGCATTCGAGCAGGTCGGCCACTATCGGATCCTTCCTATTTCTTCGGGGGCTGCGACGGCCGGATCTCGATCCTGCTCGGCAGCGTCCGCGCAGGCATCTTGAGCAGGTCGATGACGATCTGAGCCACATCCTCGGGCCGCATCGCCCAGTCGGCCTTGCTTCCGCCGCGGCCGGCAAAACCGGTCTCGACCGATCCAGGCATGATGTAGCTTACCCGGATCCCGTCGTAGCGGACCTCCTGCATCAACGCCTCGCTGAACTGATTCAGGCCAGCCTTCGAAGCGCAGTAGGCCGCACCGCCCGTGAAGGCGTTCTTGCCGGCCAGGCTGCTGATGTTGACGATCCAACCTCCGCCACGGCGTCGCATGTGCGGTATGGCAGCGCGGCAGCAGTAGAAGGCGCCGTTCAGGTTCGTCTCGATTACCTGCCGCCATTCCTCCACCGACATGTCGGCGACGTTCCGGTACAGACCGACGCCCGCGTTGTTGACGAGTATGTCGAGGCCGCCAAAGCGGCGCACGGCCTCGTCGATCGCTCCCATCGCTTCTTCCGGCACGCGCGCGTCGGCACGTAGATAGGCGACCGACTGCAGGGGCGCGGCCGGCGCCGACCTGCTCGTTGCGGCGACCGACGCGCCGGCGTCCGCGAGGGCCTTTGCTATCGCCGCGCCGATCCCCTTCGAGCCTCCTGTGACCAGTGCGACCAGACCTGAAAGCTGAGCCACTTTCCCTCCTTCCGCCAGGGTGTGACTTCAGAATACACGCGGTGCGCATCGGGGACCCAGGCGCGAAGGCGGTGACGATCACCGACTTCGCGAGTCGCTGAACAAAGCGCCCACCGAGGGGACGACCAGAAAGGCCCGCGGCGCCCCGCCAAAGCGCTCGATGACCGCTTCCATCTCGGCCACCGCGTGGAGCATGGTTCCGAGGGCGAAGCCCCGTCCGCCGCCACCCTACATGGCGGCGCCGGAGTCACGGCCTGTCGCCTGACCTGAATGTTGCGAGGAGAGCGGGGCGGCAACCTGCGCGGCCCAGATGGCGAGCATCGGAACCTGCTCCGCCGTACAGGCCACGAATTGCGGCCGCAACCGCCGGGTCTTGTCAGCGGCCGTCGTCGGGAACAATATAGTGAGATGAGCGAACCTGCAGCGACCCTGACAGTGCGCCGCGTGTTCAGGCTGCCGGCAGAGCGCGTATTCGACGCCTGGACCGACTCGTCTCTGGCGAGCCGGTGGTTGTTCCGGACACCGGATGGGCAGATCGTGAAGTGCGAAATCGACGGGCGCCAGGGCGGGACCTTCACCATCACGGATCGCCGCGCGGGAGAAGACGTCGAGCATTCGGGAAGCTATGTCGAATTCGATCGTCCGCGGCGGTTGGTCTTCACCTTCTCTGTGCCGAAGTACTCGGACGCACTGACGACGGTCGTCTTGGCCATCGCGCCATCGTCCGAAGGATGCGAGCTCACGCTCGAAAACCGCGACGTGCCGGCCGAATGGGCGGCCAGCACCGAAGAAGGCTGGTGTGAACTCTTGGCGCGAATGGAGGCGATCCTCGGAGGAGAATCGTCTTTCTGACAGTCCCGTCGCTGAATGCCGTCCAGGCAGCAGAACCGCCCGCCGATGGCGTCACCCTGATTGGGTTCGGGTCCGGGGAGGTCGCTCGGTTCGCACGCGGACGGCCGGTTCGAATCTGCGTAGCGGCCGCGCGGACCACGTCCGACCGAGCTTTTCGGATTGCCGAATCCGGGAAGTTTGCGCCTGGTTGCGAAGTCGGGCGAATAAGAGTGATACGATTCGGTAGCGTCGTAAACAGGAGGTCCGGACGGTGAAACTGACAGACGAGCAGCTCAACACGTTCGCCGCAATCGGGGCGAAGGCGAGGCTGGAGGAACTCGAGGCCGAGAGGAAGGCGATTCTCGAAGCCTTCCCGGATCTCCAGTTCAGGCCGGGCGCGGGTGTGGTGGAGAAGCGCAGGCGGGGGCGGCGACCGGTGCCAAAGGCCGAGAAGAGAGCGGCGAGAAGGACCCGCAAGACGGCAGGCGAAAAGGCCAAGAAGCCGTTGACCGAGAAGCAGCGGGCCACGCTGGAGAAGATGTGGGCAGCGCGGCGCAAGCAGGCTGCGCAGGCACGGGCGGAAGCGTCCGAGATGAAGCGGGTGATGAGGCCTTCGGCCACTCTGCCTTTGCTTGTGGCGCGTGTGCTGCGTGAGGCGAACGAGCCGCTTGCCATCGGCGAGATATTCCTGCGAGTGAGGCGAAAGGGTTGGCGGACGGCGTCCGGCGACCCAAAGGGCGTTCTCGGCGTCACATTGAACGCGATGGCGAAGGCCGGCACGCTGCTGAAGCTCGGAGGCAAGCGCGGCCATCTGAGGTACGCTGCGGCCGGAGCGTGATCATCGCGCGAAAGAGGTCTGGCGGCGGCCGGTCACTCTGACGCACTCCTTCCGCCAACGGCCAGGCATCTTCCCGTCACAACGAGCGATTGGGCGTGGCCAGAGACGACTTGTCTTCTGGCCACTGGCTCTGCGCTGATGCATCGAACTTGTCCGACTCTCCTGAACTACCTCTCTCCCGCACCTTGAGGCTGCTCGGCTTGCTCGTGGCGCGGCTCGAGGCCGAGAAGCATTGAGCGAGCTGGACGTGCAGGAGTTTGCCGAAAGCCGTCCGCGCAGACGTGGCCGATATCCGCTGATTGTTCCCGGGCGAAGCAGGGCGCGACGCCGGGGATGGGCGGCAGGTCTGCCGGTTGCGTTGCTGTCGGTTCTGTCCTTCCCGAGAGAAGGGTAACACTTTATTCCGGAGACATGGGTGACACTTTGGCCCTCTTCGCAATGGAGGGGGCATGCCTTGGAAGGAGTGTCACGTCATGGACGAGCGCCTCCGGTTCGTGGCCCGGCTGCTCGACGGCGAGAAGATGGTGCCGCTCTGTGCCGAGTTCGGGATCTCCCGCAAGACCGGCTACAAGGTCTATCACCGGTACAAAGGGTGCGGAATTGAAGGCCTGACCGACCGGAGTCGACGGCCGCAGCGGTATGCCAACCAGCTCCCGAGCTCATCGAGAAGCTGATCCTTCGGCTGAAACGCGAGTATCCCACATGGGACGCGCCGAAGATCCGGGAGCGCCTGCGTCGGCATCATGCCTTGACGCCGTGCCCCGCCATCAGCACCGTGCATGACGTACTGGATCGCCACGGGTTGGTTACGCGGCGGAAGCGCCGACACCGGGCTCAGGGGACGTCGCTGACCTGGCCCGACGAGCGGAACGCACTGTGGTGCGCGGACTTCAAGGGCGAGTTCATGCTCGCCGACCGGCGGTACTGCTACCCTTGACGATCACAGATTTCGCGAGCCGGTACCTCTTGGGCTGTGAGGCCCTCTCCAGCACCCGGGAAGCCTATGCCTTCGCCGTGTTCGAGCGCGCCTTCAAGGACTTTGGGCTCCCGCAGGTCATTCGCACGGACAACGGCGTGCCCTTCGCGTCTCCGCACGCCCTCTACGGCCTGAGCCGCCTGTCCGTGTGGTGGCTGCGGCTCGGCATCCAGACCGAGCGGATCAAACCGGGGCACCCGGAACAGAACGGCCGGCACGAGCGGATGCATCTGACACTCAAGGGAGAAACCACCAAGCCGGCCGCAGCCGACGTCCTGCAACAGCAGGCCCGCTTCGATACGTTTATCGAACAGTACAACCGCGAGCGCCCCCACGAGGCGCTCGCGATGAAGGTGCCTGCAGACCTCTACACACCGTCGCCCCGTCCCTACCGAGGGCTCCAAGACGTGGACTACCCACTGCACGATTGGACGGCGACCGTCACGCGGTGCGGCCGGATCTGCTGGAATAGACGGAAGATCAACGTGAGTACGGTGTTTGCCGGACAGGACGTCGGCGTGCGGCAGGTGAGCGATCGAATCTGGCTGGTCAGCTTTATGGACTACGATCTGGGAGACCTATCGGCTCGAGCCGATCGCGAATCCCTTCAGCCCGAAAGTGTCACCTATGTCCCCGGATTGATCTGTTACCCATGTCTCCGGAATAGACCTTCGTGATGTGGAGCCGGCGGTCGGACTTGAACCGACGACCTGCTGATTACGAATCAGCTGCTCTACCAACTGAGCTACGCCGGCCGGCCTGGCAGGCACCGCGACGGCCGGAAACCGTCGCGGCAAACACCCTAGTTTACCACATCGAGCTCTCAGCGGCCCTGTTCGGGTGCCGCCGCTCCGACAGATCGCCGGATAATCCATGCCCGCGCCTTGCCGACGGTCAAGTCCCGGAAGCGTCCTGCGGCGGCGTGTGCCGCTTTCCTACGGCCACAGCCAGCCGAACGTGCCCCCTGTCAGCAGCCCGTAGAGCAGGCCGTCTATTGTCTGCTTGACGGTCACCACCCAATTCCGCTTGTACCAAATCGTGTTCTGCCACAGCGCCAGCGCGTAGCCGATGAACGCCGTCGCGCCGGCGAAACGGAACACAGCCAGATAGTGAGCGTCCGGCTCGAGTGCGCGGCCAGCCATGTACGCCGCGAAGACGCTGACTACCACGCAGTAGACGAACCATTTCGCGAGCTGCCCGCCCATCGCCGGCGGCCCACTCTTGATCACCGTCATCACCGCGACCGGGCCTTTCATCATCTTGTCGATGAAAGCCGGGCTCGATGCTTCCTTGGGACTCCCAGGGCAAGGCACCAGGTAGTCGCCGGGCGGAATCCGGAACTTCCGGAGGGCTTCCATCACCTCGTCCTCCGACGGCAGCCTGCCGAAGTCCGAGCGATGGAAGGGAAGCAGCATGTGGATTATCGAGCTGGCCACGAACACGATGGCCGCGGAGAGGAGGACCGGCAGCCACAAGGACAGCAACGGCACCATGGCAACCTCCTATTGAAGGCACGTGGACAACGGACGAGCTCGAAAAAAGAAGTCTACACCTGCCTCATGCCGCGATGAAGGGGCGTAGACGCCAGGAATCATGAAGGGGTGACGCCGGGACTCATGAAGGGGCATCGACGCCGGGAATGGCGAAGGGGCGTCGACGCCGAGAGTATTGTGCCGAGGTGCCGCCTGCCTTGCCAATACCAGCCAGTGGCGCGCGATCAAGACGTGGAGGTGCCCGGAAGCCGTCAGCTCGACGGCGGGGCGGTCTCGTGAACGACTTTCAGCTCGTAGCCGATGGTTGTGCCGTCGGGGAAATCGCCCGGATCGAACACCTGGACACACATCTCCACCCCCTGCCGGGCGGTCCCCACGAGCTCGGTGCCGACGGTGGCGGCCGTGCGAGTGATCACAGCGAAGCAGCTTTCGTTCGAAGGGTCCCACAAGCCGACAACGATCCCGAACACCGGTGCTTCGGATGGAGTGACCGACACGACCGTCGTCCTCACAACACCGGGCCTGACGACGAAGCGGTGAACCTTCTGTTCGTCCGTTGCAACCGTGCCCGTGAACGTCTCGGTCACTGTGACAGTGGGCTCAGGTGTCGGCGTGGGGTCCGCGGGGATCGGGTCCTCATTGCAGGCGACGACCGCAACCGCGAGGAAAGCGGGCAGGAGGCCCAGGCGACCGAGCAGCGACCAACGCATCTTCTCTTCTCTCTTCTTCTCTCAGGGCGGCCCGAACGGCGCCTCGGCGTCTCTCTGGCCTTCCAAGTATCCAGAAAACACGGGCCACAGCGCAAGTGCCGATCTGGCCATTGATCGCTTGCGGACACCTGGGCAGACAACCAGCAAGAGCAGCGCCTCCAACGGCCGCGCCTCGGAGCACTGGGTTGCCGGCCGGGCTTTTCGTCCGTCCTCCAACGACGTCAGCCAGACGAAAAAGCGGAAATCCCGGAAGGAAATCGACGATTCCTGTTGGCGCCTTCCTTGCTCAGCCCCTTGGCGAGCCGGCCCCGACGTCCGGCAGAACCAAGGGGGCAAGATGATGACGCGGACGCGAACTTGCGAAGGCACGAAGGTCCTCTCCGTGGAGACGGCGCTTGACGCCAGCGCGAACGGCACCGCAGAGGCACGGGACCTTGAGGGGCACACCGGCGCGATCACGCGTCCAAGAGGCCGCCGGAGGCTCAGCTTGCTGCCCGCCATCGCCGCAGTGCTGCTTGCGGTTCCATCGTGCGTGTCGAGCGGCGGGTGGTACGGTGGCCGCCAGGGTGTGTGGGTGCCGGTCGACTACGAGCGCATCGCCTATGAGAACGGCTACCGGCGCGGCTTCGAACGTGGCGCGGCCGACTACCGCTCTGGCCGCGTGTACGAGTTCCGGAACGAGCGCGACTATCGCAATGCCGACTGGGGCTACGACAGCCGGCTTGGTCCGCGCGGTCAGTACCGGCAGTTCTTCCGGAGCGGTTATGAGCGCGGTTATTCGGACGGCTACAGAGGACAAGGAGCCGGGCGCGACCCGTATGGCTACCCGGGCGGCGTCTATCCGAGAGGCGGTTACCCGGCGCCTGCCCCGGGGCGCTACCCAGGCGGCGCGCGCAGCGGCTACGGTTACAACAGCGTGGCTTACGACCACGGCTATCGCGACGGCTACGAGAAGGGCATCGAAGACCTGCGCGATCGCGACCCCTACGACCCCCTCCGCCACGGCTGGTACCGCGACGGGGACAGGCATTACAACAGCCGGTACGGCCCCAGGGAGGAGTACAGGCGGGTTTACCGCGAAGGGTTCCGCGCGGGTTACGATGCGGTTTTCCGCGGGGGACGGTACTAGCGCCGCCATCGCGCTGCGTCTCCTCCCGGGTGTCTTGTTCGGCTAGGAGCCCAGCCTGGCGGGCAGCGGTTTGCCCTCATCGACAAACAGCAGCGATACCGAGTTCAGGCAGTAGCGGAGATGCGTTGGGAACGGGCCGTCAGGGAACACGTGGCCGAGGTGCCCTCCGCAGCGCGCGCACCGCACCTCGGTGCGGACCATGCCGTGGCTGCGGTCGTCCAGTTCCTCGATGTGGGCCGGGTCGAACGGCTCGTAGAAGCTGGGCCAGCCTGTGCCCGAGTGGAACTTCGCCTTTGAAGTAAAGAGAGGCAGGCCGCACAGCCGGCAGGCGTAGATGCCTTGCCGCTTGTTGTCCAGCAGGTTTCCGCAGAACGGGGCTTCCGTGCCTTGGCAGAGAATCACCTGGCGTTCCTCGGGTGTGAGATCCGCCGCCAGGCGATCGACCGTCTCCCTGTCGAGCCGCGAGACGTTGTAGCCGGATTGCGATTCCCTGTTGGTCATCGCGTCCAGCTCACGCGGTTCGAGCGCCACCTTGGCTGGCCGTCAGCTCTTCGGTCGCGTCACGTTCCACCTCGAGACCCCTTCGGAAGAGATGTCCGAAAGAGCGGCTGTCGGGGCGTGTCCCTTCTGTCGCCCAGATCGATATCGCCTTGCCGATCGCCCACGTTCCACCGTACGCAACCGCGACCTTGGGCACTATCCCGACGACGGGGACCAGGCCGACGAGCTCCCTCGCGATCTGACGGAAGAGCATCGCGCCGCCGATGACGCCAGCGATTTCGCCCACGAGATCCTTCGGGCGGCCGTCCTTTCCAGCGGCCAGAGCGATCCGGTAGCTCATGATGACCTGGTTCTTCGTGAGAATGACTATGTCTCCTATTACCGCGGGCACGTTCAACCCGGGAACGGTTTCGGCGAGCCCCGTGCTCAAGGCGTAGCTCGCGTTGGCGCGCGCGGTCTCGTCGATGAGCACGTTGAAGAGCGCCGGCCGGAGAGGCGGAAGGCGCCGTCCAAGGGCGAGCCTCAGGTCCGGGTCGACGGCCGCCAGCAGGGCCTGCGCTATCCAGGCTGTGGCGCGCTCGTCGAGCATTGTCACTCCAACGCGGGCGCTCTCTCCGCGCCCCGGCCGCAGTCTCTGGTTCGCCCTCGTGCCTGTCACAACGGTGACGAACGGCGCTTTCGCGGCGTCGAGGGCGTGGGCGGTTGCTGCCAGAGCGGGCGAGAGGCCGGGCTCCCGGCCAACGAGGATGATGGCCTCCACCTCCCCTTCGGCTATCGGGCGGCTGCGTTGTCCAGTGGTTCCCGAAAGCGTCCCGCCGCCCTTGCCGTTCAGCCAGGCGGCGTCGAGAGACGGGTTCGATGCCCACCCGTCGCCCCCGAGGAGTGTAACTACCCGCTGTGCCTCGGCCACCTCATCGCTGATTACCGTGACGCGTACCGGCGTCAGGGCTGTCTGGCGAATCGCTTCGAGGTCCACTTCACGGACGATGCGCCAGATGGTCTTGAGCCGCCAGAGCATGCGTTCCTCCACGCCTCAACTGTAGGGCCCGGGTGGAGGGAATGCAAGGGCGGGACCGGAGACCGGGGTTGCCTGGTCCAGCGCGCCCGCCGACAGCATCCTGGAGTCGGACGCAAACGGGTCGTCGTATATCCCGTCGTCGAAGAAGAGCGCGGGCGTCGTGACAACGACCGGCGGCACCTCGCCGAACGACGAGCGCTGAATGCACTGCAGCGAAACGCCGGTCCGATCTGCCAGCGACTGAGCGACGCGGCCCAGGAACACGATCTGTCCCGCCCTGTTCGACTGACTGTGGTCCATTCCGCCTGCCCCGAGTCTGCGCAGGGATGGCCCCATCCCTGCGCTCATCGATCCCGCTCCAATCCAGGGGCCAGAACCTCCAGGTCTGGCGGAGACCTGTGCAGGGAGGCCCGCGGTGATTGCGGGCATGGAATCGCTGTTTGCCGCGTACGACTTGGCCCCCACGTGCGTTTCGCCGATCAGGGTCGTGCGCGAAGGCAGGTTCACGAGGACGCTGAAGAACCCATCGTGCTGCACTTGGTCGAGCTCGGGCAGGTCGGAGAAACTCCTGATGTCGGCGCGATAGCCCAAACGCAGCGCTACGGTCTCGCGCGGCTTGATCTCCACATTGGCCACCATGCCCACTGCGTGGAAGTCGGCGGCGGCCCACGACGACCCGTTCCTTCTCCACGAGGCCGAGCCGCCCAGGTAGAGGCTGTTGCCGCCCGACTCGCCGAGCGGGAGCCGGTAGGTCGCGCCGCCGTTGTGCAGCAAGTACTTCCAGTCACCGACAGTGCTGAACGTTCCGGCGTCGAACTCGTTGTAGAGGCGCAGGCGCGAATCGAATGCGAGGTGCTCCGCTTCGAGGGACCCATAGGTCGTCTGGCGCTGCGCGGCATCGCCGAGCGAAGCCTCCGTCGCCGCCGCGACCGAATTGAGTCCCTGGCCGGCGGTGAAAGTGAAGCCGGGCTGTGCCAAGGCGCTGGAATCTGCGGCCAGGAGGCAGGCGAAGGCGATCCCGGTGGCCGCGAACATCCGCGATGGACAGCGATTGATTCGGTCACGCATTTGGGTCACCGCTGACTCAGTTCCGTTCCTGTTTCTGAATGAGATCGGCAATCTCGATCGGCCGCTTCCCGTGGCGCTCGGCCAGTTCCCTGATGTTGTCGCCGCGTTCCGCTGCGGTTATCCCGTTGGCCTTCAGCCTCTCGACTGCCGTCTCGACCGGTATGCCAAGCTGGTTCGCGATGTCCTCGACGGTCTTCCGCCCGTAGCCGCCGCCCTCGGCGAGCGGCACCGGCGCGACAGAGGCGTCGGCCCTTGCTCGCTGGTAGACCGCCTGTGGCGTGAGGTGATGGGCCTCGGCTATTTCGGCCAGAGTCGTCTTCTTCGGGTCGAATCCCTCGATGCCAGAACGGCGCAGGTTGTCCACGGCTTTCTCGACCGGGATCCTGGTCGTTTCGGAGAACTTCTCGACAGTCCAGAGCTCTGCGTGCGGGACGGGTGGCTCGCTGGAGCTATCGCCCCAGGAGTTCTTCACGTCCTCGCCCAGGTCCATCACCGTGCCGAATGGGGGTGCGCCAGCGATTGTAGAAACCACGAGGATGAGCATGACGCCCATAGAGGCTCCCAGCTCTCGCTTGCGGCGCATGCCCTCGTTCAGGCGCTTCCTGAGATAGCCCAGGATCACGCGCCAGTTGAAGTAGATGTGGAAGGCGGCCGCCACCACGAAGAGAAACGCGATGATGGTGTGGACCGCCTGCCAGTCTGCCTTGTCGAGCCCTGTCATCCGCCACACCGACCAGTTCGCGATCCGCCCGGGTGGCGAGACGAAGAGGACGATGCCCGACAGGGCGATGACGACGAAAGAGAAGACCACGTAGAAGGTGACGAAAGCCCGCCAGTAAAAAGGTTCACGCTTCGCAGCCATTGCCGTCTCCGCCAGATCGAGGCACAGCGTAAGTCCCCCAGACCCGCCGAAGTGCCAGTGTTTCGTGTGGCGCGAAGGCGGGTGAAGTCCGGGGGCCAGGACCGGGCCGCTCTAGGGGCCAGCGGCGACCCGGTCCCGCTCCGTTACCTGCCAGGCCCGCGGCCGCCCCTGCGGGCAGCGCCCTTGGGACCCGTCCCGTCGCACACGCCGGTCCCGTTGCCGGCACCGTAGCCGGTGCCGTCCTTCGGGCCGACGCCCTTGTTGCCGGTGCCATCGCCCGGCCCGAAGCCTCCGTGGCCCCGCATGCGCCCCGCGCGGCTGCCCGCGCGGTTTCCTGCCTGGTAGTTGTCACAGATGCCGTCGCCGTTGGCATCCACGAAGTTGGGGCCGACCCCCGTTGCCTGCCTGGCGGACCGCGCCGGCGGCGTCTGCGCCTGGGTGCCGGCCGCAACGGCTAGCACCAGGGCGAGCGCGATGAAGAATGCCCGTTTCATGACGTTTCTCCTTCCTGTTCCTGCTCGAAGGTTGTTCTTGCGCTGACATCGCCAACGTTTCGTTGGCCGCTGCCACCCAGCAGGGCAAGGGGTGTGCCGCCGCGCCCCGGCGAGCGGCATCGTCTGTAAGTTGTCAGGTCCAAACCGCTTGTCGTCAGGTGTCTTTCGCCGCAGGGCGTGCACCGCTTCTCCGTGTTCGACCTGGCGGTCGAGAGGTTCGACCATTTGGTCGACGAACGGCTTGCCGGTACTGGCCACACGCAAGGCGCTGCGGACAAGGAGGCAAGACCAAGGACGCGCCGCCGGCCCTTGACTGAAACGGGGAGCGATTCCACAATTGAGGGCCCGACTGGCAGGCGTGCCCGACGTACACCGCGGCCTGCCGGGCCCCTTCGATACACGTTCCGCCCCGGGCCGGACCGAACGCCGGCCAAGGAGTCACCATGCACCTTGCCCGTTTCCCGCGCAGGCGCTACACGCACGCGCCGACGCCGATCGAGAAGCTCGAGAACCTGACGCGGCACCTGCGCGGACCGAACCTCTACATCAAGCGCGACGACATGCTGGGCCTCGCGGCCGGCGGCAACAAGACGCGAAAGCTGGAGTTCCTCGTCGCCGATGCGCTCTCCAAGGGTGCCGACACGCTCATCACCTGCGGCGCCGTCCAGTCGAACCACTGCCGGCTCACGCTCGCCGCCGCTGCCAAGGAGGGCCTGAAGTGCAGGCTGGTGCTCGAAGAGCGGGTGCCGGGCAGCTACAAGGCCGACGCGAGCGGCAACAACTTCCTCTACCGCCTTCTCGGCGTGGAGACGATCACGGTCGTCCCTGCCGGAACGGACATGACGACAGCCATGTCCGCCGTGGCCGACGAGGTGCGTGCGGCGGGCGGAACGCCCTACACGATTCCGGGCGGCGGTTCGAACCCGCTCGGAGCTCTCGGGTACGTCGCCTGCGCGGAAGAGATCCTCGCTCAGACCTTCGACATGGGCCTCGCAATCGACCACATCGTCGTGGCCAGCGGGAGCGCTGGCACCCATGCCGGCCTGATCAGCGGCCTGATCGGGAACAACAGCCACATCCCGCTGACCGGCATCAATGTCAGCAGGAGCCGCGAGGAGCAGGAGCCGAAGGTCCATGCGCTGGCTCAGGGTGTGGCCGATCTCCTGTGCATAAAAGGCGGCATCCCCCGCGAGGCGATCACGGCCCTCGGCGACTGGGTCGGGCCCGGCTACTCGCTGCCGACGCCGGCGATGGTCAACGCGGTACGGACGCTTGCTCGCATGGAGAACATCCTCCTCGACCCGGTCTACACGGGGAAGGCAATGGCGGGTCTCCTGGCGCTGGTCAAGGACGGGAAGTTCAAGAAGGGCGAGAACGTCCTCTTCGTGCACACCGGCGGCTCGCCTGCCCTGTATCACTACCAGTCGGTGTTATTGGACTGAACCTGGACAGGACTGAGGACTGAGGACTGAGCCAGTACCCATACCTCAGTCCTGACACGCTCGGGTTCCCGGCCGAAGGAGGCTTTGTGAATCTGTCACTGCGGCTCATCGTCGTCGCGCTGGCGCTCATGATACTTGCGGCTCAGGCTGCGCCCGTGACGGCGACCGCCGGGGATGGGCAGGGCGCGAACGCTCTGACGGGTGTGGCCGGCAAGTACGAAGGGAACACCGACTCGCCGGAGGGCGTGCTTGCCTTCACATGCGAATTGAAGCTCGAGGAAGGGACGCTCAAGGGGAGCATGGTTGCGGGACCTTACTCAGTCGAGATCGACAGCGCCACCTTCGAGGGCGATAGGCTTCAGATGAACGGCACGGTGGACGGCATGGCGATTACGATTGTCGGCACCTGGAAGGCAGGCGTTTTCGACGGCAGGTGGTACATCGAGGATTCCTCAGGCGCCATGAAGATGGTGAAGGTGACGGCTGGAAAGAAGTAGGCTGGGGCGGCCGAAGCCGCCCGAGACGGGCGGGTTGAACCCTCTGCGGGGCTGCGGTACGATTGGGGGTTGCCGGTCCTCCGAAACTCCCGACGTCTGCTGCCATGGCTGAAGGAACCCGCGTGGCCGCGGCCGAGATAGTTGTCCGCGGCGCGCGCACGCACAACCTCAAGAACATCGACGTGACCATCCCGGCCGAGAGCCTGACGGTGGTCACCGGTGTCAGCGGATCAGGCAAGTCGTCGCTCGCCTTCGACACTATCTACGCCGAGGGTCAACGGAGGTACGTCGAGTCGCTGTCGGCCTACGCCCGGCAGTTCCTCGAGCGGATGGAGAAGCCCGACGTCGACCGCATCGAGGGCATCTCGCCGGCAATAGCTATCCGCCAGAAGAACAGCATCCGCAATCCCCGCTCGACCGTCGGGACCACGACCGAGATCCAGGACTACCTGCGCCTTCTCTACGCGCGCATCGGGCGGACGTTCTGCCGCAGCTGCGGCCAGGAGGTCGTCCGGGAGAGCGCCGAGGTCGTCGCCGGCCGCATCATGGCCCTGCCGGAAGGCGCTCGCCTGCTCATCGGTTTCGACCTGCCGGTAATCAGCGGGCCAGTCACCGGGCAGCCGGAGGCCGATGCGAACGGGCGCATGGACGGGGGCAGCGAGCGCTTCCCGGCGGCCGAGGACCAGACAGGTGGAGTCCTCGACTGGGCCGAAACGGAGCAGGAAGGGCGGGGGGCGTCCACGGCCGAGCAGGCAGTGCCCGGCATCGAGGCGGTCCGCTCGACCATCGACGCGCTCCGGCGAAAAGGCTTCGGCCGGCTCCTTCTCGATGGCCAGGCGCGCCTCTTCGAGGATCTCGACCTCGGAACTCCTGAAGAGCCCGGCCCTGACGGGCTGAAGCTGGCGAGCGACTCCGTCCTGCGCATCGTCGTGGACCGTGTCGAGTTGAAAGAAGGCATCCGGGGGCGCGTGACCGACTCGGTCGAAACCGCGTACTCGGAAGGCGGCGGTGCGGCCTGGGCGATCGAGATCGGTGGAGCGGATGGCCAGGCGCGGACGCACCTCTTCTCGGAGCGTTTCGAATGCGTTCCGTGCGGTCTGGCGTACGAGGATCCGCAGCCGCGTCTCTTCTCCTTCAACAATCCGTTCGGGGCCTGCCCCGCCTGCCACGGTTTCGGCAACGTCATCGAGCTCGACATGGATCTGGTCGTGCCGGACAGGACGAAGTCGCTTGCACAGAACGCGGTCGAGCCATGGACCAGGCCGCACTACAGGGCCTGGCAGGCGGCGCTGAAGCGCGCGGCGCGGAAGGCCGGGGTGCGTCTCGACGTTCCCTGGTCGGAGCTGACGGCCGATGAGCAGCGGTTCGTGATAGAGGGCGACGGCGAGGACTTCGATGGCGTCCGTGGCTTCTTCGACTGGCTAGACCGCAAGAAATACAAAGTACACGTCCGAGTCTTCCTGTCGCGTTACCGTGGATACCTGACGTGCCCCGACTGCGGCGGCACGCGGCTGAGGCGTGAAGCGCGCGACGTGCGAGTGGGCGGGCGCTCGATCGGCGAAGTGTCCTCGTTAACGGTGGGAGAGGCCAGCGCGTTCTTTGCCACGCTGCCGCTCTCGGAGCGCGAGGCGGCGATCGCCGGTAGGCTGCTGCGGGAGATACGAAAGCGGCTCGCATTCCTCAGCGACGTAGGTCTCGAGTACCTGACGCTGGACCGGCTGTCGTCGACTCTCTCCGGCGGCGAGACCCAGCGCATAAACCTGGCGACGGCGCTCGGGTCCGCGCTGGTCGGTGCGCTCTACGTGCTCGACGAGCCATCGATAGGCCTGCACCCGCGCGACAACGAGCGGCTCATCGCGATACTGCGCCAGCTCCGCGACCAGGGGAATACGGTGCTGGTTGTCGAGCACGACGCGGACATGATCCGGGTGGCCGATCGCGTCATCGACCTCGGGCTCGGCGCCGGGGAACAGGGGGGCCGGGTGGTCTACGCCGGCACGCTCGAGGGGCTGTTGCAGGAGCAGGGCTCGCTGACTGCCAAGTACCTCAGGGGAGACTTGGCCATCCCCGTCCCGCAGTCCAGGCGCAAGGGCAGCGGGCAGGTGCTGCGCATCCGCGGCGCGAGCGAGCACAACCTGCGCGACATCGACGTGGAGATCCCGCTCAACACGCTCACGGTGGTGACAGGTGTGAGCGGCTCGGGCAAGTCGACGCTCGTCCACGATGTCCTCTACCCGGCCTTCAAGCGCGCGAAGGGCTCGTGGGACAGGCGCGTGGGAGCGCTGCGCGGCCTGGATGGTGTAGAGCACCTGGCGGACGCGGTGTTGATCGACCAGGCACCTATCGGGCGGACCCCGCGGTCGAACCCGGTGACGTACCTGAAAGCGTTCGATCCGATCCGCGAGCTGTTTGCGGCGACGAAGGACGCCCGAACGCGAGGCCTGACAGCGAGCCACTTCTCGTTCAACGTCCCGGGTGGGCGTTGCGAGACTTGCGAGGGTGAAGGACAGGTTCGCGTCGAGATGCAGTTCCTGGCCGACGTGTTCGTGCCGTGCGAGCATTGCGACGGTGCGCGCTTCAAGCCCGAGGTCCTCGAGGTGAGGTACCGCGGGCGGAACGTCGCCGAGGTGCTCGACCTCACCGTGCGCGAGGCGCTCGCTTTCTTCTCGACCTCGCCCAAGGTGATCCGCAGGCTGCAGGTCCTCGACGAGATAGGCCTCGGCTACCTTCGTCTGGGACAGGCTGCGACGACCCTTTCCGGCGGCGAGGCTCAGCGGATTAAGATAGCCTCGCACCTGGCGTCGCACGGCGGCGATCGCCTCCTGTACATCCTGGACGAACCGACGACCGGGCTGCACTTCGACGACATAGCCAAGCTGCTGGCGGCGTTCCGGAAGCTGCTGCAGGGGGGGCACTCGCTGCTCGTGATAGAGCACAACGTGGACGTGATCAAGACTGCGGATCACGTCATCGACCTCGGCCCCGAGGGCGGGGGCGACGGCGGGTGCGTGGTCGCAGCGGGCTCTCCCGAGCATATCGTGCAGGTTTCGGCGTCGCACACCGGTCGCTATCTGCGGGCGGCGCTGGCGGCTGGAAGATCTCACACTTGGGCGGGGGTCGCAGATGATTCGTGACACCGGGCGCGCAGGCGTTCCGCTCGGCGCACTCGCCGGGTTGGCGGCCTCGCTCGTGCTGGTCGCTGGGCCGGACAGAGGAACGGCGACAGTCGAGGGGCGGCAGTTCAGCTTCGAGCAGGTCGTCGCAGGCCTGAAGCATTCCGAAGCGTCCGCACGGCGGAACTCGATGCGCCTGCTCGCCGAAGCCGGATTTCCCGAGGCCGCGGCGCCGCTGGCCGTCCTCCTCACGGACCCGGTGGAAGAAATCCAGCTCGAGGCGATCGCGACCGAGGTGTCCTTGCTGGCGGGGAGCCGCTACCCGGCGAGGCGGAGGGTTGCCGGCCTGGTAGATGTACGCCGCGACTCCGCAGCGCAGGCCGCCTTCTGGGCAGGGCCCGGCCTTTCGCCGCTGCCGGCGCCAGTCGAGGTCGTTCGCGGGATGCTCGCCGCGATGCACGACGACAGCGCTGCCGTGCGCATCGAGGCGACCTACGCGTTCGGTGCGCTCGCTGTTCCAGACATCGACAGGGCAGCGGCAGCCGACCTGAAAGCCGCCTTCGACCTGCTCGGCGGGCAGATGTCCGACCCCGATGCCAGGCAGCGCATGGCGGCGGCGGCAGTCGCCGGGCGCCTGCTCGAGACGTGCGGGCGCCGCTGCGTGCCGCCGGACCCTGTGGCCTTCGGCGACCTGTTCGTTGCCGGCCTGAACGACACCGACCGCTACGTGAAGCTGAACTCCATGTGGGTTCTGGGCCTTCTGCGTCACGAGCGGGCCGTGCAGGCCCTTTCGGAGCAGCTGGCCTATTACGGGCGCGGGCTCGAGGCCGAGGCGGCCCTCGAGGCACTCGCGAGGATCGCGCACCCTTCGAGCGCGAGTACCCTCTGGTTGCAGCTGGCCTCGAAGGATGCCGGCCTGCGCCGCCGCGCGATCGAGGGAATCGGGCGCCTTGGCGACAGGACCCGTGCCGCGGAGCTCGAGGCCGCTGCTTCGCGCGAGAGCGATGCTGCAACCAACCTCGCTGTAGCCTTCGCCTTCCAGATGCTGCGCCAGGGGTCATACCTGGACCGGTTCATCGAGGCCGCCTACAGGGCGGACACCCGCGAGCAGGCACGGCAGTACCTGGTTGAACTCGGACCGTCGATAGTCGATTCCCTCGTGTTGTACCTCCGTGACCCGTCGCCCGAAGTCCGCGCACTCGTGGCCGACGTCGTCGGACGCACCGGCTCGCCGTCGGCTGCCGCTGCGCTCGCGCCGCTCCGAGACGACCCGGATCGCGCGGTTTCAGCCGCAGCAACTCGCGCCCTCGCGCGGTTGATGCGGTAGCGATAGAAGCGCCAACAGTGGGTACGCTGCCGAGAAGCTTCTACCTGAGGCCCACACTGGTCGTCGCCGCCGAGCTCCTCGGCAAGGTTCTGGTCCACTCGACGGATGACGGCGTCACTGCGGGCGTCATTGTCGAAGCCGAGGCCTACATCGGAGAAGAGGACCCTGCCTGCCACGCGGCTGCCGGTCCCACGCCGCGCAACCAGCCGCTCTACGGCCCGCCGGGATTCGCCTACGTGTACTTCAACTACGGCGTTCACTATCTGACCAACGCGGTGACCGAGGCTGAAGGTTCGCCGGCTGCGGTGCTCCTGCGGGCGCTGGACCCGATAGACGGCCTCGAGCTGATGGCGGTCCGCCGCGCCGCGTTCGACCGTCGAAGGTCGAACGCAGCGGGGACGGCCCCACGCAGTCTGCCCGGTGCGCGCCATGACCTGTGCCGGGGGCCTGGGAACCTCTCGCGGGCCATGGGAATAACCCTGCGGCAGAACCGCGCGGATCTCTGTGCGAGCTCGTTGAGGATCGAGGATCGCGGCCTCGACGCGGGCACCGTCGCCTGGTCGACCCGCATTGGAATCTCGGTTGGAACCGAACGCCGCTGGCGATGCTTCATCGCCGGCCACCCGGCGGTGTCCGGCCCGCGCGCGCCTGTCTTCCGCTATGTACCTGCCGGCCCTTGATCATTGTTCGGATTCTGCGGGCGCTTGTTTCCGTCTCCGGAACAATGGCGCAAGCGACACCGCGACGTGACGGCCTTGATCAGCGACCGCTGTAAGGGCAGGAGCCGAGCGCCCTGCCTACCGCCAAGATCGTCGTCCAGCTGCGGTTGGTGCTCGGGATTCCGAAGAGTGTGTCGACGGTTGCGAGATGGGCGATCGCCTTCATGCGACGGCGGTACCGCCCGAACACGAATCTGCCCTGTCGCCCGAGGACCTGCAGTACCCATTCGCCGTCGGAAGGGATACTGAGAGGCAAGTCCGGCTCGCGGCGGAGGCGGCCGCACAGGACGTTGACGAAACGGATCACGTCCTGCTGCACCAGCTCCTCGGCGAAGGGGTCGCGAGCGATCAGCCGGGCAACGTCCCGGCCCCGGCAGATCGCCATGTCGGCTTCGAAGGGCAGCCTGCGCGTCAGTTCTGCACGGAGTTCGGCCGAGGTCATTGCGCTGCGGAAAACGAAAGTGCCTGCCGCGCCGATGTTGACGGCCCCGAGGTGCTCGAGGTCCCTGGCAAGGGCTGCGGGCCGGAACGTCCGGTGGCCGCCGACGTTCACGCCTCTCAGGAAAGCAACGATTGCCATCGGCCAGCCCGTCTCTTCTTGTGCGTTGCGTCGGGGCGGGAAGCAGCGCGCGTAGAACCCCACCGCGCGGCTTGCAGGAGCCCGCAGACCTGCAGAGCGAGGCCCGCGTTCACCGCCCGCGTGTGCCGCTGGCGACCCGGACCTTGAGCTCCATCAGCTTGCCGTTCCTCAGGATCCCGATGCTCGCAATCGAGCCGATGGGCGCGTCGGCAATGAACCTCAGGAACTGCGACGGGTTGTCCACCGGCTGGCCGTTGACCGAGACTATGACGTCCCAGCGCCGGAAGCCGTTGTCGTAGGCACGCTGCCCGAGACCCCACACGACCGCGCCGCGCGCGTCCTTCGTCCCCAGCTGCTCCACCAGTTGGGGCGTGAGGGGCGCAACCTGCATCGCGCCGATCGATCCACGCCGCACCTCGCCGTACTTGAGAAGGTCGTCGATCACGCGACGAGCGAGGTTGCTCGGAACCGCAAAACCGATCCCCTGGTAACCGCCGCTCTCGCTGTAGATCGCCGTGTTGATGCCAATCAACTGACCGCTCGCGTCGACGAGCGCGCCTCCCGAGTTCCCCGGGTTGATTGCGGCGTCGGTCTGGATGAAGTCTTCGTAGTCCGCGATGTTGAGGTTCGCGCGGCCCACCGCGCTGATGATCCCGAGCGTCACCGTCTGATTCAGCTGGAACGGACTCCCGATGGCGAGCACCCACTGACCCACTCGCAGCCTGCTCGAGTCGCCCCACGGGACCGGCTTCACGCCCTTCACGTCCAGCTTGAGGAGAGCGATGTCCGTCATCGGGTCCGCCCCGATCAGGGTGCCGCGAACCTCCTGCCTGTCGGCAACGACAGCCGTTATCTCGCGCACGTTCTCCCCGACAACGTGGCTGTTTGTGACGACGTAGCCGTCGTTGCTTATCAGGACGCCGGAACCGAGGCTGTACGACCGGCGGTCCTGTTCGGGGAAGATGTCGTCGCCGAAGAAGTAGCGGAAGAACGGATCGTTGGCGAACGGCGATGCCGACCGGCGCACCACCTGCAGCGACGACACGTTGACGACGCCCGAAACCGCCCTGGCGGCGACCTCAGCGAAATCGGGTGCGCCACGGGGAGGCGCGACCGACTGCTCCGCGGAGGCCGGCGCTTCAGCGGCATCCGGCTGGGCGGATTGGGAAGCCTGCGAGCCGCCGGCGCCCGCGGCGCTGCTCGCGTCCGAGGTGCCGAGGCGCCCCGTCATGACGAGCCCGGCCACGAAGCCTGCGAGGACGAGGACGAGGGAGACGGTAAATCGCTTCACGCGTACAGGGTAGCGGCAGAGCGGCGGGCGTGACAAGTTGTCGGCCTTCGAGAGCGCTGCGCGCTTATTCGATCTCGATCCGCCGCGGAGGGAATTTCGGGATGGTGATTGTGACCAGGCCGTCCTCGAGCTCCGCGGCCACCCGATCCGGATCGCACGATTGCGGGATAGCGAAGGTGCGGCCGAAGTGGCCGTGCCCGCGCTCTACCTGGTGGTACTGCTCGCAGCAGACACGCTCCTTGGGCCGGCGGCCTCTCAGTGTCAGCTTGCCGTCCTGAAGCTGTACCTGGAAGTCGTCTCGTCCGAGCCCGGGGAGTTCGGCGGTGATGACGTAGCGATCGCGCGTCTCGTAGATGTCCACGGGCGGGACCCAGCCGGCGGCCTCGTTGGAGCTGCCCATCCGGCTCATCCGTTCGTGGAGGGCGATCAAGTCCTGGAGCGGATCCCAGCGCGCAAAAGCCACAGGCCATCGTAGCACAGGGCCGGTCAAGCCGCGACCGCCGGGCGATCGCTCAAGTTGTGCTAGGATTCGATGGATCTGGGTTTGAAGGGAACCGGCGGCAAGGCCAGCAAAGCGACCATGGCAACGATACAAGCAACGCGACTCAGAAAGGGGATGCTGATCAAGCTCGGGTCCGAGCTCTTCCGGATTCTCGACTTGCAGCATGTCACCCCGGGCAACCTGCGGGGCTTCGTCCGCGTGCGCCTGCGCAACATACGGACAGGAACTCTCTCGGACCAGAAGCTGCGGTCGGAGGACGCCATCGAGCGCGAGACGCTCGATGAGAAGGAGATGCAGTACCTTTACCGAGACGGCTCATCGTTCCACTTCATGGACACGTCCTCCTACGAGCAGATCCAGCTCTCCGACGAGGTCCTCGGCGAAGCTGTCAACTACCTGGTGCCGGAGGCGCTCGTGCAGATGGAGTTCTACGGCAACGAGCCGGTCGGAATCGAGCTGCCGCAGACCGTGGACCTGCGAGTCGAGGAGACCGCTCCGGGCATCAAGGGCGCCACGGCCAGCGCACAGGTCAAGCCGGCGCGGCTCGAGACCGGGCTGGTAGTCCAGGTGCCTGCTTTCATCAACAACGGCGACCTCGTTCGCGTGAACACCGAGACCGGAGAGTACCAGTCTCGGGCCTGAAAGCCGGTAATGGACGTCCCACAGAATCGGACGGGCTGGATCGAAGTCATAACCGGCAGCATGTTCAGCGGCAAGAGCGAGGAGCTGATCCGTCGCCTGCGGCGCGCGCAGATTGCCCGCCAGAAGGTGCAGATCTTCAAGCCGCTCTTCGACACCCGCTTCAGCGAGAACCACATCGTCTCGCACAGCGAAATGCGGATACCTTCCGAGGGCGTCGCGAGGTCGGCCGACCTGCTGCAATTCGTCCGAGGGGACACCGAGGTGGTGGGGATAGACGAGGGGCAGTTCTTCGACCAGGATCTCCCGGCCGTCTGCAACGCCCTCGCGAACACAGGCAAGCGCGTGATCGTGGCCGGCCTCGATCAGGACTACCTGGGCCGGCCTTTCGACCCGATGCCGCAGCTACTGGCCATAGCGGAATACATCACGAAGACGCTGGCGATCTGCATGGTGTGCGGCGGGCCGGCAAACCACACCCAGCGGCTGGTGGCGAGCAGCGACAGGGTGCTTCTCGGGGCGCAGGGTACCTACGAGGCCCGATGCCGGCGCTGCTTCGACCCGATGCTGGCTGTGCCCTCGAAGGCCTGAAACGGGAATCCGGCTGTGAAGTCCGGTCACGGGGTCACAAAGGCGCGAAGAGGCCCCTGAAATGACCCTCGAGAGCATTCTGTCGCTCGTCCTCCTTCTCCTCGGGTTCGGGTTCCTGGTGGCCAACCTCCGCGTGGCAATCGATCTGTGGTCCTACCTTCGCCGCAGGCCACGCGCGCTGCTCGTGTGGCCGCCGCCGCGGCCGCCCTTCTACAGCATGCTGATAGCGATCGGAGTGGCTCTCGGCCTCCTGATCGCCTATAACCTGGCTCTCGGGCAGGTGGACTCGATGGTCCTCTTCGGCGAGGGGATGATGTTCCTGTACTACGCGGCCGGGGTGCCGCTCGCCAGGCGGATCAAGCGCGGCTTCTACGCCGATGGCATCTGGGCCGAGCGCGGATTCATACGCTACGCGAGCATCGACGGCATAAGCTGGCGAGACGCGGACAGCGATGGCGGGAACGCGACGCTGCTCCTGATCTCGCGCTTCAAGAACTTCGCGCGGCGGCTGGGAGTCCCGGGGCCTTCACAAGGAGCCGCGCGCCGCCTGCTTCGCGACAAGATTCGCGCTCACGACATCCGCTACAGGGGCCCGGGCCTCGACCTCGGCGGGCACGACGAGAGAGAGGACGTTTGACTGGACCCACCCGAGTTCCCGCTCCGTGCCTTCGCGTCTTCGTGGCCCCGTAGTTCCCGATTCACCTAGCCGCCCGCTTCTTCCGCTCTGCCGCGCGTTCGCGCTCGCTGACGGCCCGGCTGCCAGCGGCGCGCCGGCTCGCTGCCGGACGCTCGATCCCCGCGCGCGCAGGCCTCTTCTTCCCTGCGCTGACCTGGTCCAGGCTCTTCCGAAGGGCGTCCATCAGGTTCACGACGCGCGGGGGCGCCTCTTCGGGCGGCGCGACCACCTCCTGGCCCTCCACCTTCGCGGCGATGATTCGCCGCAGGCCCTCCTGGTACTCGTCCTTGTACTCGGACAGATCCAGGTCGCTCTCGAAGGTCTGTATCACCTGCCGCGCGAGCGCCGCTTCTTGAGGCTTGACCTCGGACGGCACCGACCGGAGCTCATCGATCGCGTCCATCGACCGCACTTCGGCCGCATGGTGGAGTGTGTACATCACCAGTCCCCGTTCACGCGGCCGGATCGCCACGAGGTACTCCCGCCCATAGAGGGCGAGCTTGCCTATTCCGGCCTTGCCCTGCATGCCCTCGCGCATGACGGCGAAGGCGTCCGAAGCCACCTGGCCGTCGGGGGCAAGATAGTACGAGCGGTCCACGTAGATCGGGTCGATCGCGGCGTCATCGGTGAACTGCACCAGGTTGATCACGCGTGTGGACTCGGCGCGGACCTTCTTCAGGTCCTCTTCGGTCACGACGACGTAGTGGCCCTTGTCGAACTCGTAACCTTTCACTACTTCGGATATCGGCACCTCGCGCTCGCAGTGCGGGCACCAGCGCTTCTGCTGGATGCGCGTCTGACACTCGGCGTGCAGCTGGTTGAAGGAGATGGTGGCCGACGCCTCGCTCGCGGGGAACACCTTGATCGGGATGTTGACGAGGCTGACCTTCAGGAAGCCCTTCCACGTGGGGCGCGCGGACATGAGTACCTTCCTCCCGGGCCGTCGCTGCCCGGAGCGGGCCTACTTCGTTCCTACAGCAACAGGAAACCCTCTTTCTACAGTAACAGGGAAGGCGCCCCTACAGCAGCTTTTCGATCAACCAGCCGATCAGCCCGGAGCCGCTTGCCGTCGGGTCCCCGAGCCAGGCCGGCGGCGTCAGCCAGACGAAGGCGAGGATGGCGATGACCATCAGGTCGTACTGCCAAGATCCCCGTTCGTAGAGCCAGAGGAAGGAGCGCCAGAGGACGAGCGCCGGTACAGTGTAGACCTGCTTCATTTCAGGTCCCCCTGACGAGGCGCTCCGCGAGGTCCTGCTCGGGGCGGCGCCCGCCGCTCGACTCGCGCCACGTGTAGTAGATGCGGGCGCCGACCGTGACGATCGAAAGCACGAGGATCACCCAGAGCACGGCAGCCATGCGGTTCGTGAAGGCGCCGATCATGAACAGCACGATCCGCTCGGGCCGCTCCATGAAGCCGACCTTGCACTTCGGGATTATCGACTCTGCCCGCGCCCTCGTGTAGCTCGTCATCACCGAGAACATCATCGCGAGGGCGGAGATGATCACGTAGTCGGTGCGGCCCAGCTCGGCGTAGAGGTATATGAGGCCGATGAAGAGAGTTATGTCCGAGAATCGGTCCATCACCGAGTCCCAGAAACCGCCGAAGGGCGTATCGAAGTGCGTCTCGCGCGCTACCTTTCCATCTATGTAATCGAAGATGTTGGCGACGATCATCAGCACGCCGGCCAGGAGGAAACGGTGGAGCCCCAGGGCCCACGCCGCCAGCACGTTGACGATGACACCCGCCAGGGTGAGGACGTTGGGGTGGACGCCAAGCGCGATGGAGACGCGGATTACCCCGCGGAGGGGATAGCCCACGATCGTTCCGATGGCGCCTGTGAAGGTCATACGGCCGCGCCGGGCCGGATTGGGCGTCCGTTATAATGGCTGTACCGCCTGCCGGCCCGCAAGCGCGCAATACTATTCCATGCCGATCCAGGAACTCAAGGCCCAGATTGCCCGTCTCCCGGCGCAGCCTGGCGTCTACCTCTTCTCGAACGCCGAGGGCGAGACGGTCTACGTGGGCAAGGCCCGCTCGCTCAGGGACCGTGTTCGGAGCTACCTCGCGGCGGCCGGCGCGGACCCCAAGACGGACGCTCTGCTCTCTGAGGCCGACGGCCTGGAGTTCATCCTGACCGACTCGGTGGTCGAGGCGCTCGCCCTCGAGAATCACCTCATCAAGCAGCGGATGCCACGTTACAACATCCTGCTGCGCGACGACAAGAACTACCCCTACCTCAGGCTGACCACGTCGGAAGCCTTTCCAAGGGTCCTCGTGGCCAGGCGGGTGGAGCGTGACGGCGACTACTATGCCGGTCCGTTCCTGCCCGCGCACTTCGCGCGAAAGACGATGGGCCTGACGCATCGGTTGTTCGGCATCAGGTCGTGCAACGAGGAGATAACCGGCAGGCGCGGCCGCCCGTGCCTGGAATTCGACATCGGCCGGTGTGTCGCCCCGTGCGTCGCGTCGCTCTGTTCGCGGGAGCGCTACGCGCAAGCGGTCTCAGACACGAAGCTGTTCCTCGAGGGGCGTAACGACGAGCTGGTCCAGGCCCTCCGAGGGCGAATGAACGAGGCGGCGGCCGGCGAGCGCTACGAGGAGGCGGCCCACCTGCGCGACGCCATGAGGACGGTCGAAGCGCTCCGGGACCGCCAGCAGAAGATGTCCACGCCGCGGCTGGGCGACCGCGACGCCTTCGGGCTCAAGGTCGGGCCTGCCGGCGGCGTCATCCACGTCTTCCAGGTGAGGAGCGGGCGCGTTGTCGAGCGCGTCGAGCTCTCGGCTGAAGGCGGCGTCGGGGTGGAGGCCGAGAGGGAAGTGCTCCAGGCGGCGCTGCAGCAGTTCTACGAGGCGCGCGAGGTGCCGCCGGTCGTACATGTGCCGCTCGAGATCGAGGAACCGTCTGCGGTCGAGCAGTGGCTCTCGTCGCGAACTGGCCGCAGGGTGAAGCTCGTCGTCCCGCGGCGGGGCGACAGCAGGGGACTCCTGGACCTCGCGGCCCGGAACGCGGCCGCGGGCTACGACCTTCGCTTCAACCAGGCTGCGCTCGCCGAGTACGACGCCCTCGAGAAGCTGCGTGCAACCCTCGGCCTCCCGGCGGTGCCACGCAGGATCGAGTGCTTCGACGTCTCGACCATCCAAGGGAGCGAAACCGTCGCATCGCTGGTGGTGTGCGAGGACGGCCGCATGCGCCGAAGCGAGTACCGCAAGTTCAGGATTCGCGGGAGCGGCGGGGAAACCGGGAGGATCGCGGACGACTTCGCGGCCATGCGGGAAGTCATCCTCCGCCGCTTCCGCCGGCTCCTCGAATCGGGCGGCGATTTCCCGGATCTAGTTGTCGTGGACGGCGGAAGGGGCCACCTTTCCTCGGCCTACCAGGCGCTTTCCGCCATCGGGCTCGCGAGACTGGCCGTCGTCGGGCTTGCCAAGAAGGAGGAGAGGATCTACACGCGCGATGATCCGGATCCCATCGCCCTGGACGGCAGGGATCCCGCCCTTCGCCTGCTCCAGCGTATACGCGACGAGGCGCATCGCTTCGCGGTGGCCTACCACCGGACCGCGAGACGCAGGCGCGACCTGAAATCGGAGATGGACGGGGTGGCCGGGATAGGTCCCCGGCGGCGGCGGAAACTGCTGGAGAGGTTCGGCAGCGTTGCAGGCGTCAGGAGGGCCAGCAGGGAAGAACTGGTTGCGGCGATCGGCGCCCGCGCCGCCGATTCCGTTCTGCGGTACTTCGCTGGAAGTACCCGGAGCGGTTTTTGACAGTCCAAGTGCCGCGATGTTAGCCTGATTGACCTTTGTCGAACCTGGATTTCGGACAAGTACTCGCTGCCTTCGCCGTGCTCCTGTTCGCGCTCACAGTGCACGAGTCCGCTCACGCCTGGGTGGCCGACAGGCTGGGGGATCCGACCGCCCGCCGGCTCGGGAGGGTTTCGCTGAACCCAGTCGTGCACGTCGACGTCGTCGGGACGATTGTCTTTCCGCTCGTCGCCATGTTCACTGGCCTTCCCGTGATCGGCTGGGCGAAACCGGTGCCTGTCAACCCGTACAATCTGCGCGACTTCCGCCGCGACCACCTCTTCATCGCGCTTGCCGGCCCGGCTTCGAACTTCCTGCTGGCGCTGATCTCCGCTTTCGTGGCGAGGGCCGTGCTGGCCCAGCCGGCCGTGGGCTGGACAGGTGCGGCCATCGTCGTGCCGCTGTCGATGGTGGCGATGCTGTCGCTCGACATAAACATGCTCCTGGCCCTTTTCAACCTTGTTCCCGTTCCGCCCCTGGACGGGAGCAGCGTCCTCTCCGGCCTGCTGCCCGAGCGCCTGGCGGGCGCGATCGACAGCCTAAGGCCGTATGGCTTCGTCCTGCTGTACGCTCTCATGCTCAGCGGCGCGCTGAGCGCCGTTATCGTTCCTCCTTACCGGCTGCTACTGTCGTGGCTACATTGAAAGCGCGCGTGGTGTCGGGCATGCGCCCGACCGGAAGACTCCACCTTGGCCACCTCTGCGGCGCCTTGCGCAACTGGGCCGCGCTCCAGAAGGACTACGAGTGCTTCTACTTCGTGGCCGACTGGCACGCGCTCACCAGCGAGTACGCCGACACATCTGAGATCGTTTCCTTCGCTCTCGACAACGTCGTGGACTGGATTGCCGCGGGCATCGATCCGGAGGAGAGCACGGTCTTTGTGCAGTCTCTCGTGCCCGAACACGCGGAACTGGACCTTCTGCTCTCGATGGTCGTGCCGATCCCGTGGCTCGAGCGTGTGCCGACCTACAAGGAGCAGCGCGAGCAGCTTGTGGAGAAGGATCTCTCCACGCTCGGTTTCCTCGGCTACCCGCTCCTCCAGACCGCGGACGTGATCATCTACGATGCCAGCTACGTCCCCGTCGGCGAGGACCAAGTCCCGCACCTCGAGCTCTCGCGAGAGGTCGTCCGCCGCTTCCACAACCTCTACGGCCAGGTCTTCGTGGAACCGCAGCCGCTGCTGACACACTTTCCTCGCCTTCCCGGCCTCGACAACAGGAAGATGAGCAAGAGCTACCAGAACACCATCGACCTCTCGGACACCGAAGAGGTGGTCCGGAAGAAGGTGATGCGGATGTTCACGGACCCTAAGCGGGTGCGCGCCGACGTTCCCGGCACGGTCGAGGGGAACCCGGTCTTCACCTACCACGATGCGTTCAACCCTGACAAGGCTGAGGTCGAAGATCTCAAGGAACGCTACAGGGCCGGCCGGGTGGGCGACGTGGAGGTCAAGCAGAGGCTCGCCCGGGCGCTCAACGCCACGCTCGAACCAATGCGCGAGCGCAGGAGGGAGCTTCTCTCGAGGCCGGAGCGCATCCGCGAGCTGCTGTTCGATGGCTCAGCCCGCGCGCGCCGGATTGCCGGCGAGACGATGGGCCGCGTGCGGGAGGCGATGAAGATCGCCTACCGTTAGGGGTCAGGTTGCCTTCCAGCAAGATGCGTGATCTGACGGCGTTCAAGGCGTACGCCGCCGCGCCTGACGCCGGAGTGCGGGACCCGGACCCGGACGTACGCCAGGGCTACTCGGTGCATCTGCAGGCGTACGAGGGGCCGCTCGACCTGCTCATTCACCTCATCAAGAAGAACGAGGTGAACATTTACGACATCCCGATCGCGCTCATAACGCGCGAGTACCTGGAGTACCTCGAGCTCATGCGCGAGCTCGACCTCGATGTGGCAGGCGACTTCCTGCTGATGGCGGCTACGCTCATCCATATCAAGTCGAGAATGCTCCTCCCGAGGCCCGACCCGACGCAGGAGGACCCGGAGGAGGATCCCCGCCAGGTGCTGGTGCAGCGCCTGCTCGAGCACCAGCGCTACAAGGCCGCCGCCGGGCTTCTGCACGAGTGCGAAACGCTCCGCGAGGCCCAGTGGGTGCGGCCGGACGAGCGCATCCAGCCGATCGCCGGCGAAGACTACGAGCCGGAGCTGGAGGTGGATCTCTTCAGCCTGCTCACGGCGTTCCGCGACGTGCTCGAGAGGGCCAGGTCGAGGCCGAAGGTCCCTCTGCCTGCCGAGCAGGTGCCGATCGAGACGCGGATCGAGCAGATCCTCGCGAAGCTGTCCGTGACCGAGGCGTGCGGCTTCGAGGACCTTTTCGACGAGGCGGCAGGCGTAGCCGACGTGATCGTGACGTTTCTCGCGCTCCTGGAGATGATCAGGCTGCGGATGGTCCGCATCTTCCAGGCCGGCGCGCGCGGGCCGATACGGGTGTACCGGCGCGAAGAGGGCAGGTGAACACCGGATTGACATGCGGGCACCGATTCCGGAAACGGGCCCGCCGGATCCGACCTTGTTCCATGCCGGATTGTGAACCTGGCGAGGCGGTATTCAGGGTTTGCCGGCGCGGGCTGCTGGACACGCGATGCCGAAGCGAAAAGGTGACGGAGACTGACTGCCGTGGAAGAAGACGTGACCCCCGATGAAACCGTCGATGTCGGACAGGCGATTGGCGACGCGGGAGCCGGCGTGGCCGTCCACGGAGCGCCGGTCGGGAACCAGCGAGCTGCGACCGGCGACACAGGAGAGGCGGAGCCGGAACCGCCGGCGGGTGAGGAGATAGCACTGTTGGCAGGAAGGGCCACGCCTGGCGGGCACGCCAGGGAAGCCGGAGTCCGCGAAGCCCATGCGGCGGTTGACGAGCGCGTCAAGGCCATCGTCGAAGCGCTGATCTTCGCCTCGCCAGAGCCGATCACGCCGCGCCTCCTCTTCAAGCTGCTCGAGAACGAGCCGAAGGAGGACGTGGAGGCGGCGCTGGCGTCGATCAAGTCGGACTACGCGCGAAAGGGAGGTTTGCAGCTCGTCGAGGTGGCGGGAGGCTATCAGATCGTCACCCGCCCGGAGCTGCACGAGTGGGTCAGGCGGCTGTTCCACGAGCGCAAGACGCAGAAGCTCTCCGCCCAGGCCCTGGAGACGCTTGCCGTCATTGCCTACAAGCAGCCGATCACGGCGCCGGAGATCGCCGAGATTCGAGGTGTAAACACGACCGGCGTGCTGAGTACGCTGCTCGAACGGCGTCTCATCAAAATTGCGGGACGCAAGCAGGTCGTGGGCCGGCCGTTCCTGTACGCCACGACGCGCGAGTTCCTGATCCGGTTCGGTCTGCGCGACCTCTCCGACCTGCCGAGGATGGAGGACATGTCGCAGGTGCTCGGTTTCGACGTGCCGATCGGCCTCGCCGACTCCGAGCCTGTACCGGGCACGCTTCCGCTGGAGATCGACATGGCGGGGGCTGAGGAAAGGACTGAGCAAGGAGGACTGAGTAAGGAGGACTGAGGCCTGAGGAACGAGGATTGAGGAATGACGTGATGGATGATGGCTGACAGCCCGCTCACGAGACCGTCGATGCCGGAACGGCTCCAGAAGATCCTGTCGGCTGCGGGGGTGGCGTCGAGGCGTGCATCCGAGCGGCTGATACTCGATGGGCGCGTGACCGTGAACGGAGCCGTCGTAACGGAGCTCGGAACGCGCGCCGACTCGGAGACCGACGACATCCGCGTGGACGGCTGCCGGCTGCAGAAGCCCCGCCGCCGCTACCTGCTCCTGAACAAGCCCCGCGGCTACATAACGAGCAGATCCGACCCAGAGGGCCGGCCGACCGTGCTCGACCTGCTGCCGTCGAACCGCGGGTACCTATATCCCGTCGGGCGGCTCGACTACGATTCAGAAGGACTTCTCATACTCACGAACGACGGCGACCTCGCCCAGCGGCTGATGCATCCGAGCCACGAAATCGAGCGCGAGTACGAGGTGACGGTCGTTGGTTGGCCCGACGGTAGCGCGCTCCGCCGCCTGCGGCAGGGGATCGCCCTCGAGGGAAGGCGGACGAAACCCGCAACGGTCAGACTGGAGGAAACACGCGCCGGGCGGGACCAGGCGAAGCTGACCGTCGTTCTGCGCGAGGGAAGGAGCCGGCAGATACGGAAGATGTGCGAGGCGGTCGGGCACCCGGTCGTTCGCCTGAGACGCGTGCGTATCGGCCCGATACGGGACGCTAGCCTTGCGCCCGGCTCCGCGCGCGACCTGACGGCTCGCGAGGTCGCCTTGCTCAAGAAAGGCAATCAGCGTTCAGGGAAGAGCAGTCAGCCGGTTGCGGGCCGAAATCAACCCCCGGAGCGGCGAAGCTGATCGCTGAAAGCTGATCGCTGCTCGCTGACGCCGAATCACTCCCGGAGCATGCCCGCAATGAGAGAGACGATGGTCCACGCCTCCGATAGCGTCGGCTGGTGCCCGAGTTCGGCGTGGTCCATGAGGTCCGTCATGAGGACCCGCGTCCTCGTCTTGCCAGCCAGGTAGTGCTCGAGCAGCAGTGTCTCTTCCGGCGGCACGAGGTTGTCGTCGATTCCGTGCAGGATGTAGACCGGTGCCCTGGGTGCCGGCGATTCGATCGGCGAGAGGGAACTGGCCTGTACCGCCCCACCCAGCAGCGGCAGGAGGCGCGCGCCGAGCGCCTCCACGTCGCGGTCGTTCACCTCCCGCATAATCGCGGACGCTGGCTCGGGCAGTTCGCGGCCGAGACGGCGGGCGGTTTCGAACCTCGCTTCGGCGGCTTCCGGATCGTTGATCCAGATGTGCGAGGCAGCGAGGAACTCGAGGATCGCGCGCCTCAGCGGAGCCAACTGCTCCGGGGGCACGAGCCGGTCCGCCAGGTCGAGCGCGACGACCGCAGCCCCGTAATCGTGCGGCTTGCGCCAGACTCCGCCCTCGACACGCCTGACCCCAGGGCGCAGGTTCCGCTCCGGTGCCCATGGCGGCAGCGGCACAATGCCCGTGCAGAAGAAGCGGAGCACCTGAGGGAAGCTCGCGTGCGGGCCGAAGGCGAAGACGAACGTGACTCGGTCGCGAAGCGCGGGGCGGCCTGCCGCGACTATCGACAGACCTCCCGCGAAGCTGATGCCGGCCATTCCGATCCTGCCGCCCGGCGCCAGGTCGCGCCGGGCGGCCATCCACAGCGCAGCGTCCTCGATCGTGTCGGTCGTTCGAGCTGTGACGAGGTAGCGCGTCATGTCTGGCATGGCGGCCGTAACGACGAGAAGGCCCGTTTCGGATATCGCCCGCGCGAAGGCAGAGAGGCGCGGCTCCTCGACGCCAAGCGCGTTGATGCCCGGCACGAGCAGGACGGCGGCGGGGTATCCTCCCGTGGGCCGGTAGAGTCGCGCGGCTATCGGCCCGTGGCGCGAGGGGATCGTGAGCGGCGATTCCGAGACTGCCTGGCGGTACCAGCTGGCGATGCGCGGATAACGGCCGCCGAGGCCGGCTGCCCTGACGACGAGCGAGGCCGCGCGGCTGTACGACGACCCGATCACGGCGAGGGAGACGATGCCGCCGGTCACCGTCAGCACGGTCGCGACAAGGAGGGTACGGCGGAGGCCGCGGCGCATCCACGCATGTTACACTGACGCCCAGTCTGCGGTGCCTCCTTACTGCGCAGGGAACCTTGATTATCGCGATCGACGGGCCTTCAGGCGTCGGCAAGGGCACAATCGCCCGCGAAGTGGCTCGCACCCTCGGCTACAGGCACATCGACACCGGTGCCATGTACCGAGCGGTCGCGTGGTTTGCCGTCAACAACCGCATCTCCCTGGACGATGAGCGCGCCGTAAGCGAGGCCGCATCTGGCCTCGTCATAGAGGTCAACGGCGGAGCGGTTTCTGTGAACGGCCGGGACGTGAGCCGTGAGATCCGCACCCCGGCAATCGACCGCGCCGCGGCGAAGGTGGCGCGGCTGCCTGCCGTCCGCTCGCTCCTCGTCCGCCTCCAACAGGCGCTGGGCTCGAGCGGCGGCGTTGTCATGGAGGGCAGGGACATTGGTACTGTCGTTTTTCCAGGAGCCGAGGTGAAGGTCTACCTCGATGCTTCCAGGGAGGAACGTGCGAGACGCCGGGCGGCCGACCCTGCGCACGGCGGCGGGCACCCCTTCGAGGAAGTGGCGAGAGAGCTGAACGAGCGCGACGAATCCGACATGACGAGGACCGCGTCGCCTCTCGCTCCCGCCTCGGATGCGCACGTGATAGATACGACCGGCGTGCCGATTGCGGAAGTCGTAGAGCGCGTGCTGGCAGTTATCCGGCAGAGGACCGGAACCGGCTAACGGCGCCGAGACGCAGACTGCCGGTCCGCGGCATGCGACACGGGTCTAGGAACCGCGCCATGGAACTCATGGCATCACCTTGCCCCCTTTCCTCGTGCGCTCCTTGTAGTCTTCGGAGGAAGCCGGGTCGAGCTCCCAGCGGCGCCGGTCGTGCTCTGTCATCTTTTCGGTGCTCTTGAGCTCTTCGCTGTCCCGGTATTCGAGCCCTACTGCGCGCCCGACGTCATCGACGACCTGTTGGGCGGGAGTCGGGTTGTCGCCCCCTGGTGCCTCGTCGCCCACCATCGCGGCCGACTGCCAGTCGGCATCGATGTCGCCGCCGGCCACTTCCGGCCCCGCAGGGCGGTTATTCTCCAGACGCTCTGGCATCCCGGCCCCGCCGCTGCGCGCGGCCGAGGCCTTCCGCTCCATGTTCAGTGACGACCGGAAAGTGGTGCGCTCTGTTCGGTTCTCTTCTGCCGGCGGCTGACGATTGGCCGAACGGCTCGTGTCCTTTTTTCTCTCGTGGCATCGGGAACCACCCGTCTGAGCTTGACAGTTTTTCGATAAGTGTCGTATACTCTATTGCTTAACGCCACACGGCGAATACAGCCCGCCGGTGCTGCGAACCGGCAATCTAGGATCAGGAGGACTTGGCGCTACATGGCGAACGCTGAAACGACCAACGACGCGGCCGCGCCGCGCGGGGAGTGGACGCCCCAGAACGTCCAGAAGAAAGGAGGGGAACTCACCAGGCTCGCCGGCTCGGCCGATTCCGGTGAGCAAGTCGATCCCGCAGAGTACGCCCGCCTGCTCGACTTGTACGACAGCAGCTTCCGCAACATCGCGGAAGGGGAAGTGGTGAAGGGTACCGTCCTCAAGGTGACCGGCACCGAAGTGGTGGTGGACGTCGGTTACAAGTCGGAAGGCATCATCTCGGTGAGCGAGTTCATCGACGAGAACGGGCATGTCACGGTCCAGCCCGGCGACATCGTCGACGTCCTGCTCGAGCGGGCCGAGGACAAGGATGGCTACGTCGTCCTCTCGCGCGAGAAGGCCGAGAAGATGAAGATCTGGGACGAGGTCGAGAAGGCCTACGCCGACCGCAAGGTCGTCATCGGCCGCGTCATCGAGAGGATCAAGGGCGGGCTGGCGGTCGACATCGGCGTGCGGGCGTTTCTGCCCGGCTCGCAGGTGGACGTTCGGCCGGTGAGGAACCTCGACGCCTTGCGCAACCAGGAACTGCGGATGCGCGTCATCAAGGTCAACAAGAAGCGCGGCAATATAGTCCTGTCGCGTAAAGTCCTCCTCGAAGAAGAGAATGCGGAACGCAAGAAGCAGACCCTCGAGACGCTCGCCGAGGGCAAGGTGCTGCGCGGCGTGGTCAAGAACATCACGGATTACGGCGCATTCATCGATCTCGGCGGCATAGACGGGCTGCTGCACATCACCGACATGTCGTGGGGCCGGGTGGGGCACCCCTCGGAGCTCTTCAAGGTCAACGACGAGATCGACGTGATCGTGCTCAAGTACGACCCGGCGACCGAGAGGGTGTCGCTCGGCCACAAGCAACTCATTGCGGACCCGTGGTCGGCTGTGACGGAACGCTACCCGGTCGGGGCCCGCGTCAGTGGAAAGGTAGTTAGTCTCACCGACTACGGTGCGTTCGTCGAGCTCGAGCCGGGCGTGGAAGGGCTCATCCACGTTTCGGAGATGTCCTGGAGCAAGCGCGTCAAGCACCCCTCGAAGGTGCTGAACGCGGGCGACCAGGTCGAGGCGATGGTGCTAGGCGTCGATCCGCAGGCTCGCCGCATATCGCTTGGCCTCAAGCAGATAGAAAGCAACCCGTGGCACGACCTGGCTGACAAGTATCCGGTCGGATCGCGCATCACAGGGAAGGTGCGCAACCTCACCGAGTTCGGAGCCTTCGTCGAGGTCGAGGAAGACATCGACGGCCTCATCCACATCTCCGACATGTCGTGGAGCAAGCGCGTGAAGCACCCGTCCGAGGTGCTCAAGAAAGGCGACCGGGTCGAGGCCGTCGTGCTCAACATCGACGCGGAGAACCAGCGGCTGTCGCTCGGGCTGAAGCAGCTCGCGACCGACATCTGGGACGACTTCTTCACGCACCACAACGTCGGTGACACCGTGGAGGGACGCGTCGTCAGGTCCACCAACTTTGGCGCCTTTGTCGAGCTCGCCGAGGGCATCGAGGGCCTGATCCACGTGTCCGAGTTCGACGACTCGCAGGGCGAGAAGATCGAGCTGCAGCCGGACCAGGTCTACCCGATGAAGATCATCAAGCTGAGCCCGGCCGAGCGGAAGATCGGCCTGAGCATAAGGGCGCTCAAGGCCGACCAGGATCGAGCCGACTGGCAGGCGTGGACTGAGACTTCCGAGGGCGGGCAGGCGACGATCGGCGAGCGCCTGCGCGTACTGAGGAGCGAGTAGAGCAACGGCGGAGCGGCGATCGGCACTCGCACTCCGAATGCACTCCCGGGGCGGGGCGGCTGTCACGCTCCGCCCGGTTCCTTGCCGCGGCCCTCGGGGGCATCGGCGGCGGCGAAGCAGCGCTGTCGCATGCCAAGCGGGATGAGCCCCCTGGCGGGTTTCCCCGGGGCGGCGGGCGCGCCGCCCGTCTGAGAAAGGAGCGGCCGTGTCAACAGGAGGCAGCATGACCAAGGCTGAGCTGGTCGAAGAAGTGGCGCGCGTCTCCGATCTCACGAAGAAGCACTCCGAGCTCATTGTAGACACGGTTTTCAAGAGCATCATCACTGCCTTGCACCGCGGCGAGAAGATCGAGCTGCGGGGTTTCGGCAGCTTCCGTCTGCGGCGGCGCGAGCCGCGAAAGGGCAGGAACCCGAAAACCGGCGACCGCGTGGACGTGCCGCCCAAGAAAGTCCCCTACTTCAAGCCGGGCAAGGAACTGAAAGACCTGATAAACCGTGAACGCGCCGCCGAGACGTCCGTGGTGGCCGCTGCCGGGAATATTGCGGAGCAGGTGGCAGAACAGGTCTGACGTGGAACGTCTCTGGACTCCCTGGAGGTATCAGTACGTGAGCGGCACCGGGGACTCACAGGGGTGCGTATTCTGCGAGGCCATAAACTCCGAGGAATCCGGGCGGCTCCTGCTCACGCGCGGGCGCACCTGCTTCGTCATACTGAACCTCTATCCGTACAACAGCGGGCATTTGATGGTGGTGCCGAACAGGCACGTGCCGTGCCTGGGGGCCCTGTTGCCCGAAGAGCGGGTGGAGCTGATGGAGCTGACCTGCCGGGCCGAATGCGCGTTGAACGAGGCCTACAGGCCGCAGGGCATGAACGTCGGATTGAACCTAGGCCGTTCGGCCGGGGCCGGCATCGTCGATCATCTGCACGTGCACTTGGTTCCTCGCTGGACGGGAGATACCAACTTCATGTCGGTCGTCGGTCAGGTTCGCGTGCTGCCCGAGGAACTCGAGCAGACCGCGGAACGCCTTCGACCGATCTTCGCGCGACTGAGCTGCTGAGAGCAGCTGGCCGCGCCCGTTCGTGCCCCCATGATCCTCGACCCCTATCCAGAAGACAGAGACTACCAGGAAAGCGTTCGCGCCTTCGCGGGGGAGGTGGTGCGGCCGGCCGCAGCTGCCATCGACGAAGAGGACCGCTTCCCGTTCGCCGTCATCGACAGGGTGAGAGCCGAAGGGCTGCTGGGCGTGACGGTCCCGCGCGAGTGGGGCGGGCTCGGCAGGAACTACCTGGCCTACGCTCTGGCGGTCGAGGCGATAGGGGAGGCGAGTGCGACGGTGGCCGTCATCGTGGCGGTCAACAACTCGCTCGTTGCCGAGCCGCTCGCCCGCTTCGGCTCCCGCGCACAGAAACAACGATGGCTTCGACGGCTGGCAGCCGGCGAGTGGATCGGCGCTTTCGCGCTGTCGGAAGCCGGGGCCGGCACCGATGCCGCACGCATCGAGGCCAAAGCTGTCTCGCGCGGCGGCGGCTATCTACTGAACGGTGAGAAGACGTGGGTGGCGAACGCGGAGGCCGCGAAGCTAGGCATCGTCTTCGCCCGAATCCCGGACGAGGCCTGGGGTGGGGTCACCGCGTTCATCGTGCCTTTCGATTCTCCCGGCGTGCAGCTGGGCGCAAGGACCCTCTCACTCGGGGTACGAGGTCTCGGATGCTTCGACATCGCGTTCGACAACGTCAGGGTGGCGCCAGAACAGGTTTTGGGTGAGCCGGGGGCGGGCTTCGGCGTCGCGCGCTGGGCCCTCAACGGGGGGCGGGTGGCGATTGCCGCCCAGGCGCTGGGGCTCGCGCAAGCTGCGGTGAATGAAGCCGTCGCCTACGCTCGGCAACGGCACACGTTCGGCAAGCCGATCGCGACCTACGAGGCGGTGCAGTGGATGATTGCGGACGCCGCGACGGCGATCGAGGCTTCGCGCGTGCTGACTTACAGGGCAGCCACGCTGCGCAACGTCGAGGCCGAGGCGACTGTCGCTGCGTCGATGGCGAAGCTGCACGCCTCCGAGACGGCCTCACAGGCGACGAACATGGCCGTACAGGTCTTCGGTGCGGCCGGCTACAGGCGCGGATCGACCGTCGAGCGGTTGTTCAGGGACGGGCGCGCGGTGGAGATCTACCAGGGCACTTCGGAAGCTCAGCGGCTCATCATCTCGAGTGCGATTATCAGAGCCTGAGTTGGGATGGGATCGGGATCAGGGTTGAGGAATGAGCCAGCTCGAGACTCGAGACTGCTCATACCTCGGTCCTCGTAACTCAGTCCTGCTCATGAGGCACACCCATGATTCAGACATTGGCTTTCAAAGTGGCCGGAATGACGTGCGGCGGGTGCGAGAACGCCGTGAAGCGCACGATCGCTCAGCTGCCCGGCGTCATATCGGTGACTGCTTCCCACAGCGATGGCAGGGTCGAAGTGACCTGCGACGACGAGTCCGTGACTCGTGAGGTCATCGCGGACAGAATACGGAGAACAGGCTACGAGGTCACCCCATGATCTGCCTGGCCAGTGTCTGAAGCTGCATGTTCGACGTGCCCTCGTAAATCTGTCCTATCTTCGCGTCGCGGTAGAGCTTTTCGACAGGGTAGTCCTTTGTGTACCCGTACCCGCCGAACAGCTGCACCGCAAGCGATGTCACGTGCTCGGCCGCGTCGGACGCGTACAACTTGCACATCGCCGCCTCGCGCAGGAATGGGCGGCCTGCGTCCCTCAGACGAGCCGCGTTGTAGACCAGCAGCCGAGCCGCCTCGAGTTCGACGGCCGCCCTCGATATCTGGAACTGCACGCCCTGGAAGTCTGCGATCGCCCGGCCGAACTGCTTCCTTTCCTTGACGTAGCTGACCATGTGGTCGAAAGCGCCCTGCGCCAGGCCGAGCATCTGCGCGCCAATCCCTATACGTCCTTCGTTCAGCGTCTCGATGGCGACCTTGTACCCCTTGCCGACCTCGCCTAGCACGTTCTCGCGCGGGACGCGGCAGTCTTCGAGCAGCAGCTCGCACGTGCTGCTCGCCCGGATGCCGAGCTTGTCCTCTTTCTTGCCCACCGTGAACCCGGGAAGTCCACGCTCGACGACGAACGCGGTGATTCCGCGGTAGCCCGCCTGCGGGTTGGCATTTGCGAAGACGATGAAGATGTCGGCCTCGTTTGCCGATGAGATCCAGAGCTTGCGGCCCGTCAGCACGAACGAGTCGCCGTCCGATACCGCGCGGGTCGCCATCGCGAATGCATCGCTTCCAGCCCCCGCCTCGGAGAGCGCATAGGCGCCGACGGTGTCCGCGGATAGCCGCTTCAGGTAGCGCTGTTTCTGCCCCTCGGTGCCCCATCGGAGCAGCGCGTTCGTGACGAGGGTGTTCTGCACGTCCACCAGCAGCGCAACAGCAGGGTCCACCCTCGAGAGCGACTCGACGACGAGAACGGCGTGGAAGAAGCTGGCGCCAGCGCCGCCGTAAGCTTCGGGCACCTCGATACCCATTATGCCAAGGCCGAAGAGCTCGTCTATGAGCGAACGGGGCATCTTCGCCTGTTCGTCCATCTCCCGGACAAGCGGCCGGATGCGCTGGTCGGCGAACTCGTAGACGCTGTCCCGCAGGATGGTCTCATCTTCCGCCAGCGCCGTGAGCGGCTCTGCGGAACCAGTTGTCCGGCTGACCATTGGGCGCCTCCTCCCAAGGTGGCTCAATGGTATCATCAACTCAGGGGCGATTCGGCAGGGGCGGGTTTACCGCCGGTCGTCTGCCCGCAGAAACATCCCCGTGCGTTCGGAACGCCGGAATGGTCCCTGGTTGGGGCAGTGATGAGACAGCAGGTGCGAGCGATCCTCGTTGCGGCGGCGCTGGCGGTTCTGTTTCTCGTTCCGGCAGGCAGAGCCCAGGAGCCGCAGACTGGGCAGCCGGCCGGCAAGCCAAAAGCACAGCAATCCGAAGAGAAGGCACGGCAATCAGGCCAGCAGGCTCAGCAACAGCCGCCGACCTTCCGCGCGGGAATCAACTTCGTTCGCGTGGACGTGATCGTCACCGACAAGAGGGGCGAGCCGGTGAGCGATCTCCGGCTGGAGGACTTCGAGGTCACCGAGGACGGCAAGCCCCAGAGAATAGAGACGTTCAAGCTCGTGCGGATCGGCGAAGAAGTCTCTGCCGTGCCCCCGCGCCAGATCCGCACCGCCTACGACGAGGAAAGCGAGGCAGCGCGGGACGACGTGCGGCTGTTCGCCATCTTCCTGGACGACTACCACGTGAGGCTGGGGGCGAGCATGGCGGTCCGCGAGCCGCTGAAGCGCTTCATACAGACTTCGCTCGGGCCGTCAGACATGGTGGCGCTCATGTACCCGCTCACGCCACTCAGTGACGTGAGGATGAGCCGCGACCGCGATGCCGTCATGGGCGCGATCGACAAGTTCGAGGGCCGCAAGTACAACTATCAGCCGCGCAACTACGCCGAGGAGAAGTACGCGATGTACCCGGCCTCGGTCGTGGAACGGATCCGCAACCAGGTTTCGATGGGTGCGATCAAGGCCCTCGTCACACGCCTCGGTTCCCTGCGCGAGGGACGCAAGGCGCTCATCCTCGTGAGCGAGGGTTACAGCAACTACCTGCCGCCGCAGCTGAGGGACCCGATTGCTTCGATGCCCGGCCTGGGCAACATCGCGCGAGGCCGGCCGGGCTACGACAACCCCGAAACCGAGGAGCGCGCCGCCTTTTTCGTCAACACCGACATCCAACGCGACCTGCGCGACGTCTTCGACGCCGCGAACCGCAACAACACCGCAATCTACGCGCTCGATCCGCGCGGCCTCGCGACTCACGAGTACGACATAAACGAGGGCGTCGGCATGGAGACCGACCGGATGTCTCTCCAGTCCACGATGGATACGCTCCGCGTGCTCGCGAGCGAGACCGACGGCCGCGCGATCGTCAACCGCAACGACCTCGACGCGGGCTTGAGGCAGGCCGTGAAGGATTCGAGCGCCTACTACCTGCTCGGCTACAACTCCACCGAAGCGCCCTCGGACGGCAAGTTCCACCAGATAAGAGTCAGGATCAGGCGGCCCGGCGTGCAGGTCCGGGCACGCAAGGGGTACTGGGCGCTGACGGCCGAAGAACGTGAAACCGCGCTCGCTCCGCCGAAGCCCGGCCCCGCTCCGGCAGTCACCGAGGCGCTCGCATCGATCATAGTCCCGAGGGGCCGCTTGACGCGGACGTGGATAGGCACGTCCCGTGGCGACAACGGCCGGACGCTCGTGACCTTTGCCTGGGAATCTGTGCCGCCGGCCCCGGGCACTGCGCCTCGAGCCGAACCGAAGCGCGTGATGTTGACCGCATCGGGTCCAGATGGCCGCCTCTATTTCCGGGGACGCGTGCCCGATGCGTCGCCCGGTGACGGATCGCCGTCAATGGGAGCGGTCGCGGCGGCTGCCACATCGCAGGCGGCGCGGCCGGCGACTGCCACAGTCCGCGCGCACGCGCGATTCGAAGCCGATCCCGGGCTGATGCAGATCCGGATCGCCGTAGAGGGAGAGAACGGCCAGGTTCTCGACTCCGAGACGCGCGAGATCTCGGTGCCCGACCTGACCGCCCCGCAGGTTTCACTCAGCACTCCGGTCGTCTTCCGCGCAAGGAACGCGCTCGAGTTCCGCGCGCTGCTGAACGAATCCGGGGCCATCCCTGCAGCCGGGCGTGAATTCAGCCGGACCGAGCGGCTGCTAGTCCGTTTCGACGTCTACGCTCCGGGTACCGAGACGCCAGCCCCGGCGGCGCGGCTCCTCAACCGGACTGGCGCCCCGATCAACGATCTCCCGGTTCAGCGGGCCGCGGGCGGTGCCGCTTACCAGATAGATCTGCCGCTGGCTGGGCTAGCCGCCGGAGAGTATCTGCTCGAGATCTCGGTCAAGGCCGATGACGGAGAAGTGAAGCATCTCACCGGGATGAGAATCACGGGGTGACCCTGGCCGCGAGCTCCGGCCACTTTCTCTGGTGCCGTCGCGCCGGCGGCCTGGCCGGGACTCCCGTCGCGGAAGCCTCCCTTTCCCTGCCCATCCTCTCGCACATTCCCGTACGGTTCCGCCTCGACTTGTGATATATAGCGGCGGTCATCCGTTCCCGAGGTTCGGCCCCCTTCTCGAGCGACACTTGCCGGGTCTCGTTGGTCGCGACGATTTGTGGCCGGACTTGTGTACCGGGACCCTCCGTTGCCGGGGCGCACGGGCAGGAGGCGAACCCGTTTGTCCAGGCCGTTCGGCTTCTGATCCTGTTGCCACGGGAAGGTCGGGGTCTGCTGCCCACCTGCACTCGACCAGCGCCGCACGGGTACAAGGCCGGTTGGCCTTGCGCCTGCAGGACGACAATGCGCTCGGCGGTTCGCCGGTTTGCCAACGGATCTCGTTTTCGCGCTCGCCGGGACCTGCCATCGGCTGGTCCGTAAACGCCCTCCCACTGCCAATTCGATGCGCCGACCGGTTCGTCAGACCGATGGGAAGCCGGCGGTCCCGAGGCCTCGCAGAGGCCCGTCGTGTCCACATGGAGGAACCATATGGAAGCGGATAGCGTACCTGCCATCGTCCAGAGATACCGAGGGCAACGAGGCGCGATGATCTCGATCCTCGAGGAGGTCCAGCAGAAGTACGGCTACCTGCCTGCGGAGGCGCTGCAGGCGGTGGCGCAGGCGATGGACCGCCCGCTCGTCGATGTCTATGGCCTGGCGACCTTCTACCGATTCTTCCGCCTCGAGCCCCGCGGCAAGCACCTCTGCTCGGTCTGCGTCGGTACGGCGTGCCACGTTCGCGGAGCCCAGCCGGTCAAGGACGAGTTCGAGAAGCAGCTGCAGGTCAAAGCCGGCGAGACGACTGCCGATGGGGAGTTCACGCTCGAAACGGTGAATTGCCTCGGAGCATGTGCGCTCGGCCCGGTCGTCGTGATGGACGGCCACTACAACTCCAGCGTCAACGCGACGAAAGTCGGCCAGATCATATCCAAGGCCCGTCTTGGCACGTCGAAGGCGGACCTTGCGGGTCCGCCCTTCGCGCTGACGGTTGGCTGCTCGCGGTGCAATCACACCCTGATGGATCCGGTCCATCGGATCGACGACCTGCCTTCGATACGGCTGACGGTATCCGGGGGCGGTGTCCACGGATGGCTGCGCTTGTCGGCGCTCTACGGCAGCGACAGCCGTGAATCCGAGCATTCATACGCCGACCGCGCCATTCTCGACTTCTACTGCCCTCACTGCCACGCGGAGCTCAAGGGTCCGCTGCCGTGCGGCGAGTGCGTGGCTCCGATGGCGACCATGATCGTGCGGGAGGGAGGAATCCTGCAGGTGTGCACGCGGAACGGCTGTGCAGGCCACATGTTCGACTTGTCCTGAACCGCTGCCGCCCCGACCGTGTTCGGGGCCGGCACTCCACAGAGGTTGCGTATGCGAAGGTTGTCTTCCATCGAGGAGCTGAGGGCGTATCGCGCGGTGGTTTTGGACGGGGCCGCGGACAGCAGGCCGGCGATCGTCGTCTGCGCCGGCACAGCGTGCCAGGCCAGCGGAGCGAACCCCGTGCTGCGCGTCGCCAAGAAACACGTCGTCGAACGCAGGCTCGGCGACAAGGTGAAGCTTCGGGTTACGGGCTGCCACGGTTTCTGCGAGATGGGTCCGTTCGTGATGACCCAGCCTCAGCAGGCCTTCTACAGCCGGGTGAAGCTGGACGACGTGCCGAGGATCATCGATGCCGTGGTCGCCGGGGAGTACGTCGAGGAACTGCTCTACCGGGACCCGGTCACTGGCGAGGTCTATAGAAGCGCCGACGAGATTCCGTTCTTCAAGAACCAGCGCCGGGTCCTGCTCGAGATGAACCGTTACGTCGATCCGATCCGGATCGACACCTACATCGAGCAGGGAGGCTATGAGGCGTTCGAACGGGTTCTCTCGAAGGGCGATCCCGCCTGGGTGGTAGAGGAGGTGAAACGCTCGGGGCTGCGGGGAAGGGGCGGCGCGGGCTTCCCGACCGGGAAGAAGTGGGAGATGCTGGCGGCGCAGCCGGATGGCCGCGGGAAGTTCATCGTCTGCAATGCGGACGAGGGCGACCCGGGGGCGTACATGGATCGCAGCGTGCTCGAGGGCAACCCTCAGAGCATCATCGAGGGGATGCTGATCGGCGCGTTCGGAACTGGCACGACCAACGGCGCCGTGTACGTCCGGAACGAGTACCCGCTGGCGGTCAGGCACGTCAGCGTAGCCCTCGCCCAGGCGCGCGACATGGGTCTGGTCGGGCAGAACATCCTTGGCACCGGGTTCTCGTTCGAGATCTCGATCGTCAAGGGAGCGGGCGCCTTCGTATGCGGGGAGGAAACGGCGCTGATCCGCTCTGTCGAGGGGCGGATGGGCGAGCCGAGGCAGCGCCCGCCGTACCCCGTTCAGAAGGGCATCGACGGCAAGCCAACGATCATCAACAACGTCGAGACGTGGGCGAACGTTCCGCTCATCTTCCGCGACGGCGCGGAGAAGTACGCGAGCGTGGGGACCCCGGGCAACGCCGGCTGCAAGATCTTCAGCCTCGTGGGCAAGATCAAGAACACCGGCCTCGTCGAGGTGCCCATGGGCGTGACGATCAGCGACGTCGTCTACAAGATAGGCGGCGGTCCTCCGGGCAGGGCGAAGATAAAGGCCGTGCAGACTGGAGGACCGTCGGGCGGCTGCATTCCCGCGCGGATGTTCGACCTGCCCATCGATTTCGACAGTCTGACCAAGGCGGGTTCGATCATGGGTTCGGGCGGCATGATCGTCATGGACGAGAACACGTGCATGGTCGATGTCGCCAAATACTTCATGAAGTTCCTCAAGGACGAGTCGTGCGGCAAGTGCTTCACCTGCCGCAAGGGCACGCAGCGGATGTACGAAATCCTCGACGACATCTCGACGGGCCGGGCCACTCTCGACCAGGTAGAGCTGCTTCGCGAGCTGGCTGTAGTCGTGAAGGACACGACAATGTGCGGGCTGGGCCAGACGGCGTCGAACCCGGTTCTCAGCACGCTGCAGTACTTCCCGGATGAGTACCGGCGGCACGTGATAGAGAAGAAATGCGACGCCTTCGTCTGCAAGGATCTCGTGGGGGCGCCTTGCCAGGCGGCCTGCCCGATAGGGACGGAGGCATGGCGCTACGTCGCGCACATCGCACGGGGCGAGTGGGAGGATGCGTACAGGGCAATCCGGGAAGCCAACCCGTTCCCATCGGTCTGCGCGCGGGTCTGTGACCACCCGTGCGAGGAGCGCTGCCGCCTGGGGACGACCGGCAGCAGGGCCGTCGCCATCCGGGCGTTGAAGCGGATTGTGACCGACACCGTGGACCCGGCGACTTATCGCCCGGTCCGCAGGGCAGGCGCTGCGATGGAAGTGCAGAAGGTGGCCGTTGTGGGCTCCGGTCCCGCCGGCCTGACCGCTGCGCACTACCTCTCCCTCGACGGCTACGACGTCACGGTATTCGAGGCCGACAGCAAGCCGGGCGGGATGCTCGTCAGCGGCATCCCCTCATACAGGCTGAAGCGGGACGTCCTGAAAAAGGAAATCGACTCGCTCCTCGACGATCACGTCAAGCTGCGCTGCAACGCGGCGCTGGGCCACGACTTCTCGCTCGAGAGTCTCCTCAGCGACGGCTTCAAGGCGGTGTTCCTGGCGCTCGGTGCCCACAAGAGCCGGCGGTTGAACATCGAGGGCGAGGACATCGCCGGTGTACAGCCGGCCATGCAGTTCCTGAAGGCCTTCAACCTGCGCGGCACCGTCAGCGCCCGCGGCCGCGTCGGAGTGATCGGCGGGGGCAACTCGGCGGTCGACGCCGCACGCGTCGCGCTCCGGCAGGAGGGAGTCGAGAGCGTGACGATCTTCTACCGCCGGACCCGGCAGGACATGCCGGCGCTGCGCGAGGAAGTCGCATCGGCGGTTGCCGAGGGAATCGGGCTGGAGTGCCTCGTGTCGCCGATCCGCGTGCTCTCGCGGCATGGCCACCTCACCGGCATCGAGTGCGTGCGCAACGCGCTTGGACGCGTGGACAGTAGCGGGCGCGGGCAGCCATCGCCTGTGCCAGGGACCGAGTTCACGGTGCCCCTGGATTACCTGATAGTGACGATTGGCGACGAGCCGGACATCGACTACGTGAGATCGATGGGACTGAAGGTGACCGACCGCGGGACCCTCTGGGTGGACCCGGAGACCATGCAGACGAGCCGGCCGGGGATCTTCGCCGGCGGCGACGTGGTGACCGGGCCGAATACGGTGGTGCAGGCGATTGCGGCAGGCAAGAAGGCAGCGATGGTGATAGACCGCTACCTGAGGGGCGAGGAGCTGGTGTCGAGACCGGCAGCGCCGCGGCTGCCGCAGGTCTATGTCGAGCCGGTCGCCGCTGGAGGGGAAGCTACGAAGGTGGATAGGGTGGCGCCGCCGACATTGCCGCCCGACGTACGGAAGCGCAGCTTCGCGGAGGTGGAGCTCGCTATCACGGCGGAAGACGCCCGCAGGGAGGCGGCCAGATGCCTGCGGTGCGACCTGGAGTTCACGCGCCCGGCGCAGCAGGTCGTGATTCGGGCGACTGGAGAGCCGACATGATTGACCTCAAGATCAACGGCATCCCGGTTTCGGTTGAAAAGGGCACGACGCTGCTGGAGGCCGCGACGTTCCTCGGATTCCCGATCCCCACGTTGTGCCATATGGAGGGCCTGACGCCCTACGGCGCGTGCAGGTTGTGCGTGGTGGAGATAGGCGAGGAGCCGAAGGCCAGGCTCGTCTCTTCATGCACGTACCCGGCCGAGCCCGGCCTCGTCGTGCGAACGGCATCGGCGCGCGTCGTCAGGGCGCGAAGGATGATCATCGAGCTGCTGCTGGCCTCGTGCCCGCAGTCGAAGACAATCCAGGACCTTGCGTCCGCCCACGCCGTGAGACAGCAGCGGTTCAAGCAGGAGTACGAGGACTGCATCTTGTGCGGCCGCTGCATCCGGATGTGCAAGGAGCAGATGGCGGCGGGCGCCATCGGGTTCCGCAGCCGCGGCGAGAACCGCAGCCTTGGGACCCCGTTCGACAGGAGCTCCGAGGTGTGCAGGCTGTGCGGTGGATGCATCTACGTGTGTCCGGCCTGCCAGCTGCGCTGCACCTACAGCGACCCGGAGAAGGTCATCTGCGGGGGCTGCGCCAACCTCGGGCCGCCCTGCCTGGAGAAGGAACAGTTCGACGACATGATGTGCTACATGAAGCCCTGTGTGGCTTGCGAGATCCGTAAAGACTGACCGGAGAAGGAGGAGACGGACATGTCATTCTCGAGAATCAACGCTTCGGCCGCCACCCTCACCAAGAACCGCACGGAAGAGTCCATCGTCCCGATCTCCGGCATGTGCGTTACCTGCGTGGACGGGTGCGTGGGGATGTGCGAGATAGGAAAGTCGGCCTACCGCGGCCACGAGGTGATCTACCCGCAGCCGTTCGGCGTGATAACAACGGCATGCGAGAAGGACTACCCGCTCGACTACTCGCACTTCAACATCATGGGAACTGCCGTCGGGGCACACGGCGTCGAGGCCGACTCCGACAAGGCGATATTCCCGGCCGTCAGCCTGGAGACGAGGGTGGGTCGGGAGCTCGACTTGAAGTTCAAGCTGCCCTGGATCATCTCTGGCATCGGATCCACGAACATCGCGAAGAACAACTGGGAGGGGCTGGCGATAGGAACGGCACTCTCCGGCGTCGGCCTGACGATCGGGGAGAACGTTGCGGGAATGGACCCTGAGACCGTCCTGAAGCACGGGCGCGTCGTCGACACCGTGGACCTGAAGAAACGCGTGAAACTCTACACGGACCACCAGCGGGACGGCTATGGCGCGATCATCGTGCAGGCGAACATCGAGGACACGAGGCTGGGCGTGCAGGAGTACGCCATCGATAAGCTCGGCGTTCAGGCAGTCGAGCTCAAATGGGGGCAGGGTGCGAAGGACATCGGCGGCGAGGTGAAGATCAACAACCTCAAGAAGGCCCAGATGCTCTACGAGCGGGGCTACATCGTCCTGCCCAATCCGACCGACGCGAACGTCATCCGGGCCTTCGAGCGGGGTGCGTTCAAGGAGTTCGAGAGGCACTCGCGCGTGGGCATGGTGACAGAGGAAGGCTTCGCCGCCCGCGTCGAGGAGCTGAGGAAGGCCGGGGCCAAGTACATCTTCCTGAAGACCGGCGCTTACCGACCGGCCGACCTCGCCCGGGCAGTCGCCTTCGCGTCGAAGTACGGGATCGACATGCTGACGATCGACGGCGCCGGAGGGGGAACCGGCATGAGTCCCTGGCACATGATGAACGAGTGGGGCGTGCCCACGGTCGAGCTGCACTCGCTTGCGTACCAGTACGCGAAGAGAATCGCGGACGCCGGCGGCTACGTGCCACCCCTCTGCTTCGGCGGCGGGTTCACCTTCGAGGATCAGATTTTCAAGGGCCTGGCCCTCGGCGCGCCCTTCGTGAAGATGATTGGACAGGCCAGAGCACCCATCGCGGCAGCAATGGTCGGGAAGACCATCGGGCGGGCCATCGAGGAGAACCAGATCCCGGTCTACGTCGAGAGGTTCGGCAACACGAAGGACGAGATCTTCGTGACGGCAACCGAACTCCGCAAGCACCTGGGCGACGATGAGTTCGAAAAGCTCCCGGCAGGGGCCATCGGGCTCTACACTTACTACGAGCGGCTGGCGCAGGGCCTGAGGCAGCTGATGGCGGGCAGCCGCAAGTTCACCATCGCTCACATTTCGCGCGGCGACATCGCCGCGCTGACCCAGCACGCGGCGGCGGTCAGCGGCATCCCGTTCATAATGGACGTGGACAAGGAAGAGGCAGACTCGATCATCGCGAGCGCGCTCCCCTCGCACGTGTAGACACCCTCAGGCCTCCCAGCAGCCTGCAGCAGCCGGGGCGACTTGGACGCGCCCCGGCTGCAGTTCGCCGAGTTCCCTGCGATCCCACCCAAGGCAGGCGAGGAGTCCATCTGCATGCCCGCATCTCCCGATGGCTTCGGGACCCGGCCGAATACTGACCGGTAGCGGTACATAATTCACCGCTTCTGCTTGACAACGCCCCCCGGGCGGGTAAAACTGTCCCTCGCCGTGGTGCAAACGGTATCGCCCCGCCCCTGTCCGTCACCGCCAAACCCAGGAGGTGTCAGCATGTTGGTAGTTGAGTCCTCGCCCACGGGATTTGCCGAAAAGTTCATGCAGATGGTCGTGGCGCAGAACCCTGCGCAGCCGGAGTTCCACCAGGCTGTCCATGAGGTCGTGGGGTCGCTGGCCCCCTGCCTTCAGAGACACCCCGAGTATCTCGATGCCAGGATTCTCGAGAGGTTCGTGGAGCCGGACAGGACAGTGATGTTTCGGGTGGCTTGGCAGGACGACCGCGGTGACGTCCGGGTCAACCGTGGGTACCGGGTCCAGTTCAACAATGCCATCGGCCCGTACAAGGGGGGCCTGCGCTTCCATCCTTCGGTGAATCTCGGCATCCTCAAGTTCCTGGCCTTCGAGCAGATCCTCAAGAACAGCCTCACGACCCTCCCCATGGGCGGCGGCAAGGGAGGGAGCGACTTCGATCCAAAGGGCAAGTCCGACTATGAAGTGATGCGCTTCTGCCAGAGCTTCATGAACGAGCTCTACCGCCACGTGGGGGCGGACATCGACGTTCCGGCAGGGGACATCGGCGTGGGTGGCCGCGAGATCGGCTACCTCTTCGGGCAGTTCAAGAAGCTCACACACTCCTTCGAAGGCGTCCTGACCGGGAAGGGCCTCAACTGGGGAGGCTCGCTCATCAGGCCCGAGGCGACCGGTTACGGCTGCGTGTACTTTGCGCAGGAGATGCTCGCCACCCGCGGCCAGTCGGTCGAGGGCAAGACGGTCGCGGTGTCCGGGTCGGGTAACGTCGCGCAGTATGCGATCCAGAAGGTGAACGATCTCGGCGGCAAGGTGGTGACGATGTCCGACTCGAACGGCACCGTCTACGACAAGCACGGGATCGACGGCGAACGCTGGGCGTTCCTGATGGATCTCAAGAACGTCAAGAGGGGCCGGATAAAGGAGTACGCGAACGAGTACGGGTGCGAGTACTATGAGGGACGCCGGCCCTGGTTCGTGCCGTGCGACATCGCTCTGCCCTGCGCGACCGAGAACGAGCTGAACGGGTCCGATGCCGAGATGCTGGTTCGCAACGGCTGCATGGCGGTCGCCGAAGGCTCGAACATGCCGACGACACCCGAGGGGGTAGAGGTGCTGTTTGCCAACAAGGTCCTCTTCGGGCCGGGCAAAGCGGCCAACGCAGGCGGAGTGGCGACGAGCGGTCTCGAGATGTCCCAGAACAGCATGAGGCTCAGCTGGAGCAGGGACGAAGTCGACGCGAGACTGCGCCGGATCATGCAATCGATACACGCCAGGTGCCGAGCGACCGCCGAGGAGTACGGCGACGCCGACAACTATGTGCTGGGGGCCAACATCGCGGGGTTCATCAAGGTAGCCAACGCGATGATGGACCAGGGCGTGGTCTGAGGGCCGGAGGACCGGCGCGAACAACGAAATGGACGAACGAGACAGGCCCGCCGGGCGTGTCCGCGGCTTCAGGAGCATGGTGCCGTTCGGGTTCCGCGACCTGGTCGACACCATGCTCGTCGAGACCGGAGGCGAACAGCCCGGTGCCGCGATTCTCGGGCGCATCTGCGAGTCCCTGCTCCGTTTCTCCGGTGCGGACGCCGCCAGCCTGCTCGTCGAGCAGGATGGCGAGGCTACGCGCTGCCTGGCACATGTCTCCCAGGCAGGAGTTCGTTCGGGGGCGGGCGCCGGGCCGGGCGCCGTCTTCGAAACTTCTGAACGGCCGGAAGCCGATCTCGTCCCCGAAGTGGTCCTGCGCGCCGTTCTTTCCGGGAGCGTTGCCGCTCCCGCGGAATCCTGCACCCGCGGCGGCAGCTTCTGGACGGGCGATACGGCCAAGCCGATCCTGCTTCGCGACCCGGCCGAACACGGTCCCGGCATGCGCACGGTCATAATCGGCGGCAGCTACCCGTCGCTCGCCGTCGTACGGATCCCGATCAGCCGCCGGGCTCGCGGAGCATTTATCCTTGCGAGTCTTCGCAGGGATTACTTCAACTTCGAGGACATACTGACCTTCGAGACCGTCGGACAGACGCTCGGAGTTGCCTTTGCCCACCAGCGTGCGCAGTGGGCCCTGCGAGAACGCGTCAAGGAACTGACGTGCCTGTACGGAATCGCTGCCGTGTCGGGGCGGCCCGGAGTCGTACTCGAGGACTGCCTGCGCGAGATCGCGGCGTTGCTTCCCCCGGCGTGGCAGTACCCGGAAGTGACTGCGGCCAGGATCGTCCTCGACGGCCGCGAGTTCCTGACGCCGGGTTTCACGGACGCGCCCGCTCGGCTCTCTGCGGCGATTGTAGTAAACGCCGTGGAGAGGGGAGCCGTGGAGGTCGTCTACACTCGGAGGCCGCCTGGCAAGGACGGCGACCCTTTCCTCGAGGAAGAGCGCAGCCTGATCGACGAGGTAGCGCGCCGCGTGAGCCTCATAGTCGAGCGCAGGGAGGCCGAAGTCGAGGCCGCGCGCCTCCAGGAGCAGCTTCGCCACGCGGAGCGGCTCGCGACCGTCGGCCAGCTTTCTGCAGGCGTCGCCCACGAGCTCAACGAGCCACTCGCCGCGGTGCTCGGCTTCGCGGAACTAGTGAAGACGGCTCCCGACCTCCCCGGCGCTGCAGCGGACGATGTCGATCGCATCATCAAAGCGGCGTTGCACGCCCGCGAGATCATTCGGAAACTGATGATATTCACGCGGCAGATGCCGACCACCAAGGTAGCCTGCGACCTCAACCAGATCGCCCGCGAAAGCCTCTACTTCCTCGAGTCGCGGTGCCGCACGCAGGGCATAGACCTCTCGCGGCAGCTCGAGGAGGGTCTGCCTCTGGTCATGGCCGATCCTTCACAGATTCAGCAGGCGCTGGTGAATCTGGTAGTCAATGCCATCCAGGCAACGCCATCCGGCGGTGCGATCAAGGTCAGCACCCGCTCGGAGGCTGATCGGGTCGTGCTCGCAGTGGAGGACACAGGTCCAGGAATGACGCCTGACGTGCAGCGGAAGCTGTTCACTCCGTTCTTCACGACCAAGGACGTCGGGCAGGGCACCGGCCTGGGCCTCGCCGTCGTTCACGGCATTGTCGCGGCGCATGGCGGGACGGTTGACGTCAGGAGCGGGGTTGGTGCGGGTTCGACCTTCGAGATCGCAATACCGGTCGAGCGACCCGCCCCCGACCCGCTGGAGGCGCGTTGAGATGCCGGCCGTAGAACCCCGGGGCCGCCTGCTCGTGGTAGACGACTCGGCCGATACGACCGAGCTTCTGCGGCGACACCTGGTCTCGCGCGGCTACGAGGTGCTGACGGCGGGCGACGTTCGGCAGGCGCTGGCCGTCCTCGATCGCCACCAGGTGGACCTGGTGATAACCGACCTCAAGATGCCGGGTGCTTCGGGGCTGGAACTCGTGAGGCACGTGATGGCCAACGTGCAGGGCACCCAGGTGATCATGATAACGGGGTACCCCAGCGTCGAAGGCGCCGTCCAGGCGGTGAAGCTCGGCGCCGAGGAATACCTGCCCAAGCCCTTCACGAAGGAAGAGTTGTTCGCGGCGGTGGGGCGGGCTATGGAGAGGGCACGAGGGGCCCGCACCGGACTTCTCGCGGTGCCGTTCGAGCCCCCGAACCCGCTGCGCCTGGTCGCCGCCAGTGAATCGATGCGGCGCGTGATGTTGGCTGTCCACGAGGCCGCTGCCGGCGCCGGCCCGGTCGTCATCGCAGGCGAGGAGGGCACGGGCAGGCAGCTGCTGGCTCTGGCCCTCCACCACGCGGGCGCCCATGCGAACGGGCCGTTCGTCGTCGTGAATTGCGATCTCCCGGAGGATGTCCTCGAGAAGCGGATGTTCCCCGAGCCTGCGGCGACCGAGAGCGGGCTGCCCGCAAGTCTGTCGTGGGTTGAAGAGGCGAGGGGCGGAACGCTTCTGCTCCGTGACAGCCCGGCGCTGCCGGCCAGGCTCCGGGCGCGGCTGGTCCGCGCGATCGATGCGAGTAGAGCCAGCGAACCGGCGGCCGCCAGGTTTCGCGTGGTAGGGACATGCGGCCCGGGGATGTCCCCGGCCGAGCACCTCCCCGGCGCCGCTGGTGCCGCTGGCGGACTCCACGCCGCAGTCTTCGGGGAGCTTGGCACCCTGCCACGAGCACGGACCATCATCGTTCCGCCGCTGAGGGAGCGGGGCGACGACGTCCTCCTTCTCGCTCGCCGCTTTCTCGCCGTGTTCGCCGCGGAGTCGGGCCGCGCAGTGCCGTCGCTCTCGGAGGAGGCAGCCGATTGCTTCAAGCGGTACCCGTGGCCAGGGAACATAGTCGAGCTTCGAAACGTCGTGCGCGGAATCCTTGCAAGAACCGCCGCGGGCGTCATACGGTCAGGGGACCTGCCGGCAGGTCTGCGCGCCGGAGCCTCCCTGCGCGCTGACCTCATGCGCTCCCTTGCCGACGTCGAGGCCGAGTACGTGAAGGCGGTCGTCGCCAGCGTAGGCGGCAACAAGACGAGAGCGGCCGAGATACTCGGCATCAACCGCAAGACGTTGAGGGACAAGCTGCGGCAGAGGGGCCAGGCGGCGCCCTCCTGACGGCCGCATCGAGACGCCGGGCAACGCGCGATGCGAAGCACCCATCCGTCCGAAGATGTCACCGTCTACGGCGACGGCGAGCCCGGCGGAAAGGGGGCGGGGCTGATCGCCGTGAACGGCTGGCGCCTGCCCTGCACTTCCCGGTTGCCCACGATGATCCTCGCAACCGGTTTCTACGACCGCTACCTGGAACGCGGTTGCAGGCTTTGCGGCGACGACTTCATCGTCCTCAGCGAGATCCTCCAAGCTCTCGGCGAAAGGCCGATCGGGGTGCGGTCTTCGGCAACCGACGAGGCCTGGTCGCCGGGGGAAGGCCGGACGATCCACGCCGGCGAGAACCTGTCGTTCATGCTTCCCAACAATCACGAGGACAGGGCGGTCCGCCTGCGCCAGCTCGCGCTCGCCGTCCAGCACGTATACGACGACTTCCACCGAAGGCACGGGCCCGGCTCGAGTGCACGGATGGGAATCGTCATCAACCCAATACCGGGGCTCTTCGATGACACGGCGGCGGGCCCTTTCTACTACCCGTACGTCTCCGGTGTCGCTGACTCGTTCTTCCCGTACGCACTCAAGAGCCAGGACCCCAGAGAGGGCTACGGGCGCATCGCCTTCGGCCACGGCTACGCCACGGTGCTGGACGACTTCCCGGTCATCCAGATGGCGACAATCCGGAACCCGCTGCCGCTGAACCTGCTCCAAACCGGCCGCGGGCAGCAGTTCTTCTACGCTCTTGACCTCACGAAGAACTGGGACCTCCAAGGTGACGAACTCGAGACGATGAAGAAGCTGCACGTGAGGCACGCCAGCTTCCACCGGGTGAGGCTGCTCGGGGTGCAGGGCCAGATCGTGACGATCGAGAACCTGGTGCAGCAGGATCAATTCGGGTTCCGGACCTCGCTGGCGCGCATCATGGAGGAGATAGGTTCCAGGTCGGCCTCGAACTTCCAGATCGAATTCGTCTTCAACCTGGACTTCAGGCGGAAGCCGTGCCGCGAGGGTACTTTCCACGTCGTGCAGCTGACCTGCATGCCAAAGACGGCGTGGGACCCGATCGAGATGCCGGCCGGAGCGCTCCGCACGTACCTGTGCACCTCCAGCCTGCAGGGACATGGCGTGAGGCGGGGCATCAGGTACGCGGTCGTCGTGTCGCCGTTCCTCTACTCGAAGGACCAGCACGACGCGGTCAGGCGGCGGCTGGCAGAGATCAACAGGGGGTTTCTCGGGAGCCGTGAGGAGTACATCCTCGTCGTTCCGGGAAGGCTCGGAAGCAGGAACCGTGATTGGGGCATCCACGTGGAATACGGTGACGTCAGCCAGGCGGCGGCGATTTTCGAGTACGGGGTAGACATAGCCGGGCGGGTGCAGCCGCTTCCGGAGGAGAGCGAGATGACCGGCGGCACCTACGGCAGCCATTTCCTCTATGTCGTGCTGGGAGGCTACAGCGAGGATCAGAGGCGACTGCAGGCCAGGATGCACGGGACGCAGGGCACGCACTTCTTCACAAACCTCATGAGCGGCAACGTCGTCTACGCTTACGTGTCGCCCACCCAGGACAGCCTCGACCCGTGGTTCTTCTCGCCGCCCGCAGCGGGCGAAGCGGTCTACGTGCTAACCTTTCCGAGGCCGGCCTCGGTCTTTGCCGACGCGATCAGGCAGAGGTGCCTCGTCGTCGAGGAAGCGGCGTAGGAGTGAGGCCATTCGCCGGGCAGGCCGCACGGCACAGGTAGCAGGTCAAAACGTGGATCAGGTGCTCGTGCTTGCCGCGTCGGAGCAGGTCCGCGCGGCTGGCGCCATCATCGAGTCGGCGCTACCCGGAACGGTGGTGAGGGTCGAGGCGAACCCTCTCGCGCTGGCCGGCGCGCTGACCGACCGGCCTACCGCCGTCCTGCTCGATGACACGGCGCTAAACGTCGCCGGCGCCTCGCTGGAGGCGGCGCGTCGCGGCGACAGCGTCTACGTCCTCCTGTCGGCGCAGCCGCTGGTCGTTTCGGCGCCGGAAGAAATGGCCAGGAAGGAGTGCCGCTACGTCGACCTGGCAGACCTCATCTTCGCCGTGCCGCCGGCGCTGCCCGTGCCGGAAGCGGTCGTGCTGTCGGCGGTGCGCGCCGCCGATGACTTGCTTCGTATCGAACGGCGGCGCGAGCCCGGGTTCCCGATCTTCCTCGTCGTGGACGACGAGCCGCGCTGGTTCTCGGTGTTCCTGCCGGTCCTGTACGATGTCATAGGCCATCGCGCCGCAGTCAGGGTTGCGAGGACATACGAGGATGCCGTTGCATTCCTTTTCGGGACGGCCGACGGGAATCGAATAGACGGTGCCGTCGAGGCCGGTCGTTCACGGGATGTGATCGGCCTTGTCACCGACCTCTACTTCCCGCGGTGCGGTGTGGTTTCGGGCGACAGCGGGCGCGACCTCATCGCTCTCGTCGCTCGTCGGTGTCCACAACTGCCGATTGTGGTTGCCTCGAAGAGTTGCGAGCCGCTGGAGGCGGCCGGTTGCCTTCTCGCTGTGCGCAAGGGAGAGCCGGGCTTTCTCGAGGCGCTGAGGGCCTGTGTCCGCGATCGTATCGGCCCCGCTTGTTCTGCTCGGACCGCGCCCGGCTGACGCTGGCCGGAGCGGTGGGACAGGCATGCGTTGTTTCTTCGCGACCGACCTGCACGGAGACGAGCGCCGGTACCGCGGCCTCTTCGACGCTGCGGCCGCCGGGAATCCCGACGCGGTCTTCCTCGGCGGCGACCTCCTTCCCGCGCTTGCTGGCGCAACTGCCAGAGCTTTCCTCGACGAGGTGGTGGGGAGCGGCCTCAGAGAGCTTCGGGCCGTTCTCAAGTCGCGCTTCCCGAGGGTGTTCTTCATCCTAGGGAACGACGATCCGCGCCTCGCAGAGCCAGCCCTGCACGCGATGGAACGGGAGGGCCTCGCCGAGTACATCCACGAAAGGCGCGTGCCGCTCGGCAGTTTCGACGTGTACGGCTACGCCTTCGTTCCGCCCACTCCTTTTGCCCTCAAGGACTGGGAGCGCTACGACGTGTCGCGATATGTCGATCCCGGCTGTGTTTCACCCGAAGACGGGCTCTGCTCTCTTCCGCTCGCCGTCGAGGAACGGCGCTACGCGACGATCCAGGCGGACCTCGCCAGGCTTGTAGGCGAACGGCCGCTCGACCGCGCCATCTTCCTGTTTCACGGTCCAGCTTACGGTACATCGCTCGACCGAGCAGCGCTCGACGACAGGCGCGTGGACGGCGTGCCGATGGACGTCCACGTCGGCAGCATCGCCATCAGGCGCTTCATCGAGGAGCGGCAGCCGCTCCTCACGCTCCACGGGCATGTCCACGAGAGCGCGGCCCTGTCGGGAACCTGGCGGGAACGAATCGGACGAACCATCCTCTTCTCCGCGGCACACTCCGGCCCGGAGCTGGCGCTGGTGCGGTTCGATCCGGAACGGCTCGACGAAGCTACGCGCGACCTGGTGTGATGTGAATCGGGATGCGGCGCGCCGGATCCCGCGCAGATCCAATCTTGACAGCGTAGCTGGTGCGATCGGCCACGTCCTCGGCCGTGACGATGTGGACGTCGAGCATCCCGCCGGCGTCGTGCCCGGTCCGGAGGCGGTTCGTCTCGCCGAGGCAAAGGCTCCAACCCTCGAGCCAAAGCATCAGGGCTTCTCTCTGAGCGGGCGTGCCCTCGAAGAGCACGAGCAGGTCGATGTCGCTCCCCGGGCCCGCCGTTGCGTCCTTGGTGCTTCCGATTACGTAGAGCGCCCTCACGCCGAAGCGGGCTCCGTCGAGGTGGGAGCCGAGGCGTTCGGCCATCTGCAGCCTCCAACGCGAGTCGTCCCGCAGCAGGTCCCATGCAGCTTCTTCGTTTGCCATGCGGGGCTCCTTACCCCGGTTTGACTATCAGCCCGCGGCCGATACGGCCGTCCACCATGATGTCCAGGGGCGCGGGTAGAACGACATGGCGGGCGAACCTCGATTCGCCCGCTGCCTGCTGCGCATCGAGCCAGGGCCAGTCCACCTCGTAGGGCTCGCCGTGGCCCACCGAAAAGTAGAGGACCCGGCGGCTGGCAATGTTGTGGAAGAAATGCGACCCGTGGCTCGCCATCACGTCGAACTGCGGCAGCGTGGCTTCGACGATGGCGCGAGCGCCCGCGATCTGGCCGAAGTCTGCTGGTATTCCCGCGGACGCGTCGGTGGTTCCCCAGCGGCCGAAACCAATGAGCAGGTACGGCCGCCCGCTCGCGACCAGCGCCTGGTTCTCTGCCTCGAGCGCCTCGACGATCTCGGCTCCGTGCCGGGGTTCGAACGCGGACGGTTTGACGTAGACGATGTCCCTGATGGTACGCACAATCCCGTTCCCCATCACTCGATCCGAGGCAGCCAGCACCCGTGCGCGCGGGAGGTCCACGACCGGTACTTCAACCTCTGGGTAGGCAGCTGCCATCGGCCTAACCTGCAGCAGGTCGAACCTCGCCGGCAGCGGCCCGGGCTCGCCGAACGTCATGGCGAACTCGATCTCGACGGGGCGGCCGATCGCGATGCGCAGGAGGCCGAGCAGATCGACCACGAGGGGGACGAGCGGGATCCGCCGTGCCTTCAGGATTGGTGCGAAATCGAGGACGCGCGGCCCGGGCAAGGCTAGCCCCGAGACGATGCGGTCGTCGTCGGCCGAATACGTCGAGGCCAGGAAGGTGAGCGCTCCATCCGCCTCCGCTTCGGCAAGCGTGTACCGCCTCATCGCACCTCGTTCCAGGCCGTCGGCCCACCTGCCCGCTCGGCAGTCTCCTCCTGAGGCGAGGTCGATGGCCCAGAAGCTCTTCTGCGTTTGCTCGACCAGGTCGATCGGAGCGCCATAGGGGGGGTTGGCGTGGGGCTGCGCAGGCGAACATCGCCATGCCAGGCCTTCCTCTACGATCGTCCGGCCGAGTCCGAGTGCGAGCTCCACCACGCCGTCGTCGGGACGCGCAAGGCCGGCCGCGTAGAAGTTGTACGAGCGCGCGACGCCGGAAATGTGCGGGTAGAAACGGTCGTTTCGTTCTCTGCCTGCCGCCAGTTGAACGACGACCCCCATCTTCTCGTCGCGATCCAAACGGCCGGACGACGCACGGTATCGGCGCGCGCTGCGGGCAAAGGCCGACGCGTAAACTCTCTTCACCGCCGCGCAAGCTTCCTCGAGCCTGGTCGCCGGACTGCCGCGGCTCGCAACCATGAGGGTCGAGTAGACTCCAGCGAAGGGATCCTCCGCGGCGTCCTCCAAAACGCTCGACGAGCGTACAGCGAGAGGGCCACGATGTCGTTCGAGCCACCCTTCGAGGGCTTGCACGGCGCCGTCAGGGAGCGAGGCGGCAGCGAAAGAGCGAACGAGTTCGTCGTCCGGCGGCTCCCCCCCGGCTGTGAAGCGAGCCAATCCGTTTTCGTCCAGGAATCTTTCGAAGGCGTCCGTGGAGACTGCAATCAGCGCCGGGATGCCGATTTCCAATCCAGCGAAGAGCCGCGACGCGAGGCCGGCTTCCGCCAAGACCTCCCGGCCGATGAAAAGGCCTCGGGCCTTGGCGCCGATCTCGCCGCCGCCGTAAACGGCGAAGGGGTCCATCTAGGCTCCCGGCTTCATCACGATGCCCGTATTCGACCGCCCGTCGAGGAGGATCTTCAATGGCGCGGCGCACGCGATGTGCCGGAGGAAGGTCGTTTCGGTCTCGGCCGGCTGGCGTTCCAGCCAGCAGGTGTCAAGAAGGTCGCCGGGCCGGTGCCGATCGACCGTCAGGTACCCGATCCCGAACGAGACGAGGTTCTGGAAGAAGTGCGAGCCGTCTGAGGGCTCCACCTCGATGTCGGAGAGTCCCGTCTCGACAATGCATCGCACGCCCGCGATCTGTGCCCACTTGACCGGTATGCCGAGCCACGGGTCGGCGCTTCCCCACCTCCCCGGTCCAATCAGGAGGTAGGGACGCCCCATCTGCTGGAGCCTCCGGTTCATTTCGCCCACCTCGGCGGCGACCTTCGCGGTATGAGCGCGCTCGAACCGTTCCGGGCGGACGTAGACGACGTCCGACACGTTCTCGATGCTGCCGTTTCCAAGCGAGGAGTGCGAGACGCAGACCGCCTGGTCGCCGGCGGTCTCGTCGATTCGAACGTCGTAGGCTTCGGAGCCCAGAACGAGGGGGCGGAGCTGCAAGAAGGCGAACTGGTGCGGCTCTCTGGCGTCGCTCGAAAGGTTGACGGCGAACTCTATCTCGACCGGGCACGACGCCGCGGCAGCGCCGACCTCGAGAAGGAAAGCGGTGACGTCGGCCAGCGGGAACCTGTGCCCCTTCAAAATGCTCGCCATGGTGACGAGCCTTGTGCCGTCCCGCGAGATGCCGTCGTAGATGGCGTCGGTATCGGGCGAGTAGACGGAACCAACGGCGTGGAGCGTACCGTGCTTCTCGGCGACCGAAATGTCCAGCGGCACCAGGTCGGGCGCATAGAGGCTGGACTGCGAGAGGTCGAGCGCGAGGAACGTCCGCTGGGAGTTCTCGATGTACTCGGCCGGGGTGAACGACTGGATTGGCTTGCGCGGGTGGCGGGGCGAGAACCGCACGCACCTTCCGCCTTCGACGACCGTCTTTCCCATCCCGAGCGCCACCGACACCACGCCGTCCTCGGGCTTGACGCCGCCCGTGGCGTAGAAGTTCAGCGAGCGGCCCACGCCGGCGAGATCGGGGTAGAGATACTCGCCGTGCGACCGACCGACAACCTGCTGGATGACAACCGCCATCTTCTCTTCTTCGAGACGGTTGGGCAGCGAGGCCATGTATGCCTTGGGGTCGCCGTGGTAGGTCGACGCGTAGACGCGCTGGATAGCGACGGAAAGCTCCTCCAGCCGCGTTTCCGGGTCATCGGCGTTGTTGGGGGTCATGAACGTCTTGTAGATCCCCGCGAAAGGCTGGTACAGAGCATCCTCGAGGAGGCTGGAGGAGCGGACGGCGAGAGGATAGCGGACCCACTGCAGGAAGTCCCACAGGTGCGCGAGCACGTCCCGCGGCAGCTCGTGCTCCATGAACGCCCGTGTCACGCGTTCGTCGTCGGATTCCTGAAGCGCGAACTCCATCAGGCCCGACGCGCGCATGAAGCGGTCGAACACCTCGGTCGTGAGGACGACGGTCGGGGGTACCTGGATGCTGATGCCCGAGAACCGGTTCTGAAGCCCGTAGGCTGATATCAGGGAGTTTATGAAGGCGAGGCCGCGGCCTTTGCCTCCGAGCGACCCGTCGCCGATTCTGACGAACCCGCTGCCGCTTTCGAAGGCGCGCGCCGAATAGTCCACGACAACGCCCGCCACCTGGCGCTGCCGTGTGCCACGTACCGCGTCGAGCAGCGCCTGCCGGAGCGCTCCGGCTGCCGGCGATGCGTCGAGCAGCCTGCGAACGGTTTCTGCGAGTTCCGCCTGCCCGCGGGCGAGCAGCCAGGTCGAGAAGTCTGGGCGCGCCACGTTGGCCCGAAGCACCTCGTCGGAGACCGCTTCCGCAGCCCACTCCAGAGCTCGGAGGTCCGGGACCCGGCTGATCACGCGCCCATCGGGGCCCTGGAACACGAAGTCGCCGAACCCGAGTCGACTCTGCATGAAATTGCGCAGATCGCCGAGCAGGGTAGGGGAGTTCTTGTCAATGAACTCGAGGCCGACCTCCGATGCCAGGTGCGCGTTTCGCGAGTCCGACTGCATCAGGATAGGGAGGCCGGGCGAATTCTCGAGGAAGTGCTTCGCTGTGCGGAAGCCGGCGTCGGCTACCACCTTGCCTTGGACTGGAAAGGCGGCGTCCAGGATGACGCCGAGAAGATGCTCGCGGTGACGGTCGTAGAGCTCGAGAGCCTCCTCGTAGCACCGCGCGAGGAGAACCTTGGGCCGCGCCCGCGCGCGCATCACCTTCTGTGCCCGGGTGGGACTGGCCGCCTGCAGCGCGTGCACCTGGTTGAAGATCTCGGTGTACAGCATCGGGAGGTACGACGAGTAGAACTGCACCGAGTCCTCGACGAGGATGATGCTCCTTACGCCGGCGACGCAGGCGTCGTGCCAGGCGTTGCGCCTGTCCTCGACGTTCTTGACGATGGCGAGGAACAGTCGGACGTCTCCGAGCCAGACGAAGAGGCCATCGACGCCCGAGACCCCGGTTCCGGCCTCGAGCACGCTAGCTTCCCTGGGGCTGCAAGCCAGCAGGACAACGGGGACCTCCGGGTTCACCGAACGCACGGCGCGCCCGAACTCCGAGACCTCCATGTTGCCGACCCGCGCCATGGAGATCACCAGGTCGAACCGCTCCTTCTGGAGGCGAGCCAGCGCCTCGGCAGCCGTCGAGACGCGCTGTATCGACGGCGTGAAACGAAGTTCCAAATCCAGGTACTCCGAGAGCAGCATCTCGGAGAACCTCCAGTCCTCGATGAAGGTGTAGTAGTCGTACAGGCTGCTGACGAGCAGGAGATTGCTGACCTTCCACGGCATCAGGGCGTCGTACGGCACCCCGGCCTCGGGGAGGCTTCCGACAATCTCGCCGAGCACCGCGTCGCGCATGACCTTCCCCGGCTGGCGTTACAGACGGCGCCGACATAGCGGCGCCCATCGAACCGTCACATCACGCGTTCGGATGCATCCGCCAGGAACCCGATTGCCTCGTCCTTGTCGCCGTCCATGATGACGTTGAGCTCACGGTTGCCCGCGGCTTCGGCCACATCGATCACCCTCACGACGTTCTCGAGGTACGCGTACTCCGGGAGCAGCGTCGCCAGCGAGTTGGGCGCCGTGCGGAAGAACTCCTCGTTGAAGACGATCCCGTCTTCGTCGGGGTAGAGCGCCAGGTAGCGTATCTTCGCCTCGACCAGGTCCTGGAAGAAGTGCGTGCCGAAGGACAGGTCGGGGACGTAGCCGCCCTTCTTGCGCGCGATCTCGACGAGGAGCGCCGTGTTCGAGATGCCCGCGTATGTTACCCGAACACCGAGCGTAATATCCCCTCGGCTCCCCCACCGGCCGGGGCCCATGAGCGCGAAGCCGCGCCGTGGGAGCACCGTGTTCAGTCGGCTCACCGCCTCGCCGACCGCGATCATGTCCGTCATTTTCGAAAGGCCTGCGTACCCCGTCGGATCCACGTAGACGATGTAGCGGATCCCTCGCACCTGGGCGGTGCTCACGTAGCGGTTCGCGGTGAAGAGCTTGCGAGACTCCGGGATGCCGGACGGGACAGGCACGCGCCGCTCGTCGCCGCCGCCGCTTTGCGGCCGGCACTGCACTATGTAGAGATCCTTGCCGTCATGTGCGAACTCGACGTCCACCGGCGCCCCGATCGCGTCCTTCAGCGCGGCCATGATCTCCTTCATCTGCTTGAGAAAGTCGGTGCCTTCGAGCAGCCCGGCGAAGGTGACCACGACGTCATCGGACTCGGGCCGGAACGTCAGGCCCATTGGGCGCCGCAGCGTGTCGTTCGAGTAGACCGAGAAGATCTTGTCGATCATCGGCATCCGGCGCCCGACCTCCCGGAGCAGGACCTCGATCCGCGGCGACTCGAAGCGCCCGGTCTGCATGTTGAGGACGTCCACCTGATGCTGCGAGTAGTGCCTGATCTCGTCGGGCGTCACGTTGACCCGGAGGCCAGGTTGGCCTGGACAGACAAGCACCGGATAGTCGTCGCCCACGCGATCCACGGCCCGTGTGCCGAGGCCCATCACCATCCTTATCGCGCCGTCCTCGCGCCGGATCCGGGGCGACCACCTGAACTCGTTCTGGCTGAATGCGACCCCTGCGAACGCCGGCAGGAAGTAGCGGCCGACGCGGACCCCGACGACACGCTGGATGAGTACCGCCATCTCCTCCATGAAGTCCACGAGGTCGCGTTCCTTCCGGTACTGGATCGGGTCAGGGCCGAAGAGAGACGCGTAGATCTCGGCTATGGCATCCGTAAGAGCAGCCAGGCGCTCTTCCTTTGTGCCGGCATTGGCGAGGAACAGGCTGCGGTACTTGCCCGAGAACGCGGCGCCCTCGTTGTCTTCGAGCAGGCTCGATGAGCGGACAACCAGCGGCCAGTCGCCCAGATCGTCCAGCGCGAGCTTCAACCCGTTCAGCAGCTCGGGCGGGAAGAACGAGTGCTTGAAGGTCTGCTCGAGGTACGGGTAGCTCTGGCGCACCTCGTCGACCGGGTAGTACTTGAAGCTCTGGATGTCTTCAAGGCTGTTGTAGCGAATGAAGTCCAGGAGCCCGTCCGACGTCACCACCCACGTGTGCGGCACCCTGACGCGCTCGATGAGCGGGTTGCCGCGGCCCACCTTGCGCAGGATGTGCTCGGCGAGGAACAAGCCCGTTGCCTTCCCCCCGAGCTTCCCGTTCCCGCGAGGCGGCCCGATGACTCGCGAGAGGATGCGTCCGAAATCATGGATGGTCAGATAGCGCTTCGCGATGCCGATGAGCGACAGGCGGTCGCTCAGGAACCGCCGGATCAGGGCCACTCTCGCGTTCAGGTCGTCTGACGGCGCAAGCGCAGCCTCTCCCTCCTGCGCGGAGCGGCAGAACCGGTTGACGATGTCGCTCATCTCGATGAGCGGCAGGTCTCGCTGCTCGGAAGCCACCGTCAGGAAGCCCAGCTTGTCCTGACGTATCCACTGTTTCAGGAGCGTCGAGAGTGCGGCGTCGGGCACGGTTATCGACGCAACCCGGATGATCTCCTCGAGCACCCGGTTCAGCGTCTTCATGTCCTGCTTGGGTAGCGGCTGGTTCCCCCCTCCACTCTCTCGTTCGCTGTAGAGAGCGGGGTCGAGCTGCTGGATCAGCCGCTGGACTCCCGGCACGCCGAGCTTCGAGAGGTGGTTCATGAGCCGGCGAAGCAAACGCCGCCACAGGACCGGGTCGGTTTCCTCCAGCAAGTCGAGGACGATCTCCCACTCCGGCTTCTGCACAGGCGCCTGAGACTCGATGTGCCCGGCGTGACTGGCCTCGGCCAGCCTCTCCTCGATTGCGCGCCCGAGCCAGCGCGCAATGGTCTGGATGAGCTTCCGCTCTTCCAGAAGGAACGGATCGTCCCCGTCGTGATCCTCGAGGTAGGCAACCTCGAGGCTGCCGACGAACTTGCCATCGGCGACGATGTTCGCGCGCTGCATCCACTGAGTGGCCTCGAAGCCAGCCGTCTGGTAGACCGAGTCGGCGTAGGTAATTCGGGCCCTGCACACCTCCGGGCGCTGCCACCCCATCGGAAGGGTTTCGACCACCTGGCGGAGCACCTCATCGATTGGAAGGTCCGCCCTCTGGACGATATCCGAAACGGCGTACAGGCACTGGAGCTCCTTGGCCCGCTCGGTCAGGTGCGCTGTGGCGGTCTGCTCCCGTCGTTCGGTGGCCATCGAGGGTCTCCCATGCAACATTACATTATCGACAAAAAAGCCCGGGGTCGCAGCCGGGATCCGCTGGGCGGTCCGGTGCGTCCCGGGCCTCGTAGAGAAGTCCCTGAATCAATAACTACAACCTATAACCTATGAATCATAACGCCTCGCCGGCCCCCCGTCGCCACTCCCGTCGAGTCTGCCCGGAGAAGCCGCACTCGCTCACACCCACCCGCGGTCCTTGCATGCCTTCGCCACGCGGCTGACCGCGATGACGTAGGCCGCATCGCGCATGTACAACTTCTGGGTTCGCGCGAGCTCGCTGACCGCCTGGAAGGCAGAGGTCATCTTCTGGTCGAGCTTCGTGAGGACCTCGTCTTTCTCCCAGTAGTAGTTCATGTTGCCCTGCACCTGCTCGAAGTAGCTGCAGGTGACCCCGCCGGCGTTGGCGAGGAAGTCCGGCACGATGAAGATGCCCCGCGACTCGATGACCTTGTCTGCCTCGGGTGTCGTCGGGCCGTTGGCGCCTTCGACGATGAGCTTTACCCTGGGGCTTATCCGCGTGACGTTGTCGGCCGTCACCTGGTTCTCCAGCGCGCACGGCAGCAGGATGTCGACGTCCTGCTCGATCCATGCGCCGCCCGGCAGCCGCTCGTAGCCGAGCTCCTTGGCCTTCTGCTTGTCGATGCCGCCGAAGCGGTCCGTGATGCCGAGCAGCTGATCGACGTCGAGGCCGCTCATCCTGCGATACGTGTAAGACGTCTGGTCTTCCTGATCCCAGCAGCCGACCGCGATGACCTTGCCGCCGAGCTCCTGATACTTCCGGATGGCGTACTGCCCGACATTGCCGAAGCCCTGCACGCTCGCGGTGGTATTCGGGATGCTCAGGCCAATCTCGCCCGCGGCTTCGCGGAGGGTGAACACGACGCCGAACCCGGTCGCTTCCGTGCGGCCGAGCGAGCCGCCCATGCCCACCGGCTTGCCGGTGATGAACCCAGGTTCCTTCCCGCCGTGGATGAGCTCGAGCTCGTCGAGCATCCAGATCATGTGCTGCGGGGAGGTCATGACGTCGGGCGCGGGGACGTCGGTCGTCGCGCCGACGTTCTTGTGGAGCTGTCGCACCCAGCCTCGGCAGATGGCTTCCTGCTCTCGCATCGTGAGGTGATGCGGATCGCAGATGACGCCGCCCTTGCCGCCGCCCAGCGGGATGTCGACGACCGAGCACTTCCACGTCATCCATGTGGCGAGCGCGCGGACGGTGTCGAGCGTCTCGTGGGGATGGAAACGGATTCCGCCCTTGCAGGGCCCTCGCGCGTCATTGTGCTGGACGCGGAAGCCGCGGAACACCTTCGTCGTCCCGTCGTCCATGCGGACGGGGATCGCGAAGCTGTACTCGCGCAGGGGCCAGCGGAGCAGGTCGCGGGTCGGCTGGTCGAGACCGAGGATGTCGGCGACCTTGTCGAACTGCGCCTGCGCCATCTCGAACGCATTGAACGCCTTGCTCGTCGTCACCACGTTTCTCCTATCGGGGGCTCGAGTGAAGCGGGAAAAGGGGCAGAAGGATAGCGGGCCCCGGGACCGGGACCAGCCGCCAGAGTAGTTTGACGGGGCAGCCAAGTCAAGCGACCGCCCGGCCGAAGGCCCTGGCGGGCAGGTCTTTACAGGGCTGGTATGTGCTAATGTTCCCGCGGCAGGCGGGCTCGCCTGGCCGGCAATCGTCGCCTCCAGACTGACTCTATGACCGACATCGACCGACGCACGTTCCTGGCACAGGTGGCGGTGACTGCGGCAACGGCTGCTGACGGACGGCGGCACAGACTGCGCGGCCTGTCGAATCAGCGGGGGCCGGGGCCGTCTGGCCTGGCGGCGCTCGCCTACAGACCGCTGCCGCTAGGTTCCGTGCAGCCGCAAGGCTGGCTGCTTGACCAGCTCCGCATTCAGGCTTCGGGTCTGACAGGCCATCTCGACGAGTTCTGGCCCGACGTTTCGGACAGCCAGTGGTTCGGCGGGAAGGCTGAGGGGTGGGAGCGGGCGCCCTACTGGCTCGACGGCGCCATCCCCCTCGCGTGGATCCTCGGCGATCGGCCTCTGCAGCAGCGGATCACCCGCTACGTTCACCACATCGTGTCGGCGCAGCGGCCCGACGGGTGGTACGGCCCGTATCCCGCCGACGTCTCGGCGAAGCCATACGACCTCTGGGCGATCCTCCTCGTGAACAAGGCACTCGTGCAGTTCCACGACGCAACCGGCGACAGCCTCGTTCTCGACGCGGTCACGCGCAACCTGCGCGCACTCGATGCTGCGCTCGATCGCGCGCCGCTCTTCAACTGGGGCAAGTTCCGCTGGTTCGAGGGCTTGATATCCATCTTCTACGTCCACGAACGAGCACCGGAGCCATGGCTGCTGAGCCTCGCAAGGAAGCTCAGAGCGCAGGGATTCGACTACAAGAAGTTCTTCCTCGAGGACGAGGATGCCACCGTCCCGACGCCGCGGCGCGGGCTCTGGAAGTGGACCAAGCACGTCGTCAACACGGGCATGGCGCCCAAAGGGGAGGCTCTGGCCTGGCGGCTGAATCAGGCGGACGGCGACCTCGGGTTCCCGGCGCGCCTGCTGGCCCACCTCGATCGCTACCACGGTCAGGCGAACGGGATGTTCAGCGGCGACGAGTGCCTAGCCGGCAAGAACCCGCTCCAGGGCACCGAACTCTGCGCCGTGGTCGAGTTCATGTACTCGCTGGAGCACCTCGTTTCGATAACGGGCGACCCAGCTTTTGCCGATCGCCTGGAGCGGGTCGCATTCAACGCCCTGCCGGCCACATTCAAGCCGGACATGTGGGCGCACCAGTACGACCAGCAGGTCAACCAGGTGCAGTGCACGATCAACCCCGATCACCTCTTCACAACCAACGGCCCGGAGTCGAACATCTACGGCCTGGAGCCGAATTTCGGTTGCTGCACGGCGAACATGCACCAGGGCTGGCCGAAGTTCGCGGCGCACCTCTGGATGGAGACGCCGGACGGCGGGCTGGCGGCCATCGCCTGGGCGCCGGCGGTGGCCAGGTTCCACCCCAAGGGCGTTCCCGTCACAGTGTCGGTGGAGACGCTCTACCCGTTCCGCGAAACCCTGCAGGTGACGGTGGCTGCTGAACGCGCAGTGAGGTTCCCGCTGGAGCTGCGTGTCCCTGCCTGGGCGGACGGGCCCGCGATCGTTTTTCGCGGCAGCGATGAGCGCCCTAGGGCCGGTACCTTTCACCGACTGGAGCGGGAGTGGGCAGCGGGGACCACGCGGCTGGAGCTGCGGTTCCCGATGCGGCCGAAGTTCTCGCGCCGCTACAACGGCGCCGTAGCGGTAGAACGCGGGCCGCTCGTCTACTCGCTTCGCATTGGGGAAAGGTGGGCAGAGACAAAATCCGCAAAGCCCCACCGCGAGCTGCCGCACGCGGACTTCGAGGTCCGCCCGACGTCGGAATGGAACTACGGCCTCGTCGTGAACGAGTCGGAACCTGAAGAGAGTCTGCGTTTCGTGGAGAAGCCGGTTGGAGACGTTCCGTTCTCCCCCGATGGCGCCGGCGTCGAGGCAGCCGTCAAGGCGAGGCGGTTGCCCGGCTGGAAGATGGCACACGGCTGGGCTGCGGAAACGCCCGTATCCCCCCAAGCGTCGAACGAGCCACTCGAGGAGGTGCGCCTGATACCGTATGGGTGCACGAACATCCGGGTGACCGAGTTCCCGCTGATTCGCCAGGAATGATAGCGCGGCGACGGTGGCCTTTTCGGGAGTACGCTTGAGGGGGGCGGGTCATTGTCAGCAAACGCCGGATGGCAACGCCGGTTGGCCGCGATCGCCTCTTGGAGCGGGGTGGCGACCGGTCTCCTCTTGGCGTGGGCACCTTCCGATCGCCAGGTCTTTCGCGCCGGCATCGACGTCGTCCTGGTTTCCGTGACCGTCAAGGACCATGACGGACGGCTGATCACGGGCCTGACGCGGGATGACTTCACAGTTTACGAGGACGGCATCGCGCAGACGCTCTCCTACTTCACCAGCGAGCGCCTCCCGGTGAGCCTCGGCATCCTGGTCGATGTCAGCGACAGCATGTATGGCCAGAGGATCGCGGACGCTCGAAGGGCCATCGACCGGTTCGTTGTCGACCTGCTCGACGCGGAAGACGAAGCCTTCCTGATGACCTTCAACCACGGTTGGGAGCTGCTTGCGCGGTGGACACGCCCGCCGAAGGCACTAGCTGGCCGGCTCGAAGCCGTGAGGCCGTTCGGCAGCACCGCACTCTACGACGCGCTCGCAGCCGCCGGCCGGCAGATCCCGCGCCGGAGGCACCAGCGGTGCGGCATCGTCGTGATCTCTGATGGGGCTGATACTGCAAGCGAAAGCGGCTCAGTGGACGCGCGTGCCGCGCTCCTTCGCGCCGATGCCTTCGTCTACGCGATTGCGATCGACGCGCCACCGGATGTTGGAGTCCGGCGCGTGTTCTCACCCCACGCTCTCGGCGAGATGACAGGCGCTGCCGGAGGCTACACGGAGGTGATCCGCGACGGCAGCGAGCTTGGCGCCGCAACCGAGCGAATCGCGACCGAGCTGAACAACCAGTACACCCTCGCCTATTCTCCGCCGCACCGGGCCGACGGCCGTTTCCACACGATCCGCGTCGACGCCGCGAACCGGGACCTTGTCGTCCGCGCCCGGCGGGGATACTTCGCCGTCGAGTGAAGAGAGAGAGCCAGGCGGACACGCAACCTATCCATGTCCCCTATCCTGTAGTACGATTGACCGCCCCCGTGGCACCGCGACTCGCCAGGCCAGGCGGTCCCTGCCGGAACTGAAGTCGTGAATTCCGAATGAAAGGCATGAGAAATGGGCAGAATTGGAGGCATAGTTTTCGCAATGGTGCTCGTCGCTACGAGCGCACTGGCCCAGGATTGGCGCGGCAACGGGCGGCTGATGGGCAAGGTGGTTGACGAGGCGGGCAAGCCGATCGAAGGCGTCAGCGTTCGGGCGTATTACCCGTCGGTCGTCGGGGCGCTCGAGGCCAAGACGAACCGAAGGGGCGAGTGGAGCGTGGACGACGTGGCGGAGGGGAGCTGGAAGATCACCTTCGAGAAGGAGGGCTACCACCCGGCCGAATCGAGCGCCGAGGTGGACGAGAGCGGCCGCTCGTCGGCGCTCACGACCAAGCTGGAGAAGATATTCGACCCGAACGCTTTTATCGGGGAGCAGGTCAAGAAGGCGGAAGGCTTCCTGGGCCAGCGCAAGTTCGCCGATGCCCGAAAGCTCTACGAAGAGGTCGTCGCCAAGGTGCCGGACGTCGCCGGGCCGATGCAGATGTACATCGCCCGCACGTATTACGAGGAGAAGAACCCGGCCAAGGCAATCGAGCACCTGGAGATCGGCGTGCAGAAGGACCCGGCCAACGCCCAGATGAAGCAGATGCTGGTTTCCGTGTACCTGGAGATAGGTAATACCGAAAAGGCGACGGCGGTCCTGAGCACGATCGACGAGGCTGCTATAACCGATCCGGCGATCTACCTGAACTTCGGCGTGGCTCTGTTGAAACAGCAGAAAGCAGCCGAGGCGGTCAAGTCGTTCGACAAGGCGGTCCAGCGCTTCCCGAACGCGCCGGAGGGCTACTACTACCGCGCGAACGCCAACATCGAGCTCTTCAATGCCGACAAGAATCCGGAGAGCCCTGAGAAGGCGAAGCGGCTCGAGAGCATCAAGGCTGACCTCCAGAAGTTCCTCCAGATCGCGCCGAACGCCCCCGAGGCAGCGCAGGTGAAAAGCCTGCTCGAGCAGCTGAACAAGTAGCGGGACCAGCGCAGCACGCTTCTGAGCGAAGGACGCTCTGTGCCGATGGCCCGCTGTGCTCCCGCGCCGCCCGGGGCGGCCTTCCAACGGTGAACAAGGCGGAGGAGCGATGAGGCTGAGTCGTGAGTGACCGACAGGCGCCGCTCGTCGCTCAGTCGACACCGCTCGCTCCTGCCCGGCCGCGCCTCGGGCTCTGGACCCTCACGGCGCTCGTCGTCGGCAACATGATCGGGTCGGGTGTCTTCCTGCTGCCCGCCTCGCTCGCACCCTACGGCGGCATAAGTATCATCGGCTGGCTGTTCACAACGGCGGGCGCGCTCCTGCTCGCCCTGTCCTTCGCGCGCCTCAGCCGCATGGTTCCGGGAGCCGGCGGTCCCTACGCGTACACTCGCGCCGGGTTCGGCGACTTTACCGGCTTTCTCATTGCCTGGGGCTACTGGATATCGATCTGCGCGGGGAACGCCGCCATCGCGACAGCCTTCGTCGGCTACCTCGCGGTTTTCGTTCCTCCGCTGGCCGCCACACCAGGCGCGGCGGCCGCGGCCGCCCTTGCCGCCATCTGGATGCTCACGTGGGTGAACGCCCTCGGGGTGAAGCGAGCTGGCCTGGTGCAGCTGGCCACGACCGTCCTGAAGCTGCTGCCGCTCGCGGCAATCGCGCTCTTCGGCTTCGCTAGATTCGAGCCTGCCCACTTCGTGCCCTTCAACCCGACCTCGCAGGGCCATTTCGGCGCGTTGACAGCTGCCGCCGCTCTCACTCTATGGGCGTTTCTAGGCCTCGAATCCGCCACGGTCCCAGCAGACGACGTGCACGAGCCCGAACGGACGATCCCGCGCGCAACCATCCTCGGGACGCTGCTCGCCTCGGTCGTCTACGTGGTCGCGACGGTTGCCGTGATGGGCGTCGTGCCCCGCGCGGACCTGGCAACCTCGACGGCGCCATTCGCGGACGCCGCGCAAGCTTTCTGGGGCGAGTGGGGGAGGTACCTGGTGGGGGCCGGGGCCGTCATCTCCTGTTTCGGCTGCTTGAACGGGTGGATTCTCCTGCAGGGCCAGCTGCCGTACGCAGCCGCGCGAGACGGCCTCTTCCCGTCGATCTTCGCCGGGCGCTCCCGTTCGGGTGCACCAACCCGCGGCCTTGTCGTTTCGAGCGCTTTCGTGACCGTGCTCATCCTCTTCAACTACACGCGCAGTCTGGTGGACCTCTTCACCTTCGTGGTCCTGCTGGCGACGCTGACCTCGCTCGTTCCCTACCTGTTCTCGACCATGAGCGAGGTCCTGATCCTGGCTGGACCCGCCTCCGGACCGCGCGGGCGGTTCTGCGGCATCGCTCCGAGGCGCCTCCTCGCCGCAGCGCTGGCCTTCGCCTATGCTCTCTGGGCGATTGCCGGCTCGGGCATGGAAACAGTCTACTGGGGCTTTCTCCTCCTGATGGCCGGGATACCTGTTTACGTCGTTATCCGCTCTTCCAGGTAGGCGACCGGCGATCGCGCTCTCCATCCAGCTGCCTCCGTCGTGTTCCGGCTCGATGCCTCGGCCCTGGTCCGGCTCGGTCGTATAATCCAGGAATGGGCACAAGGGTGTCGAAAGTGCGGGACGGTCCGTTCACAACGGTGTCGGGCAGGGCCGTCGAGCCGGTCTACACCCCGGAATCCGTGAGGGAAATCTCGTACGAACGCGACCTCGCCGACCCCGGGCAGTTCCCGTACACCAGGGGCATCCACGCGACGGGCTATCGCGGAAAGCTCTGGACCATGAGGCAGTTCGCTGGCTACGGCACGCCAGCGGAGACGAACCGGCGCTACAAGGAACTCCTGGCTGCCGGCGGCACCGGACTGAGCGTCGCATTCGACCTGCCGACGCTGATGGGGCGGGACCCCGATCACCCGTTGTCCGAGGGTGAAGTAGGGAAGTGCGGGGTAAGCGTCGCCTCGCTGGCGGACATGGAGACGCTGTTCGACGGGATATCGCTCGCCGAGATCACCACTTCGATGACCATCAATTCGCCGGCGGCGATGCTCTACGCGATGTACCTCGTCGTTGCCGAGCGGCAGGGAGCCGACCGGAAGCAGATTTCCGGGACCATCCAGAACGACATCTTGAAGGAGTTCATTGCGCAGAAGGAGTACATCTACCCGCCGAGACCCTCCCTGCGCCTCGTCACCGACACCTTTGCTTTCTCGATGCGCGAGGTGCCTCGCTGGAACACCATATCCGTGAGCGGGTACCACATTCGTGAAGCTGGCGCCACCGCCCTCCAGGAGCTTGCCTTCACGCTCAGGGACGGCATCGAGTACGTGCAGTACGGCGTGGATGCCGGCCTCGCGCCGGACGACTTCGTCCCGCGAATGTCGTTCTTCTTCAATGCCCACAACGATTTCTTCGAAGAACTGGCGAAGTACCGCGCGGCGCGGCGCCTGTGGGCCCGGGTGATGCGGGATCGCTTCGGCGCGCGCGACGAGCGATCCCTCAAGCTGCGCTTCCACACCCAGACGGCCGGCGTTTCGCTGACCGCGCAGCAGCCTTACAACAACGTGGTCCGTACGGCGATCCAGGCCCTTGCGGCGGTTCTGGGCGGTACCCAGTCGCTGCACACGAACTCCCTCGACGAGGCGCTGGCGCTGCCGACGAGCGAAGCGGTCACGCTGGCACTTCGAACCCAGCAGATAATCGCGCACGAGAGCGGTGTCGCCAACGTCGTCGATCCGCTGGGCGGCTCCTACTTCCTCGAGAGACTCACCTCGGACATGGAGCGCGAGGCGTCCGACTGCTTCGACCAGATCGACGAGATGGGGGGAATGGTCGAGGCCATCGAGCGCGGCTTCCCGCAGCGCCAGATCGCCGAGAGCGCTTACCGATTCCAGCAGGCCGTCGAGCGCGGGGAGAAGATCGTCGTCGGGGTGAACGAGTACGTGGCGCCGGAAGAGGAGCCAGTGCCTACGCTGTACATCGACGAGACAATCGGGGCGCGCCAGGCCGAGCGCCTGGAGACCCTCCGGCGCACCCGAGACAACGACGCCGTCCGGCGTTCGCTCGACGACCTGCGCCGGGCGGCGCGCGGGCGGGACAACGTGATGCCGCCGCTCCTTGATGCGGTCCGCGCCTACGCGACCGTGGGCGAGATGTGCGATGCTTTGCGCGACGTCTGGGGCGAATACCAGGAGGAACCGGTTCTCTAGACCGTCAGGCTGCCTGGCGCTGGTTGCGGCAGATGGCCGCTGCTCGACAAGACGACTGAGCCCGATATGCGCAAGATCCGCGTTGTCATTGCCAAGCCGGGGCTCGATGGCCACGACCGCGGCGCCAAGGTCATTGCCCGCGCGCTCCGCGATGCCGGCATGGAGGTCGTATACGCCGGGCTGCGGCAGACGCCCGAGCAGATCGTCGGCGCGGCTCTCCAGGAGGATGTCGACGTGATAGGCCTGTCGATACTCTCGGGCGCCCACAACACGATCTGTCCCCGTGTGATGGAGCTGCTGCGCGAAAAAGGACTGGACGACGTGCTGGTCGTTGTCGGCGGCATAATCCCGGATGTCGACCTCCCTCGCCTGAGGGCCATCGGGATCGAGGGCGTTTTCAGGCCGGGCAGCGCCATGCAGGAGATCGTGGAATTCATACGCACAAGGGTGCGCCCGGCCGCGGGCGCGGCCTGATCCCGCCCGGCCTACTTGCCCGAGCGGTTGGCGCCGATACGTCACGTGGTTGGTTCTGTAGGATCCACGCCGCGCAACGGCCCGTGGGTCGAGAGGCGATTGCAGCAATGACGCACAAGCTCCTCCTTGCCGACGACAGCGTGACGATTCAGCGCGTCATCGAACTGACGTTCGCCGACGAGGACGTCACGGTCGTGTCGGTAGGCGACGGCCAGCAGGCGATAGACCGCATTCCGCACGAACGGCCGGATATCGTCCTCGTGGACGTGGATATGCCCAGGCAGAACGGCTACCAGGTGGCGCAGTTCGTCAAGGGGCAGCCGTCGCTTGCGCACATCCCGGTGCTGCTCCTTACCGGGGCTTTCGAGCCGGTCGACGAGCGCAAGGCCCGCGCGGCGGGCTGCGATGGGGTGCTGTCGAAGCCGTTCGAGCCGCAGATGCTCATTGCGCGTGTCAAGGAGCTGCTTTCAGGCGGGTCCGGGCTGCGGGGTACAGCCGCAGGGGGCCCTCCTGCCGAAGCCGGCGACTGGCAGGGCAAGGTCCAGGCCGGCGAGTCGGTCCTGGCAGCTGGCTTCCAGCCGCCGGTTACTGCCGGCGGTCAGGAGATGCCTGGACTTGCGCTGCCTTCCGGCGAGGAGTCGGCCGCGGTCCCCCTCGACGAGTACTTCGATCGTCTCGACGCCGCATTCGCCAATCTGGCTGGCGCCATCGACTCCCATGCCGTGGCCGATCCTGCGAGCGGCCATCAGGCCTGGCCGGAGGAGGATAGCCAGCCGGCGTCATGGATGGAAGACGTCGCCGAGCCGAGGGTCGACGTCGATCTCACGGCCTGGGCCGACCCCGGTGGCGCTTTCGACGAACCGGGTTCCGTCGACCTCACCGGGGCACTCGAAGCGCCAGACGCTACGCCCGACGGGCCGGCACTCGAGACCGGCGTCCCGGAAGCCGCCGCCTCTTCAGCCGGACCGGCAGCTCCCGAGGCCCGCGTCCCCCTCGCCCGGGCGTTCTCGGCTTTCCTCGCCGCGGAGCACGGCGTCCCGTTGCCGCCTTCGTTCGAGGCTGGCATTGCCGCACCCGTTGTGTTGGACGAAGCCACCCTCGAGGCGGTCACGAGGCGTGTCATCACCGAGCTCGGCGGCGAAACCCTTCGCGCGACAGTAGCCGACGCTGTCTCGCGGGTCGCGGAGCGCGTTGTACGCGAGGAGATCGAGCGCCTCAGGAGGATGTTGGGTTGACGCGCGCGAGCGACTGGCTCGGATTCTCAGACCGCCGGCCGGGCGCGGCAGGACGGTTCCCCGGTCACTGATCCCTCATCACTGATCTCTGATCGCCGCCCCTGTTATATCGTATTCAGTATGTCTGAACTTCCCAAGGGCTTCGACCACTCGGTCGTGGACCCGAAGTGGGACGCGTTCTGGGAGTCGATCGGCGCTTTCAAGGCCGACCCCGATTCGAACCGGCCCCGCTTCAGCATGGTTCTCCCGCCCCCCAACGTCACCGGCTCGCTCCACATGGGGCACGCGCTCAACCACACGCTGCCCGACATCGTTGCGCGCTGGAAGCGCATGCAGGGCTTCGACGTCCTCTGGCTGCCCGGTACCGACCACGCCGGCATAGCCACCCAGAACGTCGTAGAGAAACAGCTGGCCGAGGAAGGCAAGACGCGTCACGACCTGGGCCGGGAAGCCTTCGAGGCGCGCGTTTGGGAGTGGGTAGGGAAGAGCCACGGGACCATAACATCGCAGATGCGGAAGCTCGGCGAGTCGGTGGACTGGAGCCGCGAGCGCTTCACGCTCGACGAGCAGCTGTCTGCCGCGGTCCGGCGAGTGTTCGTGACGCTGTACCGCGAGGGTCTCGTCTACCGCGGGACCTACATAGTCAACTGGTGCCCTCGCTGCCGCACCGCGCTCTCCGATCTCGAAGTGCTTCACAAGGAAACGGCGGGTCGGCTTTGGTACGTGCGCTACCCGGGCGAGGACGGCGGGCCGGGAGTGACGGTTGCCACGACGCGCCCAGAAACCATGGTGGGAGACACCGCGGTGGCCGTGCACCCCGACGACGAGAGGTACCTCTCGCTGCTGGGGCGGCAAGTCGTCCTGCCAATCATCGGACGGCGCCTGCCCATCATTGCCGATTCGGCGGTCGATCCTGCCTTCGGCACTGGTGCGGTGAAGGTGACGCCTGCCCACGATCCGAATGACTTTCAGATTGGCCAGCGGCACAAGCTCGAGCAGGTGCAGGTGATCGACGAGGACGGCAGGATGACCACCGCCGCAGGCCCCTACGCCGGACAGGACAGGTTCCGCGCGCGCGCGGCCGTGGTGGTCGAGCTCGAACAACTCGGCCTGCTCGAGAAGACAGAGGACCATCAGCACGCCGTAGGGCAGTGCCAGCGATGCAGCACCGTTGTGGAGCCGCTGGTCTCGACGCAGTGGTTCGTCAAGATCGCGCCGCTGGCGAAGGAGGCGATCAGGGTCGTCGAAGAGGACCGCGTGCGCTTCGTTCCAGACAACTGGACGAAGACGTACTACGAGTGGATGTACAACATCCACGACTGGTGCATCTCGCGGCAGCTCTGGTGGGGGCACCGCATTCCGGCCTGGTACTGCGAATCGTGCAGCGATATGGTCGTTTCCGAACAGACACCGGAGCGGTGCCGGTGCGGCGGCTCGCTGCGGCAGGACCCTGACGTCCTCGACACCTGGTTCAGCTCGCAGCTCTGGCCCTTCAGCACCATGGGGTGGCCCGAGCAGACGAAGGACCTGGCGAGGTACTATCCGACCGACCTGATGATCACCGGCTTCGACATCATCTTCTTCTGGGTGGCGCGGATGATCATGGCCGGGATGAAGTTCATGGGCGACGTCCCGTTCCGCGAGGTCTACATCACGGGCCTGGTGCGCGACCAGCGCGGCCAGAAGATGAGCAAGTCGCGCGGCAACGTGGTAGACCCGCTGGAGGTGATGGACGAGATCGGCGCCGACGCGTTGAGGTTCACGCTTGCCGCGATGGCATCGCCCGGGATGGACATACCGCTGTCGGAGGGCCGAATGACCGGCTACCGGCAGTTCATCAACAAGATATGGAACGCCTCGCGCTTCGTCCTGATGAACCTGGGCGATGACGCGGAGCGCTGCGAGGTGCCGCCGGCGCGCGAGCTCGGGCTCGTGGATCGATGGATCCTCGATCGGGTATCGCGGGTGGCCGGCGAAGTGGACCAGTCGTTCCGCACTTACCGGTTCGACGTGGCTGCCGACCGCCTGTACCACTTCTTCTGGCACGAGTACGCGGATTGGTACATCGAGCTGGTAAAGCAGCGCCTGCAGGCGCCGGGTCCGGAAGCGCGGACGGCGAGGGCAGTCTTGCTCGAGGTGCACGACCGCGTGCTGCGGCTGCTGCATCCGATCATCCCGTTTGTGACGGAGGAGCTGTGGCAGCGGCTGCCGAAGCGTGCGGGGGAGGCGCCGGCCATCACGCTTGCTTCGTTCCCGCGAGAGGTGGACGAATGGAAGGCGCCGGACGCCGTGGCCGGCGTCGAGGCGATACAGGAGGTTGTGTCGGCGATAAGGACGGTGCGCTCCGAGCGCGGCATCCCGCCCCGAAGGCGGATTCGCGCCGTCATCGACGAGAAGGACGAGCAACGGAGGCAGGTGCTCGAAGGGCACGCGGCCGAGATACGGCAGCTCGCCGGTCTCGACCAGGTGGAGTTCCGCGGTGACGTGACGCTCGACCCGGACACCGTCAAGCGGGTGCTGACGCACGGCGAGGTCTTCGTGCTGCTGGGGGGGACGGTCCATCGCGGAGAAGAAGTCGAACGCCTGCGGAAGGAGCTCGCCGGCATCGACAGGGAGGCCGCCTCCCTCGACCGCAAGCTGGCGAACGCCGGCTTCCTGGAACGGGCTCCAGCCGCCGTCGTGGACGAGGCGCGGAGGCGAAGGCAGGCCCTCGAGGATCGCCGTGGCAAGCTCGAGCACACGCTCCGCGAGATGGAGGCGTGATGGCCGCAACCGAAAGGCTGGATCGGGCGCTGATCGCCGAGCTGGTCCGCCGCGCCGTCGACGAGGATGTGGGCGTCGGCGGCGACATAACGTCGAACGCCATCGTCGACCCGGCGGCACGGGGCAGGGGAATCCTCCTAGCGAAGCAGCCGCTCGTCGTCGCTGGCCTCGATGTCGCCGCCGAGGTCTTTTGGCGGCTCGACCCAGAAGTCGATGTGGCCATCGAGCGTGGCGACGGCACCCTGTGCGAGGCTGGAGAGGTCATTGCTGCCGTTTCGGGCCGAGCTGCGCGGCTCCTCACCGCCGAGCGTACCGCGCTCAACTTCCTGCAGCGGCTCTCCGGCGTCGCCACGCTGGCGAGGAAGTTCGTAGACGCAAGCCGCGGGAGCATCGTCGTTCTCGACACGCGCAAGACGACACCCGGCCTGCGCGCGCTGGAGAAGTACGCAGTTCGAGTGGGCGGCGCCGCCAACCACAGAATGGGGCTCTCGAGCGGCATCCTGATAAAGGACAACCACGTCAGGCTTGCGGGCGGCGTGGCCGAGGCGTTCCGCCGGATGAAGGCCGCAGGGCACGCGCTGCCGATCGAGATCGAGGTTCAGACGCTCGAGGAAGCCGACGAAGCGCTGGAGGCCGGGGCCCAGCGCCTGCTCGTGGACAACATGGCGACCGAAGACATCGCCGAGGTTGTACGGCGTAGCCGGGGCAGAGCGCTCGTCGAGATTTCGGGCGGTGTCACGCTGTCGCGGATCCCGGAACTGGCGGCGACAGGGGCGGACTTCGTCTCGGTCGGCGCGCTCACGCACTCGGCCCCGGCGGCCGACATCAGCTTCGAAGTTGTTCCCGCCTGACGAAGCCGTCTCCGGCGACCCGCTTCCCGCGGACATCGCGGATGCGCTCGACCGCGCCGCGGCCCGCCTCGGCCGGTTCGCCGGGCGCGTCCGACACGTCGGCGAGACCGGTTCGACCAACGACGACGTGCTCCGCCTCGCAGCGGCGGGGGCGCCCGAAGGCACCGCGGTTGTGGCCGACATGCAGACCGCTGGGCGCGGCCGCGCCGGCCACACCTGGTTTTCTCCCGCGGGCGCCGGCCTCTACGTTTCTTTCCTGCTCCGCCCGGGTTCCGGTGAAGGCCATCGGGCCAGAGGTCCTGCGGCCGTCCACCTGCTCACACTCGCCATTGGCGTGGCTCTGGCCGACGCGCTCCGCGTGGGGACCGGCCTTCCCGTCGAGATCAAGTGGCCCAACGACCTTGTCGTCGGCCGCCGGAAGCTCGGAGGTATCCTGGCTGAAGCGGTGGACATCTGGTCACCAGCGGGTCACGTAACCGTCGGCTTCGGCCTGAACCTGCACTCTACGGCCTACCCGCCAGACGTCGCCAGCCGCGCCACCTCGATCGAAGCGGAACTGGGCCGGCCCCCCGACCGCGCGCTGATCTTGGCCGAATCGCTCGCCGCGATCGATCGCGTGTGCGGGGAACTGGAACACGGGAGGTTCGGTGCTATCCTGTCGCGCTGGCAGGAGCTCGCGCCCTCTTCTCGCGGGACCGCAGTTCGATGGGTGACGCCGGGCGGCGAGCGTCGCGCGGTCACCGCCGGGATAACGGAAGACGGCGCGCTGCTGCTCCAAACCGAGCACGGCCTCGAGCGCGTCCTCGCAGGCGACATTCTCTGGACCTGAACAATGCTGCTCGCCATCGACGTCGGCAACACCAACATCGTCCTCGGTATCTTCAGGGAGGCTCGACTCGTCGCGAGCTGGCGAATCGCCACGCTGCGCGAGCGCACTTCGGACGAGCTCGGCATCCTCTCGACGGATCTCCTCGAGCACGGCCAGATCGACCGTAGGCGCATACGAGGCGTGATCCTCGCCTCTGTCGTTCCTCCGCTGACTCAGACCGTTGTCGCAATGTGCGAGCGGTACTTCGGCCAGAACCCCATGGTCGTGGACGGGGAGGTGAAGACCGGGATGCCCGTGAGGTACGAGCCGCCGGCCGACGTGGGTCCGGACCGGATCGTCAACGGCGTCGCGGCCTACGAAAAGTACGGCCGGCCGAGCGTCCGGCCGGTCGTCGTTGTCGACTTCGGCACGGCAACCACGTTCGACGCGATATCGGTGAACGGCGAGTACTTGGGCGGCGTCATTGCTCCCGGGGTACAGATATCCGCCGATGCCCTCTTCCAGCGCGCCGCCAGGCTCCCCCGGGTGGACGTGCGCAAGCCGCCGTCGGTCATCGGCAGGACCACGGTCACCTCCATGCAGTCCGGGTTGTTCTTCGGCTACGTTGGCCTCGTCGAAGGTATCGTCGCGCGCATGCGCAGCGAACTTGGGGAGGGAGCGGCCGTTGTCGCAACAGGCGGCCTCGCCGACGTCATCGCAGCGGAGACCCGCGTCATCGAGGTAGTCGATCGCGAGCTGACACTGAATGGGCTCCGCATCATCTGGGAGCGCAACCAGTGGGGGCTTTGACGGACGACCCGGGCGGGAGCGCGGGGCGCGCGATTGAGGGAGGGGCGCTCGACCTGGGGCGTTACTGCCGCGACATCGAAGCACACCTCTGCGCCAGGAACCATGGCCGGTTGATTCGCATCGCCGGCCCAACCTTCGACCGGGTCCGCAGCTGGGCAGAACGCGGAATACCGTTGGCCGTCGTCCTGCGCGGCATCGACCGCTCGGTCGAGCGCTACAACGCGCGGGGCCAGAGACGCCGCCCGCTGCTGCTGGACTTCTGCGAGGCAGACATTCTCGACGTCTTCGACGAGTGGCGCCGGGCGGTCGGCGTCCGCGGCACCGCCGGCGCTGCCGAGGACGACGAGGTGGCGGGCGGGCGCCGGGCGTCTGGGTCGCTCGCGTCGCACCTGGAACGCGTAATCGCGCGGCTCACCGCGCTTCGAGCCGGCGCGGGGGTCAGCCCGGAGTGGTCCGCTGAGCTCGAAAGGGCGGCGCGCGAGCTCGACGGGATGGGTGCGGGCGCGAAGCGGCTGAGGGGCGAAGCGCGGCAGCGGGCAATCGAGCGACTGGAAGAGGTGGACCGGTCCCTGGTGGCTTCCGCGCGCGCCCGATGCGGTCCCGACGAGATCACGGCGATCGAAGCCGAAGCCGCCGTCCAGCTCCGGCCTTTCGAGCAGCGGATGCCGCCGGAGGACTACCGCCGCTCGCTCGATGCGGCAATCGATCGACTGGTCCGGGACAGAGTGGGCCTTCCAACCATCCGCTACGGCCTTTGAAGTCGCTAGGGCAGACAACCATCGGCCAGCCACATGGACCTCGAGAAGGGTCGGCGTGCAGTCGTTGACATCGAGAAGCCCGCTGCAGGCGGCTGGATGATCGCTCGCCACGAGGGTCAGGTCATCCTGACAGCCGGAGCCATTCCGGGTGAGCGAGTGCTCATCGAGGTCACACGCGAGGCTAGGGGCGTCCTCTACGCCCGCGTTCGCGACGTCCTGCTGGAGTCGTCCGACCGTAGGGGAACGGCTGAAGACCACGCCTGTGGGGGCATGGTCTACGGGCACATAGCTTACGCGCGGCAGGTGCAACTCAAGGGCGAGATCGTCGCGGACGCGTTCGCCAGGATCGCGCGCCTCCGGGTCCCTTCGCCGGTTGCCGTCGTGGCATCGCCCGAGCAAGGGTATCGCATGCGGGCGCGCCTTCATGTTTCCGGCGCCCGTGTGGGCTTCTACCGGGAAGGGACCCACGAGATCTGCGATCCGGAAGGAACCGGCCAGCTTCGGCCGGACACCGTGGCAGCCATTCGCGTCCTCGAGCGCACGCTGGGTGAATGGACAGGCCCGCCTGTGAGCGGAATCGAGCTCGCCGAGAACATACCGGCAACCGACCGTGCAGTGCACTTGGAGATGCAGCGCGCGGTCGATCCGTCCGCCCTGGAGGCTTTCCGGCAGCCGGGAGTGACCGGCCTCACCTTCGCTGCGTCGCAGGACGCGGAGCCCCGGCCGGCCTGGGGCAAGGAGCATGTCGGAGACGAGATCCCGGTCGCTGGATCCCCGACCTCGACCAGCGTCCGCCTCGAGCGCCGAGCCACCGCTTTCTTCCAGGCCAATCGGTACCTGTTCCCTCGCCTACTCCATCGCGTCGCCCAACTCACGGGCGACGGGGAGGTGCTCGATCTGTACGCAGGCGTTGGCGCCTTCGCGTTGGCCGCGGCGGCGATGGGACGCACGCCGGTGACTGCAGTAGAAGGCGACCCGGTCAGCGCGGAGGACCTTCGCCGGAACGCGCTGCCCTGGCCCTCCGTGAAAGTGAGGCAATCGAGCGTCGAAAGGTATCTCGCCGGCCGGCCGCCGGGCCGTGGCCTCACGGTCATCGTCGATCCGCCGCGGACCGGGATGAAACACGAAGCCTTGTCGATGGTGCTTGCTCTCGTGCCGGCACGAGTCGTCTATGTCTCGTGCGATGTCGCCACGCTCGCGCGGGACGCGGCGCGAATCGTGAACGCAGGTTACGAGCTCTCCTCGCTCGAGGGCCTCGACCTCTTCCCGAACACCGCGCACGTCGAGGCGATTGCAGCCTTCACGAGGGCCTCGGCCTGAACCTCGGACTTCCGCCTCCTGGCATCGAGGGGCCCGCCTTGCAAGGACTCGGGCAGTGGGACCGGTACGAGGACCGATGTACGAGGGCCGGAAGATCAGGCCCTGAGGCCTTCCTCCGCCGACGCCCGCACGAAGCCTTCGAAAAGCGGACGGAACTCGCCCGTGCGCCAGAAGTTTTCGGGGTGCCACTGGACGGCCAGAACGAACCTGGCACTCGGGTCTTCCACCGCCTCGATGACGCCGTCGGGCGCGGTTGCCGTCACCTCGAGGCCAGGCGCGAGCCGCTTGATCGACTGGTGGTGCCTGCTGTTGACGGCGCAGCTGTCCGCGTCCGGCAGCACGTCGCGCATGAGCGCCCACAGGGTGCCGTTCTTCGTCGCCCAGACGTCGTGCGCCACCGCGCAGAGAGGTGGAGACACGGCGTGGTCCAGGCTCCCGGGCATCTCGGTCGGTATGTCTTGGACGAGCGTTCCGCCGCGAGCGACGTTGAGAACCTGCATCCCCCGGCATATCGCCAGGACCGGCAGGCCTGCCTCCGCAGCCAGGCCGATGAGCGCGAATTCGAATTCGTCCCTGGCCGGATCGAGGCCCTTCACGCTCGGCGAAGGGGCCTCGCCGTAGCGCGCCGGGTCCACGTCGCCGCCGCCCGTGAAGAGCAGGCCGTGCACCTGGCCGATCACCTGGGCCGGCGACTCGCGCGCGATGTCCAGGACGCGCGGCTCTCCGCCGGCACGCCGAACAGATTCGACGTAGTCGGATAGCGATCGGCACGGAAGAATGCCGATGGTCGGTTTCATGGTCCTCTGCTGCCGGCAGACTACATGCGGGGCGGCACTCCGATGCCCATCAGGTCCAACGCGCGCGCCAGCTGCGCGCGGAAGTAGCTCACCCCTGCGGCCCGCCAGCGCCTCGCGTCGATCCGCTCCTCGTTGAGGATCGGGTATCGATGGTAGAAGCCGTTGAACATCTGCGCCAGGCCGAACGCGTACTTCGCGAGGACCGACATCTCGAGCGTCCTCACGGCCTGGTCAACCACCTCGTCGAGCCTCGACGCCTCCAGCACGAGCGCCCAGAGATCGTCGGACCCGTTGACGCCATCGAGCTCCGCGGCGGGCACCTCCGACAGGCCTTCCAGGAAACCGGCCTCCGTCTGGCCTTCGCGCTCGCGCAGCTTGTTGAAAATGTTTCCGGCGCGAACGACAGCATACTGCAGGTAGGGGCCGCTTTCACCCTCGAAATTGAGGGCCTCGTCGATGTCGAAGACAATTACCTTTCCCCGCGAGAAGCGGACCATGAAGTAGCGCACCGCGGCAGCGGCTATCATTTCCGCGACCCGCCGCCGCTCGGCATCGCCGAACGCCGGGTTGCGGCGGCCGACCTCCGACTCCGCTTTCTCGACGAGCGCATCCAGCAGATCGTCCGCCTTGACACCGAGCCCCTTGCGCCCTGACACTTCCACGAACGGCCGCGCCGCCTCCTCGGCACCGATCTCGTATCCCATCTGGCGCGCTGTCGAATGCGACAGGGCCACCATCTCGTACGAGAAGTGGGTCGACCGTGATGCCTCCTCGGGCCGCCCTATCGCCACCAGCGCCTGCTTCAGCAGCTTCTGCAGGTAAGACTGCCGCACGTCGATGACGTTGTAGACCGTGCCGGCGGCACCGAAGGCGGGGTGCTCCAGGTCGCCGCCCGGCTGCGGCTCCGGGCTGGTCGCCCACACGATGTGCCCCCCGGCATCCTTGAGGAACGGCCGGTAATGGAAGTCGCGCCCCAGCAGGCCGAACTTCCAGAACTGGTAGGCGATGTCCTTGCCCACGTAGGTGACCGTGCCGTTCGACCTCACGATGACCTTCTCGCGCTCCTCTGCCTCGATGTCCGTCGCGGGGCTCACGGCGTCTCCGATGACCGCGTCAGCCTCTCTTCGGCCGGCGCTGTCACGTTGCCTGTCCGCCTCGCCGCCTGCACCCTGGCCCTCGTCGTCGATCTGCATGACCCAGCAGCCAGCCAGCCTTCCCCGGTCTTGAAGGAACACGGCTCCGCGCTCCTTCAGGATCTCGAAGGCTCTCGTCCAGAAGTGGAGCCGCAGTATGTCGCCTTCCCAGGTCAACAGGTCGTAGCCGACATCCATCCTCGACATCGTCTCGAGATGGCAGCGCACGATCCGATCGGCGACGAAACGCGCTATGGCGGCTGTCTGGTTCCCGCCGCTCTCGATTTCGTGCAGCGCCGCGGCGCGGGCCTCCAGCCGCGCGCGGTCCTGCTCGTACCATTCCGTCACGCGGGCATACAGGTCCCAACAGTAGTAGTCGAACCTCGTGGTTTCGGCGACCGTCTTCACCGACTCGAGATCGCGACCTTCCAGTCGCTGGAAACCGACGACAACGTCCGCCACCTGGACACCGGTGTCGTCGATGTAGTTCTGTACCTCGACCGGTACCCGCCGGAAGCGCAGCAAGCGCACGAGCGTGTCGCCGAGAGCAGCGTTACGGAGGTGTCCGATGTGCGCCGCCTTGTTCGGGTTGATTGCTGTGTGCTCGACAATCGTCTTGACCGAGCCGACGGCCGCGGGCGGCTCGACCCTGCCCACGAGCCGGTCGAGCAGGAATGCCGGCCGATCCAGGAAGAAGTTGAGATAGCCCCCGGCGACCGGCGCGACTTTCGCGATGCCGGGTACCTGGCCGAGCGCTGAAGCAAGCTCCTCGGCGATGGCGCGCGGGGGCCGCCGGAGCCTGCGCGCAAGCTCGAAGGCGATCGGAACGGCAAGGTCCCCGAGGGCACGGCTTGGCGTGTCCGAAACGACCACCGGCGGCATTTCGGACTTGTCGATGCCGAAGCGCTCCGAGATTGCTTCGGTCAGCCGCTCCCGCAGGGTCTCGTGGACGGGCAGAATCATGACTTCATATCTTACCGAAACAGGCTCATTCCATGGTCCTCCGCCCGGGTCCTCGTTGCTCAGTGCCTATTGCTCCGGCCCTTGCACTCTATCGCCTCAGCTCTCGCGATGTCGGCCTGAGTGTTCACGTTGAGCAGCATGCGGCCGTCGGGGTCGAAAAGCGAGACGACTTCCGGCGCGACCCGCAAGACGCGCAGGTCACCCGCCAGGCCTCCGAGCTCGAGACGCCCGGCCTCGAGGTGTGCGGCAACCCGGTCCAGCGCCGACGGCAGGTACACCGCGCAGAGGGGTTGAAGCCCGTCGGGGGTCACCGGCATCACGGCGTCGACACCGAGGCTTGGAAGACCGGTGAGGTAGCGAAGGAATGAGGTGTCGAGGAAGGGCAGATCCGCTGCGACTACGAGGACCGTTTCTCTGGCGACGGTCAACGCGGTATAAAGGCCGCCCAGCGGCCCTCGATCAGGGACCAGATCCGTGACAACCTCCAACCCCGCCGGCAGAGTCGAGCTCGCTCGTCCCCCGACGAGGAGCAGGCGCGCAGCGATCGGGCGCAGCGCTTCGATCTGACGTTCGAGGATCGAGCGCCCCCCGACGACTATGGCGGTCTTGTCCAGCCCGCCCAGGCGGCGCGCCTTCCCACCGGCCAGGATTGCGGCGGTCATGACGTCCCGATGGTATTACGGCATGGGCCTCCCCCGCCAGCAGAGCTGAACGAGCGGCACGACTTTCCATGGTGTTCCGCGGCCATGTGACAGGGAGCCCCTCGAAGCCTGCAGCCTGTCCGAGAGCCGTAGCCTGCATCCTGTCGCCCGTATAAACTGGAGGCCGGGGAGCGCGTCAACCGTGGCCATGGAGCCTGCTCGATGATGCCGGTGTCCTTTCGTGCGAGGAAGCGTCGGGGGCTGATCGGCGACTGCCGAGGAGCCCTGTCCTGCATCGCCGTGTTCGTGGCGCTCGGAACGGCGGCCGCCCAGCCGCCCCCACGCACGCTGGTCGTGCCGTTCGAGAACGCTCAGAGGCTCAGCAGGCTCTACTGGGTGAGCGAGGCGGCAGCAGTACTGCTGACCGACCGCCTCGAAGCGGCGGGCAGGCCCGCCGTGTCTCGCGAGGAAAGGTTGAGGGCCTTCGAGAGGCTCGGTGTTCCCTCCACGGCTACCCTGACCGACGCCACCATCATCAAGGTCGGACAGCTGCTCGCGGCCGACGCCGTGGTGATGGGCTCGTTCACCCTCTCAGGCGAGACGTTGTCGGTTCGTGCGCGACGAATCGCCCTGGTTTCGGGCCGGATGGAAGCCGAGATACAAGACGAAGGCCCTCTGACCGATATCGTCAGGGTATTCGAGCGCGTCGCTACCAGGCTTGGTGGGCTGGTGGGCGGAAAGCCGGCGGCCGCAGCGTACACCCAGCCGGCGCTGGCGGCTTTCGAGCCGTTCATAAAGGGCTTGCTGGCCGAGACGCCTGCAGGACAGGTCAAGTATCTTGTCACCGCCCTTGCCCTCGACCCCGCGTACGACCCCGCGCGAATAGCCCTCTGGCACGCCTATTCTGCCGATGGGGACCACGAGCGTGCCTTGAGGTCGGTCCTTGCCGTTCCTGCGGATTCGCGGCTCAGCCGCCGAGCCGGGTTCCTCGCGGCGCTCTCGGAGCTGCGGCTGAAACACTACGATCAGGCGCACGATCGCCTGGGGCGCCTTGGCACCGATGCGACAGTCCTGAACAACCTCGGTGTCGTGGAGATGCGGCGGGGCGAAGCGCGTGGCTTGCAGAACGCACGATACTATTTCCAGAAGGCTCTCGAAACCGACCCGGACGATCCCGACTACCGTTTCAACATGGGTTACGCCTCGTACCTCGCCAAGGACCGAGCCGCCGCAGTTACGTGGCTGCGCGACGCAGTCCGAAGGGATCCCGCCGACGGCGAGGCTCACTACCTTCTGGGCACCGTGCTCCTCGAGACCGGCGCCCAGACCGAAGGGAACCGTGAGCGGGACCTTGCCCTGCGGCTGTCGTCGGTCTACCAGGAATGGGGGAAACGCCCGGCCGGTGACCCTGTCCCCCGCGGCCTCGAACGCGTCAAGGAAGATCTGGAGCCATCGCGCCTGCTCCGGTCGGAGCAGGCATTCGTCGTCGCCGAGCAGCGCGAGCATGCCGAGCTCGCCAGCTTCCACCTGGAGCGCGGCCGCCGCCTGTTCGCGCAGGAGAACGACCGCGAAGCAGTAGAGGAACTCCGCCGGTCCCTCTACCTGCTCCCGTACCAGGCCGAGGCGCACCTGCTCCTCGGGCGAATCTATCTCAGGACCGGACGGATTCGCGAAGCGATCGACACTTTGAAGATATCGCTGTGGAGCGAGGAGACCGCTGCCGGCCACCTGGCTCTCGCCGAAGCCTACTTCCAGGCCCACGAGTTGGAACCCGCGCTCTCGGAGGCGGAGCGCGCGCTCGCTCTCGACCCCCGCTCGGACGAGGCGAGGAAGTTGATATCGAAGATCAAGGGCGAGATCGACATACGTCTTATAATGTCCACAGTATGAAAGCTCCCGCGCGCCGGATGCTCGCCCTGGCGCTGCTGCTCCCCCTCGCCGCGTTGGTCTGTGCCCAGTCCGCCGAAGAACGGCCGCTCGTCTACGCGGCGGAAGTGGAAGCGCTGATTCACCCGGTTTCTGCGGAGTTCATGGTCCAGACGATGGAGCGAGCCGACGAGGATGGCGCGTCGGCCGTTGTTTTCACGCTGCGTACGCCGGGCGGTCTGGTCGACTCGACACGCACCATCGTCACGAGGATGCTGGCATCGAAGACCCCCGTGATTGTCTTCGTGGCTCCTGCTGGGGAACGCGCGGCCTCGGCCGGCTTCCTGATCACCATCGCGGCCGACGTCGCGGCGATGGCGCCCGGAACGAACATCGGCGCCGCCCATCCCGTTTCCGGTGGCGGCGAGCAGATGAACGAAACGATGTCGAAGAAAGCCGCCGAGGACGTGGCTGCGTACGCGCGCAATCTCGCGGCGCGGCGAAGTCGCAACGTCGAGCTCGCCGACCAGGCTGTGAAGGAGAGCAAGGCCTTTACCGACGCCGAAGCGCTGGCAGCCCGGCCGCCGCTCATCGACATTGTCGCCGCCGACCTTGGCGAACTCCTGGAGAAGCTCGACGGCCGGCAGGTTTCGCGGTTCGACGGGAAGGTCGTCACGCTGCACCTCGAGAACGCCCGGGTAGTGCCCGTCGAGATGTCATGGCGACAACGAGTCCTGAGCGCCATTGCCCACCCGAACATAGCCTACATACTCCTCAGCCTCGGGATGCTCGGCCTGACGATCGAATTGTGGAACCCTGGGTCGATCCTGCCTGGCGTGGCCGGCGGGATCTGCCTGCTCCTGGCGTTCTTCGTCTTCCAGGTGCTGCCAGTCAATTACGTCGGGCTGCTCCTGCTCTTCTTCGGTCTGATGTTGCTCATCCTCGAGGTGAAGGTGGCGAGCTTCGGCCTGCTTGCCGCCGGCGGCATCCTCAGCCTTGTGCTCGGCGCCCTCATCCTCGTCGACTCCCCGATGCCCGAGCTGAGGGTCAGCTTGAGCGTGATACTCCCGGTCGCCGTGTCCGTCGCGTTGATCACGCTTTTTCTCGTGCGACTTGCGGTGCAGTCGCAGCTGCGCCGCTCGATCACGGGAACGAGCGGCATGGTGGGGGAGAGCGGCCGGGCGCTGTCGGCAATTGCGCCGGATCGGCCCGGTCGGGTCGCAACCCACGGCGAGATCTGGAATGCGGTTTCGAACGAGGAGATTCACGCAGGCGATCCCATCCTCGTATCTGCCGTCGATGGCCTGACGCTGACGGTCAGGCGGGACCCCGGCCGGCCGCTGCCGGCGCCGGAAACCACTGGTCACATGGAGGGATCATGATCTTCTCACCGGCGCTAATCGTTGCCTTCGTCGTCGTCCTCTACTTGCTGAGCTCCATAAAGATACTCAACGAGTACGAGCGTGGCGTCATCTTCAGGCTCGGGAAGCTGCTGCCGCAGCCGAAGGGCCCGGGGGTCATTCTGGTCTTCGCGCCCATCGACCGGATAGTTCGCGTCAGCCTCCGCACGGTTGTGCTGGACGTGCCGCCACAGGACGTGATCACGCGCGACAACGTCTCGGTCAAGGTGAACGCGGTGGTGTACTTCCGTGTGATGGATCCGAGGCGCGCGATTGTGGAGGTGGAGAACTACCACTACGCGACGTCGCAGCTCGCGCAGACGACGCTCCGGAGCGTGCTCGGCCAGGTGGAACTCGACGACCTCCTGTCGCAGCGCGAACGCCTGAACCAGCAGCTGCAGCAGATACTCGACCTTCACACCGACCCGTGGGGCGTGAAAGTATCGGCTGTGGAGGTCAAACACGTCGACCTGCCGCCCGACATGCAGCGCGCCATGGCCCGGCAGGCTGAAGCCGAGCGCGAGAAGCGTGCTAAGATCATCCACGCCGCCGGCGAGTTCCAGGCGTCCGAGCAGCTGGCTGCAGCCGCGCAGGTCATCGCCACGCAGCCGGTCAGCATTACACTGCGCTACCTGCAGACGCTGACGGAAATCGCCGCCGAGAAGAACTCCACGATCATCTTCCCGCTCCCGATCGAGATGTTGAACCTCCTCCTTGGAAAAGTTTCCGAACCACGGAGCTGATGCCTGGCCGGGCGCTGGAGGACGCGCTACATGGCAGACGACGGTTTCCACGAGATACAGCTGAACGGCAAGCAGCTGGTGTTCCTTTTCATGGCGACGACCGTTGTGGCGGTTGTCATCTTCCTTGGCGGGGTGATGGTGGGCCGCGGCGTCCGGATGGAGCAGGCTGCCGCAGCTCAGCCGGGCAGGCTGGTGGGCGAACAGGCACCTCCAGCTGGAACGCCGGAGGGGGGGACTGCGGCGCGCAGCGAGGCCGACGATCTCGCCTACTACCGCGGCCTCGGGAAGGACACGCCGCCGCCGGAAACGCTGTCGCCGCCGGGAGACGTCGCGCCCGGCACCCAGCCCGTCGCGAGCGCGGCCAACCCTTCACAGGCAATCGCTCCGCCGGCAGCGCAGGTCGATCAACCTCTGGCGGAAAAGGCTGCAGTGAAGCCGGCGCAGCCACAGACCGCACCTCCGGCGCCGGCTGAGCGGCCCGGGGCCGAGAAGGCCCCGTCACAGGCTCCAGGTGCCGTGACGCCTGTCGCCGAGCCGAAGGCCAAGGCGGGGTCGCCCCCGCCCGCTGGTTCCATCGTGGTGCAGGTGGCGGCCCTCGAGGAACGGGGCGAGGCGGAAGAGACGCTCGCAAGGCTACTGGCCAGAAACTACGCTGCCTTCATCCTTCCGCCATCGAGCGACAAGTACTATCGCGTTCGCGTAGGTGCGTTCAAGACGCGCCGCGAGGCGGAAGCCGTCGTGCGGCGCCTGCAGGCTGAGGGGTTCAAGCCCTGGATTACGCGCTAGCGGCACTCTCTGGAGCGCTTCTCGCGCTCAGCTTCCCGCGCTTCGGCCACCCGGCATTCGGCTGGGTGGCCCTCGTCCCGCTGGTCGCTGCCGTCGCCCGGCGGCGGGCGAACGGGCGTGGCGTCTCCTTCGGGCGCGGTTTCCTCATGGGCCTTGCTGCCGGCGCCGTGTACTTCGCCGGAACACTCTACTGGACGAGCGCGGTGATGACGGCTTACGGCGGCTTCAACGCCGCCCTTGCCGTCCTCGTCGCGCTTACCCTCGTCGCGTACCTCGCGCTGTACCCGGCGCTGTTCGCCGGCCTCAGTGCGCGGTTCGTGTCGGCTGCCGGACCCGGAGCTCTCGTCGCGGTGCCGCTGGCATGGGTCGCGACGGAGTACGCCCGCGGCTACCTCCTGACCGGTTTCCCGTGGGTGTTGCTCGGCTACAGCCAGGTGACCGTGCTGCCGATCGCCCAGATGGCGAGCGTCGTCGGCGTTTTCGGCCTGTCCGGGTTCGTTGCCGCAGTCAACGCCGCCCTGGCCTGGGCGGTGGTCGGCCCGACGCTGCGGCAGCGAGCGCTGACGGCGATTGCTGCGGCAGCAGTTGTGGCGGCCGCGGCAGCATGGGGGCAGGCGCGCGTATCGGAAGCGTCGCTCACGCGCGGCGAGGCGAAGACTCTGACGGTCGGCGTAATTCAGGGGAACGTCCCGCAGGACCAGAAGTGGGATCCGGCCCATGCCGGGGAGATCTTCGCCCGCTACCTCCGCATGAGCCGCGAAGCGGCCGCTGCGGGCGCCAGGTTCATCGTCTGGCCCGAGTCTTCCACCCCCTTTTTCTTCGAAGAAGATCCGGCTGGGAGAATGGCCATCCGTCAGCTTGCCATCGAGACAGGCGCTCAAATCCTCCTCGGCAGCGACCAGATGGAGAGGGCCTCGCCGCCGCGCTACTACAACGCCGCTTTCCTCGTGGGGCCGGACGGCAACATCCGGGCGGTGTACCGGAAGATGCACCTCGTGCCGTTCGGGGAGTACGTTCCTCTCAAGAAGATCCTTTTCTTCGTGTCGCCGCTCGTCGAGGCAGTGTCGGACTTCACTCCTGGCGACGAGGCCGTCGTCCTTCCGCTCGGAAACGGCGCCGCCAGCACCTCCATCTGCTACGAGGTTGTGTACCCCGACCTCGTGAGGCAGTCGGTGGCGGCCGGAAGCGAGTTGCTGACTACCATAACGAACGACGCCTGGTACGGGCAAACATCGGCGCCCTACCAGCACTTCGAGCAGGCCGTGATGCGCGCCATCGAGCAGGGCCGCTACCTGGTCCGCTCGGCCAACACCGGCGTAAGCGCGCTGGTGGATCCGTACGGGCGCATCATGCAGCGATCGACGCTCTTCAACACGCAGGTTCTTGTCGGAGATGTCCGCTTCATCGCAGGGCGGACCTTCTACGGAAGGACCGGCGACGTCGTTGCCTGGGCCTCGGTCGCCTTCACGCTGCTGGCTTTCGTGGCTGCCTCGACGCAGGTGAGAAGGGGCGGGCAGGAGCGCTGACCCGGATCAGTACGCGGGACCCCGCGCCTCTTCGCACAGCTCAGTCAGGACGCCCCCGGTCGACTTGGGGTGGAGGAAAGCGATCTGAGTGTGGTGCGCGCCGGGGCGGGGTCGCTCGTCGATGAGGCGCACACCCTCGCCTTTGAGCTGAAGCAGCCGCGCGTGCAGGTCGTCTACTGCGTAGGCGATGTGGTGCAGCCCCTCGCCGCGCTTCTCGATGAAAGCCGCAATGGGCGAATCGGGTGACGTCGCCTCGAGGAGCTCGACCCGTACACGGGCGTCGCCGCTTCCGACGCCGAAGAAGCCCACCTTGACCTTCTGGCTCGGCACTTCTTCCTGCCCCTCGTAGTGTGCGCCGAGCACCTTCTCGTAGAACGGGCGGTGCTGCTCGATCGACCTGACCGCGATGCCGATGTGATTGAGTTTTCTGACCATCGATCCGAACCTCTCCGTGTGGCGCATGTCGCGGGTCGTTTGTGGCATTTTGCGGACCGTGCGGGTTGCTTCCGGCATCGCATCCCAGGAACGACATGCGATCCGCGACATACGACCGGCCCTAGCTGAAGGTCTCCTGATACTCCCCGAAGACAGCGCGCAGCGCATCGCAGATTTCGCCGATGGTCGCGTACGCACGAACGGCTGCCAGAATCGGCGGCATCAGGTTGTCGGTTCCCCGCGCTGCCTCGGTGACCGCGTCGAGGGCCTCGGCGACCCTTGCAGCGTCGCGCTTCTGCTTGACGGCAGCCAGCTTTTCCGACTGCTGGCGAGCCACGGCCTCGTCGATGCGCAGCAGGTCGAGGTGCGGTTCCTTCTCGCTCCTGAAGCGGTTCACACCGACGATGACTCGTTCTCCGGACTCGTAGGACTGCCCGAGCCGGTAGGCCGAAGCCTCTATCTCGCGCTGGATGTAGCCGTTTTCGATGGCGTTGACGACGCCCCCCATCTCGTCGATGCGCCGGATGTAGGCGGCCGCCTCGGCCTCGATCTCGTCGGTCAGCTTCTCGACGAAGTAGCTGCCCCCGAGCGGATCGATCGTGTTCGTCACGCCAGATTCGTGCGCCACTATCTGCTGCGTTCGCAGGGCGATGGTCACCGACTCCTCGGTCGGCAGGGACAGCGCCTCGTCGCGAGAATTGGTATGGAGGCTCTGGGTTCCTCCGAGCACGGCCGCGAGAGCCTGGATGGCCACCCTCACGACGTTGTTCTCGGGCTGCTGGGCCGTGAGCGTCACGCCTCCCGTCTGGGTGTGGAATCGGAGCATCCAGCTCCGTGGGTTTGCCGCCTTGAAGCGCTCTTTCATCATCCGCGCGTAGAGCCGGCGCGCCGCGCGGAACTTGGCCACCTCCTCGAAAAGGTCGGTGTGCGCGGCGAAGAAGAACGCCAGGCGCGGGGCGAACTGGTCCACCTGGAGGCCGCCGCTGATTGCCGCCTCCACGTACGCTACGGCGTCGGCGAGCGTGAAGCCCACTTCCTGCGCCGCCGTCGACCCGGCTTCGCGGATGTGGTAGCCGCTGATCGAGATGGTGTTCCAGCGCGGGACCCTCTCGACGCAGTACGCGAAGATGTCGCTCACGAGGCGAAGCGACGGCCTCGGTGGGAAGATGTACGTGCCGCGGGCGACGTACTCCTTCAGAATGTCGTTCTGGATCGTGCCTTCGAGCTTGTCGGCGGCGACACCCTGTCTCTCCGCGACGGCGATGTACATCGCGAGCAGCACGGCGGCCGTCGCGTTGATCGTCATGCTCGTGCTGACCTTGTCGAGCGGTATTCCCTCGAAAAGCGTCTCCATGTCCGCGAGCGTGTCGATCGCGACGCCAACCTTGCCAACCTCGCCCGCCGACATAGGCGAATCCGAGTCGTAGCCAATCTGGGTCGGCAGATCGAAGGCAACCGACAGGCCCGTCGTGCCCTGTTCGAGCAGGTACCGGTACCGCCGGTTCGACTCTTCAGCCGTTGCAAACCCAGCATACTGCCGCATCGTCCACAACCTGCCGCGGTACATCGTCGGCTGGACTCCGCGCGTGAACGGGTATTCGCCCGGGAAGCCGAGCTTCTCGAGGTAGTCCGCCGCGGAACACGACTCCGGGAGGTAGAGCCGGTCCACCTCCTTGCCGGAAACAGTCTCGAAGCGAGGCCGCATTTCGGGCGAGCGGGCAAGAGCCTTGGCAAGCGTGCCTTCTTCCCAGGCCCGCCGCGCATCTTTCAGCCGTTGAAGATCGTCTGCCATCGTTCCTCTGATGCCGCGTTGGCGATTGGCGACCAGCAATTAGCTATCGGCGAACGTCGGGAGGAGCGGCTCCGTTGCTGCCGACGGCCAGGATTACCGGTGCTTGACCCGAGCTGCCTCTTCGAGGAGCTCGTCCACGACTTCTTCCAGTTTCCGCGTTCCGTCCAACACGGGCCGCACCTTCCGTTCCACGGACCCGTCCAAAGACAGGACGCCCGAGACGCGCCTGGCGGCCTCGTCAAGCAGGGCCAGCCGAATCTCGTCCTTCCACGCTTCCTCTCGGCGAGCCGCCCATTCGTCTCCGCGGGTGCGCGCCGTCTGCTCGAGCGCGTCGACAATTTCCGCAACGCCGCGGTTTTCCACGGCGCTCGCCAGGAGGACGGGGACGTCTGCGCGCGCCTCCGGCGGCGCCGCAGAGCCGATCCCGTGGCACGTGTCCGGATCGCGCCGGGCCGCGTTGCCGAGCCTCCTCTCCCTGCGTTCCAGCATCGCAACGAGATGAGCCTGGAGACGTGCTGCGTCGGGCCTGTCGGCCTTGTTGACGACGAAGATGTCGCCGATCTCGAGAAGCCCCGCCTTCATCATCTGGACGCTGTCGCCCTGTCCGGGCGCGAGGACGACTAGGACGAGGTCTGCCGTCTCGGCGACCGCGATCTCGCTCTGGCCAACCCCTACGGTTTCCAGCACGACCACCTCGCACCCGGCCAGGGCCATCACCCTGACCACACCGTTCACGCCGCGCGCCAGGCCGCCGAGGTGGCCGCGCGACGCGAGCGACCTCACGAACACCAGCGGGTCGGTTGCGTGCCGCATCATCCGCACCCTGTCCCCGAGGACGGCTCCGCCCGTGAAAGGCGACGAGGGATCCACTGCGACAACGCCGACGCGCATGGCTGAGTGGCGCCTGCGCAGTTCGCTCACGATGGCGTCGGTCAGCGTGCTCTTGCCGCTGCCCGGTGGTCCGGTCACGCCAGCGAGAAGCCGAGGCAGCGAGGCCGTCGGACCCGCCAGCGACGCGCGCAGCACGTCGACCATGAGGCCAGGGTCGTCGGAAACGATCGACATCAGCCGCGCGGCGGCGCGGATCGCTGCCGGCCCGCCACGCCGGGCGGCCTCAGCGAGCTCGCTCACCGTGGGGTTCATCGCGAGATTGTTTCGGCCGACAGGAGTCCGCGAACAGTATCCACGATCTCCGACGCCGACGCGCCGGGTGTGAACACGGCGGCGACTCCCATCTGCTCGAGGCGGGCGACATCTTCCGGCGGTATCGTGCCGCCGCCAAAGACGATCATATCCGCTGCATCGCGCGCGCGGAGAAGGGCCAGCACGCGCCCGAAGAGCTCGATATGGGCGCCGGAGAGGAGCGACAAGCCTATGGCCTTCACGTCTTCCTGGAGCGCGGCCTCGACTATCTGCTCCGGGGTGCGCCTGATCCCGGTGTATATCACCTCGAAACCGGCGTCCCTCAGGATGTGCGCCACGTACTTCGCGCCCCTGTCGTGTCCGTCGAGCCCGGGCTTTGCGATGAGCACCCGGGGTCTGCTCTGCGCAGTTTCCATCTGAGTTCCGATCTCACCCGATCTGGTCCGGCCTGCCTCGCGGCAAGTACCCTAGTCTAGCTTCGCGGGGCAGACCGGCTCAAGGATCAAAGCTTCGCGCTATAATCGCTCCAATCGACGACAGCGCTGTTCGACCTGTGCAGGGGGCGCCTTTCGCGCCGCCGGCGGCCGCTCGCCGGTCCGCCTCGCGGGCGCCAGGATGGGGGATCGACATGGTCGAGGTTCGGCAGCTTCTCCGCACGAAGGGCGCCGAGGTCTGGACGATCGGTCCGGACAGGACCGTCTTCGAGGCGCTGCAGATCATGGCCGAGAAGGACGTTGGTGCGCTGCCCGTCGTCGAGGGCGGACGTCTGACCGGCATCTTCTCCGAGCGCGACTACGCGCGCAAGGTCGTGCTCCAGGGCAAGACCTCACGCGACACGACCGTCGGCGAGCTGATGACGCGAACGGTCTATTACGTGAGCCCGAACGAAACCATCGAACAGTGCCTCGCGATCATGACGAAGAGGCACATCAGGCACCTGCCAGTGCTCGACGACGGACACCTCGTCGGGATCGTCACGATCGGCGATGTGGGGAAGGCGATCATCTCGGAGCAGGCCTTCACCATCCGGCACCTCGAGAGCTACATAACCGGTGCAGCCGTCGGGCGGTGAGACCTCACGCCGCCTCGATCTACCTCGGGAATCCGCTGCCCGGCTGCGTGCCCGCAATGAAAGCTTCCGTGATCGCACCCGGGGTGCTCGGGTCCGTGACGATGCCGGTGGCGCGGTCAACGGGCAGGAAGACAATGTTCGGAGGCGGCTCGAAGGTCGGCGGGTCCTGACGGTTGCCGCGCGCTTCGATGTACGCCCGCATGAAGTCCATCCAGATCGGCAGCGCCGCCTGTGAGCCGGTTTCGTTCGGCCCTATCGGCTTCTTTTCGTTGTGCCCGACCCAGACGCCCGCGGTGATGTCCGGGTCGAATCCGATGAACCATGCGTCGGTGTAGTCGTCTGTCGTCCCGGTCTTGCCGGCGAGCGGCCAGTCCAGAGATGCAGCAGCTGCCGCTGTCCCGCGCTGCACGACTCCGCGAAGCAAACTGGTCATCAGGTAGGCCGTGTCGGCGCGGATCGCGTCCTGAGGCTCTGGGCGCAGTTCCTCGAGCAGATTGCCGTCGCGATCGAGCACCTTTGCGATCTGGAAGGGCTTCATCCGGACGCCCTGGTTGGGGAAGACCGAGTAGGCTGCTGTCATCTCGAGCAGCGTCGCCTCGCAAGCGCCGAGCGCGGTCGAGAGATACGGCTGTAGCGGTGCCGTGATGCCAAGGCGCTTCGCATAGCTTATTACGTGGCTCGGCCCGAGCATTTCCATCATGCGCACGGTGGGGACGTTGCGCGACTGCTCGATCACGCGCCTGATCGTGATCGGCCCCTCGAACTTCCGGTCATAGTTGGCCGGGCTGTATGGAGGCTGGCCTGCCCCGGCGCTGTATGCGACCGGTGCGTCGAGGAGGATTGTCGTGGGAGAGAAGCCGCGGTCGATCGCGGCAGTGAAGACGAATGGCTTGAACGCCGAGCCTACCTGGCGCGGAGCCTGCACCGCCCTGTTGAACTTGCTGCGGTTGAAACTGTAGCCGCCGACCATCGCCAGGATGCGCCCCGTCCTGTTGTCGAGCGCGACGAGCGCCCCCTCGACGAGCGGCTCCTGTTCGAGCGCAATCTTCGACAGCCTGCCTGGGCCGCCGAGGGCGAGAACCCGCACGTCCACCAGATCGCCGACCTGGAGGATGTCGGCGGCGTTCCGCCGCCCGGTCCACTGGACCGCCGCACGGTCCAGGTCACCCTGGTGGTCGCCGAAACGCACCCGGGCGACGCCCGGGGCCAGAGGCGCAGCGACACCGGCCTCGACCTTGACAGCCTTCCTCGCCGGGCCGGCAGGCCCCGTCGCTGTCACCACGGCGGGGACGATCTCGCCCTCCTCGATGGCCCGTGTCCAGCGCGGGTGGCGGTAGCTATCGACCGCGTGCCCTTCGGCGACAACGTTGCGCGGTTTCCTGAATCCGCGCCGCTTGTCGATCCGACGCAACCCTTCGTCGAGCGCGCGACTGGCCGCCTTCTGCAGCTCGACATCGAGGGTGCTGTAGACGGCCAGCCCGCCCTCATAAAGGGTCTTCGCGCCGTAGCGCCGCTCGAGATACTTGCGGATCTCCTCCACGAAGTACGGTGCCACCGAGTAATCGGGCGCGCTGTAGGGCCGTACAGCGATCGGCTTGGCCTTCGCGGCCTCGGCCTCCTCGCGCGTGATGTAGCCCTCGTCCTTCATGCGCTCGAGCACGTAATTCCTGCGCCGCAGCGTCCACTCGGGATCGACATAGGGGCTCTGGCGGGCCGGAAGCTGGATGATGCCGGCCAGCATCGCGGCCTCCTCCAGCGTCACTTCACGCGCCGGCTTTCCAAAGTAGAGCCGTGAGGCGGCCTCGACGCCGTAGGTCCCGTGGCCGAACAGTATGTGATTGCAGTAGAGAGTCAGGATCTCGCGCTTGGTGTAGCGCTTCTCTATCTGGAGCGCGACGAGCGCTTCCTTGATCTTGCGCTCGGGCGTCACCTGGAAGCCGACCTCTTCCGGGAAGAGGTTGCGGGCGAGCTGCTGGGTGAGGGTGCTCGCGCCGCCGGGCCTCGACGAGGTGCCCTTGATCGTGTTGCCGATGAACTCGAGCACGTCCTTGACGAGCGTCACGGCAATTCGGGACATGCTCAGTCCGAAGTGCCTGTTGAAGTCGCCGTCCTCCGCCGAGATTATCGCCTCGCGAAGCAGCGGCGAGATGTCGTCGTAGCCTATGACAACCCGCCGCTCGGTGGCGTACTCGCCGATCACCTCTCCCTTCGAGCCGTATATCCGCGTTATGGTCCTCGGCGCGTACTCGTCCAGGGCCGAGATCCGGGGGAGGTCGCCACTGTAAGCGACCAGGACGCCAGTCGCCGTGCCCAGAACGGCGGCTCCCGCAAAGAAAGCGGTCAGGGTGGCGTGCCTGGCAATCCGAATTATGTAGTGAGCCATCTGGTGCCTTGAAGCGGCGACGATACCGACCATTCTACGATGAGCGGCGTGCGGCGGCCGTGGCGGCGCGGGATTCCCCGCCACACCCGGGTTGATAGTGCCGCCAACAGCGTCAGCGCGCGGTCGACAAATCCCTGTGGGACATGCACTTGGCCAGGCCTTTACAGTAACGCACTCATATTTTATACTGACGTACACTTAACGACCGAAGGACTTGTTCGAGGGAAGTCATGAGCAAAATCATCGGGATCGACCTGGGCACCACCAACTCGGTTGTAGCCGTCATGGAGGGCGGCGAACCCGTCGTGATCACAAACCCCGAGGGCAGCCGCCTCACTCCTTCCGTTGTCGCCTTTGCCAAGAACGAGCGGCTGGTCGGGCAGGTGGCCAAGCGCCAGGCGGTGACCAATCCCGAGAATACGATCTTCTCGATCAAGCGCTTCATGGGGCGCAGGTTCGATGAGGTCACCGAAGAGATGAAGATGGTGCCGTACAAGGTCGTCAGGGCGGCCAACGGCGACGTGAGGGTCCGCGTCGGTGGCGAAGACCTGGCCCCTCCGCAGGTTTCAGCGATGATCCTGCAGAAGCTGAAGCAGGCTGCCGAGGAGCACCTGGGCCAGTCCGTTAGCCGGGCGGTGATCACCGTCCCGGCGTACTTCAACGACGCCCAACGGCAGGCGACGAAAGAGGCAGGGCAGATTGCCGGTCTCGAGGTCATGCGCATCGTCAACGAGCCCACGGCAGCTGCGCTCGCCTATGGGCTCGACAAGAAGAAGGACGAGACCATCGCGGTTTACGACTTCGGCGGCGGAACCTTCGACATCTCCATCCTGGAGGTGGGCGAAGGCGTCGTCGAGGTGAAGGCCACCAACGGCGACACGCACCTCGGCGGTGACAATCTAGATCAGCGGGTCATCGACTGGATCGTTTCCGAGTTCCGCAGGAGCGAGGGCATCGACCTGTCGAAGGACCGCATGGCGCTCCAGCGTCTCAGGGAAGCGGCCGAGAAGGCGAAGATGGAGCTCTCGACGGTCACCGAAACCGACATCAACCTGCCGTTCATAAGTGCCGACCAGACGGGGCCGAAGCATCTCACGATGAAGCTCACGCGGGCGAAGTTCGAGCAGCTCGTCGAGGATCTGCTTCAAAAGACGGTCGGGCCGGTTCGACAGGCGATGGCCGACGCAGGACTGCAGCCGTCGCGAATCGACGAGGTGGTCCTGGTCGGTGGCTCGACGCGCATCCCGAGGGTCCAGGCAATTGTCCGCGACCTCTTTGGAAAGGAACCTCATAAAGGCGTGAACCCTGACGAGGTCGTGGCGATAGGGGCGGCCGTCCAGGCCGGCGTGCTCGCTGGTGAAGTGAAGGATCTGCTGCTCCTCGATGTGACGCCTCTTTCGCTCGGGATCGAGACGCTCGGCGGTGTCATGACCAGGCTCATCGAGCGGAACACGACGATACCTACTCGCAAGAGCGAGGTGTTCTCGACGGCGGCGGACAACCAGTCGAGCGTCGAGATCCACGTGCTGCAGGGCGAGCGGCCGATGGCGCGGGACAACCGGACGCTCGGTCGGTTCCACCTCGACGGCATTCCGCCTGCGCCGCGCGGCGTTCCGCAGATCGAGGTCACCTTCGACATCGACGCGAATGGCATCGTCAACGTATCGGCGAAGGATCGGGCGACGGGCAAGGAGCAGAAGATCACGATCACGGCCTCGAGCGGCCTGTCCAGGGAGGAGGTGGACAGGATGATGCGGGAGGCGGAGGCGCACGCCGACGAAGACAGGCGCCGCCGGGAACTCGTCGACCTCCGCAACCAGGCCGACGGCCTCATCTACTCGGTCGAGAAGACGCTTGCGGACAGTCGCCAGAAGCTGGCTTCCTCCGACCTCGAGCGTATCGAGGCGGCGATCGGCGGCCTGCGGCAGGCGAGCGGGGGGGAGGACGCCGCCGCGCTTCGGAAGGCCATCGAGGATCTCCAGCGTGCGGCGCATGCGATGGCGGAGACGCTCTACCGCCAGGCCGGGGCGGGAGGGCAGGCTGCGGGCGCTGCGGGCGGGGAAACACCGGCTGGCGCGGGGCGGTCGGCGGGCGAGAGCGGCGATGTCATCGACGCCGAGGTCGTCGACGACGAGAAGCGGTGAGAGATGGACCTGTACGCGGTTCTCGGGCTGGATGACAGGGCGACGCTCGCGGATATAAAGCGGGCCTACAGGCGGCTCGCGCGGCGTTATCACCCGGACATCAATCCCGGGGATCCCGCCGCCGAGCGGCGCTTCCGTCAGATCATGCTGGCCTACGAGACGCTCAGCGACCCGGGGCGTCGGCGGCGCTACGACCTGGAGGGCGTCGTCGAAGGAGCTGGGCGTGCCGAGACGGTGACGTTCGGCTTCGAGGGATTCGACTTTTCGGTCGACGTGTCCGGGCACCGGGCCTCGACGTTTGGCGACCTGTTCGGCGAAGTGCTGGGGCGGCAGGCGCAGGCGAGCGAGGGGCCGTCGCGCGGCGCCGACCTGCACGCTGCCGTGGAGGTGAGCTTCGAGGAATCGATCCGCGGCGTCCAGCGCCTGCTTCCTGTCACACGGGCCGAGGTCTGCCCGCTGTGCAGCGGGCTCGGGACAGTGTCGGCGGCTGATTCGCCATGCGTGGCCTGCGGCGGGTCGGGGACCGTGAGATCGTCGCGCGGCCACATGGTTTTTTCCAAGCCCTGCGACCGCTGCGACGGAAGCGGCAGGCAGCGGGAGGCGATCTGCCGCCGCTGCCAGGGGCAGGGCAATGAAGTGCGCGCTGAAACGGTCACCGCCGATATCCCGCCAGGGGTTTCCGACGGCGCGCGGGTCCGTATCCCAGGCAAGGGCCACGCGGGACGGCGCGGCGGTCCGCCCGGGGATCTGCTCCTGACGGTGACGGTCCAGCCGCACCCGTTCTTTCGAAGGGAGGGCTGCGACCTGCACATAGACGTTCCGCTGGCGATCCACGAGGCAGGGCTTGGCGCGCGCATCGAGGTGCCGACGCCCGACGGTCCTGCACGCCTGCGTGTGCCGCCGGGAACCCAATCGGGACAGCGTTTCAGACTGCGGGGCCGCGGTGTGCCCACGCCACGCGGGGAGCGGGGTGACCTCGTGGTCGAGGTGCGCCTCGTGCTCCCGCCGGTGCTCGACGAGCGATCGAAGGAACTGCTCCGCGAGTTCGGGAGGATAAACGCCGGCAGCGTGCGGGAACCGGCCGGGGGAAGCGACGAATGGCAGTCAAGCGAACGGGCCGCGCGCACTACATGATCAGCGCCGTCGCCCAGAAGTACAACATCCACCCGCAGACGCTTCGCCTGTACGAGCGCGAAGGCCTGCTCAAGCCTGCGCGCACTGAAGGCAACACGCGCCTGTACTCGGACGAAGACCTCGAACAGCTCGAGACGATACTCGCTTTGACGAGGGACCTCGGCGTCAATCTGGCAGGCGTCGAGATAATCCTCAACATGCGGCGCAAGATCGAGCAGATGCAGAAAGAGGTCAACGAGTTCATGGAATACGTGAAGCGCGAACTCGCGCGAGGCCTCGACGACTGGGAGCAACGGCTCGGAACAGCTCTCGTCAAGTCGTCGCCCGCAGAACTCGTGCGGACTGCCGCGCCCCCTCAGCCGCAGCTGCAGGTGCCCGCCCAGACACAGGGCCGTTCTGCCGCGAAGGGAGAGCTCTCACAGAGGCCGGCGGCCGCACGCGAAACTGGAGGCGAACGCGCTCGCACCTGAAGTATCATCTTGCCGTGACACGCAAGGCCCGGGAGCCGGAAGAGGCCGCGACGCTTCGCGAGTACCTCCGGCAGATCGCAAGGGTGCCCCTTCTCAGCCCCGATGAAGAGCGCGAGATCGCAACCCGGATCCAGCGTGACCTGGACGAGGCCGCCTTCAAGCAACTGGTGGAGGCGAACCTACGCTTCGTGGTCCACTACGCGAAGAGGTACCGCGGCCTGGGTGTCCCCTTCCTGGACCTGATCCACGAGGGCAACCTGGGCCTCATGGAGGCTGCGCGCCGCTTCGACCCCTCCCGCAATGTCCGCTTCATCACCTACGCGGTATGGTGGATACGCCAGGCGCTGACACACGCCATATCGGCGCAGGCCAGGATATTCGCCATTCCCGTGAGGCTCTCGCCCGTCGCGGCACGCTTCCGGCGCGACGTCGCCCGGCTTGCCGCGCAGCTCGGGCGGGCGCCAAGCGCACGCGAGATCGCGGCGGACCTCGAGATACCCGAAGCCGAGGTGGCCGATCTCGTCCAGGTCTCCGGGCGCGATGTCTCGTTGGGGGAGCCATGGCCGGGAGCCGAGGGATGCGAGGACGAGCGTCTCGCGGGCTGGACGGCACCCGTGATCGAGGAGGAGCTGATCCAGGAAGCGCTTTTCTCGCAGATACGGGCGCTCATCGCGGAGCTCGATCCGCGCGAACGTGCAATCATGCAGCTGAGATACGGCCTCGAGGGCGGTGACCCCATGACGCTGGAGGAAATCGGCGCGAAGCTCGGTCTCTCGCGCGAGCGCGTGCGCCAGATCGAGGCCGGTGCGAAGGAGAAGCTGCGCCGGTCGCAGAAGGCCCAGGAGATCAGGAGCGCACTGAATTGACCGCACCTCTCGTTCCCTGCGCCGAGTGCGACGGCACCGGCTGGGTCACCTCGCTCGTCGACGGCGTCAGCAGGGCCAGGCGCTGCGCCTGCTGGCGGGATGGAGCGGTCAGCAAGGCAATGTCGCTCGCGCGGATACCGAAGCGCTACGAGCACTGCGACCTCGACAACTTCGTGGTCTACGAGAACGAGCGCCTCGTCCGGGCGGTCGCTGCCGCAAGGAGGTTTGCCGACGCGTTCCCCGTCTTGGACAAGGGGCTCTTCTTCATAGGGCCGCCGGGCATAGGCAAGAGCCACCTCGCAGTCGCGGTGCTGAAGAGGGTAGTCCAAAGATGCGGCGCACGAGGGCTCTTCTATGACACGCGGGACCTCCTCCGCGTCATACGCAGCACGTACGACCCGGTTGTACGCACCACCGAGATCGAGGTGCTTCGGCCCGTCATGACCGCCGACCTTCTGGTGCTCGACGACCTCGGCGCCGAGAAGACGTCCGAGTGGGTCGAGGAGACACTGAACCTCATCGTCAACACGCGGTACAACGAGCGGCGCCTGACGATCTTCACGTCCAACTTCGAGGAGAAAGAGCAGACGGGCGAGGGCGACTCGCTGCTCGAGCGCGTGGGCTTCCGGATCCACTCGCGGCTCTACGAGATGTGCGAATTCCTGGAGTACGACGGCGCCGACTATCGCCACGCTCCGCCCAACGCGGGCGTCGAGGACCTCGTGATGCTCTGGAAGCGTGGCCGCCCGCGCCGCCAGATGCCGTCGCGCTCCGGCAGCCCCGCCCGTGCAGAGCTCAAAGGCAGGGCCGACCTGAAGTGGCCTGGCGGGAGGGCCGGCAGCTGATTCCGCTAGACTGGAACGGATGGCGCCTCCCGGCATCTACATCCACGTTCCGTTCTGCGCCTCGATCTGCCGCTACTGCAACTTCAACCGCGTCCTCTTCGACCCGGTGCTGAAGGAGCGCTACGTAGCGGCGCTGGAGCGAGACATCCGCAAGACGGGCAGCCGGCTCGATGCCGGCCGCCACCCCCTTGACGGCCCCTTCCCTCCGTTATCCTTGTCTTCCCCCGACACCCTGTACTTCGGCGGCGGAACACCATCGCTCCTCGAACCCTGGGAAGTTCGACGGCTGATAGTGGCGTGTCGGGACGCGTTGGGCCTGTGCTCGGACGCCGAGGTGACGCTGGAGGCGAACCCGGAAACCGTGACTGCCGCCAGCATGGCCGGCTTTCGCGAGGCCGGCGTGAACCGCGTGAGCCTCGGAGTCCAGTCGTTCAATGCGGACGAGCTCGAGCGACTCGGACGGACCCACACCGCCGCCAGGGCCGTGGAGGCGCTCGCCGAGATCAGGGCGAGCGGGCTCGGCAACATCAGCCTCGACCTGATGATGTGGCTGCCCGGGCAGTCGGTCGAGGACTGGCAGAAGTCGCTGGAGCGGCTCACCGGCCTGGCTCCGGCGCATGCCTCGCTCTACATGCTGGAGCTCTATCCGAACTCGCCCCTCCGCGAGGAGATGGCCAGGGGCGGACTCGGGCTGCCACCCGACGAGGTGGCCTGCGACATGTACGAGGCGGCCATCGACACGCTGGCAGCCTCGGGCTACGAACACTACGAGATCTCCAACTTTGCGATGCCCGGACGGCGGTCCAGGCACAACATGAAGTACTGGACCGACGGGGACTGGTTCGGGTTCGGGTGCGGTGCGCATTCGACCATCGATGGTGTCCGGTGGAAATCGGTTTCCGCGACCCTCGACTATGTGGAGGCCGTTGCCGCGGGCAGGCCTGTCGCGGCCGAAGTCCGCCGGTTGACCGCCCAGGAGCGCCTCGAGGAGGCGCTGTTCATGCGCCTGCGCCTGGTAGAGGGGGTTGATCTTCGGGAGATGAGACTGCACTATGCTGTGGACGTCCTGGAGCGCTACAGGGAGCGCCTCTCGGAGGCGTTCGACGCCGGCCTCGTGCTGCTCGACGGCGACGTCCTGAGGCTCACCCGCCGTGGCCTTCTGTTGTCGAACGAGGTCATGGCGGTTTTCATCGACAGCCGGGTACGGTAGAGTATGCCGTTCTCGGACCGTTTTTCGCCAAGGAGGCCCTGCATGCGACAGAGGTGGTCTTCGATCCTGGTTGGACTCGGCGTTCTGGCTTTCGCACTCGCCTTTGCCGGGCCAGCCTACGCTCAGGAAGCCCAACAGCCTGCGACGCCCACGGTCACGTACCCGGCTGACGCCGTAGTCCTCCTGCACTATATCCAGACGGCCAAGGCTGCCGACTACGAGATGGTCATGGCCAAGATCAAGGAGGCTCTGCAGAAGAGCGAGAAACCCGAGCGGCGGCAGCAGGCCGAGGGGTGGACCGTTTTCAAGTCGCCGGACCCGTCCGGGATCGATGGCGTGAGCGTCTACGTGCAGGTGATAGACCCGGTGGTCAAGGGCGCGAACTACCACCCGGGGGTCATCCTCCAGGAGGCATTCCCGAACATCCCTGAGGGCTCGACGACGGCCGAGTACATCAACCTGTACAACAAGTACAGCGAGTCGTACAATACCGGTCCGCGCAAGCTGGTGCCGATCAATCTGAACCTGCTCGCCCGGTTCAAGCAGTAGCCGGGGAGGTGGCAGTGGCAGACCGTTCTGCCGCTGCCATTCCCTTCCCGGGTTCGGCGTCGCTAGAACGCCAGGTTCAGTCCCACGTAGAGCCGGTGCGCACGCTGGACGAGCGGTTCGCCGCTCAACCGGAACAGGCGGTAGTCGACACGAAGACGCAGCGGACCCGCCAGGCGAATCTTCGCGCCGCCGCCCGTGTTGACTGCCACGTGCGTTTCCTGAAAGGCCCCGAGGCGTTCGCGATACAGGCCGCCGCCGGCGGTGACGTAGAACTGCGTGCGCGCCATCTCGACCGGGGTTTGCAGCATCCCGTTGAAGGACCCCACGCGGAACGAAGGCGACGCGTCTTCGACGTCTTCCGCCGCCGTGAGGTACTCTGCCTCGAAGCCGACGACAAGAAACCCGAACCCGACTCCTACCCCCCTGGCCGGCCGGTTCCCGGCCGGTGCTGTCGCCAGCCCGACGAAAGCGGTGATGTCGGCTGACGCCGGGCGCGCCGCAAGGAGCAGCGCCGCTGCTGTCATTGCTGTAACGGCGATCGATCGCTTGGTCACTCCGCGTCCTCCAGCCCCGCACATGTTAGCCAAGCTGTCCTCACTGGTCCACAATCCGCTATAGTTGGAAAGGGCGATTCAAAGTACAACTCGGGCAGGCGAGGCCCCCGGCACAGGGCGAGAGCCGTCGATGGACTTCGAGCCGACCGAACAGCAACGATTGCTCCGCATGACCGTGCGCGAGTTCGCCGAGGCGGAGATCGGACCGCACGTGCGGGAGTGGGATGACAAGCAGCACTTCCCGGTCGAGCTGGTTCCGCGCCTCGCCGCGCTCGGCCTGATGGGGATCCAGTTTCCCGAAGAGTACGGCGGCGCCGCGATGTCGGCTGTCGACTACTGCATCTGCATCGAGGAGCTGGCCAGGGTCGATCCGTCGATCGCGCTGTCGGTCGCCGCCCACAACGGCCTGGCCGCGTCGCACTTGTTCATGTTCGGTACCCGGGCCCAGAAGCAGCGCTACCTGGTTCCTCTCGCAAGCGGGCAGAAGATCGGCGCCTGGGGGCTGACCGAACCCACTGCGGGCAGCGACGCTGCGGGAACCAGAACGACCGCGGTGCGCTGCGGCGGGTCGTGGGTGCTGAACGGCTCGAAGACGTTCACCACTCATGGGACCGTCGGCGACATCGTGATTGCAATGGCGGTTACCGACCGGAATCGTGGCCACCACGGCATCTCGGCCTTCATAGTCGAGAGGGGTACGCCCGGAATGAGTTCCGGCCGCAAGGAAGACAAGCTCGGGATGAGGGCCAGCGACACGAGCGAGGTGGTCTTCGAGGAGTGCCGCGTGCCGGAAGACCACCTGCTCGGCAGAGAGGGGGAAGGATTCGTCAACGCCCTGCAGGTGCTCGACGCCGGCCGGATCGGCATTGCGGCGCTCGCCGTCGGCCTCGCACAGGGTGCCTTCGACGCCGCGCACCGCTACTCGCTCGAACGGAAGCAGTTCGGCCAGCGGATCGCCAGCTTCCAGGCCATCAGGTGGAAGCTCGCAGACCACCATACTCGTATAGAGGCCGCGAGGCTGATGACCTACCGGGCCGCCTACCTCAAGGACCAGGGCAGGCGAACGACCCGCGAGTCGGCGATGGCGAAGCTCTACTCGAGCGAGGTCGCCGTCCGCGCCGCCGAGGACGCCGTTCAGATCTTCGGCGGTTACGGTTTCGTCAAGGACTACCCTGCGGAGAAGTTCTTCCGCGACGTGAAGCTGACGACGATAGGCGAGGGGACGAGCGAGATCCAGCGGCTCGTCATTGCGCGGCAGATCTTCTCGGGCGAGGCGAGATGATGGTCGCCGGCGACGCTTCGGCGGCGGCTCTCGTCGCGCGCGTCCTCGAGGGCGAGCCACGCGCTGTCGCGCGGGCCATCACCGTGATCGAAGACGACCTGCCCGGGGCTGCGGCCATCGTCCGCGGCATTTTCGGCAGGACGGGCCGGGCTGAAATCGTTGGGTTGACCGGCCCGCCCGGCGCAGGGAAGAGCACCCTGGCGGACAGGATGACGGCCGCCTGCAGGCGCGATGGGAAGACGGTCGGGGTCGTGGCCGTCGATCCGACGAGCCCGTTCAGCGGCGGCGCCGTGCTGGGCGACCGCGTCCGGATGCAGTCGCACGCGGGTGACCCCGGCGTGTTCATCCGCAGCATGGCGACCAGGGGACATCTCGGGGGCCTCGCGCGCGCCACCGCGGAGGCCGTAATGGTGCTCGACGCCGCTGGAAAGGACGTGGTGATTGTCGAGACGGTCGGAGTCGGGCAGGATGAGGTCGACATCGTGCGGACCGCCGATGTCTCGATAGTAGTGCTGGTGCCGGGCGCAGGCGACGAGGTCCAGGCGCTGAAGGCCGGCATCATGGAGATTGCCGACGTCTTCGTCGTCAACAAGGCGGACCGCGAGGGCGCAAGCCGCACCGTGGCGCACGTCGAGTCGTTGCTGAACCTGCAGGACTGGTCGTCCGGGCGGTGGCGCCCTCCCGTGATCGAGACACAGGCGAGGCGTGGGGATGGCGTCGACGAACTGCTCGATGCTCTGGATCGATTCCGGAAGCATGGTGCCCAGAGCGCGCCAGCCAGGCGCCGGGCCCGCTCGGCCTGGAGGCTCCGCGAAATGCTCGCCGACCGGTTTCTCGACCACGTGAGCCGCGAGGTGGTCTCGCCGACAGAAATGGACGAAATCATCGAGCGGGTCGCTTTGCGGGAGATCGATCCGTACGCTGCTGTGAGCGACATCCTGTCGCGCGCGCTCGGGGGATCCCGGCGTCAGCTGTTTTCCAAACGACGTCGCGTCCGTACCTCGTAGTCACGTCGCGGGAGTTCTTTCGGCCTGATTGTGGGGCGAACCATCCGGCGTCGACATCCGATTCGGCCTTCGGCCTGGTACGTGCGGCACACGACATACGACCAGCGACATACGATCGTATAATCCCCACTGCCGGAGGTGTCATGCGTCAAGCCTTCACCTTCAAGGCCGAGGCAATGTGGCTGCTGTTTCTGACGCTCGTGCCCGCTGCCATCATCCTGTTCTTCGCGCTGGTCCTGCCCTGGCTCCGCCAGACGTTCGGCTGGTAGCGCCGGGAGGGTCCGGGGTACGATCACCCGCTCTTGCCGGCGGCGTCCCGGCAGGGGCCGGAGGGATTTCTACGAAATGAAGATCGATATCGGCATCATCGGCGGTAGTGGGCTGTACGACATGGCTGAACTCACCGACAGGGCGGAAGTGCGCGTCAGCACGCCGTTCGGCGATCCGTCCGGGCCGTATGTGATCGGGCAGATTCACGGCCGCCGTGTGGCGTTCCTGGCGCGCCACGGAGCGGGCCACGTGCTCATGCCATCGGAGCTCAATTTCAGGGCCAACATCTACGGCTTCAAGCTCCTCGGTGTGGAACGCATCTTCTCGGCGAGCGCGGTGGGCAGCCTCAAGCAGGAGTACGCTCCGCTCGACATTCTGATCCCCGATCAGTTCTTGGACCGGACCAGATGCCGTGCCAGCACGTTCTTCGGCCGCGGTATTGTGGCGCACGTGGCCTTCGCGCATCCCGTCTGCCCCGCGCTCGCCCGCCTTGCCTTCGATTCGGCCAAGGCGGCCGGCGCCAACGTGCACATGGGAGGCACTTACGTGTGCATCGAGGGGCCGCAGTTCTCTACCCTCGCGGAATCGCGGCTGTACCGCTCGTGGGGCATGGACATCATCGGCATGACCAACCTCCAGGAGGCGAAGCTCGCCCGGGAGGCGGAGATCTGCTACACGACGCTGGCCCTGATCACCGACTACGACTGCTGGCACCCCGATCACGACCAGGTTTCGGTGGACATGATCGTGGGCAACCTGATGAAGAACGCGAGCGTGGCGAAACAGGTGATTGCCGGCGCGATCGGAGCCTTGCCGGCTGAACGGACGTGCAGCTGCGGCAGCGCCCTGGAGAACGCGGTCATAACGGCTGCCGACCGGGTGCCGGAGGACGTCAAGCGCGACCTGGCGCCCATCATCGGCAAGTACATCCCGTGTCCGGAGAGCGAGGCAAGAATCGAACCGGTGAAGCCCGAGGCGGCGCGGTCCTGACCGCTGAAGGGTCTTGCGAAAACGGCGTGACACCCGCGTCGCCTGGATGCCGCGAATGAAAATCATCGTCACCGGCTCGATCGCCTACGATTACCTGATGTCGTTCCCGGGCAGCTTCAGCGAGCACCTCCTGCCCGGCCATCTCCAGAGGGTGAGCCTCAGCTTCCTCGTCGATTCGATGGACAAGAGGCGCGGGGGCTGCGGGCCGAACATCGCCTACACGCTGGCCCTGCTCGGCGAGCGGCCCAGGCTGATGGGAACGGCGGGACAGGACTTCGCGGAGTACCGGGCGTTTCTCGAGGCCGCTGGCGTCGACACCTCGCTCGTCGCGGAGGTACCAGGGAAGTTCACCGCGTCGTTCTTCTGCAGCACCGACAAGGACGGCAACCAGATAGCAAGCTTCTACACGGGCGCGATGGCCCACGCCGCAGAGCTGTCGTTCCGCGCCGCCGGCCCCGTCGATCTCGTAATTGTCGCCCCCAACGACCCGGAGGCCATGCTGCGGTACGCGGCCGAATGCCGGGCCCTCGGCGTCCCGTACATCTTCGATCCGAGTCAGCAGGTTGCAAGGATGAGCGGCGAGGAACTGAGGCGCGGGATCGCCGGAGCTGCCTTCCTGATCTCGAACGACTACGAGTTCGAGCTCATCCGCGAGAAGACGGGGATGGGCGAGACGGACATGCTGGGCCTGGCGCGCGTCCTCGTGGTCACGCGTGGGGAGAAGGGCGCTCTCATCGTGCTCGATGGCCGCCGAATCGAGGTGCCGGCGGTGCCGCCCGCCGAAATAGTCGACCCAACCGGCGTCGGCGACGCATTCCGCGGCGGCTTCATGAAGGGGCTCGCAGTGGGGGCCGACCTCGAGGTCGCCGGCCGACTCGGCAGCGTCGCGGCCAGCTTCGCCCTCGAGCACATCGGCGGTTCGAGCCATGCCTACACGCGCGAGGAGTTCGCCGCCCGCTACGGGGCCAACTTCGGCCCGCTCGCCGTGTGACGCTGGTCGCGTACTGCCCCGGTGTCTCGTTCGCCGATCGGTGGGCGCTTCGGTCCTCACGAGCTGCGCGAGGCGGCCAGCGGGAAGCTCTCTTCCCCGGACAGGCCGCGGCCGGACAGAGCGTGTTCACGCGGCGGTTCATGGCCGGTGCAGCGGGACCGAGTTGATCGCAGCGGTCGCTGAGCGAGGCCGCGCACGGCGGAGCGCAGGGGCTTTCGCACGCGGAACAGATGGGTGGTTCAAGTTGCGTGTGAGGCCACGCCGCTCGTCACGTGCGGGCCGCCTTGGAGCCACAGCACCAGCGCTGCGAGGGCATACAGCGCCGCGCCGGTCGCCAGCGTTGCCGAGAAGCCCCAGTTCATCGCGATGAAGACCGCCAGCACGGCGCCGACGACCGACAGCGCGCCGTTCATCGCCCAGGCCCAAGGGACGAGCTCCGGGCGCGAGTCGCACATGATTCGAATCCCCCCGGGAAGGGGCATCCCCATCATGAATCCTGCCGGCAGGAGAAGCAGTGCAGCCAGTGCGATGCGGGCTGGAAGGGGCATGGCGATTGCGGCCGACACGACAGCGGGCAGGGCCGCCATCGCGGCGATGGCGGCGGCGCTCACCCCGCAGGCAATCGCGACAATGCGACGCCGAAGAGTGCCGGGCGCGATCGAGCGGCTGGCGAACGACCCGAAGCCGCCTCCGGTAAGGAGCGCAAAGAGCGTGACGGTCAGCGAGTAGACCGGGTGCCCGAGCAGCAAAACGAACCGCTGCAGAAGCGCCACTTCGATGAGCATGAACCCGCCGCCCAGGAGCCCGAAGTACGTCAGCCAACCCGCCCAGCCTGTCCCGAGCAGGCCACGCCCTCCAACCGCGAGGGGCGCCAGGATGAACGAGACGACCAGGCCTGTCGCGATGACCATCAACGTCAGCAGGGCGCTCAGGCCGTTCCCGAAAAGCATCGACCGCCCGAAAGCCACCTCCCACTGATCGGCGAGCTTCGTCGTGTGGAAGAAGAACGGCCGGTCGTCGGTCGTCGGCCGGACGTCCTGGCGGTGCCGCTCGTAGAACGTGCCTGGATCCTCCGCCAGCGCAAGCGCCGCGTACTCGTTGCCGGCGACGGTCTGCCCTGGCAGGTAAAGCGGCTCGAAATCCAGCGACCGCGACACTTCGGTGAGGGTTGACAACTCGGCCGCGGTGAACGGCGTGCTCTTGAGGAGAAAAGTCGCCACCTTGTCGTGTCCGATGACGACGATTCGTTCCGAGGCGTCGAGGCCGCGCTCTTCGCACGCTGCCCGTGCGAGCGAGACGAGGCGCAGGCCGTCGAATACCCACCGCGTTATCGACAGCACGCCACTTGCGCTCAGGTGATCGAGGTAGTCACCGAACGCCTCGACGGTGTAGAGGCTGTTCTCGGTGAGGGTGTATGCGCCGGCTGCCGTCGCGGCCCACGTGTCGACCAGCGATGCCTGGATGACGTCGTAGCGTTCGCGCGAGCGGCGGACGAAGCTTCGCCCGTCCTCGACGAACACGCGGACGCGGGGCTCCGCGTAGATGCCGCCGGAGTAGTCGCGGAACTCTCCGAGCATCACGTCTCGGGCGATTATCCGGTTGATCTCCACCGCGTCCACGCGCGGGGCGCCGAAGAGCAGAGCCGACACCAGGTCACGACCGCCGCCGGGGCCGATCACCAGCACCGCGGGGCCCGCCCAAGCCTGGCCACCGCCGTCACCGTTCCGCGCTGCGAAGAGGTGGTAGGCAAGCGAGGTGAGCTCGTAACGGAGGTACGCCGCATCTTCAGGGCCGTTCCGGAGGCGCAGGATTGGCGTGGAGGCGGCCGAGTCGATGTCCATGAACCGCGTTTCGGGAAGCGGGCCGGCATAACGGGGGCTCAGCGACCAGTCGCCGTGGCCTCTATCGTAAACAGCGACGCGCGAAAAAGAGTTCCAGCGGCTGAAAAGGATGCGGTCGCCCTCGTGGCCCTTCGTGTCCGCCACATCGAAGGGCACGAGGCCCGTCAGCCACGCCGCGGCCGCAAGGGCGGTCGCGGCCGCCGCGCCGGTCGCGGCGGACCAGACATTTCGACGCCCGGCGAAGAAGACCGAAGCGGTGGTGCCGGAGAGCGTCGCCGCCAGGATTACCCCAGGAGCGCCGACGCCGTCGAGGAGAGGGATAAGGAGCAGGCAGCCGACCGCGGCGCCGAGAAGATCGGCCGCGTACACGGTGCTCGCCCAGGGGGCAAGCCGCGACAGGGCAATCGTGACAACGGTTCCGCCGGTGAAGAAGGGTACTGCGGCCAGAAAGTAGATGGCCAGCATGCCCGCGAGGTTCCATGGCGAGTAGTTCAGGCCCACGCGGATGCGCACCAAGATGGCCAGGGACACGGTTGTTGCGGCCGCGAAAGCCAGCGAACGGCGGGCGAGCAGCTGGCGCGTTTCGCGCCGGGCGAGCCGATGGCGAGCCAGGTACACGTACACGCCGCTCGCGCTCAAACCGAAGAGAGCGATCGAGATGGCAAGGAAGGCGAAATGGTAGTACATCGTGACCGAGAAGATCCGCGTGAGCGCGAGCTCTGTCATCAGCAGAGCACCCGAAATCAGAGCCACGCCAGCCAGTGAGGTCTTCGCCGGCGCCACTCCTGCGCCGGAACGCGCGTCTGGGGTCACGCTTCGGAGTCTACCGCAAAGGACCGTTCCCCGACCCCTCATGCCGGGTTCCTGACGCCCGATTGCTTGACGCCGCTCTGGGAACGCCACTTGCACTCGCTCGTTTTCGAAGGCCGAAACTGCACGTGGATGGCAGGGAGGGCGGCGAGGTGAGAGTCGGGCGTGCGCGGTCGAGAATACTCATTGCGGCGGCCGTAGTGTGGCCTTTCTGGAGCGGTTTCGGTGGTCAAGGCGGCGCCGGAGTCCAGCAGCCAGTCGGGACGACTTTCAGGACATCTTCGGAACTGGTGGCGCTCAACGTAACAGTTACCGACAATAGTAACCAGCACGTGCGAGGCCTTGCCAAAGAGGACTTCGCCGTCTTCGAAGACGGCGTTCCTCAGGAGATCGTCTTCTTCGCCGCCTCTGCCGTGCCTCTGGACCTGGTGATCATGCTCGACACGAGCTCGAGCATGAGCGACAAGCTCTCGCTCGTGCAGGAGGCGGCGGCGGGGCTCCTCGGAGTGCTCCGCCCCGGCGACGTGGCGGAGGTCGTGGGCTTCTCCGAAAACGCTGTGATCCTGCAGCCGTTCACTTCCGACCGTCGTGCACTCGAGGACGCCATCCGCGCGACGAGTGCCACCGGCAGCACCTCGCTGCACAATGCCCTCTACATAGTCTTGCAAGAGCTTCGCCGGATGTCGCGCGGCAGGGAGCGCGACATCGCGGACGTAAGGCGCCAGGCGGTAGTCGTGCTCAGTGACGGCAACGACACCGCCAGCCTCATCAGCTTCGAGGACGTGCTCGAGTCAGTGAAGCGCTCGGGCGTGGCCGTCTACCCGATATCGATCATGTCAGGTTGGGAGGCCGAGCAGGCGCGCGCCTTTTGGCAGAACCGCTCTTACTCAGAGTCCGCCTACGCCTTGAAGGCGATAGCTCGGGAGTCCGGGGCGCTATCGTTCTTCCCGAAGGTCCTCGCCGAGCTCGGCTTCATCTACAAGCAGATTGCCAGCGAGCTGTCGATGCAATACTCGATCGGCTACCCGCCGCGCAACCCGGGAACCGACGGGTCGTTCCGCCGCATCATCGTCAGGCTCGTCAACCACCCGAACGCCCGGCCCCGGACCCGCTCGGGGTACTACGCCGCGAGCGCAGCCTCCGCCTGGAACAGGAAATAAGCGCCAGGATTGTGTAAACTGTGCCGATGCGAGAAGCCGCGGCGGCCCGCGCTCGGTCCGGCAATTGGATCCTCTCGTGCCTAGCGGCCTGGGCCGTTCCCGGCGCAGGGCACATCCTGCTGGGGCGGCGAGGCAAGGGTGTCGTCTTCCTCGTGGCGCTTCCCGCGATGTTCATGATCGGCATTGCAATCGGTGGCCGGCTCTTCCCCTTCGAGTTCTCCGAGCCCCTGGTGGGCCTTGCTGCCGTGGCTGACCTGGGTGTCGGTGTCATCTATTTCCTCGCGAGCGCGCTCGGTCAAGGTGCCGGCCGGGTGGCTGACGTCACCTACGAGTACGGCAACGCCTTCCTTGTTGCGGCCGGGTTGCTAAACGCCCTCGTCGTGCTCGACGTCTACGACATAAGCATGGGGCGAAAGTGACATGGCGAGCCACATCTTCCTCATGACGCTCTTCGCCTTCCTGGTCTCCGTGGTCTTCGCGGTGCTCCTCGCCGACGATCCGGGCAGCCAGCTTCGCCTGGGCGCGAAGCTGTTCGGAGGCTTCATGGTGAGCGCGCTCGTTCTCGGTTGGGTCATGTATCCGTTCCCGCTCTGAAGCGCCTGCCGCGGATGACTCCAAGCTCTTTTCTTTCGGCCTGGGGGCCGGTCGTCTCGTACATGGGCTTGATCTTCGTGGTGTCGGGGACGTCGGATCTGCCGTCGCTCCCCGGCGGAGGCTGGGACAAGGCCATTCACTTCGGCGAATACCTGATTCTCGCCGTGCTTCTCGTGCGCGCTCTGGCCCGGAGTCGATGGCTGCGTCCATCGGTGCAGGCTGCGGCTGCGGCCGCCTTCCTAGCCACCCTCTACGGGCTCACCGACGAGGTGCACCAGGCGTTCGTGCCAGGCAGGGCTGTCGAACTCGCCGACTTCCTGTCGGACGCCGCCGGGGCTCTCGCCGGGGCCGTGGCCGTCTACTGCTGGGGTATAATCTCCGCGCTTTTCGCCCGGATGCCGGCAAGTCACGACGAGCGCGGCGCCGGAAGGTGACGGGAGGCTGGGATGCCATTCGAGCACTTGCGCCTTGAACGCGAGGGGGCGACGGCGGTCATAACCATCGACCGTCCGAAGGCCAGGAATGCCCTCAGCAGGCAGGCACTCGACGAATTGCGTCAGGCCGTCCTGGAGGTCCGGAACGACGGCGCTGTTCGGGTGGCCATTGTCACCGGTGCCGGAGACAAAGCGTTCGTCGCGGGGGCCGACATCTCCGAGTTGGCGCTGCTGACGCCGTCGGAGGGGAAGGCCTATGCTCTCCGCGGCCAGCACGTGCTCGACCTGATCGAGCAGTCACCCAAGCCCTTCATCGCGGCCATCAACGGCTACGCGCTCGGCGGGGGGTGCGAGCTTGCCATGGCGTGCACGCTTCGCGTCGCTGCCGACACGGCGGTCCTCGGGCAGCCCGAGGTGAAGCTCGGCCTGATTCCCGGATTCGCGGGCACGCAGCGCCTGGTTCGGCTCGTCGGCAGGGGCAGGGCGATGGACATTGTCCTCACCGGTCGGAACGTGGACGCGGCCGAGGCCTTGCGCATAGGACTCGTGGATCGGGTTGTGCCGGCGGCGACGTTGCTGTCGGAAGCACGGCAGCTCGCTTCGGCCCTTGCTGCGAGCGCGCCGCTGGCAATCCAGGCCGCGATGGAGGCAATCGACCGCGGTGCCGAGGTCCCGTTCCGCGAGGGGGCGTTTCTCGAGGCGGCGCTCTTCGGGCTGACGTTCGCGACCGAGGACATGCGCGAGGGAACACGCGCCTTCCTCGAGAAGCGCAGGCCCGAGTTCCGCGGCAAGTGATCTCGGCTCACAGGCCGTATTTCCGGATCTTGTGTCGCTTGTCGGAGAGGTTGCTGAACGCCGATGGCTGAAAGCTGAACGCTGAACGCTGAAAGCTGATCGCTGATAGCTGATCGCTGAAAGCTGACCGCTGATAGCTGATCGCTGAAAGCTGACCGCTGATAGCTGATCGCTGATAGCTGACCGCTGAAAGCTGATAGCTGACCGCTGAACGCTGAAATCTGATAGCTGACCGCTGAACGCTGAAAGCTGATCGCTGGAAGCTGACCGCTGAAAGCTGACCGCTGACCGCTGATTGCTGACCTCATGATCGAACTGAACGGTTCAAGAGACGGGCGCGGCCTGCGGCTGGCGTTGGTCGTTTCGCGGTACAACGACTTCGTCACCAGGAGGCTCGAAGCCGGTGCGCTCGCCGCGCTCGAAGGGGCGGGCGTGGAAGACTCGATGATCACCGTGTTGCGCGTGCCGGGCGCTTTCGAGGTGCCGGCGGCAGCACGTAAAGCAGCCGAAACCGGCCGCTTCGACGCGATCGTGTGCCTCGGCTGCCTGATTCGGGGCGAGACTCCGCACTTCGACTACATTGCTTCCGCGTCATCGCACGCGCTGGCACAGGCGTCCGGAGCTACGGGCGTGCCCATCACGTTCGGCATCCTTACGACCAACTCCGCCGAGGAAGCGCTGGCGAGGGCTGGCGGCGGAAGCTCGAACAAGGGCTACGAGGCCGCGGTGGCCGCAGTGGAGATGGCCACGCTCTACCGGCAGATCGCGAGCAGGGGCTGAAGTGCCCGGCCAGGAAGACGAGAACCCGAGCGGGTCGCAGGCGCTGCAACCGAGGCACCGCGCCCGCCAGGCTGCGCTGCAGATACTCTACCAGTGGGAGGTGGGGCGGACGCCGATTGGGGAGGCGGCCGAAACCTACTGGCTTGTGGTCAGCGGCGAGCCGCCGGCCGATGTGCGGCGGCTCGCCGTCAGGCTCGCGCTCGGCACCGTCGCGGACCTCGAACGAATCGACGCCTTGCTCGAGGCGAGCACGGAGCACTGGCGTGTCGGGCGGATGGCGGCCGTGGACCGGCTGATACTCCGCATGGCGGTCTACCAGTTGCTGGCCGAGCGCGACACGCCTCGCCCTGTCATAATCAACGAAGCCCTCGAACTCGCGAGGACCTTCAGCGGGGACGAGTCGGTCGCGTTCGTCAACGGGGTCCTCGACGCGATCAGGCGGAAACTGGACGACGATGCCGCAGGAACCTGAACTCCTGGCGCAAAGGCGCCAGAACCTCGAGGAGTTGAAAGCGCTGGGGGTGGAACCGTACCCGAGGTCGTTCCACCGCAAGCACACAGTATCGGAGCTGCAGTCGGCCTTCGGCTCCCGCACCGCGGCGCTGCTCGAATCGGATCCTGTCGAGACGGTCACGAGCGGCAGGATTCTCGCCATCAGGGGCTTCGGCAAGGCGAACTTCCTGGTGATCTCCGACGGCGCGGCGCGAATACAGGTCTACGTGCGCGAGGACTCCGTCCCGCCGCGCGATTTCGCCGTCTTCAAGCTGCTCGACATCGGCGATTTCATCGGGGCATCGGGGACCCTATTCAGAACGAAGACCAACGAGCTGACCATCCGTGCGGCGTCTCTGACGTTCCTGTCGAAGTGCCTGAGCCCCCTGCCTGAGAAATGGCACGGGCTGCAGGACGTGGAGTTGCGGTACCGGCAGCGTTACCTCGACCTCGCGGTAAACCCCGAGTCGCGCCGCGTGTTCGAAACGCGCACGAAGGTGCTTTCGGCGCTGCGGGCCTTCCTCGACCGGCGTGGTTACCTCGAGGTCGAGACGCCGATGATGCAGCCGATTGCCGGAGGCGCCCTTGCCAGGCCGTTCCGGACCCACCACAACGCGCTCGACATCGACCTCTACCTGCGCATCGCCCCCGAGCTCTACCTCAAGAGGCTCCTTGTCGGGGGAATCGAGCGGGTCTACGAGATCAACCGGAACTTCCGGAACGAGGGGATCTCCACACAGCACAACCCCGAGTTCACGATGCTGGAGTTCTACGAGGCCTACAGCGACTACCAGGCACTGATGGACCTGACCGAGGAGATGATGCTGTTTGTAGCCGAGCGGGCTGTCGGCTCGGACGAGGTCGTGTACGCCGGTAGCACGGTCTCGTTCCGACCTCCGTTCGCGCGCCTTTCGCTGCGCCGCGCGGCGGCGTCGGCGGCTGCAGCGAGGCTTGGAGAGGAGGTCACCGAGGCCGACCTGCGCGATACCGGGCGAGCTGCGCGCCTGGCCTCGCGACTCGGAATCGGTGTGGACCGCTCCGCGGGCGCGGGCAGGACCGCTGCAGCGATCTTCGAGGAGCTGGTGGAGCCTTCGCTCGTGCAGCCCACCTTCGTCTACGATTTTCCGACCGAGATCTCGCCGCTCTCGAAGCAGAAGCCAGGCGATCCCGACACCGTGGAGCGGTTCGAGATGTTCGCTGGCGGCCTGGAGCTCGCCAACGCCTTCAGCGAGCTGAACGATCCTGTAGAGCAGCGGCGCCGGTTCGAGCAGCAGCTCGCCGAACGACAGCGGGGCGACCTCGAGGCCCACCAGATGGACGAGGATTTCATCCGCGCGCTCGAGTACGGCATGCCGCCGGCTGCGGGCGAGGGCGTCGGCATCGACCGGCTCGTCATGATACTGACCGACCGTCGCTCGATCCGCGACGTCATCCTGTTCCCGCTCCTGCGCCCGCAGTCGGGCAGGTGACATGACGCTGCCCTTCGAGCTCCACGTGGCGCTGCGTTACCTGCTCGCCCGGCGCAAGCAGGCCTTCATCTCCGTGATCTCGTTCATCTCGACGCTCGGCGTCGTTGTCGGCGTCATGGCCCTTGTGCTGGCGCTGGCGCTCATGACAGGGCTGCAGAACGAGCTGCGCGACAGGATCCTGGGTTCGACCGCGCACGTCTTCGTCTGGAAGATCGGCGGCTACGAGGACTACAGGGCGGAATCCGCACGGTTGCAGAGCTTCCCGAACGTGGTCGGGGCTGCGCCGGCGGTCATAGGGCAGGGGCTCGTCACGACCGACCGCGGCTCCGCGTTCATAAGCTTGAAAGGCATCGACCCGGAACTCGAGCGGCATGTCACCAACATCGGGAGGTCGGTGACGCCGGGCGCGCTCGAGGCGCTCGCCGGAGCGGACGAAGAGAGTCCTCCAGGCATCATCCTGGGTAAGGATCTGGCCGAGAAGATAGGAGTGTCGCCTGGAGACGGCGTCAACGTGCTGACCACCGAGGGCACGGTGTCGCCCTGGGGCGTGCTGCCGAGGACGCGCCGCCTGTCGGTTGTCGGCGTCTTCGACCTGGGGCTCTATGAGTTCGACTCCACCTACGGCTTCGTTTCCCTGCCGGTGGCGCGGCGCCTCGTGGGCGAGGATCGCGTGAGCCTCATCGAGCTCCGCGTGGACGACCTCTACCGTGCGCCCGAGATAGCGGCGAACATCGGGAAGGAACTCGGGCCGTCTTACGTGGCCGACGACTGGAGCGACATGAACAGGTCGCTCTTCTCGGCGCTGTGGCTCGAGAAGATGGCCATATCGATCACGATTGGCCTGATCGTCATGGTCGCGGCGCTGAACATCGTCGCGTCGCTCATCCTGCTCGTGATGGAGAAGAACAGGGACATCGCGATCCTGAAGACGATGGGCGCCTCGGCCAGGAGCATCATGGCGGTGTTCATGCTGCAGGGGCTCGTCATCGGGCTGGTAGGCACGTTCCTGGGGGCTGCGGGCGGCTTGGCCGTCTCGCGCCTGGCTGACCGCTATCAGCTCGTTCGGATCCCCGGCGACGTGTACCAGATCTCGTACGTTCCCTTCGCTCTCCAGGGTATCGATCTTCTCGTCGTCGTTGCAGGGGCCGTCGCGACGTGTTTCCTGGCGACGGTCTACCCCGCGCGCCAGGCAGCGCAGCTCGACCCGGCGGAGGCGCTGCGGTACGGGTGAGCTGCTGGAGGCAGGAAGACGCGAATGGGCTTCGTGGAGGTCGTCGGCCTCGTCAAGAGTTACCCTGTGGGCAGCGTGCGCCTGCGAGTCCTGCGCGGCGTGGACCTGTCGGTCGAGCGCGGGGAGATGGTCGCCATCGTCGGCGCTTCGGGTGTCGGCAAGAGTACGCTCCTGCACCTCATGGGTGGGCTCGACCGCTGGGACTCCGGATCGATCCGTATCGGCGATGCAGATCTGGCGGCGATGGCCGACCACGAGGTCGTCAGGTTCCGCAATCGCTCGGTCGGCTTCGTCTTCCAGTTCCACCACCTTCTGCCCGAGTTCAGCGCTCTCGAGAACACCGAGATGCCGCTTCGAATAGCGCGGCTGCCGCTCGCGGAGGGGCGACCGCGCGCACGTGCGCTCCTCGAGCGCGTGGGGCTCGGCGAGCGGCTGGGCCACAAGCCGGGAATGCTGTCGGGAGGCGAGCAGCAGCGCGTGGCGATCGCCCGCGCGCTCGTCGCGAAGCCGGCGTTGCTTCTCGCCGACGAGCCGACCGGCGACCTCGACGAGGCAACCGCGGACCAGCTTCACGGTCTCATCCGGGAAATGCACCGCGAGCACGGCCTCACCTCGGTCATCGCGACGCACAACTCCCGCCTGGCGGGCGTCTGCGACCGGGTCTTTCGGCTCGAAGGCGGCGTGCTGGTTCCGGCATCGTGACGCGCCGGCGCTGAGCACGGACGTGTCCTGCCGTGTTGGACCGCCTCGTCCCTGTGCCTTATAATTGCGCGTGGGAAAACAATCCCACAACCCATCCCTTCCCAGCAGGTACACGGATGTTCGAGCGCTACACCGAAAGAGCGAGGAGAGTTCTCTTCTTCGCCCGTTACGAAGCCAGTCAACTCGGCAGCGTTTCGATAGAGACCGAGCACCTTCTCCTCGGCTTGATTCGCGAGGGCAAGGGTTTGACGAGCCGGATATTCGCCCGCTCGCACCTGGCTCTCGAGACGATTCGCAAGGAGATCGAAGGCAGGGTGGTCTACCGCGACAAGGTGTCCACATCGGTGGAGATACCGTTCAGCGCGGAGACGAAGAACGTCCTCAGGGCGGCGGCCGAGGAAGCCGACCGCCTCCTCCACAACTACGTGGGCACAGAGCACCTCTTGCTCGGCATCCTCCGCGAGGAGCGATCGGTCGCGGCACTGATCCTAATGGAGAAGGGCATGAGGCTGCAGGCGGTGCGGGAGGACATTGTCCACCTGCTCAACGAGAAGACTCCCGTGGCGCGCGGCAAGGAAACGCCCCTCCTCGCCGAGTTCAGCCGCGACCTCACCGACATGGCGTCGCGGGACCTCCTCGACCCGCTGATTGGCCGCACGCAGGAAATCGAGCGCGTAGAGCAGGTGCTCTGCCGGCGCACGAAGAACAATGCCGTGCTCATCGGCGAGCCCGGCGTGGGCAAGACGGCGATCGTCGAAGGTCTGGCCAGGCGGATCGTGTCGGGCGAGGCGCCGTCGCTCCTCACCGACAAGAGGATCCTGGCCCTCGACATCTCGCTCATCGTGGCGGGGACGAAGTACCGCGGCCAGTTCGAGGAGCGCCTGAAGGCGATCATGAAGGAGCTGACCGACAACCCGAACATCATCGTGTTCATCGACGAGCTGCACACGCTGGTGGGCGCAGGATCGGCCGAGGGCTCGCTCGACGCGGCCAACATCCTCAAGCCGGCGCTCTCGCGCGGAGAGGTCCGCTGCATCGGCGCCACGACACCGGCGGAGTACCGGAAGTACATCGAGAAAGACCGGTCGCTCGAGCGCCGCTTCCAGGCCATCCGGGTGGAACCGCCAAGCGAGCGGGAGGCCGTACAGGTGCTCCTCGGCGTGAAGGACCGCTACGAGGCCTTCCACGACGTGGAGTACACGCGCGAGGCCATCGAGGCGGCTGTCTACCAGTCGAGCCGCTACATCAGCGATCGCTTCCTGCCGGACAAGGCCATAGACCTCATCGACGAGGCCGGGGCGCGCGCCAAACTCAGGAACGATGCGGGAACCCGCCCGGCGGAGGCGAACCGCAGCATTCGGGTCTCGCTCGACCCGGTTCCGGCTGGTGCCGGCCACGGCATGGTTTCCGAGACGGCCGTCGAGGAGCCGGTTCTCGTGCGCGAAAGGCTGGATCTGGGCGCGGGCGCGCGCATCGTTGTCGGCCGCCAGGAGATAGACGCGGTCGTGTCGAAGTGGACCGGGGTGCCCCTCGCCTCGATCACCGAGGAGGAAAGCGACAAGCTGCTCCGCATGGAGGAGGAGCTTCACCGGCGCGTGATAAGCCAGGAGAAGGCCATCTCGGCGGTTGCCCGCGCAATACGGCGTTCGCGGGCGGGCCTCAAGAACCCGAACCGCCCGGTGGGCAGCTTCATCTTCCTCGGGCCGACAGGGGTGGGCAAGACCGAACTCGCGCGGGCGCTGGCCAGCTTCCTCTTCGGCAGCGACAACGCGCTCATCCGCTTCGACATGTCCGAATACATGGAGAAGCACTCGGTGTCCAAGCTCATAGGCTCGCCGCCAGGTTACGTCGGCCACGAGGAAGGCGGGCAGCTCACCGAGAAGATACGGCGAAACCCGTACTCGGTCGTGCTTCTCGACGAGATCGAAAAGGCGCACCCGGACCTTTTCAACATCCTGCTCCAGGTGTTCGAGGACGGTCACCTCACCGATGGCCTCGGCAACAGGGTGAACTTCAAGAACGTGATCGTCATCATGACGTCGAACATCGGAGCTCGATTCATTCAGAAGAAGACCACCGTGGGATTCCAGTCGGCCGACACGAAGGAGATAGGAAAGAGCGTTGCCGACATGGTCCTGAGCGAGGTGAAGCGGACCTTCAACCCCGAGTTCCTAAACCGCGTTGACGAGATCATCGTCTTCGACGCGCTGGGCGACGAGGACCTGAGGCGCATCTGCCAGCTCCTGGTCGAGGATGTGAACCGGCACCTGCTCGACCGGCGCCTGCGCATCGAAGTCGGGCCGGAAGTGATCGACTGGATCGTCCAGGTGACCTGCCGCGACAGGGCGTATGGCGCGAGGCCTTTGCGTCGGGCGATACAGAAGTACATCGAGGACCCGCTGTCGGAAGAGCTCATCAGAGGGCGCATCAAGGACGGCGAGGTCGAGGTGCTCATGGATGGGGGCGAACTGGTCTACAGGCCCGCCGGGTCGGAGCATGCCGGCCGCAGGCTGGCCCGGGACGTCTAAATGCCTGTAAACTGGTTGGTAGCAGCATGCGTCTCCTTGCGCCTCTTGCAGTCACCCTGATGATGGCCTCGCTGGCGGCCCCCGCCAGGGCCGGCCAGGTGTCAGCCAGTGACGGTGTGCCCGTTCTCACCGGCAGTCTCCACGCTGCCGGCGGCTTCCAGGCGCCTGGCGTGCAGCCCCAGGTTGCACCCGTGCCTCAACTCCCCGCCGAGAAGCCGGCTGCGGCGTCGCTGTGCGGTCAGCCAGTTCCGCCTCCCGCGGCGCTGCCACCCGAAGGCTCGCCGCCAGTCGTCTACGCATTGGGTCCGTGCTTCACGGCTCAGGGAGGGACGTCCGCCGTCGAGCCGGCAACCTACCTTTTCTACATACAGACCCGCCCCAGCCGTCCCAGCCAGGGTATCTGGGTGCCGTACGACGAGAAGTCCGTTCTGGAAGACTTCACCCGCCTGTGGAACACCGGCTTTCTCAACGACCTCTCGATCGAGGTGAACGACTACGTGTTCCAGAACGGCGTCGTGGGCAAGCTCATCACCTACCACATGGAGGAGCGCGAAAGGATCAAGATAGTCGACTACGAGGGGTCGAAGCAGCTGGACCAGACCAAGATCGAGGAGAAGCTGCGCGAGGAGGAGGTCCGGATCCCGCTCGACTCGTTCGTCGACCCAGCCAAGATCCGCCGTGTCCAGGACATAGTGCGGCAGATGCTCGGAGAGAAGGGCTTCCAGGCAGCGACCGTTACCCACAAGCTAACTCCGATGGCGGGAGGACCGAAGCTGGTTCACCTGACGTTCCACATCGACGAGGGCCCGAAGGTCCGCATCCGCGACGTCGAGTTCGTGGGCAACCAGGCCATCGGCGACTTCTGGCTCAAGCGGCAGATGAAGTCGAACCAGGAGCAGTGGTTCCTGTCCTTCATCACCGGGCGCGGCACCTTCCAGGAGGCCAAGTTCGAGGAAGACGCCGACAACGTCCTTGCGTACTACCGCAACAAGGGCTACATGGCAGTGCGCATCGGCGAGCCGGACCTGAAGGATCTCGAGGACTCGAAGGACCGCCGAACGCGGTGGGTGCAGCTGCGGGTTCCGGTGCAGGAAGGGGCTCGCTACAGGGTCGGCGACGTGACGTTCGATGGGAACACAATCGTCAAGACGGAGGCGCTCAGATCGCTCTTCAAGATGAAGCCCGGCGAGTGGTACAGCGAGAAGGACATCCGGAAGGGGATGGAGAAGGCGCGCGAGCTCTACGGCTCGGTAGGCTACTTCGACTTCAACCTCTACCCGGACCTCGCGCCCCGCGACATGCCGGCGCGTGAAACGGGAGACGACGCGCAGCCAGGCCCGGGCGACCAGGAGGTCGGCGCGGCGCCGAAGAAGCCGGTGACGATCAAAGGCGCTCCTGTCGTCGACGTCACGATGCGGCTTAACGAGGGCAAGCAGTACTTCGTAAACCGCATCACGTTCCAGGGCAATACGACAACGCGGGACAACGTCATCCGGCGCGAGATCCGGCTCGTCGAAGGCGGGGTGTTCAACACCGAGGCCCTCAAGTACAGCATCAAGCGGATCAACCAGCTCGGCTACTTCAAGACCATCGAGGGGGACAAGGAGCTCACCGTCGAAAAGACCCCCAACGCCGACAACAAGCTGGACGTCACCTTGAAGGTGGAAGAGCAGAACCGCAACCAGATCACCTTCGGGGCGGGCGTGTCGCAGTGGGAGGGCTTCTTCGGGCAACTCTCGTTCCAGACGGCGAACTTCCTCGGGCGCGGCGAAACCTTCAGCGTCATGCTGCAGGCCGGCTCGCTCGCGCAGAACTACCAGGTGGCTTTCACCGAGCCTTTCCTCTTCGATCGCGCGATCACGGCCGGCATCGACCTGTACCGGCGCGACCTGAACTGGATCAACTACTTCACGCAGTCGTCGGTTGGCGGCAACCTGGTTTTCGGCTTGCCGCTGCGCGACTTCACCCGCCTGTTCGTCAATTACAGCCTGGAACAGACCCGCGTGAAGGACGTCAACGACCTGTACCTGGACGAGACGGTCCTTGCGACGAATCCCTACCTGAAGGACACCCTTCTGATCGGTGCCGGTGGCCGCCGGACGATCAGCAAGATCACTCCGAGCCTGATCCACAACACGGTGGACAACCCGCTGTTCCCGACAGCCGGAAAGCGATTCACGGCATCGGTGGACCTGGCCGGGATCGGCGGCGACACGGCGTTCGTGAAACCGATGATCGAAGGCGTGCTGTACATCCCGCACACCCGGCGTACGTCGGTGGGGATGCGCGCCCAGTTCCAGTACCTCGGGAGGTACAACGCCACGGACATCATTCCGATCTACGAGAGGCTGTTCCTCGGCGGCGAGTACAGCGTGCGCGGGTTCGACATACGGTCGATCGGACCCAAGGCTCCACCCGTGACGACCATACCCACCACACCCGTCTTCGAGGAGGGCGAGTGGCCGTTGACAGCCACTTACGATTCCCAGATCGTCATCGGCGGCAACAAGAGCCTCCTCTTCAATGCCGAGTACCTGATATCGATCGCGGGACCGGTCAGGCTGGTCCTGTTCTTCGACGCCGGGCAGGCGCGTGACTTCGGCGAGAGGTTCGCGATGGACCAGTTCAAGACGTCCACCGGCGCCGAGGTCCGCTTCTTCATGCCGGTCTTGAACGTTCCCTTCCGGCTGATCATGGCCTATAATCCCCATCGGAGCGGCGTGCTGGACAACAATTACCAACCGCAGAAAGCATGGAGTTTCCGCTTCGCGGTCGGATCCACCTTCTAGAGCGGGTTCGGGAAGCGGCGGTGGTCGGCTCGGCCGGCGGCTAGGGCCGCGGTCGGGCGAGTGTGGCTCGAACCGGATGATAACGACGATGAAAGGGACTGTTCACATGAAAGTTGCGACACTCGTGGGCCTGCTGGGACTGGTGCTCGTTGCGGCGCCGGCCATCGCGGGGCAACAACAGCAGCAGCAGCAACAACAGGCTCCGCCGCAGCAGCAGGCAGCTCCTCCCGAGCAGCAGAAGCCGGCCGCGCCGCCAGCAGCCAAGCCCGCCCCCAAACCGTTCCCCGAAGGGGCGAAGATCGCCTTCGTGGACATCCAGCGCATAGCCAACGAGTCCAAGGACGGCCAGGCTGCGACCAAGAAGGTCCAGGACCTCGAGCAGAAGAAGCTCGCTGAGCTGGGCGAGAAGAACAAGGCGCTCCAGGCGGCCCAGGAAAAGCTGAACACCGGAGGCAGCCTCCTGAGCGACGACGCGCGCGCCAAGCTGTCCAAGGACATCGAGAGGCAGCAGGTCGACATCCAGCGAGCGCAGCAGGATGCCTCGAGCGAGGTCGAGGAGCTGCGGCAGCAGCTCCAGCTCGATTTCCAGCGAAAGCTGGTTCCGATCCTCCAGCAGGTCGCGCAGGAGAAGAGCCTTCACTTCCTCTTTGCCGCCGAGGCCGGCATCGTGTGGGCCGACCCCGGGCTCGATCTCACCACCGAGATCATCCAGAAGTTCGATGCCGCGGTGGCGGGGGCCAAGCCGCCGGTGAAGGGTAGCCTCTAAGTTCCTGCAGAAACGGTGTCGCTCGCGATCTGCCGGCCGCAGAGCAAACTGCGGGCAGCAGCCGTGTGCGCGCGCGCGAAGGATCACTTGTGACGAGACCTTTCCCCCACCCCCATGAGACAAAGAGGTGGGCCGAGGCGGGCGAAGGCGGGTATCATACCCGGTCGAGCATTTCGGCTCGGAACGGAGCGCTTTCTGCCATCGTGTCCAGCGACATCGCCAGACTCGTAGACCGGCTGTGCTACCGGTGCCCCTCGCACTTTGCCGACCGCGTGATTTCGCACGAGCCGGGGCACAGCATCGTTGCCGTCAAGAACGTGACGATCAACGAGGACTTCTTCCAGGGCCACTTCCCTGGTGCGCCCGTCATGCCAGGCGTCCTCATGATCGAGACGCTCGCACAGGTTTCGACCATCCTCCTGCTCTCGGCCGACGGCAATCCGCCGTCCGCCAGGGCCGTGCTGCGCGGCGTGAGCGGCGTGAAGTTCAGGAGGCAGGTCCTGCCTGGCGACCAGCTGCGCATCGAGGTGAGCCGCGAGCGCGCCAGGGGCCCGCTTTCACGCCTGCGCGGAGTCGCGTACATCGGCGAGCAGGTGGTTGCGGAGGCGAAGCTGCTGCTGGCCGTTCTCGAGGACGCTCCCTCCATCCACCCGACTGCCGTCGTTGAACCCGGCGCCGTCATCGGCGCCGGTACCGTCATCGGCCCGCACGCAACCATCGGTTCCGGCGTCCGCATCGGCCGGCGATGCCGCGTAGGCCACTCCGTCGTGATCCAGGGACGGACCGAGGTTGGCGACGACAACACGTTCGCGCCGATGGCCTCGATCGGCGAGGCGCCGCAGGATCTCAAGTACCGCGGCGAGGATACGCGCCTCGTGATCGGGAACAACAACATCTTCCGCGAGTTCGTGACCATCCACCGCGGCACGAAGGGCGGCGGTGGTGTGACCAGCATCGGCGACCGCAACCTTTTCATGGCCTACGCGCACGTGGCGCATGACTGCCATGTCGGCAGCGACATCATCTTCGCCAACGGCGCGACGCTCGGCGGACACGTGACCGTCGAGGACTTCGCCACCGTCAGCGCGCTGTCAGGCGTTCACCAGTTCTGCCGCGTGGGAGAGCACGCCTTCATCGGCGCTGCATCAGCCGTGACCCGCGATGCGATGCCGTACGCGAAAACAGTGGGTAATCGCGCGCGCATCTACGGCCTGAACACGGTCGGGCTGGTCCGGCGAGGATTCACGCAGGACACGATATCGAAGCTCAGGCGCGCGTACCGCTACCTGCTCGTGTCGAAGCTGAACACCAGCCAAGCGGTGGCCAGGATCGAGGAAGACCCGGACCTCGACTGCCGCGAGGTGCGCTACCTCGTACAGTTCATCCGTAGCTCGACGAGGGGCGTGCTGCTGCGCCGCGCGGGCCGCAGGGCAGACGACCGCAACGGGGAGTGAACCTGCCGGCCATGCGCATCGGCCTCATCGCTGGCAACGGGCGGTTCCCCTTCCTGGTCCTCGACGCGGCGCGAAACCTCGGCCACGAGGTCGTCGTCATAGGGATCCGCGAAGAGACGTACCCCGAGCTCGAAAACGCTGCCCGTCCCGCGTCGCAGTTTCACTGGCTCTCTCTGGGCGAGCTGGGAAAGTGCATCAGGATCCTCCAGGAAGCCGGCGTGGGCCACGCGCTGATGGCCGGTCAGGTGAAGCACGTCAAGCTGTTCTCCGGGATCCGGCCCGACCCCCTGCTGCTGTCCATTCTGCTCCGCCTGCGCAGTCGCAACACCGACGCGCTGATATCGGCCGTTGCCGAGGCCCTGCGCCAACGGGGAATCGAGCTCCTCGATTCGACCGCCTTCCTTGCCCCCCTGATGGCGCGCGCCGGCGTGTTGGGCAGCCGCCCGCCGGACGCGGACGAAGCCGGGGACTTCGAATTCGGCTACAGGATGGCGGACGCCATTGCCGGCCTGGACATCGGGCAGTCGATTGCCGTCAAGGCGCGGGCAGTGGTGGCAGTTGAGGCGATGGAAGGCACCGACGAAATGATAGCGCGGGCCGGGCGGCTGGCAGGTCCCGGTGTGCGTGTCGTCAAGGTGGCCAAGCCGCGGCAGGACATGCGGTTCGACGTTCCGGTCGCAGGCGTCCGGACCATTCGGGCCATGAAGGCCGCAGGCGCCACGGCTCTTTCAGTCGACGCCGGCCGGACGCTCCTGATCGACGGCGACCGGATGATAGCGGCCGCCGACGAGGCCGGCATCACCGTGATAGGCCGCGAAGCGAGCCCGAGGGCGGAATGATGAGAACTCGCGTTGCAGTGGTTGGCGTGGGTCACCTGGGGCGCCATCACGCCAGGATTCTCTCGACACTGCCCGACGTCGAACTCGTTGGCGTTGCCGACCGCGACCCGGACCGCGCCGCTTCAGTAGCCTCTCAGTACGGGGTCGTGGCGCATCGCGACGCAAGTGCCTTCCTGGAGGGCGTGGACGCCGCTGTCGTTGCCGTCCCCACGGAAGCGCACGCCGAAGTTGCGGTGCCGTTGCTGGAGCGCGGCGTCTCGGTTCTGGTCGAAAAGCCGCTGGCAGGTTCGCTCGCCGAGGCGGACCTCATCATTGGCGCCGCGGCGCGCTCGGGCGCGACGCTAGCCGTCGGCCACACCGAGCGGCACAATCCCGCTGTCAGGTCGGCCCGGCTACTCATCGATCGTCCGCGGTTCATAGAAGCGCATCGCCTCGGTACCTTTCCCGAGCGCAGCCTGGACATCGACGTGGTCTTCGATGTCATGATCCACGACCTCGACGTCGTTGCCTCGCTGGTCGGCACCGAGGTCGTCTCGCTGGAGGCGGTAGGCGTGCCGGTGCTGACGCAGCGAATCGATATCGCGAACGTGCGGCTCCGGTTCGCGGACGGTTGCATCGCCAACCTCACTGCGAGCAGGATAAGCAGGGACCGTGTGCGGAAGATCCGCTTCTTTCAGCAGGACGCCTACATCTCGATCGACTACGCCAGCCAGGAAGTCGAACAGTACCGCCTTGCTCGCGGGCCGGACGGCCGCCCCGTCATCGGAGGCGGGAGGGTGGCGGTCGACCGTCAGGAGTCCTTGAAGCTCGAGATAGAGGACTTCCTCCTTGCCGTGCGGTCCGGCGAGCCGCCCCTGGTGACGGGTGACGAAGGGCGGCGCGCCGTTGCCCTGGCGAACGAGATCACCGCCCGGATGGCGACGAAGACGTGACGGTCAAGGATCCTCGCCGCATAGGCGGGATGTTCGACTCGATCTCGGGCCGCTACGACTTCCTAAACCGCCTCCTCAGTGCCGGGCAGGACCGCCGCTGGCGGCGAAAGGCCGTAGAACGCCTGGGGCTAGTTGGCGGCGAAGTGCTGCTCGACCTCTGCACCGGGACCGGCGACCTGGCTCTCGAAGCCGTCAGCAGCAGAGCTGCGCCCGCGCGCGTCCTTGGCGTGGACATCGCGCCGGCAATGCTGGCGGTGGCGCGCGCGAAAGCGGAGGCGGCGGCCCGGCGTGGGCGTCCTCCGATCTGGCTGGCGCTGGCGGATGTGTCCCGCCTTCCAGTTCCGGACGCGTCGGTCGACCTCGTCTCGATCGCCTTCGGCATCCGCAATGTCAGCGACACGAGCACAGCTGTCCGGGAGATTGCCCGCGTCCTCAGGCCCGGCGGCCGGGTCGTGGTCCTGGAGTTCGGTATGCCGCGGACTCCCTGCCTGGGCCGAGCCTACGGGTGGTACTTCCGCCGGGTGCTGCCTCTCGTGGGAAGGGCGGTGTCCGGACACAGCTTCGCCTACGCATACCTTCCGGCTTCGGTCGCCGCGTTTCCGGCCGGAGATGCCTTTGCTGCCATCCTTCGCGAAGCTGGCCTTTCGGAGGTCCGCTTCGACCGCCTGACGCTCGGCGTCGTCTACCTGTACATGGCCCGGCGCCCGCGGTGATCGCTCTTCTTACGTGCCTTGAACTCTTCGTGGCCTCGTGACGGATGGGGACATCGAGGGCCCAGGAGTCCTCATGGATGGTCCCGGCAGGCGGTGCTATAATCTAGCAACCTACTGATGTACTTCGACTTCGAGGACGATCACCCCGACATAACCCCCGTGGGCCGCGCCATCTCGTGGCGCGAGGGCGTCCTGCTGTCGATCATCGTCCACCTCCTGGCGATTCTCGGCGTCGTCATGATGCCGGAACTTCCGGGTGCTGAGGCCGCCCGGCTGCGCGTTCAGGAGCAGATAGCAGCTGAACAGCAGCGGCAGCGAGACGCCGCCCGGTTCGTTTTCGTTCAGCCTCGCATCGACGAGCCTGCGCCAGTTCCCCCCATGCCTCGCGCCGACCTGTCGGACAGGGACCGGATTGCGCGCGCGCCCGAGCGCTCCCCCAACCCGGCGAATGAGCTCCCATTCTCGCGCGGCAACACCCGAGAGCGGGTGGAGGTCTCCGGCACGCCGACGACCCCGCAGCCCGAGGTAGCCCCGCCTCCTCAGCCCCCGGCGCCTGCAGGCACGAATGACCCGGGTGATGGCGAAGGTGCCCGGGGAGCGCCGCCCCTTGGCGGGAACGGGTTAGCCTTGCCGGCTCCGCCCGACACAGCGGGGCGGGGTGAGACGGGCAGGGGAACTGGCAGTGACGGTGTGGGAGTCCTCGGCCGTGCCCTACAGGACCTCCGTCGGTACGTGCAGCCGGAGCAGTTCGACAACCAGGGCGGGGGTGGCGGCGCCTACGGACCTTCGATCCAGTTCGACACGAAGGGCGTCGAGTTCGGCCCCTGGATCCGGCGCTTCGTCCTTCAGATCAAGCGAAACTGGTTCATCCCGTATGCCGCGATGGCGAACAGGGGCCACGTGGTAGTCACCTTCTACGTGATGAAGGATGGCCGCATCGAGGAGCTGAGTGTCGCCGGGCCCTGTCCCGTGGAGGCGTTCAACGTTTCCTCCTATAACGCGATGGCCGCGTCGGATCCGACCTACCCGCTCCCGGCCGAGTACCCCGCAGACCGCGCGTTCTTCACCGTGACGTTCTATTACAACGAGAACCCGCCCATCCGTTGATGCTCCATCCCAATCGCGTCCAGCAGATCGGCCTTCTCATCCTGCTCGCCGCTTTCTTCGTCTTCGTTCTGTGGCGGGTGGCCAGTTTCGGGCGATGACTTGCGCCGACCCATGCCAGGCGCTTTCTGAAGCGATTGCAGCCCTCCGGGAGAGCCGGCGAAGGTTCATGCTGGCCATCGTCGGCCCCACCGCCACCGGGAAGAGCGCGCTCGGCATCGCGCTCGCCGGGCGCCACGGTGGAGAGATTGTCAGCTGCGACTCGACGGCCGTCCACGCGGGCATCGACATCGGGACCGACAAGGTGCCGCTCGAGGCGCGCCGCGGCGTTCCTCACCACCTCATCGACGTCGTGCCCGTTACCGGGTCCTACTCGGCAGCGGATTACGCGAGGGATGCGGCTGCTGCGGTTCGCTCGATACTCGGGCGCGGCGGCGTGCCGATCCTCGTCGGCGGCACCGGCTTCTACTACCGGGCCCTCACTCGCGGTCTCTTTCCGGGACCGGGCCGCAACGAGCCTCTTCGATCCCGCCTGCGGGCGATCGCTTCCAGACGCGGGCTCGGATTCCTCCATCGCATGGTCGGGCGCATCGATCCTCCTTCGGCTGCGCGGATACAGCCCCGCGACGAGGTGCGCCTCGTTCGCGCGCTGGAGGTCTACTTCTCGACCGGGCGTAGCCTGACAGAGCATTTTGCCGACACCTCGTCGCCTCTGGGCGACACGATCGTCGCAGGAGTGGTGCTCGAGATTCCGCGGGTGCAAATCAAGGAGCGGGTGCGAAGGCGCGTGGAGGAGCAGTTCCGCCGCGGCGTGATCGACGAGGTGCGCAGGCTGCTCGCATCCGGCGTGCCCGAGTCGGCGCAGGCTCTCCAAGGACTCGTCTACAGGCAGATCGTCGAGCATCTTCGCGGCGTGCGGGACCTCGGCGCAACGCGCGATCTGATAGTGAGCGAGAACGTGCGCTACGCGCGCAGGCAGTTGATCTGGTTCCGCAAAGAGCCTAATCTAGACTGGATTCAAGGGGCGGGCGAATCGGCTGGCGCCCTCCACGCCGTCGAAGCTGCGCTCGCGCGGCGCCTCGCTTCCGCTCCTGCTTCCAGCCACTGCACCCGTCAGGGGTGAGGAGCGATGCTCCGGAAAAGCGACTGCTGATGCCGCAAGATCAGAAGCCTGTTTCTGCGCCGAACATCCAGGACGCCTTCCTGAACTTCGCCAGGCGCGAGCGTCTCACAGTAAGGGTCCAGCTGATGGATGGGTCGGGGTTCGAGGGGCGCATCAAGAACTTCGATCGTTTCGCGCTCGTCGTCGAGCAGGATGGCGCTGACCACCTTGTTTTCAAGCACGCCATCGCGACAATCAGGACACCGAGGACCATCGGCAACTACTTCGGCCATCACCCGCAGTCCTGATGGCCAGTCCACCGGACCCGCTCACGTGACCGGACCTTCCGACCCGCCTTGCGCGATCGTTCTCGTCGTGGACAGCCTGGGCATCGGTGCCCTTCCCGACGCCGCCGAGTACGGCGATGCCGGCAGCGATACGCTCGGGAACCTGGCCAGGCTCTTCCCGCTTCACCTTCCCGCGCTCGTTTCGCTCGGCCTCGGCCGCGTGGCCCGCCTGGCGGACGGCGCGGGCGCTCCCGTCGGTGGGGCCTACGGCCGCATGGCGGAGGCCTCGCCCGGCAAGGACTCGGTGACCGGGCACTGGGAGCTCATGGGCCTCGTGCGCGATCGGCCCTTCCCGTTGTTCTCAGGCGGCTTCCCGCCGGACGTGATAGCCGAGTTCGAGCGCCGCATCGGGCGGGCGACGCTGGGCAACGTGGCTGCCTCCGGCACCGAGATCATCGAGCGGCTGGGAGCCGAGCACCTCGCGACCGGATTTCCCATCGTCTACACTTCGGCCGACAGCGTCTTCCAGGTTGCCGCGCACGAGGAAGTAGTGCCGATCGAGAACCTCTATCGCTTCTGTCGGATTGCCTACGAGATCGTAGTCGAGGGTCTCGGCGTGGGCCGTGTGATTGCGCGGCCATTCGTTGGCCGGCCCGGGTCCTTCGAGCGCACATCGAACCGCCGCGATTTCGCGATGCCGCCTCCGTCTGAGACCGTGCTCGACCGAATCATGGCGTCCGGCCTCCCGGTGGTAGCCATAGGCAAGATTCACGATCTGTTCGCCGGGCGCGGCATCGCACGGTCGGTTCACACAGGGTCTGACGCGCAAGTGATGGACGAGCTTGAACGGGCGCTCGCCGAAGTTCCTGCCGGCCTCCTCTTCGCGAACTTGGTCGACTTCGACACCCGCTACGGGCACCGTAACGACGCTGCCGGCTACGCCCGAAACCTCGACCTGTTCGACGCCCGGCTCTCGGCGCTGTTGCCTCGGCTCCGGCCCGCCGACGTCCTCTTCGTCACGGCCGACCATGGCAACGATCCCACGACACCGAGCACCGATCACTCCCGTGAGTACGTGCCGATCCTTGTCACCGGCGCCTGGGTGCGGCCAGGAGTGGACCTGGGCGTCCGGTCCACGTTCGCCGACCTCGGACAGACGCTCGCATCGCTGTTCGGCGTCCCGCCGCTAGAGAGTGGCCGGAGTTTCCTCGACGAAATCCGAACCGATGTGCCATCCAGCGGGTAAGGCCGTGCTGAGGATACGTGAAGAGCTGGAAGAACGCGAGAAGACCTTCCTGGCCCCCCAGGCGGCCCGAAGCGCCGAGACGCGAGGCCGACTGAAGCCCGAGCCCGAGGACGACATCCGCCCGGCCTTCCAGCGAGACCGAGACAGGATCATCCACTGCAAGGCGTTCCGCCGGCTGAAGCACAAGACCCAGGTCTTTTTCGCGCCGACCGGCGACCACTATCGCACACGGCTGACCCACACTCTCGAGGTGTCGCAGATCGCGCGAACGATCGCCAAGGCTCTCCATCTCCACGAGGACCTGACCGAGGCCATCGCGCTGGGCCACGATCTCGGGCACCCACCCTTCGGCCATCACGGCGAGAGCGTGCTGAACTCGCTCATGCCGGGTGGGTTCAGCCACTACGCTCACAGCCTCCGCGTCGTGGATGTAATCGAGAAGGACGGCCGCGGCCTGAACCTCACATGGGAAGTCCGCGACGGCATCGCGAGGCATTCGAAAGGCAAGCTGGGGGCCCCGGTCGGCGCGGACTCGTCCGAGCAGGCGAGCACGCTCGAGGGGCAGATCATGCGCCTTGCGGACCTGATTGCCTACGTCAACCATGACATCGACGATGCGACGAGGGCGGGGATACTGGATGCCCACGCGCTGCCGGTCAGGGCGGTTTCGGTGCTCGGCTCCACCTCGTCCGACCGCATCGGCCGCATGGTGAACGACGTGATCGCCGAGACGATGGCGTGCGGCCTCGACGAGATACGTATGAGCCCGGAGGCGCTCGAGGCCACGCTCACCCTTCGCAGCTTCCTATTCGAGGCGGTCTACGAGAACGAGGTCTCCGTTGCCGAGTTCCGGAAGGCGAGGGGCATCCTCGGCTGGCTCTGGGAGAAGGTGAGGGAGCGGCCCGAGGAATTCGTGGAACTGTGGACGCTCGAGCGCGAAGGCCTGGACGCGGCCACCTGCGACTTTCTGGCCGGAATGACCGACCGCTATGCCGTGGCGTTGTTCGAGCGGTTGTTCATTCCCAAGCCTTGGGTGGCGTTCGGGCGGCCTTTCGAGTCGAGGGGCGAGCACTGAAGGCGCGAGCGTCCGGGATTGTTCGTGCGCCGGTCCATCGACAAAGGCCCGTCCTCCGGGGGCGTCGGCGGCGGGTGCATGGTATACTGAAAGGTCCGGCTTCACGGCCGGATATCGCCGTACACAGGGTACCATGCTGCTGGAACTGAGCAAGCTGCGGGGGCCAATCGAGCGGGTCGTGCGCCGTTACGAGGCTTCAGCGCTCGGCGGCCCCGATGAAGCGTACAGGTTCGTTTCTTCGGTCCTGCTGGAGTTCGACGCGTGCAAGGACGGCGATCGATACCGGCTGAGCGGTTCAGTCAAGGCTGCGCTCGAGCTGGAATGCAGCCGATGCGCCGAATCGTTCGAGATCGCGGTTGACACCCCGTTCGACCTGCGTTACCTTCCGGCCGCCGAAAACGCCGGCGAAGGCGAAATCGAGGTGCAGGAAGACGACCTCGACGCCTCGTTCTACCGCGGGGAGACAATCGACCTGGCGCAGCTCGTGCGGGAGCAGATCTACCTCGCCTTGCCCATGAAGCCCCTCTGCGGCGAGGACTGCCGCGGGCTGTGCCCGGAGTGCGGCACGAACTGGAACTTCGGTGCTTGCTCATGCGCGCCGAAGTGGGAGGACCCTCGCTGGGCCGGGCTTCGCTCTCTGGCCGAGGACACGGCCCGGGAGGACTAGGCGGCCGCCGCGGCGGGCGCGCCCTGTCTGTTGGCTTTCTTCTTTCTCTTGCTGGAACGAACGCGATGCCAAATCCGAAACGTCGACACTCGAAGGCACGTACGGCAAAACGCAGGACCCACGACGCGCTGAGGCCCGGCCCGATGAGCGAGTGCCCTCAGTGCCACGAGGCCAAGCTGGCCCACCGGGTGTGCCCGCAGTGCGGGTACTACGGTGGCCGGCAGGTCCACGAGGTGGAAGAAGGCTAGGTCGCTCCCGTGCGGATTGCGGTAGACGCGATGGGTGGCGACGAGGCTCCGCGAGCCGTCGTGGCCGGCGCGGTCCGGGCCGCCCGCCGGTTGCCGGTCGACCTCGTTCTGGTGGGTGCCGCGAGCGCAATCGAGCGCGAAATCGACCGGCACCGCGACGCTCGCGCGCTGCGTCTCGCCGTGAAGGACGCTGCCGAATCGGTGGGCATGGAGGAGGCGCCTGCCGCTGCCCTCCGGTCGAAGCCGGGCGCTTCGATACGTGTTGCTGCCGCGATGGTCGCTTCCGGCGAGGCGAGCGGCCTGTTCAGTGCCGGCAACACGGGCGCGACGGTGATGGCGGCTCACGGCGAGATCGGCATGCTGCCCGGTGTCGACCGTCCGGCCCTCGCTTCCGCGATCCCAACCAGGAATACTCCCGCTGTTCTTCTCGACCTCGGTGCCAACTCATCCTGTCGCCCTCGCCATCTGGTTCAGTTCGCCGTGATGGGCGCCGTTTACGCCCGGGCGGCGCTTGGCATCGAGCGGCCGCGCGTCGGCCTGCTGTCGATTGGCCACGAAGAGGGGAAGGGCAACGCTCTCACTCGGGAGGCCTATCGGCTCCTGAAATCAGGACCTCTCAGCTTCGTGGGCAACATCGAGGCGCGCGACATCTACAGCGGGAAGGGCGACGTGATCGTCTGCGACGGCTTCACAGGCAACATCGCGATAAAGGTCAGCGAGGCCGTGGTGGACATGGTCGAGGCTTCCCTGCTCGAGGAGAAGGGTCGCGGCCGCAGCGCCGGGGCAGCTGGTGTCGCCTCGGGGGAGAGGGTCTTCAGGCGGCTCCGAAGGCGTTTCGACTGGGCCGAGTACGGCGGGGCGCCGCTGCTCGGCGTTGCCGGCGTCTGCATTGTCGGGCACGGCCGGTCGTCTGCGAGGGCGGTCGAAAACGGGATAGCGATGGCTGCCCGTTTCGCAAACGACGAAGTGGTCCGAAGGATAGAGCGGGATATTGCCTCCATCGGGGAGCTTCCCACGTGATAGCCTTCACCTTTCCGGGGCAGGGCTCGCAGTCGGTCGGCATGGGGAAAGCGCTCGCCGGCGAGTTCGAGATCTGCCGCCGTACGTTTGAAGAAGCCGACGAGGCCCTTGGTGAACCGCTCAGCAGGCTGTGCTTCGAAGGCCCGGCCGACCAGCTGACTCTTACGGAGAACACGCAGCCCGCAATCCTGACGGTGTCGGTGGCTGCGGCGCGGCTGCTCCAGTCGCTCGGCGTCGAGCCGGCATTCGTTGCCGGCCACAGCCTGGGGGAGTACTCGGCGAACGTCGTTGCCGGCACTGTCGGCTTCGCCGACGCGGTGAGGACCGTGCGGGCGCGAGGCCGGTACATGCAGGAAGCGGTACCTGTCGGAGAGGGCGCCATGGCGGCCGTTCTCGGCCTCGCTGCGGCCGATGTTCAGCGGGCGTGCGAGGAGGCGGCAAGCGGTGAGGTGGTCAGCGTTGCGAATCTCAACGCCCCGGGCCAGATTGTCATCGCTGGCGCCAGGGAGGCAGTTGCCCGCGCGTCTGCCGCGGCAAAACGCCTCGGGGCAAGAAGAGTGGTGCCCTTGCCCGTCAGCGCGCCATTCCATTGCGCCCTGATGCGCCCCGCCGAAGTGCGGCTCGCACCCGTGCTGCGCGGCCTTGCCGCCAGCGACCCGCGTGTGCCCATCGTGGCCAACGTCGATGCCGAGGCCAAGCGCGACGCTTCGTCGGCGATAGAAGCGCTGGTCCGGCAGGTCTCGGCGCCTGTGCGCTGGGAGGAAGTCGTGGGCCGGCTTGCGGCGGAGGGCGTGGACACGTATGTTGAGGTGGGCCCGGGGACGGTGCTGTCCGGGCTGACGCGCAAGATCCATCGTGATGCCCGTGTGTTCAGCTTCGAGGACCCGTCTGGCCTCGAAGCGATGCGGGCGCTTGCACGGTGCTGATCGGTGATGCGGACAAGCCGTCCGGCGTCGATCCCCGTGTATGATGAAGCGCCCGAATGGGCGCGCCGGCGCCGACCCGCGGCGTGACAGCCGCAGACAGGAGCACAGCCAGATGATCGACTTGAAGGGTCGCGTGGCCCTCGTCACCGGAGCTTCACGCGGCATCGGTCGCGCCATAGCGCTCGCCCTGGCCGGGCGAGGGGCGAGCATAGTAGCGGCGGACCTGCTGGTTGACGGCGTGACGGCTCTTTCCGACGAGATCAACGCCGCAGGCGGAACGGCGGAATGGTCGGCGATGAACGTGACCGACCAGCAGAGTGTTCAGGCGACCGTGGACAGGATACTGGAGCGCTTCGGCCGGCTCGACATTCTGGTCAACAACGCTGGCATTGCCCGCGACCAGATCCTCCTCCGGATGAAACGCGAGGAGTGGGACGCGGTGCTCCTGACGAATCTGACGGGCGCATTCGTTTGCACGCAGGCAGCAATAAGGCCGATGATGAAGCAGCGGAACGGGCGGGTGATCTCCATCAGTTCGGTCGTCGGCCAGATGGGGAACGCGGGGCAGGCTAACTACGCGGCGTCTAAAGCCGGCATAATCGGGTTCACCAAGGCCCTCGCTCGCGAGGTGGCTTCGCGCTCTGTCACGGTCAACGCCGTGGCCCCGGGCTTCATCGACACGGACATGACGCGCGCGCTGCCCGAGGCTACCCGCCAGGAGTGGGCGGCAAGGGTGCCGCTCGGCCGTTTCGGGACCGCTGAGGAGGTGGCCTCCGCCGTGTGCTTCCTGGCATCGGATGAGGCAGCGTATATTACTGGACAGGTTCTGGCAGTCAACGGCGGTATGTACACGTAGGAGGATGAATGGCCAGCGTGGACGAGAAGGTGAAGAGCATCATAGTGGAACAGCTCGGCGTGGACGAGGAGGAGGTGACACCGGACGCCTCGTTCGTAGACGACCTCGGCGCAGACTCCCTGGATGTCGTCGAGCTTGTCATGCAGTTCGAAGAGGAGTTCGGGATCGAGATCCCGGACGAAGATGCCGAGAAGATCACGCGCGTCAAGGAAGCCATCGAGTACATCGCAAGCCATCAGAAGGCCAAGAAGTAACGGGGCTCATCGAGACCATGGTCAACAGGCGTGTCGTGGTGACCGGCGTGGGGTTGGTGTCGTCGCTGGGCGTCGGCACCGAAGCCAACTGGAACCAGCTGATCGCGGGGCGAAGCGGGATCGGCCCGATAACCCGCTTCGACGCAACGGGGTTTCCGGTGCGCATCGCCGGCGAGGTCAAGGGCTTCGACCCCACAATGTTCGTGGACAGAAAAGACGTCAAGAAGATGGATGTCTTCATCCACTACGCGATAGCTGCCAGCCAGTTCGCCGTGGACGATGCCGGGATGACGGTGAAACCGGAGCGGGCCGACCGCGTCGGGGTCTTCATCGCCTCTGGAATCGGCGGCTTCGCCACGATCGAACGCGAGCACAAGGCGCTGCTCGAGGGCGGGCCGCGGCGGATATCGCCGTTCTTCATCCCGTCGGCAATCATCAACCTGGCCGCCGGCCAGGTATCGATACGCCTGGGGGCCAAGGGACCGAACTCGGCCACGTGCACCGCCTGCTCGGCATCCGCACACGCGGTGGGCGATGCCTACCACATCATCAAGCGGGGTGACGCCGATGTGATGATCGCCGGGGGCTCCGAGGCTGCGATCACGCCGATGGGGATCGGCGGCTTTGCCGCCATGCGGGCTCTCTCCAGCCGAAACGACGAACCCGAACGGGCCAGCCGCCCGTTCGACCGGGACCGCGACGGCTTCGTCGTGGGCGAGGGCGCCGGGGTCCTCCTCCTCGAGGAGCTGCAGTCGGCCCTCGACCGTGGCGCGCGCGTCTACGCAGAGATAGTCGGTTACGGCATGTCAGCCGACGCTTTCCACATCACCGCACCCTCGGAGGACGGTGACGGGGCGGTCAGGGTCATGCGCATGGCGATGGCCAATGCAGGCGTTTCTCCCGAGGAGATCGGCTACATCAACGCGCACGGGACATCGACGGAGTACAACGACCGGCTCGAGACGCTGGCCATCAAGCGGTGCTTCGGGGAGCACGCCGCGCGCATCGCCATCTCGTCCACCAAGTCGATGACCGGCCACCTGCTCGGAGCCGCGGGCGGCCTCGAGGCGGGCATCACCGCCCTGGCGGTCTACAACCAGCGGGTGCCCCCTACGATCAACCTGGAGAACCCGGATCCGGACTGCGATCTCGACTACGTTCCCCTGAAGAGCCGCGACGTCGAGATCCGCTACGCGCTGTCGAATTCGTTCGGCTTCGGCGGCACCAACGCGGCCCTCCTCTTGAAACGGTTCGACGGCTGAAGCCGTTGCGCCGGAAGGCCGGACCAACACCATGAAGATTGCAGTTTGCATCAAGCAGGTTCCTACCCGCGAGTGGCAGCCGCGAGTGGACGACTCCGGCTCATGGGTTCGCGAGGACACGGCCAGCTACGAGATGAACGAACCGGACCAGTACGCCCTCGAAGCCGCGCTTCGTCTTCGGGAGCAGCACGGCGGAGAAGTCGTGGCCTGTTCCGCCGGCCCGGCGCGCGTCGTGCAGGTGCTCCGCGAGGCCCTCGCCCGCGGCGCCGACCGTGCCATCCACGTCGAAGGAGACGCGCTCGCCGCCGCGGACGCGTCGGCGGTCGCCGACGCGCTGGCAGGGGCGGTTTCAGGCGAGAGGTTCGACCTCATCCTGACTGGCCTGCAGTCCGACGACCAGGGATTCGCCCAGACCGGGGTGGTGCTCGCCGAGCGCCTCGACATCGCCCACGCCACCATCATCATGGACGTCCAGGTTGCGGGCGGCCGAATCCGCGTGAAGCGCGAGCTGGAGGGCGGGTGGTTCCAGTGGGTGGAGCTGCCGCTGCCCGCGCTCCTGACGATACAGAGCGGCATCAACACGCTGCGCTACGCCACGCTCAAAGGGATCATGGCGGCCAAGAAGAAGGAGATCCGGAAGGTGCAGGCTCCACCGCCCGCGATTCCGCGCCACCGGATCGTGTCCTTGTACCCGCCGGCAAAGAGCAAGCAGACACAGATGATACAGGGTTCGCCGGCAGACGCCGCCCGCGAACTGGTCCGGCGGCTTCGCGACGAGGCAACGCTATGATCCTGGTAATCGCCGAGCATCAGAACTCCACGCTCAACCGCGCGACCTGGGAGACGATTGCTGCCGCCCAGCAGATGCCTGGCCGGCTGCCGGTCCGCGTCGCCGTGCTGGGCGATCCATCAGGTGCTGTTGCCGCGGAGGTGGCCGCCGCGGACGTTGCCGAAATCATCCTCGTCGACAATCCCGCTCTGGCGCGGTACACCGCCGACGGGTTCACCCAGGCTGTTGTCGGGCTCGTCGAGCGGCTCTCGCCCGCGTGGGTCATGCTGCCGCACACCTACAGGACGAGAGACTTCGCGCCCAAGGCCGCTTCGCGGCTTCGAAGGGCGCTGATCCCCGACTGCATCGGGTCGAGGGAGGTCGCCGGCTCGACCGCGCTGACTCGCCTGATGTTCCAGGGAAAGCTTGCCGCAGACGTCGTCCCCGAAGGCGACCGGCCGTGGTTTGCCACCATACAGATTGCCGCCTTCCGCGCGGACTCTGTCGTTCGGGCGAGTGCCCCGGCACCGATAGTCAAGGTGGACGTGCCGATCGAGGCGGGTTCCGTTCGCCAGGTGCCCGACGAGCCTTTCCGCGAAGCGCGCCAGGCGGTGGACCTGTCGCAGGCCGAGAGGATCGTGGCGGTGGGCAGGGGGATCAAGGCGAAGGAGAACCTCGACCTGGCGATGAAGCTCGCCGAGGCGTTGGGCGCCGAAGTCGGGGCTTCACGCCCGATTTGCGACGCGGGATGGCTCCCGATGGAACGACAGATCGGAAGCTCGGGCCAGACCGTCGCGCCGAAGCTGTACTTCGCCCTGGGAATCTCCGGCGCGATACAGCACCTCGTCGGGATGAAGGGGGCGCGCACGATCGTTGCCGTCAACAAGGACCCCGACGCTCCGATCTTCGAGGTCGCCGATTTCGGTATCGTAGGGGACATCTTCGAAGTGGTGCCGGCGGTCATCCAGGAACTGAACCGCTAGCAACCGGGATGGCAGCATGACGGCCGTCGTCGCCGCGGCGTCGCTTCGTGTCCTCGTTGCCTTCGAGCCTCGTTCATGAGCCCGTCGCGATGATCGAGATCTGGGTTTTCCGCTTCCTCGTAGTCGCTTTCGCCGGGTTCTTCCTGGCGCAGATGCTCACACGGTTGCGCCTGGTCCTCGCCGCCAGGAACAACCTCAGCGCGGCCGACGTCCCGCGGCGGCTACGGAGGGTGTTTTCGGAGGTCGTCCTCCAGTCCCAGGTCGTCTCCGAGCGGCCATGGGTGGGCGTCGCGCACGCGTTCGTCTTCTGGGGCTTCGTCGCCTTCGCGTTCTACACCCTCGCACAGTTCCTGAGGGGCCTTGGAATCGTCGACGTTACCGGAACAACCTGGTTCCGCTTCTACGCGCGGCTCGTCGTTCCCTTCGCGATCGCCGTGCTGGCCGGGATACTGTTCCTGCTCGTCCGCCGCGTGTTCTTCCGTCCCGCAGCGCTGGGCCAGAGCGTGTCGGGCGAGTCGGTGGTGATCGCTCTCTTCATCGCTGCGCTGATGGCGACATTCCTGCTCGAGTTCGTGCTCGAAGGAACCGCGGAGCGGTTGAACTGGTGGATCCACTCGCTCATCATCCTGGTTTTCCTGACGCTCATCCCGGACTCGAAGCATCTGCACCTGCTCCTTTCGCCAGTGACGATCTTCCTGGAGGCACCGGATCTCGGGACGGTTCCGAATCTGGACTTCGACAAGGAAGAGATCGGCTACGAGACGGTGAAGGACCTGGAGCGGAAGCAGGTCATCGACGCGCTCACTTGCGTCGAGTGCGGCCGCTGCCAGGACAACTGCCCGGCCCATGCGACTGGAAAGCTGCTCAACCCGAAGCGGCTGATACTGCAGAACGAGGAGGCGCTGCTGGCCGGGCAGCGAGACCGCAGGCTGGCGGAGCTCTACGACCCGCGCGTTCTCTGGCAGTGCACGACGTGCGGGGCGTGCGAGAAGCAGTGCCCCGTGGGGATCGAGCACCTGCCCCTCATCGTCAACGCGCGCCGCGGAGTGGTTTCGAACGGCGACGCCCCGGACTATCTCGGCCCCGTCTACAACAACCTCGAACGCCGCGGCAACATCTGGGGCCTCACCTACGATCAGCGGCAGAAATTCGTGGAATCCGCCGGGCTCGAGAAGTTCGACCCGACAAGGCACCGGTACCTGGTGTGGCTCGGGTGTGCTGGGGCCTTCGAGGCCGATTTCCAGAAGTCGCTAAGGGCGCTCTTCTCGGTACTGCGCAGGACCGGCGTCAGCTTCGGCGTTCTGGAGAAGGAGAGGTGCACGGGCGATCCGGCGAAACGCACCGGGAACGAGTACCTCTTCCAGGAGCTGGCCGGCCAGAACGTCGAGGAGCTTCGAAGCGCGGGCGTGAAACGCATCATCACTTCCTGCCCGCACTGCCTCAAGACGCTGGGCGGCGACTACAGGGGTTTCGGGTTCGAGGCCGAAGTCGTCCACTCGGCCGTCCTGGTCTCGTCGCTCACTGCCGGCATGAAGCTGCAGGTGCGAGAGAAGGTCACCTACCATGACCCCTGCTACCTCTCGAGGTACGCGGGGCGGGTGAACGAGCCGCGCGACCTGCTGACGCGGTTCGGCGCCGACGTGCGCGACCCGATCAGGGCGCGCGCGAACCCATTCTGCTGCGGTGCCGGCGGAGGGTTGCTGTTCGAAGAGCACGAGGAAGGAAAGCGCATCAGTCAGGAACGCCTCGAGCAGCTGGCGGCGACGGGCGCGCCGACGGTTGTCACAGCGTGCCCGTTCTGCTCGATCATGCTGAAGGGCGCGCAGGCGAGCGCGGGCTCGCCAACGGAGTTCATCGACCTCATGACGTTCGTGGATCGCCGGATGGAGGGCAGCCAATGAGGATCGGAGCGGCAGGCTCCGTCGCGCCACGGTGAGGATCGGACCGGCACGCTCCTTTGTGCCTCGGAGATTCCCGCGACGACGGATCGGCGCCCTCCGACCTGCACCGCAGGTTGGGACCGTGACTGAACCTCGCCACCCAGTCCTCAGTTCTCAGTCCTGTTCAGGTTCGGCCGGGTCGGACTGGCGCCGCTCCCGCTCCAGGCGCCTTCAGGCACGCGCGATCTCGTTCTGCCTCTATCCCCTCATCGCGCTTCTAGGCCGGACGCTTCGGTGGAGAATCGAAGGCCTCGAAAACCTCCAGCGCATCGCGGAATCAGGGCGCCAGCCCGTGATGGCGTTCTGGCACGGCCGGATTCTGCCCGCCACCTACTACTTCCGCCGCCGTGGGATAGTCGTCATCACGAGCGACAACTTCGACGGAGAGTGGATTGCGGGCGTCATCGAACGGTTCGGCTACGGAACGGCCAGAGGGTCGAGTTCCAGGGGAGCGAAGAAGGCGCTGCTCGAGCTCAAGCGTGCCATGGAGAAAGGCAAGCCGGTCGGCTTCACCCTGGACGGCCCTCGCGGGCCCGCGCGTCACGCTCAGCCGGGGGCGGTCTGGCTGGCTGGCGTCACGGGCAATCCGCTTCTCCCTTTTCACATCGAGGCGGCACGCCAGTGGACGATTTCCAGCTGGGACAGGACGCAGGTGCCGCTGCCGTTCAGCCGGGTGGCGCTAGCCATCGGGGAGCCGATCTTCGTTCCCCCGAGCGCCAGCGCCGAGGAGCTCGAGGCATCGCGCCTCGAGCTCGAACGTGTCCTCGCATCTCTCGAACTCCGCGCGCTCGGAATGCTCCACGGGGGCTGAACGGCCGCTAGAACCCGGACGCCAGGCCTTTTCCCCGCGGATCCGAGGCACCCAGAAACTTCACCGGGCGGCCCGACTTGTCGTACTCGATGACGAGGCCGTGCGCGTTGCCCAGCGCTGAGGTCACGCGGATGTTGTGCCCCATTGCTGCCAGCGCTTGCCTCGTTTCCTGGGCGATGCCGGCCTCGACCGCCAGCGCGTCAGGTTCGACGAAGCTCACGCGCGGCGCCGCTATCGCCTCGGCGACGTTCATGCCGAAGTCGACCATGTTCATCACGATTTGCGGCACCGTCTGGCCGATCGTATGGCCACCGGGGGTCCCGAGCGCCACCCAGGGCCGGCCTTCCCGCATCACGATCGTCGGGCAGTCGCCCGACAGCTTCCTGCGCCCGGCGTGTGCATCCATCGGGTTCCCCTTCGGCTCGAACGTGCAGTAGGCCAGCGAGTTGTTCAGCCAGATGCCGGTTCCCGCCGGCATTATTCGGCTGCCGAAGGTGTTGCCGAGCGTCTGCGTGGCAGACACTACGTTGCCCCACCTGTCGGCCACCACGAAGTGCGTCGTGTGGCGGTCGCCCGAAAACTGCCGCGGTGGCGCGAAAGGCGTCGCCTTGCCGAGGTCGATGCGGGAGACCTCCGCCTGCCAGTAGTCCTTCGAAAAGAGGAGGGCGAGGGGGGGAGGCTTCACGTCAGGATCCCCTGCGTAGCGCAGCCGCACCCAGAAGCCGTGTTTGGTCACCTCGGCGAAGCGGTGCAGGTAAGCCACGCTGTTGTGGCCGAGGGCCTTCGGGTCGAACAGGCTCATCATGCCAAGGCGGACGAGGTAATCGAAGGCGTTGGCCGGCGGCGATGCGGTCACGACGTCGACGTCGCGGTAGCGCACCTGGATCGGGTCGCGCCACTCGGCGACATCCCCGACTAGGTCCTTCATTGCCAGGAAGCCGCCGGCCTCGCGCATTGCAGCATCGATCGCACGGCCCAGGGCCCCGCCGTACAGCACTGGCGCACCCCGCTCGGCCAGCAGCCGCAACGACTTCGCGAGGTCGGCCTGGACGAGCCTCTCGCCTGGCCCAAGCGGGCGTCCGTTGCGCCCGTAGAACGCCCTTGCGTGCTCAGGAAACGAGTCGAACGCCGAAGCTATGGCCCGCGCTCCTGCTTCGTCGAGTATGAACCCTTCCGCGGCAAGGCGGACGGCCGGCTCCAGCAGGCGCCGCCACTCGAGCCGTCCGTAGGTCTTCGACATCGCCTCCCAGGCGTGCACGTTGCCCGGCGTGGAAACGGCCTTGGCTCCGCGGCGGTTCTGTTCGAAGCCGGGTGTTGGGGCGCGGAAGGCGTCGGAGTCCACCGCGAACGGGATGCGGCCGCTCGGATTGAGAAACCTCGCGCATCCGCGAGCGGCGTCGTAGACGACGATCGTGCCGTATCCACCTGCGCCGGAGTTCTGCGGTTCGACGACGCTCAGTGCCGCGGCGACAGCGACTGCAGCATCGAAGGCGTTCCCTCCGGCGCGCAGGATATCGGCGCCGGCCCGCGTTGCCTCGGGATGCGCAGAGCTGACCATGCCAGCGCGGGCTTCGGCTGGCACGGCCGTCGGCGTCTGCCTCTGACCATGCGGGGCGGGCGCGGATCTCACGCCGGCGCCCACGGCCGGCACCAGCACGATCGAGGCACCAGCCAGCCAGATTGCAGCGGAATGGCGCATGAGAGCCTCCGCGCGGATCGTATGCCATTCCAGCGGCTGTGTCAGCTACGTCTGAGCGCCCGCGAGCCGATCCGGGGACATCGAGCGCTCCTCCTGCCCTTCGTGTCTTCGCGCCTTCGTGGCCTCGTGACCGGAGATGGGGACATCGACCGTAGCCCCAAGCCTGCAGCCTGATCTACGATCTTCGAAATGCTGACCCTCATCGACTCGCCGCGCTTCGCCGACCACATCGAGCCCCCGGGCCACCCGGAACGCGTCGCTCGCCACGAGGTGATGCAGGCGGTGGCAGCCGGATGGGCCGCCGCTGGCGTTCCGATCGTCGAGCCGCGGCAGGCGACGCGGGAAGAGATCGAGCGAATCCACGATTCCGACTACGTGGACTCCATCGAGGCGGCTTCCGGCCGGGCAGTAATGCTCGATTCGGATACCTACACCTCGCCGATGACGCCTTCAGTTGCCGCGCTCGCAGCCGGCGCGGCTGTCGTCGGGGTGGAGCGTGTTCTGGCCGCGTCGGCACCAGCATCCGCCCTCGCTCTCGTGCGCCCGCCCGGCCACCACGCGGAAGCCAGACGTGGCAGGGGCTTCTGCATATACAACAACGTGGCGATTGCTGCCGCCCATGCGCTGGCGGCCGGCGTTGACCGGGTCGCGATAGTGGACTTCGACGTTCACCACGGCAACGGCACGCAGTGGGCCTTCTTCGACGACCCGCGCGTGCTGTTCATATCGATGCATCAATACCCGTTCTTTCCCGGAACCGGCGCGGCGGGGGAGAGCGGCATCGGGCGAGGCGAGGGATTCACCGTGAACGTTCCGCTCGACGCCGGGTGCACGAGCGAGGACTACCGGCAGGTGTTCGACTGCGTGATCCGCCCCGTGCTCGAGGCCTTCGACGCAGGCATTCTGCTCGTCTCGGCCGGCTACGACATCCACGAGCGCGACCCGCTGGGAGGCATGCAGGTCACCTCTCGCGGATGTGCGTCGCTCGTAGAGCGGCTGCTCGCCTGGAACCGCTCCCGCCGTGCGGTGTTCGTCGTCGAGGGCGGCTACCACCTGAGGGCACTCGCGGCCTGCCTGGACGAGACGATAGCGCTTCTCGCGGGCGAGAGCGTACGGGGTCCGAGGCCGGCACGGCCGGTCGTCGACGGGGAGACTTCCCGCGAGGCCGGCGAGACAGGGCGCGGGGCCGCCGCGGTAGAGCTCGTGCGCGCCGTCCATGCCGGCCGCTGGCGTGGACTATAATCAAGAGTTTGAACCGCCCTCATCCTCTCTACGGGACGACACCAGTGCGCGAGTACAGGCCGCAGGCAATCGAGAAGAAATGGCAGCAGCGCTGGCGCGATGCCGGCGTCTTCGAGGCAGAGGCCGACCCCCGGCGACAGAAGTTCTACTGCCTCGTGATGTTCGCCTACCCGTCCGGTCACGCCCACGTCGGGCACGTTCGCAACTACATGATCGGCGACGTCGTCGCCCGGTTGAAGCGGCTGCAGGGTTTCAACGTGCTGCACCCGTTCGGCTGGGATGCCTTCGGCCTGCCGGCGGAGAACGCGGCCATCAAGGGCGGGGTCCATCCAGAGACCTCCACGCTCGCGAACATCGCGCACATGAAGGGGCAGCTCCAGCGTCTCGGGATCAGCTACGACTGGTCGCGCGAGATCGCCACTTGCCTGCCCGACTACTACCGGTGGAATCAGTGGTTGTTCATCCGCATGTTCGAGCGCGGTCTCGCCTACAGGAAGCGCTCCTCGGTCAACTGGTGTCCTTCCTGCCAGACGGTGCTCGCCAACGAGCAGGTGGTGGACTCCGGCTGCTGGCGATGCGGGACGACCGTCGCGAGTCGGACACTCGAGCAGTGGTTCCTCCGCATCACCAGGTACGCGGACGAACTGCTGGAGGGGATAGAGCGGCTCACGGACTGGCCCGAGAAGGTCTTGACGATGCAGCGGAACTGGATCGGGCGTTCCGAAGGCGCCCGCGTGAAGTTCCCGCTGCTCGGAGCGGGAGACGGCGAAACGCCCGGGGAACCGGCGGGGAGCGACGTCGAGGTGTTCACGACACGCATCGACACCATCTTCGGCGCCACCTTCGTCCTGCTGGCCCCCGAGCACGAGCTCGTCGAGCGGCTGGCCGAAGAGAGCCCCGATCCCGCTGCCTTCCGGCAAGGCGTGGACCGGTTCCGCGCCCAGGATCGCATGGACAGGCTGAGCGGGCAGGTGGAGAAAGAGGGCTTCTTCACCGGGCGCTATGCGCGCAACCCATTCACCGGCGCGCCGGTTCCGATCTGGATTGCCAACTTCGTTCTCGTCGAGTACGGGACCGGGGCGGTGATGGGCGTGCCGGCCCACGATGAGCGCGACTTCGAGTTCGCGCGGAAGTACGGGCTGCCGGTCAGGATCGTGATTCAGCCCGAGGGCGGCAAGTCGCTGGAGGAGCCGGGGCTTGCAGCGGCCTACGTCGAGCACGGCCGGCTGGTGGATTCCGGCCCCTACAGCGGACTCCTGTCGGTGACTGCTCAGCGTGTGATGGCCGAGGACGCTGCGCGGAGGGGCATCGGCCATGCGACGGTGCAGTACCGCCTGAAGGATTGGGGTATTTCGCGCCAGCGATACTGGGGCACGCCGATCCCCATGATCTACTGCGAGCGCTGCGGCGTTGTGCCGGTCCCCGACGCCGATCTGCCCGTCAAGCTGCCCACGGTCACCGAGTTCACGGGACGCGGCGATTCGCCGCTCGCGCAGGTGGCGTCGTTCGTCGACACGACCTGCCCGCGGTGCGGCGGGACCGGTCGGCGCGAGACGGACACGATGGACACCTTCGTGGACTCGTCGTGGTACTTCTACCGCTTCTGCGACCCGCACAACGACGCGGCCGCCTTCGACCCCGAGGCGGTGCGCTACTGGTGCCCGGTCGAGTTCTACAGCGGGGGCGTCGAGCATGCCATCCTGCACCTGATCTACTCACGGTTCTTCTGCCGGGTGTTCCGCGATCTCGGCATGGTCGATCACGACGAACCGTTCTCGAAGCTCCTGACCCAGGGCATGGTGCTCAAGGACGGCGCGGTCATGTCGAAGTCCAAGGGGAATGTCGTCGACCCCGACGACATGATCGCGCGGTTCGGCGCAGACGCGCTCCGCGTGTACGTGCTCTTTGTCGCCCCGCCCGAAAAGGAGGTCGAGTGGAGCGACACCGGCCTCGAGGGAAGCTTCCGCTTCCTTGCCCGCGTGTGGCGCTTCGTGGATCTCTGGGCCGAGACCATCGGTGGCGAGGGGCATCCTGCGGTCGCAGGGATGGCTCTATCGAGCGCCGAGCGGGCGCTGAGGCGCAAGACGCACGACACCATCCGGCGCGTCACGGCTGACCTCTACCCGCGTGTCCACCTCAACACCGCACTCTCCGCTCTGATGGAGCTCGTCAACGACCTCTATCTCTTCGCAGAGAAGCACACCCTTACCGGTGTGCCGGGCCGCAGGCCTGACGAACGCGCGGGCAACGCCGAGCGCATCGAGACGGTGGCCGTCGTCAAGGAAGCGATCGAATCGCTCGTCCTGATGCTGTCGCCATTCGCGCCGCACATCTCCGAAGAGATGTGGGAGTGCCTCGGGAAGACCGGAGGCATAGCGGCCGCCTCCTGGCCGTCGTTCGACGCCGACGCCGCGCGCGCCGAATCCGTCGTCGTTCCAGTGCAGGTCAACGGGAAACTGCGGGCGCGCCTGACCGTCGCGGCCGACATCGACGAAGACGAGCTTCGCCAGCTGGCGCTCGCTGATCCCGTTGTCCAGTCGCACACCTCTGGAAAGACGCTCAAGTCGGTCGTCGTCGCGCGGGGCAAGCTGGTGAACGTCGTAGTGCAGTAATGGCAGGGAGCCAGTGATGTCGACCCCGGACTCGATTCGGCAGGCCCTCATGGTCGTCACTCTTGCCGCGGTGGTCGGCGTGTATTCCGGCTGCGGCTACTCCCTCGCCGGCCGCGGGTCCTTCCTGCCGGCCTCCATCCAGACGATCGGGATTCCCCTCTTCTCGAACTCGACCCCGTTCTACGAGCTCGAGCAGGCGCTGACCGACCGGGTGCGCTCGGAGTTCATCGGCCGCGGCAAGTACAAGGTCCTGCCCCAGGAGACTGGAGTCGATGCGGTGCTGCGCGGCGAGGTCACGGGCATCACGCTGACGCCCGCTGCCTTCAACGACCAGCAGCAGGCGACTCGGTACGCGATCACCATGACGGCCCGGATCGAGTTCCGCGACCTGACCTTGGACAAGGTTCTTTGGGAGAATCCGGCGCTCGTCTTCCGCGAGGAATACGAGGTGACAAGCGCCGGGAGCGCCACCGATCCCAAGGCGTTCTTCGGCCAGGATGCCAACGCGCTCCAAAGGGTGTCGCAGGACTTCGCCCGCACCGTTGTGTCGGCCATTCTCGAGGCCTTCTGACGTGGGCCGCGCCATGGGTTCATCGCCGTGCCGCGCCATCTGACGCATGGCGCGCTTCGCAAGCAGATAGCCTCACGCCGGTTGGATCCGCTCTACGTACTCCTCGGCGACGACGATGCGGCAAAGGACAGAGTTGTTTCGACGCTGGTCGAAACGGTAGAGCCCGACTTGAGGGCATTCAACGTCGAACGGATTTACCTCCGTGACATGAAGGCCGAGGAGTCCAAGGCCGGCCGCATAGTCGACGCAGCCAGGACGCTTCCCATGCTGGTCCCCCAGCGCATCATCATCGTTGGAGACGCGGAGAAGCTGGCCGGGAAGGATGAAGACGAATCGGCCACTGCGCCGAGGTCGGAGGAGGACAACAGCCCGAGCCTGGCGCAGAGACCGGCGGCGACTGCGCGTTCCGCCTCGAAGGCCGCCAAGGCGGCGGCCGCCGGCGAGAGCGATGCGCTGGAGGCCTACTTCCGCTCGCCGTCGCCGGAAACCGCGCTGGTCTTCGTGCTGCCTGGTCTCAAGGAGCCGGCTCGCAGGCCCTTCAAGGTCCTCTTCGAGCACGCATCGGTGGTCCTCCTCGCCCGCCAGGCACCGGCGGACGAGATCAGGGAGGGCATAGAGAACCAGGTAAGACTCGCCGGCTTGTCCATCGACGCCCGGGCGGTGCGGTTGCTCGCCGAGCGGGCAGCGGGCGACAAGAGCCGCGCCCGCATAGAAACCGAGCGGGCTTGTCTGTTTGCGGCGGGCCGCGGCCGGGTGACGCTCGAGGACGTCGAGGCGACGGTCGGACCACCAGCCTCCAGCGACTCATGGGCGCTCGTCCGCAAGCTCGAAAGCCGCGCCGCAGGGGAGGCGCTGCGCGAGCTGGACGTGCTGTTTGCGAAAGGCGGTCTGCCCTACATGATCCTGGGCCAGATCCGCTCGTTCGTAGAGGCGAAGATGTTCACGAAGGCAGCGGTCGAAGCCCTCCTGAGAGCGGATCTGGACATCAAGACCTCGACCGGCGACCCCAAGGCCTCCCTCGAAAGGCTGATAGTGGAGCTCGTTGGCCGGGACGAAGGGAAGGGCCGGAAGAGGTGACAGTCGTGCTACAATCGGTAGTTCGGGCGGATGCGCACCGAACCTGAGCATCCACAACGAGGGGACAGAAGACCGTGGCGAGCAAATCGGCGCTTAAGGCGCACCGGCAGAGCGTCAAGAGACGCGAGCACAACCGTCAGCTTCGTTCGAAACTCCGTACCGCCATCAAGAAGATCCGTGGAGCGGTGGCGGCCAAGGACGCCAAGGCAGCCGGCGAGCTGCTCGTCCCCACGATTTCGCTCATCGACAAGATGGTGACCAAGCGCATCATCCACGACAATACCGCCGGGCGGTACAAGTCCCGCCTCCAGAAGCAGGTCTCCGCGCTGTCGTGAACGAAGGCAACAGGTTGTCGGTCAGTCCTGCCTAATCCCTCCCGCCCGTCCGGTCGATACCTGCAAGAGGAGCGGGTACGTGCTGTTCAACCGGACGACCGATGGATACTGCAGCGTCGTGGCGCCGGGAGCCGAGAATCTGTTCGCGGCTCTTGCCGCAAGGCGCCCGCGCGAGGCCGAACACTCGCGGCGCGTGTCAGCCTACGCGATCCGGCTGGCGAGCCAGTACGGATTGTCTGCCTCCATGTTGGAGACGATTGGCACCGGCGCGCTGCTTCACGATGTCGGCAAGCTGATCGTGTCGGGCCGCATCCTCGACAAGCCGGCGCGGCTGAACCGGCGCGAGTGGGTGGCCCTCGAGAGCCACCCTAGGGCAGGGGCCGAGCTGGTTGAAGACCAGGGCCTCGGAAACGGCATAGCCGAAATCGTCCTGCATCACCACGAGCGCATCGATGGCGGTGGGTATCCGGACCGGTTGGCCGGCCGAGCCATCCCGTGGATGGTGCGCATAGTGACGGTGATGGACGCGTTCGACGCGCTGACCAGCCCGAGACAGTACCGCAGGGCGTTGTCGATTGACGCCGCCCGGTCTCTGATAGCACGAGAAGCTGGCTTGCGCTTTTGTCCCTGGGTCGTCGCAGGGCTGATGTCTCTGCCGCACTCCCTGCTCCAGCCACCGCAGACGGTTCCCGCGGCCTACGTCCAGGACGGGCTGGCATCGGAAGCCGCAAAGGCGGCAACCGAGGGCTGGCAGGGCCGCCAGGGTGCTGCCAGCCTTTCCGTCATGATGGCCTAGACAACCTCACGAACGTCTACGGCAGTCTGAAGGCCGTCGGCAGGCTGCGGTTAGCCGTTCGCCGGCCGAAAGACGACCACCCTTCGCGCGACTGCCGCGGGGATCTGCGGCTGGACATCCCATTGCTGCCCGTGCTCAACTCCGGTCCGGCCAGCGCGCCCGCAGTCCACCTTTGTGGTTGAGCGCCGGTTGGATCCCGTCAGCGGCAGGTGTGCGCGCGGCAAGATCGACCGCCCGAAACGCGCCTCCTCAGGACTTGCGTGCGCGGCGCATTGGGTGTAATTGTGTGAGCTGCTGTGAAGGAAACGACGCCGTCACCGGTACTTCCCAAGCGCACGGTTCTCGACGAGATGCGGGCGCTGCTCGCCCCGCCGCCGCCGCGGCCGCCCTGGTGGAGGACCTGGAAGTTCGCGCTCGCGGCGGCGGTCGCCGGTTCCGCGGTACTTGCGGCGACCCGGATCGCAGCATCACGAAAAAACCGCCGCGGCGATGACGCGTCGCCTGCCTCAGGCACGTCCACCGGACAAACCGAAGTCCGTCAGAACCGCACGATCTCGTAGGCACCGCTGGTTGGTTTCTGGCTGGAGTAGCGGGCGACCGGACGGCCGTCGATGATCTCGACCGTCTTGTAGAAGACCGTGCGGCCTCGGGCCGGTCCGTCCGATGCTGGCATGCTGGTTATCCGATCCACGTACGAGCGCGTTTCACGGTAGGGGGGAACGCGGTTGCCGTAGCGCGCGACAGATTCGGGGCCCGCGTTGTAGGCCGCGAGGGCCAGCGTCTCGTCGTTGCCGTACCTGTCCAGCAACTGACGCAGGTAGGTGACGCCTGCTGCGATGTTCTGCTCTGGATCGAACGGGTTCCGGACGCCGAGCTCCGCCGCCGTTGCCGGCATCAGCTGCATCAACCCCATCGCGCCCTTCGGTGAAACCGCGTTGGGGTTGAAATTCGACTCCACCTGCACGACAGCGCGCACAAGTTCGAGCCGCACTCCCTTCTCGGCCGCGACTCTCGCCATGATCGGTTCGTACGCGCTCCCGGGGCCCTTCCGGGGCGTCGGCGTGACAACCACGTCCACCTCCGAGGCTGCCGCCCCGGACAAGGGTGGTCGGTCAGAAAGATGTAGGCTTCCCCTGGCATCCCGCCACGAGTAGATCTGCGCGTAGGCGGGCGACGGGGCGCCCGCGGACAAGGCCAGCACGGCCGCGGCGCCGCACACCATCAGGCACGCCGATCGTGGCCCGAGCGCGGTTGGCCGAGCCTCGCTATGGGACACACCCCCGCTCATCGATGTGATTATCGACCGATCTCTCCTCAGGCTGCAGCCCCTTCGCCAAGGACTTCGCGCGCCTTGGAGAACATTTCCTCGATTTTTTCCGCATTTCGGCCGCCTGCCTCGGCGAAATCCGCCCGCCCGCCACCGCCCCCGCCCACGACGGGTGCGATGGCCCTGATGAGCTTCGCGGCGTTCACTTTCCCGATCAGGTCCGGCGTTACTGCCGCGATCACGGCCACCCTGCCCTCGGTATCCGAAGCGACAACGACGACGCCGCTTCCGATGCGCGACCTGTGCCGGTCAGCCAACGTCCGGAGGTGTTCCTTCGACAGGCCGGACCGCCGCTCGGTCACCAACCTCACGCCGCCGACTTCGGTCACCTGCGGGCCGCCGCCAGGGTCCTCGCGCAGACTCTCAGCTGTGGCCTTCTCGATCTCGCGCCGCAATCGTTTCAACTCGCCGTGCAGCTTCGCGACGGCATCCGGTGCCTGTTCGAGGGGCGCGCCGACAGCTGCGAGCAGCCTGTCCAACGCGCGCCGGCGTTCCTGATAGTAGCGGACGGCGCCCGCTCCGGTCAGCGCCTCGATTCGCCGCACGCCTGCTGCGATGCCGCCTTCCTCGGTGATGGTGAAGAAGCCGATGTCGCCTGTCGCAGTGCAGTGGGTGCCGCCGCAAAGTTCCTGGCTGAACCCGGGCACAGACACGACGCGGACCTCGTCGCCGTACTTTTCGCCGAAGAGCGCCATCGCGCCCGACGCGATCGCGTCTTCAGCCGGCTTGATCTCGGTGCTGACGGCGGCGTTGCGCGTCACCTGCTCGTTCACCAGTCGCTCCACGCGGTCGATTTCGTCGGCGGTCAGCGGCGAGAAATGAACGAAATCGAAGCGGAGCCGGTCCGGCGCCACGAGCGACCCGGCCTGCTTGACGTGCGACCCGAGCACCTGCCGGAGGGCGGCGTGAAGGAGGTGAGTGGCGGTGTGGTTGCGCCTAGTGGCATCGCGCGCAGCCTGGTCCACTTCGGCCGTGAGCCGGTCGGAGTCGCGAAGCGAACCCGCCACGACCCGCACCTTGTGCATGCGCGGCCATTCCGGCGAGAAGCGCGCGAGCGTCTCCACCACCGCCGTTGCCGTTCCGTTCTCCGCGTGGATTCGTCCTGCGTCGGAAACCTGGCCGCCGGCCTCGGCGTAGAACGGCGTCCGTTCCATGGCGACGTAGCCCTGCTGCCCCTCCGTCAGCTCTCTGACCTGCCGCCGCTCGGCGTCGAAGAGGGCGATGATTGGAACACTCCTCAGGACGAGCGTCTCGTAGCCTTCGAAACGATCTCCGGCCGTCCTCAACGCCTCGGCGGTCGCCTCGCTCTCGAGTGCCACCGCCGTTCGGGCCTTCCCGACGTCGAAAGCGCTCCTCGCGCGAGCCTTCGCCCGCTGGTCTTCCATGGCCCGTTCGAAACCGGCCGTGTCGAGCGCCAGATGGCGTTCGCCGGCCAGATCCTCTATGAAGTCCAGGGGCACGCCGTAGGTGTCGTACAGCTTGAAGGCCGCCTCCCCGGGCACCACACCCGAGGTGCGGGCGCTCTCTTCGAGCAGTTCCTCGAGCCGCGGCAGCCCGTTGGCAAGGACCGCTTCGAACCTCTCCTCCTCGCTCCGGATTACTTGGACGATGTAGTCACGGTGGGCCGGCAGCTCCGGGTAGGCGGCGCCCATCTGCGAGGCGAGGACGTCGACGAGGCGGTAGAGGAAAGGCTCGGAAAGATTTAGGCGCTTGCCGTGCCGCATGGCGCGCCTCATGATCTTCCGGAGCACATAGCCGCGCCACTCGTTCGAAGGCACGACGCCATCGGCTATCAGGAACGTCATGGCGCGCGCGTGGTCGGAGATGACGCGCATCGAGATGTCGGATGGGTCCATCGACCCGCCGTAGCGTCGGCCCGCCAGATCGCCGACCGCGACGAGAAGCGGCGCGAAGAGATCGGTATCGTAGTTCGACAGCGTACCCTGGAGCACGGCCGTGACGCGCTCGAGTCCCATGCCCGTGTCGATCGATGGGGCAGGCAGCGGGACCAGCGATCCGTCCGCCTGGCGGTCGAACTCCATGAAGACGTTGTTCCAGATCTCGATGTAGCGGTCGCAGCCGCACTCGATCCCGCGGCAGATCGGCGCGGGGCATGGGACAGACTCGCCGCGGAAATAGTGTACTTCCGAGCACCGGCCGCAAGGCCCCGTGTCACCCATCGACCAGAAGTTGTCGGCGAGGCCCAGCTCGCCGATCCTTTCCGCCGGCAGGAACTTCCTCCACACCTCGTAGGCTTCATCGTCGCGCGGGATACGGGCCTCGCCGGCGAAGACAGTGGCGAAGAGCCTGTCTTCCGGGATTCGCCACTCCTTGGTGAGCAGCTCCCAGGCGTACGCAATGGCCTCCCTCTTGAAATAGTCGCCGAAGGAGAAATTGCCGAGCATCTCGAAGAACGTGTGGTGCCTGAGCGAGGGGCCGACGTTCTCGAGGTCGTTGTGCTTGCCGCTGACGCGCATGCACTTCTGCGATGTGGCAGCACGCTTGTAATCGCGGCGCTCCCTGCCGAGGAAGACGTCCTTGAACTGGTTCATGCCAGCATTCGTGAACAGGAGCGTCGGGTCGTCGGAGGGGACGAGCGGCGAGCTGCGCACGACGCGGTGCTGGCGGCCCTCGAAGTAGCCTAGGAAAGAGGCCCGTATCTGGCTCGATGTCATCCGGACATTGTACGATAGCGGTTACTCGCCCTGCGCGGCATCCTCGCCCGGTGGCGCCAGCCGGCGGCGGAGGGCATCGTAGGCCTCGCCGGAGGAAAACCCGAGGCGGACGAGTCGGGCGTGGAGGCGCCGGAAAGCCGCTACCGGCTCCTTCCCGGCGGCAGCGAGCCTCCGTTCGATTGCGCGATCGATGAGTGCCGCCCGGTCGACGCCGGAGAAGACCTCTTCCACCACCTCGCGCGCGATCCCGGCGGCGATGCCGGCGTGCCGGAGCTCGGCGAGGACGCGCGCCGGGCCGCGGCCGCGGACGCCGGCCGAGTGACGTGCGCGAACCATCGCCGCGCGCCGGTCATCCAGTAGTCCATCTGAGATGAGCCGCGCCAGCGCCGTGTCGATGGCCTCCCTCTCGAATCCCTTCCGGGCGAGGCGCTCACCGACTTCGCTCGCCGTCAGCTCCCGTCCGGCCAGGAGCCTCAGGGCCGCCGCCCGCGCCCGGTCGACTGCGTTTCCCATCTACCCCTGCCAGCACTTGCACTGACTCCGGGAGGACTCAGAAGGGTGCTTCCCACTCTCTTCCGTGTCCTTCCGATCTACATGTCCTCCCCGTCGAGAGCCTTTTCAAGGGTTTTCGGGCTGGCGGTCCCGGGCAGCCGCACTCAGTCCTTGCTGTGGTTCACCGTCCGAAGCGGGTTATCTCCGCGTCCTGCTGCCTGACGGAGCTTGCCATTTGGTCGCGCGTCGCTGCTGAAACCGTCGCTATCCCCTGGATCCTGAGGTTGAACTCGTCCGCGTTCGACACCCAGCGGAGCGCTTCCTCCAGCGTTACCAGCCCGTCGGAGTAGAGCTGGTAAATGGACTGGTCGAACGTCTGCATGCCGTACTGGGAGGTCCCGTTGGCGATTGCTTCCATGATCGCCCGGGATTTCTTCCGATCCACGATGCACTGGCGTATGAAGGGGCTCACGACCATGACTTCTACAGCGGGCACCCGCCCGTGGCCGTCAGCGCGGGGCAGGAGGCGCTGAGAAATCACCGCCTTCAGCACGCTCGCGAGCTGCAGGCGGACCTGACGCCGCTGGTGAACCGGGAACATGCTGACGATCCTGTTGATCGTCTCGGGCGCGTCGAGAGTGTGCAGCGTGGAGAGGACGAGGTGCCCCGTCTCGGCCGCCGTCAGCGCCGTCTCGACCGTCTCGAGATCGCGCATTTCGCCCACCAGGATCACGTCCGGATCCTGCCGGAGCGCGCTCCGAAGCGCGTGCGCGAACGAGTGTGTGTCCACGTCGAGCTCCCGCTGGTTGATGACCGACTTCTCGTCGCGGTGCAGGAACTCGATCGGGTCTTCGATCGTGATCACGTGCGCGTGGCGTGTGCTGTTGATGTAGTCGATGAGAGCGGCGAGCGTCGTGCTCTTGCCGCTGCCGGTGCTGCCCGTGACCAGCACCATGCCGCGGCGCTCTTCGGCGATTTTCTCGAGCACCCTCGGCACGGACAGTTCAGCGAGCTTGCGGACGCCCACCGGGATCACCCTGAGGACCAGTCCCACACTGCCGCGCTGGTGGAAGACGTTGCACCTGAACCGCCCCATGCCGGGGACGCTGTAGGCCAGATCGATGTCGAGAGCTTGCTCGAACCGTTCGCGCTGGGCAGTGGACATGATGGCTGCCGCCATGGCTGCCGTGTCGTCCGGGGTCAGGCGCTTCTCCTCGGTTATCGTCCTCAGCTCGCCGTCCACCCTCATGAGAGGGTAGTTCCCTACCTTCAAGTGCAGGTCCGAAGCGCCCTGTTCGACTGCCGCCGCGAGCAAGTCATTGACGTGCATCGATATCCGCCTTCATGTGCCGGAACCAGGCTGAAACCGAGTCTCACCGCCCGGCCCCGGTGGCGCCAGACTCGACCTTCGGTTTGCGGAGCGCTTCTTCCTCCGGGTAGACGTAGGTCAGCCAGCCGTACTTGTCTGCCGTTTCCCCGTTGATGATGTCGAAGTAGCGCCGCTGGAGGGCGGTCGTGACGGGACCCCGTCTGCCTTCCCCTACCGTGATCCTGTCGACCGATCGGATCGGGGTTATCTCGACGGCGGTCCCGGCGAAGAACGCTTCGTCCGCCACGTAGAGCATCTCCCGCGGCAGCATCTCCTCGCGCACCGTGTAGCCCATGTCGGATGCGATCCTCATCACCGAGTCGCGCGTGATCCCGGGCAGGATCGAAGCTGTCAGCGGCGGAGTGTATATGACCTCGTCTCTTACGAGGAACAGGTTCTCGCCGCTCCCCTCGCTGATGTGGCCGCCGCTGTCCAGCGCTATGCCCTCCTCGTAGCCTTCTATTGCCGCTTCCATGCGGATGAGTTGCGAGTTCGCGTAGTTGGCCGAGGCCTTCGCCAGCGCCGGGAAGGTGTTGGGCGCGCTTCGCCACCACGAGCTCACGCGGACGTCGACGCCCCGTTCGAGCGCCTCCGGACCAAGGTAGGTGCCCCACTCCCACACGAGGATGGCCGCGTCCACCGGGCAGGGAAGCGGGTTGACGCCGAGCGCGGCATACCCACGATAGACGATCGGTCTGATGTAGCAGGCCTCGAAGCCGTTCGCGCGAACCGTCTCGAGCGCAGCGGCTTCGAACTCCTCTGGCGGCACCTCGTAGCTCATCCTGTAGATCCGGGCAGAGTCGTACAGCCGCCGGATGTGGGCGTCGAGGCGGAAGCACACCGAACCTCGCGGGGTCTTGTAGCAGCGGATACCCTCGAACACCCCGCTGCCGTAGTGGATCACATGCGAGCCGATGTGAATCGTAGCGTCGGCCCAATCCACCATCCGGCCGTTCATCCAGACCTTCCCCGAAGTCGGCAGCGCCATCTCGTCACCTCGTCACTGAGCTTCGCCACAGAAAGGACAACGATCGGTCCGCGCGTGCAGCGGCTTGCGACAGTGCAAGCAGAATCGCGGCTGGGGCGCCTCGCGGGCCTTCAACCTGGTCTGGATTTCCTGCAGATCCTCGGCCACCTCGGGGCCGGCGATCCCGGCCGGGCTTCTCGACCCGACACGAGGCGCCTGCGATGGAGCGTTCCAGCGCGGCCGCGCGGCCAGAAGGTCCTCGAGCAGGTCGGCTGCCTTCTGATATCGGCATGCGGCGTCCGGCGCCATCGCCTTGAGCACGATGTCGTTGAGCTCGCGCGGAATCCGGCCGTTCTTCATCCGCGGCGGGACGACCAAGTCGCCCTTCATCAGGAGCTCCAGATCCGCCGGCGAGGGCGTCTGGTATGGCAGCTGCCCGGTCAGCATCTGGTACATGCTCACCCCGAGTGAGTAGATGTCGGAAGCAAAAACCGCCTTGCCCTTGAACTGCTCCGGCGACATGTACGGCGGGCTGCCGATGACCGTCGTGCCGTAGGTCGCGATCTCCAGGAACCTCGACGTCCCGAAGTCTCCAACCTTCACGAGGCCGGTGTCGGAAACGAGCACGTTGGCCGGCCTCAGGTCGCGGTGAATCACGCCCTGCGAGTGGGCGTGATCCAGCGCGTTGCAGATCTGGCAGGTGTAGTCGAGCACAACGTGCAGATCGAGGGCACCCTCGCGCGCGATCTTCGCCTCGAGCGTCCGCCCCTGCACATACTCCATCACGATGAAGAAGATGCCTTCCTGCTTCTCCGCGGTGAGTATCGAAACGATGTTGGGATGGTTGAGGCTGGCGAGCAGCCGCGGTTCGCGCACCAGCTCGGAGAAGTCGACGTTCTGCCGGTGAGGGACCTTGAGGGCGACCTTCTTGTGGATCCAGGTGTCCTCGGCCAGATAGACGGCGCCGAAGCCCCCGCTCCCCAGCGAGGCGACGATCTTGTACTTGCCGATGGTCTGGCCGCGGAAGAACATCGGTCGGCAGGTCAAGTATACAACACGGTCTATATAATGCCTTGATGCACCCACGCTTCTACGCGCCGGCGATCGCAGCCGACAAGGAAGTCGTTCCGCTGCCGCTCGAGGAAGCCGAGCACCTCGTCCGTGTGCTGCGACTGAGGGCCGGGGCCGAAGTGTGCGCGTTCGACGGCAAGGGGAACGAGTACAAGGTCCGCGTGGAGTCGGCCGACCGCAAGGGAGTACTCGTGCGCGTGGTTGCACGGCTCGAGGCCGCGATCGAGCCGGAAGTTCCGGTCACTCTCGCCCAGGCTCTCCTCAAGGGAAGCTGCATGGACTCGGTCGTTCGTGATGCGGTGATGCTAGGTGTCGCCGAAGTTCAGCCAGTGATATCGTCGAGAGCGGCGGCGAATGCGGGGCGCCATGATCCGGCCGGCGCAGTCGAGCGCTGGCATAGGATTGCCGTTTCATCGGCCAAGCAGTGTGGCCGCGCCGTCGTCCCCGAGGTCAACGCTCCCGTCGAACTGCGCGAGTGCCTCCGGAAAGAGGCGAGCCCGGATCATGTGAGGCTGATCCTCTTGGAACCTGGAACGGCGGAAGCCCGTCCGTTCGACGTGAGCACGCTGCGCTCGTGTCGTCCGCCCTCGGCTGCTACCGTGCTCGTCGGTCCCGAAGGCGGTTGGACCGTGGACGAGCTGGGTGCCGCCGTCGACGCGGGCTTTCGCCCGGTCACGCTGGGGCGAAGAACTCTTCGCGCCGAAGCCACGCCGCTCGTCATCGTCACGCTTCTTCAGCACGCCTGGGGGGACCTGTGAAAGCCAGCGCTACCCAACCTTCCTCGACAGCCCGTTCAACCGGGTGAGCTTCTCCGAGCTGGGCCGACAGGGCGCTCGCCACGGTAGCCTCGTCGGTTTCGAGGAAACCGCTCACGATCAGCCGTCCCAGCGGTTCGACCATCGACGCGAGCTGCCTGGCCCCAGCCGTCAGCGCCGTAGAGGTCAGGTTCGCTGTGATGATGTCCGCTCGGAGGTTCGAAGAGCGGAAATCCTCGCGGCGGAGCGAGACGGCTCCGCCCATGCCGTTCAGTTCGACGTTCTCACGGGCGTTTTCGAGGGCATCTGGATCGACGTCTATTCCTGTCACCTCGACGGCACCAAGCCGGCAGGCGGCAATTGCGAGGATGCCCGATCCTGTTCCGATGTCGACCACGCGCTTGCCTTCGACGGCAGCCGCCTGGAGAAGCACAAGGCACAGGCGCGTCGTGGCGTGATGTCCGCTTCCGAAACCCATCGATGGGAGGACAATCAACGCGCCGTCATGCTCCGCAGCCGCCCACGGGGGAGCCACCACGAACCTGCCGACCTTGACGGCACCTAGCGCCGCCTGGGTCCTGCGCGCCCAGTCCTCGTCTTCGACGTCGACCGCGGTGATGCGAAAGCTCCGGCCGGAAGACGCCAGGGCCAGGAGGGCTTGGTCTCGCGACCGCCTGTCACCGAAAAAGACCTTCCAGGCGGATTCCGTCTCGTGAACAGCGGCGGGCTCCACGTTGCCGAGGGCGGCCCAGATGGCCTCGGCGGGATCCTGCTCGCCTTTTGCGCCCGGAGACCGGTCCCACTCGAGTACCAGCGCCGGCCATGATTCCTTCATGTCAGGACCGGGGCAGCGTGCCTCGCCTCCGTCCTAGGTGAAGATGTCCTTGACGCGCTCGAAGACAGTGCGTTCGTCCTCACGCTCGCGGTGTCTGGGCTCGCCGGTGTCCTTCGGCAGCGTTCGCGCAAGCTGCTCGAAGAGATGGCGCTGCTCCTTCGTGAGCTTGCGGGGCGTCCGGGCCTGCAGCACCACGTGCAGGTCGCCGCGCCCGCGGCCGTTCACGTTGGGCATTCCCTTGCCCTTCAGCTTCACGACAGTGCCCGTTTCGGTTCCCTCTTGAACCTTGATGGTTTCGGGGCCGTCGAGAGTGGGGACCTCGATCGTGCCGCCGAGGGCCAGGGTGGGGAAGCTGACCGGCACCTCGCAGTAGAGGTCGTCGCCCTCGCGCTGGAAGAACGGGTGGTCCTGCACCTGAACAACGACGTAGAGGTCGCCGGGCGGCCCACCCGCCCTGCCGCTTTCGCCCTCACCGTAGAGGCGCAGCCGCTGCCCCGAGGAGATGCCGGCGGGGATCTTGACCGTGAGCTTTCGCTCGCGAGTCACCTGCCCGGTGCCCCGGCACGGCGAGCAGGGGGTCGTGATGATCCGTCCCGCGCCGCCGCACTGCGGGCACGTCTGCGCCACGGTGAAGAAGCCCTGCTGGTAGCGTCGCTGTCCCCGGCCCTGGCACATGGAGCAGGTGGTGGGGGATGTGCCGGGCGCCGCACCGGAACCCCTGCAGGCGTCGCACGTCTCCTGGCGCGGTATCTGGATGGCCGTCTCCACGCCCTTCGCAGCTTCCTCGAAGGCGACCTCGAGGTCGTACCTGAGGTCCGCGCCGCGCTGCGGTCCGCTCCTCCTGCGGCCGCCGCCGAAGAGATCGCCGAACCCGAAGAGGTCGCCGAAACCGCCGAGGATATCGCTGAAGTCGGCGAATATCGTCGGGTCGAATCCGGCCGCGGCTCCCGCACCGAGGCCAGCATGGCCGAAGCGATCGTAGGTAGCCCGCTTCTGCGGGTCGGCAAGGACCGCGTAGGCCTCAGCCGCTTCCTTGAAGCGCTCCTCGGCGCCGCGGTCGCCCGGGTTGCGATCCGGGTGGTACTTCAGCGCCATCTTCCTGTAGGCGCTCTTTATTTCCTGCTCGCTGGCGCCGCGAGCGACGCCGAGAACCTCGTAGTAATCGCGTTTGCTCACGCCCTGGCCACCTTAACCATTGCCGGCCTCAGGAGCCGTTCACCCAGGCGGTAGCCGCGCTGGAGCTCCGATATCACCTGTCCCTCCGGATACTCGTCGGTCTGCTCGGTCACGACGGCCTCGTGAAGGTGCGGATCGAACTCCGTGCCGACCGCCTCGATTGGTGTCACCCCGTGATGGCGCAGCAGCTCGAGCATCTGTTTGTGAATGATCTCGACGCCCTTCCGGTAGGGTTCGGCCTCCGGCGGCGCCGGCGCATCGAGAGCACGCTCGAGGTCGTCCACGATGGGCAGCATGCCGCGAAAGACGTCCGCCGCCGCGTTGAGCTGGAAGTCGCGCCGCTCGCGGTCCACGCGTTTCTTGTAGTTCTCGAATTCGGCGGCGGTCCGCAGCAGCCGGTCGCGGTAGCTGTCGCGCTCCCGGCGCAGCGCCTCGCTGTCGGCTTCCGGCGCCGCCTCGACGCTCCCCGCCTGGCTTCCCGCCATCCTCCCATCGGCTTCTTCCTGCTCGCCGGCCGCCGGCAGCAGGTCCACCTTCTGCTGTTCTGCCTGCTCTTCCTCTCCAGTGGACCTCATTGGCTCACCATCTGTTGACATCAGGACAGGCTGTCGCTGCTCCAGCCGCTGTCGCGGAGCAGGCGCGACACTGCCTGGGCCGCGCTCTCGACGAGAGGGATTGCGCGGGCGTAGCGCATCCTGAGCGGGCCGATTATGCCGACGCCGCCAACCCGCTCGCCATCGGAGTACGTCGAAGCTACCACGGCGACCTCGCGCAGGTCCGGCGAACCATGCTCGCGCCCTATCACCACGTTCAAGCCCGGGTCCTCCAGGCAAGCGCTGAGGAGCTGCGCCAGCCGGTGCTTCTCCTCGACCATACGCAGCAACGCCCGCATCGTGCCGATGGAGATCCCGCCCGCCGCAGCCGGCTCCTCGAGCAGCGACGCCGCGCCCTCGATGAAGATGAGGTGCTCGGCACCCGGGTCTTCCAGAGCCGCGCGCGCAAGTCCCAGGGCCTTCGGCACAACCGTATCGGGCGCCTGGCGCTGGTCCTTCAGCGGCTCGGCCAGCCTGGTTCGCAGTTCTTCGAGCGGGAGGCCGGCGAAGTTCCTGTTCAGGTAGTTCGCCGCCTCGATGAGCTGAGGCTCGGCGATCTGCCGGCCCACGTCGACCACGCGGCGCGACACCTCGCCGCCGCGGATGACGATGACCGCAAGGACCGCAGTGCCGGCAAGCGGCACGAAATCAATCCGGTGAAACACCGCCCGCTGGTGCTGCGGCCCCATTGCGAAACCCACGTGGTGCGACGCCTGCGAGACAACGTGTGAAACGTGCGACAACAGGTCGTCCATGAGCGCGGCAGTGCCTGCGCGCTCTCGGAGGTCGGCCTCCAGCGCCTGCACACGGCGCCGCGACGGGCGGTTCTGAATCAGCAAGTCCACGTAGGCGCGGTAGCCGAGGTCGCTCGGGACCCTGCCGGCCGAGGTGTGCGGCTGGTGCAGGTAGCCGAGCTCCTCGAGCCGCGCAAGCTCGTAGCGAACGGTGGCCGACGAAATGTCGAGGCCGGCCGAGCGTACGATTGCCTGCGAGCCCACCGGCTCGCCCGTCTCGATGTGCTCGCGGACGAGCGCCGCGAGGATTCGGAGCGAACGGACCGAGAGGTGGGAGGTTACCGGCATTGGCAGTCCAGACGGACGAGTGCTAACCATTATAACGCCTCGCAGCGCAGGGACCCTCGGGGACCACGCCGCGGCGGACTGCGATCATCTCGGCAACTATGCTGACCGCTATCTCGGCCGGCGTCACGGCGCCGATCGCGAGGCCGATGGGCGCGTGGATCTGCTCCAGCCAGTGCGCCTCGATGTCGCCCGAGAGCGCCTCGAGGACCTTCGCTACCTTCGCGCGGCTCCCGATCATCCCGACGTACCGCAGGTTGCGGCCGCCGATGGCGCGAAGCGCATCCATGTCGTGCCGGTGGCCGCGTGTCACGACTGCGACGAATGCGGACCGGGGCATGCTCTCCCTCTTCAGCCATCCCGCTATGTCGTCGACGACGACCTCGGCATCCGGGAAGCGCTCGGCGTTCGCGAACTTCTCCCGGTCGTCCACGACGACGACCCGGAAGCCGGCTGCCGAGGCAAAGCGCGCGAGGTGCCACGAGACGTGCCCCGCCCCCACGATGTACAGGCGCGGTGTGGTCTCGACCGGCTCGATGAAGACTTCCATCCTCCCCCCGCAGACCAGCCCGCTTTCGGCCGCGAGGTCCTCGTTGAGGTCGTAGCTCGCGATTGCCGGCCTTCCGGTCTCCATTGCGAGGCGGGCCTTGCCGATGGCATCGTTCTCGTAGCATCCTCCGCCAATCGTCCCCGTAGTCCTGCCGTCGGCGTGGACGACCATCTTCGCTCCGACCCTCTGAGGTGTGGAGCCGCTGCTCCTGATGATGGTCACTACGGCGGCGTTCTCTCCGCGTTCGAGTGCCTCGGCCACGGCCCGGAAGACCTCTTCGTTCATGCGCACATTATACGGACAGCGCAAAGCTGGCCGTCAGTGCCTCAAGCTGCCCAACTCCCCGACGCCCCCGTCTAGTCGGTCCTTTGCGGCGGTCCCCCGTGGATCAAGTCCGTCGCGAGGGCAATCTGGCGGCGATCGCCGACGAGGGTCACGAGGTCGCCGGCTTCGAGCGTGTCGCCTGGGGCAGGGTGAACCGCCGTCGCTTCACCGCGGCTGAGCGCGACGAGGGTCGCTCCCGTCCGGCGCCGAAGGTCTGCCTCCGCGAGAGTCCGTCCGGCGATCCAGGAGCCTTCGGCGACGGCGACGCTCTCCACTTCGAGCCCGACAGGAAGCCGGGCTTCCGCCCCTGATTCGAACGTCGGCTGCTCGAGCCCGAGTCGTACCCTCATCTCGGCGCGCCCGGGTCTTGGAGCGCGGGCTTCCCGCGTCACTCGTTCGATGATCGCGAACGATGCTTCGAACTCCTGGGCGACGGCCTCGTCGGCGCCTGCGGCGAGAAGGCGGGGCACGTCACCGACGTAGCGTGCCCTGGCGATGATCACCGCTCCCGGCGCAAGCTCCCGGGCTGAGCGGACCGCTCTCACGGTGGCTTCCGGATCGTTGAGGAGCACTGTGACCTGCCTCGCCCGCGGCACCCCGGCGCTCTCGAGGATCGCGCGGTTCGTCACGTCGCCGTACATCGCGTTCAATCCCTGTTGGCGCGCCCGCCGGATCCTCGACAGGTTCAGATCCACTACGACGTAGGGAACCTGTGCCCCGCTCAGGATCTCGGCCAGCATCTCGCCACCTACGCCGTAGCCGAGGATGACAACGTGTCCGGCCCGGCTCTCGCGAGGCGGCGGCGCTGCCATCTCGGCCGGCGCCGTCAGCCTGTCCAGCAGCGGCAGGCCGCTCGCTCTTGCCGCCACCCCGGGCCCGAACCGCAGCGACATAGGCGAAACCAGCATCGTAAGGACGCTGGCGGCGAAGAAGGTCCTGAGTTCCGAGGGAGCGAGCAGCCCTACATCCGCCCCCTGCCTGGCCAGGACGAACGAGAACTCGCCGACCTGCGCCACCGAAAACCCGGCGAGCAGCGCCACGCGCACAGGTAAACGCAGGGCCATGCCGGCGAAGGTGGCCAGGGCCGCCTTGCCCGGCACGATCGACCCGACGAGCGCAAGAACCACCGCGGCCTGGTCTGCGGAGGCCCGAAGGTCGACCAGCATCCCCATCGAAACAAAAAACAGGCTCGTGAAAAGGTCGCGCAACGGGAGCGAGTCGGCGAGCGCCTGATGGCCGTACTCCGATTCCGCCAGAACAACACCGGCGAGGAATGCGCCGAGAGCGAGCGACAGGCCGGCCATCGACGTCGCCCAGGTTATGCCCGCGCCTATGAGCGTCAGCGCCAGAACGAAGAGGTCGCGGCTGCGCGCCCGGGCAACTGCGTCGAGAATCCTGGGCACGACGAGCCTTGCAAGTGCCAGCGCTGCCGCAACCACGATGGCAGCTGTGACGATGGCGCCAACGACCGACCGCGCATCTCCGCCCTGGCCCGCCAGCGCAGGTACGAGCAAGATCATCGGGACGACCATGAGATCCTGGAAGAGCAGCATTCCGACGACGAGCCGACCATGTGGTGCGTCGACTTCGCCGCGTTCCGCCAGCTCCTTGAGGACGATCGCAGTGCTGGAGAGCGCTATCAGGAAGCCGAAGAACAGACCTCGCGGGGCCGGGTAGCCCAGCCAGGCCGATGCCGCCGCCACGGCTGCTATCGTGATCACCGTCTGCGTGCCGCCGCCAATCACCAGCACGCGGCCCAGTCGCCGGAGGTCGTCGAGCGCGAATTCGAGGCCGATAGTGAAGAGGAGCAGCGCGACGCCGATCTCGGCCAGCTGCTCGACCCTTTCGACCTCGCGCACCCAGCCGAAGCCGGTCGGTCCCATGATGGCGCCGGCGACGATGTAGCCGGCAACAGCCGGCAAACGCAGGCGCTTGAAAAGCAGGACCACGCCTATCGCGGCCGCGAGGAGGACAACGAAGTCTCTGAGAAAGCTGAACTCGTGCACGGATGCTCTACGAAATCAGGCCAAGGACCACAGGCTGCCGGTCTCGGCCCTCTTCCTCAAGCTGTTCGAGGGCGTTCTTGCGCCACTCGCCGCCGGTCTGCTCCGCCCACTCGCCGCCGAGCGCAGAATCTTCGTTTCGGTTTCGGACTGCATGACGGCCTAATACCGGTGCAGCGTGCAGTACTCCGTAGGTTCCGACCCGGCGAGGAACGCCTCCAGGCAGGTCCGCGGACAGCCGGGCACCGCCAGCTTCCCGGTGTCTCGGTCGATCTGCAGGAAGGTGATGCCTTCCGGAGGCTCGAACGGCACGTTGTCGCGGCCAGCGAGCGCCCTGATCATGAAGTTCGTCCAGATGGGCAGCGCCGCCTGCGCGCCGCTCAGGCCGAGCGCCTGGTTGTCGTCGTAGCCCACCCACACGACCGTCAGCAGCTCGGGCGTAAAGCCCGCGAACCAAGCGTCGCGCAGGTCGTTGGTCGTCCCCGTCTTGCCGCCAGCGTCCAGCGTGAAGCCGGCAGCCCTCGCGCCCGCGCCCGTCCCTTCGTTGATGACGCTTCTGAGCATGTTCGTTACGAGGAAAGTTGTCTCCTTCCTCGCGACCCGCCTGGGGGCGGGTTCCTCGCCGAGCGGCACGTCGCTGCCGCCGACGGTTATGCGCTTTATCGACTTGAGCGGCCTCACCTCGCCGAGGGATGGGAATATCGTGAAGGCGGTGGCGACTTCCATCGGCGTCGCTTCGAAGACGCCCAGGGCTATCGAAGGGTAGGGGCGTGCCGCGGTCGAGGCGCCGATCTTCGTCCAGAGGTCCGCTATTCGCTCGTAGCCCGCCATTTCGGCCACCTTGATGGTGGCTATGTTCCGCGAGTTGGCCAGCGCATGCCTGAGCGTGACGGTGCCGTCGTAGCTGTCCTCGTAGTTGCTCGGCGTCCACTCCTGGTCCTCGAACCAGAAGGTCGTCGGCTCGTCCATGACGACGGTTGCGGGGGTGATGTCCGTGCGCCCCTCCGAGGCCGCCCACTCGAATGCGCTGAGGTAGACGAACGGCTTGAAGACCGACCCGGGCTGCCTGTGGGCGGCAGTCGCCCTGTTGTAGTGGGACTGATTGTAGAAGCGCCCTCCCACGAGGGCGAGGACCTCGCCGGTGCGCGGGTCGACCGCGACAAGCGCGGCCTGCGGCGGCCGGTCGGGCTTGCGCCGTTTTCCGAGAAGCGAATCCACGTGGGCCAGGCCGTCGTGCACCGCGTCGAGGGCGATCCGCTGCAGGTTCAGGTCGAGCGTCGTGTAGACCTCGAGCGGTCGGGTTGCGGACAAGAGTTCCGGGTACCGTCCTGCCAGCGTCTCCTCGACCAGGTCGACGAAGTACGGCGCCTCGGCCTCGAGCGCCCGCGCCGCCACTGCCATCGGCTCCGCCGCCGCCGCGCTCGCCGTGGCCTCGTCTATGAACCCGCTCTCGACCATCTCCCGGAGCACGACGTTCCTTCTCGACCGCGACCTTTCGGGCGCGGCGAAGGGCGACCACGTGTGAGGCGACTGGATCACGCCCGCGAGCGTGGCGCCCTCGGCCACGCTCAGGTTGCTGACGTCCTTGCCGAAGAAGAGGCGGGCGCCTTCGGGGATGCCGTGAACCGCGAAGGATCCGCGCTGCCCCAGGTATACCTCGTTCAGGTACAGACCGAGGATCTCGTCCTTCGACGCCCGGCGCTCCAGAACGAGCGCCATGAACTGTTCCATCAGCTTCCGCCGGTACGACTTCTCCATCGGGTTGTCCACGAGCGAGGCGAGGAACACGTTCTTGACGAGCTGCTGCGTGATGGTGCTGCCACCCACGAGATACGGCTTCTCGCCCCGCATGTTCGTCACGATGGCTCGGACCGCGCGTATCGGATCGACGCCGGGGTGGTCGTAGAACCTCCGGTCCTCGATCGCCAGGACCGCCTTGACGACGTGATCGGGGATCTGGTCGAGAGCGACTTCGCGCCGTTTCTTGCGACTGTCGCGGATGAGCGCCGTGAGCAACGGCGCCTCGAGCACTATGCTTTCGGCTTCGGGGGCGCCCGGCACGACGAGCCTCTCCAGCCGGCCGCCCTCCTCGTCCCCGGCGCTTCCAGCGGCCGTGCGGACGACGGCCGGCTTCTGCGTGAAGACAGCCGTGACCATCTTTCCGGCGGCGGGCCCACTCCGCGGCACGAAAGTCACGTTCGTCCCCTCGGCCACGAACTCGCCGGGGCTGGAAGCGCGGCCGCGACCCGCGTACCCGAGGTCGTTGAGCCGATCGATCAGCTGCTTCTGCGAGAGCATCTGGCCGGCACGAAGCTCGAGCGGGCGCGCGTAGATCCGGGGAAGCACCCGTTCACGCTCGCCGTGCAGCCTGGCATCGATGATCGCCGCTACCCGCACATAGTAGTAGCCGAGGACAACCGTGAGGATGATCGACGGTATGGCGCCGAGGGCTGCCGCGATCACGAACCACCGCCGCAAGCCGCGGCGTCTCGTGCGCCGGCCGGTGCGCGTTGCCTTCCTGTTGACTGCCGGTGGCATGGATTTCCGGGTTCAGATTCTGACGACCAGGTGGCGTCCGCCTGCGGCCGGAATCTCTGCGGCGAGAGTGTCGATGAGAGCCGGCCCGTACTGGTTGAGGAAGTATACCCAACCGATGACCCTTTCCTGCGGCTCGTCTCCTGGAAAGGCCTGTGCACGAGTGCGACGAAACTGACGGCGCAGCGTCTCGTGTCGCCGTTTGGCCGCATGGATGATCTTGGCGTGAAGCGTGTCGAGGTCGTGCCGCATCCTGCCGAGCGCCGAGCGCGCGGCGCCTTCCAGCGTAGGATCGATGGCCGGCACAGAAGAAATCAGCGCCTCCATACGTGATTCGACAGCCGACCGCGCCTCCCTGTAGGCCTCTTCGACCGACCCAGGCAGCTGCCGCTCCAGCAGCCGGTTCAGCGCTGCCTCATCGTCCGGGGCGAGCGCGGGGAGCGGCACGTCGTAGCGTGCGACGAAGCGTGCCGCGGCAGAGTCGAGGATGGTTGCAGCCGCCCTGAGAGCCATCAACGGCATGGGAACGCCAAAGGCCTCGTAGACACCCTTCATCTGCCCGAGGTAAGCCAGTTCGTTCGGACCGGCAACATAGGCGACCGTGGGGAACAGCGTATCCTGCACGAGAGGACGCAGGAGTACGTTGGGGCTGAAGGCGGCAGGGTCGGCCTCGACCTCGCGAACCAGCTCGTCGCGCCCTATCCTGGCTTCGCCCACGGCGAACCCGTTCCCGTCGAGCCTGATTGGCTGGCGGCCCGCGCCAGGCGCGATCCTGAAGAGAGCGACGGACGTGCTGTCGTGCACGACCTGAGCGTGGTAGCCGAGGCTCGAGAGCCGCTCCCCGGCTTCCGAGGCCAGCCGCGATGCACGACCCGGCTGCTCGATCTCCTGAAGGTAGACGTGCCGAACCAGCGGTTTCGCTGCGGGATCCGAGGCGTCGAAGACGACGAGCCCCAGGTCGCCGAGCGAGGCGTCGAGCCACCGCGCGAACGCATCAGCGACGCCGACCCCTGGACGATAAGCCTTCCTTAGGCCGGAAAGCAGTTCAGCCGTGAAATCAGTCGGCCGGAGCGTCGCGGCGAGCGCCTCGAGCGCCGCCGATACTCCCTCGTCGAGCCTGAGCCACGCAACCGGCATCACGCCGGCGCCGGGCGGCCGCGCTAGGCGGATCCTTCTCTTCTGCAGGTCAGCGTCGAGCACAGCGCACGAGTCGATCTCGTCCCAGTCGTGGTCCTCGCTCTCGACCCAGAAGACAGCGACCGAAGGCACGCCGTGCTCCCGCGACACCCGCTTGGCCATCTCGATGGCCGTCAAGGCCTTGAGCAGCGTGTAGAGCGGACCGCCGAAGAGCCCAGCCTGCTGGCCTGTGACCACGGCCACAGCCTCCGGATTGGCGAGGAGCGCAGCCCGCGCTCTCGCTGCCGCCGGCGCTCCACGCCGTTCGAGTTGTGCGCCGACGACGTCCCCGACAGCTGCCCGGGCGCGCTCGTGCCCGCGCGCCCGCTCGATGGCGGCTGGCCAGGCGTCTGGGTGAGCAGGGTCGCCGGCGTAGAAAGTGGCAAGACGCTCTGCGCCGGTAGCATAGTCGGCCGCGAGCGGACGGATTCCCGGAAGACCGCGGATGTCGAGGGCCGAGCTGCGTGGCGCGTGGGGCCGGTCGGTCATGAGCGTACCAAGAGCCGCGTTGAGGACAGCTCGACAGCCCCATTGTCCGGGCACCGCCGGAACGGTGTCAAGCAGGTTCCGGGCGAATCGCTCAAGTCCTCATCTCGGGTTACGGGGCCACGAAGATACGGAGGGATGAAGGGACGGGTACTGCTTCTGATTCTGAACGCGCCCGCACCCGATCACGGGGTCACGAAGATACGAGACACGAAGGCAAGGGTAGTGCTTCTGAACGCGCTCGCACCTGAACGAGCGTTGAATCCCCGCGGCGCCGGGTGTTAGCATCAGCTGTCTTCCCGCTGGAGCGAGACGTGAGCTTGGATGGAACGGGCTACTCGCCGCCGCTCGCGTTCGGTCGGTTCCGTGTTCTGCACCAGGTTGGCGCAGGCGCTCTGGGCCCCGTCTTCCGCGGCCACGATCCGGAGCACGGCCGCCTCGTTGCCATCAAGGTCTTCCGGCTCGATCTCCCGCCTGAGAAGGCCGCCGAACTCGCCGTCGAGCTCCAGCGCGTCGTCGACCTGGCCCTGCTTCATCCAGGCCTCGTCACGATGCACGCCGCAGGGCTCGAGGGTTCGGCCGCATACCTGGTCCAGGACTTCCTCGCCGCCGATTCGCTCGACGCCGCGCTCCGGAACTATGGCCCGGCACCGGCCCTCCAGGCGCTGAACGTCCTCACGCGGCTGGCAGGAGCGCTCGACTTCTCCGCGGCCGTGGGTGCGTTTCACGGCGCTTTCCACTCGCGCGACGTTCTGGTATCGCCGGATGAATCGCGCATCACCGGAATTGGCGTCGCAGGGGCGCTGGAGCGGTGCGGCATCTCGAACCCGGGCAGGCGGCCTTACGCAGCGCCGGAACGCCTGCGCGGCGCGCCGCCTGGCAGCCAGTCGGACGTCTACTCGCTGGCCGTCTGTGCCCACGAACTGCTGACGGCGCGGCGTCCCGTCCCTGAAGGGGACGAACTCAGCCTCAGGTTGGAAAGCCTCGGCTGGGACCAGGAGCGCGCAGCCGCGGTCTTCCGGCGCGGTTTCGCCGTCAACCCGGACGACCGCTATCCATCAGCGCTCGAGTTCGTCACGGCACTCCAGGAGACTCTTGAGGAGCCGGCGCGCTTCGTGAGCGTGGGAGACCCGCACGAGCTCGTGCAGGTCGAGCCGGAAGGAGTCGGACGCGATGCCACCGGCGCGGTCGAACCAATCGAGGCTGCGGTGCGAGAGGATGCCATCGCAGATCGAAGCCGCGGCGGACTTCTTTCTCTCGAAAAGGAACATGAAGCAGTCCCGGCCGGCGACGACATCGATTTCTTCCTTCAAGCCGATCGCGCCAACGGTATCGGTACGCGGTTTCCCGCGCGCGCGGAAGAGGTGGACGGCGTCGTTTCGGAGGCGCCGGATACAGCCGAAGTGAGGTCTGGGACCGTGTCCCGGGCGATCCCTGCGGACGGAGCGAGGCCTATGGCCGCGCCTGAAGTGACGTTTGCCGCGCGCTCCAAGCTTGCCGGACTCCCGCTCCTCCTCACGCTCCTTGTTGGCCTGCTCGTGGGCTTCGTTGCCGGCTACGTCTTTGGAGTGTCGCGCAGCCTGCCGGCACCGGCGCCTGGGAAGCCGACGCTGTCCCAGGCCGCGCAGCTCGCCGGCGCCAGCAAGAGTGATGACGGAGAGGCCGGCCGGGCACCTGAAGCACGCCCACCGGGTACGACATCGCAGGCTGCCGCGGCCGACAGCGCCAGGTCGGGGGGAGATGCTGCCATCACGGCAAAGGCAGCTGCAACCGCGCCCGCCCGGCCCGCGCCCGGCGCGGTGCTCGAGGTGCGCTCGACGCCTGGCGGAGCGCGCGTCGTCCTGAATGGCGAAGCCCGGGGCAAGACTCCTTTGTCGATCGGCAACCTGCCGCCGGGCCGCTACATCGTCGATCTCGCCCTGCCGGGATACGCATCAGTGCGCCGCGAGGTCGCGCTTCGCGCGGGGCAGTCGGAGCGTGTTTCGCTCGCGCTCACGAGAACGCCACAGCGGCCCGCGCCCAAGCCGCAGGAGTTCGTCGGGTCGATGCTGGTCGAGTCGCGTCCCTCCGGTGCACGCGTCGTGCTGGATGGCCAGCGTGTCGGGACGACGCCATTGAGCCTTCCGAATGTGCCCGCTGGTTCGCATGTCGTGCGGCTCGAACTCGACGGCCACCTCCCGTGGGCGGCCTCCGTGCGCGTCGCGGCCGGGCAGCGCGCGACCGTGCGCGGGTCGCTCGAGCCGGAGCGGTCTCAGTGACAGCCTGGCTGGCGCTCGAGGACGGAACGGTCTTCCGGGGGATGTCAGCTGGCGCGGAAGGCGTGGCCATCGGCGAAGTGGTCTTCAACACGAGCCTCACGGGGTACCAGGAGGTCCTGACCGACCCGTCCTACGCCGGGCAGATCGTGACGATGACCTGCCCCGAAATCGGCAACTACGGGGTGGTTGCCGAAGACTCCGAATCGGACCGGCCGAAGGTCGCAGGCTTCATTGTCAGGCAGCAGTCGCGCATCGCGAGCAACTGGCGCGCGACCGGTACGCTCGCCGACTACCTCGCAGCGAACGGCGTGGTCGCCATATCCGGCATCGACACGCGAGCCCTCACTCGCCGTCTTCGCTCGGGCGGGGTCCTCCGCGGTGTCCTTGCGACAGGCGACGTCGACCCTGCGCGGCTCGTCAGGATGGCCGGCGAAGCGCCCTCGATGGAAGGCGCGGACCTGGTGCGCGCCGTCACGTGCGCTCAGCCTTACGATTTCGACCCGCTTTCGTGGAGTCCTTCCAACTTCGCGCTTGCACCGCCTCACGACGCTGATGGAGCCCCCCCAGGCAGCCCGCTGCCCGGCGGTCAGCCCGCCGGCCGGGTGGCGGGGCCATTCCGGGTGGCGGCCTACGACTTCGGCATCAAGCGCAACATCCTCCGGCGGCTGGCCGCCTACGGCTGCCAGGTGCGCGTCTTTCCGGCGAACGCGCCCCCTCGCGAACTGCTCGAGTTCGAGCCCGACGGGGTCTTCTTGAGCAACGGGCCGGGCGACCCTGCCGCCGTCCGCTACGCCATAGAGGGGGTTCGCGAGATCCTCGCCGATGCGGACCTGCCGGTCTTCGGCATCTGCCTAGGGCACCAGATCCTAGCGCTGGCCTTCGGAGCGCAGACCTTCAAGTTGAAGTTCGGGCACCGGGGAGGCAACCACCCGGTGAAGCGGCTCCGGAACGGACGGGTCGAAATCACCGCGCAGAACCACGGGTTCGCCGTCGACCCCGCCTCCTTGCCGCCCGATCTGGAAATCACACACCTCAACCTCTACGACGGCACGGTCGAGGGCCTCGAGCACAAGAGCCGGCCGCTCTTTTCGGTCCAGTACCACCCGGAAGCTTCCCCCGGGCCCCACGACGCCGATTATCTCTTCCGGCGTTTCACGCAGGCGATGGCCTGCCGGTGGTAGCAGGTTCGTGCATGCCGAGACGCGACGACATAGCAAGCGTCCTCGTTATCGGGTCCGGACCGATAGTGATCGGCCAGGCCTGCGAGTTCGACTACTCGGGCACCCAGGCGTGCAAGGCCCTGAAGTCCGAAGGGCTGCGGGTCGTCCTGGTCAACAGCAACCCGGCGACGATCATGACGGACCCCGAGATTGCCGATCGCACCTACGTTGAGCCGCTGACGTCGGAAACGCTGGCCGCGATCATCGCAGCCGAGCGGCCCGAAGCGGTGCTTCCGACGGTGGGCGGTCAGACGGCCCTCAATCTCGCGGTCGCGCTCGCTGAACAGGGCGTTCTCGAGCGCTACGGAGCCAGGCTGATTGGGGCCTCGGTCGAGTCGATCAAGGTCGCCGAGGACCGGCTCGCTTTCCGCGACGCGATGTCGTCGATTGGCGTCGAGGTGCCCGAGAGCGGCTGCGTCGGGTCGCTCGACGAGGCGAAGCGTCTTCTCGAAAAGCTGGGTTTCCCTTCGGTCATCAGGCCCTCCTTCACCCTGGGAGGCGTGGGCGGCGGCATCGCGTACAACGTGCGCGAGTTCGAGGACGCCGTCCGCCACGGTCTCGAGATGAGTCCCGTGCACCAGGTGCTGATCGAGGAATCGGTGGTCGGCTGGAAGGAATACGAGCTGGAGGTGATGCGCGACGGGGCGGACAACTTCGTCGTCATCTGCTCGATCGAGAACGTCGACCCGATGGGTGTCCACACGGGCGACAGCATCACCGTTGCGCCGGCGCTGACGCTGAGCGACAAGGAGTACCAGCGTATGCGCGACGCCGCGCGCCGGATCATCCGGCGCGTCGGCGTCGAGACCGGAGGGTCTAACATCCAGTTCGCGATCGACCCGAGAAGCGGGCGGATGGTCGCGATCGAGATGAACCCGAGGGTCTCGCGCTCCTCGGCGCTCGCGTCGAAGGCAACAGGTTTTCCGATTGCGAAGATCGCCGCCAGGCTCGCCCTCGGCTACCGCCTCGACGAGATTCCGAACGACATCACGCGCCTGACGCCTGCGTCCTTCGAACCTGTCGTCGACTACATCGTGGTGAAGGTGCCGAGGTGGAACTTCGAGAAGTTCCCCGAAACGACTCGCACGCTGACGACCCAGATGAAATCGGTGGGTGAGGCGATGGCAATCGGCCGGACCTTTACCGAAGCCTTCATGAAGGGCATGCGGTCTCTCGAGCTCGGCGCGGCAGGGCTGCTGCTCGCCGCCCGAGGCCGTGAAGAGGAGGCCGACGATCTCCACCTGCGCGAGCTTCTGGTCGTCCCGAACGACCGACGGATCTGGGCGGTCTTCGAGGCGCTGCGGCGCGGCTGGAGCGTCGCGGAAATCAATGCCCTGACGCACGTCGATCCGTGGTTCCTGGAACAGTTCGCCCAGATCGTCAATCTGGCACGGCGCATCTCAGAAGGCGGGCTGACGGCGCTGTCCGAGGAGCTTCTCACCGAGGCGAAGCGCGCCGGGTTCGGCGACCAGGAGCTGGCGGCCCTCCTCGGCGTGCACGAGAGCGCGGTCCGCAAGCGCCGGGGACGGTTCGGCCTGGCGCCCGTGTTCAAGCGCATCGACACGTGCGCCGCAGAGTTCGAGTCGTTCACGCCTTACCTCTACAGCACCTACGAGAGCCAGTGCGAGTCCGACCCGACCACGCGGCCCAAGGTCATCATCCTCGGCAGCGGGCCGAACAGGATCGGCCAGGGGATCGAGTTCGACTACTGCTGCTGCCACGCCGCCTTCGCTCTCCGCGAGGAGGGTTTCGAGACGGTGATGGTCAACTGCAACCCGGAGACGGTCTCGACGGACTACGACACCGCGGACCGCCTGTACTTCGAGCCGCTGACCTTCGAGGACGTGATGGCGGCGGTGGACCGGGAGCGGGCGCCAGGCGGCGAGGTTTCGTGCCTCGTGCAGTTCGGCGGACAGACGCCCCTCAAGCTCGCCCTGCCGCTTCATCATGCCGGCGTCGCGCTGATCGGGACCTCCGCGGATTCCATCGATCTCGCCGAGGACCGCGAGCGCTTCGCCGCCCTCCTTCGCGAGCTGGAGGTTCCGCAGCCCGCAAGCGGCATGGCGGCTTCGCCTGGCGAGGCGCGCGAGGTAGCCGACTCCATCGGCTTCCCGCTCATCGTCCGGCCCTCCTACGTGCTCGGCGGCCGCGCGATGGCAATCGTCTACGATCACGCGGCGCTCGCCCGCTACATGACGACGGCGCTGGCGGCCTCGCCGGAGAAACCTGTGCTGATCGACAGGTTCTTGGAGGACGCCTTCGAACTGGACGTGGACGCGCTGGCGGACCGAAACGGCGGCGTGGTCATCGGCGGCATCATGGAGCACATCGAGCAGGCCGGCATCCACTCGGGCGACAGCTCGTGCGTGGTGCCGCCCTACCTGGTTCCCGAACGCCACCTCGCGACGATCCGCGACTACACCCGCCGCATCGCTGTGGCCCTTCGGGTCGTCGGGCTGATGAACGCGCAGTACGCGATCAAAGACGACGTGGTCTACGTGCTCGAAGTCAATCCGCGCGCATCGAGGACGGTGCCGTACCTGTCGAAGGCCACCGGTGTTCCGATTGCGAAGGCCGCAGCGCGGCTGATGGTAGGGAAGACACTCGAGGAAATCGGGTTGACGAAGGACCTTTGCGCGCCGGGCGTGTTCGTCAAGACGCCGGTGTTCCCGTTCGCACGGTTCAGGGGCGTCGACACGTTGCTCGGCCCTGAGATGAAGTCGACGGGCGAAGTCATGGGGGCAGCGGAGAGCTTCGGCGCCGCGTTCGGCAAGGCGCAGATGGCAATAGGGCAGCCGATCCCCGACCGCGGCGCGGCATTCATCAGCGTGAACGACCGCGACAAGCCTGCGGCGCTGCCGATCGCGCGCGACCTGGCCGCCCTCGGCTTCACGCTGTTCGCCACGCGCGGGACCGCCGCCTACCTCAACGCGAACGGGCTGGCGGCGGGCGTCGTCTTCAAGGTGAACGAGGGGAGGCCCGATATCGCCGACCGGCTCTTGAACCGCGAGATCGATCTCGTCGTCAACACGCCGCTCGGGCGGGCGTCTTTCTTCGACGAGAAAGCCCTCAGGCGGGCCGCGATGCTCCACGGCATCCCGTGCATCACCACTCTGACGGGCGCCGCAGCAGCAGTGCAGGCGATCAGGGCGAGACGAACGCGGCCGTGGACCGTGCGCGCGCTCCAGGACTACTACGCCAATACTGCCACCGAGCAGCCATGACGCCGCTGCAGGAATTTCGACGGGTCTGTCGTTCGTAGAGTGCAGCTCGCAGCCTGTGACCGCCGCCTGCAGGCCGCCGCCGCGCCAGCATGGTGGTTCGTTCCTTGCTCGGCCGGGCATGTGCCCTGCCCGGCAATCGTTCCCGCTGTCGCCATGGTTCTGGGTGCCTGGCTTGCGTGTGTGTGGCCGGCTGGTGGAGCGGTCGCGTCGGCGGTTTGGGTGGTCTTCGCGGCGATGGTCGCCGTTGCCTGGTGGTTGTTCACGGCAAGAAGAGCCACCGCTTTCGTCATGACCGTCGCTGCCGGGTTCTCTTCCGGAGCGATTCTCCTCGCCTCCGACACCGCTCGTCACAGTCGTCGTCCTTCGCTCGAGCAGTACATTCCAGCCGACGGAGCCGCCATCATGGTCGAGGGGCGAGTGCGGCACGACGCGTCGCAGCTCGGAGACGTAGTAGTGCTCGGGCTCGACGTGAAGGCTGTCGAGCACGAAGGAAAGCTGAAGTGGTGCGACGGCGGCGTAAGCCTGACGGTCGGCGGAACGCTTGCTGCGAGTGAACTCGAAGATTGGGCTGCCGGACGGACGCTCCGAGCGCCGGTATCGCTGCGCGAGCCGGCGTTCAACCTCGGTCCGGGCGTTCCCGATCGCCGCCCGGCGCTGGCCGACCGCGGCACGAGGTACGTCGGGTCTGTCAAGAGCGCGGCCCTCGTGGAGGTGGTGTCGCCCGGAAACGCAGTCGAGGAAGCCGCCGCGGCGGCCAGGCGCGCCATCCGCCGGGTGGTCGCGGACGCGGTAGGGCGTTGGAGCGCGGAGTCGGCGGCGATCGTGGTTGCCATCCTCATCGGCGACAGGGCAGGGCTGAGCGACGAGGTGGAGCGCCGCCTCCAGGAGGCAGGCACGTATCACGTCATCGCAATCTCCGGGGGAAACATCGCGATCCTCGCGGGCCTCCTCCTCGGGGTCCTGCGGCTGGCCTGCGGGCGTTCATCGTGGCGCTTCGTCGTGGCATCGGCGGTGCTGGCTGCCTATGCGCTTCTCGCCGGCGGAAGCCCTTCGGTCGTTCGAGCCACCATCATGGCCATCACCTGCCTCGTGGCGCAGGCGGTGGACCACCGCACGCCGGTGTGGAACGCAATCGGGGTCGCATCGGCCCTCGTGATCGCGGCGTCGCCGATGTCGGTGAGGGACCCTGGCTTCCCGCTCACCTTCGGCGCGACGCTCGGGATTCTCGTCGGAATGGAGCGCTGGCAATCGATGCTCCCGCACGCGCGGTGGGCGAGGGTGCCCGCGACGCTTCTCCTCGCCTCCATGTCGGCAGAGGTCGCCCTCATGCCCGTTGCCGCCCGAGCGTTCTCGCGCGCGACGTTCGCAGGTCTGCTGCTGAACTTCGCGGCGATCCCGCTGATGTCGGTGGCGCAGGTTGCCGGTCTCGCCACGCTGGCGCTCGCCCCGTTCACCGATCGCCTCGCGCCGGCGGCCGGCTATGTGGCGCACGTTGGCGCTTCGGGCCTGGTTGCCAGCGCGCGCTTCGTGGACGTCGCGCCGTGGACGGCGTTTCGGGTCCCTCCACCGCACATGATCGTGATTGCCGGCTACTACGCCGGTTGGCTGCTCTGGCTCGTCGCCCCTGGCGCAGCGCGAAAAGGGATGGCGCTTACGGTGGACGGCGGCAGCGGAGGAGAACGCTCAGGCCGTCTCGTGCGGCGACTGCGGCGCGCGTCTCTCGGAGTGGCGGTCCTGTCGGCTGCCTGGGTGCTCGTCTCGCCCGCCGGCCGCATCCGTGGCGCGATCCCGGACGGTCGGCTTTCGGTGACCTTCCTGGATGTGGGACAGGCCGACGCCACGATAGTCCGGCTGCCCGACGCGCGCACGCTCCTCTTCGACACGGGCGGCTCCCGAACCGGCAGCTTCGACGTCGGGGGCAGGGTGATCATGCCGGCGCTCTGGGCGCTCGATGTCTATCGGCTCGACGCGATGGTCGTGACCCATGCCGACCCGGACCACATTGGCGGCGCAGCCGCGCTCGCGCGCGACTTCCGGGTTCTGGAGGTGTGGGAGGGCGTGCCCGTACCGCCGGACGAGAACCTCGCGCAGCTGCGGCGCGAGGCCGGAGCGAACGGCATCAGGTGGCGCACCATCCGGAGAGGCGACCGCCTCCGCTTCGGCGAAGTGACGCTCGATGTCCTCCACCCTCCCGCTCCCGATTGGGAGAGGCAGAAGGTCAGGAACGACGACTCGATAGTCGTGGATCTCCGCTACCGCGGCGTCTCCTTCCTCATGACGGGCGACATAGGCGCGGCGGTGGAGCGCGAGATCGCCGCGGGCCTCGTTCCTGCCCGGGTGCGCGTGCTCAAGGTGCCTCATCACGGCAGCGCCAGCTCGAGCTCGCCGGGCTTCCTGGCCGCCGCCTCGCCGTCGGTCGCCGTCTTCACGACCGGCCGCTCTCGCCCTCCTGCAGCCTTCGACCGCGTCCTCCGCCGTTACCAGGACGCCGGCATCGCCATCTACCGGACCGACCGCGACGGCGCGGTGACGATTGCGGCGGATGGGAACACGCTCGAAATCACTACGTTCACCGGACACGCGAAGCTCGAAGGGGAACAAACGGGTACTCAGTCCTCATTACTCAGTCCTTCCTTCGCGTGCTCCCACTCTGCTTCCAGTGCTTCGAGCGCCATGTCCTGCAGCCTGCCGCCGCGCGACACGATCCTGCGCTCCATCTCGGTGAAGCGTCGGCGGAACTTCGCGTTGGCCTGGCGCAGTGCGGCTTCGGGCTCGACGCCCAGCTTCCGCGACAGGTTGGCTATCGCGAAGAGCAGGTCTCCCATCTCCTCTTCCACGGCGCGAAGGTTTCCGCTGCCTGCCGCAACGGCCTCGACCTCCGTGCGCAGTTCGTCGACCTCCTCCTGGATCTTCGCGAGGACGTCGGTTGCGCGTTCCCAGTCGAAGCCTACAGCCGCGGCCCGCGTGCTCATCTCGTGCGCGGCGAGGAGCGCCGGCAGGCTCGCGGGCACGCCGCCCAGGATCGTCTTCTCGCCGGCCTCCCCGGCTCGTTCTCGGGCCTTGGCGGCCTCCCAGAGGCCAAGGACCTCCTCGGCGGACCCGGCCTTCGAGCTCGTGCCGAAGACATGCGGGTGGCGGCGTATCAGCTTGTCCGTGATCGACCGCAGGGAGTCGGAGATCGTGAAGTCTCCCGCTTCGGCGGCGAGCTGCGCGAGGAGCACGCCCTCGAACACGAGATCGCCGATCTCCTCGCCGAGCGACTCCACATCGTCGCGGTCGATCGCTTCGAGGACCTCGTAGGCTTCTTCGAGCACGAAAGGCCTCAGACTGCGGTAGGTCTGCTTGCGGTCCCAGGGGCAGCCCTCGGGTCCGCGAAGCTCCGCCACCACCTCGACCAGCCTCTTGAACTCGCGTTCGGCGCTCTCGGACATGATGGGGGTATTATCGTATCAACCACCATGCCTGACTCATCGAGACCCGACGTCACCTTCAACGACTTCGTGATCTGGCTGGCGACGATGGCTGCCGTGCAGCTGGGCGACATAGACGAGGCGGAAACCGAGGGCGAAAAGCACCAACCGAACCTCGATGCCGCCGCGCACCTCATCGACATGCTCGCGCTGGTCCAGGAAAAAACCCGCGGCAACCTCGCCCCGGACGAGGACAGGCTGTTGAGCCAGCTGCTCTACGACCTCCGGATGCGGTTCGTCCACGCACGCGACCGGTCCCCGAGGCGGATCATCGTCCCGTGAGCCGCGCGCGCGTCACCTTCCTCGGAACAGGGACGTCGCACGGCGTGCCGATGATCGGATGCGCCTGCCCGACCTGCCGCTCGGACGACCCGAGGGACCAGCGCTGGAGACCGTCCATACGGGTGGAGCTCGGCGCCGGCGGCTCGATTCTGTCGGTCCTCGTCGACACATCGCCGGACCTCCGCGCGCAGGCGCTCCGGTTCGGCGTCGACAGGGTCGATGCCGTGGTCTTCACCCATCCGCACGCCGATCACATACTCGGTCTCGACGAGATGCGGCGCTACAACGACCTCCAGCGCGCATCGATCCCATGCTACGGCGACGCCCGCACTCTCGAAGAGGTGAAGCGGACCTTCCAGTACGCCTTCGGCCCGCTCAGGGACGGCGGTGGAGTGCCCCGCCTCGACCTCGTCACCGTGGACGGGCCGTTCTCGATAGGCGGCTGCGAGTTCGTGCCCGTTCCGATCCTGCACGGCCCGGAGATCATCCTGGGCTTCCGGATTGGCGACTTCGCCTACCTCACCGACTGCAGCGGCATCCCTGATTCGTCCTGGCCGCTCCTCGAAGGGGTAAGGGTGCTGGCGATCGATGCCCTCCGTGAAAGGCCGCACCCCACTCACTTCAGCCTGGCCGAGGCGCTCGAGGCTGCCCGCCGGATCGGCGCTGCCCGCACCTGCCTGACGCACATCTGCCACGACCTCGCTCACGCCGCCACCCAGGCACGGCTGCCGTCGGGGGTAGAGGTCGCCTTTGACGGCCTGGCGCTCGACATCGGCTAAACTGGTCATCCTGTGGATGTGATCCATTTCCCGGACGATGCGAGGCCCCCCGGGTGGCGGCAGCCGGTGCTTGCACTGGGCAACTTCGATGGCCTCCATCGCGGGCACCAGAAGATCCTCGACCGGGTCAGGCGGGCCGCGTCGGAGCACGGCGGCACAGCGGTCGTCCTCACCTTCGACCCGCATCCGACTCGCGTGCTGAGGCCCGACAAGGCCCCGCCGCTCCTGATGACGGCTGCACAGAAGCGCCACGCCATGGAACGTGCGCTGATGGACGGCATGGCCATCGTCCGTTTCACACCCGAGCTGGCCAGGTGGGACCCGGAGCGCTTTGTCAGGACGGTGCTCATGGAGTGGCTTCACGTGGCCGAGGTGTGGGTCGGGGCCAACTTCCTGTTCGGCCGCGAGCGCTCAGGCAACTTCACGCTGCTGCGCCTCCTCGGTGCCCAGCTGGGATTCAGGGCCGACAAGATCGACCCGATCCGCTACAAGGACTTCGTCGTCAGCAGCACCAGGATACGCCGCCTCGTTTCGGAGGGCCGCGTGGACGAGGCCGCAGCGCTCCTCGGCCACCACTACACCATGGACGGCGTGGTCGTGGAGGGTGAGCGCAGGGGCCGCAAGCTCGGGTTCCCGACGGCGAACCTGCAGACAGAGAACCAGCTGGTGCCGCCCAACGGTGTCTACGCCACGCTGGTCCGCCTGGACGGCTCGATAAGAACCGGGATCACCAACATCGGCCTGCGCCCGACGTTCGCTGACACCGAGGTGCCGGTAATCGAAACGCACCTGCTTGGCGAGGACCTGGAGCTCTACGGCCGCCGGATGGAGCTCGCCTTCGTCCAGCGGCTCCGCGACGAGCGGAAGTTCGAGTCGGTTGAGGCGCTGGTTGCGCAAATGGACCTCGACCGGGGCCACGCGCTTCGTCTCTTCGAGCGGCTGTCGCTGTGAGCAGAGGATTTGCGCGCCCTTCGCCATACGCCATACGCCATGCGATTTGCGACATACGACAGGGCCTGAACCGATGGACCTCAAGCTCACGATGAAGACCGACCCGGCTCTCGCGGGCATTGCGCGCGACCTTGCCGCGCGGTTCGCCGAGAGCAGCGGGTTCGCTGGCCCGGATGCCGCCGAGGTGGCAGAGGCCGTTGTCTCGCTCGTGGCGCAGGCCTCTTCCGAGCATCCGCTGGCTGGGTGCGAGATGACCATCGCCCTCGTCGGGGAAGCCGGCAGCCTCGAGGTCACTGTTTCCTACCCGGCGGGAAGCTGCGGCCCCGGGGCCGCAGCGGGAGCGTGGAACTCCGAGCGGACGCCAGAGAGCGTGCGGCGCGCCTTCGACCGGGTGGACTGCCGGACAGAGGGCGGGACGCGGCATTGTCGGCTGACCCGGCGTGCCGTTGCGGGAAGTTGACATATGCGCCTCTACAACACGCTGACTCGCCGTGAAGAAGACTTCGCGCCTCTGCGCGGGAACGTTGTCCGCATGTACACGTGCGGGCTGACCGTCTACAGCCGCGGGCACATCGGCAACTTCCGCACGTTCGTGTGCATGGACGTCCTGCGCCGCGCGCTGAAGTACGAGATGGGCTGGGGCGTCCGCCAGGTGATGAACTTCACGGACGTGGATGACAGGACGATTGCCGGGGCCCAGAAGGCCGGAGCCGAGCTTCGCCCCTATACCGACCAGTTCATCCGCGCGTTCCTCGAGGATGCCGAGGCCCTCGGGCTGGAGCCCGTGGAGGAGCGTCCGCGGGCCACCGACGAGGCCAACCTGAGGGCCATGACCGACATGGTCGCCGCGCTCGACGCGAACGGGCACACGTATCGGAGCGAGGGGTCTATCTACTACCGGATATCCACGTTTCCAGCCTACGGCCAGCTGGCGCGGCTCGACAAGGAAGGCATCAAGCCGGGCGCGCGGATCGACTCTGACAGCTACAACAAGGACGATGCCCGCGACTTCGTCCTCTGGAAGGCGACGAAGCCGGGTGAGCCGACATGGGACTTCGGCCTCGGCCCCGGCCGCCCGGGCTGGCACCTGGAGTGCTCGGCGATGGCGCTGCGGCTCCTGGGCGAGCCGCCGATAGACATCCACGGCGGGGGAATCGACCTGGTGTTCCCTCACCATGAGAACGAGATCGCCCAGAGCGAGGGCGCGACCGGCAGGCAGTTCGCGCGTTTCTGGGTCCACGCCGAGCACCTCATCCTCGACGAAGAGAAGATGTCGAAGTCGCTGGGCAACGTCGTGAACGTCCCGGCGGTCGTCGAGCGGGGTTTCCGGCCCTCGTCGCTGCGGTACGTGCTGTTGTCGTCCCACTACCGCAAGCAATTGAAGTTCAGCTGGGAGAGCCTGGAGCAGGCGGAAGAAGCGGTGCGGAGGCTCGTCGATTTCCTGGCGCGGCTCGACGCCATCCGCGGAGGCGCGGCCCATGCTGAAACGGCGGAGCGTGTCGCCGCCGCGCGGCGCGAGTTCAGGGAGGCGCTCGAAGCGGACCTGAACACGGCCGGTGCGCTGGCGGCCGTCTTCGATCTGGTCCGATTTCTCAACACCGCGATAGATCAGGGGGCAGTGGGGGAGCCGGACGTGCCCGCGATCCGCGAGGCGTTCGGCCACTTCGACAAGGTCCTGAACGTGATTGCGCTCCGGCAGGCGGAGGACCGATCAGCGGGGCTGCCGGTCGAAGAGATCGAGGGCCTCATCGAGGCGCGGCGCGAGGCGAGGAAGCGGCGCGACTTCGCCGAGGCAGACCGGATCCGTCAGGACCTCGCGGCCCGAGGCGTGATCCTCGAGGACACGGCGGCGGGGACGCGCTGGAAACGGAGGTAGCGCTGGCGCAGCTGGCCCGTCTCTTGCTCCGCCATTTCCCGGCATGAGCGGCCCCGATCGCATTGCCCTCGGGAAAGAAGGCGAAGAGATCGCCTGCGCCGAGCTGAAGCGCCTGGGGTACGAGATTCTCGACCGCCGCTACCGCACACGGTTTGGCGAAATCGACATCATCGCGCGCGACGGCCGGACACTCGCCTTCGTCGAGGTGAAGGCGCGCCTGACGTCGCGCTACGGATCGCCGGCGGAAGCCGTGACGCTGGCCAAACAGGCGCGGATTGGGCGGATGGCGACCGAGTACCTTCTCGCCCACGGCGGCTTCAACCAGCCGTGCCGCTTCGACGTCGTTTCCATCCTGCTGGGAGGGGATGGCAGTCCAGCGGTCGAGGTCTTCCAGAACGCCTTCGAGGTCGACGGGTGAGTCGGGCGGCGCCACGCCGCCCGCGACCGTGAGGGAGTTCCTTTGCGGCTCGTCACCCACTCCATACCCTGAGGCGCCTGTAACGAGCTTGATCGAGGCCGGACGGCTGTGGTACGGTAGCGTGTCGAGCGGGAATAACTCAGTGGTAGAGTGCGACCTTGCCAAGGTCGAAGTCGCGGGTTCGAAT
>JBHGBL010000009.1:0-181463 GCA_041947015.1 Vicinamibacterales bacterium
TGCGTTTCCTGGTATTCGACGAGCGGCTGCGCCGTTGCTTCCGGCGCGGGCGCCAGAGGCGGTCTCGAAACAGGATCCGGGATTGCTTCTTCAGTGTCGGCGCGGTTGAAGCCGTCGTTCTCCGTGGGCGCCAGCGAGAAGATCTCCTCCAGCCGGCATCTGACATCCTCCGCCTCGCTCTGATGGACGGGGCGATCGTAGAACGCACGTGGGACGTCGAGCGGCACTGCTTCGATTGACCGCTCGGGTTCCGGCTGAACGCCTGGCGGAACCTGGCCATCCTCCTCCGCTTCCTTCGGCGTGGCCCCGCTCTTCCGGAAGGCGGCCGCAATCTCCTCGTCGTGCGCGCGGGCTTCTGCTTCGGCCCTGGCGGCGCGCGCGTGTTCAAGGTAGGTTTTCACCTCCTGCGCGAACACCCGGGGGTCGCATCCGCCGACGGGTGCCTTCGAGCGGCGACCGAAGGATGAAAGGAAGCCCTTGCGGTTGCTTCCGTTCGTGCCGAAGGGGGCCAGAAGAGGTATTGTCAGCGTCTCGAGATGGGGCACTCCGCCGAGCGATCGCAGGTGCTCGGTCAGAGCTTCCTCGTCGCGCGGCGGCAGCAGCGCGCTGAGGAGAACGAGGTCCGGCACCCTCGCATCGAGCGCCTGAAGCGCGTGCTCCGTATTGTCGGCGCAGACCACCTCCGCCCGCACCAGCTCCTTGACGAGCCGACGCAGGATCGTCGCCTGGCCGTGGTCGGGTTCGACAGCGAGGACTAGCGGCACCTAGGTCCTCAGCATAAGGACGAAGAGCACGCCTCCGGCGACCACGAAGACGAACATGGGGACCTGTGCCAGGACCCTGTCGCTCGCCGCGTCGTAGACGGCCTCACCGAGCGACAACAGCCGGTAGCCCCATCCCCCAGCCGACTCTGCGGAGACCTGCGTGAAGAGGCTCGAAGCGCGCTCGCGTACCCGCGTGTCGAAGGCGACGAGCGCCGCGAGCACCACGAGGATGCAGGCAACCGACACGACGATTTCGCCGATTCGCGGGCGGGCCTGTTTGCGCATGGTTCGACACCTGCGGGCGGAAGGAAGGCAAGCTGCGTGCCGCTCTCGTGCAGATGCCAGAGCCGTCCGCGTGTCCCGTTTCGCGCCTGATTCAGGCCGGTAACGCGCCCCCGCGGCAAATCCGGGCGCCGGCGCCCCTTTCCGCCGCGCGCGATTTTCGCGCGGCCGCTTACGAATTGGTCGTTCCGGCAGCTGCGATGCGCAGCCTGGCGCGATCGTGCCGGGTACCTCGCGATGCGCGTAACTTCACGCGCTATCAGCCGTTGGCGCGCTCCTCACGCGCCGACCTCTTCCGTGGCACACCTGTTGCCATTCCGCCCCTACGAACACGCGGCGCGACGACGTTCCAGACAGCGTCGGCGGGTCGCCAATTTTGCACCGCGCCGGCGGTGCAGCGGGAGGGCACATGTATCAGTTGCTTCGGTCGCTCATGCATCACGACGAAGGCCAGGACCTGCTGGAGTACGCGCTCCTCGTCGCGCTCATCGCGATCATCGCGATCGGTGGGGTCACGGCCGCGGGCGGGACCGTCTCCGGCATCTTCAACCAGATCGCGACCTCGATCTGAGTGGCGTAGCCGGCGGGTCCGGCGGCCGCACAGGCCGGGATGACCCGGCCGGGCTGGCGGCCGTCCAACGATCACCTGCGGGACGAGGAGGCGAGATGCAGCGCCTGGGAGCCATCGTTCGGACGCTGGCCGGCAGATCGGAGGGCCAGGACCTCTTGGAGTACAGCATGCTCGCGGCGCTAATCGCGGTGATTGCGGTCTCCGCGGTGACGCGGCTGGGCAATGTGATCGACCAGGCGTTCTGGCAGCTCATTGCCAACAGCATCTGAGACCGTCGTGCTGGCCGTCACGCTGGTCGCCGCCAGCGTGGCGGTCGCCACCGACCTGCGGTGGCGGCGCATCCCCAACGCGCTGACACTCGCGACCGCGACGCTCGGCATGGCGCTCGCGGCATTCGGCACCAGCGACCTCACGCCAGCGTCGGCGCTGGGAGGATGCCTCGCCGGGCTCCTCCTCATGCTGCCGGGTCACCTTGTCGGGGGCACTGGCGCCGGGGACGTGAAACTGATGGCGGCTCTTGGTTGTGTGCTCGGGCCGCAAAGGATCCTTGTGGCGTTCCTCTACTCGGCCATCGCTGGAGGCATCCTGGCCGTGTTCGTTGCAGTGCGAAGACGACGGCTCGGCCAGACCATTCGCAGTGCGAGCCGGTTGGTGGTGCAGCCCGGCGAGACCCGCAGGGTCATCGCGGACGAGGCGGCCGGCAACCGGTTTCCGTACGGGCCGGCGATAGCGGCCGGCAGCGTCCTGGCCGCGCTCGGGTTGTAGGGACCAAGAACCACGAAACAGCGCCCGCGCCTTCGGCAAGGCCGGGCTTCGAGAGGGCGGCCATGAAGCGAACACGCGGGGAACGGGGAACGGCGCTGGTCGAGGCGGCGCTCACTATCCCCATCCTGCTGCTCATCTCGGTCGGCATCTTCGAGTTCGGGCGGGCCTACCAGACCTGGCAGATCCTGACGAACGCGGCCCGCGAGGGGGCCCGCATCGCCGTGCTGCCCAACGCTGCCCAGAGCGCGGTCGAGGCCCGCGTTCGCGAGTACATGCAGGGCGGGCAGCTCCCGAAGTACTCGGAGGCGTCGGTGACGCTGAACCGCAATGCCACGCTCACGATCAACGGCCAGCCGGTCACTGCCTCTCTCGTGACGGTCGACTACCCGTTCAACTTCATCGTCCTCAAGCCGGTCGCGCGCCTGATCGCCCCGGCCACGAGCCTGGGCAGCCCCTTGACGATGCGTGCGACGGCGCTGATGCGGAACGAAGCGCAGTGAAGGCGGCGCCGTGAGCCCGGGCGGAGAAGCCCGGACCGGTCGCTGAAACGGTCGGGGAGAGCAAACGGAGTGATGTCATGACCCGCATCCGCATTTTCCTCGTGCTGGTACTTGCGCTCGGCGCGGGCGGCGCGCTGGCGTACGGCACCTACAACTACATCCAGAACGTGCCGGTGAAGACGGTTGCCGTGCCGACACGCCCCGTCGTGGTCGCCTCGGCCGACCTCCAGCTCGGCGCGGAGCTGCGCCCTGACGACGTGACCGTCATCAGTTGGCCGGAGGCTTCCGTTCCTGAGGGCGCCTTCGCGCAGCCTTCCGACGTCGTGGGCCGAGGCCTGATTGTCGGCGTCGTCCGCCATGAACCGATACTGCCGTCGAAGCTGGCAGCCAGGGAGGCGGGCGTGGGCCTGCCACCCGCGATTCCCCCGGGAATGCGCGCCATGTCGGTTCGCGTGAACGAAGTCATCGGCGTTGCCGGCTACGTGCTGCCCGGCACTCGCGTGGACGTCTTGGTCACGGCGAGCCCGACGGAGAGCCGGGCCGACATGACGTCCAAAGTAGTCCTGACGAACGTGCAGGTTCTCACGGCTGGAACGAAGATCGAGCAGACCGGCGATACGGGCAAGCCGATGCCCGTCAACGTGGTGACCCTGCTCGTCACCCCTGAGCAGGCGGAGCGGTTGACGCTCTCGAGCACCGAAGGCCGGATCCAGCTCGCGCTCCGCAATCCGCTGGATCTCACGGCGCCGCCGACCCCGGGCATCCGGCCCGCGTCGCTGCTCGGGCTGCCGTCCTCGGATGCGCGCCCGCGCCCTGCCCGCAGGACCGCGCCCGCTCCTGCGCCGGCTCCGGCCGTGGCGGCAGAAGACACCGTCGAACGCATCGAGGTCATCCGCGGCGACAAGCGCGCATTCGAGATCGTCAAGTAGGAGGAACAATGCCAGCCCGAATCCATGGCGCCCCCCGGCTCACCCGCCCGCTGTGCGCCATAGTGATCCTGTTTGCAGGCCCGGCCACGGTAGTGTACGCCCAGCCGGCAGAGCCTGCCCCGGCGGGCATCGTCACGCGTCCCGCCGACGCCGAAGACGGCAAGCTCGAACTCGTCGTGGGCCACTCGGCCGTGTTGAACGTGGGTGTGCCGATCACGCGCGTCTCGCTCACCCGGCCCGAGATCGCAGACGCCGTCGCCACTTCGAGTCAGCAGCTCCTCATTCACGGCAAGGCGCCCGGTTCGATCACCATGTTCGTCTGGGATCGCGCCGGAGGCATCAAGCGCTACGAGGTGCGCGTCCGCCGCGACCTCGGAGACCTGACCCGGCAGATGGAGCAACTGTTCCCCGGCGAGCCGATCACCGTCGCTGCCAACGGGAGCAGCGTCGTCATCTCCGGCACGGTGTCGAGCAAGTACGTCGCCGAGAAGGCCGCGGAGGTCGCCGCCGGCTACGTCGAGAACAAGGAAAACGTCGTCAACTTGCTCCGCCAGGGGCAGAGCACGCAGTCGAACCAGGTGCTGCTCCGGGTCCGGTTCGCCGAGGTGAGCAGAACGGCGCTCACTGAGCTCGGCGGTTCGTTCTTCACGAGCGCACTGGGTTACAAGGACTGGGTCGGCCGAACCACGACGCAGCAGTTCTCCGCACCGATCTTCGACACGAGCGAAGGCGTCCCGAAGCTGGTCTTCAGCGACTACCTGAACCTGTTCCTCTTCAACAACAAGGAAGGGCTCGGGACGGTCATCCGCGCGCTGCAGAACAAGGGCCTGTTCCAGAGCCTGGCCGAGCCCAACCTGATAGCGGAAAACGGCAAGGAGGCGAGCTTCCTCGCGGGCGGCGAGTACCCCTACCCGGCGATCCAGGGAAGCGGCGCCAACCTGGCGGTGACGATTTCGTTCAAGGAGTTCGGGATCCGGCTCAACTTCACGCCGACCATACTCGGCAACGACATGATCCATCTGAAGGTCCGCCCCGAGGTGAGCTCGCTCGATTTCAGCAACGCCGTCACGTACCAGGGCTTCCGCATTCCTGCATTGAGCACGAGGCGGGCCGAGACCGAGGTGGAACTCGAGAACGGGCAGACGTTCGCGATTGCCGGCCTTCTGAGCAACAACCTCACGTCCACGATGGCAAAGATACCAGGCATCGGCGACATACCGATCCTCGGGCTTCTCTTCCGGAGCAAGGCCGCGCAGAAGGCGCAGACCGAGCTCGTGGTGATGATCACCCCTCAGATCGTGCCCCGCTCATCGCACGGCGCAGCCTCGAGCATTCCCGGCCTGATCGAGCCGTATCTCGGTGCCCCAGGGAAGGTCATCCCGCCGCCGCCCCCCTACGCTCCTGACAGGCGGGCGCCGGGGAGCGTGCAGGACCTGCCGCCGGCCGCGTCGGAGCAGCCGCAGGCTCCGCCGGCGCTGCCAGCGCCGGCGACCCAGCTGGTGCCGGGTGATGGAAGCCTGGCAGTGCCTTCCGACGCCGTGCGCCGGCCCGCGGCCGCTGCAGAGCCGCTGCCAGCCTCCGTCGATCCGAAGGCGGTGGAGCGTGAGGAGAAGGCGGCCAGGAAGCGAGCCGAGGAAGAAGCGCGCGCTCTCGCGAAGAAGCAGGAAGAAGAGCGAAAGCTGCGCGAGGCCGAGGCGAAGCGCGCAGCCGAGGAAGCGAAGCGCCAGGCTGCCCTTCAGACCGAGGCTGAGAGGGCAGAAGCCAGGCGCGCAGCCGAGGAAGCGAAGCGCCAGGCGAAGCTGAAGGCCGAGCAGGAGAAGGCCGAGAAGAAGCGTGCGGAGGAAGAACGCAAGGTGCAGGAGCGCCTCGAGCGGGAGCGTGCCAAGGCGGAAGCCGAGGCCGCGGCCCAGCGAGCAGAGGCAGAAAAGCAGCGCCTGAAGGAAGTCAAGGAGGCCGAGGAGCGCCTGAAGCAGGCGCAGGCCGCCTACGAGGCCGCGCTCGCGAAGACGAAGAAGGACAAGCAGTAGGAACAGGCAGCAGGTGCGCCAATGAACCGCAGTCTGATGCGCCGTGCGCGTGACGAACGGGGCATGTCCCTGGTGTTCGTGGCGTTGGGCTTCATGGCGTTTCTAGCCGCGACCACCCTGGCAATCGACGTCGGCATGTTCATGACTGCCCGTTCGCAGGCCCAGAACGCCGCCGACGCAGGCGCTCTCGCGGGCGCCGTCGCCTTGGTCTTCGACAACTTCACCGACCGTTCCCCGAGCGGGCCGGCGGTCCAGAGCGCTCTGGCGGCAGCGACGTCGAACGACGTGATGTCGGAAGACGTCTCTGTCACTCCTGCCGACGTGACGTTCCCGAACGACGAAGCGGGGTTGCCGACGCGTGTCAGGGTGGACGTCTTCAGGACGAGCGACCGGGGCAACCCCCTGGCGACGCTCATGGGGCGGTTCTTCGGCGTTCCGACCGTCGACATAAGCGCGACGGCGACCGCCGAAGCGTCGCCGGCCAATGCGGCAACGTGCGTCAAGCCGTGGGCCATACCCGACAAGTGGCTCGAGAACCAGACGGCACCGTGGGATCCGGACATCGACACCTTCGACTTGTACCGGCCCAACGGCAGCCCGCTGCCCGATCCGGACGTCTACCGGCCGATAACCGCCGGCGCCGCCTACACGGGCTTCAGCCCAGACCCGGCGGGTCCTGATTACGGCATGCGGATAACGCTGAAGCCTGGCAATCCCCATCAGGCCATCAGCTCCAGCCACTTCTTCCCGATTGCGTTGCCGCCGAACACCGGCGCTGCCTGGTACGAGGAGAACATTCCTGGATGCTGGCCGGGTACGATGCAGATCGACGACGTCATCCCGGTGGAGCCAGGGAACCAGACGGGCCCAACCGTTAGCGGCACACAGGCTCTGATCGATCAGGACCCCTCAGCCTATTGGGACTCTGCGAGGAGGCGGGTCGTGAGCACGTCGACCCCTAGCCCGCGCTGTGTCGTCATACCTGTTTTCGATCCTGCGGTCTACGAAGACAGTCGGCAGCACGGCCGCCAGGACATACAGGTGGCGAACCTGGTCGGGTTCTTCATCGAGTCGTTGGACGGCACTTCGGTGACCGGGCGGCTCATTCCGGCAACCGGTCTCGTCCGAGGGGACACCAGCGTCCCCGGCGGCGCATACCTCAAGTCGATTCGTCTCGTGCGGTAGGCTTCCATGGCCCAGCTCGCGACCCTGATTGTCACTTCGGACGAGGACTTCCGGCGCGAGGCGAGCCGCCTGCTGAGAAGCGGTGGCGTGCCGGTGGGCGTCCTGGAAGGGAAGAGACCCCCCGGCGACCAGACTCCCCCTGACCTCGCGCTTGTGGACCTGCGGCTCGACGCCGCCGCCGGGACGGCGGCAATCGAGCGCCTGCGCTCGTCGCTGCCGTCGCTGACGATCTTCGCCATCGCGGTGTCCACCGAACCGCAGCTCATTCTCCAGGCGATGCGAGCCGGGGCCAACGAGTTCTTCACCTGGCCACCGGACGTCGAGGGATTCCACGGCGCGATAAGGAGGACCGCGCAGAGGCGCGAGACCATGCAGGTCTCGGCCAAGCCCCCGTCGGCCACGCTGGTCTTCTTCGGCGCGAAGGGCGGGGCGGGCACCACTACGATTGCCGTCAACTGCGCCGTGGAACTGGCGCGCATAACGAGCAGGCCGACGATCATCGTGGACCTCAAGCCGTGCCTCGGCGAAGTCGCGCTATTCCTCGGCGTGCGCCCGCGCTTCACGGTGATAGACGCGATCGAGAATCTCCATCGACTCGACAGGGACTTCCTCAAGGAACTGGTGGCGAGGCACAAGTCGGGGCTCGAGATCCTGGCGGCATCGGAGCAGTTCGACAGGCCGAACCCGCAGGATGCGAGCGCGGTGGAGGAGCTGTTCCGGGTGCTTGCGAGGAGCCACGACTTCATCGTGGTGGACGCGGGCAACTCCATCAACTCCTGCACCCTAGCCGCGCTCTACGCGGCGGACAACATCTTTCTCGTCACCAACCCGGACGTGCCTTCGGTCCGCAACGCGCAGCGTCTGGTCGAACGGGTGCGGCAGCTGGGCGCCGGCGCGGAGCGGGTGCGGGTGGTCCTCAACAGGGACGCCGACCACCTGATGGTCGGTCAGCGGCAGGTGGAGGCGGCGCTCGGCTGCAAGATTCACCAGAGCTTCCTGAGCGACTACAAGACAGTGGCGACGGCGCTCAACTCTGGGGTCCCGCTCGCGCTGACGAACCACAGCGAGCTCGCCGCGCAGTTCGACCACTTCACCAGGCAGATCCTCGGGCGCGGCGAGACGAAGCCCGAAGGTGGAGGCAGAAGGAGCTCGTTTCTGGGGCTCTTGTGAGGGGACTCTGATTGTCGTTCGTGAGTTGTGAGTGGGACCGAACGGTTTCGAAACCCACGACCGGCCGGCAGGCCCCGGCTCGCAGCTCAGGACTCGGAACTCGAAACTCAGGACTCAGGACTCAGGACTCAGGACTGGAGACGAACCCCGAGGCACGCCCGATGTCGATGAACTTCGAAATACCGATCGCAACTCCGAGCCGGGCGAACGGGTCCGGCCGGCAGCCCTGGGAGGCACAGAGCCGGGTTGCTGTGGGCGCGGACTATCTCGAGCTCAAGGCGAGCGTGCACAAGAAGCTGCTCAACCGGCTCAACCTCGAGGCGCTCGGCTCGATGGACCGCGCACGGGCCGAGGGCGAGATACGGACGCTGCTCTTCGACCTGATCGCCGAAGAATCGATGCCGCTCAGCATGGCGGAGCGCGAGCAGGTGCTGAGCGATGTTCTCGACGAGGTCTTCGGCCTCGGTCCGCTGGAGCCGCTGCTTCGCGACCCGACCATCAGCGACATCCTGGTCAATACCTACAAGCAGGTGTTCGTGGAGCGCTCCGGCGTGCTCGAGAAGGTGCCGACCAGATTCCAGGACGACAGGCACCTGATGCGGGTGATCGACCGCATCGTGAGCGCCGTCGGCCGGCGTGTGGACGACAGCTCGCCCATGGTTGACGCGCGCCTCCAGGACGGCTCGCGCGTGAACGCGATAATCCCGCCGCTCGCGATCGACGGCCCGCTGCTCTCGATCAGGCGCTTCCCGGCGGAGCGGCTGAAGGCCGAGGATCTCGTGACGCTGCGCGCGCTGACGCGGCCGATGCTGGACTTCCTGGCCCAGTGCGTGCGCGCGCGCCTCAACATCCTGATCAGCGGCGGCACGGGCGCCGGCAAGACGACGCTCCTCAATGTGTTGTCGTCCTTCATCGCCGAGCGCGAGCGCGTGGCAACCATCGAGGACGCCGCCGAGCTGCAGCTCCGGCAGGAACACGTCGTGCGGCTCGAGACGAGACCTCCCAACATCGAGGGCAAGGGCGCCGTGCGGCAGCGTCAGCTGGTCATCAACGCCCTCCGCATGCGGCCCGACAGGATCATCGTCGGCGAGGTGCGCGGCGAGGAGGCCCTGGACATGCTGCAGGCCATGAACACGGGCCACGACGGCTCGCTGACCACGGTGCACGCCAACACCCCGCGCGACGCCCTGGGCCGCATCGAGACGATGGTGGCGATGGCGAACATGAATCTGCCCGAGCGGGCAGTCAGGCAGCAGATCGCCTCCGCGATACACATCGTGATCCAGCAGACGCGCCTCAGCGACGGCTCGAGGAAGGTGACGAGCATCTCGGAGATCACGGGCATGGAGGGCGACGTCATCACGATGCAGGAGATCTTCCTGTTCGAGAAGGTGGGCGTCACTCAGGACGGCAAGGTGATAGGCCGGTTCCGGGCGACCGGTGTCCGGCCGAAGTGCTGCGAGCGGCTCCGGGCTTCGGGCATCCATCTCCCGCCCGACATGTTCGAAGGCGTCACGGAGGTACGGTGATGGCGACGTGGCTGATACCACTCCTCGCGTTCATCATGGGCGCCCTCGTTGTCGGCGCTGGTTACGCCGCCGTCCGCTACCTTCCCGACTTCATGATGCGAAGGCGGATCGAGGCGCGAATGCGGGATACGGTGCTCGCAGATCCCGGTTCGAAGAGCGAGAGCGAGCTGATAAAGGCACCCTCGGACTTCAGCGTTCCTGTCGTGGACACGCTGCTGTCGAAAGCCAGGCTGGGGCCCTCGCTCGGCAGCATCATCGGGCAGGCGGGCCTCAAGACGAGCGGCACCACGTTCGTACTGATGACCGTTGCCAGCGGCGCGGCGGCGGGCGCGACCTTCGGACTCTTGACGAGGTCGCCGTGGGGCTTCGCGGTGGGCGCAGTCGTCGGATTCGCTACTCCCCCGATGGTCTTGTCGAGGAAGCGCGGCGCGAGGCTGCGGCGTTTCGAGGAGCAGTTCCCTGAAGCTCTGGACCTGCTGTCCAGGGCCATACGCGCGGGGCACGCTCTCACGACGGCGCTCGGCATGGTGGCCGAGGAGGCTCCGGACCCGATAGGCCCCGAGTTCCGCAAGACGTACGACGAGCAGAACTACGGTCTGCCGCTCAGGGACGCCCTCGACAACCTGGCGGCCCGCGTCCCGCTCCTCGACGTCAAGTTCTTCGTGACTGCGGTCCTCATACAGCGCGAGACCGGCGGCAACCTGTCCGAGATACTCGACAACCTCGCGCACGTCGTGCGCGAGCGCTTCAAGATACTCCGTCAGGTCCGCGTCCACACGGCGCACGGGCGCTACACCGGCTACGTGCTGATGGCGCTGCCCGCGTTCCTCATCGTCGCGCTGTGGTTCATCAACCCGGAACACATCGGCCTGCTCTTCACCGAGCGCATGGGCCAGACCATGCTGATTGCGGCTATCGTGCTCCAGATCTTCGGCTACCTGTGGATCAAGCGCATCGTGAAGATCGAGGTGTGATGTGACGCTGCTGCTTCCCCTCCTCGCCTTCGCCTTCGCCACGCTCCTTGTCGGCGCGGCCGGCTACCGCCTCGCGACACGGGGGGCGGCCATTGTCGATCGCCGCCTTCAGGAGGTGACAGGCGCGCTGAAGCCGACTCCGCTGCCCCAGCCCCGCTTCGACGGGGTCGTGGAGGTGATAAAGCGCGTCGGCAACAAGGTCCCGCGGTCGCCGTCCGAGATGGGCAAGCTGCGCCTTCGCCTGGTTCAGGCCGGGTTCAGGCGCGACGAGGCTCTGGCGATCCTCTTCGGCATCCGCGTGATCCTGGCTGTGGCGGTGTTCCTGCTGCTCGCGACGCCGGTCGTGGTGCGCCCGAACGTCATGCTCGCTCTCGGCGGCCTGTGCCTCGCCTACCTCCTGCCGGGGATCGTGCTCGCAAGGCTCGCCAAGCGCCGGCAGCACAGGATCCGGCTCTCGCTGGCCGATGCCCTCGACCTCCTCGTCGTCAGCGTCGAAGCCGGCCTCGGGCTCGACCAGGCGCTCCAGCGCGTCGGGAAGGAACTGGAGTTCGCGCACCCCGAGTTGTCGGACGAGCTCAGGCTCGTCAACCTCGAGCTTCGGGCGGGCAAGGCCCGCACCGACGCGCTCCGCAACCTCGCCGACCGGACTGGCGTGGACGATGTTTCGTCGCTCGTGGCCATGCTCATACAGACCGACCGGTTCGGAACGAGCGTGGCGCAGTCGTTGCGCGTCCACGCCGACACGCTCAGGACGAAGCGGCGCCAGAGGGCCGAGGAAGCCGCAGCGAAGACAGGCGTGAAGATGGTCTTCCCGCTCGTCGTGTGCATCTTCCCGGCGATCTGGATAGTGACCATAGGACCGGCAGCAATCAAGTTCGTCACGGTGCTGTTCCCCATGGTGGACAAGTAGGGAGAACGGACGGCCGTCATGGATGAGACCCGCGATGCCCGAACGGTGGCCGCCGGCGAGATGGCGCCGCCCCAGGCCCCGCGCTCGCTCGCCGAGACGGGGCTGCAACCCGACTCGCTCCTGCAGCTCCTGGTGAAGACGCTCTACGGCGGCGAGGCTTCCGGCACCCAGCTGGCCGACCGCATGGCGCTTCCCTACGTCGTCTTCGAGAACCTGGTCGACCACGTCCGCGCCGAGAAGCTCGTCGAGGTGCGGGGGGCCAACGGGGCCGGAACAGCCGGGTACCGCTACGCGCTGACGGACCTCGGGCGCGAACGGGCGCGTCAGTTCCAGGAGATCAGCCAGTACGTCGGCCCGGCTCCGGTGCCGCTCGACCAGTACGTGGCGGCCATGCGCAGGATGCGCGAGGGCCGCCCCAATGTGGACCGGGCGCGCATCATCGAGGGCTTCTCCCACCTCGTGGTTAACCCGGCCATCCTCGACCAGCTCGGGCCGGCAATCAACTCCGGGAAGTCGATATTCCTCTACGGCCCCCCGGGGAACGGCAAGACCGTGATTGCCGAGGGAATCGGCAGGACGCGCGGCGGCGAGATGTACGTGCCGCACGCCATCGACGTGGACGGCCAGGTCATCAAGATGTTCGACCCGGTCAACCACGAGCCGACGGAGCAGGACCAGGACGGCAGCCGCCTGATCGCTACCGCCGCCCGCGATCGCCGCTGGGTCAAGGTGAAGCGGCCGGTGATTACCGTCGGCGGCGAGCTGACGCTCGACATGCTCGACCTCAACTTCAACCCGATCTCGCGCTTCTACGAGGCGCCGATCCAGCTGAAGGCGAACGGCGGCGTATTCGTCGTGGACGACTTCGGGCGGCAGCGCATCAGACCGCGCGACCTGCTGAACCGGTGGATCGTTCCCCTCGAAAGCCGGGTCGACTACCTCACGCTGCATACCGGGAAGAAGTTCGAGGTCCCCTTCGACGTATTGATTGTCTTCGCCACGAACCTCAAGCCGGAAAGCCTGGCCGACGAAGCCTTCCTGCGCCGGATACCGTACAAGATCTTCGCCAAGAGCCCGACGCTCGACGAGTTCAGCCGCATCTTCGAGATGAACTGCAACCGGCTCGGGTTGACGTTCGACCCTGTGATAATCGAGTACCTCCAGCGCCGGTACTACCAGCCCCGCGCCATCGAGATGCGTGCCTGCCAGCCGCGCGACCTGCTGAACCAGATCGTGGATCTCGCGGCCTACCGCAACCGGCCGCCGGTCATCTCGCGCGAGCTGCTCGATGCTGCCTGCGCCAGCTACTTCCTCGAGAGCCAGACCCGTCGTGCAGATCCCCGTTCGCGGCTGCGTGATCCCGACGACGAAACGGAAGACGACGAAGCCAGGGGAGACCGGCGGCACGAGCGCGCCGGCACGCCGAGGGTACGCGCATGACGCCGGCGGCCCGAGCATCGTTGGCGGAAGAGCGCCCGGCCGGACGGGGCGATGCAAAGACGGCGGCGAGCGGGCTGTCGGCGCGGCTCGAAGCCGTCGCGCGCGTGCGGCTCCTCGGCTGTGACCTGTCGGACTTCGCCGCGCGCGTCGTCGTCGGCGGGCTGTTCGGGATGCTCACCGTCCGGCTGGTTGCCGATTTCCTCCAGACCGGAAGGCTCACGGGCCTGCTCCTCGTGACGAGCGAAGCGCTCGTCGTGATCCTCACTGTCGTCCGTAGGCCCGCAGCCGCGGTGGACCGGACATGGCTGGCGCGCTCGGTCACCGCGGCGTCGATACTCGGTCCCCCGCTTCTCCGGCCCGCAGCTGTCGGCATCGTCCCGGACCACGTGACGGCCACTGTCTCGGCCTGCGCGCTGACGTTCATCGTTGCCGCCAAGGTCTCGCTCGGGCGGAGCTTCGGAGTTGTCCCTGCCAACCGGGGGGTCGTGCACTCCGGGCTCTACCGACTGGTCAGGCACCCGATCTACCTCGGCTACATCGTGACCCACGTCGCCTTCGTACTGGCAAACCTCACGGCCTGGAACGTCACCGTCGTCGCGTTGTCCGATGCCGCTCTGGTTGTCCGTTCGCTCCTGGAGGAACGAACGCTGGAAGGTGACGAGCGCTACATCGCCTACCGGGCCGAAGTGAGGTGGCGGCTGGTGCCGGGGGTCTTCTGATCGACAGCGCGCAGCCGTCGGCGTCCGGCGGTCCGGGCGGCATCGCTGCCCAATCGACACTTCCGGTCCGTGCCTTCACGGTCTGCGACAGCGGGACACAAACCCCTGGGTTGTCCTCAACACCGCTACCGTCGCGCCGAGGTGCGACATGGGATCGTCCCAGAAAGCCTCGACGAGCGGGCTGCGCTCGAGCGCCTGCTGGACTAGGCCCCGTTGCACGCCGCGGCCGCGGCCGTGGACGATCCGAACCTCTCGAAAACCTGCGGCGCTCGCCTCCGCGACGTAGTCCTCGACGAGCGCCACGACGTCACGCGGGGCGAAGTGATGGAGGTCGAAAGTGGGCTCGATTGGAACACGGACCGGTTCGTCGTTCATCGAGCGAAGCCGTTTGCTCAGCGACAGCGCCGACCCTCGGAGAACCCGCTGACCGCTCAGGGCCGACACCTGACAGCTCAGTGATGACGTTCCTTCACGCTCACACGTTCCTCGGTCCTCAGTCCGTTCACACCCACTCAATCCTCAGTCCTGACTGACTACGGGGTATGTAACCGTCACGGTCGTCTTGATGCCGCCGCGCGGTGTGAACTCGCCGATGACCGTCATCCTGCGCGGCTTGCACGCGGCGACGAGGTCGTCGAGGATGCGGTTGGTCGCCTCCTCGTAGAATATGCCCTTGTCCCGGAACTCGAGCAGGTAGTACTTGAGCGCCTTGAGCTCGATGCAGCGCTCGCCCGGCACGTACCGGATCCTGATCGTGCCGAAGTCGGGCAGTCCCGTGCGCGGGCACACGGAGGTGAACTCAGGGCAGTCGATCGCGATCTCGTAGTCGCGGCCTGCGGACGGGTTGGGGAAGGTCTCGAGCCGCTCCTCTGGTTCCGCCATGCTTGGATTCTAACCCACGACGAGCGACCCGGATTGACAGCTCGAAAACGTGCAGGTTAGGATTACTTCCGGTTTTAGGCCTCAGTCCGCAACAAGTCCGTCGCGCGCACGGCCTTGCGCGGTTCGTGTCTGAGAGCGCGCGCCAAGCAAGGGAGTTGTGATATGCCCGAGGCCCGCAGGATGGGCAAGTCAGAGCTGTTTGCGTACTTCGCAGAGCGGTTCGAAATGAAGCGCGCGCAGGCGCGCGAGTTCTTCGACGAGCTGGCCATGCTCTCGGAGAAGGAGCTGAAGCGCTCCAACGAGTTCGTTCTGCCCGGCATCGTCAAGCTGGTCGTGCAGAAGCGCAAGGCACGGATGGGCCGCAACCCCGCGACGGGCGAGGCCATCAAGATCCCGGCCAAGACGGTCGTGAAGGCGCGCATCGCCAAGCAGCTCAAGGACGCCGTCCTGCCGAGGAAGTAGGCGGTCCGAAGCCGAGCTCACGCGCCGGCAACACAGCCGGGGCGGCACGATCAGCCGCTGCCCCGGCAGCTTCACCCGCCTCTGAGGCGGCGTGCCAGAGCTCTGACCTCGAGCCTCTCCATCTTGTGCTTGAGCGTGCTCAGCGGCACGCCGAGGTAGCGCGCGGTCGCCGAGACGTTCCACCCGGATTTCTCCAGCGATTTCAGGATCACGTTGCGCTCGAAGGTGTCCATCGCCTCCTGGAGCAGGTTGCCGCCCCCTCCGCGCTCGCCGTTCATGCGCGGCATGTGGTAGTCGAAGGGCAGGTCCTCTTCGGTGATCCATTCCTTCTCGCTGACCGCCACCAGGCGTTCGACCAGGTTCTGCAGTTCCCGTATGTTGCCGGGCCACCAGTAGGCCTTCAGGAGCTCGAGCGATTCCTCCGAGAACCCCTTGACGCCCTTGTGGAACCTCGCGTTGTAGCGTCTCAGGAAGAAGGCCGCGAGCTCTGGGACGTCCTCGATGCGCTCCCTGAGCGGCGGCATGCGCACGGGGATCACGTTCAGACGGTAGAAGAGGTCCTCCCGGAACCGGCCCTCTTTGACTGACTTCTCGAGGTCCGTGTTGGTTGCCGCGATCAGGCGGAACGAGGTCTTGATCGGTCGCGAGCCGCCCACCCGTTCGATCTCGCCCTCTTGGATCGCCCTCAGCAGCTTGGCCTGCAGGTCCAGTCGGAGGTCGCCTACCTCGTCGAGGAACAGCGTGCCGCTGCCGGCGAGCTCGAACTTGCCGAGCTGCTGGCGGTGGGCGCCCGTGAAGGCGCCCTTCTCGTGTCCGAACAGAGTGCTCTCGACCAGTTCCTGAGGTATGGCGGCCAGGTTCACCGCGATGAAGGGCGCGGAGGGGTCCGCCGATTCGCGGTGAACCAAGCGGGCGAGGAGCTCCTTTCCCGTGCCGCTCTCGCCGAGGATCAGGATCGTAGCCGACAGCTTCGCGACCTTGCGCACGACGTCGACTATGTCGCGCATCGCCTGGCTCGGGCCGACGATGAACTCGCGGTCGGGGTCTTCGGCCTGGGCGCTCAGAGCGAGCACCTGGCGGTTGAGATCGTGCCGTTCGGCCGCGTTCCGCAGGATGCCGGAAAGCGCGCCCGCCTCGACCTCGCGGGAGACGAAATGGTAGGCGCCGTCCTTGATGGACTGGACCGCCGCCTCGAGATCGCCTCCGGTGCGGCCCACCATCACGACTTCGACGAGCGGGTAGTTCTCCTTGACGATGCGGAGGAGCTCGAGGCCGGTTATCCCGGGAAGTTCGACGTCCACCAGCATCATCTCGATCTCTTCTCGATCGAGGGCCAGGAGGGCGCTCTCACCGCTCGGCGCGCGGAGCACGCGGTGGCCTGCGGCCGAAGCGGCCGACACGTGGCGATCGAACTCGGAGTCGGTCGAGACGGCGAGCAGGGTCTTCTGAACGGGCGGCATCTTCGTCAGGCGATCGAGGCGCATTGTATCGCCTTTCCTTGACACTCTTGAAGGGCGTTCGCTAAGTTAGCCTTCGGGTCATTTGGCGCATCCCGGGAGGACGATCGGAAGGAGCAACCGTGACCAACGACTACGACTTGATTGTCATCGGTGCCGGGACCGGCGGGTACCCGGCCGCCATCCGGGCGGCGCAGCTCGGCCTGCGCGTCGCGGTCGTCGAGAGACAGCAGCCGCTCGGCGGCACCTGCCTGAACTGGGGTTGCATCCCGACGAAGGTGCTCCTGGAACACGCGCACGCACTCAAGATCGCGCAGCAGGCAAAGGATTGGGGACTGGTGTTCGGCGGCCCGGTCACCGTGGACATGAAGCAGGTGCAGGCGCGAAAGAACCGGATCGTGGCCGCGGGCGTCAAGGGGGTCGAGTATCTCTTCAGGAAGAACAGGATAGACCGCATCCACGGCAGCGCCCGGCTCGGCGGCGACGGCAAGGTGGAGGTCACCGGGGAAGAGTCACGCTCCCTGCGCGCGAAGGAGATAATCGTGGCAACCGGGTCGGCGCCGCGTGGAGTTCCCGGTGTGACGATCGATCGCAAGCGCATCATAACGAGCGACGAGGCTATCGGGCTGGCGGAGGTGCCGAAGTCGATCGCGATCCTCGGAGCCGGAGCCATCGGCGTCGAGTTCGGCACGTTGTTCCGGCGCCTCGGGAGCGAGGTGACCATAATCGAGCTGCTCCCTCACCTGGTTCCGATCGAAGACGAGGCCGTCTCGATCGAACTGGAGAAGTCATTCCGCAAGCAGGGCATCCAGTTCCACGTGGACACGCGGCTGTCGCGGGCTGAAGCATCGGACGACGGGGTGGAGGTGGAGGCGGAGGGTCCTGGCGGCAAGGCGGTCAGGCTGAAGGCCGACTACCTCCTGGTAGCCACCGGCCGCGGCCCCGTGACCGACGGCCTTGGCGCGGAAGAAGCCGGGCTGCCGATGGAGAAGGGCTACATACGCGTCGACGACATGTTCAGGACCGGCATCTCGGGGATCTCCGCGGTCGGCGACGTGATCACGCTCGGCAAGCCGGGCCACCCCCAGCTCGCACACGTTTCGACCGCCGAAGGCATCAGGGCGGCCGAACGCATCGCCGGCCACGAGACGCGGGCCATCGACTACGATCGCGTCCCGGGCTGCACCTACTCCGATCCCGAGATCGGGAGTGTCGGGCTGACCGAGAAGGAGGCGATCGAGCGAGGCTACGACGTCGTCGTCGGCACCTTTCCATTCGCCCCGCTGGGGCGCGCGCGCATAGCGAACGAGAACGAAGGCTTCGTCAAGATCGTCGCCGAGAAGAAGTACGACGAACTGCTCGGAGTCCACATCATCGGCCCGCGCGCGACCGAACTGGTGATGGAGGCGACCGTGGCCCTGAACCTCGAGAGCACGGTAGAGGAACTCGTGCGCACCATACACGCACACCCGACTCTGGCAGAGGCGGTAGGAGAGGCGGCCCACGCGGCCCATGGAGCGGCGATACACATCTAGGGAACAGGGCGCGGGGATCGGATCCTGGCAACCGGCGTCATCCGTTCGAATCGAGGAGCGCATGCCTACCAACGTCGTGATGCCGCAGATGGGTGAATCGATCACCGAGGGCACCATCGTCAGGTGGATGAAGCAGGTCGGCGACAAGGTCGACCGCGACGAGCCGCTGTTCGAGATTTCGACGGACAAGGTGGATGCAGAGATACCGTCGCCGGCAGCGGGCATACTCACGGAGATCAGGGCCAAGGCCGGCGAGACGGTCGCGGTGGACAGCGTTGTCGCGGTTCTCGGCGAAGCCGGAGCCGCCCCGGCCAAACCCGCGGCGGCCGCGGGGAAGCCGCAGCCAGCGCCTTCAGACTCGCCTGCTCCGGTACCTTCTTCCCGGTTTCCGCAGGCACCTGCTGCCGCCGAGCCGCGGGCAGCCGAGGCGAGTGCCGCGGAAGAGGAAGGAGAGATGGAGCCGGCGGAGGAGGCCGGCCGTCGCCGGAACTCCCCCCTCGTGCGCAGGATTGCCCGGGAGCACGGCGTCGATCTGTCGCAGGTGCCAGGGTCGGGAATCGGCGGGCGCGTCACCAAGCAGGATATCCTCGACTTCATCAGGAGCCGCGAGGAGGAAGTCGCGGAGGCGGAAGAGGCGCCGCCGGTCCCGACACCTGCCCCCGCGCCAGCTCATGCCGGCCCGCCCGCCTTCAGGCCGGGCGAGCGCGTCGAGGTGGTACCGATGTCGATCATGCGCCGCCGGATCGCCGAGCACATGATCGCGAGCCGCCGTACTTCGGCGCACGTGCACTCTGTCTTCGAAGTCGATTTCGCGAACGTCGCCGCCATCCGCTCGGCCCGCAAGGAGGAGTACGAGAAACTGGGAGTGAAACTCACTTTCTTGCCGTTCATCGTGAAGGCCGTGGCAGACGGGCTGAGGGCCGTTCCGGTCGTCAACGCCTCGGTCGACGGCGAGAACATCGTCTACAAGAAGGACGTCAACGTCGGCATTGCGGTCGCCCTCGACTGGGGACTGATCGTGCCGGTGGTCAAGCAGGCGGACGAGAAGAACATCCTCGGGCTGGCGCGCGCCATCAACGATCTCGGTGATCGCGCCCGCCGCAAGCAGCTCAAGCCGGACGAGGTGCAGGGCGGCACCTTCACGATCACGAACCCGGGCGTCTTCGGCGCGCTCTTCGGCATGCCCATCATCAACCAGCCGCAGGTTGCCATCCTCGGCGTGGGGGCAATCGAGAAGAGGCCCGTTGTCGTGGACGACATGATCGCGATTCGGGCGCGCGCGTACCTGTCGCTCGGCTACGACCACCGCCTGATCGACGGCGCGGTGGCCGACGAGTTCATGTCGATTGTCAAGGAAAAGATCGAGACGTTCGACCCAGCGTCGCTTTGACGGCACCGGGGGCTGGCCGGTCGAGGGTACGGCCCTCGACATCCCATTGCTTCATGGAACGACCCGGAGGCGGACCCTCCGATAGTCTCGGGTTCAGGGTCGTGAGCCGTGGGTTCCCGCCTGGCGCGGGACCGAGTCGAGACAATGGCGCAACGAACGCCCATGGTTGTGAACGGACCTGCGACCAGCGGTGAGATGCAGGAATCCGGATTGCGTCGCGTCACAGCCCGCCCCCTGGAGGTGCGGCGGCTTGGCATCGTGCCGTACGACGCCGGGCTGGAACTGCAGCGGGACCTGGTCGACCGGCGCCGCGCAGGCGCGGCGCCCGACACGCTCCTGTTGCTTCAACACCCGCCCGTCCTGACACTCGGCCAGAGCGGCGACGGAGGCCGGTCCCACATACTGGCCACCCCGGACCGGCTTCGCGAGATGGGCATCGATGTGTTCGAGGCGGGCCGAGGCGGCGACGTCACCTACCACGGTCCGGGACAGATCGTCGGCTACCCGATCCTGGACCTCCGTCCCGACCGTTGCGACGTTCACGCGTACGTGCGGGACATCGAAGAGGTTCTGATCCGCGCCGCCGGCGACTTCGGCCTGCGGGCCCACCGCGTCCGGGGTCTGACCGGTGTGTGGGTGGGCGTCGAGAAGCTCGCTGCAATCGGCGTCCGGATTTCACGTTGGATCACGAGCCACGGGTTCGCCTTCAACGTGACGACCAACCTGGATCACTTCAGGCTGATCGTCCCATGCGGCATTTCCGACAAAGGCGTCACTTCACTCGAACGGCTCCTCGGCCGCGCACCAGCCCTGCACGAGGTGGAAACTTCCATAACCACGCATTTCGCGGAGGTCTTCGAACGACAACTTCTCTGAGCTCGGTTCGCGCAGTCCTTTTCGACCTGGTCGGGACCCTCGTAACCGTGCGCGGCACCGTCGGAAGCCAGTACGCGAACGTGGCGGGGGCCTTCGGGATCGAGGCCGATCCGGTGCGTCTCGACGCTGCCTTCAGAGCCGTGAGTCGGTCGGTCGCACCCATCCGATACTCTCACCGCTCGATTCAGGCGGCCGAATCGGCGGAAAGACAGTGGTGGCGCGGCCTGGTCGTCGAGGTGTTCACCCGCGCCGGATCGGAGGCGGCCGTCTCTGGCGAGAACTTCGACCGCTTCTTCGACCACCTCTTCCGGCACTTCGCCACCGTGGAGGCATGGGAGGTGTTCGGCGACGTGGAGCCGACGCTCGAAATGCTCGGCAGCCGCGGAGTAGCCTGCGCCCTCGTGACCAACTTCGATCTTCGGGTACGGACGCTGCTGCGGTCCACGGGTCTCGACCGGCACTTCCCGGTTGTCGCCATTCCTGCAACGACCGGTCACCAGAAGCCCGACCCCGCAATTTTCGAGACCGCACTACTCGAGCTGGGACTTGGTCCCCGAGAGGCTGCTCACGTTGGCGACTCGATCGAACACGACATCCGGGTCGCCGCGGAGCTCGGCATGAAGGCGGTGTGGCTGGACAGGCGAAACCGTCCGCCTGCACCGGGCATTCTCCGGGTAACCTCGCTTGCAGACCTCGGCTGGCTCGAAAGAGCCTGAGTCCGGGCGCGCGAAGAAGCCAGGAATAAACCCCTCGGTGTTTGTGTTTCGAAATGAGCAGGGGCGGCCGCACCCGGGGTGCCCCCGGACTGGCTGCTCGGCCAAGGACACACATGGACGGGCTCGACAGGCAGCTTGTCGATCGCATGCGGGCACGTGATGAATCGGCGGTGGAGAAACTGGCGGCCGACTACGGCCAGAAGGTCTTTCAACTGGCCTTTCGGTACACCAGGAACCATGAGGATGCCGAGGAAGTGGCACAGGACGTCCTGATGAAGGTGTACCGGAACATCGAGGCGTTTCGGGGCGACGCCGCACTGTCCTCCTGGATCTACCGGATCGCCTTCAACACCGTGATGTCGCGGCTTCGCGCGAAGAAGGCCCGGTCAGGACAACTCGTCAAAGATGGCGTGGCCCGCCGTGAAGAGGATCTTGTGCGGGAGCCCCTGGAAGGGGTGGCAGACCGGTCGATGCTGGCCGACGACCAGCTGCTGCGGTCCGAGGTTCGAGACCGGCTCGCGCGGGCGATACGCGGTCTGCCGCCGATCTACCGGCTTCCGGTCCTGCTGCGCGACGTCTTCGGCCTCTCCACCGAGGAAGCCAGCGCACGGCTGCGAGTGAAGGGCCAGACGCTCAAGTCGCGGCTGCACCGCGGCCGGCTCATGCTTCGCCGGCAGCTCGCGGATTTCGCCGGAGCCCTCGGGAGCGAGCGGCGTTTCGCCCGCAGACGCGTGGCCCGCCGCCCGAGCGACGGCGTTTCCGCCAGGCATTGAGAACCCTGACCTTTCGTCCCCCCTGAAGCCGCCGGGCCGTACTTCCGATACCGAAGCCGTATAATCGCGGCGTCGATGCCTGAGAACCTCCGTCAGTACACGTTGCTCGAGCAGATCGGGTCTGGGCAGCTCGGCCCGCTGTACCGGGCCTACGACACGAGGGTCGGGCGGAGTGTCGCGATCAGGATCGTAGACCCCGCTATTGCCAGCGACCCGGACGCCCGTTTCCGGCTCTTCGAGGACGCGCGCAAGGCGGCTGCGCTCTCCCATGCCAACGTCGCCGGCCTCGTCGAGTGGGGCGAAGACGACGGCCGGCTGTTCCTTGCCTTCGAGTACGTGACCGGCGACCGGCTGAGCGCGGTCGTGGCCGGACGGCCGCTCAACGTCCGCCGCGCGATCGATCTCGGCATCCAGCTGGCAGATGCGCTGGCAGAGGGCCATGCACTGGGCCTCGTTCACGGCGACCTGCGGCCGGACACCATCGTCGTCACCGCCAAGGGGCGGCCGAAGATCCTCGACTTCGGTTTCCTGTCCTGGGCGGGCGGGGGGCGCGTGCGGCAATCCGTGGCCGAGCTGGCCGCGGTGGACCGCGCTACCGCCGCATCGATCGTCGCCTACATGTCGCCCGAGCAGGCCCTGGGCGAGATGGTTGACCACCGCACGGACATCTTCTCTCTGGGGGCGCTCCTGTTCGAAATGGTGACGGGGAGGCCGCCCTTTTCGGGCGACACCGGCACGGCGACGCTCGTCCGCATACTGCAAGCGAAGCCGCCGGCCGCAAGCGAGCTGAACCCGCTCGTTCCTCCGGTGCTCGACCACGTCATCTCCCGCGCGCTCTCGAAGAGCATTGCCGGGCGCTACGACAGCGCCGCGCTGCTGGCCACGCAGTTGCGGCAGGTCGGCAACGAGATGGACGCCCTCGCCGACGCTGCGGAGGACTCGTTGACCGCGCCGATCGAGGCAGGCCGTACGCGCCGGCGTCGCCGCCTCGCGGCCGCGGCTGCAATCCTCGTCGCCCTCGCCCTCGCCGCCTGGAACTGGCGCGCGGATATCGCGAACCTCGTCGAAAGATGGTCGCCTCCGGCAGGACCTGCCGTGCTGGCTGTCCAGCCTTTCGACTCCGCCGATGGCGAAGATGGGCAGCGAGCCTACTTCGCCGAGGGTTTTGCCGAGGACCTGGCGACAAGGCTGGCCCAGGTAGAGGGTTTGGCCGTCGTCGGCCGAAGGTCCATTCGCGCTTACGAGGGGGTGCGGCCGGGCGTCGTGGGCCAGGAGACTGGTGCCGCCTTCGTTGTCACCGGGGCCGTCGGCGTCGAGGGCGACCGTGCACGGATTCTCCTGCGCCTCATCGACACCCGCACCTCGCGGGAGGCGTGGACCGGCGAAGTGCAGGGCGAAGCTGCGAGGATCATAGCGCTGCAGGCCGAGGCGGCCAGCCGCGTTGCCGCCGCGCTGCGCGTGAAGGCGCCGCCCGGTGCCGGGCGCGACCGCGCCGCGCTTCGCGTGACGAAGCCCGCAGCCTACGACCTCTACCTCCAGGGCACCGGCGCGATGGCCGCCGACGACCTCGCACGGGCCGTCCCTCTGCTCGAGCAAGCAGTGGCGATAGACCCAGCCCTTGCGGAAGCCCAGGCGGCGCTTGCCGCAGCCATCGCCGCCGAGACCGAGACATCCGGCGAGCTAACTCCCTCGGCCGCCGAACGCCTCACCGCCGCCGCCGGAGCCGCAGTGGCGGCCGACCCGGATCTGCCGGCCGCGCAGATTGCCATGGCCCTGGCCGAGGCTGGGGAGCCGGAGGCCCTCGAGTACCTGCGGTGCGCCGTGCAGATCGACCGGCGCTACTCTGCCGCCTACCACCGCCTCGCCGAGGAGATCGTGGCGATCGACCCGGCGCGGGCGATAGGCTTCTTGCAGCGTTCGATCGATCTCGACCCTCGCTTCGACGAGAGCTACCGTGACCGCGCCTGGGCATTCATCCTGCTCGGCAACTTCGCTGATGCAGAAAAGGACCTGGCTGCTGGCCGAGCGTTGAAGCCGAGCCGCTGGTGGTGGCCTGCGCTGCTCGCACGCATGGAGTTCGAACAGGGGCGCCGCGGCAAAGGCCTCGAGATTGCGGCCGCCGGAAACGTCGAGCTGCGTTCGGCGGCAACGCTCACGGCCTGTGCCGGAGCACTTCACCTCGAAGGAAGGACCGGCGAGGCGCTGAAGGCGGTGGACGACTTTCGGGTTTCGCGCCCCGGAAGTTGCGTCACGGCAGCGCTGGCAGCGGCGCTGGCGTTCGACTCCGGCCGTCGGACCGAGGCCGCCGACAACGTGAGGCGCATAATGGACATGGCCGAAGCTCCAGGCAGGAGCGACTTCCTCTACCCGTGCGCCGCGATGGCGGCAGCGGCGGTCGGCGATGCCAGGGCAACCGCGTCATGGCTGCGCAGGATAGCGGCAAGCGACACAGCCACGAGGCGTTGGCTTCGCGATGGCCACGACCTGAGTCACGAGCTCGCACTCGAGCGCGCGGCCTACCCTTGGCAGAAGGTGGCGGCAGACCCTCTCGTGATCGCGGCAGCGGGTGAAATCGAGATGGCGCGCCTGCGGCTGCGCGCGCAGCTAGCGAAGCTCCTGGAAGGGCTGTAAGCCGTCCCCTGTCGCCCCATGCACGTGGGCGGTCGAGGGATATCGAGCCCGGGGGCGCCGTCACCGAACGAGCTACGCCTGCAAGGAACCCTGCCGAACCGTCCTATGCGAGGAACGGGTTGTTCCGCCGTTCCGCGCCTATCGTCGTCGTTTCGCCATGCCCGGGATGGACGATTGCGTCGTCCCCGAGAGGGAAAAGCACCTCCTTTATCGAGTGGATGAGCGTGGAGTAGTCCCCGCCCGGCAGATCCGTCCGCCCGATTGAACCCGCAAACAGCGTGTCACCGACGAACAGCCGCTGGATCTTCTCGCCTTCCGTCCGAAGCTCGAGGCACACGCCTCCCGGCGAGTGGCCGGGAGTGTGGTGGGCGACTATCCGCCCGCCAGGGAGCGGGATCACCTCGCCTGGCTCCAGGAACCGGTCCACCGCCGGCGGCTTCTCGACTCGCAGCCCGAAGAAGGCCGCCTGTTGCTCCGCTGCCAGATAGAGCGGCAGATCGGCCTCGTGCAGCCACACGGGCGCGCCGAGCGCAGCCTTGGCCCGTGCGACACCCGACACGTGATCGACGTGCCCGTGCGTGAGAAGGATTGCCCGGATATCCAGGCGCCTCGCCGCGACAATCTCGAGCAGGTGCTCGATTTCGTCGCCCGGGTCGATGAGAACTCCCGCTCCCGACTCCCAGCCGAGCACGAAGCCGTTCTTGTAGAACGGTGGAACTGCGCGCGTCTCGAGGATCATGTGCTAGGACTCCGCTGCCGCGCGGCTGACATGCATCTCCACCCGGCCTATCCTCAGGCGATCGCCCGCAACCAGCACCGACCGCGACACGCGGCGCTCGTTGACGAACGTCCCGTTCGTGCTGTCGAGATCTTCGACCTCGAGCACCCCCGCGTGATCGACGACCACCCGGCAGTGGATGCGCGAAACCATGGGACCGTCCACGACGAAATCCGCGACGGGCGCCCGTCCCATCGTTCTCGGGACCCCGGGCAGGACGCGGAAGGTGAGCGAAGGAAGCTCGCCGAGCGGAGCTGTCTGCAGGATCCACATGCCGAAAGAAAGCCTCCAACGCACGACTCGACACCGGACGCGAGCGCCGAGTTAGTTCTTTGGCGTTTCCTCGCTCGGGCGCTTCTTCTGGTCCGGAGGCAGCAGGCGGGCCTGGAGCCAGGAAACAACCGCCGACACGACGCGAGGGTCCACCTCGCGGGCGCCCGAAACACCGGGAGCTCCAGCCTGCGCATCTTCCAGGTTTCCTTCGACCAGAAGGTGGTTGACGCCAGGCACCACCGTTACCGCCACCGCCGAGCCCGCCGGCTTCTTCCGCGCCCGCGCCTTGTCTGCGAGGAACTCCGCGTGGTGGGGCGGGATTTCATTGTCTGCGCCACCGTGGACGACGAGCATCGGCTGCCTGGTCTTGCGAACCACCGAGTCGATCGCGAAAGTCAGGAAGCTCTGGAACCACGCGGTATCCGCCTGGCGCCTCAACCCTTCCGGGATTCCTTCCCAGCCCTTGCCCGTGCGTACCGCCTCGTTGATCCGCAACTGCAGTTCGGTCTTTGCCTTCCTCTCCTCCTCGCTCATGCCGAGGCGTATGAAAGCGAGCCGCTGCTGCTCGAGGATCAGGCCCGCGCCGTCCGACCCGGGAGAGGCGAGGAGGACGAGGCTGCCGATCGACTTGTCCCTGGATGCGGCAGAGAGCGCGACCCATCCGCCCTCCGCGTAGCCGATGACCGCAATCCTCTGCTTGTCCACGTCGTTGCGCCGGGTCAGGTACTTCACCACCGCCTGCACGTCGTCCGCGTAGTCCTCGATGCCGGCCTGCTCGGCCCGGCCACCGCTCTGCCCGACGCCCCTCTTGTCGTAGCGGACAACGCGGAAGCCGGCGTCGGCGAGACGCGCGGCGAACTGCGCGAAGATCGGCACTCCGCCCACAATCTCGTCGCGGTCGGCCTGCGTCTGTCCACCGACGAGGACCACTGCCGGCAGGCGCGGCGGCTTGCCGGCCCGCGGCTGAACTGCCGGGTGCGATATCGTGGCCGCGAGGTTGAAACCTGAGGCGGGGATCGTCGCCTGTTCATCGTTTTCGCGAGGCATCACGACGCGGCGCGCCGCGACCGAGGCTATGTCTTCGCGCACGACCTCGTAGCGTTCGGTCGGCACGAAAACCCGGAGCAGGCGGCCTGACGTCGCGTCCGCCCAGAGTTCGAAACTGAGCTCGCCAGAGGGGTTCTCGAAGATGAAGTGGTAGCGGCGGGCCCTGATGAGCTGAGCCGGTGTCTGGATCATCTCCTCTGTCACGCTGCCGAGCCTGATGGGCAGCTCGCGCTGCGGCAGGATGTAGCCTGGCACCTTCTCTCCCGGCTCGAGCTGGTGCGCCCTCGCAGCCAGCGCTTCGTAGGACGTCACGGCCTGGTTGAGCAGGACCAGTGCTCCCGCAGATATCTGGTCCGTCTTGGACGAAGCCTGGGTTCCCTGGCTGATCTGACTGCTTGCTGACCCGGCGGCAAAACTGGTCCGGATGTTGACCGGCTGCCCCCTCACCACCCCCTCGAGAGATGCCTCGACTGGGTTCCATTGTTCGTCGTAGCGGACTTCGTACTTCCTGGTGACCGTATCGACGGGCGGGGCGACCGCGCCGGAGCCGCCGACCAGGAAACCGCCCTCCACCTTGCCGACCGTCACCTGCTCGGTGCCGATAGCGCGGCCTTGCACGAAGACGGTGAACTTGGCGGGTTCCTGTGCCGGAGCCGGCACCACAGCCGAGGCGAGGAGCAGGGCCCGAAGGCTAGAATAGACCCATCGCATGAACCAGAGAATAACACGCCGAGCGCGTCGGATAGTCCGGAGGCGACCGATGTTGGAGGCTGATTACAGGGCGGCGAGAACCGGGGCCATCTTGCTCGAGCGCAAGGCTCGCGCACGCATCCTCGTCTCGGGCGGGGACCGCCGCACCTACCTCCACGCCCTGCTCACCAACGACATCGCCGGGCTCGTTCCGGGCAGAGGGTGCTATGCCGCTTTCCTGACGCCGCAGGGCCGAATGATTGCTGATATGCGGGTCCTCGATATCGGGGATCTCCTGCTCGTCGAGCTCGAGGAACAGGTCAAGAATCACGTCCTCGAACAGCTCGACCGGCTCGTATTCGGGGAAGACGTGGCTTTCGGCGACGTCAGCTCGGTCATCTCCCAGATGGGCGTGCACGGCCCGGCCGCCGCCAGATCGGTGCGCACCGTAATCGAGCGCGCGGGAGTGGAGGTTCCTGGCAACCTCGACGAGTTCCCGGAGCATTCCAACTTCCGATCCACGCTTCACGGGGAACCGCTCGTCGTTGCTGCCAGCCGCGAGTTCTCGGACAGCGGGTTCGAGATCTACGCGGGAGCTTCCGTGGCCAAATCGCTGGCCGACTCCTTGCTCGAGGCTGGCGTGGTGAGAGCGCGGGAGGAGACCGCCGAGGTCTTGCGCATCGAACGCGGCCGGCCGCTCTTCGGGGTCGACATGGACCTGGAAACCATTCCGCTCGAGGCAGGGATAGAGCGGCGTGCGATCAGCTTCACGAAGGGCTGCTACCCCGGGCAGGAGGTGATAGTCCGGGTCGTCCACCGCGGTCACGGCAGGGTTGCGCGCCGGCTCGTTCTGCTGGCGCTCGAAACGGACCGGCCGGTGCCGGCCGGGTGCGCGGTTGAAGGCGGCGACAAGCCCGAGGGGCGCGTCACGAGCTCCGCCTTCTCTCCCGAGGCGGGCAGGGCAATCGCGCTGGCGTACGTGCACCGCGATCTGGCGTCGGTGGGGACAAGGCTCAGTGTTCGGGCCGGCGCTGGCCCGATCGCTGCCGAGGTGACTGGACTGGCCGGGTAGTCGACACGGGGTGGTGCGGGCTGAGGAACGAGGACTGAGGACTCAGGAACGGGGAGTGAGGGACCGAGGACTGAACCTGATCTGATACTTCGACAAGCGGACCGGCGTCGGCTGAAGGCTCGGCGGCAACCTTCCTGGAGAATGGAGAATGCAATGGCGATTCACAAGGTAATCGAGATAATCTCGCAGTCGGAGAAGGGCTGGGAAGACGCCGCGCAGCGTGCGGTCACCGACGCCGGCCGCACCGTGAAGAACATCAAGTCGATCTGGGTGGAGAACTTCGAGGCCGTCGTCGCCGACGGCCGGATCACCGAGTACCGGGTCAACGCGAAGATCACTTTCGAGGTCGAGTGACGAGCAGCCGGACGATCTCGGCGTCCGCCGGCGGCAGCAGGAGAGCGCCGAGGTCTTCCCGGGCGACCCAGAGTACGCCCTGCCCGAGGACGGGTCGCGGCTCCCCGTCGAGGAAGCACTCGTAGAAGTGCAGCACGACAGGGGTGGAGCCGTAGCTGTGCCCGGTCGTCAGAATCGGGGCTCCGACCCGGATATGGACGTCGAGCTCCTCCCTGATCTCTCGCTCCAGCGCTTCTTCGAGCGTTTCCGTCTCGCCGCGCTTTCCTCCAGGGAATTCCCAGTAGCCTGCCAGGTGGGTTCCCTCGAGGCGCCTCGTGAGGAGGAATCTGCCGTCTCGCTCCACCACTGCGGCCACCACTTCCACCGGAGCTCGTCCCCGTCCGGGCTCGTCGCACGCCATGCTTCCTAAGATATCCGAGGCGGCAGGCTTGTCGACTGTGGCTCGAGGCGGCGGCCGGAACTTATAATCTCGGGGTGAAGATCTACACGCGGACCGGCGACTCTGGCGACACGTCGCTGTTCGATGGGACGCGGGTCCCGAAGTCCAACCCCAGGGTGGAGGCCTACGGGGAGGTGGACGAGCTCTCGGCGGTGATCGGTGCTGCCAGGAGCGCCACGGACCAGCCGGACATCGCCGCGCGCCTCGAGGCGGTCCAGCGTGACCTCTTCGCACTCGGGTCGCGACTGGCGGATCCCGGCGCCCGCATCTCGGAGAGGATTGCGAAGGCGAAGATGGCCGCGGGCGACGTGGCCCGTCTCGAGAAGTGGATAGACGAGTACGAAGAGTCTCTTCCGCCGCTCAGGCATTTCATACTGCCGGGCGGGGGCCCTGCAGGCGCCATCCTTCACGTCGCGAGGACGGTGTGCCGGCGGGTGGAGCGGCGGATCGTGTCGCTGGGGCCGGGCGCGGTCGATCCTCTGCTGCTCGTGTACCTGAACCGTCTCTCTGACTTCCTTTTCGTTCTCGCGCGCGCGGCGAATCACCGGTCGGGGCAGCCAGAGGTCGAGTGGTGACGAAGCCGGACGACGCCTGCCGGGCCGCGTACTGCGCGGCCGAGCGCATCGCGCGCGCCCACTACGAGAACTTCCCCGTCGCCAGCCGGCTGCTTCCGCGGGCCATGCGGCCCCACGTCGCCGCCGTGTACGCCTTCGCGCGAGCCGCGGACGACTTTGCCGACGAAGACGACCTGCCCGCGGACGAAAGGCTCCGCCGGCTCGACGGCTGGCATCGACTGCTCCTCCAGTCAATCGATGGAACGAAAGCGCCGGGGGAACTGCCCCCGCTCTTCGCCGCGCTCGGCCACACCGTTCGCGTCCGCCGGCTCCCGATCGCCCTCTTCGAGGATCTCCTCAGTGCATTCCGTCAGGACGTGACGAAGAGCCGGTACGCGGACTTCTCCGAGGTGCTCGATTACTCGCGGCGCTCGGCCAACCCGATCGGCCGCCTCGTGCTGCGCATCGCCGGATACGAGGACGCGCGTTTCGACGCCTCGTCGGACTGTCTTTGCACCGCGCTTCAGCTCACCAACTTCTGGCAGGACCTGGCCGTTGACTGGCGCCGCGGCAGGCTCTACGTGCCGCTGGACGACTGCCGCGAGGCCGGGGCAGAGGAGGCCGACCTCGACCGTGGCAGGATCACCCCTGCATGGCGCCGCGTCCTGGGCGTGATGGCGGACCGGACGCGGGAGCTCTTCGACAAGGGAAGGCCCATCGCCGACATGATTCGAGGCAGGCTGGGCCTGGAGCTTCGTCTGACCTGGCTCGGCGGCGCAAGGATCCTCGAGAGGCTGGAGCGCGCCGGGTTCGACGTCTTCCGATCGCGGCCGTCCCTCGGGACCGGCGACTTCCTGCCGCTGGCAGTATCTCTTGCCTCGTGGCGTTTCAGGCGGAGGCGTTCGTGAGCGGGCGGAACACGAGCTTCTATTACTCGTTTCTGGTGCTCCCCAGGGAGAAGCGCCGGGCAATCGTGGCGGTGTGGGACTTCTGCCGCGCAGTTGACGATGCGGTGGACGAGCGCCTGGCGGTGAACGCCTGGCCCGGCCCGATCGGAGGGGACGTTGCCGCGGCGAGGCTGGAACTCGGCGAGTGGCGCCGTGAACTTGCCGCCTGCTACGAGTCAGGAACCCCCCGGCGGCCGGAGGCAAGTGCTCTAGCACCCTTCATCCGGCGGTTCGGCCTTCGCAGGAGGGACTTCGAGGCCGTCATCGACGGGGTCGAGATGGACCTCGACCGCTGCCGCTACGAGACGTTCGACGAGCTGCGCGAGTACTGCCTCCGCGTCGCGTCGGCGGTGGGACTGATCTGCCTGGAGATCTTCGGGTACCGCGACCAGCGGAGCCGCGAATTCGCCGTTGAACTCGGCGTCGCACTGCAGCTGACCAACATACTCCGCGACGTCGCCGTGGACCTGCGGCGCGGCCGGATCTACATCCCCCTCGAGGACCTCGCCCGCTTCTCCTGCACCGAGGCGGACCTCGCGGCCGGCGAGATGACCGAGAACGTCAGAGCCCTGCTCGAGCACGAAGCGCAGCGCGCGCGCGGGTACTACTCGCGGGCGAGGCAGGCCTTGCCGCGAGTGGACCGCCGCTCGCTCGCGGCGGCTCGCATCATGTGCGCCGTCTACGAAGACGTCCTGGAGAGGATCGAGCGGCGCGGCTACGACGTGTTCTCCGGCGTCGTTCGAGCGCCGCGATCGCGCCGCGCGGTGATAGCGGCGCGCACATGGCTGACGGCGATGGCGGGGTTCTGATGACAGGGCCTGCGAAGCGAAGGCGGACCGGCTGAAGGCTGCAGGCAAGGGACACACCGCTCGATGGCCCCGGCGCTGCTTGCGTGGCCACGACGATGCGAAGGTCCGAGGACGAGACACTATGGGCCCCTCGATCGAGCACTCGATGGATCGGCGCTGGCGTGCGGGCGAACTGGACGGCGAAGCATGGATGAAGTAGCCGATGCGGTCGTCATCGGTGCGGGGTTCGCGGGGCTGAGCGCCGCCTGCAGGCTCAGCGCTGCCGGCGTGCGCGTACTGGTCCTCGAAGCGCTTCCGCGGCTTGGAGGCCGTGCCACCGCTTTCAGGGATCCGGCAACGGGAGAGGCTGTCGACAACGGCCAGCACATCCTGCTCGGCTGCTACCGGGAGACGTTCGCGTTCCTGCAGCTCGTTGGAGCGGAGTCGAACGTGAGGCTGCAGGCCCAGCTCGAGGTGCCGTTCGTGGATGCCCGCGGAAGGAAGAGTATCCTCCGGTGCCCGGCGCTGCCTCCTCCGATCAATCTGCTGGCCGGGATCCTCGAATGGGAAGCGCTCGGGTCTGCTGACCGCCTCGCGGCGATGAAGATGGTCCGCCCGATCAGGCTGGCGAAGCGCGAGGCGCGCGGCGCGCGCGTGAAGGCGGCCTCTCCCGGCGAGACAGTCGAGAACTGGCTCGTCCGGAACGGGCAGACCGCGCGGGTTCGCGAGATGTTGTGGGAACCCCTCGCTGTTGCGGCCCTCAACCAGGCCGTGTCCGAGGCAGCCGCCCCGCCCTTTGCCCGGGTGCTCGCGCGGATGTTCGGATCGGGCGCTGCGGACGCCGCCATCGGCCTCCCAACCGAGCCGCTGCATCTTGCCTATGCCGAGCCGGCTCGCGTGTTCATCGAGGCAAGAGGCGGCTCCGTGCGGAGGCGGACGCCTGCCACGGTCGCTGCCGGCGCCGATGGCCGGGCCGTGGTGCTGGTGAGGGCCGGGCGCATCAGGACCGCGGCCGTGGTTGTCGCCGTGCAGTGGCATGCGCTGGCCGGAGTCTTCGTCCCGCCGATGCCAGCTCTCGCGCCGGTAATCGCTGCGGCATCGGCGACCGGCTATTGTCCGATTGTCAGCGTCAATTTCTGGTTCGATCGCGGGTTGTTCGAAGCGCCGTTCGTCGGCCTCCCGGGCCGGCGCTTCCAGTGGCTCTTCGACAAGCGCCGCGCGTTCGGCGACTCGGCCTCGCACGTGACAGCCGTTGCGAGCGGCGCCCGCAGCCTCCTTTCCAGCGACAATGAGGACGTCGTCCGCGCCGCCCTGGACGAGATCGTGCCGGCGATACCGGAAGCGGCCTCGGCCAGGCTGCTGCGTGCCACGGTCATCCGGGAGAAGCGCGCGACGTTCTCGCTCGCCCCCGGCCAGCCGTCCCGCCCCGGCGTTCGGACGGGCGTGCCGAACCTGTTCCTGGCGGGTGATTGGATCGATACCGGTCTGCCGGCTACGATCGAGAGCGCGGTCGAAAGCGGGCGACGCGCCGCTGAAGCAGTCCTCGGCCTCGAGGTTCAGCCCTCGAACAGGTAGCCCCATGCGCATGAACTCGATAGTCGTCCACTACCAGGAGATCGCGCTGAAGGGGAAGAACCGCCCGTGGTTCGTGGGCAGGCTCGTCCAGAATCTGCGCGAGGCGACGGACGACCTCGACGTCAAACAGGTGCGGCCGTTGATGGGGCGCCTCGAGGTGGTGCTCGGCCCCTCGGCAGATCCAGCCGAAGTCGGCGAGCGGGTAGCGCGTACGTTCGGCGTTGCCAACTATGCCCACGCCGGCAGGACGCGCCCTGACATCGACGAGCTTGCCGCGGCGGTGATCGAGGGCCTCAGCACGCGGCCCGCGGCGGCATTCCGCGTGTCCGCGCGCCGGGGAGACAAGAGCTTCCCCCTGACCTCTCCCGAGATCGAGCGTGAAGTCGGCGGGCGGGTCAAGGCGGCGCTCGGGTGGCCGGTCAACCTCTCGAACCCGGACCTCGTGGTGAACGTCGAGATGCTGCGGGACGAGGCGTTCTATTCCTTCGGCAAGCAGCCCGGCCCGGGCGGGCTGCCCACGGGCGTCAGCGGGCGCGTTGCCTGCCTGATGTCGGGCGGGATCGATTCGCCGGTTGCCGCCTACCGCATGATGAGCCGCGGCTGCTCGGTGCTCCTGGTCCACTTCCACAGCTACCCGTACCTTTCGATTGCGTCGCAGGAGAAAGCCCGTGAGCTGGCCGAACTGCTGACGCGCTACCAGCTGCGCACGAAGCTTCAACTGGTCGCCTTCGGAGAAATCCAGCGGCGCGTGGTGCTGTCTGTGCCTCCGCCTCTTCGCGTCGTCATCTACCGCAGGTTCATGATCCGGATTGCCGAGGTTCTGGCGCGGCGATGGTCCGCCGGCGCGCTGGTCACGGGCGAGGTCGTCGGGCAGGTGGCTTCGCAGACGCTCGAGAACCTGGCCGTGGTTTCGGCGGTGGCCGGCATGCCGATCCTCCGGCCGCTCGTGGCGATGGACAAGAACGAGATCACGGCTCAGGCGCAGGCGATAGGTACCTACCCGGTGTCCATCGTTCCGGACCAGGATTGCTGCCAGCTGTTCACGCCGCCGAACCCTGCGACGCGCGCACGGTTCAGCGACGTCGTGGAGGCCGAGCGTGCCCTCCCGGTGCGCGAGTGGGTCGAGCAGGCTGTCTCCGCGGCGGTCACCGAGGAGTTCGTGTTTCCCGCCCGCTAGATTACAATCGGTTTCTGGGTTGCCTTTTCCCGTTCTGGCCCGGGTTCGTGGCCTGGGGACAGTGCGCGATCTCCATCCAATGACGTCAGTCCCGAGAAGGGGGTGTCATGATCTTCCAGTCCGTTCGTGAGATGACCGAGGAGCTTCGGCCGGCAGCTACCGTCACACCTGCAGGGTTGGATGTAGGGAACCCGGGCGCTGTCACCCCGCTCATCGTGGACCGGCTGGCGTGGACGGCGGCCTTCGGCGGCGATCCGGAAGTCAGGGGAACGGCCCGATGGGCGATCCGCGGCCTCGCGTCGGCTGCCGGCATCGGACTCGCGTCCATCCAGGATCTCTACATGGCGATGGGCCGTGGCGAGGTGGGCGGTTTCACCGTGCCGGCCATCAACGTCCGTGCGATGGCCTATGACACGGCGCGCGCGGTGATTCGGGCGGCCCGCTCCCTGGACGCCGGGACGTTCATCTTCGAGATAGCGCGCTCGGAAATCGGGTACACGGAACAGCGGCCGCACGAGTATGCGGCGGTCGTGCTCGCTGCGGCCCTGCGCGAGGGCTTCCGCGGCCCGATCTTCCTCCAGGGCGACCATGTCCAGGTCAACGCGAAGAAGTACGCGGGCGCCGACCGCGAGAAGGAGCTCGAAACGATCCGCTCCCTGATCGCCGAGGAGATAGCCGCCGGGTTCTACAACATCGACATCGACACATCGACGCTGGTGGACCTCTCGAAGGAGACGCTCGAGGAGCAGCAGCGAACGAACTGCGAGCTGGCGGCCGAGTTCACGAAGCTGATTCGGGGGCGACAGCCGCAGGGCGTAGTCGTGTCGGTAGGCGGTGAGATCGGCGAGGTCGGCGGGAAGAACTCCGACGTCCACGAGCTTCGGGCATTCATGAACGGCTACAACGCCGCCCTCGGGAAGGGCGTGACCGGCATCAGCAAGATCAGTGTCCAGACCGGGACGGCGCACGGCGGCTTCGTCATGCCCGACGGCACGGTGAGGACGGACGTCAAGATCGATCTCGAGACGCTGCTCCAACTCTCGCGCGTGGCGCGCGAGGAGTACGGTCTGGCCGGGGCGGTGCAGCACGGAGCATCCACTCTGCCCCCCGACGCCTTCGACGCCTTCCCGCGGGTCGGCGCCTGCGAAATCCACCTCGCGACCGACTTCCAGAACATGATCTACGAGCATCCTCTCTTCCCTGCCGCCCTGAAGGAAGAGATGTACTCGTGGCTGCGCGAGAACGCTGCCGAGGAGCGCAAGCCGAAGGACACCGAGGGGCAGTTCCTCTACAAGGCTCGCAAGAAGGCCCTTGGCCCGTTCAAGAAACAGCTCTGGAGCATGGACCAGGAGGTGAGGTCCGCGATAGGCAAGTCGCTCGAAGAGCGCTTCGCGTTCCTGATGAAACAGCTCGAGGTGCAGCAGACCGCCGGGACCGTGGCGAAGTTCGTTTCCGTCAAGGAAGTTCCTGCCTCGCGCGGGGCGGAGATCCAGGCCGCTGGCGGGCAGATAACCGCCTCGGAGCGCAAGGCGGAAGGGCTTGCCGACTGATGTCGCTCCTGAAGATCGCCCGAATGGGGCACCCGGTACTGAGGAAGACAGCGCGCCCTTTGAGCCCTTCCGACCTCCGCTCCGCCTCGGTCCAGAAGCTGATCGACGACATGCTGGAGACCATGCGCGAGGCGCGCGGCATAGGGCTGGCTGCCCCCCAGGTCCACGAGAGCCTGCGGCTGTTCGTGGCCGCGCTCCTGGGCCCGCCCGACGAGGAGGGCAAGGAAGAGCGCGAGCTGGAAGTTGTCACCTTCGTGAATCCGGAGATCCAGGCGGTGGGCCGTGAAGTGGCAGACGACTGGGAGGGCTGCCTGAGCATCCCGGACATCCGCGGAACGGTCTCGCGGCCGCGGCGGATCCGCGTCAAGGGGTTGGACCGTGAAGGGAGGCGGATCGAGTACGACCTGCGCGACTACGCCGCGCGCGTGATGCAGCACGAGTACGATCATCTGGACGGCATCCTGTTCCTCGATCGAGTGAAGCAGTACGACTCGCTCACCTATCTGGAGGAGCTGGAAAAGTATCATCGCGGCTGAAACGCTCTTGCCCCCGCTCATCATCGTCTTCATCACGGTCTTCATCGACCTGCTCGGCTTCGGGATAATCATCCCGCTCCTGCCCTTCTACGCCGAGACCTTCGGAGGCGACGCCTTCACGGTGGGTCTTCTCGCGACGTCGTTCTCGCTGATGCAGTTCGTCTTCGCGCCGATCTGGGGCAGGCTGTCGGACCGCGTCGGCCGCCGGCCGGTCATCCTGGGCGGGTTGTTCGGTTCCTTCGTGGCCTACCTGCTCTTTGGTCTCGCCGACTCGCTGGGGCTCCTCTTCTTCTCGCGCGTCTTCGCCGGCATTGCCGCCGCCAACATCCCGACGGCGCAGGCGTTCATAGCAGACACGACCACACCGGGGAACCGGGCGAGGGGGATGGGCCTCATCGGCGCCGCCTTCGGGCTCGGCTTCATCTTCGGGCCCGCAATCGGCGGCTTCCTGAGCCGGTGGGGCTACAGCACTCCGGCGTTCTTCGCCTCCGCGCTGTCGCTGGCCAATTTCGCGGCCGCGTGGTTCGTCCTTCCCGAGTCCTTGACCGATCGCTCCGCCGAGCCCAGGTTTCCGGCGTCGCGGCTCGCGGCGCTCGAGCGCGCCCTCACCAGGCCGGGCCTCCCCGCGCTGTTGCTCGTCCAGTTCGTCGGGGTCACGGCATTCTCAGGCTTCGAGACCACCTTCGCGCTGTTCGGCGAGCGCAGGTTCGCCTTCACTCCGGCCACGATCGGCTACGGCTTCGCTTTTGTCGGCATCCTGATGGCGGTCGTCCAAGGGCTCCTCGTCGGTAGAGCGGCGAAGCGTTTCGGGGAGCGCGCGCTGGTTCTGTCGGGTATCACCGCCGTCGGCGCCGGCTTCGCCTTCGTCCCGGCGGCAGCCTCTCTCGCGGTGCTCGGCGCGGCGGTGACCGTCCTCACGGTCGGCATGGCGTTCAACGGACCGTCGCTTCTCTCGCTCATTTCGAGGCTGTCGGACGAGCACGACCAGGGCGGCATCATGGGCGTTTCCCAGTCCCTCGCCAGCCTCGCGCGCATCGTCGGGCCGGCGTGGGCGGGCTTCGCGTTCGAGCGCTTCGGGACAGGCGTCCCCTATGTCAGCTCGGCGGCCCTCATGGGCCTCGCTCTCGTGGTGGCAGGCGTGGGCCTGCGGGACCTCCAGATCGGCGGCGCGGAGCGGCGCATCGAGATCGGTGCTCCCTGAGCCGCACGCTTCGGCTCGCCCCCGCGTTAGAATCGATGAGCTGAACAAGACCGCCATGACCAACCGCCAACCGCATTTCCGCTGCCCGATCGAGGTCCGCTTCTGCGACATCGACGCGCTGGGCCACGTCAACAACGCTGTCTTCTTCACCTACATGGAAGAGGCGCGGGTAGCCTTCGGGCGAGCAATTCTCGGGCGCCGCGGCCTCGAAGGCCTCGACTACATCCTCGCGCGGGCCGAGTGCGACTTCCGCCGGCCGATCAGGTTCGGTGATTCGGTAGAGGCGAGGGTCACAGTGAGCGCATTGGGCCGGACCAGCTTCACGCTGGACTACGAGCTCGCAGACCCGACGGGCGACCCGGTCTTTGCAAGAGCCCGTTCCGTGCAGGTGGCTTACGACTTCGAACGCCGGAAGCCCAAGCCGATACCCGACGAGATGCGTTCGAAGCTGGAGGAGTACCGTTCAGGGGAGCAGCCGAAATAGGCGGGAGCAGCAGGAGAGTCGAGGACACTCGAAACCGAGAACTCGAGACCCAACCTCGAACAAGACGACTCGAGACCCAGAACTCGAAACTCAAGACTTAGAGGTACAGAGATGATCCGCATCTTCGGCAAGGACACCTGACCCTACACACAGGCCGCCCGTGAGGAGTACGCAAGGCGGCGCGTGGAGTTCGAGTACGTGAACGTGAAGAAGGACCCCCGTGGACTCGACGAGATGCTGCGCATGACCAGCGGCCGGCGGGAGGTTCCGGTGATCGTCGACGAGAGCGGGAAGGTGGTCATCGGGTTCGATGGTGGATCTTGAGGGGTCTGACGCGCGGCGGTCGGCCGCGTTCGCGGACCTAACGGAAGCGCTCTGCAGGAAAGAACAGGCGGAAGGCATCGTTCTCGTCGCTGAAAGCTGATCGCTCATGGAAAAGAGGCCTCAATGAACGAAGTGATCGACCTCGTCAACACCAGCCGGGAGCGGTACGTAGATGAACTCAAGTCGTTCCTGGCGATACCCAGCGTGAGCGCCATCCCGGAGCACGCCGCGGACGTGCGCCGGACCGCCGACTGGACCGCCGAGGAGATGCGGCGGATAGGGCTCGAGAACGTCGCCGTTGTCGAGACGCCGGGGCACCCGATCGTCTACGGCGAATGGCTGAGGGCCGAGGGAGCGCCGACGGTTCTCATCTACGGGCATTACGACGTCCAGCCCGTCGACCCGATCGAACTGTGGGAATCGCCGCCCTTCGAGGCCTCGATCCGCGACGAGCTGATCTATGCCCGCGGTGCCGCCGACGACAAGGGACAGGTGTTCATGCACTTCAAGGCGATCGAGGCGCACAAGAAGACACGCGGGCGGCTCCCCGTGAACCTGAAGGTGATAATCGAGGGCGAGGAGGAAATCGGCAGCACAAACCTCGAGACCTTCATCCGGGACCACGCGCACGAGCTCGCAGGCGACGTCCTGGTGATATCCGACACGTCGATGTTCGCCCGCGGGGTCCCTTCCATCTGCTACGGGCTGCGCGGCCTTGCCTACTGCCAGATCGACATCCGCGGGACGAGAGGCGACCTCCACTCAGGATCGTTTGGCGGCGCGGTGGCGAACCCCGCTTTCGTGCTGGCACAGGTGCTCGCGCAGATGAAGGACAGGAGCGGCCGCGTCAAGATCCCCGGCTTCTACGACAAGGTCCGCCCGCTTCGCGAAGAGGAGCGGGCCGAGTTCAAGCGGCTCCCGTTCGACGAGAAGACCTACCGCAAGAATCTCGGTGCTCCACGGCTCTTCGGCGAGAGCGGCTACACGACGCTCGAGCGCACGTGGGCCCGACCCACGTTCGAGGTCAACGGACTCCTGTCGGGGTTCACCGGCGAAGGCAGCAAGACCGTGATACCCGCCGCGGCGATGGCGAAAGTGAGCATGCGGCTCGTTCCCGACCAGGACCCCGACGAGATTGCCGCCCTCTTCGAGAGCTACGTGAAGAAGGTCACCCCCTCGACGGTCGAGGTGAAGGTGACGAAGATGCACGGTGGGAAACCCTGGATGACGGAATTCGACAATCCGTACGTGCAGGCCGCCGCGCGCGCCATCGAGAAGGGTTTCGGCAAACGCCCGGTGTTCACCAGGGAGGGCGGGTCGATTCCGGTGGTCGCAACCTTCGCCGAGGTCCTCGAGATCCCGACTGTTCTCTTCGGAATCGGCCTGCCCGACGAGAACTCGCACGCGCCGAACGAGTTCCTCAGCCTCCGAAACTTCTACGACGGCGTTGCGGCAGCCGCCTTCCTCTACGAGGAGATCCGAACGGCGAAACCCGAGGGCTCTGAGGCGTGACGGCTGAGGTCTGAGCGGAAGCGGCGAGGCGCCGCCTCAGACGGCCCCCGCCATGGCGGCCTCGCCGCTTATCCGCCGAACCTCGACTGCTCCAAAATATCCGACCGTTTGGATCCGGTATTACGGCATCCCGGATTCTCCCCGCCTGAGGATCAGCCGCGAGAGCGCCGTCCACGGCCGCACGACGAGCGCGAAGCGTCTTTTTCAGGCCGAAAACGCCTCGGGATCGCCCGATCGGTCCCGCACGCGGCTCGCGCGCGGGAAGGCCCGCCGGCCCGGTATTGCGCTTGCAGCCCTCGATGCGGGTCTAGCGACGCCAACTTTCCGAGGGATCGATCGAGAGCCGGCGGAAGTGCCGCCCTCTGGTCGCTCCTGTCCCCCACGGAGGAGTAGCGATGAGATCTGCATTGCTTGCCGTCGCCCTCGTGCTCGCGCTGGCCGTTCCGGCCGTGGCGCAGCTCCAGAGCGGCAATATCTACGGGACGGTCCGGGACGCGCAGGCGGCGGTCCTGCCGGGCGCCACCGTCACCCTGACGGGCCCGGGGCCGTCACGCACGTTCACGACCGATGAGACTGGCGAGTTCCGGTTCCTCAACGTGGCGCCGGGCACGTACAGACTCAGGGTCGAACTGCCGGGCTTCGCGACTTTCGTCAACGAGTCGGTTGTCGTCACGGTCGGCTCCAACACGGACCTGCCGATCCAGATGAAGCTGGCCGGTCTTGCGGAATCGCTGACCGTCACGAGCGAGAGCCCCATTGTCGACACCAAGTCGATGGGCACCTCCACCAACTTCACACGCGCCGAGCTGCACTCGATTCCGACCTCGCGTGACCCATGGGCGCTCCTGCGCACGGTGCCGGGCGTGCAGATGGACCGTGTGAACATCGCGGGCAACGAGACTGGGCAGCAGTCGAACTTCAATTCCAAGGGCAGTGCGCGCTCCGACACCGTCTGGACGATGGACGGCGTCATCATCACGGACATGTCGGCCACCGGCGCTTCGCCGACGTACTTCGACTTCGACGCCTTCGACGAGATCCAGATCTCTACGGCCGGGCAGGACATTCGGCAGCCCACCGGCGGCGCCGGCCTGAATTTCGTCGTCAAGCGCGGCACCAACTCTTTCAGCGGCACGGCGCGCGGGTACTTCACGAACGACAAGCTCGAGGGCTCGAACTTGCCGGACGAGTTGGCGGCGCGCGGCGTGACGCCGGCCTCGGCAGACCACAACGACCAGATCTCCGAGTACGGCTTCGACATCGGCGGTCCGATCTGGCGGGACCGGGCATGGTTCTGGGGTTCCATCGCGCAGCAGGACATCCGCCTCGTGCGCAGCGCGGGGAACATCGTCGACAAGACGGTCCTCAAGACCTACAACGTGAAGGGGAACTGGCAGGCCACGTCGAAGGACAACATCAGCGTGCTGTGGTTCCTCGGCGCCAAGGAGAAGTTCGGCCGTTTCACCGGTGACGCCCAGGTGCTGGCCCCGACCTCCACGTGGAACCAGGGCAACCTGTACCCGGACAATCGGCCTTCGGGTCTCCTGAAGTTCGAGGACAACCGCGTCTTCACGAACAGCCTGTTCGTGGTCGGCAAGTACGCCTACTACGGCACCGGGTTCAGCCTGGAGCCGGCCGGAGGCCTCGACGGGCAGGCATCGATCAGCGAGCGGCTCGGCCGAACGTTCGGGACGACGCGCGCCCTGCGGTTCCTGCGGCCGCAGCATACCGTTGCCGTGGACGCAAACCACTTCCGAAACGCGTGGGGCTTCGGGCACGACATCAAGTTCGGCGGCGGGTACCGGCGGCACGATGCCACTGCCCAGACGCTGTGGCCAGGCAACATGATCCTTGCGCTCGACAACTCCGCGACGGATCAACGAGCCCGCCTTTACAGGGAGGGTGCCGGGACCGACCGGACCGAGTACTTCAGCCTGTATCTCGGCGACACCATCACGCGCGGCCCAATCACCATGGACCTCGGTCTGCGCTACGACAGGCAGTGGGGGGCGGCGCTTCCGAGCAACACCATGTCGAACGCGGCCTTCCCGGACCTCGTGCCGGGGATCCGTTTCGCCGGGTACCGGTCGCCGTTCACCTGGAACACGGTGCATCCGCGCCTAGGGGTGACCTACGCGCTCGACGAATCGCGCAAGACGATCCTGCGTGCGAACTTCAGCCGCTACGCTGGCCAGCTGGACGCTTCGATAGTAGGCTGGAGCAATCCGAGCGCGTCGGTTGGATTCGTCGAGTACCCGTGGACCGATCTCAACAGCGACAATTTCGTGCAGCCTGAGGAGGTCGTGCTCAGTCAGGGCTTCCTCCAGCCCGGCGGAGGCTTCAACCCGGACGACCCGACGTCGGTAGTATCGGCTGACGTGATCGATCCGAACCTCGAGGCACCGGTTTCGACCGGCGTCGTCGTGGGCATCGACCGAGAGCTCATGCCGAACCTCGGGCTGCAGGTGAACTACAGCTACGGACGCTCGCGCAACCACGTGAACCTGACCGGTGCGTCGGATCCGTTCGGCCAGACCTTCATCCCGTGGATCGGCGTGGGCCCCGGCGACTACCTGCCGGGTCCTCTTGCAACCGGTGTGCTGCCCGACGGGTCTCCCTACAGCATTCCGACCTTCATCCCTGACGAGGCTGTCGTGGCGGCGAACGGGAACGGGCGGCTGCTGACCAACTACCAGGGCTACTACACGACCTATCACGGCCTGGAGCTGTCGGTCGTGAAGCGCATGTCGAACCGCTGGATGATGCGGGCCGGCGTCGCCTACAACAACCCGCGCGAGTTCTTCGACGACGCGCCGAGGAACTACCTGGGCAACCCCACGCGCACCGAGAGCAGCCCGCTCGTCCAGGGCGGGCAGGTGGCGGTTCGCAGTTCCGGCAGCGGCGCCGGCGACGTGTTCGTCAACGGCAAGTGGCAGCTGAACATCAACGGAGCCTACATGCTGCCGTACAACTTCGAGGTGGCGGGCAACCTGTTCGGGCGGCAGGGCAACGCCTTCCCGGTATTCCAGGCCGTGGCGCTGGGCCTGGACGGGTCGACGCGGGTGCTGGTGTCGCCAGAGGTGGACACGTTCAGGTTCGACGACATATGGAACCTCGACCTGCGCGTCTCGAAGGACTTCACTGTGCACCGGTTCCGTGCGCAGTTGATCGCGGACCTCTTCAACGTGCTCAACTCCAACACCGAGTTGAACCGGCAGCGCAACATCCAGAGCCCGAACTTCAACGTGTTGACGCAGAACCTCAGCCCGCGCATCGTCCGCTTCGGCCTGCGGATCGGGTTCTGACGGCGTTCCGGTCCCGGGCCGGCTGACCGCGACGCTCCGGCAGCCCGTTCCCAGATGCAAACGCCGGTCGGCCCCGGGCTCGAACAGAGCCCGGGGCCGGTTGCCTCCTGCCTCGAGCTCCGTCTCGCATCTCGATCCCATCCGCTAACTCGCTGCAGCGGGGCGCTCCGCGAAGCACCGGAAAGAAGCACGCCGTCGATCGGCATCACTTCGTCCTGCCGGGTTCCCGCATGCGCTCTCCCGCACGCACGGGTACGGGCAGCCGGTTCTCGGGCGGCGGATAGGGGCAGTCGTACTCTGGGTTGTAGGCGCAGTAAGGGTTGAAGGCACGGTTGAAGTCGATGATGTAGACGCCGGTCGGCGTCGGGTCGAGTTCGAGGTAGCGTCCTCCTGCGTACGTCTCCGTTCCGGTCGTCTTGTCGGTGAAGGGAACGAACAGGCGCTCCACGTCGTGGGCCGAAGCCTCGGCGAAGGCGCCGAGGGCCATCGACTGGCCCTTGAGGGTGAACTTGAGTCTGCCTACTCGAACCATTCGCCTCAGCTTCCCGGTTGACGTCGGCATGACGAGTTCCGACCCGGGCGAGGCTACCTCGAGCACGGCGGCGACGCGGTAGGAGGCATCGGGCGGGAAGTAGGCCAGAGGAAGCAACTCCGCGCGCTGGTCGGGCGGGATCGGCGAATCGGAAGCCCTCGAGAACCGCTCGTCCTTCGCTGCCCTCGACGCGAGGACTTCCTCCTCGTACGAAACGGCCTCTCTGCCGCCGCAGGCCGGCAAGGCCGCGGCGGCAAGAATGGCTGTCAACGCCAGCGCCGCGGGCACATACACGTCATGGGCCATCCTGACCTCCAAGGAGCCCGTCGATTGCATCCACGACCTCCGCTATTCGGCCATCGAAGAGGTGGTCCGCCATCTCGATCACGACGAGTTCCTTTGGCTCTGCGGCCGAAGCATAGAAGCGCCGCGCGTCGGACAGCGGCGCCACCTCGTCGACTTCGCCGTGCACGAGGAACTTCGGCTTGCTCGAGGTTCGAACCGCCGAGAAGTCGTATCTTGCTGCCGGGGTCGCGATTCCCACGAGACGCGAGACGCGGTCGTCGGTGGCGCCCACGTTCATTGCTACCCAGGCGCCGAACGAGACGCCGCACGCCCAGACGTCGGAGCCGGGGTACCGCACGAGAACGTGGTCGACCGCCTTGCGGAAGTCGTCCATCTCGCCGGGGCCATCGTCGAAGCTGCCCTGGCTCGTCCCTACGCCGCGGAAGTTGAAACGCAGCACCGCGCATCCGAGGCCGCAGAAGGCCTTGGCCACGCGGAAGACGAGCTTGGTGTGCATGCTCCCGCCGTGGAGCGGGTGCGGATGGGCGAGAACGACAACTGCCCTGGCCCGGACGGGCGACGGGCGGCGCGCTTCTTCCTCGTTTCGCGCGACGCCCGTCGAGGCGCAGGGACCTGGTTCGTCCAGCAGGGCCTCGAGGCGGCCGGCCGGCCCTTCGATGTGATGGATCATGCGCTGTTGCGCTCCAGGAAACCGACCACGATTGCGGCGAAGTCGTCCGGCCGCGACACGAGGCCTATGTGGCCGGTGCCGGGCAGGACCGCGGCCTCCGCGAGTGCGATGAGGTTCAGGTAGCTTCGGGTGCTTTCCACCGGGACGACCTTGTCGAGGTCTGGCTCGCCCGTCAAAACCAGCGTGGGTGCGGAAACCCGCCGTGCGATGCTCGCGAAATCCAGAGAACACATGAGGCGCCCGCGCTCGCTCATCCTTGCGGGCGACATCGGCGCCCGCGCGACCCGTCGGAGGTGCGCGGCACTGAACCTGACGGCGTCCCGCGCCGACGGGAGGGCCCGGACGATTTCGGGCAGCATCCGGAGCGGCGCCCTCGCAACGAACAGCGGCGCCAGCATCCTGGGGGCCTTGAGATAGCCGCGGACCAGGCGGTCGGGGCTCCACGACGCGCCCGGAGTCGATACCAGGACGAGGGCGCTCACCCGTTCAGGCCTCGAGGCCGCATAGTGCAAGGCGACCAGGCCACCGAAGGAAACCCCGCAGACGGCCGCCTTCGATATGCCGCACTCTTCGAGCCACGCGTCCAGCTGTGCCACGTAGTTGTCGAAACCCTGACCGGCTTCGAAGCCGTTGCTCCCCGGCTCTCCCGCCAGCGACCCGGTGACGACCTGCCGGTAACGGGCGACTGCCATGACGGCCGGTTCCATCCATTCCCAGCGTCCCTGGATGCCGGGCAACATCACGAGGGGCCGGCCGGAGCCGACAACCACCATTCGAACAGTATCGCTTATCCGAACCGGTACGGGACCGAGGTGTGAAGGTGCTCCGTCTTCACAGGGGGCCAGGCGATCTCGCCGGTCACTGCTGGCGGGAGGCTGGCGTTCGGCGCCTTCTACCGTTACACGTTCAGGAGACGGTGTCCTACGTGGTAGACTGAACCGCTTCCGGGCCCCGCTGCCGCCTTCGGGCGGCAGCCGGCGGCCGAATTTCCTGGGCATCCGAGAGCGCACGTTACTCATGCTCGGTTCTGCGCGTCGCCCCGGGCCGGGGTTCGCGAGAACTGGGAGGGGGATGGGATGATGGCCGCGGCAGCCGCCGGGTTCCGCTATGAGATGGTGAACATCCGTCCCGGCTACATCATCGTCGAGCACGAAGTGTTCAGCCGGATGATGAGGTCGTATTTCTCGACCGAGGAGATTCCGCCCATAGAGGAGTACCGCGAAGGGCAGCGGATCTGGAAGTTCTCTGGGATGGCCCAGTCGTTCAGGTTCGATCTTGCGGACCGTTGGACGGGCGAGGTGATCCCGTTCGACGACCTGCTCGGGCTGGTCCCGTACACGGCGTGCGAGGTGGACAGCGACGTCTTCCGCCTCGGCGAGTTCGCGCAGGAGCAGCGGATCTGGATCTACGTGGCGGTGAGCCACAGGCAGGTGGAACCGGCGGAGATGGGTGTGTGGCTCGAGAAGCTCAAGGCCCTGAACCGGTACTACGGTGAGCGGATGCGCACGCCGGACAAGAAGGTGCTGATCCTCCCCGACTACTTCGGGCTGCACGACAAGTTCAACCATGGGCAGATACTGGCCGACTTCGGCCTGACGTCGATGGAGGCGTGACGCTTCGGCCAAGGAGGAAGCATGACGATCAAGGAACTGGGCGAGCGGCTGGAACTGAAGGCTTTGACGAAGATCTTCGAGAAGCCGGTCACCGGTGTCTACATCTCCGACATGGTGAGCGACGTGATCGCGAACGCGCGCGCGGGGAACGTGCTCGTGACGCTTCAGGTACACAACAACATCATCGCGGCGGCGAACCTCGTAGACGTTGCGGCGATCGTGATGACGCGCGGAAGGACGCCGGCGCCGGAGGCGATCGGGCTGGCGGAGAAGGCGGAGATAACGGTTTTCCAGACGCCGCTCGACAGCTGGCAGGTGGCGACGAGGCTCTACGAGGCGGGGATTCGCTGAAGTGTCAGGCTGGGCTGGGGCGCCGAGGATGACGTTGGCCGAGATCAAGCGCCTGCTGGACTGCGAGGTGATCTGCGGCGAAGATCTGTTGGATACCGAGGTCTCGGCCTGCTTCGCGGCGGACCTCATGAGCGACGTCCTCGCATTCTCGCGGTCGGGGGCGCTGCTCGTGACCGGGCTGGCCAGCGTCCAGTCGGTTCACACGGCGGATGTGGCGGACCTCAAGGCGATACTGTTCGTCCACGACAAGCGGCCCGAGGCGCCGGTCGTGGAGCTGGCGCGGCTCAACAAGATCCCCCTGATGACCACGCGTCGATTCATGTTCGAAACCTGCGGGCTGCTCTTCGACAACGGGTTGAAGCCAGCTTCCAGGGACTAGCCCCCCTTCAGGGCTTGCCGGTGGAGCAACCTCCGCTGTTTTCAGAACGTTTCGTGATCGAGGGCAACGACTTCGAGCACGGCGGGCAGGCCGCCGCTTCCGTGAAGGCCATCATGCGCGAGCTCGGCCTCGATGCCGCGGTCATCCGCCGTCTGTCGATCGCGAACTTCGAGGCGGAGATGAACGTGATCATGTATGCCCGGCACGGCGTCCTCGAGTTCAGCGTGCTGCCCGACCGCATCGAGGTGACGCTGGCCGACGAGGGGCCGGGCATCGAGGACGTCGAGCTCGCGATGCAGGAGGGCTACTCGACGGCGACCGCCGAGATGCGCGCGCGGGGTTTCGGCGCGGGCATGGGGCTGCCCAACATCAGGCGCAACACGGATTTCTTCGAGATCGAGTCGAAGCCCGGAACCGGCCTTAAACTGCGTTACGGCGTTCGTATCGACGCCAGGAGCGCGTGAGGTGGCTGCCCCGGTCCACTCGGTGGTCCGCGACGAGTCGAAGTGCATCGGCTGCGTCGCCTGCTCGAAGGCGTGTCCCACAAAGGCCATCAGGGTCCGGAACGACCAGATGGCGGTCAACGGGGCGCTGTGCATCGACTGCGGCGAGTGCATCCGCGCCTGCCCGCACGACGCCGTGCGGGCCCAGACCTCGTCGCCGTCCGATCTGATGCGCTTCAAGTACACCGTCGCGATCCCGGCGAGCGTGATCTACACGCAGTTCGGCCGAGACGTCGCGCCCGAGTTGGTCAGCGGTGCTCTCCTCGAATGCGGCTTCGATGCGGTCTTCGACGGCACATGGGTGAGTCCCATGGTCAGCAGCGCCGTGGACACCTATCTCGCCGAGTGCGACGGTCCGTGGCCGAAAATCTCGGTCACGTGCCCGGCGATCATCCGGTTGATACTCATCCGCTTCCCGGAGCTCGTCCCGCACCTCATACCCGTCCACACGCCGCGCGAGCTGAAGGCCAAGGTGGCACGCCGCAAGTTCGCGTCCGAGCTGGGGCTGCCCGAGAAGGAGATAGGCGTCTTCTACATCACTCCGTGCTCGGCAATCATGGAGTCGATAGTGCGCCCGGTCGGGATGAACGCGTCGTACTTCGACGGCGCTCTCTCGCTGGTCTCGATCTACGGCGACATAATGCGGGCGATCCGCGCCGGGGTGGCGCCGGCCGAGGAGCAGTTCGACCCCAGGGGGCTCCTGTGGGCCGCGAGCGGCGGCGAGAGCTCGGCGATGCGCAACACGAACACGCTGGCCGTCAGCGGCGTCAGCGACATAGTGAGCGTCTTCGACCGCATCGAGGCCGGCAAGTTCCAGGACGTGGACTTCATCGAGGCCTACATCTGCCCGGACGGTTGCGTGAGCGGGCAGCTGCTGGTCGAGGGCCGCTATGCCGCCCGCCACACGCTCCAGCGCATCCTCGCGCCTCTCGACCCGCGCAAGCCGATGAAGGAGGAGAAGGTGCGGTCGCTCTTCTACGAGCACTTCTTCGACATGGAGCGCGAAATCAAGGCTCCGGCGCTGGCGCCAATCGCAAGGGATCTGCGTGCGGCCATCCGCCGACGGCAGCTCAAGAACGATCTTCTGAAGGAACTCCCGCACAAGGACTGCGCAGCGTGCGGGGCGCCGGACTGCGAGACGCTGGCGGACGACATCGTGGACGGCCAGGCCAGGCTGGCCGACTGTCTGTTCGTGAAACTGCGGCGGCAGCAGGAGCCGCCCGACGGGGGGTCACATGAGTAAGGAGATGCTGCTGCTCCAGGTTTGCTGCCCGTACTGCCGCACACCGCTCACGGAGGGGAACCGTGTTCACCTCGAGGCGTACGTGCGCGACACGAACCAGGACGGGAAGATCTACCTCAGCGCCGTCTTCGGCGACAGCGCCGTGGACACCGACCTGAAGATCCCCCAGGGCGCCGTTGCGGAGTTCCGCTGCCCCTCCTGCGAGCAGAGCCTGATGCTGCAGGTGCCCTGCAGGCTGTGCGGAGCTCCCATGGCGTCGATCAACATCAAGAGCGGCGGCGTGCTCGAGTTCTGCGCCAGGCGCGGCTGCAAGGGGCACGCTCTCGGAGGCTTCGGCGACGTCGACCAGATGATGGCGCTCGTCAACTCGATGTTCAACACGCCCCACGACTGACGCCCGCGCTCCGCTCCGGCTGCGAGCCGTCGGAGCGGGACCGGGCACAGGGACAGGAGCCGGCACGTCCGGCCTGGAGATTCGGATGCACCGCAGGTACGACTTCCGCAACCGTCACTACGCGGGCGAGGAAGGAAAGCTGATACCGCTCCTCCAGAAAGCACAGGAGGAGGACGGCTACCTCTCGCGCGAACGGATCCAGCTCATACACGAGCAAACCGGAATACCGCTGACCGAAATCTACGGCGTCGCCACCTTCTACGCGCAATTCAGGCTGAAGCCGGCCGGCAGGCACCTCCTGCGCGTCTGCCACGGCACGGCCTGCCACGTCAACGGCGCCGTGGAAGTGACTGCCGCCATCGAGAAGCACCTCGGCGTGGCGAGCGGCGAAACGACGCCCGACCGCATGTTCACGCTCGAGATCGTCGCGTGCCTCGGGTGCTGCTCTCTCGCTCCCGCGATGATGATCGACGACGCGACGTTCGGCAACCTGAGCCCTTCAACCGCGGTGAGGGTCATCAAGCGGTACCGCGCGGGAGAACTCTCGTGAAGAGCGTCGTCGTCGGGCTCGGCACGTGCGGCGTGGCCGCCGGCGCCGAGGACACACTGCGCGCGCTCCGCGAGGAGCTGGCCGGCCGCGAGCACGAGGTCCGGATCGTGCGAACCGGCTGCATTGGGATGTGCTACCAGGAGCCGCTCGTCGAGGTCAGGGGCGAGGACGGCAGCCGCTGCCTCTACGGGAAGATGGATTCGAAGAAGGTCGGTCGCCTCGTCTCCGAGCACCTGGGCCAGGGGAAACCGATCGACGAGTGGCTGGTGTGGACAAGCGGCGGCTCCGGGAGCGGGGTGGACTACCTGGACCGCCAGACGAGGATCGTGCTGCGGAACTGCGGCATCATCGACCCCGAGTCGATCGACGACTACTTGCGGCTGGGCGGCTACAAGGCGCTGGCTTCGGTGCTCTCCGCGGGTGATCCCGAGGGCCTCATAGGCCAGATCGTCGAGTCCGGCCTGAGGGGGCGCGGCGGAGCCGGCTTCCTGACAGGAATGAAGTGGCGCTTCACGCGCCTCGCCGAGGGGAGCCCGAAGTATGTCGTCTGCAACGCGGACGAAGGCGACCCGGGTGCCTTCATGGACCGGTCGGTGCTCGAGAGCGACCCGCACTCGGTGCTGGAGGGAATGGCGATCGCCGGCTTCGCGATCGGTTCGAACCACGGCTACGTGTACGTGAGGGCCGAGTACCCGAAGGCAATCGAGCGGTTGAACATCGCAATCAACCAGGCCGAAGAACGCGGCCTGCTCGGTGACGACATCCACGGGAGCGGCTTCTCGTTCAGTGTGCGTCTCAAGGTCGGCGCAGGCGCGTTCGTCTGCGGCGAGGAGACCGCGCTCATCGCGTCGATCGAGGGGCGTCGCGGCATGCCTCGCGTCCGGCCGCCGTTCCCCGCGACGAAGGGACTCTGGGACCGGCCCACCTCGATCAACAACGTCGAGACCTTCGCCAACGTGCCGTGGATAGTCGCCAACGGCGCGGCGCGCTTCGCCGCGCTGGGCACCGCCAACAGCAAGGGCACGAAGGTCTTCGCGATGGCTGGAAAGGTGAGGAGGGGCGGGCTGGTCGAGGTGCCGATGGGCATCTCCATTCGCGAGATAGTGCACGGCATCTGCGGCGGCATCCGCGACGGCCGACGTTTCAAGGCGGTGCAGATGGGCGGGCCTTCGGGCGGCTGCATCCCGGCGGAGCTCCAGGACACGGTGATCGACTACGAGTCGATCAACCGCACGGGCGCCATCATGGGATCGGGCGGCCTCGTCGTCATGGACGACGCGACGTGCATGGTGGACGTGGCGCGCTACTTCCTCGATTTCACCCAGCGCGAGTCGTGCGGGAAGTGCACGTTCTGCCGGGTAGGCACGAAGCGCATGCTGGAGATCCTGAACAGGATCACCGAGGGCAAAGGCCGCGACGGCGACATCGAGATCCTCGAGGAGCTTGCCGCGAAGGTCAAGAACTCCTCGCTCTGCGGCCTGGGTCAGACGGCGCCCAACCCGGTGCTGACCACCCTCAAGTACTTCCGCTCCGAGTACGAGGCCCACATAATCAACAAGAAGTGCCCCGCGCACCACTGCGCGAAGCTCCTGACCTACACGATCACGGACGACTGCAGCGGGTGCATGCTCTGCCTGAAGGCTTGCGCCGTCGGGGCAATAAGCGGAAAGCGCAAGGAGAAGCACGTCATCGACCAATCGCTCTGCACGGTGTGCGGCGAGTGCTACAAGGCGTGCAACCTCGGGGCGATAAAGAAGGACTGACGGGAGCGTGGCCGGAGCACAGGTCCGGAACGACGGTTCGAGGCAAACAAATGGCGCTCGTTAAGCTCGAGATAGACGGGAAGCGGATCATAGCCGACAGCAGCCAGACCATACTCCAGGCGGCGCGACAACACGGTGTCGGCGATATACCAACGCTCTGCCACGACGGGCAGCTGGAGCCCTTCTCGTCGTGCTTCCTGTGCGTGGTGAAGGTGAAGGGTGCGCGGACGCTGGTTCCGGCCTGCTCGACCAGAGTGTCGAACGGCATGGTCGTCCAGACCTCGACGGCCGATATCCGCGAGTCGCGCAAGACGGCGCTCGAGCTCCTTCTATCGAACCACTACGCGGACTGCGTCGGGCCCTGCGAGCTCGCGTGCCCGGCGGGTGTGGATGTTCAGGGGTACATCGCGCTTGCGGCGATCGGAGAGTATCGAGACGCCGTCCGGCTGATCAAGGAGCGCAATCCCCTGCCGTCGGTTTGCGGGCGCGTGTGCACGCGCCCCTGCGAGGTCAAGGGGTGCCGCCGCAGCATGCTGGACGAGGCTGTGGGCATCGACTACATCAAGCGGTACTTGACGGACCTCGACCTCGGCGGCGACGGATTCCGCCCGAAACAGGCGCCGCCGAACGGCAAGCGCGTGGCCGTCGTTGGGGCCGGACCGGCAGGCCTCTCGGCGTCCTACTACCTGGCGCTCAAGGGCTACCAGGTGGACCTGTTCGAGTCGCAACCTGAAGCGGGCGGGATGCTCCGCTACGGGATCCCCGAGTACCGGCTGCCGAAAGACGTGCTCGACCTCGAGATCCACCAGATCCTCGCCCTCGGCGTCAGGCTGAGGACCAACACGAGGCTCGGGCGCGACTTCACCGTGGCGAGCCTGCGGCGCGAAGGCTACGCCGCTGTCTTCCTGGCAATCGGCGCCTGGCGCAGCTCGCTCATGCGCGTGCGGGGCGAGGACACGCTCAACGTGATCTCCGGCATCGAGTTCCTCGAGAAGCTCGGCCTGCGCAAGAAGGTGGATCTCTCCGGCAGGGTCGTCGTCGTCGGCGGCGGCAACACCGCAATAGACTGCGCGCGCACGGCGGTAAGGCTCGGCGTTTCCGAGGTGAAGATCCTCTACAGGCGGACGAGGAACGAGATGCCCGCCAACGCCTCGGAGATCCACGAGGCCGAGCAGGAAGGCGTGAAGATCGAGTTCCTGGTAGCGCCTGTGAGGGTGCTGACCGACGGGGGACGGCTCGCCGGGCTCGAGTGCCTCCGAATGGAGCTCGGCGAGCCGGACCAGTCGGGGCGCCGCAGTCCCAAGCCCATTCGCGGATCCGAGTTCGTGGTTCCCTGCGACTACGTGCTGTCGGCCATCGGACAGACAACCACCATTCCGGACCTCGTGGACGGCCGGGTGCCGGGTTTCCTGCCGATGGGCGAGGTGCTGAACCTGACGCGCTGGCAGACGGTGCAGGTGGACCCGAAGACGTTCGAGACCTCCGTGGAGGGAGTCTTCTCGGGCGGCGACGTGGTCACCGGGGCAGCGACGGCGATTGAAGCCATCGCGGCAGGCCGGAAGGCGGCTTACGCCATCGACAAGTACGTGGCCACGGGTGTCGCGCGCCCCGAGCCGGAGGAGTTCTACAGCCGGAAGGACGCCTTCGGGAAGGTCACGCTCGAGGACCTGAGGTCGCGCGTCGGGAAACCGAGGCGGATCATGCCCGTCGCACCCGTCGAGGAGCGCGTGAAGACGTTTGCCGAGGTGGAGCAGGGCTACACGGCCGACGATCTCAGGCACGAGGTGCAGCGCTGCATGGAGTGCGGCTGCGTGTCCCTGTTCGACTGCGACCTCAGGCGGTACGCGACCGAGTACGGCGTGGACTTCAAGAGGTTCATCGGCGAAGCCAGTCGGCACGCCGTCGACTCCTCCCATCCGCTGATCGAGCTGGACCAGAACAAGTGCATCCTGTGCGGCCGGTGCGTTCGCGTGTGCAGCCACGTTGTCGGCCTCGACTGCCTCGGGTTCGTCAACCGCGGGTTCGCCACCGTCGTTGCGCCGCCGCTCGGCGGATCGCTGCTCGATACCGAGTGCGTCACATGCGGCCTCTGCGTCGCCACCTGCCCGACGGGAGCGATCGAGCAGAAGGTCAGCCTCTCGAAGCCGGGTCCGTGGAAGACCGAGAAGGTCGACAGCGTCTGCCACTATTGCGGGGTGGGCTGCCGGATCGGCTACCAGGTGTTCGGCAAGACGCTGGTCAAGGCTGCCAGGAACGACTCGAACCCGGTCCTTCACGGGAACCACTGCCGGAAGGGCCGTTTCGGGACCGAGTTCATCCGTTCACCCGAGAGACTGCGACGGGGCCGCATCAGGCCGGGCCGCCAGATGCAGGAAACTCCGGTCGCCGACGCCATCGAGTACGCCGCGATGCGCCTCAAGGAAGTCGGCCGGCGCCATTCGCCATCCGAGGTCGCAGTCTTCGTATCTCCCCGCCTGACGAACGAGGAGATCTACCTGGCTCAGAAGTTCGCGCGGGTCGCGCTCAGGACCCACAACGTCACCTCGTTCAGCCGGCTGCTCAACCCGCAGGTCACCGATCCGCCCGTCCTCGCGACCGCTTCCTACGCTGACCTCGCCGATGCCCAGGCGGTGGTGGTCGTCAACTCGAACACCTCAGCCGAGCACTTCGTCGTGGACCTCCTGGCCAAGCGCTCGATCCGGGGCGGAGGCAGGCTCATTTACATAGGGTCCCAGCCGAACCTCACGTCCCGCTTCGCCGAGGTCTTCCTGCAGGTGCCTGAAGGCATGCAGTACATGGCGCTGCTCGCGGTCCTCGCCGAGTACGAGCGCCTGACAGGCGAGACAATCGCTTCCCGGCCGACGGGCCTCGGCGCCGTCTCGGAGATGCCCGCCGAGGCTCTCGAGGAGGCGACCGGGGCGGCTGCGGCAGACGTCAAGACCGCTGCCAAGATCCTCTCGAGCAGCATTCTGAAGGTGCTGGTCTTCAACCGCGACTTCCGTGGCCGGCGGCGTGCCGGCGACAACCGCTTCCTGGCACAGGCTGCCGCCGCCCTTGGGTGCGGTCTGCTCCCGCTGCACGAGAAGGCCAATGGACAGGGGCTGCTCGACATGGGCGCAGACCCGCGGTGGTACCCCGGATACCGGCCCGTCGGCGACGGCCAGACGGTCGATGCTCTCGAAAAGGAGTGGTGTGCTGCCCTCGACGACCTCGACACGAACGCCGCTGACGTCGGCATGCTGCTTCGAGACAAGAAGATCAAGGTGGCGATCATCCTCGGCGAGGACCCGCTCGGTGCCGAGGGTCTTCCAGAGGATCTCCGCGCGGGCCTCGCCGATACCGATCTCCTGGTCGTCGGGGACCTCTTCATGACGGAGACGGCTCGTGCGGCGGACGTGGTGCTGCCCATCTCGAGCCCGGTCGAGACCAGCGGCACTTTCACGAACGCGGAGCGTCGCGTCCAGCGGGTCCGCCGCGCGGTCCCGCCCGCCGCGGGGATGGAGACCTGGCAGATCATCTGCGAGCTCGCGGCGCACATGGGTCACCGCTTCAAGATGAAGTACTCGGGACCGGATGAAATCTTCGAGGAGATCCGGCGGACGGCTCCGATCTACCGCGACGTCGTCATCGACAGCTGCGAGGAGGACGGTATCTGGAGCCTGGACGGCAACTCCCGCGCGGCGAGCGAGGCGGAATCGCCCCTCGGCGAGGCCTTGACACCGGCCGGAACGCTCGCGCTCGACCACTTGGAGGTGTGCTTCGAGCGTTGGTTCCAATCCCTCTTCGCGAAGGCGCGGAAGGCCAGGGAGCAGGAGGTACACCAGTCATGGCAGTGAAGACGTTCGACGATCCCCGCCTCGCCCAAGCCGATCCGGAGATAGCGCAGCTCGTCGAGGCCGAGGAGCGCCGTGAGTTCGAGAAGATACGGCTGATACCCTCCGAGAACTACGTGTCGCGGGCGGTGCTGGAAGCTACCGGCAGCCTCTTCACGAACAAGTACTCGGAGGGCTACGCGGGCAAGCGCTACTACGAGGGCCAGCAGATGGTGGACCCGCTGGAAATCCTGGCGATCGAGCGGGCCAAGGCGCTCTTCGGGGCCGACCACGCGAACGTCCAGCCGTACTCGGGATCGCCTGCCAACCTTGCCGTGTACTTCGCGCTGCTCAAGCCCGGCGATACGGTAATGGGGATGGCGCTTCCGCACGGCGGGCACCTGACGCACGGCTGGAACGTCTCGATCACCGGCGCGTACTTCCGGAGCGTCCAGTACGGCGTCGACCCGGAGACCGGGCGGATCGACTACGACCAGGTGCGGGAGATGGCGCTCCGGGAACGGCCGAAGCTGCTGATTGCCGGCGCCACAGCCTACCCCCGCATCATCGACTTCGAGGCGATGCGTCGCATCGCGGACGAGTGCGGGGCCCACCTGCTGGTGGACATGGCTCACATCGCAGGTTTGGTTGCGGGGGGTGCCCACCCGAGCCCGATCCCGCACGCCCACGTGGTCTCCACGACGACCCACAAGACGCTGCGCGGGCCGCGCGGCGCGATGCTTCTCTCGAAGGCCGAAATGGCGAAGGCCATCGACAAGGCGGTGTTCCCCGGTCTTCAGGGCGGGCCGCACAACCACACCACGGCCGGCATCGCCGTCGCATTGAAGGAAGCGGCCGCTCCGGCCTTCAGGGAGTACGCGCACCAGGTCGTGCGGAATGCGAAAGCGCTCGCGGAAAGTCTGGCGGGCTACGGGTTCAAGCTGGTCTCGGGCGGAACCGACAACCACCTGATCCTGATGGATGTGACCCCGCGCGGGCTGACCGGCAAGGCGTTCGCGAGGGCGCTGGACAGGGCCGGGCTCGAGTGCAACTACAACACGGTGCCCGGCGACCCGCGCAAGCCATTCGACCCGAGCGGCGTGCGCCTCGGGACGCCCGCCGTCACCTCCAGGGGCATGAAGGAACCTGAAATGGCGAAGATCGGGGCGTGGTTCAACCGCGTAGGCGAGGTCGTGGGCGACGAGGCGGCGCTCGATCGCATCGCCGCCGAAGTTCGCGAGTTCACTGCGGCTTTCCCGTGCCCGGGGATCGCCATCGGCAGGAAGTGAGGTGAAGAGCGGGATCAGATCCGATCGAGCCCCCGGCGGGTCCGCTCGTTCTCGGCGTTGCCGGTGTTGAGCGTGCCCGCGGGCTCGAAGAGAAGTACCGACGCTTCCTTCTCGGCCACCGGCCGGTGCTCGACGCCGGCCGGCACTACCGCCATTTCTCCCTGTTCGAGGACGACCTGGCCGTTGCGGAACTCGATGCGCAGGCAGCCTTCGAGGACCAGGAAGAGCTCATCCTCCCGGTCGTGAGTGTGCCAGACGAACTCGCCCGCGGTCTTCACCAGCTTCACGTGCTGCCCGTTCAGCTCGGCCACGATCTTGGGGCTCCAGCTTTCGGAGATGAGCGACAGCTTCTCCTTCAAGTTGACCCTGTCTGCAGCTTTCGACGTCATCAGAACCCCGAGAGCCTCGAGTTGACGACGTTGTTGAACACCGACCCGAAGCTGTAGCTGAAGCCCATACGGAAACCGTAGTCGTATCCCGTCGCGATCTGTCTCTGGCGCAGCAGGATTTCTTCCGGCGTCGCCCTCCCGGCCGGAAGGTAGATCTGATCCCGGATGAACGAGGCGTCCGCGCCGAGGTCGAGCGAGAAGCCCTTGAACAGCCGGACCTCCACGTCGCTCTCGAACGACAAACGGTTTCTCTTGAAGTCCGGCACGTACTGAGAGGCCTCGACCTGGAAGTCCATCGTACCCCACGGCTGCTGGAGATCCAGGTTCACGGCGAGCGCCTGGCTTGCCAGCGTTTCTTCCGTCTTGCCGTATATGGTCCGGGACCTGTACTCGTAGCTGTTGAGCCCGGCCGAGTACGTGAAGGTCAGCTGGCGGCGGGTCGATTCAGAGTAGGGAAAGACGTTGTACTCGATTGCGGGTGCGAACTCGATTGTCCTGCGGTGGTTCGTGTAGGTTGACGAAGAAAGGATTGCGCGGACTCCTGTGCCCCAATGGTTGCCCAGGCTCTTCACCAGGGTCGCGGTTGCGTCCCAGTTGCGCGAAATGCTGACGTAACGGTCTCCTCCTTCCTCCTCCTCGTCCAGATCGTAGCTGTTCCGGCGGTAGTTGATATCGATGTCGAGGCTGGATTTCCACGCCTCGGTGACTCGCGATGCGGTGAACGACCCCGACAGGTCCACGCCCGTGCTGGATTCCTCACCGTCGGTCTGTACGTCCATGCTGGTGCGGAACACCCAGAAGTGCCACGGGTCCTCGGTCGTCTGGCCCATGAGCGAGGACCTCCGACCGCCAACAGCCCGGTAGTTGACCTCCAGCGCGCTGGCAAGCGGCGTCTGTGCCAGGTAGCGAACCAGCCCGAGCTTCAGCGATCGGACGAGGCTGCGCCGGACGTCGTCTTCAGTGTCGTCCCGCTCGGTTGTGAACTTCAGCGTGTCCTCGACGCCGGCGAAGCGCCTCAGGCCGATGAAGTTCAACGTGTACTGTGTGCCGCCGCCTCCCGCCGGCTCCGTTGTCACCAGGATGTGCACGTCGGCCACCTCCCGGTCGCGGACGTGATCGACGAAGGCGAGCTCCGTTCGGATGTAGCTCGAATCGCAGCGGGCGTGGCAATCGAGGAAGATGCGCACACCCTCGGCAGACGCCGAGGGCGGCTGGGCCTGGGCGGAAGGAGGTGCTTGGGTGGGCGGAGGCGCCTGCGCCCAGGCAAGGTCTGCGGAGGTCAAAGCGGCCAACGCAGCCGCGACCAGGGACAGCTTCATCGGTGGCTCCCAGAATGCGTGAGCGATTGATCCTGGCGTTACTCAGGCTTCGACGAAGGGGGACTGACCCGCGTGGCCCCGGCGGGCCCCGTCAGCCTACTACATTCATCCCTCCCGGGCCACCAAAAAAGGGTTCCCCGGGTCTGACCTCGGTTCCGGGCGAACCTGCACTATGCTGGTAGGACCGGCCGGACGAGGATGGGGCGCACCGGCCTGTCTGTCTTCGCCTCGGATCACCGCGTCTGAGGGCGAGGCTGGCCCGCGGAGCCCCGGTCCTGCAACCTGAACGGAGGTCGAGAATGCAGCGGATTCACGTGGTCGTCGCCCTGGTTGTCGCGCTGGCCTTCTCCGGGCTGCCAGCCTTCGCCGACGTGACGGTGCGGATGACGCTCTCCACGTCCGGCACGCCGATGGCGATGGAAATGACGACCGTCACCTACGTGAAAGGGCAGAAGCTGAGGACCGATGCGAAGGGAATGAACCAGGATGTATCGGTGCTGGTGGACGTCCCGGCCGGGCAGCAGCTCATGGTCAACCACGCCACCAGGCAGGTCGTTTCCTTCGACCCGAACGCCGCGGCCGCCAGTCTTCCTGTCAGTTTCGGGGAGATCACGATGTCGCTCGAGCCCTCGGGCGAAACCCGCGACATCCTCGGCCGCAAGTGCACCGGCTACAACCTGTCGGTCAGCATGCCGATGACCATGGCAAACGAGACGCTGACGATGAAGATGTGGGGTCCAGTGTGGATAGCAGGCGACGGCCCCGGCGTTGAGGATTTCACCCGCTTCTACAAGGCAGCTCTCGCGGCCGGGAGGTTCGTACCGTCCCCCCTCGGTCAGGGCCCGCAGGGCAAGAGCATGATCGAGATGCAGAAGGCTTTCGCCGAGCGCGGCATCCCGCTCGAGCAGGAAATGCAATTCGGCGTGGAAGGCGGCGGCCAGATGGCGCAGGCCATGGGGCAGATGAACATGAAGATGACGATGAAGGCCACCGCGATCTCGACGGATCCGATAGCAGACGAGATCTTTGCCGTGCCGGCCGGCTACGAGAAGAAGTGAAGAGCGCAGTTGCGCTCTACTTGATGTACTTCGCCGGGTCGGCCTTGAACTTCTCGAGGCAGCTCTCCGAGCAGAAGTAGTACGTCTTCCCGTCGTGTGTCGTCTTGTGCTTCGCGGAGGCGGTTTCGACCGTCATGCCGCACACGGGATCCTTGACCGTCTTCGGCTCGGACTTCACGTACTTCGCTGGTTCGGCCGTGAACTTCTTGAGGCAGCTCTCAGAGCAGAAGTAGTAGGTCTCGCCCTCATGGACGGTCTTGAACTTCGCGGTTTCCGGGTCGACGTTCATGCCGCAGACCACGTCCTTGACCGTCTTGGTCTTGGTCTCCTGTGCGGAGGCCACGGCGGCAGCGGCGAGCAGGGCGAATATCGACATCAGGATGGCGGCGGCGACGAACCGGCTGGGGGACGCAGTTTTCATTTCAACCTCCAGGCTTGAGGGGTTCAACTCGGGTCACGACCCGTCCCGACAGGTTACACGGTACAACTCGCGGTCGGACCGGTACGAAAGTACCCGACACCCGCCGAAAAGGAAGTGTCACTCCTTCGGATGCGCCCTTTTCGGGCTCGATTCGACGAACCTCATGCTTCGGTCCTGTGGGATTCACCTCCGACCGTCCGCGACAGCGCGAACGACACAGCCGCGCCTGCTGTGCCGGCCAGGTTCGCGCTGACGAAGCCGTAGCCGCGGCCGCCGGTCGCGAGGTGCACAGCGAGGAACACGACTGCCCCGCCGGCAATTGCCGCAAGCGCGTCGCGAGCGCGCAAGCCGCGCGCATGAAGCCCGGCGACCACCGGCACGAAGAGACTCACCCCGAGGATCGAGTAGAACACCGCCAGAGCGGCAATCACGCTCGGCAAGAACATCGCCAGCGCGACGCCGAGCGCTCCACCCGCGACCGCCGCGCGGCGCGCGATGCGGAGCAGCTGGCGATCGTCGGCGCCAGGATTGACGAAGCGGCCGTAGAGATCGCGTGAGAGCGAGGTCGCGAGCATGAAGAGGATCGCGTCCGACGTGCTTATCTCGGCGGAGAAGATTGCGGCCAGGGTGAGGGCGCCGATCCACGAGGGCAGGTCCGAGGCGAGGATTGTGGGCAGGGCCAGCTCCGGCTGGGGCAGGCCCGGGTGGCGCGCACGGGCCAGCATTCCCAGCAATGCGGGCACGAAGGCGAACACGAGGAGGATTGCACCGTTTGCTGCAACACCGGTCCGCACAGCCCTTTCGCTCTCTCCGCCGAATGCTTTCTGGATCAGTCCTGGCGACACGATGAAGGCCGGGACGAGCAGGGCCAAGAGGTACGCCGACTGGGTGCCGCCCCAGAAGGACAGGAAACCCGCCGGCGGATTCCCTCCAGTGTCGAAGTCGGGCCACCCGCCGCCCGTCAGCAGCAGCACCGGCAGCGCCACGGCGAACCCGGCAAGGAGCACGACCAGCTGGACGAGGTTCACCCAGGCGGAGCCCAGGAGACCGCCCGCGGTGAAGTAGGTGACGACGACCGCGCCACCCGCCAGGCACCCGGCCCACTTCGGGATACCGGCGACGACGTTGAGGATCCAGGCGAGCCCGATCATCTGGCCGGCGAGGATCGACAGCGTGCCGAGCCAGATGAGGCCCGCAACCGCGCCGCGAACCGACCGGCCGAAATGATGCTCGAGGAAGTCGCCCGCCGTGTAGAAACCGCAGCGCGACGCTTCACGCCAGATGCGCGGGCCCACCCAGACCGCGAGGAGCAGGGACCCTATTGCCGCGGACCCGTTCCACCACCACGCGCTCAGCCCATGCTGGTAGCCCAGGCCGGTTGCACCCACGGTCGATCCTGCGCCGATGTTCGCTGCGAGAACCGTCGCGAAGACCAGGCCGGGGCCGAGGCCGCGCCTCGCAACGAAGAAGTCTCCGGCTCTGCTGACGCGCCTGCCAATCCACAAGCCCATCAGTATCAGGACGGCTGAGTAGGCGGTGAGAAGCACCAGGTTGGTTGTCATCGAGGTCTTGGAAGGGCGTCCGCGGCGCACGGGGACGCGCTCAGCGGGCCGTGAACCACTTTCACGGCAGCCCGCTAGCGGTCCATATCTCTCGCGGCCGGGAAGCCCGGTATCGACTTGGCCGCCCGGACGGCCCGGAGGACCGCCTCGGCCACGGCGTCGGCGGCGAGCGCGCCCACCGTCAGGAGGTCTGCCTCCCCTTCGAGGTCACCCGTCGCCAGCGCGAAGAGCGTGTCCCCATCCATGGGCGTGTGAACCGGTACGATCGTGCGGGCCAGGCCGTCGTGCGCCATCTGCGCCACCTTGTTGGCCTGAGCTTTGGTCAGCCTGGCATTCGTGGCCACGACGCCGATTGTCGTGGCGGCGCCGGGCCGTCCGCGCAGTTTGCCCGTGCGTATCAGCTGTCGCGCATCGGCGAAGCCGCGGCCGTCCGCAGTCCTTGCGCCCGCCACGATCCGTCCAGTCGCCGGATCGACGATGTCGCCGACCGAGTTCACCGCGACCAGCGCCGCGACGACGAGGCCGTTTGACCCAAGGCGAATCGATGCGGTGCCGATGCCCCCCTTCATGGCTCGCCCACCACCGCCCAGCTTGCCGACGGTTGCCCCGGCGCCGGCTCCGACGTTTCCCTCCGCAACCGGCCCCGAAGTCGCTCCCTTCGCCGCGGCGTAGCCGCACTCGGCCGTCGGCCGGACCGAAGGCTTCCCGCCGACACCGAGATCGAAGAGGATGGCGGCCGGGACGATCGGCACCTTCGCCACCGCCGTCTCGTAGCCGACACCGCGCTCCTCGAGGTAGCGGACAACGCCCGACGCGGCATCGAGCCCGAAGGCGCTGCCGCCCGACAAGACGACCGCGTGGACACGGTCGACTGTATTGACCGGATCGAGCAGGTCGGTTTCGCGCGTCCCCGGCGCCGCACCACGCACGTCTACCCCGCCAACCGCCCCACCCTCGACGAGGATCACGGTGCAGCCGGTCGGCCGCTCGGTCAGCGTATGGTGGCCAACGAGAACGCCAGCCACATCAGTCAGCCCGTTGGGTCCTGGCTCGGCCATCACGTGAAGCATCACGCAGAAGAAAAACACGAAGAGTAGAACCGGCACGACACGAAGCGACTTCATTTCTTCATTTCTTCCTTCATCTCTTCTCGCGCGCGTCGTCCGCGCCCGCAATGCCGGTTCGGGCCCGCCCGACTGCATGGCGCCTGGCCTCCGCACGGAGGGCGTCAGCCCTCGCAGGCTCGCCAAGAGACGTCCAGAGGCGAATTGCGAGCGGGTAGGCTTCGTGGGGGGGCGCTGAGGCGAGAAGCTGGCTGACAGCGCGCTCCGCGTCAGCCTGCCGGCCCTGACGCCAGTAGAGTGCCGCGAGGCCCGCACGGGGCCTCCCATGACCCGGGAACGCCTCGAGTTCCTTCCTGAAGGCGAGTTCCGCCTCCGCGTCCCGCCCGAGCCCCACGAGGGTTTCCCCGATGTCGGACGAAATCCCGGTGATTTCAGGCCCACCCACGCCTCGCTCCTCGATTGCCCTGGCAACCTGCTCGAAGGCGGCCAGCGATTGCTCGAAGCGGCCTTCCTCGAAGTGGATGCGCCCCTCCACGTATCGCGCGAGAGGAAAGCTCGGGTCTGTTTCCGCGGCTGCCGCCGCGTATCGCCTGGCTGCCTCGTGGCTCTTGCGAGCCAGCGCCATCTCGACGAGCGATTCGAGCGCAGCGAGCCGGCCCGCCGCATCGTCCGGGCGTGCCGATGCGAACGCCGACCCCGCGGTCTCGACTGCCTCGTCCAGCCGGCCCATTGCTTTCAGGACTGCCGCCACCGCCAGCCCGGCGTGCAGGTCGCCCGGGTCGAGAGCCGAGGCCGCACGCGCGCACTTGAGCCCTTCTTCCAGGTGCCCCGCCTGGACGTGGAGCTGTGCGAGCTGCAGCCAGGCGACTTTCATCCCGGGGTTGTGTCTGACCTGGTCCGTGAGGATGCGGACCGCCTCGTCCCGCTTGCCGCCGGCACCGAGGGCGACCGCGCGGCGGAAGGCCTCCGATGCTGCAACCCTGTCCTTGGGGTCGGAGAGCGTCGCCGGCTCCGTTTCGGGCGGCCGCGCAGGCCTGGAGAAGAAGAAGTAACCCAGCGACTGGAAGCGCTGCGCGTCCGCTTCTCCTACATGGCCGGGAGCCGGCACCGAGCGGTTGCCGAGTTCCGCCAGGGCACCGCGCATCCTGGCGACAGTCGCCTCATCAGCGGGCGCCACGTTGTCCAGATCCGCCGGGTCGGACTCGAGGTCGTAGAGTTCGGGTTCTGGTGCCTGGACGTAGCGGAAGCGGCTGCCCGTGAGAGCGTACAGCTCGCTCCAGCCGAAGTGGTAGTGCGCGTAGAGCGATTCCGAGTAGAAGACTTCCTCGGGAAGCGGATCGCTTCCCCTGTCGAGAAGCCGCCGCAGCGAACGGCCGTCGAGCCCCGGAGGCTTCGGAGCGCCGAGCCAGTCGTAGATGGTAGGTGCGAGATCCACGTGCTGCACCGGAGTCGAGATCCGACGTCCGGCGCCTGCACGTCCCGGCAGCTTGACGATAAGCGGCACGCGGATGGTCGCGTCGTAGAGCAACAGGCCATGCTCCGACTCACCGTGCTCGCCGAGGCTCTCGCCGTGGTCCGAGACGAGCACTATCGTCGCGGCCTCGTACCAGCCGCGCCCGGCGAGGTAGGCGGTCAGCCGGCTCACGATCTCGTCAGCCGCGGCAATCTCGCCGTCGTAGGGCTCGTAGGAAGAGAAGCGTTCAGGAGGCCGGTACGGCGCGTGCGGCTCGTGGATGTGGAGGAAGAGGAAGAACCTCTCGGACACCTGGCCGTCCATCCATCGGCGGGCGACTTCGAACGTCTCCGTTCCCGGACGTTCCAAAGGCGGCGGCGGATCGGCGGCCGGCCCGCGGCGACCGAGGTTGCTGTCGTAGAAGTCGAACGCGCGGGAGAGCCCGGTTTCTCCGCGCAGGAGGAACGACGACACGACGCCGGCAGTCTCCCATCCCCTGTCACCGAGCACGTCTGGTATCAGCCGGAGGCGCGGAGGTACTGGAAAGCCCGCGTTGTCGCGCACGCCGGTGTCGAACGGCAGCTGCCCGGAGAGCAGGGCCACATGCGACGGAAGGGTGAGCGGCGAGTGCGCGTATGCCTTCTCGAAGACCGTACCGTCGGCTGCCAGCGCATCGATTGCCGGCGTTTCGACCTTGCCGTAGCCGTACACGGGCAGGTGATCGGGGCGAAGGGTATCGATCGAAATCAGGACGACAGGGCCGGTGGCGGGCGCAGAAACGCGGGCGTAGTACCAGCCCGTGGCCGCCGCTGCGAAAACGGCGACGATGAAGATCCCCAGGATCAGCGCCATGCGCAGGCGGCGCCGGGCCGGGCTCACCGCTTGATCTCCGACAGCAGGCGGCGCGCGTCGGCTGCCTCAGCCGATCCGGGGTCGAGCTCGATCACCCGTTCCAGCTGGCGCGCGGCGGCAGCTCTGTCGCCCCTTCGGTCTGAAATGAGGGCGAGCTGGTAGACCGGCTTCGCCCAGGCCGGCGCCAGCCTGGCCGCCTTCCGGAAGTCCTCGATCGCGGCATCCTCGTTGCCCAGCTCGAGCCGGACTTTGCCGAGCTCGTAGTGGATCTCGCCGCCCGCGCCGCCGAGGCCTGCGGCTCGCGCGAGAAGGCCTTCGGCGGGGCCCGGCTGCCCTCGTTCGACGTACACGCGCGCCACCGCTATCGTTGCGCCCTCGTGTCCGGGTTCGGTTTCGAGCAGGCGCTGGTAGGCGGCAAGGGCGGCCTCGTAGTCCTTCTTCGCGAGGTGGGCGTCGCCAAGCAGGAGGTTAACTGTCGTGAGCGTCGGCACGTTGGCGAGCATCGCCTGGTACGCAGAGATGGCGCGGTCGTACTCGCCGCGCTCCATCATCGCCGCCGTTGTCTGCAAGTCGGCCTGGATGACGCTGCCGGCCACGTTTCCAAGGCCGGGAGGCCCGGCAGGTGTCTCCTCCAGCTTGAACTCGAGCGACTTTACGAGACCGATGTCGCAGACGTCCTGCTGCGCCAGGTATCCCTGCGCCACCGCAACGAAAGACCACACGCCGCGGCGCAGCTTCTCGAAGACGAACCGCCCCCTGTCGTCGGTTGCCGCGGTCAGGCGTTCGACCGGCGCGCGGGTGCTCTCCGCCACCACGGTTGCGCCCTTGATAGCCTTGCCTTCCGCGTTCCGCACCACGCCCTTGAGGTCGGCCACCTGCGCCCTTGCGTCCGCCGCCATGGCGAGCAGGCAGAGCACCGCGGCAGCGGCCAGGTACCTGAGAGCGCCGGCTTTCGTGAGCAGCTTCAGGTGCATCACTCGCTCTCCAACGCGGCGATTTGCGGGGCAGGAATCAGTATAATCGACTCCGCCATGCGACTGTTCCTCAATCGGCTCGCAGTCCTGCCGCTCCTCATGGCCATCTGCGCCGCCATGCCGTTCGCCGGGGCCGGCTGCTCCGCGCGGAGGCCGTCCCAACCGCGGACGGAACCGCAGGCACCTGCCCGGGCGGCGGTGCCCGCCAGCCGTGAAGCCGCGTTCGACACCAGCGTTCTCGCGAGGATCGATCCCCTTGTCGCCGCCGCGATCGAGGCGCGGCAGTTGCCTGGGGCCGTCCTGCTCATCGGTCAGGGCGACACCGTCGTCTACCAGAAGGCCTTCGGCAGCCGCGCCCTCGAACCGGCGGTCGAGCCGATGACCGCGGACACCATCTTCGACCTTGCCTCCCTGACCAAGGTCGTCGCCACGACGACCAGCGTGATGATCCTCGTCGAGGAGGGGCGCATCCGGCTGAGCGACCGTGTGAGCGCCTACATACCGGAGTTCGGGCGCTACGGCAAGCAGGCGGTGACCCTTCGCCACCTCGCGACGCACACCTCGGGCCTCAGGCCGGATCTGGACCTGGCAGACCCCTGGGTCGGCTACGACACCGCCATCGAGCGAGCCGCAGAAGAGGTCCTGGCACAGCCCCCGGGGCAGCGGTTCGTCTACAGCGACATCAACTATTTCCTGCTCGGCGAGATTGTCCGCCGCGTGAGCGGCATGCCCCTCGATCGGTTCGCCGAGGAGAGAGTCTTCCGGCCGCTCGGGATGAAGGACACGATGTTCAACCCGCCGGCCTCGCTCGCGCCGCGCATCGCGCCGACAGAGAGGTGCACGCAGTATGGCTGGCCTTGCGACGGCCCCGCCGCCGTCGTTCTCCGCGGTGTTGTCCACGACCCGACCGCCCGCCGCATGGCCGGCGTCGCGGGCCACGCGGGGCTGTTCAGCACCGCCAACGACCTCTCGATCTTCTGTCGCATGCTGCTCGGCGGGGGCCGCGTCGGCAACGTCCGCATATTGTCGCCCCTCGCCGTTCTCAAGATGACCATGCCGGCAACGCCGCCGGACCAGCCGAACGTGCGCGGGATTGGGTGGGACATCGATTCCAGCTACTCATCGAACCGCGGCGAGCTCCTGCCCATCGGCACGGTGCAGCACACCGGGTGGACGGGTACGGGCCTCCTCATCGATCCTCTGACGGGCACCTACTTCGTCTTCCTCTCGAATCGGGTGCACCCCGACGGCAAAGGAGACGTCACGCCTCTTCGCGCGCGCCTCGCGACCATCGTTGCATCTGCCATCCGCCCCGGAGGAGGCCGAGACCTGCGCGAGGCCCGCTGGAACGGCGGCGATTTCGGGGCGTCCGGTACCCCGCCCCCGCCGGAAATCAGGCAGCCTGTGGCAACCGGTATCGACGTGCTGGTTGCGGAGAACTTCAAGAGCCTCGCCGGCAAGAAGGTGGGGCTCGTCACGAATCACACCGGCAGGTCGCGCACGGGCGATTCCACGATCGACCTGCTGAAGGGCGCTGCCGGCGTTTCGCTCGTCGCGCTCTTCAGCCCGGAGCACGGAATCCGCGGAACCGAGGACCAGAAAGTCGCCTCCGGGCGGGACGAGAAGACAGGCCTGCCGGTCTACTCTCTCTACGGCGAGACCCGCCGACCGACCGACGAGATGCTCGCTGGCGTCGACACCCTGGTGTTCGACGTGCAGGACGTGGGAGCCCGCTTCTACACCTATACGACGACGATGGCGTACGTGATGGAGGAGGCGGCGCGAAGGCGGATTCCTGTCGTGGTGCTGGACAGGCCGAACCCGATCAACGGGTACCAGATCGAAGGGCCGACCATCCCGAGAGAGAACCTCGGGTTCACGGCGTACTTCCCGATGCCCATACGCCACGGGATGACGCTCGGAGAGCTCGCGCGCCTGTTCAACGCCGAGAACAAGATCGGCGCCGACCTCACCGTTGTAGCGATGAAGAACTGGCGGCGCGACTCGTGGTTCGACGACACGCTCTTCCCTTGGACGAACCCGTCGCCGAACATGCGGAACCTGAACGAAGCCGCCCTCTACCCGGGAATCGGTGCGATCGAGGGGACGAACATATCGGTCGGGCGGGGAACCGACACTCCGTTCGAGCAGCTCGGGGCGCCGTGGATCGATGGGACCGTCCTGGCCCGTGAACTTGCGGCGCGCCGGCTGCCCGGCATCCGCTTCTACCCGGTGACCTTCACGCCGTCTTCGAGCAGGTACGCCGGCGAGCGGTGCGGCGGAGTATTCATGGTGGTCACCGACCGCGAGGCGCTCCGGCCCGTCAGGGTGGGGCTGGAGATTGCGGCGGCCCTCTTCCGGCTCTACCCGAACGACTACCAGCTCGATCGGGCCCAGACGCTCCTCGGATCGCAGTCAACGCTGGCCCGAGTCAAGGCCGGTGACGATCCTGCGGCAATCGCGGCATCGTGGGCGGCCGATGAGTCGCGGTGGCGGCTCATGAGAGCGAAGTACCTGCTGTACTGACAGGCGACGGGTGTCGCAGGTCGCATATCGGTGCGGGTGCGCTCGCGTACTGTCGCCGGCCGATGTCGAACGTCGGATGTCCGTAACTGACGACTGACAACTGCTCATAGCTGGATTGCCGTACCTCAGTCCTGTCGAAAGCCACCGATGCTCCACCTGACAGCCCTCCCGGCGCTCAATGCAACGCTGAACGCGGCCGCGTTCGTGCTGCTCGCCGCCGGCTACCTCGCGATCACGAGGCGCCGCCGCGACCTCCACCGGGGAGCGATGATCGCGGCCGTAATCACGTCCGGACTGTTCCTGACCTCGTACGTGGTCTATCACGCCAACGCGGGCTCACGCCCGTTCACAGGCGCTGGAGCCATCCGGGCAATCTACTTCACGATCCTGATCACGCACGTCGTGCTCGCCGCAGGGATGGTGCCGCTCGTCCTCCTGACGCTGGTCCGGGCAGCACGCGGCCGCTTCGCCGACCACCGGCGCATCGCGCGCTGGACCCTGCCGATCTGGCTCTATGTCTCGGTCACCGGCGTGCCCATCTACCTGATGCTCTACTGACCGAAAGGAAGGCGTTTCCTCTTCAGCCGATCAGCCGACCTTGTCGACGAGCATTACCAGCCACACGATCGGCAGGTAGAGGATCGAACCAAGGAAGAGGTGACGGGCGGCCGCCCTCGTGCGTGAGCGCGCGAAGCTGACGGCCACCGCGAGGAACGCCCCGCCTGCCAGGAGCGCGGCCGCGAAATAGACGGGGCCTGTCGCCCCGAGGATCGAAGGCAGCAGGCTGACCGGCACGAGGACCGCCGCGTAGAGGACAACCTGTGCGCCGGTCGACCGGCCGTCGGTCTCGATCACAGGCAGAAACGGGAAGCCCGCCCGGGCGTAATCCTCGCGGCACAGCCACGCTATCGCCAGAAAGTGAGGCATCTGCCAGAGGAACACGATTGCGAACAGCGCCCACGCCTCGGCCGCGAGACTGTTCCGCGCGGTGGCCCAGCCGATGACCGGCGGCAGGCCCCCGGCTATACCGCCGACGAGCGTGGAAACCGAGGAGTACCGCTTGAGCGGGGTGTAGATGGCGACGTACACGATGAGCGTCGCCAGCGCGACCCCGGCAGCCAGAAGGTTCGAGCTCGCTGCGAGCTCGGCCAGGCCGGCAACGCCGATCAGGATGGCAAAGCTGATCGCGGCGCCCGATTGCAGTCGCCCATCCGGGAGCGGCCTCCGGCGCGTGCGGACCATAAGGGCGTCAGTGTCGCGTTCAATCGCCTGGTTCAAGGCCGCGGCCGACGCGGCTACCAGCCAAGTACCTGCAACCGCGTTGATCATCCGTACGAGGTCCAGCCCCGTGCTGGAACCCAGATAGAATCCGCCGAACGTCGTCATGGCCACCAGGGCATTGACGCGGGGTTTGGTGAGTGCGACGAAGTCCGCGAACCTGGGCTTGACCGTCGTGGCGGTCAGCGTTGCGGCTTCAGGCGTTGCGGTCGGAAAGGGGGCAGACTGCTTCATCGAGTACGATGCCGGTCAAGTGACCCGGGTGGTCGAAAGAGCGGATGCCGAGCTCGGGGTTGGAACGCGCGCGGGCCGTGACAACCGGTCACTTTCGGCGAGCCGCGCCGCGTCGTTCGACATCAAGGGGCGCCACGCACGCAGCGCCACCACGGCCGCAGCGCCGAGCGCCAGCGCACCGCCGGCGACGTGAGCACTGCTCACCACGACGCCGAGGCCGGTCAGGACGACGACGCCCCCGAGCGCCACCTGAAGAAGAACGACCGACGCGAGAATCGCGGCCGGTCTGGTGAGCTCGCCGTTCCGAGGATGGCGGACGAAGATGCGCCTCACCACAAGAACGGTCAGAAGGACCGTTGCAGGGGCCGAGGCGCGATGCGCGAGGTTCAGTGCCACACCACCGACCGCGAGCATTCCTGACGACGGCAGGAGGCTCCCGAACGCCAGCGGGTAGTCGGGGATGGCAAGGCCAGCCTGTGTCTGGCGCATCGCGGCGCCCAGCAGCACCTGGAGGTACGTGAACAACACCGTCCAGCACGCCAGGCTCCGCAACCTGGTATCGGAGGCGACCTCGTTCCAGCGTCTGCGATCTTCGTCCTGCTCCGACTGCGTCGCTGCGCCAGCTCCTGCACTGAACCGCCTCAGCCAGCCCGGAGAGGTGACGACGGCGACGGCCACCACACCTGCGAAGAACGCGTGTGCGAGCGCGGCGTGGGCTGTGGACACGAGCGGCGGGAGAGAGTAGAGGACCGCCACGCCGCCAAGCACGCCTTGGAGGATGACCGCCCCGGCGGCTGCCGCAGCCGCGGCCTTCACCAAACGCCTGCCGTCGGCCACGAACACCCACGAGGCCAGGCCGATTGTCATGAGCCCCACGGCCGCGCCTGCCAGCCTGTGAAGCCTTTGGTACGCGACGCCGGCCCCCGGCGCGCCGCTGTCGGCTGCGCCGGCAAGAGAAGGCCAGGTGGTGACTGCCAGGCCAGAGCCCGTGCCGCTGACGACCGCGCCGGCCACCACGAGCACGAAGCTCGCTGCGACGACGAGTTTCGCAAAGCGATTGAGGGAGAGCATGGTCGGTTCCTGCCTGGCCGCAGGCTGAGTTCCTCGCTCCGCGAGTTCGATGACGTCCTTCACTCAGGGACGGGAGCCGAGTGATCCGGAGGCGACCTCTCGATCGCCCGACGTGCTGCGCTCCGGCGAAACCAGGCGCCAGAGCCACCTGGGAAGCCTTCGAGTGACGCGATTCCATCTTTAGCACGTCCTGCCACGGGTGGCAACCGCACGGCTGCGCGACCCGGCGGCCGCGCCGCCTGGCTCCTAATGGGCCCCCGCCTCGCGGAGCTTCCTGAGCACGCGGTCTTCGATCCAGTGCGGGTCCCACCACTCGACCGGGTTGACGGGGTGCCCGGCAACGAGCATCGCGAAGTGCAGGTGGTCCCCGCCGGCGAGCCCGGTCATCCCACTGCGCCCGAGCTGCTGCTCCTTCGCCACATCGTCGCCTGCGGCAACGTCGATCGACGCCAGATGGGCGTAGAGCGACTGCACACCCATCCCGTGATCGACGATGACGGTGTTGCCGTAGATGCCGAGGTACCCGGCAAAAACAACTTTGCCCGCGTTGGCTGCGAGCACGGGGATGTTCACCGTCACCGCCAGATCGAAGCCCAGGTGCACCTGCCTGTCCACCTCGCGCCCGCCGTAGTAGTAGGCACGGCGGTCCGCAAAGCCCGATTCGATCGAGGCGTTCGTGAGGGGCCGGAAAGCGTCCCGCCACAGCATCTCCGGCCGGCTTTCCTTTGCCAGGCTTGCGATCTTGTCTGCGTTCAACTGGCGCAGCTTGCCGTTGATCTCGAGGAAGTCCTTCAGCATGTCGCCGGACGGGGTTATCTCCGGCGCCTGTTCGAGAATGGCTGGCACGACCTTCGAGAGGAACTTGTCATCCAGCTCGATCCTGCCCTGCCTGAAGCGCTTCGGGAAGACGCGGTAGTCGAACGAGGCGCGCGACTCGTTGCCGGCATCGTCTTGCGCGAAGACGTGAACAGGGGTATCGAGATCCTGGTCGTGCAACAAGGCGAAGAACGCCACCCGCAGGCCCGCTCCCCCGGCCAACCCGGCGCCGGAGCCCGGGTAGCCCGGGTAGACGACGTCACCTACTCGCACGCCGGACTCTGCCTCTGGCGGCGACACGGTGTAGACGACCATCTCCGAGCCGGCGTGATTGATGTAGTGGTGCGTCGAGAGGACGGAAATCCTGGGCGGCGTCAGGCGTACCTCGACTTCGCGGCTCGCGCTGGCCGAAACCTGACGGAGCCCGAAGAGGACGCTCCGCACAGCGGTGACATCGATGCGGGCGCGTCCCGCCTCTAGCTCGGGGACGCTCCGCTTTCCGAACGGCCTGCGAACGCGCAGCCGGTCTTCCGAGTCCTGCCTGACCTCGGCCTGGCCCGGCGCGGCCAGCGAGAAGAGCGTCGTTCGCTGACCCTCCTGCTCGACGCTCACCTCGAGCAGATCGAAGCGGCCGCCGGGCGCCGAGGCGGTCACTTCGAGGTTGCCGTCGAAGCCGACAACCTTCAACGGCTGCTCTATCGAGATTACCGGCTGCTCGGCGCGGCCCGCCACCAGGAAGACGATGCCTGCGGCTGCGGCGAGGAGGACGAGGACTGCTGCGAGTATGCGCAAGATTCTGGCCTCGCGAGGGACCTGGCAAACAAAAGCCCCAGGCGGCTCGAAGCGCACCCGGGGCGGTGAGAACCTGAATCGGGGACTGCCAGCTGTGGCCGCGTGCGCAGCGCGCATCTGGCGAAGGCTGGTAGCGGTACGGGGATTCGAACCCCGGTCCCGTGGCTGAGAACCACGTGTCCTGACCCCTAGACGATACCGCCCCGGCGATGAACCTCGATCGTAGCAAACGCCGGCAGACGAGGTCAATGGATCGGTCCGGTCATCGTCGGGTCCGGGCTGCTACTCCACCCTGCCTTTCTGGCCCTCGACGGGCAGAATCGCCTCTACGGTCGCATGCGCCCCTTTGCCTCGGGGGTAGAATCTGCGCCATGATCGAAGTATTCCGAGAAGAGGAAATCCGCGCCGCGGTTCCTCCTGCCGCGGCGGTGGAAGCGGTTCGCCGGGCCTTTCGTGCCGACGGCGAGGGCCGCACCATCGTGCCGGCGGTGATCAACCTGCCAATCCGCGAGGTGGACGGCGAGTTCCACATCAAGACCGCGTACATCGAGGGTATGTCCTACGTTGCCGTCAAGATCGCCTCCGGCTTCTACCGCAACCCGGCTCGTGGACTGCCGAGCGGCACGGGCCTGATGGCGCTCTTCGATGCCTCTACCGGCTTCCCGGCCGCGTTCCTGCTCGACAATGGCTACCTGACCGACATCCGGACCGGAGCGGCCGGCGCGGTGGCAGCGGAGGCGCTGGCACGGCGCGAGGTCGACTGTGTAGGCGTGATCGGTTCGGGCACGCAGGCTCGCCACCAGGTCCGCTGCCTGCGACAGGTGCGCGGCTTCGAGCGCGTTCGGGCATGGAGCAACGACCCGCAGGGCCTTCAACGCTACGTGGGCGAGCTCGGAAGCGAGCTTGGCGTCGAGGCCATCGCAGCAGGCGGCCCGGCCGAAGTTTGCGCGGAAGCCGACATCCTGATCACGGCGACGCCCGCCCGCGAGGCAATCGTGCGCGTCGAGTACCTGAGGCCCGGGATGCACGTGACGGCGCTCGGTTCAGACGGCCCCGGCAAGCAGGAGCTGGACCCTCGCTGCCTGTGTGCGGCGGATATGGTCGTCACCGACCGGCGCGAGCAGTGCGCGCGCCTTGGTGAGCTGCAGCACGCCATCGCTGCCGGGCTGATGCGCGAGGACGACGTGCACGCGAATCTCGGGGAAGTGGTCGCGGGTTCGAAGCCCGGCCGGACGAGCGACAGCCAGATCACGATCGCGGATCTCACCGGGGTCGGTTTCCAGGACACCGCCATCGCCAGCCTCGCCTTCGAGCGGCTGCGGCGGACGCGGTGAGGCAGGGCGTTAACATGCACCGGAGACTGGTTGCCGGGCTCGCCATCGGGCTGGCGGCCGCCGCCATGGCCGCCCTCCTCGGATCGGTGTCCTTCTTCCAGACCGTCGAATGGAAGGCCTATGACGTGCGGATGCGTTGGACCGCCGATCCGGCTTCAGCGAGCCGTGACATCGTTCTCGTCGCGATAGACGAGGACAGCATCGAGAAACTCGAGCCGCTGGTCGGCCGATGGCCCTGGCCGCGCCTCGTTCACGCGCAGGTCCTCGATTTCATCTCGCGGGCGCCGGCGAAGGTGGTTGCCTACGATGTCCTCTTCAGCGAACGCGACCTGCGGCGGTTTCGCGTCGGCGAGGAAGAGTGGACGGGCGAGGAGTCGGACCAGGCTCTGGTGGAGGCGGTGACGCGTTCGGGGAACGTGGTACTGGCAGCCGAGGCGAGCCGCGAGGGTCGCGTGGATTCGGCGGGGACCGAGGGGCCCGGCAGCGCGCCGGAGCTTCCCGGGCCCCGCTACAATCTCGGGCCGCTCATCGAGGAGCGCCCTGCACTCGCCCTCCCTGCCGCCGGGTTGTCGAGGGCGGCTAGGGGAATCGGCCACACTTTCACCGTTCTGGATCCCGACGGACCGGTGCGTCGGTACGTGCCGTTCGTGCTGGTGGGCGGGACGGCCGTTCCGTCGCTCGCTCTGGCGGCCGCCGCGGTTGCCGACGATCTCTACCCGTCGGAGTTCTCGAGAGGCCCGGGGTGTCTGCTGATCGCTCGCGAGTGCATGCCCCTGGTCGAGGGGGACATCCCGAGCTTCTACGGCGACCGGAAACGCTCCTACCGTTCGCTCATCCGTTACCAGGGCGGCGTCCTGATGGGCGGCGTGGCCACCTATCGCCAATACTCGTTCTACAGCCTCTTCTACTCTGAGGCGCAGCTGCGGGCAGGCGAGAAGCCGCTGGTGGATCCCGGCGAGCTCAGAAACAAGGTGGTCATCGTCGGGACCACCGCTGCCGGGCTGCTGGACCTCTTCACCACGCCGTTCGGCGAAGGCAAGATGCCCGGCATCGAGGTGCACGCGAACGTCATCGACAACGTCCTGGCGCGCCGTTTCATGAGGCCGGCGAGCCTTCCGGCCAACGCAGGTGCGCTCTTGGCTGTCTCGCTCGCTGCTGGTGCTGCCGCTGCCTCGGTCGGCGTCGCCTGGGCGGCTGCGGCCTTGCTGCTCGTGCTGGCGGGCCTCGGTTGGCTGTCGCTCGCGCTTTTCAGCGACGGCGTCTGGCTCCGGATGACGGCACCGGTTCTGGGCGCAGCCCTGGCGACGTTCGGCGGCGTTGCGTACCAGTATTTCGTCGAAGGGCGCGAGAAGCGCATGGTGAAGGCGCTCTTCTCCCGCTTTGTGTCGCCGGAGGTCTACCGTCAGCTCCTCGCCGACCCGGCCAGCGCTGCGCTGGGCGGAACTCGCCGGGAGATGACCGTTCTCTTCTCCGATATTCGGGGCTTCACGAGCATTTCCGAGCGAGGGCAGCCCGAGGAGATAGTGCGCCAGCTGAACGAGTACTTCTCGCGGATGGTGCAGGTCGTCTTCAGGCACCATGGAACGGTAGACAAGTTCGTGGGGGACATGGTGATGGCGCTCTTCGGGGCGCCTGTCGAAGACCCGGATCATGCCGACCATGCCGTGTGCGCGGCCATCGACATGATCACCGAGCTCGAGGCGCTCAACCTGCGCTGGGCCTCGGAGGGGCGGCCGCAGGTGGACATCGGGATAGGGATCAACAGCGGCCCGATGGTGGCGGGCAACATCGGGTCGGACCAGATCATGAGCTACACCGTCATCGGCGACGCGGTGAACCTCGGCTCGCGCCTCGAGTCGCTGAACAAGGAATACGGGACGCGCATCATAGCGAGCGGCGAGACCGTCCGGCGGCTGAAAGGGCGGTATGATATTTCGCCGCTGGGACACGCCGTCGTAAAGGGCAGGACGGCCCCGGTCGAGATCCATACGGTAAGAGGCCAAGGCCCGCCGGCAGGCGGGCGCTGAGGGCGGGGGAACGGGCGATGACCTGGAAGCAGGGCACCCTGTGCGTGGTTGCAGGCTGCGTGGCGGCTGCAGCGCCGCGTCCCGCGGCCGCCCAGTTCGGCCGGATCGGCGACTCCATCTTGAAGCGAGCCGAGCAGGTGAACGAACTTCGCATCACCGACGAGGAGGAACGGAGGCTGGGCGAGGCCGTGAGCCAGAAAGTTCGCGAGCGTTACGGTGTCGTCCAGGACAAGGCGGTTCACCGGTACGTCGCGCTCGTGGGCACGGTCCTCGCGCAGGCCGGCTCGCGTCCCGGCCTCGATTACCGCTTCATCGTGCTGGACACCGACGGCGTCAACGCTTTCGCAGCGCCTGGCGGCTACGTTCACATAACGAGGGGAGCGCTCGGCCTGATCCGCACCGAGGCAGAGCTTGCCGGGGTATTGGCCCACGAACTGGTGCACGTCACGAGCAAGCACACGATCAAGGCAATCCAGAAGGGCAAGTTCATCCGGATGGCCGCTGAAGAGACGCTCTCGGCGAACGACGCGCTCTTCGCGCAGCTCGTGGACAGGACGACCGAGCTGGTCATGGCGGGCTTCGGCCGCGCCGAGGAGCTCGAATCGGACCAGGTCGGCATCAGGGTCGCGAACAAGGTAGGCTACGACCCGAAAGGGCTTGCGGCCGTCCTGGCGAGGATCGACGAGCGGAACCAGGGAAGGTCGGAGAAACAGGGACTCTGGGCCTCCCACCCGGAGATGGCCGAGCGGCTCCAGAGGATCGCGCGCCAGGTGACGGCGGAGAAGCTGAACGCCAGCGCGACGCTCGCCGACCGCTACGCCAGGTTCATTTCCTACGAAGCCAAGGCGCAGGTCGATATCCCGGTCGTCGACTCGGGCGCTGCGGGGTTGACGGGAGGGGGCGCCGCCAAGAGCGATGCGGCCGCAAAAACAGGCGACAAGCCCGCGCCGAAGAAAAAAGGCTTCGGCATCGGCTCTTTGCTCCGGCCGGGCGGTGAAGAGAAGAAGTCCGCCGAGGTGACCGGGTCGGCGGCATCGCGCGGGGTGGACCGCGAGAGGAACGCCGTAGGCGGACCGGTCAAGACGGCCGTTGTCGTCCAGGTCACGGCAGAAGACCTCGCTGCCTTCAAGAAGGAGGGCCGGCTCCGCTAGGCGGCAAGGGGATGCAGTGGGTCGACCCTCTCTTTGCCGGCGTCGTCGCGTTCTTCCTGACGCTGGGGATCCGCGCCGCTTCCTCGAACCGCCTCATAAGAAGCAAGCTGCGGCTGTCGCTGCTTCTCTTCGCGGCGCACGTCCTCCTCGCTGGGGTCCTCGACTGGTCCTCTCGGCAGAGCGGTCAGTCGGCCGCTGACCTTGCGGCCCGCATCCGCTCGATCGACCATCTAGTCCTCGCGCTGGCGATCGTCAACATCGTCGTCGTCCTCCTCATAAACCCGTTCCGGTCGGACCGCGTTCCCGATCACTTCCCGAACATCGTTCAGGACACGATCGTCATCGCGCTCTTCGCGCTGGTCGCAACCTTCGTGATGCGCGAAAAGCTGCTGACAACGTCGGCGGTGACCGCAGTGGTCATCGGCTTCGCCCTCCAGGACACGCTGGGGAACATGTTCGCCGGCCTCGCGATCCAGATCGAGAAGCCGTTCCGCGTGGGGCACTGGGTGACGGTCGGCGGCCTCGAGGGGATGGTGACCGAGATAACGTGGCGCGCGACCAAGCTCAGGACCAAGACGGGCAACCTCGTCGTGATGCCCAACAACATCCTGTCGAAGGAAGCGGTGGTCAACTACTCGGAGCCTGCGCTTCCGACGCGCCTGGAGGTCGAACTCGGCGTCAGCTACGACGTGCCCCCGAACGATGTGAAGGCAGCTCTCCTCGAAGCGGTCAAGGGCCTCGAGGCGGTGCTCGAAACGCCTGCGCCGGACGTCGTCGTGGCGGACTTCGGAAACTCGGCCATCATCTACCGAGTGCGGTTCTGGACGACGGATTTCGGCAGGGACGGGCTGGTCCGCGACCGGGTACGCACGGCGATTTACTATGTCCTGCGGCGGCGGAGGATGGAGATCCCGTTCCCTATCCAGGTCCAGTACCAGCGGCGCGAAGAGCCTTCTCGCACGCTCGAGCGGGCGCGGGAGCTCGAAGCCCTCCTCGCGCGGGTGGACTTGTTCTCGCCCCTGTCGGACGAGAACCGCGCCGAGCTCGTTTCCTGCTCCGTCGAGCAGATCTATGGCGCAGGCGAAGCGATCGTGCGCCAGGGCAGCGCTGGAGAATCGCTCTTCGTTGTCTGCCGCGGGTGCGTGCGCGTCACCGTCGATCCCGGTGGGCGCGAGGTGGCGACCATCGGCGAGGGAGGGTACTTCGGGGAGATGTCGCTCCTCACGGGCGAGCCGCGCACCGCGACGGTCAGCGCTGTCGGAGACTGCTCGGTTCTCGAGATCACGGCGTCGAGCTTCCGCAGGATCGCGCTCGCCAACCCGGCCGTCCTCGACCAGATCACGCGCGACGTCTCGCTGCGGCGCGAAGGGCTTGCCCGCACCCGCGAGGCCGCCTTTGCCGCCGCCGTTCCGCCCGATGTCGCCCACGCCAGTTTCCTCGCGCGCGTCCAGCGCTTCCTGGGCCTCCGGGTCGAGTCCTGAACGTCGCTTCAGTCGCGCACACGAAGAAGTCCTTGCGAGCAGAGACACTCGGGTGAAAGCCGGGTGGACTAGAATTGCCAGAGCGACTGGCGCGCTCGCGCAGGAGGCACCGGGATGGCCAAGCCGCGTTGGGGCCTGATAGTTCTCGGCGTCGTCATCTTCGTGGTCGTGGTGGGCGTTGCCCTCATCGCCACGATCGGGTTCATCGCCTACAGGCAGCTCGATGTCGCGACGATCGAGACGTCGGACCCTGACGAGGAGTTCGACAGGGTGCTGGCCCGGTTCCAGGGCCAGCAGCCGCTGATCGAAATCGACGATGACGGCGACGCCGCGATCAACCGCGAGGCTCAGGGCAAGCCTGCCGGTGCCCTCTCGAACATCCGTTTCATGGTGTGGGATCCTTCGGAAGGGAAGCTCGTGCGCTTCTCGTTGCCGTTTTGGCTCTTCCGGCTCACGGGGGGGAAGGGGGTCACCATCAGCGAGGGCGGCGGCGACGACGGCTTCAGGTTCGGCAAAGTGAAGTTCCGAATGACGGCAGCAGACCTAGAAAAGTTCGGTCCCGGCCTGATCCTGAATCACGAGGAGCGCGGCGGCGAGCGCGTCATCGTCTGGACGGAGTGAGATCGGGCTGCGGGCCACAAGCTGGGGCCGCGGGCTGCGGCTCGACGCTCGCATCCGCAGGCCGCGGCCACCGGGACACTGTGTGAATTCCGTTCGGTTGCCGGGCATGCACATGCACGCAGGCTTTCGGCCGTCCTGTTCGGGTGTTTTCGGACCGAGTGTCCTGTGGACCTGTTTTCCGAGGAGGGCAAGATGGTTCGTGCGGGCATCGCGGTGATGGCCGTTCTCGCTGCTGTCGTCCTCGTGGGCTGCGCTTCGCGCAGCACGGCCGGCGACGCCCTGACCCTCGAGGGGCGCCAGTGGGCATACGATCGCGGGTACAGCGACGGCTTCGCGCGCGGCCAGGATGACCTGAGGAACGGGCAGCCTTTCGACCCGAAGCGTGACAGGTCCTACCAGGAAGCCGACCGCGGCTACCGCCGTTCCTTCCGCAACCGCGAAACCTACCGTGAGGTCTACCGCCAGGCCTACGAGGCCGGCTACAAGCGCGGGTATTACGGATATAAGTAGAGATCGAGTAGAGCCGTCCGCCTCCGCCCTGCCCGGATTCCTGAGAGCTTCGGCGAGACGAGTCTATATCTTCGAGAGCCCCCACGGGTTGTCGACGACCTTGTCCGGGTGCGTGCGGCGGAAGGTCTCGATCACGTGGCAGTTCCAGCAGATCGGCGAGTGGGTCGACAGGATCTCGTCCAGCCGTTCGGCTTCGAGGTCCTGCCACTCGACGCTCACGCGGTCGGCCCGGAGCAGGGCAGGCCGGTGCTGGTGCCACTCGATTGCACCAATCTTCTTGCCGCAGATGCCGCACGACTTGCCCTGGTACCAAGCGCTGAGCCTGGTTCGCACGAGGCAATCGACCGGCGCTGCCTCTATCTGCGAGAGGCACTCCCGGCCGCACCCCTTCTTCTCCGGCCAGCGGCTGCATTCCCTCAGCTCGAACCTCGGCTTCCCGACCACGGCGCCGAGCGCGGCGCGCCTGGGATCGATTTCCACCGCGACCGTCCGGTGGTTGTCGGGGCACGACACCAGGCGTGTCCCCTTGAGCTGCTGGTAGCGCCGGACGAACTGTACGACGAAGAAACCCGCAATCACGGCGGCGATGGCCAGGACGAGGTAGGCGGCCGTCGTCATTTGTCCCTCTCCTTCTTGTCCAGGATGACTCCTACAGGTATACACCCGATGGGCCTCTCCGATCGAGCGCGCACACCTCGGTTTCGAGACCCTCGCGCCGAGCACAGTGTTTCCAGTCGCTGACGGATCGTGGCCGGCGCCCGCCGAGGTGGTGTCGTCGTGGTGCCCAGACGCACCTCGACTGAAACGGTTTCCGCAAACCTTGTCCTCGCCTGATACGTCTAAAGAATCGGGTCCTCGAGAAAACAAAGAAAGAACAAAGAAAGGCGGTGTAACCGTGACTGGCTGGCTCTACGACAAGGCCGACTGGGCAGTTGGACTGCTGCTCATCGCCGCGATGCTCGCGGCGGTGTTCGTCTGATGGGCGTGAGCGGTGATGGCTCGCACCGACCCGGGACCGGCGCGAAACGGTAGTGTGTACACCCCGGCCTGTTGGTGAGTTACCTGACCCTGCTGGCATCCGCCACGTAAGAGCGGCGTGCCCGCGCCGTGGTGCCGGGCTGCTTCACGCGGACTTCCACCTCATGAACCTTGCCGTCCAGAACAGGCGGCGAGAACCCCAGCAAGTACTGGCTGTGGAGCTCCTGCGCCACGCGAGTGAAGGTGGAACCGAGGTCGTCCTCGCGCTCGAGCTCGAAGTACCCGCCACCTGTTTCCTGCGCGAGCCGGCGCAACCCGGGATCGGGCCGCGTCTGCACCTTCCGGCGCCCGTCGAAATAGTCGCTCCTGAGGCCGATAGCGTAAACCATCACCTCTTCGTCCCGCGCGCGCCGCAGGACGTCGCCGAGACCGGCCTTGCTGTAGGTGTCGTCCCCGTCGGAGAAGACGAGGATCACCCTTCTGCCCTCGACGCCCTTCAGCTTCTCGAGGCTGGCGTCCAGCGCATCGTAGAGCCGTGTCGGCTGCCCGAAGTCCAGCTCGCCGAGCGACGCGACCAGCGCGTCGCGGTCCGAACTGAAGACCCCGTCGAACTCCTCGAACTGGATCTTGTCGTTGAAGGCACCCACGACCGCCCGGTCCTCCGGCAGCAGGCGCAGGAGGAACTGCTCGGCGCCGTTGCGGAGGAGGTCCATGCTGCCGGTCATGCTGAGGCTCGTGTCGAGCATCACGACGACGGTGATCGGCCGCGCCTCGTTGTCGAAGACCGAAATCGGCTGCGGCTTCTTGTTGTCGAGGACGGAGAAGTCCTCGGCGACAAGGCCGGGGACGAGGCGGCCGCCAGCATCCGTGACCGTCACGTACACTGGCACTACCCGCGTGTCGGCCCTGAAGGTTGCCTGACTCGAACAGCCGTCACCGTCGCCGGCTGGCGCCACCAAGGCGGCTCCGGCAAGAGTCGCGGCCGCGAGCGAAAGGTGCAAGACCAAAGGTGGACCCTCCTCTTCTAAGGTAGCAGACTGCCGGCCGCTACTGCGTGCTTCGGCGCTCCTCCCCAACCCGCCTTCGCGGCTCTCGTCAAGCGATCGTCGTGACGTCGCGGGTCCGTGCCGCAACCATGTTCGATTGCGTTCAGGCCACTACCGAAGCGTGTGGCCCCGAGCCTGTGGCAGGATTAGAATCTCCGCATCATCGGTCCCTACAGGAGGCTACGATGGCCGATCCGATTCCTCTTCCTCCGACCACGGTCAGCGTGTCGTGGGACAGCGCCCTCGAGTTCACGTGTCAGGCAGGCAAGCACGAGATCGGCATCGACGGCACGACGTACACGGCGCCGTCGCCGATGCAGCTCCTCGCAACCGCTCTTGCAGGCTGCATGGCGATCGACCTGGTCCACATCATCCAGAAGAGCAGGCGCCGTTTGACCGCGCTCGAGGCGCGCTTCACGGGCGAGAGAGCGCCCGAGCACCCGAAGCGGTTCGTGCGGATAACGCTGGAGTTCGCCCTCGCTACCGATGCGACCGCCGAACAGGTGGAACGCGCGCTGCAGCTGTCGCGCGAAACCTACTGCTCGGTCTGGAACTCGATGAGGGCCGACACCGAACTGACCGTGAGCTATACGATCGAGCAGCCACAGTAGGGCCCCTCGGCTGCAGAGGTGTGGTCATGACGCGGCATTTTCCGACAGGAGTGCTGGCCCTTCTCGTCGCGCTCGCGCCGCAGGGCGAACTCCAGGATCTTCGCGAACGAGCGAGGGCGGCGCTGGCGGCGACCTCCGGCGAGGTGCAGCTGGCAGGCCTCGAGAAGCCCGTCGAGGTCGTACGGGACCGCTGGGGCGTGCCGCACATCTACGCTCAGACCGTCCACGATCTCTTCTTCGCACAGGGATACGTGGCGGCCGGCGACCGCCTGTGGCAGCTCGAAATATGGCGTCGGATCGCGACTGGCCGGCTCGCGGAAATCCTCGGGCCCTCGGCGGTGAGCCGCGACATCTTCGCGAGGCTCCTGCGCTACCGCGGCGACATGGACGCAGAGTGGAGAAGCTATCGGCCCGACGCGAAGGCGATAGTCGAGGCGTTCGTCGAGGGCATCAACGCGCGCGTCGCGCAGGTCAACCGGACGCCCGCCCAGCTTCCGATCGAGTTCCAGCTGACCGGCACCCGACCGGAACCGTGGACCCCGGAGGTTGTGGTCGGCCGCATGGCCGGGTACGTGATGACGCGGAATGCGAGGACGGAATTGCAGCGTGCGCTGCTCGCCCGGCGCGCGGGCCCCGAGCGGTTCCAGAGGTTCCTCTCGCTGGACCCGCCGACCGACGTAACGGTACCGCGCGGCCTCGACCTCTCCGACATGACAGAAGATGTGCTGGCGCTGGCGGCGGGAGCGAGCGAGACGGCCGACTTCTCGCCGCTCAGAGGAGACGCGGCCGGGCGCGGCAGGGGTCTGCTCTCGGCGCCGGGCTGTGACCCGGCACTCGTGCCTTTCGCCTTTGCGCCTGGCGCTTCGGCGGATGAGCAGTCCTCGTGCCTCGGTCCTCGCGCAGCTCCTGCACGCATCCCTCAGTCCTCATGCCTCGATCTCGATCCCGACCCCGACATCGGCTCGAACAACTGGGTCGTGTCAGGAGCGCTCACGGCAACCGGCGCGCCTCTCCTGGCCAACGACCCGCATCGTTCGCTCCTCCTGCCCTCCCTTCGCTACACGGTGCACCTGAACGGACCCGGGTGGAACGTGATTGGGGCAGGGGAGCCTGCGCTGCCGGGCGTCGCGGCGGGCCACAACGACCGTATCGCTTTCGGCTTCACGATCGTCGGCATCGACCAGCAGGACCTCTACGTCGAGCGACTGGACCCGGCGGACCCCGAGCGGTACCTCTACAAGGGCAGGTCGGAGCCGATGCGCATCGAGCGCGAGCGAATCCGCGTGAAGGGTGAAGAGGACCGGGAGGTGACGCTGCGGTTCACCGTGCATGGTCCTGTTCTGCGCCACGATCCCGGGCGGCGGCGTGCCTACGCCCTGCGATGGGTCGGGGCGGAACCGGGGGCTGCGGGCTACCTGATGTCCATCGCAATCGACACGGCCACCAGCTGGTCCGAGTTTCTGAAGGCGCTCGAGGGGTGGAAGGTGCCGTCCGAGAACCTCGTGTACGCGGACGTGGACGGCAACATCGGGTGGGTGGCTGCCGGGGCAGCCCCCATTCGGAAGAACTGGAACGGGCTGCTGCCGGTTCCTGGGCACGAGGGAAGGTACGAGTGGGATGGCTTCCTGGAGGTCCGCCACCTGCCGCGTCTCTACAACCCGAAAAGCGGGTTCATCGCAACGGCAAACCACAACATCCTCCCCCCCGGCTACACCCGGCAGATCGGTTACGAGTTCAGCGCGCCGTACCGCTTCGCGAGGACCCGCGAAGTGCTGATGCAGGCGAGGACCCAGGGCCGCCGTTTCAGCGTGGCCGACTTCGAGCGACTCCAGCACGACGAGCTCTCGGTCGTCGCCCGCGCCCTCTGCGACGCTTTGCGCAAGGTTCTCCAGCGCCCGATGGGCAATCCGCCGCCGGGTCGAGAGGTCGTGCTCGCGGCGAAGATGCTGGCTGCCTGGGACGGCGTCTTGTCGAAGGACTCGGCCCCTGCGGCGCTCTACGAGCTGTGGTTCCCGAGGTTGGCTGCCGCCTTCCAGCAGGCGTTCACGCCGCAAGCAGACAGGGAGTTCGCAGGGGAGCGGATGGCGACCGACCGGATCCTGGCGCTCGTTCAGGCAGCAGGCTTCATACCGGGCCCGGCCGCTCTGCCTGCGTGGGTGGACGGCACGCCCGACCCGATGCCGCCTCCTGCCCGCTTTGCCAGGACCGTCAAGGAAGAACTGGACCGGACCAACCTGATGCCCTCCGTCAAGACCGACCCGCGGGTGCGCGGAGACACGCTTTCGCCGCTCGGTTCGTGGGGCAGACGCATCGAGGAAGTCCTGCTGGGACCCGCCCTGGCGGAGGCATGGCGCGAGGCGGCGTCCAGGATGGGTTCCGATCCGTCCGCCTGGTCGTGGGGCACCATTCACCGAGCCTCCTTCCGCCACCCGCTCGCATTCACACCCGCGCTCCAGGAGCTGATGAACACGACGGAAGTCCCTCGCGGCGGCGACGGGACCACGCCCAACGCGACCGGCAGCGGTGCCAGGCAGACATCGGGCGCGTCGTTCCGCGAGGTCATAGATCTCGGCAACTGGGACCGCTCCACGACGACGAACGTGCCGGGGATATCCGGGCAGCCCGGCAGCCCGCACTATTCGGACCTCCTCCCCTTGTGGGCGGAAGGCCGCTACCACCCGATGGTCTTCTCGAGAGAGGCAGTCGAACGGGAGGCGGAATCGAAGCTCCGCCTCGTGCCCTCGGCCAGGTCGGGCTTGTGAACGGGACGGACGGAGGCTGCGCTGAAATCGGATCGCCGGCGGTCACGCCATGGAAGGGCCGTGAGGACCGTTCGACGTGGCGTGGAATGGGTGGACCCGGTGCTAAGATCATTGGCGAGGAGAGCGGTCGATGCAGGTTCAGCTTCACACCGACAAGAGCCTGGAACCAGGTGACGGTCTGGCGCAGCAGGTCGAGGCCACCGTCAGGACCGCCCTGCGGCGGTGGGCGGAACGCGTCACCCGGGTGGAAGTCCACCTCAACGACCTCAACAGCCACAAGGGTGGCGCTGCCGACAAGCGCTGCCTGATGGAAGCGCGCCTCGGAGGTCTCCAGCCAGTCGCCGTCAGCAATCGGGCGGGCACCGTCGAGGAGGCCGTGGCTGGCGCCGCCGACAAGCTCACCCGGTCGCTGGAAAGCACGCTCGGGCGGCTGAGCGACCGCTGAGAGTGCGCCGCTCCCCGAGCACCCGGCTTTTTCCGGTTGTCCATGTTGCTGGCCTTCACGCGCGCGGTCAGCCCCTCCATCCAACGCTGCGAGCTGACGTGTGTCGAGCGCCAGCTGTTGGACGTCGATCTGGCCGCGCGCCAGCATCGGCGCTACGAGCAGGCGCTCTCCGACCTGGGTTGCCGCCTGATCCGTCTGCCCGATGCCCCGGACCTGCCCGACGCAGTCTTCGTGGAGGACACCGCCGTCGTCCTGGACGAGGTGGCAGTTGCCGCGAGACCAGGCGCGCCGTCGCGCCGCCCGGAGGTGGCCTCGGTGGCAAGTGCGCTGAGCGCCTACAGAACAGTCGTTGCGATAACGGAGCCGGCTACCCTCGACGGCGGGGACGTCTTCGTGGCCGGCCGGCGGGTTTTCGTGGGGCGCTCCACCCGGACCAACGATGCAGGGTTCGAGCAGCTCGCTCGCTTCCTCACCCCTTACCGGTACGACGTGGAGCAGGTCCCCATTCGCGGATGCCTTCACCTGAAGTCTGCGGCCACTCCTGTTGCCGCATCGACGCTGCTGGTCAACCCGGACTTTGTGGATACAGCCGCGTTCTCCGGCCTGGAGCTTGTCACGGTGGCCCCGTCTGAGCCGCTTGCCGCGAACGTGCTGCCGATAGGTGGGTTCCTGCTCTGTTCCGCCTCGTTCCCGCGCACGCGTTTTCGCCTCGAGTCGCGGGGCTTCGCCGTTCGCGCACTCGACCTGAGCGAGCTGGCGAAGGCCGAGGGCGCCGTCACCTGCTGCAGCCTCGTCTTCCAAGCGTCTCCCTGATCCCGGTCCTCCGACTTTCAATACCCGGCCCACGACCTTCGACCAGTGGGAATCCGCGCGCGTTTGCGCGCGGTTCAGAGAAGCGCCGGACCTGGTGGGACAAGGGACGGGGCCCTGAAGCTCGGACAAAAGGCACAAATGGGCCCGGACGCCGACAGCGGCAGGGGGCCGCTCAGAAGGTTGCCCGGATCTCGCCCTCGGGCGCGCGGATCGAAATCGACCGGCGCAGGACATCCTCCAAGGTGATGACCGCGAAGACGCGAGAGCCGACGGGGAGGAACGGCCCGTCGCGAAGCGAGACGTTTATCTCGAGTGTGGCTTGCCCGAGGACGACACCGCTCCACGGCAGGCCGGTCCGTCGATCGGTCGCCGAAGCCGTCATCGCGTGACTGGCGTTCTCGGAGTCGCGAATCGCGCCCGAGACGACGAAGCTGGTGCTGGCCGGCCCGCCGTTGGTCACGCGGATCGTCACTGCCGCCGTCAAAGGCGACCCCCCGTCGGGGCCCGGCTTCTGCACGATCGGCATGAAGTCGCGCCAGTACGAAGCGCTCAGGGCTTCGACCGTGACCGAGCCGATCGTCTGCGAAGGGCCGAGCTCCGAGGGCTCCGTGGGGCTTCCGCTGCACGAAGCCGCGGAGGAAAGGGCGACCAGCAAGAGAATCGAGCCGAGGAGTGATTGCAGCCGTTCCCGCATACTGCAACTCCATGGCAGGGCTGGCAAGACAAGTGTACAACGGTCCACGGCTTTCCGGCTCCACGGTCCGGGCCGCGCCGAGGACTGAGCCACCGGTCTTGCTACCGTCCTACCGGCTGCTGCATCAGGTACTCCTTCGGCGGCTCGGCTCCCATCAGCCACTTGACGAAGTAGTCCCACCTGCGGCGCATCATGTAGGACGACTGCGACCCGTACCCGTGCGCCTGGTTCGGAAAGACCAGCAGGTCGAAGTCCTTGTTCGCGTTGATCAGCGCTTCGACGACCAGCAGCGTGTTGTAAGGCGGCACGTTGCCGTCCATCATGCCGTGCGCGAGGAGGAGCTTGCCCTTCAGGTTCTTCGCCAGTGTCTGGTTCGCCTCGGCCTCGTAGTTGTCCGTGCCGTCCGGATTCTTCACGAGCAGGCCCTGGTAGCGCTCTCCCCAGTCGTCCTCGTAGTTGCGCTGGTCGTGGTTGCCCGACTCCGAGATGCCCACCTTGAAGAAGTCGGGGTAGCGGAACATCGCGTCGGCCGCGATGAAGCCGCCGCCCGAGTGTCCCCACATCCCGGCCCGTTCGAGGTCGATATACGGGTACTGCCGGGCGAGATCCTTCATGCCCGCCACCTGGTCGGGGAGCGTGTTGTCGCGGCCCATCTTGCCGTAGTAATGGTCGTGGAACGACTTCGACCGGTTCGGTGTTCCACGCCCGTCTATGGTCACCACGATGAATCCCAGTTCCGCAAGCGCCTGCCGGTCGCCTCGGGCCGCCGCGAAGCTCCTCGAGCCGGTGCTCCCGGACTGCGGCCCGGGGTACGCGTTGTTCACTATGGGGTACTTCTTCGTGGGATCGAAGTTGGTCGGGCGGAACATCAGGCCGTAGATGTCGGTCTTCCCGTCGTCGGCCTTCATTTTGATCGGGATGGGCGGCTTCCAGCCCATTGCCTCGAGCTTCGAGATGTCGGCCTTCTCGAGCTGCATCACGAGCGCGCCGTTCGCATCCCTGAGCGTGACAACCGGAGGGACATCCGGCTTCGAGCATGTGTCCACGAAGTAGCGCCCGGAGGGCGAGAGGTTCACGCCGTGGTCGCAGTCGTCGGGCGTCAGCAGCGCGTAGTTCCTGCCGTCCATACCGATGCGGTAGAAGTGCCTGAAGTAAGGGTCTCGTCCCTTCTCGCGCCCGAGCCCCACGAACCAGATCGTTCTCTTCTCCGAGTCCACGCGGACGATCTGGGCAACCGGCCCTTCGCCGCTGGTGATCTGGTGCTTCAGTTTGCCCGACGCCAGGTCGTAGAGGTACAAATGACCCCAATCGTCGCGCTGCGAGTACCAAATGACCTCGTTGGCCGGCCAGACTACCTCCCAGCCCGATCGCGACTCGAAGTGCGTCGCGACCGTCTCCTCGAAGACGTCGCGCACTGCACCGGTCGCCACGTCTGCCTCGCGAACAACGGTGTGCTTGTGGTCGCGCGAGGTAGAGGCGAACACCAGCCGGCTGGCGTCCGGGCTCCACTTCATGTCGCTCACGCTGAAGTCGTCGCCGAGGGTCGCCCGGTGGAAGTCGGGATCCATCTTCAGCCGCGTAATGCGGCCGGCATCCACGTCGATGACGACCCGGTGCAGCATCGCGACCACCTTGTCGCCCGGCAGCGGGTACTTCCAGGCCTGGAGCTCGGGGTGGCCTACGTTCGTCGTGACCAGGTACATGTCGCCGACCTCGCGCTCGTCCTGCTGGAATGTGGCGACCTTCTTCGAATCCGGCGACCACAGGACAATTGCGCGGTCGCTTCTCGTCCAGCCCGCGTTGTCCGTTGCGTAGCCGAAGTTCTCGATCCCGTCCGTGGTGAGCGCCTTTTCCTGGCCCGTTGCCAGATCGCGCACCCACAGGTTCCAGTCGCGGATGAAGACGGCGCGCTTGCCGTCGGGCGACGTCACGGCGTTCCCGGCGCCGCCCCGGCCGCCACCGGTGCCCCTGCCCCCGCGTCCTGCTGCCACGCCCCGGCCTCCCTCGGCCTCTCCCGAGACCGAGCACTTCGCTCCCTGGACGTCGCATGTGAAGCGGCGCCTGTCCACGTCGAAGGAAACCATCTTGCCGTCGGGCGAGATATCGATCCGCTGGAACGGCAGGTTTCGGGCTACGTACGTGGCGCCGGCTGCCGCTGAAAGGGCAGCGGCGAGCTTCTCGTGATCGAAGGCCGGGAGCTTCGTCCTCTTCGCGGGGTCTACGACGAGGAATTGCGCTCCGTCGGCCGTCTGGCTGCGGTACCAGAACCTGTCGTCCGCCATCCAGTTCGGCGCCACGCTGCCACCGACGACGAGCGAGTTGACGCCAGCTGCCAGGAATTTCTCGGCGCGCGCGTAATCCGCCGCTGTCACGACGGGCGCCTGCCCGGCTTGGCGGTCGGCCATGACGGGCGCAAGCATCGCGAAGGCCGCAACCAGGATGACGACTGCTCTCACGAAAGATCGGGCGGCAGGCGAAGACATTGTTCCTCTCCGTGAAAGACGCTTACGCGCGTCAGGACGCGCAGTATACCGAAAACCGGGCCCTAGAAGCGCACCGGCCCTACCAGGTGAGCTCCGTGCGGCCAGCCCGGGCAGCCAGGTCGGACATGACCGTCCGTGCCGTCTCCCGACCGAGATAGGGAATGGAGATCAGGTACGTTTCGCCGGCGCCGGCGATGTCGACGACCAGCCTCGCCATGCCGGTTCTTCGGTCGAACGGCGATTCGCGAAGCGATACCGCCTGGATCTTGCTGTAGCGCGCGATGGTGACGTAGTTCCAGAAGGCACCGCGGCGGAACCCGACGGCGCCGGCCGACCGTGCCCACCCCAGGTTCGAAACGTGCAGGCGCGCCTGCAGGACCGAGGCCAGGAGGAAAAGTGGGAGCAGCGCGAGAGCGCGCCACCCGATGATGCCGGCCGCGGCAGCGCCGGCGGCCGTCCAGAAGAAGGCTGACTTCTTGACAGCGCGCCGGAACGCTCGCGGGTGCACCCTCCGCCACTCGAAGTCATCCAGCGTGACGCCGGGCAGCACGGATGCGAGGAAGCGCGGAAGGTCGACCCTGCGGATGATCGGCGCCAGCCATTCCCGCTGCCTCGCCCTTTCGCCCTCGCCGGCACCGCCGGCCGTCGTGACGCGTACAGAGGCGCGTCCCGTCAAGCGGTGCAGTGGCGTTTCCCGGATCGTCAGCTGCTGGATCCGCTTCAGTGGAATCGTAGTTGTCATCCTCGTGAGAAGGCCGAACTCGACCCGCACCTCGTCGCCCGACCGCGTCGCGGTGAAGCCGTGCATCCTGACGAGCGCCCAGCCCATGGAGAGAATCCGTGTCAGGAGGAGGAAGGCCGTCACGGCCCCGAGAGCGATGCCGACCCAGACGAGCGGTGCCCCGCTCCAGCGAAGTGCCATGAAAGTGTCGTCCCACTGCCGCCGGGCGAACTGTTCGCGGACGAGCCGCTCGATGGCCCCCGGCATGATGTCGAGCTGCGACAGAAGGCCCAGCGCCGCGGCAACGACGAGCAGGCCGCGGTTCTCGATGAACCCGCTCAGCATCACCTCGCGGATCGGCAGCTGCAGCACCACTTCGTCCGCCGGCTCGGCCCCGGTCTGCGCGCCCGCGCGCACCGGCTGTCGGTCGTCCCGCACTGCCTCCTGGCCCTCGAACACCCGGCTGCGCATCTCGCCCAGAGCATCCAGCCGGAGGACGGTCATCGTCGCTTCCGGCTCGTCTGCCCCTCCCGTCTGGATGCGCACCTCCGCCACGCCAAAGAGCCGGTGGGCGACGTTCTGGACGGCCTCGATGTTCTGTATCCGTGCGTAAGGCACGTGGCGCTCGTTGCGGAACAGCAGGCCGCTGCGGATCACCAGTTCCGCCGGCTCGTAGCGATATCGAAAGGTCAGGTAGCGCCCGAACGCCGCGCCCGCGTAGGGAACCAGGAACACTGCGCCGAGAAGCTCCCACCCCAGCCCTTCCGACCGCGAGCCCGCCAGGAGAAGCAGGAGCGGCACGAGCAGCCCCGTCGCCTGCTTGCCCAGGTTGAAGAAGATCGACAGCGGGTGCAGCCGGCGTTCAGAGGGCATCGCTGCCTCCGCCGGGCAGCAGGTAGTCGCGGATTCGGAGGGCGGTCGTGTGCTCGAGACCCTCGAGAGCGACGCGAGCGTAGGCGCTGCCCGCGGTGTAGATGACAAGACGGCCCAGGCCGAACCGCCGTTCGAGCGGGCCCTGAGCCACGTCGGTGTGCTGCACCCGCGAACGCGGGACGTTCACCACCGTGCGCCAGAAGACTCCGTGCTTGATCTCGATGCCGTCGGCATCGAGCCTGTACGACTTGTGGCGGTGTGCCACCTCGGGCCAGCGCACGGCGCGCCACGCGAGGAGCGCGGTCAACGCCGCCCAACCGCCGAGCCAGAACAAGCCGCCCGTCGCGCTCCCGGAAGCCAGCGCCGAGAATACAGCCACGATCAGGAGCGGCAGCGAGAGCGAGAGGCACGTGATGCCGCCGCGCAGGCGCCCCAGCACCACCGAGCGCGGGTCGAGATGCCGTTCCTCGCCGTCGGCGATCGGTTCTCGATCGGAGGCGGGCTCGGCGGTGGCGCAGGGCGCGAGACCCGCGCCCTGCGCGGTGCTCGCAGCGTCCGGCTCGGTCCTCGGAAGGCCAGGCGCCGCCGCCACACGGGTCGAAGGGTGCTCCGCGCCATCTACCGTGGCGCCGGCGTCGAGGCTGTCGGCTCGCGGTCCTCGGTCTGGCTCGCTCGTCATCCGTGGCTCGACATCAGTCTGCCACAATCCGATGCTCGAAGTTATGAGTTGTGAGTCGCGAGTCTTGAGTGTTCCAGCCCGATCGCCGTAGCGCCCGGTGGCTCGAACCCATGACCCAAGGCTCAAGACTCGAGACTCAACTCCAAACTCAAGACTACAACGTCAGTACCTGTAGTGCTCCGCCTTGTACGGCCCCTCCACCGGCACGCCGATGTACTGCGCCTGCTCCGGCCGCAGCTTCGTCAGCTTCACCCCGAGGTGCTCCAGGTGCAGGCGCGCAACCTCCTCGTCGAGACGCTTCGGCAGCATGAACACCTTCTTCTCGTACTTGTCCGCGTTGGCGTGCAGGTCGAGCTGCGCCATCACCTGGTTCGTGAAGGAAGCCGACATCACGAAGCTCGGATGGCCGGTCGCGCACCCCAGGTTCAACAGCCGGCCCTCCGCGAGAACCATGACGCTGTGGCCGTCCGGGAACCGCCACTCGTCGTACTGCGGCTTGATGTTGATGCGCTCGATCCCCGGCACCTTCTTGAGGCCGGCCATGTCGATCTCGTTGTCGAAGTGGCCGATGTTGCCGACGATGGCCTTGTCCTTCATCCGTGCCATGTGGTGGACGCCGATGACGTTCAGGTTCCCGGTGGCGGTGATGAAGATGTCCGCCGTCTCGACGACGTCCTCGAGCGTCGTGACCTGGAAACCTTCCATTGCGGCCTGGAGCGCGCAGATCGGGTCGATCTCCGTGATGACGACGCGGCAGCCCTGCCCGCGGAGGGCGTGTGCGCACCCCTTGCCGACCTCGCCGTAGCCGAGCACGACCGCCACTTTGCCGCCGAGCATCACATCGGTCGCGCGGTTCAGGCCGTCGGGCAGCGAGTGCCGGCAGCCGTAGATGTTGTCGAACTTGCTCTTCGTCACGGAGTCGTTGACGTTTATCGCCGGGAAGAGAAGCGTCCCCTGTTCCATCATCTGGTAGAGCCGGTGCACGCCTGTCGTCGTCTCCTCGCTGACTCCGCGGATGCCCTTTCCGATCTTCGTCCACCGGCCGGGGTGATTGGCGAGCTCCTCGCGGATCGCCTCGAGGATCACGCCCCACTCCTCGGGTTCCTCGTCTGCGTCGAACACCGGCACGCTGCCCGCCTGCTCGAATTCGTAAGCCTTGTGCACGAAGAGCGTCGCGTCGCCGCCGTCGTCGACAATCAGCGTCGGGCCGTTGCCATCGGGCCAGACGAGGGCCTCTCGGGTGTTCCACCAGTATTCCTCGAGAGTCTCGCCCTTCCACGCGAACACCGGGACGCCGCGTGGGTTCTCCGGGGTGCCGCCCGTCTCAGGGCGGCCCACGACGACGGCCGCCGCAGCGTGATCCTGGGTCGAGAAGATGTTGCAGGAGACCCAGCGGACGTCGGCGCCCAGGTCGGTGAGCGTCTCGATGAGCACGGCGGTCTGCACCGTCATGTGGAGGCTGCCCATCACGCGCGCGCCCGAGAGCGGCCTGGCTTCCTTGTGGCGTGCCCGGACCGCCATCAGGCCCGGCATCTCGTGCTCGGCCAGCCGGATTTCCTTGCGGCCGAACTCCGCGAGCGACAGGTCCTTCACCTTGAAGGGTGCCCGGCCGGCCCTGGCTGCGGCGTCGAACGGGTGCGTGTTTTCGATTGCGACTTCCATCTCGATCCTCCTTCGGCGGTCAGCGGTCAGCGGTCAGCGGTCAGCTATCAGCGTTCAGCGGTCAGCTAACTCAAGACTCAGAACTACTTGTCGCTCAATGCTCGCCCTCAGTCCTCGTCCCACCCTGAGGCTGTCTCTCACGCCCGTTTCTTGCCCGGGGCCGTTCTGGTCGCCGTGGCGACGAAAAGGCCCGGCCCCTTGACGCCCGCCTCGACGGGGAGCGGTTGCCAGCGTATCCGGCCGAAGCCTGCGGCGCCGATCCACTTCTCCAGCTGGCGCCTCGAGAAGCCGAGCCAGACGTGGCCCATCGTCTGGCGGTACTCGTCGTGATCGTGGGGCAGCATGTCTGCGACGAGCAGCCGACCTCCCGGCCGCACGACGCGCGCCGCCTCGGCGAGGACGCGCCCCGGGTCCGAGATGTAGTGCAGAACCAGGATCAGGACGGCCGCGTCCAGCGCCCCTTCTCCGAGCGGCAGGTTCTCCAGCGTGGCGCGGCGAATCCGCACGTTCTGATGGTCCTTCAGGCGCGCTCTCGCTGCCTCCAGCATCTCGCTCGAGCTGTCGACGGCAATCACGGACCCGACGAAAGGAGCCAGCGCCTCGGAAACCTGCCCGGTGCCGCAGCCCAGGTCGCCGACGACCCACGCTGGATCGAGCAGCGCGAGGAGCGGCCTGAGATGGCTCTCGCGGCCGTAGAGCTCCGATCGCACGCGGTCCCACTGCCCGGCAGCGGAGGCGAAGAACTCTTCCGACTTCGAGCGCCGTGCTGCCAGAATGCTCCGCAGCCTTGCCTCGTCCTGAGCCGCCTCGGCGGTCGAGCCTACCTGTTCGCGCACGATCCTCCAGAGGCAGCGCAAAGTCGGGTCGATCTCGTCGAGAGGGAGGCTGTAGAAGCGACTCGTGCCCTCGCGCCGAGAGGCGGCCCAGCCGGCATCGGAAAGCGTCTTGAGGTGGCGGCTGACCGTGCTCTGGGGGAGCTGGAGGACGCCGCAGAGCTCGGACACGGTGAGCTCCTGCCCCTCGAGGGCCGCGAGCACCCTGGCGCGGAGCGGATCGGCGACGACCGAGATCTGATCGAGGACCGGCGTCATATCAGGCTCCGGTCAAGTCCCACGCCTGTCCTGGCCCCCGCCTGTCGAGGAGCCCACGGTTGTTATTCATCCGTTCATCCGGATGGAGTGTTACACATCTCGGAATGAATGTCAAACGAATCGGAGGGTGCAGCTCTTCCGGCGGGTCCGGCGTCTCCGGCACGGGCACGACGCGCTGCGGAGGCCGGGCTTCCTGCCGCGCGGCCTCGGGCCCGACGTAGCGTGCCCTCCGCTTCCGGGAGCAGGATCGAATACAATCCCCCGCACCTATGAGGATCTCCATGAACCGACACCGCGCCCCGATCCGCATCCTGCTGGCCCTCGTCCTGGCGATCGCCGCCGCGCAGGGCCTCATCGTTGCCGCCTCGCCGCAGAACGGCCCCATCAAGTCTGCCGAGAGCGCCGCCCTCGCAGCCGCGCGGCCGGGCCCGGACCCGAAGCAGCCAATCGACGAGGAGTACACGAAGAAGATCAAGGAATACACGACGGAGACCTTCTTCCTGTCCCCTGTCATCGATTACATGCCGGCCTCGAAGACGGTGCCGACGCCGAAGGCGATCCTGGGCGACATCGCGGGTGCGCCCGGCAAGCTCCCCTATACCAAGGAAGTCCACGACTACATGCGGCTCCTGGCGAAGTCGAGCCCCCGCGTGCGCGTGTACGTCATCGGCACGACCGAGGAGAACCGCGAGATGATAGCGGTGGCGGTCGCCTCCGAATCGCTGCTGGCGAAGCTCGACGCCAACAAGGCGGACCTCGCAAAGCTTGCCGATCCGCGAACCATCGGGATGGACGACAAGCTGGCCGACCAGATTGCTTCGCGCGCGGTTCCCGTCTACTACATAACCGGCGCCATTCATTCGAGCGAGGCTGGGGCGCCGACGGCGCTCATGGAGCTCGCCTATCGGCTCGCCGTCGACGAGAGCCCGTACATCCGCAACATACGCGAGCACGTCATCACGCTCATCACGCCGGTCGTCGAGCCGGACGGCCGCGACAGGATGGTGGACGTCTACGAGTGGCGCAAGAAGCACCCGAACGACACGCCGCCGAGCGTCATCTACTCCGGCCACTACGTGGGGCACGACAACAACCGCGACGCGATGGGCCTGACGCTCAAGCTCTCACAGAACGTCCTCAACACGTTCCTCGGGTGGAAGGCGCAAGTACTCCACGATCTGCACGAGTCCGGCTCGTTCCTCTACGACAACACGGTTGGAAACGGGCCCTACAACGCCTGGCTGGACCCGATCCTCACGAACGAGTGGCACCTCATCGGGTGGAACAACGTCAACGAGATGACCCGGATGGGGATGCCGGGCGTTTTCGCGTGGGGCACCTTCGACACGTGGTCGCCTGGCTACATGATGTTCTTCGCGGCGCTCCACAACGGCATCAGCCGGCTCTACGAGACCTACGGCAACGGCGGCAGCGCCGATACGGAAGAAAGGACGCTCTCGGCGAACGAGACGTCGCGGACCTGGTTCAGGCAGAACCCGCCGATCGGGCGCGTGAGGTGGTCGCTGAGGAACAACAACAACTACGAGCAGACCGGCATCATCGTCTCGCTCAACTATTTCGCCAACAACCGCGTCTACTTTCTGCGGAATTTCTACGACAAGAGCAAGCGATCGATTCTCAAGCCGACAGTCGAAGGCCCGGCCGCGTACGTTCTTCCCGCGACCGACCCGCGGCCCGGCGCGCAGGCCGAATTGCTGCGCGTGCTCCAGAAGCAGGCCGTCGAGATATCGCGCGCGACGGCGCCCTTCACCGTGACCGTTCCGGCGCGGCCGGCAAGCGGGGGCCGCGGCGGGCGAGGCGCGCGCGGGGGAGGTGCGCCCGGCGAGGGCCAGCAGGAAGGGCAGGCTCCGACTGCGGCGGCGACACAGGCGCAACCAGAGAAGCCGAAGCCGGTGACCCGCGAGTTCCCGGCAGGCAGCTACATCGTCAGGATGGACCAGCCCTACTCGCGAATAGCGGATGCGCTGCTCGACTACCAGTACTGGGCGCCGAACGACCCGCAGACACGCCCGTACGACGACACTGGCTGGACCTTCCCCGAGGGATTCGGAGTCGAGGCCGTGCGCGTCATGGACCGCGCTGTATTGAAAGCCCCTATGGAGCTCGTCAAGGGCGAGGTCAGGGCGCCGAGCGGCGTCAGCGGACAGGGAACCATCTTCGCGATCAACCACAACGCCGACAACGCTCTCGTCACGCTCCGCTACCGGCTCGAGGACGCCGACATCCGCATGGCCGAGGAGCCGTTCGAGTCGAACGGCGTCAAGTTCAACAGGGGCACGTTCATCGTCAAGGGCGTGGCCCAGGCGGACCTCGAAAAGGTGACGTCGGAGATCGGCCTGAAGGCGCACGCGATCCCTTCTGAGCCGGAGGTGAAGACACATCCCGCGCGCGCCGCCCGCGTCGCCATCCTCCATCAGTGGGGCAGCACGCAAACGGAAGGCTGGTGGCGGCAGGCGTTCGACATCTACCAGGTGCCTTACGACTACATCGGCCCCGAAGCGATCCGGAACACTCCGGACCTCAGAGCGAAGTACGACGTGATCATCTTCGGCCCGGGTGGGAGCCAGGCGATCGTCGACGGCACGCCGATGTGGCGGAACCCGATCCCGTGGAAGAACTCGCCCGAGACGCCCAACATCGGGACATGGGCCCAGACCGACGACACGCGCGTGGGCATGGGCCTGCAGGGCCTGATGCACATCAGGGAGTTCATCCAGAAGGGCGGAGTCTTCATCGGCTCGAACAGCAGCGCCGAGTTCGCCATCACGAACAACTTCGGATACGGGGTGACCGCAGGCCGCGCCGGGTCGTCCACCCGCGTGGACGGCTCGCTTCTCCGGACGCGCATCGTCGACCCGGCCAGCCCGATCGTCTACGGTGTGCCGGACAACCTGGCGATGTACAGCGATCGCGGCGACTACTTCGGCGTCAGCTCGAGCGTCGGCGGGGGCGGCGCGCGAGGGGGTGGGGCGCCGGCAGGCGCGCCTGGCGCCGCACCTGGCGGCCGGGGCGGCGGTGGAGGAAGGCCCACCGGGCGCGGCACCGCGGACGACCCGGACCAGGTCCAGGGACGGCCGGCCTACGAGGCTACGAACCTGCCCCCGGCGCCGACGCCACCCCGCGTCGAGCCATGGCAGTACAGCCTGCCGACCGACGAGCAGCTGAAACGGAACCCGGCGACGCTCATCCCGCCGCAGTTCCGGCCGCGCGTCGCGGTCAGGTTCGAAGAGCAGAGCCGGTTGCTGGTTTCCGGCCTCCTCGACGGCGGCTCCGACATAGCGCAGCGGCCCGTCGTCGTCGACATGCCCGTCGGCGAGGGCCACGTTGTCCTCTTCGCCAACAACCCGATCTATCGCGGCGAGACCATCGGGAGCTACTTCATGGTGTTCAACACGATCCTGAACTTCGACAGCCTGAACGCAGGACGGAAGCTGGATGAGAAGTAGCAGACGCCCGAATCCCGGGTGGTCTCGCGTTGCCGCGTCGGCCAGGGTGCTCCGTTGTCAGGCGCCGGGGTGCAGGCGCCGGGCTGGTCGAGAGAAGCGGAGGTAGAGCGCGGGCATCAGGAACAGGTTCAGGATCGTGGAGGTAACCAGACCGCCGACGATTATGACGGCCATCGGGTGTTCGATTTCGTGGCCGGGCCGCGTGCCGCCGGCCACGATCGGCAGGAGCGCGAGCCCGGTTGCCAGGGCTGTCATCAGGATCGGCGCGAGCCTCTCTTCCGCTCCACGGATCACCAACTCGCGGCCGAACGGCACGCCTTCGGAGTGCTCCAGCTCGCGGAAGTGTGCGACCATCAGGATCCCGTTCCTGGCTGCGATCCCGAGTACGGTCACGAAGCCGACGAGCGAACCCAGCGACAGGATGCCGCCGGTCGCGAAGGTGGCCGCGACGCCCCCTATGAGTGCGAAGGGAACGCTGACCGCCACCAACCCGGTCAACCTGGCGGACTGGAAGTCCGAGTACAGGACGAGCACGATGGCCAGGAAGGCCAGCGTCCCGAGCGCGAACAGGCGGTTACGGCTTTCCTGCCGCGCGGCATACTCGCCGAGCACCTCCGCGTGGTAGCCGCGCTCGAAATCGAACGCGCGAACCCTGGCTTCTATGTCGCGCGCCGCGCTGCCAAGGTCGCGGCCGCGGACGTTGCACGAGACGTCGATTCTCCGCGAGGCGTTCTCGTGCTGGATCACGTTCGGGGAAGGCGCCATGAACACGTCGGCAACTTCGCCGAGCGGTACCTGCCCGCCTTCCGGCGTGTCGATCCTGATGTCTCGGATCGCGGCTGCATCCGTTCGACTGGCAGGGTGGCCCCACACGACCACGTCGAAGATCTTCTGATTCTCGTAGATCTCACCCGCTTTCGTGCCCTTGATGAGCGTGGTGGCTGCCCGGCGGATGTCGCCCGGCGTCAGGCCGAAGGCGCGGGCCGCACCTGGCTTGACCAGAATCTGCACCTCGGGCACGAGCACCTGCGGCTCGACCTGCAGGTCGGACACTCCAGGCACCTCGCGCAGTGTCGATCCGAGCCTGCCTGCCGTTGCCCGCAGGGTGTCGAGGTCCGGCCCGAAGATTCGAACGACAATCGCAGCGCTGCCGCCTGTCAGGACCTCCTTTATGCGTTCCCGAAGGTAGGTCAGAACGTCCCGGTAGAGGCCCGGGTAGCCGTCAACGACCTCTTGGATTCGATCGACCGTCGGCTGGTACGGCACCGACGGGTCGAGGCTGATCCAGAGCTCGGTGAAATTCGGGCCCACTACTTCGTCGGCCACCTCGGCGCGCCCGATGTGGGCGCCGAAGTTCCGAACCCCGGGGATCGCCCGCAGCTCGCGGCTGACCCGTTCGGTGATCCGAGTCATCGCCTCGAGCGATGTGCCCGGCTTCTCCACCCAGTGCATCAGGAAGTCGTATTCCTGGAACCGCGGCAGGAATTCCTCGCCTAGCAGCCGCGTCGAGGCTGCCGTCAGAACGAAGAGCACAGCCAGGCTCGCCACGGCCGCACCGGTCCGCTCCAGCACCCACGGCAAGGCCCGGCGGTAGCGTGCCTTCAGCCACGCCAGGAGCGCCGGCTCGCGCTTCTCGAGCGGAGCTCCCGGCAGCAAGAGCAGCGCGAGGGCAGGGGTGACAGTCAACGCGATGGCCAGCGACGCGCAGACCGCGAGCACGTAGCTCGAGGCGAGCGGCCGGAAGAACGATCCCGCCAGACCCTCGAGGAAGAACACCGGCAGGAAAACCAGCACGACGATGAGCGTGGCGTAAACCACCGCGCTCCTTACCTCGAGTGAAGCGTCGAGCACGACCCGGAAGGCCGGCCGCGGCTCGGGCAGCGCGCGATTGAGCCTCAATCTCCTGAGGATGTTCTCCACGTCGATGATTGCGTCGTCTACCACCTCGCCGAGCGCAATGGCGAGCCCGGCGAGCACCATCACGTTGATGGTGCCGCCGCGGTAGTCGAGGACCAGCGCGGCCGTGAGGAGCGACAGCGGTATCGCCGTGAGGCTAATGAGGGCGGCCCGCCACTCCATCAGGAACACGACCAGCACGGCAATCACGAGCAGGCACCCCCAGAGCAGCGCCCTGTTCAGGTTCTGCAGGGACATCTCGATGAAGGTGGCGGGCCGGAAGATCGTCGTGTCGAGATCGACGTCCTTCAACGCAGGTCGCAGGCGCTCGATTGCGGCCTCGACCTCGCCCGTGACGGCCAGCGTGTTGGCGCCGAGCTGCTTCTCGACGATGAGCAGCAGGCCGGGGCCGTCGTTTATGACAGCGTCCCCGATAGGCGGCGGAAAGCCTTCCTCGACGTCGCTCACCGCGCCGAGCGGCAGGGGCATTCCATTGCGCATGGCGACCGGCACCTGCGCGAGGTCTTCAGCCGACCCGACGGCGGGCTGGTGGGTGACGGCCAGGCGCTGGTTCGGAGTCTCGACGAACCCGCCGGCGGCGGGGAGAACCGCGTTCCGACTGGCGTCGAGCACGGCATCGAGCGAGACACCGTGATCGCGCAGCCGCTGCGGGTCCACCAAGACCTGGAGCTGGCGGTCGCGCTGACCCCATATCGCGACGTTCGCGACGCCGGGAAGGGCCATGAGCCGGGGTCGGACCGTCCAGCGGATCAGAGTCGTCAGGGCAACCTGGTCCAGCACCTTCGACGAGACGCCGATCTTCATGACACGGCTGGTAGACGACAGCGGCGCCAGCATCACGGGCGGCCGCGCGACGGCCGGCAGCTGCGAACCGACGGCGGTGAGGCGCTCTTGCACGAGCTGGCGCGCCTCCATCAGGTCGGTTCCCGGCGCGAAGATCAGCACGACCGAGGACAGGCCGAGAACGGTCTTCGACCTCAGCGTCGCCAACCCGCTTATGCCGTTGAGGGCGTTCTCGATCGGAACTGTGACCAGGTTCTCCACAGCCGGAGTGGAGAGGCCCGGCGCCTCGGTCTGGATTTCGACGAGGGGCGGCGCGAACTCCGGAAACACATCCATCGGCGTCTGCCGCGCCGCGCGCACCCCGGCGAACATGAGCAGGACGGCCAGGGCGACCACTACGGTCTTGAGCCGCAACGCGAGATCGACTATCCAGCGCACCTCGGGCTCCTACTTCCCGTTGCCGAACTCTGCGCCGAAGATTTCGGCCACGCCCACCGACACGATCGCGTCGCCGGCGCGCACGGCGCCTTCCACCAGAACCTGCCCACCCGCGGAGCGGCGCAAAAGCACCCTCCGCCTCTGATACGTGTGTGCGGCGGTGCGCGAGTAGACCCACGCGTCGCCGTTCATGTCGTACACGATCGCGCTCGCGGGGAGGACGATTCCGATTTCCGATGTGCCCAACGGCAGGGAGACGAGCGCACGCTCCCCCGGGCGCCACAGGCTTTTCAGGTTGTCGATCTCGTAGTAGATGTCGATGCTCACGGCCGCTGCGTCCGCGACCGGCGGGCCCTGAACGGGCCGCGCCGGCATCGAGGGCGTGCCGGTCTTCGTTCCCAGCGGCCGCACTTCTACGGTCTGGCTGCGATCGAGCTCTCTCGCGTCGCCCGGGTAGAGCGGCAGGCGGATCCACAGCACGCGGGTGTCGACGATCTCGGCAAGAACGGTCCCGGCGCTCACCTGCACGCCGGGTGCCACCGAGACCTGGCGGACCACGCCTCCTCCCGGAGCGGTGATGGGGACCACGACGTCGGATTCCAACGGGTGCTCCCGCAGTCGTTCGAGGCGCGCGCTCGCGGCCTGAAACGCAGCCTCCGCCTGCCGATGCTCCTGCTCGGCCTGTTCGACGCTTCGCTGGCTTCCCGCCCGGTCGGCCAGGAGCTGGCGTGCGCGTTCGAGCTGCATTCGCGCGGCGTCGAAGCGGGCCTTCGCCGCCGTCGCCTCGGAGGCGTAGCTCACCTGCAAGTCGCGCTGCATCGCGACGAACGGAGCGAGCCGGAACAATTCCTGGCCGGCGCGCACGACGGCGCCAGGAGGCGGTGCGCCGTGCGACCCGGAGGACACTACGCCCGCCGCTGGAGCGGCAACCAGCATCGTCCGCCCAGGCGGCACCATCAGCTCTCCGGCCACCTCCCTGGTGTTTCGAAGCGGCTTCTCGACGGCGACGACCACTTCGATGCCCAGTCTACGCTCCGCTTCCTCGGTCAAGGTCAGCGTTGCAAGCTCCGCTTCGTTCGGCTTGCCGCTCACGGTCGCAGGAGGCGGGCCGGCTTTGCCTGTCGGTGGCGGAGAGGAACACGCCCCGGCAATGGCTGCGAGCAGGACGCAGACGATGGACGAGATCTTCATTCTCTCCTCAGCCTGTCAACCCGGGTTCCCACCGAGCGATCGAGTTCCGCCGCAGCTCCTCGCACCGCTGCCTCCGCATCCGCTAGGCGAAGCCGCGCCTCGAGGAGCTGCCGTTGGGCCTCGACGAAAAAGAGGTACGAGACGTCGCCTGATTCGTAAGCCTGCCTTGCCCCTGCCGCAGCCCTCTCGAACATCGGCACCACCGATCCGGCCACCGCTGCGCGCAGTTCGATGGCCAACAGCATCCGTTCGTACGCCTCGGACACTTCGAGGTCCACCTTCTGCCTCAGCGCGATGTAGAGCCGCGAGGCTTGTTCCACCTCGGCGTCGGCGCGCGCCGTTGTCGCGTGACTGCTGGCCGTGACCGGGATGTCCGCCGATACGCCCGGGCCCGTGCGGATACCGCTCGTACCGACCTCCTTGCTGCTGAGGACCGCAGAGAGAACCAGCCATCGCGAACGTTGCCACCGGGCGCGGGCCGCAGCGGCTGCCACCCCGATCTCCTGCGCTCGAAGGTCCGGTCGGCAGGACCACGCTGCCTCGCGCAGTTCGTCGAGGGGCGGCAGCGCCTCAGGGTAGGCCGGCGAGGCGGAGGCCCGCATCTCCTGAGCGGCCGCAGCCGGAAGCCCCATCTGGAATCGCATGCGCTCGCGCGCGAGTACGACCTCGTGCGCCGCGCGAACCGCGGTCTCCCGAGCGGAGCCGGCGGCTGCTTCGGCGAGCCGGAGATCTACTTCGCTCACGTCACCGGCCCGCAACCTCGCTGCTGTCAGATGGACAATTTCGTCCGCAAGCTTCGACGCGTCGTCGCTCAACCGGGCGCGTTGCTCGGCCCGGAGCAGCGCCGAGTGAGCGAGCCGGGCATCGCGCGCCACATTCAGCCCGTTCTGGACCAGGCCTTCCGCAATCTGCTCCCATTCACGACTGGCAGCCTCGACCCGGCGCGTGCGCTGGAAAATCGCTTCGAGGGGCCATGTGACCGCCAGCTCGAACGGCTTGACGCCAACCGGAAACAGCGCCTGAAAAGACGGGTTTCGCAGAAGGCCTGCTTCGAGGAGGTTTGCTCGCGCCAGCCCCAGCGCGGAGAGGTCGGCGGACAGCTGTGCGTTACCCCACAGCGCCGCCGCGACCGCCTCTTCTTCGCTGACGCCATCGTCCAGGCTGACGTCGGGCGGCAGCTGCTGATCGACCTTGTTCTCTGGTGGACGCACCGTTTGGCCGGTGCGGCCGCGTATCTCGTCCGCCGTCCGGCCGGGCACCCCTGGAGTGCGGGCGGCGCAGGCGCCCCCGAGCAGGGCCGCGGCCAGCAGCAGGGTTGGCGAGAGTCGCATCGCGACGCGCTCCAGCGCAAGTTCACGCCGGGAGCGCCGGCTTCGGCAAGAGCGGTCTGCGGGCGCAACGCCCATTGCTGGCACGGCCGCGGCCTCCAAGGCTCACGAAACCCTATGAAGGACAGGTGTAGAATCGACCGGCCCGGAACCGCTCCCCCGGACGAAGCGGCCCGGCCGGCAAAGCGTATCACCGGAAGCGCCTGCCGGCGAGCGTTGTTTCACGACGTCACCGTGGCGCAGGAAGGAGGCCAGATGTCGAGGATGTCGAGCCTGGCGTGTTGTGCCGCGATCGCCCTCGTCTTGGCCGTTCTGCCGGCAACCCCGGCAGGCCGGGACCAGACCCATGACGGCTGGCGCCGGATCTTCAAGGTGGAGAAGTCGAATCTCTCGAGCACGGGGCGGAACACCTACTTCGTCCTCGAGCCCGGGTACCGGCTGACGTACAGGAACGGCAAGGACACGCTTGTCATCACAGTGCTCGACCAGACGCGTACGGTCGATGGCGTCGTGACCCGCGTCGTCGAGGAGCGTGAGACCGAGGGCGGAGAGCTCGCCGAGGTCTCGCGCAACTACTTTGCCATCGACAAGGCGACGGGTGACGTCTACTACTTCGGAGAGGAAGTGGACATCTACGAGGGCGGCAAGGTGACTGGCCACGAGGGCGCGTGGTTGTCCGGAGACAAAGGTGCGACATTCGGCCTGATGATGCCTGGCAAGCCGGTCATCGGTGACCGGTACTACCAGGAGGTCGCACCCGGTGTCGCAATGGACCGCGCCGAGATAGTCAGCCTGACCGAGGCTGCAAAGGTGCCTGCGGGTTCTTTCGCCGGCTGTCTCCGAGTGCGCGAGTCGAGTGCGTTGGAGAGCGGTTCGGAGGAGAAGGTGTACGCGCCGGGTGTAGGACTGGTCATCGACGGCAGCTTCGTCCTCGTTTCGAAATAGCCGTAGCCTGCTTCGCTCCCACACCGCCGCGGGCAGTTGTGCTGCCCGCCTAGGCGGGGGTATGCTGGGCGGCCATGAATCGCTGCCTGGTGGACCCGTGAACGCCGCCGGACCACGTGAAAGGGCGGAGGAATTCCTCGCGAAGGCGGGTGAGTTCCGCCTTGGCGGTCTCACGACCGAGTTGCCCCACCCGAAAACCACGGAGCTGAGCCAGGTAGCGGCGGCCAGTGCTGCCGAAGGGCTGGCCCTGCTCTTCGACGTTGACGGGGACGTGGTCGCGCGATACTCCGAGTGGGCAGGGTCCGATCAGCCGGCGCGGATGGCCGCCGCGACGGTCGAAGCCATACGCCGCGGCAAGAGGATCTTCTTCACTGGCTGCGGTGCGACCGGCAGGTTGAGCGTCCAGCTCGACTCGATCTGGCGGGCCTTCTGGCAGCAGCGGAGGGCCCGCGCCCTCGTCTCGCCTTCACCCGACTGCTACGAGAACCGCTCGCGGAGCGCCATGGCGGGCGGCGACTACGCCCTAATCAAGTCGGTCGAGGGGTTCGAGGACTTCGCTGCGTTCGGGCGCAAGCAGGTGGCTGACCTCGGTATCGCCGAGGGCGACGTGCTCTTCGCCATAACGGAAGGCGGCGAGACCTCCTTCGTCATCGGCACGGCCTGGCAGGGGCTGGCCGCAGGCGCCAGGGTCTTCTTCGTCTACAACAACCCGGACGAGATCCTGAGGAGCCTCGTCAGGCGCAGCCGCGAGGTGATCGACGAGCCGCGAATCGAAAAAGTCAACCTGACGACGGGGCCGATGGCAATCACGGGATCGACGAGGATGCAGGCGACGAGCATCGAGCTCCTCGCCATGCTGACCGTCCTCGAGATGACGCTTCGAGATCTGCTCGCGGAGGAGGGTGCGCTCGACGCCGCCGTGGGCGCCTCGAGCGACGTTCCCGCGGAGATCGCGTCGGATCTCGCCGCCCTCCACTCGACTCTCTCCGGGGCCCCGTTCCGCGAATCTCTCGGCAGAATGGTCGAGATCGAGGGCGCCATCTACGCCGGCGGCTGGCGATCGTCTTACCTCGCGGACTCGCTCGCAGTCGACGTCCTCACCGACACCGCCGAACGAAGCCCGACCTTCTGCATTCCTTCGTTCCGCAAGTGGGACGACGCCGAGGCTTCAGAGTCGTGGGGGTTCCTTTTCACGCCGTATGCACGGACCGAACAAGCGTGGGCGAAGCTGCTGCGGCGGGCGCCGCAGACCATCGAGTGGACGATCGACGACCTGCGGTCGATGCTGGACGAGGAGGCTGTGGAAAGGCAGGCGCTGGTCCTGGGGGAGATTGGCCTCTCCCAGCTGCTTCGCTTCAGGATCGGCCTCGACGGCATCGCCGACAGGCCGGCCCGCCCGGGCGACGCGGTGACGGCGATCCTAGGGCCGGCGGACGTGCCGCTCGTCGAAGGCCCCGACGCTCCCTTCAGCGGGATACTGGCGCGCGCAAAGGCCGCTGGCGCCACCACGGCGTTCATCGCCGGTGGCGGGAGGCCAGCGCTCTCCCGATTCGAGTCGCTTGCCCGCGCGACCGGCGTGGACCACACGGTCCTGCTGCTGGTACCCGAGAGGCCGGCGCTTCTCGACCCGCTGCTCCGAGTCGGGATGAAGATGCTGATGAACGCGATGTCGACCTGCACCATGGCGCGCCTTGGCCGCGTGCTCGGCAACCGCATGATCTGGGTCGTGCCCAGCAACCTGAAACTGATCGATCGGTCGACGCGCTACATCAGCCACCTGGCCGGCGTGCCTTACAGCGAAGCCTGCCACGCGCTCTTCGAGGTGATCGACTACGTGGAGCCAAGGCGGCGTGCCGGCAAGGCCTACCCGCCCCCTGTGGCGATGGCGACCTTGCGGCTCCGCCACGGTCTGGGTCTCGAAGAAGCGGAAGCGAGGCTCGCGACGACGCCGCTGGACGAGGGGACCAAGCCCAAGAGGACTGAGGACCAAGGACTGAGGACCAAGGACTGAGGACTGAGAGAGCGTTACGTGTCAGCGGTCGGCCTTCAGCGACCAGCATTCAGCGTTTATTCCCGCCGGTCCCGGCGCTGATAGCTGATAGCTGATCGCTGATCGCTGATCCGGAGGTGCCATGTTGAAACGTACGGGAGTTGTCTTCGTCGCCGCCGGTTGTCTGGCGCTGCTCTTTGTCGCAGGGTCGTGCGCGAAGAGCGCCCCCGTGGAGAGCACCACCGACCTCGCTTCGCAGCCGACGCTCTTCGTCGTCGGCTACGCGCACCTCGATACCCAGTGGCGGTGGGATTACCCGACGACGATCCGCGAGTACCTGCCCAAGACGATCCGCACGAACTTCCAGCTGATCGAGAAGTACCCGCACTACGTGTTCAACTTCAGCGGGGCGCGCCGATACCAGATGATCCAGGAGTACTACCCGGAGGACTTCGCCAGGCTGAAGAGGTACGTCGCGGCGGGCCGGTGGTTCCCGGCCGGCTCGTCCGTCGAGGAGAACGACGTCAACTCGCCGTCGGCCGAGTCGATAATCAGGCAGATCCTCTACGGCAAGCAGTACTTCACGAAGGAGTTCGGCAAGACCAGCGCCGAGTACATGCTGCCGGACTGCTTCGGATTTCCGGCGTCGCTGCCCAGCATTCTCGCTCATACGGGCCTGAAGGCGTTCTCGTCCCAGAAGCTTTCCTCCGCCTGGCAGCCGGCGGCAAAGGTCGGAGGCCCGGACTCGCCCGAGCAGACGCCCGTGGGCATTCCCTTCAACGTCGGCATCTGGGAGGGGCCGGACGGCAAGACTGTCATCGCCGCGCTCAACCCCGGAAGCTACGGAGGATCGGTTACCTACGATCTTTCCACCGCGCCGCCTCCTCCACCGCCTCCGGCCAACCCGCAGCAGCGGCCACGCCCGCTCGTCGACTGGCCCTCGCGCATAGCTCTCAACGGCCGCGTGACAGGTGTGTTCGCGGACTTCATGTACTACGGCACAGGCGACACCGGCGGCTCCCCGAACGAGGCTTCCGTGAAGATGATGGAGCACATCGTGACGAAGACGCCGACGCCGATCCCCCCGTTTCCGCAGACTGCTGCGGGCGGCCGCGGACGCGCGGACCAGGCAGCCTCGCTCCCCTCCACTCCCCCGGAACCCCCAAAGCCCGTTCCTGTCGGCAACGGCCCGGTAAAGGTGGTGTCGGCCACGGCCGAGCAGCTTTTCGTGAACCTCACGGAAGAGCAGCAGGCCCGGCTCCCGCGTTACAAGGGTGATCTCGAGCTGATCAACCACTCTGCCGGCTCTCTCACCTCGCAGGCCTACATGAAGCGGTGGAACCGCCAGAACGAGGTGCTCGCCGACAACGCCGAGCGCGCCTCCGTGCTGGCCGACTGGCTGGGCGGCCGCCTCTACCCGCTCCAGCGGCTGAACGCGGCGTGGTCGCTCGTGCTCGGCAACCAGATGCACGACATCATCCCGGGCACCAGCATCCCGAAGGCCTACGAGTACTCTTGGAACGACGAGGTGCTGGCTATGAACCAGTTCGCCGGCGTCCTGACGAGCGCTACCGAGGCAGTCGGCGCGGCGCTCGACACGCGGGCTTCCGGAACGCCCGTGATCGTATTCAACGCGTTGAACATCGAGCGCGAAGACCTGGTGGAGGCCGAAGTTCCTTTCGAAGGAGGGGCGCCGCCCGGCGTCCGCGTCGTCGGCCCCGACGGCGCGGCAGTTCCCGCGCAGGTCAACCCGGACGGTCGCGTGCTCTTCCTCGCCAGGGTGCCCCCCGTCGGCTACGCTGTCTTCGACGTGCAGCCTTCGAAAGACGCGGCAGCCACTCCTCTCGGCCCCGTCACCGAAACCTCGCTGGAGAATCATCGCTACCAGGTGCAGATCGACAAGAACGGCGACATCGCCAGCCTGTTCGACAAGTCGCTCGGACGCGAACTCCTGGCTTCGCCAGCCCGCCTCGAGATAAAGACCGACAACCCGAGCGCCTGGCCCGCCTGGAACATGGACTTCGAGGACCAGATGCGGGCCCCGCGCGCGTTCGTTCAGGCGCCCGCCCGCGTCCGCATCGTCGAGAACGGGCCCGCGAGGATCGCTCTCGAAATCGCCCGTGAGGCTGAGGGGTCGACCTTCGTCCAGACCATACGGCTTGCCGCCGGCGACGCGGGCAACAGGGTGGAGGTCGCGAACGCCATCGATTGGATGACGAAGGAGGCCCACCTGAAGGCGGTCTTCCCGCTGTCTGCGTCGAACCGCCTCGCGACGTACAACTGGGACATCGGGACGATCGATCGGACCACCAACGAGGAGCGGCAGTTCGAGGTCGCCTCTCACCAGTGGGTCGATCTGACCGATCAGAGCGGCGCCTTCGGCGTCACGCTCCTCACCGACTGCAAGAACGGGTCGGACAAGCCGGCCGACAACACGCTGCGGCTCACCCTCGTCCGCACGCCGGGGACGCGCGGCGGGTACGAGGATCAGGGCACGCAGGACTGGGGGCGGCACGAGTTCGTCTACGGCCTGGCCGCGCACGCCGGCGGCTGGCGCGATGCCGGGAGCCAGTGGCACGGTTACCGGCTCAACCAGCCGCTCGTCGCCTTCACGAGCACCAGGCACGCGGGCTCGCTCGGCAAGCGCGCCTCGCTCCTCTCTCTCGACAACCCGCGCATACGTGTCCTGGCCGTCAAGAAGGCGGAGCAGTCGGATGAGATCATCGTTCGGATGGTGGAGATGGCCGGCAACAGCACGGACGACGTGAGGGCGACGTTCGTTGCACCGGTGGTCGCGGCCCGCGAGGTCAATGGCGCCGAAGAACCGGTGGGCCCCGCGACTATCGCGTCGGGAGCGCTGGTCGCCAGCTTCACGCCTTACCAGCCGCGCACGTTCGCTGTCAGGCTCGAGCCGCCAGCGACTCGGGCCACCCCGCCCGCCTCGCGGCCCGTGCCGCTCGCCTGCGATCAGGCGGTGGCAAGTCCCGATGGCGTAGTGTCGGCCGGGCACTTCGACACCGCCGGCCGCAGCCTTCCGGCCGAACTCCTCCCGCCGGAGGTTTCCTACGGCAGCGTGAGCTTCAATCTCGTGAAGCCCGAAGCGACCAGGCCCAACGCGATGGTCGCAAGAGGGCAAACGCTGCAGCTCCCCGAAGGCCGATTCACACGCGTGCACATTCTCGCTGCGGCTTCCGAAGGCGATCAGGTAGGCCGGTTCTTCGTGGGCGAGGAGCCTTTCGACCTCAGGATCCAGAACTGGGGCGGCTACATCGGCCAGTGGGACAACCGGAGATGGGAGCCTCGCGTCGAGGAGGTGACGCCGCGGCCGGGCCAGCCCGCGCCGCCGCCGGGAACGCCGCCGCGCACGAGAACGGTCATGGCCTACGCCGGCCTGACGCCCGGATTCGTGAAGACAGCACCGGTAGCCTGGTTCGCATCGCACCGCCACGCGTCGGACGGCACGAACGAGCCGTACGCTTACTCCTATCTCTGCGCCTACACGATTGACCTCCCCGAGAACGCCCGAACAGTCACGCTGCCGGTGAACGAACGCATCCGCGTCCTGGCAGTCAGCGTCACGGACGACACGGAGAAGGTCGCCCCAGCCCATCCGTTGTACGACCTGCTGATCAGGCCGGCCGCGGAACGGCGGCCCTGACTCGCTCACGCGCCTCTGCGCGTTCTTGCGTCCCCCGGCCTCTGAGCGCCGGGGGACGTAACGCCACGGCCGCCACGGCCGCCACGCCCGTCCCCAGAGTCCCGCCCTCGGCGACGGAGGCGTTCGATCTGGGGTTCGCCTGCCCCGTCTGCCAGGCGCGGCCCATCCGGTCCCGCGCCGGTGACGGATGGCACCCAAAGCGCGTCCGATGTCGATGCCACCCCGGGCCACGTCCCCGCCGCGTCTGGTTCCCCGAGGGTGTCAGAGTCCTGACGCCTGGGTCCGTAGCTTCACATCCTGCCCGACCGAACAAGTCTGATTTTGCCAAGTTTCGGCCGATCAAGACGATCCGCCGTGTCCACCCATGTGCCGGCACGCGCCTCGAGCGGGTCAGTGTGTGATTGTTACACACCTTGATGTTTCGAGAAATCGCTGCAGCGAAGTGGACCGCTAGATTTTTCAGCAATTCGCGTCGGCATGCCGGTTGCTCAGCGTGCTGTAGAACCAGCGCACACTCCTCGATTCATCGTCATCAATCAAGAAGCGACACGGCGGCATTGCATCTCCGGCGCGACGCTCTTCGCGCGCCCACCGGTGTTGCTCGTGTGCTGGAGATTGGAGAGGCCGAAGCATGAAGAGACGAAGCATACAGGCGTCAGCGACCTTCCTGATGGCTCTCGTCGGGGCGATCGCCCTTACCGGGGCGACGCTGAGCATAACCAGTGCCCAGGTGACGAACCGGGGGCTGTCGGTTGCCGGCACCGCCAACGCGGGGGACTCGGTCCTCCTTCTCGATGCTACGACAGGGGCAGTGCTCGGCTCCGCCAGGGTCAGGCGCGACGGCACGTGGTCGCGCAGCCTGCCCGGCCTCAAAACGATCCCATGCAGGGTCAGGGCGGAGTCTGCCGGCGCCTTCGTCGAGCGCGACGTCGACGGCGCACCGCCGAGCTGCAATGGCACGCCTCCAGGCAAGGTGCTGACGGCCGTCACCGTGAGCGGCCCGGCGACCGTCATCGAGGAGAGCACCGCGTCCTACACGGCCATGGCCTCCTACTCTGACGGGTCGACCTCCAACGTCACGGCCCAGGCGTCGTGGTCCGTGAACTCGCGCTTCGCGACGATCGACGCCGGCGTCCTCACGACGTCGGCCGTCACCTCGGATCAGGCGCTCATAGTCTCCGCGTGGTACGCGGAGGCAGGCGTGGCATTGAACGGCACCCGGAACGTCACGCTGCAGAACGTTCCGGACGTCACCGGTTCCCACGCCGGGAGGTTCACGACCTACGAGGGAACGAAAACGTGCCTTGCGTGCCACGAGGACGAGGCGCTCGCGGTCCATTCGTCGGTCCACTACCAATGGCAGGGAGACGCCACGGAGTCGGAGGGCCTGAGCACGACGCGGGCGGGGAAGCTGGGAGGCATCAACGACTTTTGCATCTACCCCGACATCAACTGGCTGGGGAAGCTGACGACGACGACGGGGGCTGTCGTTGACGGCGGCTGCGCCCGGTGCCACACGGGACTCGGTTTGAAGCCAAAGCCCGAACCCACACAGGAACAGCTCGAGAACATAGACTGCCTGCTTTGCCACTCGCCCTCCTACAAGAGGACGGTGGCCGGCGACCAGGCGACGGGTTTCCGGATGGTGCCCGACACGGCGAAGATGACGGTCTCGCTGCTCCAGGCGGCCGTCGACATCCAGAAGCCGACGTCCGGCACCTGCCTCAGCTGCCACACCAAGGCTGGCGGAGGCAACAACTTCAAGCGCGGTGACATCGAAGAAGCGCACCGGAACGCGACTCCCGCCGTCGACGTCCACATGGCGCCAACCTCTCAGGGCGGGGCGGGACTTTCCTGCACGAGCTGCCATGTGGCTGCAGGGCACAGGATTCCGGGCCGCGGCGTGGACATGCGCGAGCGCGACACACCGACGCCCGTCGAGTGCTCGTCGTGCCACACGGCGCAGCCGCACTCCGACTCGCGGCTGAACAACCACACGGCGCGCGTCGCCTGCAACGTGTGCCACGTGCCGTCGTTCGCGAAGGTTGCGCCGACGGACATGCGTCGCGACTGGAGCCTGCCCGGCGTTCTCAGCCACGAGACCGGCCTCTACGAGCCAGCCATGGAGCTCCGGACAAACGTGACGCCGGTCTACCGCTTCTTCAACGGCCGCTCGAAGTTCTACGAGTTCGGCCAGCCCGCCGCTGCCGGCGAGAACGGCCGTGTGCTGATGGCGGGGCCGCTCGGCAACGTCGGTGACGTTGGCGCGAAAATCACCGCCATGAAGCGCCACGAGGGCAAGCAGCCGATCGACCCCGTGACACGTGTGCTGCTGCCGCTCAAGATCGGCCTCTTCTTCCAGTCGGCAGACATTCTCGGCGCGATCACCCAGGGCCGCGCCGCGATGCAGTGGCCAGACAACGGCCACGAATTCGTCGAGACCGAGCGGTACATGGGCGTCTACCACGAGGTCGCGCCAAAGGAGCAGGCGCTCACCTGCGGTTCGTGCCATACCACCTCCGGAAGCGCTGGGCGCCTCGACTTCGCCGCCCTGGGTTACACGCCGAACGCCACTCGCGGCGGCCAGCCTCTCTGCTCGTCGTGCCACGGCACGAAGTCGAACCCGGGGTTCTCGAGGCTGCACGAGAAGCACGTTGGCGAGAGGAAGATCGACTGTTCGAACTGCCACGGCTTCTCGAAGGCGATCTAGACCGTGGTACGATGCTCCGTTCCCGCCGCCACGGTGCGGCGGGAACGGAGTCGCGATGGACGTTCTCGATGCCTTGATGACCCGCTGCAGCATCCGCCGCTACGGCCCAGCGCCGGTTCCCGAAGCGGCGATCGAGAAGATGCTGGAAGTTCTCTTCCGCTCCCCGTCGGCGGCCGATGCCCGGCCCTGGCAGTTCGCCGTCGTCGATCGGCGTGACCTGCTGGATCGTCTCCAGGCGGCGATGCCGGGCTGCGAGATGCTCGAGTCGGCGCCGACGGCGATCCTCATCTGCGCGGAGCCCGCGCGCGAGAAGATACCCGGTTTCTGGCCGCAGGACTGTGCCGCCGCGGCCGAGAACCTGCTCCTCGCGGCCCACGGCCTGGGGCTCGGCGCCGTGTGGATTGGGCTTTACCCGGTAGAGGATCGCGTGCGCGCCACGCGCGAGATCCTGCGCGTGCCGGAAGGACTGGTGCCCTTCGCGTTGGTTTCCATCGGCGAGCCTGCGGAGCAGCCCGTCCTGCAGGATCGTTACGACGCAGCGCGCGTTCACCGCAACGGGTGGGAATGACCCGGGTCGGCTGAGGTCCTCTTTTCGGCAACCCCGTGGGTGAAAGGGCTCGGTTCGGTTGAGGTGCGCGCGCCCGTCTGTTACCATAACCCACCCCCAACCCATCGCGGCACTGGTCCGGGGAACGGCAACCGCGCCAAGGAGTACGTATGAAGAGCAGTCTCCGATTCCTGGTGATGCTCGTCGCGCTTTCAGCACTTGCGGGGTCGGGACCACGGGCCCAGCCAGCCGGCCCGCAGTCCGGCACCGCGGCGGCCGCTGGCGAGGGCCAGGAAGGCCAACAGCAGGCGAAGCCCCCCGAGCAAGCCAGGCCGGCCGAACAGGCCAGGCCTGCTGGCAAGGCGGAAGAAGAACTGCCGGCTGACTTCAAGGCTTTCAACGCAGCTTCCGCGGAGAAGGACGTCAACAGAAAGATCACGGCGTTCGAGGAGTTCATCACCTCCTACCCGGAGTCGGTCCTCGTCGAGGCGGCGAAGAGCCAGATCGATTCGAACCTCCGGACAGCTTTCACGAGCGCGCGGAGCAAGTACCTGGATTCGATCAAGAAGCTGATCGAGGAAGGGAAGAAGAGCGAGACTTCCCCGATAATCGTGACCTACAACAGGGTTGCGACGCAGCTGATGGGCGCCGGCCTCCTGGAGGAAGCGTACCAGTACGCGCGAGACGGCCTCGAGTCGATGGACGAGAAGCAGTTCGTCGAGTTCCGGAAGAAGGCGGCCGAGCGCGCCGCCGAGGCGGCCCGCAACCCGAAGCCGCGGCCTCCCTCCGGATACACGATGTCGATGGTCAACGGCGTGATGACAGCCAGGCCGGCCGCTTCCTCATCGGCATCTGCGCCCAAGCCGCCCGCGGCGCCGCCTCCGGTGCCGTCCGACGACGAACTCCGCGCCGCCTACCGGACATCTCGCGCCGACCTCCAGGCAACTCTGGGACAGGTCCTGATCAAGCGCGGACACCTCGGCGACGGCGAGAAGATCCTCGCTGAGGCCTACGCCGCGAAGCCGCCCGCCGCCACCCTGGCCACGGTTGCGAGGCTCTTGGCCGAGTCCGCGAAGAAGGCGGGGAACGACAAGAGCCAGCTCGAGTACCTCTCGACGCTCGCTCTCTCAGGACGTATCACGGCGGCTGAACGCGACGACCTGCTGGCCGTCTACAGGAAGACGCACGGCGGCTCCGCCGACGGCCTCGAAGAGATGCTCGACGAGCGTTACCGTCGTGAGACGCCGAAGTACGTCGACGTCGAGCCCTTCACGAGAAAGCCTGCGCGCAACCAGCGCGTGGTCCTGGCGGAAGTCTTCGCCGGGGCGGGTTGACCGCCATGCGTTGGGGCGGGTCACGCCTTCAAGGGAGCTGAAGAAAGGTACGGCAAGCAGGATTTCGTCGCTATCACCTATCACGTGCACATCCCGCAGCCGGACCCGATGACCAATCCGGCGACGCTGGCGCGGCAGGCCTTCTACGGTATCCGCGGCGTCCCGAGCTACTACATCGACGGCGAGAGTGGAAGCGGGGGCGGCTCTGCCGACCAGGCGAAGTCGATCTTCGATCGGAGAATCGAGCCTGTCATACAGAAGCGGCTGCCCGTGCCGGCCGGAGCCAGAATCGACCTCCGGGCGAACGTGAACGGTCCAGCGGTGACCGTCAGGGCATCGGTCGGCGACGTGAAGAGCAAGTCGGACAAGCTGCGGCTGCAAGTCGCGCTCGTCGAGGAACAGGTGCGCTACAGCGGCGAGAACGGCGTCCGGTTCCACTCGATGGTCGTGCGCAGCCTGGCCGGCTTCACCCCGCCGCCGCCCGCGCCTCCAGCCAAGGAAGGAGCCGAGGGCGAGGCCGCTGCGAAGCCTGCCCCAACCCCGCAGGTCGTGCCGACCGGGTTTGCCCTGCGGCCGGGTCGCGGCGGCACCTTCGAGCACACCTTCGACCTGGCGGCCATCGCCGCGGCCGCGAAGGCGCACCTCGAGGACTTCGAGAAGAACAGGAAGGGCTACACGTTCCGCGAGAAGAAGCACGAGATGGACGCGGCCAGGCTCGCGGTCGTGGCTTTTGTCCAGGACGAGGCGACCAAGGAGATCCTGCAGGCCGTCTACGTCAAGCCGGCCGCGCGACCCACGAACTGAACGCTGCCAGTCCCGACCATGCCGGGGCGGTGACAGCCGCCCCGGCGATCGCTTCACCTTCCCGCGCCGGGCGGCGCCTCTTGTCCACGCCGGACTCTGCAGCATCCTGCACTGCTTTCAGCCGCGTCATGTGGTGCTCGATTGACCGCTTGCCGACGGAACGCGGTGAGCAGCAGTCGTGACGGGCGTGGGGTTCCCGCCACCGCAACCTGGCAATGGACCTGGTGGACTAGGCCGCGCCCTCATCGGGAGTGCCCGTTGCCTGCGAGTGCGCGGCCGACCCGTGGCCGGCGCCCTCGACCTGCAGTCTGGCCGCAGCGTGTAGCCTGGAGCCCGCGGCCCTTGTATACTCCCCCGCCAGGAGACTTCTCGATGCGGATTCAGATGCGTTCTTTCGGTCTCATCCTGTTGATGGCCGCCCTCGCACTGCCGTTGTCTGCGTCCGTCGGCGCAGGTCCCTCTCCCGCTGCGCGCCTCTCCTCCCTCTCCGGCGCAGCGGGGTCTGGCGGCAGCCCGCAGGTGCCGCACATCCTCACGCTCCGCCAGCAGGCAGAGGTCTGGAACGCCTCCCTTCAGGAACGGCTCGAGCGCATACTGCCCGCGATCATGAGGGAAGAGGGCATCGACATGTGGCTCGTGATCTGCCGCGAGAACAACGAGGATCCGGTCTATTTCTCGCTCGTGCCATTCACGACCCTTTACGCGAGCAGGTTGCAGATCCTGGTATTCCACGATCGGGGTGCCGCCGGCTTCGACCGCTTCTCGGTCAACTTCCGCCAGATGGGCGACTGGTACAAGAGCGTGTGGGTCCCATCGAAGATGGACCAGTGGGCGCGGCTGGCCGAGGTCATCCGCGAACGCAACCCGAAAGTGATCGGCATCGACGAGTCCGAGGTCGATCACTACGGTGACGGCCTGACGGCCTCGCTCAAGGCCAGTCTCGTGAAGGCGATCGGCCCCGAGTATGCGAAGCGGCTCAAGTCGGCTGAGAGGCTCGCCGTCCGGGTTCTCGAACGGCGGACCCCGCAAGAGCTCGCCCTGTACCCACAGGTCGTAGCAGTGGCCCACTCGATCATCGCCGAAGCGTTCTCGAACCGGGTCATCACACCCAGCGTTACGACAACCGACGATGTCGTGTGGTGGATGCGTCAGCGGTCACTCGAGCTCGGCTTTACCAACTGGTTCCATCCATCCGTGTCGATACAGCGGCCGAAAGACAGCCCGTTCGGCGGCAGCACGGTCATCCAACGCGGCGACCTGCTTCACTGCGACTTCGGCATCGTCTACATGAACCTGTGCACCGACACCCAGCAGCAGGCCTACGTCCTGAAGGAGGGCGAGACGGAAGCGCCGAAGGGCCTTCAGGCGGCGCTCGCCAGCGCCAATCGCCTCCAGGACATCCACATGGAAGAGCTGCGGATCGGCCGAACCGGGAACCAGGTGCTGGCCTCCGCCCTCCAGCGCGCACGGGCCGAAGGCCTGAGACCGAGCATCTACTCCCACCCGCTCGGCGTGCACGGCCACGCGGCTGGCCCGCCAGTCGGCATGGTGGACAAGCAGGACGGCGTTCCCGGCGATGGCGACTACCCGCTCTTCGCGGATACTGTTCACTCGATCGAGCTGAACAACCGCGCCGACGTCCCCGAGTGGGGCAACCAGGAGGTCAGGATCGCGCTCGAGCAGGACGCGGTTCTCTTGAAGACGGGCCCACGCTTCATAGACGTGCGCCAGACCTCGTTCCACCTGGTGCGTTGAGGAGCCTACCGACGGGGGGCCACGAAGCTACGAAGACACGAAGCGAAAGGTGGCTCTGTCGCGCTGCGGTCCGGTCAGTTCTCGCTTGCCGGCGGGGCAGGATGGGGCCACGACGGCACGACTCACCGCCCCGCTTCGCCAAGCGCCCGCCGCGCCTCCTCGGTCCAGCCGCAGAGCAGCTCGATGTCGGCGTCGCTGAGCCGTGCACCGCGGTGCAGCAGGAGGTACGAGGGGAGCGGCATGTTTCTTTCGCGGACTTCTCCGCACATCTCGCCGAGCAGCTCCGACATCTCCCCGCGATCGTACGTGCCCCACTCCGAGAGGTTCATGTGCTCGCGGGCCTCCCTGACATGCCCCGCCATGAACCAGGAAGCGGGTGCCACACGCACGTACCAGGGCCACCTGGTAGCGTAGGAATGGCAATCTCGGCACGACCTTTCCAGGATGTCCGCCACCGGCTGCGGCACCGCCAGGTGCGCTCCGATTGCACGCGACGGATCGACCGGCGGCGTGGTCCGATCGACGGGGAAGAACTGCGCGGCTGCGAACGCCGCGAGGATGACGACGACTACCCAGAGGAGAACCCTGCCGGGACGGGGGCTCATGAACTGCTCCTTCTCGAACTCGAGTGCACGAAAAGGATACCACCGCAGCCTGTGGCGGGCCCAAGGACTACAGGCTGCCTGCCCTTTTCCGTTCCCGGAGATAGCCGACGATCCCCGGCAGCACCGAGACGAAGATGATTGCCAGGATCACGAGGCCGAAGTTCTCCTGGACGATCGGCAGGTTCCCGAACAGGTAGCCGCTGAACAGGCAGACAGCCACCCACGCGGCGCCCCCCGCCACGTTGTAGGTGACGAAGCGGAGGTAGCGCATCTTCCCGATCCCTGCGACGAACGGGGCGAAGGTGCGGACGATCGGAACGAACCGCGCGATGACGATGGTCTTGGCGCCGTAGCGCTCAAAGAACTGCTGCGTCCGCCGCAGGTGGTCTGGATTGAAGAAGCGGGACTTCGGGTAGTGGAAGACCCTGGGCCCGAGGTAATGGCCAATCGAGTAGTTGATCGTGTCGCCGAGCACAGCCGCCGCCGTGAGCACGAGGTAGAGGAACCACACATCGAGCGACCCGACAGCCGAGAACGTGCCGGCCGCGAAGAGAAGCGAGTCGCCGGGCAGGAACGGCGTGACGACGAGGCCCGTCTCGAGGAAGACGACCGCGAAGAGCACGCCGTAAGTCGCCGTTCCGTACGAGGCGATGAGAAAGCCCAGGTGGCGGTCTATGTGGAGGGTGAAGTCGATCAGCCAGCGGATGTAATCCACGCGTTTCTCGTCCGTCGACTCTGGTTTGGTTACGTCGGGTTCGGGCGGCGACTGGCCCGCCGTCACGGTAACCGCCAAGGGTACCACACGGGGCGTTCAGCCTGCTCAGGCTTCGGTCACACGCTGCCGGCCCGCCGCCAGTCGTTCACGAAGTACAGCGCCGCGCCGGCGGCCAGGGCGGCCAGCCCGCCCGTGAGCTGCGGTGTCGTCGCGCCCGCGAGAATCGCCATCGACACGACGACGGCGAGAACCGGGATGACGGGCCCTCCTCTTACAATGAACGTTGCCGGCTGCACGCGGCCCTCGAAACGCGCGCTCCTCAGGACGAGCGTGGACGCGCACGCGCCCGTGTAGGTGACGAGGCGAGCGACGGCGCTGACGGCCGCGAGCATCGCGAACGATCCCGACAGCGCCAGCGCCAGCGCCACTGCCGATGTGAAGATCACCGCGTTCGACGGCGTGCGGTACACGGGGTGGATCTTGCCGAAGAAGGCGGGCAACTCGCCGTGCTCGGCCAGCGCGAAGAGCATGCGCGACCCGGTCAGCACCTGTCCGGCGTTGTTGCCGGTCATGGACACGATCGAGCCCACGCCAATCAGAAGCGCCCCCGCGCCTCCCATGATGGCGAACGCCGCGTCGGCCAGGGGCGTCGTCGAGGCGCCCAGGTCGGGCAGAATGCCGGCCGCAGCCAGGTGCGCCAGCCCCATGATGGCTGTGACGGCGATGATCGTCGTGACGAGGGCGAACGGCACGTGCCGGCGCGGATCGCTCGCCTCGCCCGCCGGAACCGGGATCACGTCGTAGCCGCCGTAGGCGAATATGAGCAGCAGCGCGCCGGCGGACGCCTGGCCCCACGTGAGCGGCGGCAGGGGGGACAGCAGGTCGCGGTCCAGGAAGAACAACCCGACCACGATGAAGATCCCGAGCGGGACGAGCTTGCCGACCGTCAGGATGTTCACGACGAGGGAACTCTGGCGAATGCCTCGAACGTTGACGAACGCGAGCGCGGTGACGAGGCCGATGAGCAGCAGGGCGCGGCCCGTCCCGCCCATCATTGCCGGCCAGTAGAACCCCAGCGCCAGCGCGATCCCGTTCGCAATCGACGCCTGGCTCGTGACCCTCGTGAACCACTGCATCCAGCCGACCTCGAACGCTGCGAAGCGCCCGAAGGCTGCCCGCGTGTACAGGTAGGGCCCGCCGGTCCCCTCGAATCTGCTCCCCACCTCTGCAAAACAGAGTGCAACGAAAAGCGACGCCACGCCGACGAGCAGGAAAGCGATGACGCCCCAGTTGCCTACCTGCGCGGCGAGCTGCGACGGGATCAGGAAGATGGCGCCGCCTATTACCTGGTTGACGCCGATCGCCGTGAGGTCCCACCGTCCCAGGGCCCGAAGCAGGGATGGGCCTTGCCCCCTGAGGGTTGACTGCTGCACTGGCGGCCCGCTCATGACCCGATCACCTTGAGGCGCGGCACGGACGCGGGCACCTTCTCCTCGTCCAGGCGGCGGTTCAGTTCGGGCACGAGCTTCGCGGCGAGGTCGTCGAACTCCACCACCGCCGGCTCCAGTTGCTCGAGTGCGGCCTGCAGGGTGCGCATCTGAAGCTCGGTCGGCCGGGATGTCGATCCGGCAACCTCGCGCCCTACGCTTCCAGCGCGGCCAAGCGGGCGGGTCAGACGCCCCTGCGCATCGCGGACCTTCTTCGCGGCCTCTTCGGCGGCGTCCTTGGCGGCCTTCGAGGCGTCCTTCAATTTGCCGAGCTCGCGCGTCAGCACGGTCATCTGTGCAGCTAGGCTGTTGGCCGCCGTGGCGGCCGGGTTGGCCTTCTTCTGCGCCTCGTACACCTTCATGAGGACGGCAAACCTCGCCTGCCGGTCCTCTTCGTCGATCTCTATCCTCGGGTCGCCGTTGACGCGAAGCAGCGTGCGTACTGTCAGGTTGCCCGCGACCAGCTTGACGATGTAGTCGCCAGGCATGACCACCGGGCCGCGCTGCGGCTCGGGCGCGGCGCCAGCCTCGCCGCCGGTCGGGTCCCCACCGCCCCCATAGTCCCCCGGTATTCGCGCGAGCGTGCTCTCGGCGGGCCTCGGATCCGACGGGTCGACTCCTTCCGTCGAACGCGTTCGAGGCGGCTGCGGCGGCTCCGCATAGCGCAGGTCCCAGACGAGCCTGTGGAGGCCCGGCTCGCCGCTGGCGGGCAGGTCCACCACCGTACGGCCGTCTCGGTCCTCGATGATCACACGCGCACGCTCCACCTTCTGCGACAGGTTGTAGTCGATCACCGCGCCCCTGGGCGGGTTGGCGCCGACGTAGGTCCCCTGCGCGAGGAAGTCGCGGTGTTCGAGGACGTTGAACGTGGTGGCCGGCACGGGCTGGAACAGGTGCGCCGGCGCAGCCAGCAGCTCCGGCCTCATCTCTTCGAGCGACGCGATGTTCATCAGGTATATCCCGCGCCCATGCGTGCCGAGCACGAGCTCGCGGGTCTTCGGGTGGATCTGGATGTCGAAAACCGGGACGTCCGGCAGGCCGTTCTTCAGCTTCGACCAGCTGGCGCCTTTGTCGAGCGAGATCCACAACCCCGCCTCCGTGCCGGCAAAGAGAAGATCCGGGTTCCGCAGCCCCTCCTGGATGGTCCGCACCGGGCTTTCGGGAAGGCCCTGGACCGTCAGCCTCCAGGACTCTCCCCCATCGTCGCTCCTGTAGATGTACGGCTTCAGGTCGTCGCTCCGGTGGTGATCGAAAGCAACCAGCATGCCTCGCGCGTCGAACCTCGATGGGAGGACCCGGCTCACCCACGCGCGATCGGGCAGGCCGGGAAACCTCGGCGTCAGGTCGGTCCACGTCGCGCCGCCGTCTTTCGACATCTGCACGTTGCCGTCGTCCGTGCCGACGAGAAACAGTCCCGGTGTGACCGGCGATTCCGCCATCGATGTCGCATTCCCGTACGATGAAACACCGTCGTTCCGCGAGAGCATCGCCTCGCCCGTCACCGACATGATCGGGAGCTTGTCGCGATCTATCTGCTTCGTGAGGTCCGGGCTGATTGCCGTCCAGTGCTCGCCGCGATCGAGCGACCGCCACAGGCGATTCCCTGCCAGGTAGACAGTGCGCGGGTTGTGCGGCGAGATCACGAGGGGCGTCGTCCAGTTGAAGCGATCCGCGGGAGGGCCGGCCTGCGCTTCCTGCCCCCCGCCCGGGCCGCCGCCCCCTCCGGCATCGACCGGGCGAATCGCTTTCGACTCGCCCGAGACCCGATCGAAGCGGAGGATACGCCCGTTGTTCATCTCGAGGTATACCACTCGCGAGTCCGTCGGGTCGGGCGTCACGAACATCCCGTCGCCGCCGCCTACCTGGTACCAATCGTCGTTCAGCGGGCCGACCCTGTTCCGCGTTGCGCTCGGGCCGCCCCACACTCCGTTGTCCTGGAGGCCGGCGTATAGCCGGAACGGGTCGTCCATGTCGAAGCCGACGACGTAGACCTGGCCGAGGGGAACGTTGTTCATGCGCATCCACGTCTTCGCGCCGTCGCGCGACACGCCGAAGCCCCCGTCGTTCCCGATGAAGATGACGTTCGAATTCTCCGGATCGATCCACATCGCGTGGTGATCGACGTGCAGGTTTCTCGCCCCGTCGCTGCGGAACGTCTTCCCGCCGTCGTCGGAGACATAGAGGGAGACGCCGAGGAGATAGATGCGCCGATCGTCCCTCGGGTCGATCCGGACCTTGCTGAAGTACATCGGCCGCGGGTTGAGGCTGTTGACCTTCTTCCAGCTCTTTCCGCGGTCTTCGGATCGGAACAGGCCGCCCTCACGGTGTTCCACGGTCACGTAGACGATCGACGGGTCCTTGCGGTAGATGTCGATCCCGATCCGGCCGATGCTGCCGGAGGGAAGCCCGCTGGTCAGCCGCGTCCACGTCTTGCCCGCGTCGGTCGTCTTGTACAGGCCGCTTCCGGGTCCGCCGCCGTTGAATCCGAATGCGGTCCTGCGGCGCTGGTATGCGGCAGCGTAGAGCACTCGGTTGTCGGAAGGGTCCATCGCCACGTCCACGAAGCCGGTGTCCTCGTCGATGAACTTGGTGTTCACCCACGTCTTCCCGCCGTCGGCGGTCTTGAAGAGTCCTCGCTCCTTGTTGGGCCCCCACAATCGTCCCATCGCGGCGACGTAGACGATGTCCGGGTTCTTCGGGTCGATGACGATGCGGCCGACATGGCGCGAGTCGGCGAGCCCCATCAACTGCCAAGTCGCACCGGCATCGGTCGACTTGTAGACGCCGTTGCCCCATGACGAGCTCTGCCTGTTGTTCGCTTCGCCGGTCCCGACCCAGACGATGTCGGGGTTCGACGGAGCCACGGCCACGGCGCCAATCGAGGTCGTGCCGTAGTTGTCGAACACGGGGGCCCAGGTTGTGCCGCCGTTCGTCGTCTTCCACAGGCCACCGCTCGCCGTCGCCATGTAGATGGCGTCGGGGTTGCCCTGGACGACGGCGAGGTCGTCGACGCGGCCGCCCATGATGGCGGGGCCGACGCTCCGCCACTGGAGCTCTGCAAGCAGGCCGGCGGAAACCGAAAGGGCGACGACTGCCGAGAGAAAGGCGTTCAGCATGGGTTTTACCAGGTGTCGGAGTGTGCGCGCGCAAGCGTACCGGCGGGGAGGCGGGGTGTCAACGGATAGCGGTCGGCAGTCAGCGACGAGCGATCAGCGGTCAGCTATCAGCGGTCAGCGTTCAGTGACCAGCGATCAGGACCAGAGAGCGGAAAGCAGAAAGCTGAATGCTGATAGCTACCCGGCGGTCAGCGGTCAGCTATCGGCGACCTGCGGGGTTCCCGCAGGTCGCTCAAGGCAGAAATCTGATAGCTGACCGCCGCTCGCCGCTCGCCGCTCGCTGATCGCTGATCGGGTCAAAAATCGAACCTCAATCCGAACTCGATTTCACGCGGGCTGCCCCAGCTCGTGACCTTCCCGAACGTCGCGGAGTTGAGGCTGCTCGACGGGTTGTTGTCGTTGCGCAGGTTCGTCAGGTTGAACGCCTCGCCGAACAGCTCGAAGCGCGTTCCCGCCAGCCGGACGATCTTCGAGACGCGGAGATCGACCTGGATGAAACCCGGTCCTGTAGCGTAGTTTCGCGGGAGGTTCCCGACGCGCTTGGTGAAGTTGCGGTTGTAGGTTGCCGGGTTCCAGGGGTTTCCGTTCGGGTCGACGAGGTCCGGCCTGTCGTTGCGGTTCGAGTCGCCGTTGTTGTCGGTGCCCGTGGTGATGTTGACCGGGTTGCCTGTCCTCGCCTGGAGAAGCCCGCCGAGCTGGATGCCGAATGGCAGCGCCCACGTCACCTGCGTGACGATCTGGTGGCGCCGGTCGTTGTTCGCCAGCGACTTCTCTGCCGCAAGGTTGTTCGGATCCTGTGCCCTCGAACCGAAGTCCTCCACGTTGCGTTCGGCTTTCGACAGGGTGTAGGCGATGCTGAACCCGGGTATCCTGCCGCTGGACCGCTTGTTGACGCCCACGGCGAGCGCGTTCGACCACGAATCGCCGGTGGTCTCGTATCGATTGACGACCTGCCACGACTTGTTGATGCGGCTGGCGCTGGCCGAGTCCCAGTTGATGTCGCGCGCGTTGAAGAGGTGCCGTCCCCGCGTGTTCACGAAGTCCACCGTGACGCCCAGGCCGTTGACGATCTCGCGCGTGAAGCCGATGCTGAGGCTCCGGGTCTGAGGAACTTCGATCTCCGGCGAGGCGACAGTGGCGCTCGGAATCGAGGCCTGCTCGGTGCCCGAAGAGAACGGGTCGGGGTAGCCCGGGTTCCTGATGGTCACACCGCGCGCCTTCGTTGACACCGATATGTTGCCGGTGATGTTCAGGAATGTCTGGTCGTAGTACATCCCGTAGCCGCCGCGGATGGCGGTCTTCCCGTCGCCGAACGGATCCCAGGCGAAACCGGCGCGCGGCTGCCAGTTGTTCGTGTCGTCTGCCACCTCGCCGGGAACCGGGGCGTAGTTCGTGCTGGCATCGGCGATCCTGAGGACGTTGGCCTTCGACCACGCCGTCTCCCGGTCGTAGCGCAACCCGAGGTTGAGGGTGAAGGTCGGCCTGATGCGCCAGCTGTCCTGCACGAAGAACCCGTAGACGTTGTCGAGCTCCGGGTCGAACCAGTCACCGATGTTCTGCGTGTACTGGACCGGGTAAGTGGCCGGGTTCGCCGGGTCGAACGGCAGGTTCGTCTCGAACGTGTAGGTGCCGTCCTTGTTGCCCAGGAAGTAGGCGTTGTCCCGCAGCAGGTTGATGCTGAAGCCCGTCTTGAAGTTGTGCGGGCCCGCCGTGTAGGAGAAGTTGTCGATGATCTGGATGTACCTCTCCTTGTCGCCCTGCGGGTTGTTGCTCGACTTGCCCAGGCTGATGTCCGGCCGGTTGATCGTCAGGCCCGTCGGGCTGAAATACCCGTCCACCGTCGTCCAGCGGAGGTGCGTCGAGTAGGCGAAACGCGCCTCGTTCAGCGCACGGTCCGAGAGCACGGTCGTGTGGGTGAGCCGGAAATCCTGGCTGCGGTTGATCTGGTCGGATCCCCGCTCCCGCGTCGAGGTCCCGCCGATGCCGTTCCCCTTGCTCCTGTTGTGGTCGAGTCGATAGCTCGCCGTCAGCGTCTGGTTCGCCGCGAGCTGGTTGTCGACCTTGTAGAACACGTTGTGGGCATCCTGGTTGCGCGGGAACGTCCGGGTGAGCGGCTGGTTGAACGCCACCAGCATGGCGTCGGTCACGCGCGACGAGATGATGCTCGTCTCGCGCTGCCTCGTGCCCTCGTACGCTCCGAAGTAGTGGAGCTTGTCGTGGACGAACGGGCCTCCCAGCGTGCCGCCGTAGCGCTGCTGGCTGAAGGCCGGCTTCGGGTCGCACTCCTTGCCGGCTGCCGCGGCCTGGGCGCACAGGTCGGCTGCCGCGAACGCCCTCGCGTTCAGGCTGGTGTCGCGGAAGAATCCGAAGGCGCGGCCCTGGAGCGTGTTGGTGCCAGAGCGCGTGACGACGGTGACGATTGCGCCGGACGCGTTGCCGTACTCGGCGTTGAACTGGCTGGCCATCACGACGTACTCGCGGACCGTCTCGAGCGACATGCTGCCCCTCGTGCTGTTGAGCGCGGTCTCGTCGTTGCTCGTGCCGTCGATGAGAAACGTGTTGTTGCGGCTTATCTGGCCGCCGGTGTTCAGCCCGCCGCCGCCGACGCCGGTCACGCCGGGCGTGAGGTTCGCCAGGGCGGTGAAGTTGCGCCCGGGAATCGGCAGGTTGTCCAGCTGCTGTCTGTTGATCGTCGTGCCGACGGTGGACTTGGTGGTCTCGACGAGCGGCGAGTCGGCCGTGACCGTGATGGCCTCCTGCACGCTGGACAGCTTCAACGTGAAGTTGATCGTCGCCTCCTGGCCGATCGTGAGGCTCATGCCGGCACGAACCTGGGAGCTGAAGCCGGCCATCTCGACCTTCATCTCGTACTGGCCGGGCGGGAGAGCGGCGGCCCGGTAGTAGCCGCGTTCGTCGCTGACGACCACGCGGTTGAAGCCGGTTTCGGTGTTCGTGATCGTGACCGTGGCGCCCGGGAGCACGGCGCCCTGCTCGTCGAAAACAGTTCCGAGCAGCGTGGCGCCCGTCGTCTGGGCGGACGCCGCTGCAGGCCCGATCAGCGAGCAGCAGGCTAGCAGAAACAGCAACGGGACCGATCGCCGGAGCATGGAACTCCTCCTTCTGACTCAGTTCTTGAGATAGCCCCGACCGGCCGTTCATGAGGAACGACCGCCTGCGAGCCCGATCGGCTCCGTCAGCGTGCGATCGCTACGGTTCGGGTCTGGCTCGGGGGAGGCTGCATGGTAGCACGGGTCGCCACGCGCCGCACGAGGTGCCCCTCAGAGGAGCTGAGCTCGTCCCGGGTCGAGCCCCGAACGGCAACGACCGGAGGTCGGACGAAGTGCGTGGCCGAGCGTTGTCCTGAGCGCCGCATACAACCTCATGGGCGCGCATATTATGCAGCAATCAGACGAGCCCGTCAACGCCTTGGCTGCGTCGTTGCCGGTGTCCGGCTATGCGAAAGCGATGTGACGCTTGCGAAGACGCTGTCTGCCCTTGGATCCATGAGCAGACCGGCGGAGTTCCCGGAGATGCTCAGCCGGCGCCCAGCAGCGTCTCGATCGAGCGGAACAGCGACACGAGGGCTTCCGGTGCCGACGCAGCGAACAAGACCGTGTCGTCGCCGGCAACCGAGCCCGCGAAGCCCGGCGGGTTGGCACGGTCAACCACGAGCGCCAGTGCCTGGGCGAAGCCTGGTTCCGTGCGCAGGACGACCAGGTTCGGCGGCGCGAGCGCGAGCCGGAAGGGCGGCATCGCTGCTGGTGGCCCGGCGGCCCTGGTGTAGACACCGTTCTGCTTTCGCACCTGGAGCCTGTGGAGCCTGCGCGAAAGCGCGGATTGCGTAAGACGGAAACCGCGCTCTGCCAGGCGAGCGAGCAGCGCCCGCTGATCGCCGATTTGCTCCCTGGAGACGATTTCGAGGATGGCCTGATCGATTGGCATGGGAGCAGCCCGCCCCGTCCGATGGCGTAGTTTGCCACACGTCGAGGCCGGAGCGCACCTGCGGCGCCCGCGCGCCGCGGGCGAACAGGTGTCCGGCGCCGTCGAGGGTCGCCGATCCCCAGCCTGTAGACGATCCCCGTGAAGACGGCGCCGGCGCGTTTCACAGATCCTCTCGAACCTGCCGGGTTGAGTGCAAAGGGCATGCGGCGCCGGCCGTACCATCGGGCCGGAGCAGCCGATGCGACTCGAAAAGATCCGGTGTCTCGCGTTCTCGGCCTTCCTTGCTTTCGGTGGCGTGCAGACATGGGCACAGGTTCCGACCGCGGCGGAGCCCGTTGGCGGGCCGGTCCGCACTGGCCTTGGCGTCGAGACGCTCGACGAACTCGACGCTCGCTTCCGCGCCGGCGACCTCGCTTCCGCAGCGCGGGTTGCCGGGGAAATAGTCCGGGCCGCCGCCGGCGCGGGGCTCGAGCCTGACGCCTGCGACCTCACCCGCAACCACGTCGCCCTCGTCTGGGCGGCAGAGAGTCCCGATGGCAGCCCGGTGCTGCGTCGCCTGCACCTTCCCTACAGCGACCGTCGGCCCTACGCCATGGATCTACCGGGAATCTCCCATCCAGAGAGCCAGGGAAAGCTGTACGAGATCTTCGTTGCACCCGACGCCCGTGCCACCCTTGCCTCCACGTACCATTCGACGCGCGACGGCGACCCGCTCGTTGCGCAGGTGCCCGAGATGGCCGAGGCCGTCCTCGGCCCGTTCTTCGCACTCGCTGCCGGGCTGGCTGGAGAGCTGCAGGCTGCGGGGGCTCGCGGCCGGCAGGGGGCCCTCCCGGAACGAATCCCGGCCGAGAGAGCGGGCATCTTCCTGCACGTGACGGCCGCGCGGGTAGTCCTGCCGTTCGATCGAGAGACGGTGAAGGTGACGAGCGTCGCGTCGATCCCGGTCTCGGCGGAGTCCTTCGCAAGGTCCGCGGCGGAGCTTGCCAGGTCGCTCCGCTTCCAGCAGGTGCACGACTCGAAGTGTGGCCGGGCGCACACGGAGCGACTGGCGGATGTGGCGGCCGAAGTGGCGGCAACGCCGGCCTGCACGTCTGCCGCTGCTGGAGCGGGCGCTTGTTTGGCAGCATTCGACAAGGCGTTCGCCGAAACCAGGACGGTGTCGGCCGCCGAGTGCGCGGCGCTCCATGCCGGCGATGCGGGCCGCAATGCAGCCGCGGCCGGTGTCAGCTCGGCGACGCAGGCGCCTGCCGAGGACCTGAAGGCAATCGATCACGTAGAGTCGAGGTTCCGCGAACTCGCTGCCAGAAGCGGTCCCGTGCGCGTCCAGGCGAGCGTGACGTTCCGCAACAGGCCGCTGGCCCATTTCTCGTTCGGCCTCGGCGGCGGCGTCATCGTGGCGGGAAGACTCAACCGTCCGCGCGTGCGCGAGGACCGCGGCCTCCTCGTGTCCGACCCGCTGGGCCGCGAGTTCTCGATGGCATTCGTGAACTGGAGCCCGTCGGGCTACGACCCTCACGCCGAACGCGTTTCACGTTCCGAGAGGTTCCGCCCCTTCGCGGGTGCGATCCTCACGCCGGACTTCGGCGTCGGCGCGGGCCTGTCCGTCGTCGCGGTGCGCGGGCTGGGAGTCAACCTCGGCGGAGGGCTCCTCGTCACGAGGGCCCCCGCCGCCGGCGACAGGATTGGCTTCCCTCCAGCCGACGCGAAGCGGCCGTTTGCGCTGGGTGTAGCCCGAGTGTTGTACATCGGCGCGGGATACACCTTCCGATGAGGATCGGGCCGGGGGCTCTCGCCGTAGCCAGCGCTGTTTCAAGCCGGGCAAAGGCGGATACGATATCCCTGCTGCATTCTGCCGCAGGAGGAGTGGGCGTGCGACATCGGCTGGCTGTCTCGATTGGCTTCCTCGCTGTAGTGGCCTTCGCTGGAGCGCCGGCGCTCTCTGCACGAGCGCCTTCCCCAATCAAGCTTCCACCGCCCGTTACCGAAGGCGGCAAGCCGCTCATGCAGGCCCTGAAAACCCGTCGGTCCTCGCGCGAGTTCAGTTCGCAGAGGCTTCCCGAGCAGGTCCTGTCGAACCTGCTCTGGGCTGCCTGGGGCATCAACCGTCCCGACGGCCGGCGCACGGCTCCATCGGCGAGCAACCGGCAGGAGATCGAGATCTACGTGACCCTGCCCGAGGCAGCCTACCGGTGGGACGCGAAGACGAACGTGCTCGAACCTGTGGCGGCAGGCGACCTTCGGGGAGCGACGGGAAGCCAGCCCTTTCCCGCTGCGGCGGCCTTGAACCTGGTCTACGTCGCCGACATGACAAAGGCGGGGCGGCCGGCGACCGATCCGCAACAGATGCTCAACATAGGCGCCGACACAGGGTTCATCGCCGAGAACGTCTATCTGTTCTGCGCCTCGGAGGGCCTGGCCACGGTGGTTCGCGCCCAGGTGCCGAAGGACAAGCTTGCGAAAGCCCTGCAGCTTCGAGACACGCAGCTGATAGTGCTGGCGCAGACGGTAGGGTACCCGGCATCCAGGTGAAGCTTCAGCGCGACTGATCGCGAAAGCTGATCGCCGAAGGCTCGATAGCTGAACGCTATCAGCTTTCTGCAACGTCAGCGGGAGTGAAGCGGTGGATCGAGCGCGTGGTCAACGGCAAGTCGCAGGGCTGGCTGCCGGTCGACGGCGAGGCGGTGAAGGACAGCGGCAGAAGGTCCTGGCGCCTGCGCGGACCAGAGCAAGAAACGTGGCGCTGGTGCTGTTCGGCGTTGCAGGCCTCGTCGTCAAGGGCTCTTATGCGGGCCCCTTCAGCGATCTGGTGCACAGCTACGGCGGCAACGTGGCTGTGTCGTTCGCGGCTTACTTCCTGGCCGCCAACGTCGCGATGCACTCGGACCAAGCGCGGTTGGTTGCGGTCGGGCTTTCGTTGGCGGCGGTGGAGCTCTTCGAGGTGTTCGACGGCTTTGGCGTGATGAGCAACGTGTACGATCGCGTCGATCTTGCGGCAAACGCTGCGGGAATCGCCGTCGCCCTCGCCCTCGACACCATCATCGGACCCCCCGGAGCCGGCGAGGGAGAGCCGCAGGGGCAATCAGCCGGTTGCTCGTAGAGCGCAGCCTATCTGTACCGTTCCGCCTGCAGCCCGTAGAGCGTCGCGTAGGGGCCGCCGCGGCCAACGAGCTGGTCGTGGGTGCCCGACTCGACCAGGCGCCCGCCGGCGAGGACCAGGATCCGATCGGCGAGTCGGGCGCTCGACATCCTGTGGCTGATGACCAGTGTCGTGCGATCGCGCGACAGTTTTCGCAGCCGGGACAGGAGCTCGTGTTCGACCTTTGCGTCGAGAGCGCTGGTCGGCTCGTCCAGCACGACGATCCGCGCGTCTTCGCGGACGAACGCGCGGGCGAGCGCTACCCGCTGCCAGTCGCCCGCGCTCAGCTCCACGCCGTCCTCGAACCATCGGCCCAGCGCTGTCTCGTAGCGGGAGGGCAGCGCCTCGATCACGGTGTCGGCGCCGGCGTGTCCTGCGGCTGTCGCGATGCGCCGGAGATCGTCGATTGCCGCGAGGTTCCCGAAGCCGATGTTCTCACGCGCGGTGAGCTGGTAGCGTGCGTAGTCCTGGAACATCACGGCAATCTGCCGTCGGAACGCCGCAGGGTCGTAGTCGGCCAGGTCGATGCCGTCGATGGTTATCCGCCCCTCGGTGGGCTCGTAGAGCCGGCAGAGCAGCTTGACCAGGGTCGTCTTGCCGGAGCCGTTCTCGCCGACGAGCGCGACGTGTTCGCCCGGGCGGATGCTGAAGCTCACCCCGTCCAGCGCCTTGCGGGAAGTGCCGGGATAGACGTAGCTGACGTTCTCGAAAACGACCGTTCCCTCGAAGAACGACGGCGTCGCGGCAGCGGCCTGCGCGGCCGGGACAGCCGCCGGTTTCAGGTCGAGGAAGTCGAACAGGTCGCCCAGGAAGAGGCTCCCCTCGTATAGTGCGGCCAGGTTGTTGAGAACGTCGCGAAGCCAGGCCTGGCCCCTCTGGAACGCCTGGAAGTAGAGGACGAAGCCGCCGAGGGTCACTGCGCCCTGCACGGTGCGGTAGGCGAGAAAAGCGTAGGTTCCGAAGGCGGCGAGTGTTGCGCCTCCCTGTGCTGCCGAATCGACGAGCGACCGATCGCGCGCGATCCCCAGGCGCTCGGCTCGCAGCCGCACGCGCAGCTCCCTGAAGCGGTTCCTCAGCGCGCCGGCCAGATCGAAGAGCCTGACCTCCTTGGCGTACTGCCCCTCGGTCAGGAGCGTGTGAACGTACCAAGAGCGCCGCTCGAGATGAGTGCGCGTGCGGTGCCACCGGTAAAGGCGATTGGCGTAGCGCAGCCGCAGGAGCGCGCTCGGGAGCGACGCGCAGACCAGCACCCCTGCCACGACCCAGTTGAGTGAAAGGAGCAGGCCGGCAAGCGTCACGAGCGACAATCCTCCCTGCGCGGTCTGGAACATGCTGTTTACCAGGTAGGTGGGCCTCCATCCGGCCTCCTCCTTCGCCCGGTGCAGCATGTCGTAGTACCGCGGGTCCTCGTAGTGGCTGAGGTCGAGCATTACCGCCTGCTCGTGAACGAGGTCCGAAAGATGGTCTGTCACCGTCTGGGTCTGCGCTTCCGAGACGAAGGACGCCGCCGAGCGCGCGAGCACTTCGAGGAGTGCCACGCACCCCGCCACTGCGAGCAGGACTATGACAGGGCGAGCGGAGGCGGACGACTGCGAGCCCTGGATTGCCAGGGTCAGCGTGTCCACGACCAGCTTCAACAGGTAGAGCGAAACCAGCGGAAGGACGCCTTGAACGACTACCAGCCCGATGCCGGCGAGTGTCCACCCGGGCGCGCTCTCCCACACAAGGCGGAAAGCCCGCGCGAGCAGGCGCGACCGCTGGACGATTCTCGCCGTGAGGCCTCCGCGGCCCGCCGCCTCGTTCATGTTGCGCTACAGGCTACAGGCTGCATTCCTCCTTGACAAGGCCCGCTCGACGGGGTAGAGAACGCCCAGCACAACCTGCGGCAGACCACACACACCGGGCATCCCAAAGGAGGCGCAGATGAAGAAGCGATCCCTTGCGGGGACGGCGGTAGTGTCGATGGCAACGATCCTCTCGTTCGTGGCCGTTCTTTTCTCCGTCTCGTGCGCTGGAAGTGGCACCGGCTCTGATGCCGGCGGCGACCTCACCGTAGAAACATCCTCGATGTGGATCACCGTCGGCAACAAGGCCGGCATGCCAGTCACCGACATGACGGTCGAGATCGTCCCGGTCGGGGGCGCAACCGTTTACAGCGCGAACCACTACCGGCTCGAGGACGGCAACACTCACGACTTTCCGGTCAACACGTTCCGCGGACGCGACGGCACTCCGTTCGACCTCCGGGTCGCCAGGCCGAAGTCGGTCCGCGTGACGTGCAAGGGCGTGGACGGCAAGCCGCGAACGGTCGAGGTGCCCTGGCGCTGATCTCCTCGGACGTTCAGCCGGCCACGCCGGGTCTTTGGGCGTCAAACTACTCCGTGGGGCGACCCGATGCGGCGGGCGGCGGGCGCCGCTCGGTCCATTTCCAGGTTCGGGCGCGCCTCCGACATACGACATACGGCATAACTGCTGTCCAGATTGCCAGCCCGAGCCGAGGCAGGTGCCGCGGGTGACCGTGGACGAGGCGCCCCGGCCGCGCCGCTGGGCCGTCAGCCGTGATCAGGTTTTTCGGCCCTTGGCCGGGTCCCCGTTGCGGCATCCGCAAAGGGGTGCCGTTGGCTGGGGCTGTCCACGGGCAGGCCCTGCGAGCCGCCGCCGAAGGCGGAGGCGCGAATCGCCGAGCGACGACACGGGCGATTCGGGCCGTGTCCGAGGCGGAGTCCCGCAATCCGGACAAGACTGATACGACATGCATTCCGATCGGATCGCACCATGGACACCTTCTGGCAGGATCTGCGTCACGGAATCAGGCTGGCGGCAAGCCGCCCCGGCTTCACAGCCGTTGCGGCAATCACGCTTGCGCTCGGGATAGGCCCGAACACGGCGATCTTCAGCGTTGTCAACTCGCTGCTTCTGACGCCGCCGCCCTTCGACGAGCCCGGCCGGATCGTGACGACGGCGCAGGTGCAGGCAGGCCAGCAGCGGAGCGGTCCAAGGCCCGCCATGCCTTCGACCGATGACATTCAGGACTGGCGCGCGGAGACGCGGACGCTCGAGCGGATCGCTCTCTACGCGCCCGACTCGCTCACGCTGACGGGCTACGGCGACGCCATGCGGCTGAGCGGTTCCCGTGTCTCGCCAGCGCTGTTCCCGCTTCTCCGCGTGAAGCCGATGGTGGGGCGCACCTTCGAGGACGACGAGGAGAAACCGGGGTCGGCTCCGGTCGTCCTCGTTAGCCACAGGCTTTGGGAGCAGAAACTCGGGGCGGACCCGGCCATCGTCGGAAAGCACATCGTCCTCGACGGTTCGCCCCGCGAGGTCATCGGCATCATGCCGGCGGACTTCGCGTTCCCGAGCCGCGACGCCGAGTACTGGGTCCCGTTCGTCCTCGCGCCGCCCGAGCGCAATCCGAACGAGCGGCGGATTGCTGTCGTGCCTTTCATCGCCCGGCTGAGGCCGGGAGTGTCGGTCGAGGCGGCTGCATCGGAAGGAAACGCGATAATCGCGCGCAACGACGCGTTCTATCGCGGCGGTGTCCCTGGTGGGGAGAGCGGCAGGCCTTCGGGCCGTGGCGGCGGGCCGGCTGGTGCGTCTGGGCCGGCACAGGCTTCACCCGGGCGGGGCGGGGCCGAAGGCGGGCAGTCGGGTGGGGCTGCTCGCCGGGATGAGGCGAGGCCTGCGAGTGACGGTGAGACCACGCGCGGAGGGCGTGGTCCGACGGGCGCCTTCGGGTCGGGCGAAGCAGGGCCGCGGACGGGGTCCGGCGGGCCTGGCGATGAACAGGTTCCGAGGGAAGCAGCGGAGGGCGGAAGGCGTGGCGTAGCGGGCGGAGCTGGGTCGGGGCGCGGTGAGCGCGGGACGCCGGAAGCCGGAAACCAGGAGGCGGTGGGCGGCGCGCCCGTTGGAGGGGGGGGTCGGCAAGGCGGCGTGCAGCGGATTCCGCTTCGTCTCGTGACACTCCAGGAGCGCCAGAGCGGGCAATACCGGCCCGCCCTCCTGGTCCTGACGGCAGCTGTCGGCCTGGTTCTGCTCATCGCGTGCGCGAACGTGGCGAACCTCATCCTGTCCGGTTCCACCATGCGGGTCCGAGAGTTCGCCGTGAGGGCGGCCCTCGGCGCCGGCCGAGCGAGGCTCATCAGACAGGTTCTGACCGAAGGGGCCGTTCTCGCCGCGCTCGGCGGCGTGATAGGCCTGCTCTTCGCCTACTGGGCAATACGACTCCTTTCGCAGATCGGCACGCCGGTCCTTCAACGGCTCGAGGAAGTCAGGCTCGATGTCCGAGTTCTTGCCTTCGCGGTCCTCGTCTCGCTCTTTGCAGCCGTCCTTTTCGGCCTGGCTCCGGCTCTTGCGGTTGCGGGCGAAGACCTGGTCCAGTCGCTCAAGTCGCGTTCGGGCACGCTGAGGGCGCGCCTGCGCCTCGGCGGGCCAAATGCGCTTCCCGGCCTCCTGGCGATCGTCCAGGTTGCGCTGGCACTGATGCTGGCCGTTGGCGCTGCGCTCCTTGCGCGGAGCCTGTTCACGCTGCTCGGCCGGGATCTCGGATATCGGCCGGAAGGCGCGCTTACGGTGCAGGTGCAGCTGCCGCGCGCGAGGTACCCGCGGGTCGAATCGCGCACTGCCTTCTTCGACCAGTTGCTGGCTGCCATAAGGTCGATGCCGGGCGTCGAGGCGGCCGGTGCAACGAACATGATGCCGATGTCGCAGGCTCAGATCCGCATCGGCTTCGACATGCCGGGCATTGTCAATCGCAGTGCATCGGACGAGCCTGTCACAGCCGGGGTCCGGTTGGTGAGCTCGGACCTCTTCAAGGCCCTCGGCACACCCCTGCTGGCGGGTCGCGATTTCACCGATGCAGATCAGCCCACGAGCGAGCCGGTCCTGATCGTGAACTCTGCCTTCGTCGCACGCTACCTTCCCGGCATCGAGGCGGTCGGCCGACAGGTGGACATCGACGGCCTTCGCCGCATCGTAGGCGTCGTCGAGTCGATAAGGCCGCAGGGCCTCGACTCGGAGCCAGGGCCCGAGATGTACTTTCCACTCGGACAGTTCGGGCAGCTGCTGATGGAGGACGGCCCGCTTTCGGCGACAACGCTGGTCGTCAGGACGGCAGGCGACACCGCGGCAATCGTGCCCGGCATCCGCTCGCAGGTCTCCCGGCTCGATCCGCAGCTTCCCCTGTTCAACGTGACCACGCTGAGCCAGCGCGTCGCCGATTCGGTGGCGCAGCCCCGGCTCATGGCCTCCCTTCTCGGGATATTCGCCGGACTTGCCCTGGCACTTGCCGCTGTCGGCATCTACGGCGTCCTCTCCTCGCAGGTGGCGCAGTCGACCAGGGAGATCGGCATCCAGATGGCGCTCGGCGCGGGGCCGCGCCGTATCCGCCACGACGTCCTCAGAAACGCCGCCACGCTCACGGGCATCGGCGTCACCGGCGGTCTGGCTGGCGCCTGGCTCTTGACCCGCTACATCAGGTCGATGCTCTTCGGCATCACGCCCTTCGACGCGACGGCGTTCGCCGTTGCGGCAGTGTCCCTCGGGGCTGTCGCGCTTCTGGGCGCGTGGCTCCCAACGCGCAGGGCCACGATGGTGGACCCGGTCGTCGCCTTGCGGCAGGAGTGAGGAACGGCTACGGGCCACTTGTCCGTCGTGGCTGCATTGCGGGTCCTGCAGGGCGGCGGCGGACGTTATACAATCCCCGCTGCGGGCTCCAGGCAACGCGCTCGAACTGGCCCCGGCTTGCTGAAGCAACGCGCCTGTATGAGCGGCGGCCCTTGGCCGACGGGCGCCGATGCCGGTCGGTCGTGGGCCGGGTCACAGTGTCGTTCCATGCGGCGGCCACGGCGTGACACGCCTTGGCGCCGCTGAGAGCTGAAGGCTGAAAGCAGAAAGCTGATCACTGATCGCTGAAAGCTGATCGCTTATCCCTATGCGCCTGACCAACATGATCTCGGCCGTCGACCTTCACGCCTGCGGGGAGCACGGACGTGTGATCGTCGGCGGTGTCCTCGACGTGCCCGGCAAGACCATGTTCGAGAAGGCCAGGTACCTCGAGGTGCACGCCGACGGCCTGCGCAAGAGGATGCTGCGCGAGCCGCGCGGCTACCCGGCCGCGAACTGCAACCTGATCCTCCCTCCGACCCGGCCCGAGGCCGATGCCGGCTTCGTCATCATGGAGCAGGTGGAGTACCCGGCAATGTCGGGCACCAACACCATCTGCGTCACGACGGCCCTTCTCGAGACAGGCATGCTGCCGATGCACGAGCCGGTCACCGACCTGGTGCTCGAGGCGCCAGCCGGGCTGGTGCGGGTGCGGGCCGAGTGCTCCAACGGCAAGGTGACGAAGGTCACCTTCCGGAACGTGCCGGCCTTCGCGGTCCACCTCGGGGCGGTCGTCGAAGTGCCGCATCTCGGGGCCGTCACCGTCGACGTCGCCTGGGGCGGCATGTTCTACGTGATTGCGGATGCGGCTCCCTTCGGCCTGCGGCTCATTCCGGACGAAGGGCGCGACATCGTGCGCATCGGGGAGATGATCAAGGCGGCCACACAGGAGCAGCTGCCGGTCGTCCACCCGGAGAACCCTGGAATCGCGGGCGTGAGCATCGCGCAGCTTTCGGGCCCCCCGACCGCGCCTGGCGCCCACCGGAAGAACGCCGTCGTCGTTTCGACCGGCAAACTCGATTGGGATCGCCCGGCAACATGGACTGGAGCCATCGATCGCTCGCCGTGCGGGACCGGCACGTGCGCGAAGATGGCCGCCCTTCATGCCCGGGGCGAGCTGCCGCTCGACCAGGACTTCCATCACGAGGGCATCCTTGGCACGATCTTCACGGGCCGGCTGGTCGAGGAGACGACGCTCGGGCCCTACCGTGCAGTCGTCCCGACGTTGAGCGGCCGCGCGTGGATCACCGGCTTCGCGCAGTACGTCGTGGACGCCGAGGATCCGTTTCCCGACGGCTTCACGGTGGGAGACATCTGGGGCGCGGCGTAGTATCGAGAACACAGGGCCACGAGGCCACGAAGACAAGGAGGTCCGCTCGTTCGAGCCGACTGCCGGTGACCGCGGCCGCTGCAGCGCGGCGGGCTCGGCTGTCTCTTCGGCGCCGCGTCAGCGGGTGGCGCGGATGACCGAAAGGTGACCGCAGAGAGCAGAAAGCAGAAAGCTGATAGCTGATAGCTGATAGCTGACCGCTGAAAGCTGAACGCTGATTCCTGTCGTGTAACCTGTCGTCAGGGTTGCGTATTGGTACCCAAGAGGGTGGGATGGCGGGATCTGGCGCGAATCCGACCGGCTCGCTCGGTATAGACATAGGCTCTCTCTACTTGAAGTCCGTCGAGGTCGACGCCAGCGGGGACATGGTGTGGCGGTGGAAGGAGCGGCACCGCGGGAACCTCGAGTCGTTCGTCGAAGACTGCCGCCGGCGGGCCGAATCCAGGGGCCTGTCGGTGGCCGCGGTCGCCCGCGGCCTGGTGCCCCCTGGCGTGGCCGCGTGCGACCCCGTCGTCGCTCTTGCCGCCGGCGTTCGGGCAGCCTGCCCGGAAGCGCGCAACATACTCGAGGTGGGCGGGAGCAGCCTGACGCTCGTCCACCTCGACGGCTCCGGGCAGGTGATGTCGGTCCACCGCAACTCTCTTTGCGCCGCGGGCACCGGCTCGTTCCTCGACGAGCAGGCAGCTCGGCTGCGTATAGACCGGGACGCGACCGGCGAGCCGATCCAGGATCCGCCCGGCATTGCAACCAGGTGTGCGGTATTCGCGAAGAGCGACCTCGTACACAGGCAGCAGGAAGGCTGGTCGCCCCAGGCCGTGTGGTCGGGGCTTTGCCGCGGCCTCGCCGACGGTGTGCTTCGCACGCTCACCTACGGCCGCCCGCTCGAGGGGCTGACGGTGCTGTGCGGCGGCGTCTCGCTCGATCCATCGTTCGTGTGGTGGTTCGAGCGCTGTCTCCTCGAACGCAACGGCAACGGCCACAAGCCGGTGCTGCGCGTGATTGCAGACCCCGAGTTCGCGTTGGCCCGAGGAGCGGCGCTGCTGGCGGTCCGAACCGCCGCCCGGGCGGGAACTGCGGCGCCTGCCGCCGCGGAGAGTGCCGCGGCGGCAGGGCGCTGCCAGCGCCCGCCGCTCGCGCTCCTCCGATCACGCTACCCGGAATCGACGGCCGCAGAGTCGTTCGTGGACGCCGAGGGCAACGAGGTGACGCTTCACCACGCGGCCGGCGTCCGCGGGCCGCTGCGGACGATCGTCGGGTTCGACATCGGCTCGACGAGCACGAAGTGCGCGCTCATCGACGCAGACGGGCGGCTGCTCCTCGACGTCTACCGCAAGACCGAAGGCGATCCGATCTCGGCCACGCGCAAGCTGCTCGGCGCCGTCACCGCTGCCAGCGAGCGGTTCGGCCTTCAGCTGGACGTCTTCGGCGCCGCGACCACCGGCAGCGGCAGGAAGCTGATCGGGAAGGTCTTCGGCGCGGACCTGGTCGTCAACGAGATCTCTGCCCACGCGGCCGGGGCCGTCCACCTCGAGCCGCGCGTCGAGACCGTCTTCGAAATCGGCGGCCAGGACGCCAAGTACATTGCAATCCGCGGCGGGCGCGTCGTGGACGCGAACATGAACTACGTGTGCGCGGCGGGCACGGGTTCCTTCGTCGAGGAGCTCGCCTCGAAGATCGGTTGCCGCGTCTCGGAGGTCGGCGACCTGGTGGCTGGCGCGAGGCCGCCGTACACGAGCAGCCGCTGCACCGTGTTCATGGAGCAGGACGTCTTCGCGATGCTCCGCCGCGGCTCGAGCCGGGAGGAGGCGCTCGGCGCCGTCCTGTACTCGGTCGTCGAGAACTACCTCGACCGCGTGGTCGGAAGGCGGGCTGTCAGCCGCGACCGCGTGTTCTTCCAGGGCGCCACCGCAAGGAACAAGGGCCTCGTTGCAGCGATCGAGAACCTGCTCGGCGTCGAGGTGGTGGTCTCGCCGTCGTGCCACGTGATGGGCGCCTACGGCGCTGCGCTCCTCGCTCTCGAGGGCGTCCAAGCTGGCGGCGCCCGGACACGATTCCGCGGGTTCGACCTCGGTTCGCGCGAAATCGTGCTGACGCACGAAACGTGCGAGATGTGCGTCAACCGCTGCCGGCTGACCAGGGCCGAGATCGAGGGCGAGCACGACCGCCCGGCGTGGGGCATGTCGTGCGGCCGCGACGAGCAGGACACGAAGGTGCGTGTGCCTCGCGAGTACGGTTTGATGCGCCGCCGCATCCGCGTTGCGACGAAACCGGAGCCAGCGGCGCCGCAGCCGTCCGAGCCGGCCGCCTCGCCGCAGCCGACAGCCCGGATCGGCCTGCCCGTCGCGCTGTCCACACTGAGCTTCATGACGTTCTGGACCGCCTTCTTCCGCGGCATCGGGATGGACGTCGTTTTGAGCGGGCCGACCGATCAGGCGTGCATCGAGCGTTCGAGGGAACACGCGGCTCCGGAACTGTGCCTGCCGCTCAAGGTCGTGCACGGCCACGTTGCCGAGCTCGTTCGCGACGACCGCGTCGACGCGGTGTTTCTGCCTCACATGGTCTCCGATCATCCGGTCCCCGGCACCTCGGGCACGAAGTTCTGCCCGTACGTCGAGACGGCGCCGTCGGTTGTGCGGCGCTCCCTTCGGAACGGGGCCTGGACGGCAAAGCCGATCGTCGCGCCCGTCATCGACTTGACGCTCCCGGTGAAGTGGAACGCAGCGCGGCTGGTCGAGTCGCTGGCCCCTCTGGTCCATATCGACCTGCGCGCCGCCGAGAGAGCCTTCGAGTCGGCCACCGAAGCACGAGCACGCGAGCGCGACAAGCTCCTGGCCTGGGGCAGCGAGGCGATCGCGCGCGTGGCGCAGACGGGCCGCCCGGCTGTCGTCCTGATTGGCCGCCCGTACAACACGCTCGACCCCGGCATCAGCCTCGACGTCCCGTACCACGTCGCCGACTGCGGTTTCGAGGTGATCCCGATGGATTGCCTCCCGTTCGACCCGGGCCATCTCGGGGGCGAGTTCAAGGGGATGTTCTGGCACTACGGCCAGCGGATTCTCTCGGCCGTGACCGATGTGGCGAAGACCGAGGGCCTCTACGGCATATACCTGACGAGCTTCGGCTGCGGGCCGGACAGCTTCCTCCTCTCGTACGCCGAGGCGATCATGGGCTCGAAGCCGTTCCTCGTCCTGGAGCTGGACGAGCACGGCTCGAACGGCGGCTATCAGACGCGCATCGAGGCGTTCCTCGACGTCATACGGTCGGACGTCGAAGCGCGGCGCCGCGAGGGCAGGGCGGTGGAGCCGGGCAAGCCGCCGTCGGCTTCGCTGCAGCTGGATCGGCCCACGCCGGACCTGGCCGGGCGCACGCTCTGGATACCGCCGATGCACTCGCCCGGCCATCGGATGTTCGCGGCGGCGTTCAGGAGCCGCCGAATACCGGCCCAGGCGCTCCCGCCCGAAGACGATGAGGCGTACGCGGTTGGAAGGAGGGTGACGCGGGGCGCCGAGTGCCTGCCGTGCCCGCTGACGCTCGGCGGCTTCCTGAAGCACATGGAGAGCGAGCGGCAGGCCGGGCGCGATCCTCAGGCCACCGCCGCCCTCTTCATGCCGACGACATGCGGCCCCTGCCGATTCGGGCAGTACCGGACGCTCGCCCGCCTGGCCTTCGACCGTGAGGGCCTCACTTCGGTGCCTATCCTGTCACCGACGCAGGAGTTCAGGAGCTTCGACTCGGACAAGGTGCTTCGAGATCGCGTGTGGCGCACGATCCTCGCGGCAGACATCCTTTTCAAGATGCGATGCAAGGTGCGCCCGCGCGAGCGAACGGCGGGCGACGCACTGACGGTCTTCGAGAGGTGGGGAGCGGAGTTCGAGCGCGCGATCGAGAGCGGCGACATCGACTGGAAGGGCATGCTGCGGGCGGCATCGGACGAGTTCGGCCGTATCCCGATCCGGCCCGATCCGGTTCCACTCGTGGGCATCGTCGGCGAGATCTACCTGCGCTCGAACCGATACGCGAACGGCGGGCTCATCGAGGCGATCGAGCGGATGGGCGGCGAGGCGTGGCTGACGCCGATAGGCGAATGGGTCGAGTACTGCACCTGGATCGAGAGGTTCCGCCTGCGGCAGGAAGGCGCCGGCCTGCTGGAGCGGTTGAAGGTGTCGGCGACTTGGCACTACATGCTGGCCCAGGCGCACAAGATGTACGCGAGCGCGCCGCTCGTCCACGATCGCCACGAGCCATCGCTCGACGCGGTGATGGAGGCGGGCAGCCGCTACCTGCCGCCGGAGTTCCAGGGTGAGTCGATCCTGGCGCTGGGGCGCGCGACGCTCTTCGCAGAGCAGGGGGCCGACCTCGTCGTCAACTGCTCGCCTTTCGGGTGCATGCAGGGGAATATAACGACGGCGATATTCGAGAGGCTGGGCGACACGCTCCCGGTGCCCGTCGTGAACCTCTTCTACGACGGCAGCGAGGACAACGAGGCCCTCGCCACCTTCGTGCAGCAGGCCGCAGAACGACGCGAAGCGAGGCGCTGATCACACCGCTTCGATCGTCGATGGCGGCTTCGGAGCGATGTTGTAGGTGACGCTCACGACGCCGGGGACGTCGCGCAGTATCTCGGCCGCGAGCTTTTCGAGCAGCTCGAACGGCAATCGGGACGGCGTTGCCACGCGCGCGTCCACGCTCTCCCAGCAGCGCACTTCGATCTGCTGCCCGAACTCCCGCCGGCCGTCGCGTATCCCCGTCACCTTGTCCTCGTGCAGGATGGCCATGTACTGGAACGCGCCGGTCGCAGCCAGGAGGTTCTCGACTATCGCCGTTGCACGGCGAACGGTTGCGATGCGCTCGGCAGTGGCCTCGCCGATGACCCGCGCCGAGAGCGCCGGGCCCGGGAACGGGATGCGATCGAACACCGCTGACGGCAGGCCGAGAGCCCGGCCGACGATCCTCACAGCGTCCTTCCGCAGCTCGACGAGCGGCTCGAGTATGCGGTAGCCGAAGGCCTGCTGCGGATCGATGCCGAGCTGCTCGAACACATTGTGCTGGCGCTTGATGCCGGCGACCGTCTCGTCGATGTCGGTGAGGATGGTTCCCTGCAGAAGGAACTTCGCGCCGCTCTCGCGGACGATGCGGCCGAAGACCTTCTTGTAGAACGTCTGCGTGATCGCCTCTCGCTTCTGCTCGGGGTCCGTTATGCCGGCCAGGGCAGAGATGAACTCGTCCTGCGCCGGCACGATCTCCACCTCGACGCCAAGGTTCGCGAAGAACCCGGCGACCCTTGCCGGCTCCCCCTCCCGCATCAGCCCGTTGTCGATGAACACCGTCCGCAGGCGGTCGCCGAGGGCCCTGTGCCCCAGCATCGTCACGGTCGATGAATCGACGCCGCCCGACAGCGCGTTGATCGCCGTGCCATCGCCGACGGCCTCCCGTATCTCGGCCACCTTCTCTTCGATGAAGCGCTCGGGGTCGAGCGCCAGCGCGGTGATTTCAGTCATTTGCACCTCGTCAGCGGTCAGCGGTCAGCGGTCAGCGATCAGCTTTCAGCGATCAGCATCAGCGATCAGCTTTGAGCCATCGGCTGCCGGTCTTCGATTCTCGCGCCGGCCCCCGGCCGGCTCTGTCACAGTCAGAAACATGAATATACACCTGACGGAAGTTGACGACTCAGCGTCGACGTCGGTCCCGATAGAAGATCCTCGTCCGGCCGAACGCGGTCAGGGCTGGGTCGGTTCCGTCTGGCGATATCCGACGTACGGCGTACCGACTGCGCGGCGCCCGTCGTATGATCCGCCGCATGCCAAGAGATGCGCTTCTTCACTCGACCCGCGCGCGCCTGCTTTCGGCCATGTTTCCCGCGTTGCTCCTCGTCTTGGGTGCGGCGCCCGGCGCCGTCGTGCCCGATGCCGGTTCGCAGGCCCAGTCGCAGTCGGGCAATGCCCCGCCGCCGGGTCAGCGCCAGGGCGGGCCGGCCACGCGCGGGGTCACCGCGGCCGACTACGCGCGCGCCGAGCGGTTCCTCGCGCCCGCGCTCACCGGGCTCGTTGTGGGAGGGAGCGTCGCGGCCAACTGGCTGCCGGACGACCGCTTCTGGTATCGCAACCAGACCGCGGAAGGCTGGGAGTTCATCCTGGTGACGCCGGCCACGAAGTCGAGGCGGCCTGCCTTCGACCACGCGAGACTGGCCGCCGCGCTCTCGAAGGCCTCCGGCGGCGGCTACACCGCCTCGCAGCTTCCTTTCCAGTCGATCGAACTGGCCCGCGACGGCAAGGCTGTTTCCTTCGACCTGGCCGGAAGGCGCTGGTCCTGCGACGTGGCGGGGACGACATGCGCGGATGTTGGCGCTTCGACCGGCCGCGCCGCTGCTGCGCCCGGCGAGCGCGGGGAGCGCGGCGCCGGGGGCCGAACCGCCCAGGGGAACGCCGTGGATTCTCCGGACGGCAAGCGCGCCGTGTTCATCCGGGACTGGAACCTCTGGATCCGGGACACCGCCACGGGCCAGGAGCGCCAGCTGACCACCGACGGCGTGCAGTACTTCGGCTACGCCACCGACAATGCCGGCTGGCGATCGAGCGACCGCGCGATCGTCCTCTGGTCGCCCGACTCGAAGAAGATCGCCACCTACCAGCAGGACGAGCGCGAGGTAGGCGAGATGTACCTCGTCCGCACCCCCGTCGATCCGGTCGGGCACCCGACGCTCCGCATCTCGAAATTCCCGCTCCCCGGTGACGAGGTGATGGCGATGCTCCACCGGGTGGTCATCGATGCCGACACCGGCAAGGTCGTCAGGTTCAAGATGCCGCCCGACTACCATCGCGCGACGCTGGGAGACGACTTCAGCCTCCGAGACCTTCACTGGAGCCCTGACTCTTCGCGACTCGCCTTCATCTCCACGTCGCGCGATCACAAGCAGGCCGTGCTGCGCGTCGCAGACGTCGCAACCGGCGAGGTGCGCACCGTCATGGAAGAGAAGGTAGCGACCCACTACGAGTCGCGGGTGGGGTGCAGGGTCCTGTGGACGACGAACGAGGTCCTCTGGTACTCGCAGCGCGACGACTGGGGTCACCTCTACCTGTACGACTTCAACACAGGAAACCTCAAACACCAGATTACCAGGGGGCCAGGGCCGGTCATGCAGGTTGCACGTCTCGACGAGGAGACGAGAACCGTCTGGTTCCAGGCGCAGGGGAGAAACCCGGACGAAGACCCGTATTTCCGCCACTATTACAGGATCGGCCTCGACGGGAAGAACGAGGTGGCGCTCACCCCGGTAGTGGGCGACCACCAGATCCAGATCTCGCCATCGGGCCAATACCTCGTGGACACGTACTCGCAGCCCGACGTCGAACCTTCGGTCGTCCTCAGGGACCGGGACGGGAAGTTCGTCATGATGCTCGAGAAGGCCGACATCACCGGGCTTCGCCAGTTCGGATGGCAGCCTCCGATCCCGATCAAGGTGAAGGCGCGCGACGGCAAGACGGACATCTACGGCCTCATGTTCCGGCCCTCGAACTTCGACCCTTCTCGCAAGTACCCCATCATCAACCACGTGTACCCGGGGCCGCAGACGGGGAGCACCGGCAGCCGTTCGTTCACGCCGGCCAGAAGCGACCGGCAGGCGCTCGCCGAGCTGGGCTTCATCGTGGTGACGATCGACGGCATGGGGACGCCCGGCCGATCGAAGTCCTTCCACGACGCCTACTACGGCGCCATGGGCCGCGACAACACCATCCCGGACCAGGTTGCCGGCATGAAAGAGCTGGCGGCCAGGTATCCATGGATCGACATCGACCGCGCCGGCATCTGGGGGCACTCCGGCGGCGGGTTCGCCACGACGACCGCGATGTTCCGATTCCCCGACTTCTTCAAGGTGGGCATCGCCGAATCGGGGAACCACGACCAGCGCCTGAACGAGGACGACTGGGGCGAGCGCTACCAGGGGCTTCTCGTCCGGAACCCGGACGGAACGGACAACTACGCCGGGGAGGCGAACCAGAACTACGCGAAGAACCTGAAGGGCAAGCTGCTCCTCGCGCACGGCACCATGGACACCAACGTGCCGCCCTACCAGACGATGCTGGTCGCAGACGCGCTCATCGAGGCGAACAAGGACTTCGACCTGCTGATGCTCCCGAACCAGGACCACGGGTACGGGTCGGCGTCGGCCTACATGATGCGCCGCCGCTGGGACTATTTCGTGAAGTGGTTGATGGAGGTCGAGCCGCCCAAGGAGTACCAGATGAGCGGGGCGGGCTCCTCACCGACGAACCCGGGCGCCCCTCCTCGCCCGGGCGCAGCAACCGGCCGCGTCGCGGGAGCGCCGCGCGAGCCGACGCGGGCCGACATCCTGCGGGGCAACTGGGACCGCTACCGTTCGAACAACGACCTTCTCTTCTACCACCTCGACGTGCGCGTGGACCCGGACAAGAAGTACATCAGCGGCAAGAACACCATCCGCTTCCGGATGGTCGCCGACGACACGAGAATCCAGCTGGACCTGACCCCGGCGCTGAACGTGGAGAAGATTCTCTTCAGGTCCAGGCCGCTGAAGTACGAGCGCGAGCTCGGCGCAGTCTTCGTCGACTTCCCGGAAACCCTGAAGAAGGGCAGCGTCTACGAGGTCGAGTTCCACTACTCGGGAAACCCGCCCGAGAGCGGCCGCTTCGGCGGCATAGCGTTCCGCAAGGACCCGGCTGGAAGGCACTGGATCAACACCGCCTGCCAGCACATCGGCGCGAGCGTGTGGTGGCCGAACAAAGACCAGCAGCGGGACGAGGTCGAGAGCATGCGCCTGAGCGTGTCGATCCCGAACGATCTCGTTGACGTCTCGAACGGCAAGTTCCTCGGCAAGACGGACCTCGGCGACGGCTACACTCGCTGGGATTGGCACATCCAGTACCCGATCAACAACTACAGCGTGTCGCTGAATATCGGCAGATACACGCACTTCACCGACACCGCAGGCGGTATGACGCTCGACTTCTACTGCCTCCCGGAGAACCTCGAGAAGGCGAAGAAGCAATTCGCACAGGCAGGCCCCATGATCGAGTGCTTCGAGAAGTACTTCGGCGAGTACCCGTTCGAGAAGGACGGCTACAAGCTGATCGAGGTCCCGTACTCGGGGATGGAGCACCAGAGCGCCGTCACCTATGGGAACCGCTTCGCGAACGGCTACCTCGAGCGGGACTGGACCGGCGTCGGCGTGAGCACGAAATTCGACTTCATCATCATCCACGAGAGCGCCCACGAGTGGTTCGGCAACGCCGTCACGGCGGCCGACACGGCCGACGAGTGGATCCACGAGGGCTGGGGCACCTACATGGAGGCCGTCTACGTCGAGCACATGTTCGGCTACGAGGACGCGCTGAAATACGTGAACGGCTACAAATCGAAGGTCCGGAACCGCGAGCCGATCGTCACCACCCCGGGCATCAACCGCACGCCGAACCAGGACATGTACTTCAAGGGCGCTCTCTTCCTTCACACCCTGCGAAGCGTCATCGGAGACGATGCGCGGTGGTGGCGGCTCTTGCGGGACTGTTACCAGGAGTTCAAGTACAGGAACATCGCAACCGCCGACATCGTGGCTTTTTTCAACAGGAAGACGGGGATGGAGCTTTCCCCCGTCTTCGACCAGTACCTGCGGCACGCGGCGCTCCCGACGCTCGACCTCTCCTTCCAGGACGGCGGGCAGGTAGCCTACCGCTGGAACGCCGCGGTCAAGTCGTTCGCCATGCCGGTCAAGGTCGGTCACGCCGGCCGCTGGCAGATCCTGCGGCCGACGACCGAGTGGCAGGTGATGACGACGCCGCTTTCGAAGGAGGAGTTCGAGGTGGCGACGGATCTGTACTACGTGAACGTGAGCAAGCAGTAGCAGCGGGCTGCGGGCTACGGGCGGATGCAGACTGCAGCCACCGGCTGCCGCGGGCGGCGGCCACGGACAGCGGGCCACGGGCGCGCGCCCGCTCCCTTGGGGCACGGGTGGCTCGGCCGGCGGGCGGCTACCGGCTGTAACTGTTACTTCGTTGACACGCCGGCCGGGCTTTGCTCAAGATTTACCCTCCCGGTGGTGTGCAGTCGGGGTTCTGTTTCGCGGCTGTCGCACCCCCGAACCACATCCAACGACCGCTTCCGTCCCCCCAGGACTGCAAACCGCGCCTCCGAGCCAGGCGGTGGCCCGCGGGGCAAAGAGGCATAGCCGGGCATACGGGCAAACGCGTGTCGCCGCTCGCCGGGCTGGCGGGAAGGTGAGGAGATCCGATGAGCAGACAGAACGACATGAAGGCGCGCTACGCGGAACTGAAACTGACCCAGGACCAGATCGACGAGATCGAAGAGTCGTTTGCGAGGGCGGACAAGGCTCAGAAGTGCTTCGAGACGTGGAGCCAGGAGGCGATCGACAGGACGATCCGTTCCGTCGCGCAGGCCGTTGCGAACTCGAAGACGTTCCACGAGCTGGTCGAGCTCGGCATTCAGGAGAGCCATTTCGGCGACCCGGTCAGCCGCGAGGCGAAGCGTTTCAAGATCCGCGGCATCCTGCGCGACTGCCTCCGGCAGAAGTCGGTCGGCATCGTGGAGGAGATCCCGGAGAAGAGGATCGTCAAGTACGCGAAGCCGGTTGGCGTCATCGCCTGCGTCATCCCTGCGACCAACCCGGACCTGACGCCGGCCGGCAACGCCATCTACTCCATCAAGGCCCGCAACGCGATCATCTTCTCGCCGCACCCGCTGACGCTCAAGACCAGCCGGCGGACGATCGAGATCATGCGTGGGGGCCTGAGGAGGGTCGGCGCGCCCGAGGACCTGATCCAGATCCTCGGCTACAAGGGCAAGATCAACCGGGGATTCTCGGAAGCGCTGATGACCAAGTGCGACCTGGTCATAGCGACCGGCGGCCAGGGCGTGGTGCGCCGCGCGTACATGTCTGGGACCCCGGCCTACGCGGTCGGCGCGGGCAACGCCACCATGATCTGGGACGAGACGGCAGCCCAGGACCTCCACAAGGCCGCGTTCAACACGATGCGTTCGAAGACGTCCGACTTCGGATCGGGCTGCTCGGCGGACGGCAACATCATCATTCACGAGAGCATCTGGGATGCAGCGCTGAAGGAACTGGTGGCCGTCGGCGGCTACATGCTGAGCGAATCCGAGCAGGAAGCCGTCCGCAAGGTCATGTGGGACGACGAACTTCACAGGCTGCCGAACACCGTGGCCCTGTCGGCCCAGGCGATGGCGAAGGCGGCCGGCTTCGAGATCCCGGAAGACAGGAAGTTCCTGATAGCCTCGCACGGCACCGGCATCTACGACTCGACGCCCGCCGGAATCTGGTGCGTGGAGAAACTCACGACGGTCCTCGCAGTCCACAAGTACGAGGGCGAGTTCCAGAACGCCATCGACGCCGTGAACGCCATCCACGAGGTTGGCGGCATCGGCCATTCCGTCGGGATCTTCTCGTTCGACGACGACCACATCCACAGGCTCGCAATGGTGGCACGCGTCGGCCGCATCATGGTGCGCCAGCCGCAGTCGAAGGCGAACGCAGGCAGCATGATGAACGGGATGCCCATGACCTCTTCGATCGGCTGCGGAACGTGGGCCGGCAACGCCACGGCCGAGAACATCCACCTGAAGCACTACATGAACCTCACCTGGGTCTCGCGGGAGTTCGACAAGCCTGACTGGATGACCGACGAGGAGCTCTTCGGCGAGTTCTACGACCCGGAGGCGGAGAAGATTCAGTACTCCCCGTTCTGAAAAAGCGGGGCTGGCCCCTTTGTAGCTTCACTGCAAAGGGGCTGGCTCCTTTGTCCTTCTGAAGAAAGGGTCTGGCCCCTTTCACGGCGCGGGAGCGCCGCCCCTCACCTGCAGGCGTCGTATCCCGCCGGGGCGAGCGTGATCCTGGCCGCCTTGCCGGTCGCCTCGTCCAGGACCACGGCCAGGTCCATCTCGCCGCGATCGCAGGCGAGCCTGACCGTCGTCGCCTGGACGCCGTCCCCCGCGACCACGTCCCCGATCCTGCACGATCCGCGCGTGGACGATGCCGCCAGCATTGCCGCCACCGCGGCGGTGTCAGCCGACGGCGCCATGATTTCGGCGACCGGAACACTCGACGCGGATCCGATCCACCCGGCAACCCGCGAGACAACCAGCCTCATCCTGTCCGCCATCGGCATGATCGATCGAACGTTCAGCTCCTGGACCCTGGGCGGCACTGTCGGCGAAAGCGTGATCCCGACGCGCAGGGACCCGCGGTCGCAGGTCATCGTCCACTCGCCGCGAAGCGCGTTCTCGGCGTCCAGGGACTGGTCCGGCCGGCAGGCGCCGTGCCGCTTCGCGAGGTCTTCGAAGCGGCGGCGCCGGCGGTCGGCCGACTCGTCCAGGAAGAGGTTCATCGCCGCCACCCGCCCTGCGAGCTCATCGTCCCACTTCACGATCAGGCGCGACACGTCGTCTTTCGCGGCGAGGAGCACCGGGGCAGGCTGCGGGACGCGCGGCTTCAATCCGCCCGTCCTGCGGAGCGCGTCGATGGCTCGATCGACCACGCCGCTCGCTCCGGTGTAAGTGAGGTTGGTCATCGTGATCATACCGACGCCGTACTCCGGCAGCCAGCGCATGTGCGAGCCGAAGCCGGGAAGCCCGCCGCCGTGAGACACCACCTGGCCGTATTCGCACGTCTGGGTGAAGCGCAGGCCGAACGCGTAGCCGCCAGCAGTGAGGTTGAGCGGGCCTCCGGCCGACCGCTCGGTCACCGTCGCTGGTATCGAGCGCCAGACCTGCTGCATCTCGCGGGCGGAGGCGCGGCTGACCGGCCCGGTCTCGGGGCCATCCCTGGGCGGCCACGCGGACATCAGGAAGCCGACATAGCGGCTGAGGTCCTCGACCGACGTCAGCATGCCGCCCATCGAGCCGAAGGCGCCGTCGGGCAGCAGGCGTTCGTCCTTCCATGTCTCGTCCTCCCACCGGTAGCCGTGAGCCAGCCGATCGGGAGCGACCGCTGCCGGCTCCATCGTCGTCATCTTCATGCCGAGCGGTTGGAGGATGTTCGAGGCGACGTAGTCGCGGTAAGGCATGCCGGAGGCTCGCGAGACAACCCGGCCGAGGATCGCGAAGCCGAAGTTCGAGTATTCGTAGGCCACGCCAGGCGCGTTGGAGAAGGGGATGCCGGCGGCAATCATCGCGGTGAGGTCGGCGTCGGTCGCCGAGAGCTGCTGGTCGCCCCAGGGGTTGTCTTCGGGAAAGCCTGCAGAGTGCGAAAGGAGGTGGCGGATCGTGATCCTCGGGGAATCGGACGTCGGGTACGGGAGGTGCGCCATCTCGGGGACGTACTTCTCGGCCGGGTCGTCGAGCGACAGCTTGCCGGCGTCTCGCAGCTTCAGGATGGCCATCGCGGTGAAGCTCTTGGTCATCGACGCGATGCGGAAGACCGTGTCCTTCCTGACGGGCGCCTTGGTGCGGACGTCGCGGAAGCCGGTCGTCCCCGTGTGAATCGGCTCGCCGTCGACGAGGATGGCGTAAGCGAGCCCGGGCGCGTGTGAGCGCTCGACGAACTCGCGGAACAGCTTCTCTATCTCGGGCACGGCCTTCGCGAGCTTCGCCGGGCGATCGGGGTCAGCGAACCGAGGCGGCGCGGCCCGCAAGGAATCGACGCCGGATTGCGCAGTGAGTTGGCTCGAGCTCGAAGAGACCAACGAGGCCAGGAACGCGAGAACGACGCTGACCTGAACCACCCTTCCGTGCGTGCCGATCATCGACTCCTCCAGCTGCCGGACGACGTATTGTAGTGGGTGATGCGCTCATCGGGGCGCGTTCAGAAAGGAACGATGCGCTTCGGGCAGCCCTTGCTGCTCTCAGGGCAGGCCTCGCAAGGCGAGCCTTCCGTCTTCTGAGTTGTGCCAGAAGGCGGCACGCTGCGTTGCGGTATCGCACAACGCGCGATACCGTACACGGGAACGTACCGAGCATCCTCACCCGATCTTGCCCGCGCCATATCCTCCGCCGCAGGGGGGCAAAGGCCAGGAGCCACTCCCCGGCGCCATCGAGGCTGAGGGCGACCTTGCCTCTGCTGAAACGCAGCACGCTGTTGACGGTGCCAGGCGACATCTGCAAGCCTGTCCCAGGGCTGTCGTAGAAACCGTACGGCGCCAGTGTCGCGCGAGGAATCGGATCGCCCCGGGACCTGAGCTTCAATTGTGCGTTGTGGTCTGCAGCCCCGCAGCCCGTCTATACTTGGGCCGTCATGCGGAAGCTTCCGCAGGCTGAGCTCCGGAGGCTCGTGCGCTCCACGATCCCGATCGTGCCGTTGGTCGCATTGCTGCTTGCGGCGCAGCCGGCGTCGCTTGGCGCGCAGCCGCCCACCCTCGTCTTCAAGCACCTTTCGATCGAGCAGGGGCTGTCCGAGAGCATTGTCAACGAGATTGGTCAGGACCGCCATGGCTTCATGTGGTTCGTCACCGAAGACGGCCTGAACCTTTTCGACGGCTACTCGTTCGAGGTGTTCAAGCACGACGCGGCCGACCCGACGAGCCTGAGCCACAACGAGATCAAGTGCATCTTCGAGGACCGCGAGGGCATCATCTGGATAGGGACCTTCTACCGCGGCCTCGAACGCTTCGACCCGGCCGCGAAGCGCTTCACGCACTTTCAGCACGATCCGCGCGACCCCCTCAGCATCAGCAACGACATCGTCTGGGCCGTGCTCGAGGATCGCGAGAGCCGATTGTGGGTCGGCACTGGCGGAGGCGGCCTCAACCTGATGGACCGCGCGAAGGGGACCTTTGCCGCCTTCCGCTCCGATCCTGCCGACCCGGCGACTCTCGGAAGCGACGACGTGCGCGTGTTGCACCAGGACAAGGCGGGGATGCTCTGGATCGGGACCGCGGGCGGCGGCCTCAACCGGATGGACCCGGCCACAAGGCGGATCACGAGGTACAGGAACGAGCCGGCCGACCCTCGTTCGCTTTCGAACGACGACGTCCGCGCGATTGCCGAGGACGGGGACGGGGCCATCTGGGTCGGCACGAACGGAGGCGGGCTGAACCGGCTGGATCCATCGACCGGCTTCTTCGAGCGCTTCCGGCACGATCCCGGCGACGTTCGGACGCTCGGCGCCGACTCGGTCCTGGCGCTCGTGATCGACGGCAACGGCACCCTCTGGGCTGGCACGGACGGAGGCGGCCTCAACCGCTTCGATCGTTCGAGAAGGAGTTTCGATCGATTCGTGCACGAGGCCAACCGCCCGACGTCGCTCGCAAGCGACCGCGTCTGGTCTCTGCACGCCGACCGTTCTGGTGTGCTGTGGGTGGGCACCTACGGCAGCGGTGTCAGCCGTACCAACCTGGGTGCCAAACCGTTCGTCCACTACCGCCACGATACCGACAACCCCAACTCGCTCGGCCACGACATCGTGTGGTCGTTCTGCGAGCAGCCGGCCGGCATCCTGTGGGTCGGCACGAACGACGGGGGCCTGAACCGGCTGGATCGCGCCACCGGGCGCTGGACGAGCTACGTCCACGATCCCGCCGACCCGCGGTCCATCGCTCACAACTCGGTGCGCATGGTCGTTTCGGACCGCTCCGGTTGGCTGTGGATCGCGACGAACGGCGGAGGGCTCGATCGCTTCGACCCGGCCCGCGGCATCTTTCTCCACCATCGTCATGACCCGCGGGACCCCCGCAGCCTCGCGCGCGACGAGCTCCGCACGGTCTTCGAGGACCGGCAGGGCACCATCTGGGTGGGGACCTATGGGGGCGGCCTCGATCGATGGGACCCGGAGACGGGCGGCTTCGTCCACTACCGGAGCATTCCGTCCGACCCGCGCACGATTTCCAACGACTACGTCCGGGTCGCGTTCGAGGATGCCTCGGGCGGGCTGTGGTTCGGGACGCACGGCGGCGGCCTGAACCGCTTCGACCGGTCGACAGGCGAGTTCACGCGCTTCCGCAGCGACCCGCTCGTGCCCGGCACGCTCTCCAACGACTTCGTGTTCTCGATCCACGAGGACCGCCGCGGCACGCTGTGGGTTGGAACTTACGGAGGCGGGCTGAATCGCTTCGACCGCGAGACCGGCACCTTCGAAGCGATCCGCAAGAGCGACGGCCTCCCGGACGATGTGGTCTATGGAATCCTCGAGGACTCGGAGGGGCGCCTGTGGGTGAGCTCGAATTCGGGGATCGCGCGCCTCGACCCCGGCACTGGCGCCGTCCGTGGCTACACGCTTGCCGACGGCCTTCAGAGCAACGAGTTCAACGGGGGGGCGTACTATCGCAACCGGCGGGGCGAGATGTTCTTCGGCGGTGTGAACGGCTTCAATGTCTTCGACCCTGCCGCGATTCGCGAAGCCGGCTTCAAGGCTCCGATCGTGCTGACCGACTTTCGGCTGTTCGACAGGCCGGTGCCCGTGGGGCCGCTGCCGGACGGCCGCGTCCTCCTGTCGCGGGCGATCTGGTCTACCGAGCGCATCGAGCTCTCCCACGAAGACCGGGTCGTCTCGTTCCAGTTCGCGGCCCTCGACTTCGCCTCTCCCGACAAGAACAGGTATGCCTACAAGCTCGAGGGCCTGGACGCCGAGTGGACCGACGTCGGGACCCGGCGCTTCGTGATGTACACCACGCTTCCACCCGGGCGCTACGTTCTGAGGGTCAAGGGCACGAACAGCGATGGCATCTGGAACGAAGATGGGGCGTCGCTCGCCATCCTGGTCCACCCGCCATGGTGGCGGACAGGGTGGGCATACGCCGCCTACGCCGCGCTCCTTGCGGGGACCATGGCCGCCCTGACCTTCTTCGCGAAGCTGCGGGAGCGCGAGAAGGGCCGGCTCGTCGAGGCCGAGTTGCGTGCGAGGGCGGCGGAGCTCCAGACGCGAACCGCGGTTGCGGAAGCCGCCGTCCTGCGGCTCGAGAACGAGCGCAAGACGCTCGAGCTGGAGCAGGCGCGCAAGCTGCAGCTCTCGATGCTCCCCGCGAGGCTGCCCGACCATCCCCTCTACCGCGTCGCGGCCCGTATGCGGACTGCCACCGAGGTCGGCGGCGACTACTACGATTTCCATGCCGCAACGGACGGCACGTTGACGCTGGCCGTGGGCGACGCCACCGGCCACGGCACCCGGGCCGGCATCATGGTGGCCATGATGAAGGCCCTTTTCGCGCGAATGTCCGCGGAGCGGGACATTGCGGCCTTCATGGACGAGTGCCACGCGACGCTTCGCGGGCTGGCCCTCAGCCAGATGTACATGGCGCTCGGCCTCCTCCGCTTCGAGGGCCGCGAGTGCCACGCGGTAGGCGCCGCGATGCCTCCGGTGCTCGTCTTCCGATCGGCGACCGGGGGCGTCGAACAGGTGCCGATGGTCGGCATGTTGCTCGGCGCCGACTTCGACCTTCCCAGGGGCGAGAACCGGTTCACGCTGGAGCCAGGAGACCAGATGCTCATCATGAGCGACGGCTACGCCGAGCAGTTCGACTCGTCGGGCGAGATGATGGACTACGATCGGACCGCGGCAAGCTTCGGCAGCGTCGCGGGCTCATCGCCGGAGGCGGTCATCGAGCACATGCTGCGCGAGCTGGACTCGTTCCGCGGGCCCGTAGCGCAGGGCGACGACGTGACGCTCGTCGTGGTCGAGGCGCGGGGATAGGGCGCGTATCGGTCCTTTCAGGCCATGGCGCTCACAGCGCTTCTCGCCCCAGGGGAAGGTGTCGAAGCTGGCAGAGGAGGGCATGGTGATGAGACGAGCGTTCCTGGTATGTGTGGTCGCCGGCGCGGCAGCAATCGCCCTTCGAGCGCAGGCGCCGTACTCCGGCCAGCCCACGCGCAAGATCGCCCAGCCGGCGGCCCGTCCGTTCTCCATCGTGGAGGCGACCATCACGGAGATGGCCTCCGCTATGAAGGAAGGCCGCGTCACTTCGCGCGAGATAGTGATGCAGTCCCTGGCGCGCATCGCCGCCTACGAGGAGACGCTCAACGCGGTATTGACGGTCAACCCTCGCGCGGTGGAGCAGGCCGAGGCGCTCGACCGCGAGAGGGCCCAGGGCAAGGTGCGCGGCCCGCTGCACGGCGTCCCGATCGCTCTCAAGGACAACATCCACACCACCGACATGCGGACGACCGGCGGAGCGCTCGCGTTCCGCTGGCTGGTGCCGCCCTACGACGCCACGCTGACGAAGAACCTGCGCGAGGCGGGCGCGGTCGTCATCGCCAAGACCGTGATGACCGAACTCGCCAACTGGGTAGCCGGCGCGCCGACGCCCATGCCCGGCAACTACAGCGCTCTCGGCGGCTTCGGCATGAACCCGTACGACCCGCGGCCCGACCCGCGCGCCGCCACCGCCGACGGCCGGCCGGCGCTCGCCGCCAGCGGGTCGAGTTCGGGCATCGGCACCGCCGCCAGCTTCTGGGCCGCCAACGTCGGGACGGAAACCTCGGGTTCGATACTGAGCCCTGCGAACCAGACCATGCTCGCTGCGATCAAGCCGACGGTGGGCCGGATCAGCCGATACGGGATCATCCCCATCACCGCCGACCAGGACACGGCAGGTCCGATGGCGCGCACGGTCACCGACGCTGCAATCCTCATGGGGGTGCTCGAGAGCGCCTCGCCCGACCCGAACGACCCCGCCACGAAGACGTGCTCGCCGCCGCCCGGCCGCGACTACACGCGATTCCTCCGGCGCGAAGGGCTGAAAGGTGCGCGCATCGGCGTCCCGCGCGCCTACTACTACGCTCCGGTGAAGGTTCCCGGAAGGGAGCGCCCGGCGGGAGGGCTGAACAAGGAGCAGGCAGCCGCGATGGAGGAGGCCATCGCTGTGCTCCGCGCGGAGGGCGCGGTGATCGTGGACCCGGCCGACATCCCTAGTGTCGTCGAGCCGGACATCTCGAAGAACCTGCTGGCGTGGGGCACGTGCTCGGGCGTGGACAACGCGAAGGGCAAGGACGCCGGCTGCTCGGTCGTTTTCAAGTACGGGATGAAGCGCGACTTCAATCTGTGGCTCGAAACGCTCGGGCCTGCGGCGCCCGTGAAGACGCTCACCGAGCTGCGGGTCTACAACATCACGCACACGGCCGCCGGCGCGATCCGCTACGGGCAGTCGAACCTCGACATATCGGACGAGATGGACGTCAGGGCCGACAGGGCACGCTACGAGGCCGACCGCGCGAAGGACCTGCTGCTCGCCGCCACTAACGGCATCGATGCCGCCATCGAGAAGCACGACCTCGACGCGCTCCTCTTCCCGGGTTCATCCGGCGCCTCGATCGCGGCGAAGCCCGGCTACCCGACCGTGATCGTGCCGTTCGCGATGGTCCCGAACGCGCCGACGCCGCCGTTCCCCGACGGCTTCGACGCCCGCCCGTCGCCGTTCGGGGTGAGCTTCACGGGCCTCGCCTGTACCGAGCCCAGGCTGATCGAAATAGCCTACGCGTTCGAGCAGGCGACGAAGAAGCGCGTTCCGCCGCCGCTCGACAGGTAGGGGACCTGCGGCATACGATCTACGACATACGGTCAGGTTCGAAACAGGAGCACGATCGGTCTTCACATGACCTGGCAAACGATTGCTGATCTGATCAAGGGCCGCGTGCCCGCCGGCACGCCGGTCACCGTCAAGGGCTGGGTGCGCACCCGCCGCGATTCGAAAGCCGGCCTGTCGTTCGTCCACGTGCACGACGGCACGTCGTTCGCGCCGCTCCAGGTTGTCGTCCCGGCGTCGCTCTCGAACTACCAGTCCGAGGTGCTGAGGTTGACGACGGGCTGCTCGGTAGAGGTCGACGGGACGCTCGTCCCCTCCGAGGGGAAAGGGCAGGCCTTCGAGGTCAAGGCCGACGCCGTTCGCGTCGTCGGCTGGGTGGACGACCCGGACACCTACCCGGTTTCGCCCAAGCGCCACACGTACGAATACCTCCGCGAGGTGGCGCACCTGCGGCCGCGCACCAACACCTTCGGCGCGGTCGCGCGCATACGCAACACCATGGCGCAGGCGGTGCACCGGTTCTTCAGCGAGCGCGGGTTCTTCTGGATCCACACGCCGATAATCACCGCCAGCGACGCCGAGGGCGCAGGCCGCTTGTTCCGCGTCTCGACGCTCGACTTCGCCAACCTGCCGCGGACGCCGGAAGGCGACGTCGACTTCTCGCAGGACTTCTTCGGCCGCCAGGCCTTTCTCACGGTCTCCGGCCAGCTCAACGTCGAGGCCTACTGCCTAGCGCTGACCCGCGTATACACGTTCGGGCCGACCTTCCGCGCGGAGAATTCGAACACCAGCCGGCACCTCTCCGAGTTCTGGATGATCGAGCCGGAGATCGCCTTTGCCGACCTCAACGACAATGCCGAGCTCGCCGAGGCGTTCCTGCGGTACATCTTCCAGGCCGTCCTCGAGGAGCGGCCGGACGACATGGCGTTCATGGCCGAGCGCGTGGACAGGACGACCGTGACGCGCATCGAGACGTTCCTCCGATCGAGCTTCGAGCGGATGACCTACACGGAAGCGATCGCGGTCCTCGAGAAATCCGGGAAGGCGTTCGAGTACCCGGTCAGGTGGGGAATCGATCTGCAGTCGGAGCACGAGCGCTACCTCACGGAAGAGCTGGTGGGCCGGCCGGTCGTCGTCATGAACTACCCGAAGGAGATCAAGGCGTTCTACATGCGGCTGAACGACGATGAGCGGACGGTGGCCGCGATGGACGTGCTGGCGCCGGGCATCGGCGAGATCATCGGCGGGAGCCAGCGCGAGGAGAGGCTCGACGTGCTCGACCGCCGGCTCGACGAGATGGGCCTCGACAAGGCCGCCTACTGGTGGTACCGGGACTTGAGGCGCTACGGCACGGTCCCGCACGCCGGTTTCGGCCTCGGCTTCGAGCGCGCGCTCAACTACGTTACAGGGCTGACCAACATCCGGGACGTGATACCTTTCCCGCGGGCTCCCAAGAGCGCCGACTTCTGAGCCTTTCCCTCTTCCGCGGGGCGGTTTCACGAGCGTCACCTTCTCCGTCTTCTGGGTGGGCTGTAGGGAGTCCGGCGACCGTCCGATACAAATGCCGAAGCATGCCAGAGCCCTGTAAAGTCCTCATCTCGTCACGCCAGCTTTCCTCGTCCCTGCTCGATCGAGGCGAGCTCCAGGGCGAGGTGCTGACGTTCGGTGCCTCTGAGCCGCTTCGCGCCCTCGAGACGATAACCACCAGGCATCCGGAGATGATCATCCTGGACCACAAGTTCGCTGCGAGCGAGCGCGGACTGGCCTTCATCGAAGGCATCCAGGCGGACCCGAAGCTCGCAGGTTCGGCCGTCCTCCTCGTACTCGACGATGGGACGGTCTCGCGCTACACGACGCTTCACCCGGACCGCAGGGCGCCGCGGATACGGATCGCGCCGGGCCGGCAGATTGTCGTGGACGGCAGGGACGCTGACCTGTTGGACCTTTCCGTGCTCGGCGCGCAAGTGGTGTCCACCGGGGCGTTGAGGCCCGGCAAGACCGTCAGGGTCGTGCTGCGAGACGATGCGGACGAGATCAAGATGAACGCGGAGATTGCCTGGGCGAGGTACGAGATCTCGAAGAAGCCGTACTACCGCGCGGGCATTCTCTTCAAGGACGCCGACCCGGCCGCCATCCTCCGCTACTGCACCCGGAACGCTGCCGAGAACGTGCCGGCCAATACTCCGGCGGCCGCCCCCTCTGGTGAGTGAGTCGGCCGCATCGGAGCGTTCGACAACCTGGCCCCGGGCGACCTCTCCCCGATGACTGCCCCCTCTCCCTCTTCTCCGTCCGTCCGTGGGATGCCGCTGTCCGGGACCGCACACGTCTTGGCCCTGTCGATGAATTCCGGCGGCCCTGAACCCGGGTGATCTTCGAGATTGCGCCTCCGGACCGGCCCGGCACGACCGTCGCAATCCCGGACCGCGGAGAGTCGTGATGCGCGGTTTCTCGAACGACCTGCGGTTTGCCGTCCGGGTGCTTACCAGGGCGCCCGGCTTCTCGCTGTTCGTCGTCCTCAGCCTGTCGCTGGGCATTGGCGCCAATACTGCGATCTTCAGCGTCGTCAACGCGGTCCTGCTGGAACCGCTTCCGTACCCCGATCCCGGGCGAATCGTCATGGTGTGGCAGGACCTTCGGGCCAGGGGCGGCCCGCCGGACGAATGGGCCACGCCGGGCAACTTCTTCGACTGGCAGGCGGAGTCCGGCGCCTTCGACCACCTGGCGGCCGTGGCGAATTGGCAGACGAGCATCGGGACGGGCGACGCGGTAGAGCCCGTTGCCGGCGCGGCCGTGACCGGCGGCTACTTCGACGTCCTCGGCGTCGAGCCTTTGGCTGGCCGGGGCTTTGTGCCGGAGGAGGATCGTCCCGGCGCCCCGCGGGCAGTCGTCCTCGGCTACGGCCTCTGGATGCGCCATTTCGGCGGCGACCCTTCCGTAGTGGGCCGCCTCGTTCACTTCGCCGGCGAGCCGCACGTCGTCGTCGGCGTGATGCCTCGCACCTTCAAGCCGGCTGTGATCCCGACCGCCGAGGCGTGGCGCCCGATGCGCCTCGACCCCGCGAAGCCTTCCCGGGGCGCCATCGTCTTGCGGGTGGTGGGGCGACTGCGAGGGGACCTCACCGTGGACCAGGCTCGAGCCAGGCTCGACGCGCTGGCCCTGAGGCTCGGCGAGCGTTACCCGGACACCAACCGCGGCGCGGGGATCGCCATCGTCCCGCTGCGCGAGCAGCTCGTGAAGACCGTCCGGCTGCCGCTCCTCGTTCTTCTCGGCGCGGTGGGTTTCGTCCTGCTGATTGCGTGCGCGAACATTGCGAGCCTGCTGCTCGCGAGGGCTTCAGCCAGGCGCCGTGAGGTGTCCCTCAAGGTGGCGCTGGGCGCGGCACGGCCGCGCCTCGTGCGGCAGTTCCTGGCCGAGAGCTTTCTCTACGCGGCGGCGGGCGGCGTCCTGGGCCTGCTCGTGGCGCGCTGGGGGGTCGATCTCCTTCTCGCGCTGGTGCCGGCCGGGCGGCTGCCGGTGGATGGCGTGGAGTTGTCCTGGCCGGTGCTGCTCTTTTCGGCCGGAGTGACGCTCGGCGCCGCGCTGCTTTCCGGCCTTGCACCCGCCCTCCAGGCATCGGCAACCGACGCCGTGTCGGGGTTGAAGGAAGGCCGGGCCGCGTCGAGCCTGCGGTCCGCGCGGCTCCGTCCGCCGCTCGTTGCCGGCCAGGTGGCGGTGACCCTCGTGCTCCTGGTGGGTGCGGGTCTCCTCGCCCGGAGCTTCGCCCGGCTCCAGGCGGTGGATCTCGGCTTCGACCCGGCGGACACGCTGGCCGCGGAGGTCGTCCCGCCCGCGTCGCGCTACCGGGAGCCTGAGGCGATGACGGCCTTCTACGACAGGCTGCTCGAGTCCGTGTCTGCCATTCCGGGCATCGAGGCGGCCGCTCTCTCCTCGGTCCTGCCGCTTCCCGGCGGGGACAGCAACGTCTCGCTGGAAATCGAAGGGCGGCCGGCGCCGTCGGGCCCGGCCGACGAGCCGGCGGCATGGTACCGCCTCGTTTCTTCGCGCTACTTCGACGCGGTCCGCATGAAGCTCGTTTCAGGCCGTGGCTTTGCGGCGAGCGAGCCGTCCCCGGGCGTCGTCGTCAACGAGACGATGGCGCGGAAGTACTGGCCGGGGCAGTCGCCGATTGGCCGACGCCTGAGGGCGGGGCCGAAACAGCCGTGGTTCACCGTCGTGGGCGTGGTGAAGGACGCGCGAACGCGCGGGCCGGCTGCGACGCCGCAGGTCGAGATGTTCGCTCCTTACACGTTCATCGCGGAACGCGGGACCAACGTGGTGCTGCGGTCTTCGAAGGACCCTGCGGCCCTCGAGGCCGCGCTCCGCCGGGCGGTGCGCCGCGTCGACCCTGAGGTCCCCGTCCGCAGCGTGACGACACTCGACGCCGCGGTGTCGCAGGCGGTGGCGCAGCCGCGCTTCCTGGCGGCTGTGCTCGGCGCGTTCGCCCTGGCATCGCTTGCTCTCGCGGCCATTGGCGTCTACGGCGTCGTGTCGTACACGGTGGCCGCCAGAACTCCCGAGATAGGCGTGAGGATGGCGCTCGGCGCCGACCCATCGCAGATCCGGCGGCAGGTGCTGGCCGGGGGCCTGAAACTGGCCGCGGCAGGTGCGGCTGTCGGCGCGGCGGCCGCGTTGGCCGTCGTGCGCCTCATCTCATCGCTTCTCTTCGACGTCAGGCCGACGGACCCGGTGGTCTTCGCGGCGACGACGGCGCTGCTGACCCTGGTGGTGCTTGCCGCCGGCTGCGTGCCTGCCCACCGCGCGGCGGCCATCGATCCACTGGCCGCGCTGAGGGTCGAGTAGGGGGTCCGGTCCGGCCCATCACGGTGACAGCACCCTTCAGAGCGACAGGTCAAGCTCCGGCAGGTCGGGCCCTGGCAGCATTCGACATACTCGCCCGCGGCACCCCAGCCAGGCTCGACGACGGCGAGGGTGGCCTCAAGTCCGACCCCGGACCGGCCGAAAGACTGCTTCATAGCAGTGCGGGTATCGGGGGCTCGCAACCCCGGTCTTGGGCGTCGCTTCAGGAGGCTGCAGTTGCGCATTCTGATTGCCGAAGACGAGCCGGTGTCACGTCGTCTCCTCGCCGCCGCGCTGGACCGGATGGGGCACGAGGTGGTCCAGACATGCGATGGCCGTGAAGCCTGGGAAGTCCTCCAGCACGAGAACATCAGCATGGTGATTGCCGACTGGATGATGTCCGAGATGGACGGCGTCGAGCTCGTGCGCCGCATTCGAGCCCAGGAAAGCGACCACTACATCTACGTCATCCTGCTGACATCGCGTTCAGCCAAGTGCGACGTCGTGCTGGGCCTCGACGCCGGGGCGGACGACTACATCACCAAGCCGTTCGAGCGCGAAGAGCTGGTGGTACGTATCAAGGGAGGCGAGCGCGTCATCGAACTCGAGCGCCAGCTCGCCGAGAAGAACCGCCAGCTCGCCGCGCTTGCCATGGTCGACGGGCTGACCGGCATCAGCAACCGGCGTGCACTCGACGATGCTCTGAAGCTCTTCTCGGAGCAGGCGACGCGTTACCGGAGGTTCTTCAGCCTGGCGATGATCGACATCGACTTCTTCAAGCGTTACAACGATTGCTTCGGGCACGCGGCAGGCGACCACGTCTTGCGATCGGTTGCGCAGATTCTCGCGAAAACAGGCCGGCAGTCCGACCTGGTGTTCCGCTACGGCGGCGAGGAATTCGTAGCTCTTTTCCCGGAAGCGGATGCCGCGGGGGCGCTGACGGCGGCCGAACGGATGAGGCGGGCGGTGGTCGATGCAGGCATCCCGCACCCGGACAACCCTTCGAAAGGTGTCGTGACGGTCAGCATCGGGCTTTCGACCAAGACGCCCGCCTCGACGATGACATCGGCCGAGTTGTTGCGGTTGGCGGACGTGGCGCTGTTCAATGCCAAGCGTGAGGGCCGCGACCGCGTGTGCAGTGCCGCGTCCGGGAGACTCCCCACCGGCACGGGCGAGTTCGACGGCTCCGCGTCCATCGTGACGGTGGGAGCCGATTCGGCGGAGGACACGCCATGACTCTCGCTGATCGAGGAGCGCGTGCCGTCGTGATCCTGCTGGCCTCGTGCATGGCTGTCGCCGGCGCGGGGCAGGCGCTGGCGCTCGATCCTGGCAAGGCAATCACTCAGTACAACCAGCGCAACTGGCGGACGGGCCAGGGCCTGCCGCAGAACAGCGCGCAGGCCATCGTCCAGACACGTGACGGGTACCTTTGGATAGGCACGCAGGAGGGGCTCGTCCGGTTCGATGGTATCCGCTTCACGACGTTCGACAAGGCCAACACGGCCGCCTTCAAGCAGAATGCCGTGTACGCGCTCGTCGAGACGGCCGACGGCAGCCTCTGGGCTGGTACCGCAGCCGGGCTCATTCGATACAAGGACGGCCGGTTCGACAGGTTCGGGCGGGCTCAGGGGCTGCCCGACGAGGGCGTCCAGTCGCTCTGTGAGGACTCGGATGGCACGTTGTGGATAGGCACGTTGAGTGCCGGCGTGGCCATGTACCGCGCCGGGCAGATTCGGCGCCAACCCGGCGACCCCCGCCTCGAGAGGGGCCGTGTCAACTCGATTTCATGCGGCCGCGAAAGCGTCTGGTTTGCGACCGACGACGGATTGTACGAGTTGAAGGGAGGCCGCACGGCCAGGTACGCGAACGCGAACGGGTTGTCATCCGATCGCGTCACCGCCGTGCTCCAGGACTCGTCGGGGATGGTCTGGGCGGGGACCGTCAACGGCCTCGACGTTCTCCTCGACGGGCGATTCACTCCCATTCGGCTCGAACAGGGTGTCGCCCGGTCCGCCGTCCACGCCATTTTCGAGGACCGGCATGGCGTCCTGTGGGTCGGGACCGAAACGGCCGGCATTCTTCGCATGGAGGGCGGTCAGATCACCGCGTACGGAGAACGTGATGGGCTGCCGGGCACCGCCGTCTGGAGTTTCGAGGAAGACGAGGACGGCAACCTGTGGGTCGGCATGTTCGACGCAGGTCTGGTTTCGCTGTCGGACGGACTGTTCGTCGTCTATTCGTCACGCGAGGGGATGGCTGGCGACAAGGTTCGCTGTGTCTACCAGGCGAGCGACGGCAGCATCTGGATCGGAACCTCTGGCACGGGCCTCGCCCGGATGACCGCGCTGCACGTGTTCGAGAACTACTCGGTGAAGGATGGCCTCGTCAACGATGTCGTGCGCGCGCTCGCGGAAGACCGCGAGGGAACCCTGTGGATAGGAACCGATGCGGGCCTCAGCGCCTTCCGAAACGGCGCGTTCAGCAGGCACGTCATGACGGAGTCCGTCCGGGCGCTTTGCGTCGATTCCAGCGGCCAGATCTGGATCGGCACCGCGGGCCAGGGCGTCATGCGCATGAAGGGCGGAAGGCCGCATGGACCCGAAAGCGCCGTACCGAGCAACTCCATCCGCGCGATCGTCGAGGGCCGCGACGGGGCCATCTGGATCGGCGGGAACGAGGGGCTGACCCGGGTGCGCGGCGACGAGGTTCGCACCTACACCACGCGCGACGGTCTGGCGGCAGACTTCGTGATGTGCCTGCACGAGGACCGCGACGGGGTGTTGTGGGTAGGCACGTTCGGAGGAGGCATCAGCCGGTTCGAAGACGGCCGGTTCACGAGCTATTCGACCGCCGACGGCCTGTTCGACGACCTCGCCTACTCGATCCTGGAGGACGAGCGCGGCTACTTCTGGGTTTCCTGCAACAAGGGCATCTTCCGAGTGTCGAAGGCCCAGATGAACGAGCTTGCCGCAGGCAAGCGGCGGCGTCTCGACTCCACGGTGTATGGCATTGCGGACGGGATGAAGAGCGCCGAGTGCAATTCCGGGTCGCCGGCCGGATGGCGGTCGAGCGACGGCCGGCTCTGGTTCGCGACGCTCGAAGGGGTAGCGGCAGTCGATCCAAGGCGCGCCGGGGCGGCCGGCCGTCCGACGCCGACCACGATCGAGCGGATCATCATAAACGGCCAGGTGAGGCAGGCCGGGCAGCTCCTCGAGGTGCCTCCCGGGCGCGGCGACCTCGAGTTCCATTACTCGGGTATCAGCCTGACGATGCCGGACAAGGTGCGGTTCCGGTACCGGCTCGAGGGCTTCGACTCGGGCTGGGTGGAGGCCGGGAGCCGGCGCGAGGCCTTCTACACACGCATTCCGGCGGGTCAGTACCGGTTCGAGGTGATGGCGAGCGGCACAGACGGAAGCTGGAGTTCGGTTCCCGCATCGGTCGCCTTCCGGCTAAAGCCCCACTTCTACTCCCGGTCCTGGTTCTACGTCCTGAACGGCCTGGCCCTCGTCGGCCTCGTGGCCGGCGCTCATCGCGTACGAATCAGCCAGGTGCGTTCGCGTGAGCGAGCTCTCGCGGAGCTGGTGGACGCGCGGACGGCCGCGCTCCGCCAGGAAATAGCAGACCGCGAGAAGGCGCAGCGCGACCTCCAGCGCGCGATGGAGGCCGCCGACGCGGCCAACCGCGCCAAGAGCGAGTTTCTCGCGAACGTGAGCCACGAGATCCGGACTCCGATGAATGGCATCATCGGCATGACGGAGCTCGCCCTCGGCACGGCGCTCGACGACGAGCAGCGCGGCTACCTGGAGACGGTCAGGGCCTGTGCGGATTCGCTGCTGCTAGTCATCAACGACGTGCTCGACTTCTCGAAAATCGAGGCGCGCAGGCTGGATCTCGAGTCGACGGCCTTCAGCGTCCGCGACCTAGTCGCAGACGCGGCAAGGCTGCTGGCGGTCAAGGCCCAAGAACGGAATCTCGAGCTCCTGTGCCGCGTGGCACCGGAGGTACCAGATCAGGTTGTCGGCGATCCGGTCCGGCTGCGACAGGTGCTGACGAACCTGGTGGGCAACGCGCTGAAGTTCACCGATCAGGGCGAAGTGCTGATCGACGTCGCTGCCGAGCCGGTCGTCGTTGCCCCGCGACAAGCAGGCGGCGATCTTCGAAGCATTCGTCCAGGGCGACGGGTCGACGACGCGGCGGCACGGAGGGACGGGGCTTGGCCTGACGATCTCGGCGCGGCTGGTGGAGCTCATGCGCGGGCGAATCTGGGTCGAGAGCGAGGTGGGACAGGGGAGCACCTTCCATTTCACGGCGACCTTCGGCGTTGCTGCGGGCGAGCCGGCTCAGCCAGCGGCGCCGCCGTTGGCATTGACGGCGGGCCTGCCGGTTCTGGTGGTGGACGACAACGCCACGAACCGGCGCATCGTGCACGAGATGCTGTCCCACTGGGGCGTCAAGCCCGTCACCGCTTCCAGCGCGGCAGAAGCTCTCGAGGCGCTGGACCGCGCCAGCGCAGAGGGGCGGCCCTTCGTTCTGGCGCTGCTCGACGTTCAAATGCCGGGCGTGGACGGGTTCGAGCTGGCGGCACGCATGCGAGAGACGCCGGCTCTTGCCTCGACGCGGATCATCATGCTGACCTCGACGCACCGCCCGGGCGACGCGGCGCGCCGCCACGAACTTGGGATTGCCGCATCGCTAACGAAGCCGCTCCGGCAGGCCGAGGTGCGTGCGGCGGTCCTGACGGCTCTGGGCCATGCGCCGAACGCGGTGATGGGCGTGCCCGGGCCCGAGCGGGCGTCGCCGAGCCGCCCCTCTCGCGGTCTGAACGTGCTGGTGGCCGAAGACAACATCGTCAACCAGCGGTTGGCCAGCAAGATCCTCGAGCGCGACGGCCACCGGGTCACCGTTGTCGCGAACGGTCGACAGGCGGTCGAGGCGGCCGCGGCGGCCCGTTTCGACGTGGCGCTGATGGACGTTCAGATGCCCGAGATGAACGGTCTGGAGGCTACCCTGGCCATCAGGGCTAGCGAGCAGGGCACCGGCGACCGCCTGCCGATCATCGCGATGACCGCGCACGCGATGAAGGGGGACCGTGACCGGTGCATTGCGGCGGGTATGGACGATTACATCTCGAAGCCGATAGACCCGAACGAAGTGCTGGCGGCTGTGGTTCGGCTCGGGGCGCGCCGCGCGAACTGCGCGGCCGACCCGCCCTGTCCCTCTGCCACGGCGGGCCCGGTCCTGGATGCCGACGCGGCGTTGGCCCGCGCGGGCGGAGACATGGCGTTGTTGCAGGAGCTGGCGGAGCTGTTCGCGGAGGTGAGGCCGAAACTGATGGCAGATGTCCGGCAGGCGGTAGCCAGCCTCGATGCGGCAGGGCTGGAACGTGCCGCGCACGCTCTCAAGGGATCGGTCGCAAACTTCGGAGCCCGGCGCGCGGTTGAAGCGGCACTCGAGCTGGAGGCCGCCGGCCGCGAGGGTCGCTTGGACGAGGCGCGAGGTGCCTGCGACAGGCTGGAGCGCGAGCTCGAAGCGCTCACCGAGGCGCTCGCCAACCTCTTCTCGAGTTGCGCGGCGTAGAGTCGTCGGGAGAACCCGCCAGGGTGGTCTGGCAGTCCCGGCAGCGTTCGAAGCCGGACCGTTGCTCGGACGAATGCCGAGAGCTCCCTCCTGGGTTTGGCCATCGTCGCATCACCTCCGTGTCGTCTTCTCCTGGCAGAGAGAACTCACGGAAAGATGCGCGATGGCCGCTTGTTTGTCCAGCCCCACCGGCTCGCCGAATTTCCACCACGTCCTGGGACTCTAACTCGCGGCCCCGCGCGGGGCGCGCGGATTGCAGGCCCCACAACTGTGCCGGCTGCACGGTCGAGTGGCAGCGACCGGGGTTGTCCCCAGCGGCTGGCGCGAGCCCGACTGCAATGACCCCTGTTCGTTCGTTCCACCCGGATTGAACCGCTCCGCCGCCCGCACTCCCGTCGTGTATCCAAATCTGCACACAAACTCCTTGACCTACCTTGTCACACTCCTAGGGGAAAGTTAGTCTAAGGTCCCTTTCCGGGCGTCTCGTGCAGCGGTTCAGTTGCCTGGACGGGGCGACGACCTGCTCCCTGGGCGCGCTTCGTGGAGCCGACTGGCGGACAGGGTGTTTCACAGCGGCAAACGGGCGTTTACTCAACTCGTCCGGCTCTGTTCGCGGACAAGCACTCGGCATGTTGAGCCGCAGTTGAGAGGAGCACTTGATGATGGCCGGTTCCTTCGAGGAGTTCTTCCACGAACTCACGGGCTATCGCCCGCATGGATGGCAGCAGCGCCTCGCTCATGATCCTCGTTGCTGTGATCGGCTGATCCGGATCCCGACTGGATTTGGCAAGACCGCCGGGGTCACCCTCGCATGGCTGTGGAATCGCCTGTACCGAGCTGATGACGCGTCCCGAGGAGGGGAGACTCGTCAGGCCTGGCCTCGTCGCCTCGTCGTGTGTCTCCCTATGCGCACTCTCGTGGAACAGACGAAACGGGATGTCGCGATATGGCTCGGGCGGGCGGGACTCGATCCCAGTCTGCACGTGCACGTCCTGCTGGGCGGAATGTCGCCTTCCGAGTGGCACCTGCAACCGGAACGGGAGTGCATCCTCATCGGCACTCAGGACATGCTGCTGTCGCGCGCTCTGAACCGCGGCTATGGCGCGGGGCGTGCCCGCTGGCCGATGGAGTTCGGCCTGCTCAACGTCGATTGCCTGTGGGTGATGGATGAGATTCAGCTCATGGACGTCGGCTTGGCCACGAGCGCACAGCTTCAGGGGTTCGCCCTCAGCGACGAGCGAGCCGGCAAGCTTCCGCGCCCGCGCAGGACCTGGTGGATGAGCGCCACTCTCCAGCGTGAATGGCTCCGACGGGCAAGCGCGTTGGACGACGTGGACTCCCTTCCGGTTGTTCGCCTGGAGAGCAACGAACGGTCGGGTGACTTGTGGAATGCGGATAGGAGCATCAGCCGAGAAGCGTTGCCAGCCCAGGAGGACAGGAAGGCCGAACGCTGGGCCGATGTCGTCCTCCGGGCCCACGCGCGGACAGAAGGGGGAATCACGCTCGCAATCGCCAACACGGTGGCGAGCGCCATCGCACTCCATGACGCGCTGGCTAAACGGTTGCGCGAGGTTGATCTCCGGCTCGTACACTCTCGGTTCCGCGGTGAGGAGCGCCGCAAGTGGGCCGACGACTTCCTTTCCCGCGAGGCTTGCGGCCCCGGCAAGAACCGGATCATCGTCGCGACGCAGGTCGTCGAGGCCGGCGTCGATGTCTCCGCGGACGCCCTCGTGACCGAGATAGCCCCGTGGCCTTCGCTCGTGCAGCGATTCGGCCGTTGTGCGCGATACGGTGGGGCTGGGCGCATCGTTGTGGTTGACCGGCGTCACACCGACGAGACCGCCCGAAGGATCAGTGCGAAAGACGAGGCGGATCGGGCCACGAAGCGCATCGCCGCCGACCACGAAACCGTCAAGCCCTATGGTCTCGCCGAGGTGGAGGCGGCCTCCCAGGCTCTCGCCCTTCTCTCCTCGGACGCGGGTCCCGCGGCGCTCGAAGAGTTGGAGAGGACTCAGGCTGCGCTTCCGGATCGCGGCCTGCTACCCGTGCTCTACCCTTACGCACCACTGCACTTACTCACGCCGCGAGACTTACACGACCTCTTCGATACCACCCCGGACCTCACCGGTGCCGATATCGATATCTCCCGTTTCGTGCGGGAGGGTGAAGAGCGAGACGTTACAATCTGGTGGTGGCCTGTCCCTGAAGGCGACGCTCCGCACCCTCGCCTTCGCCCGTCCCATGATGCTCTCTGTCGCGTACCGGTTGGCGAGGCCCGCGACTGGCTTCTTGCCGGCAGGAACCGCGATGACGAACCAAGGAGCGAGCAGGACGGTGCAAGTGCCCGCTCGAGGAAAGTTGCTCCGCGTGCGTGGGTGTGGAGTTATATCGACGGCGCCTGGGAGCGAGTAGGTCCCCGGCACGTCTATCCCGGGCAGACCATCATCGTCGATGCGTGCGCAGGTGGCTACGACATCGTGATGGGCTTCACCGGCAAGGCCAACGGTGCTGTTCCAGTCCTTGCCGGGCACGCCAGCGTCGTCCATCCTGCCGATGCTGCGGATGCCGCTGATGGCCACGACGATCTCAGCGAGGGGGTAGGGGAGGCCTCTCGCCAGTACAAGACGATCGCCACTCACGGCTTGGAGACCGCGGCGCAAGCCCGGGCCGTCGCGGTCGCGGCCGGCCTGACGGAGAAGAGAACGGAGGTCCGTGCGCTAGAGCTGGCAGGTCTGGTTCACGACATAGGCAAAGCGCACCCGGCGTTCGCGGCTGCGATCAGGGACCGGAACGGTATAGCCCAGGATCTCCTGCTCGCGAAGGCTCCCGCCGGGCGGTGGCATTCCCTCCCGGGCCTCTTTGACCACAGCCCGCTTGGCAAACGTCCGGGATTCCGCCACGAATTGGCAAGCGCCCTCGCGCTCTTCGATCTGGTCTGGCGCGCGCGGCCCGACCATCCCGGGCTGCAAGGAAACCACCTGGAAGTGCTCGAGCGGACCGTCGGGCGAGAGCTCCCCGAGGACGACCGGCGCATCGCCGCACGGGGCTTCGTTTCCAGCCTCCTCGACCTCGACGAGAACACGCTCAACCTCGTCCTCTATCTTGTAATGTCCCATCACGGGAAGGTGCGTGGAACGCTGGCGATGAACCCGCGGGACCAAGACAATCCCGCCTGGGACGGCGCCCTTCCGATCCACGGGGTCCGTGAAGGGGACCTCCTTCCGGAACTACTCCTGGCCGACCCGACCGGCGACCGGTTCGACCTGCCTCCGGCCACACTTAGCCTCGAGCCAGCCAGACTGGGTCTTTCTCGTCGTTACGGGGCCAGCTGGGTAGAGCGGGTCCTCGCACTGCGCGACCGATACGGCGGCTTTCAGCTAGCCTGGTTAGAGGCGCTACTACGTGTCGCCGACGTGCGGGCTTCGCGGATCTTCCGGCCGCATGACCCGCTCCTGCCAGAGTCCTGCGTGGAGGTCTTACCGCCTGACGCAACGCACGACAGAGGAGCTGACCTCCGCCGGTGGATTGAGGAGACCCTTGCTCAGGCACCGGCGGGTCCCGCCCCTGTCTCGGACCGGGCGACTCGGAGGGGAGCTGGGTCCAACCGAAGGGGCAACGCTCCGCCGTCGACGCCGAATCGAACTCCCACGCATCGAAGCGGTTCGGAGGCCCCATGACGAAAGTGCACGTGCACGACCTGACTGGACTGAAGCCCGATGTGCTTGCGGGCTACCTCGGAGGCATCGGTGTTCTGCGCCTTCTGGCTGACCAGAAGGACGCGAAGGCTCGTGGATTCTGGCGCAACGAGTGCTTTACCGTGGTCACGAGGCTGGACGAGCACGAGCTCACGCACTTCTTCCTGAACGAGTACGCCCCGACCCCGATCCTAGCCCCGTGGAACGGCGGCGGGGGCTTCCTCGACACCGAGGCGGATGAAGATGAGGATACCGTGAGCGCTCAGGTGTCTCTGCTCGACACGCTCATCGGATACACAGCGTCGCGGTTCGCCGAGTTGCGGCAGGCTATAGCGCAGGCTCGAGGCCTCATTCCTCCGAGCCTTACAGAGGCTCGCGCTCAGAGAGACCGTCTAACGCATGACATGCGCGAGCTCCGTGCCAGGATCCGGGGGCTCACCCCCGGTGACCCCGAATGGCGGACGCTGACCGAGGCACTCAGTGCGCTCTCGAAACGGAGGGATCTGGCGCGTAAGCGGGTCGACGAAGTCAAGGAGGACGTGAAAGCTGATCTGCTCCGCCGGGTGGCGGGCACTTGGGGTGCGAGAGCCCGTGAGTGGTTTGACGCGTGCGTGATCTTGGGCTCTGACGGATTGCCTGGCTACGCTTGCCACCTCGGGTCTGGAGGGAACGAAGGAAACCAAGACTACACCGTGGGATTCCAGAGGAACCTCACCCTTCTCTTCCGCCCAGATGGCACGCCATCCGAGGGTTCGGTCGAGCGTCTCATGGCGGCGCTATTCGGCCAGAGCGCCCCAGTTCTCGCCAGGCAGGCGGCAGGGCAGTTCTTTCCTGGGCGTGCTGGGGGCCCGAACATGGGTAACGGCTTCGAGGGTAGCCCACGGGTCAACCCGTGGGAGTTCGTCCTCATGCTGGAAGGGGCGGTCGCCCTGGTCGCGGGAATCAGCCGACGCGGAGAGGCGGACCCAGCGCGCGTGTCTTCACCATTCTGGGTGGAGGCTGCAGCCGCTGGTTTTGCCAGCGCTAGCGACCGGGAGGAGGCGCCGCGCGGCGAACAATGGCTGCCTCTGTGGTCGCAGCCGGCGCGGTACGCCGAGATCGTCGAGCTGATTCGAGAAGGACGTGCACAGGTGGGGCGCCAACAAACGGCAAGCGCTACCGACCTCGTCCGCGCGACGGCACGGCTTGGCGTTGCCCGGGGCATAGAGGCCATGCAACGATTCGCGTACCTCAAGCGATATGGCAGGCAGCACCTCGCCGTATCAGCCGGCCGTTTTCCTGTGCGGTCGCGGTCCCACCAGGCGCTCCTCGAAGAGGTCGCTCCATGGATTCACCAGCTTGTCGGGTGGGCTAGGCAGACGAGGGACAACAACGTTCCCGCCAGCCTCGCCGTGACGGCAAAGCGAACCCTCGACGCTCTCTTCTCCGTCTGCCGGCGCGAGGCCTCACCGGATGACTGGCGCGCGTTGCTCATCAGCCTGGGCGAGGCGGAATTCGCGCTCTTGCGCTCGGGGAAGGACCCGGCACGCAGACCTCTTCCACTGCTCAGTGCCGGCTGGCTGACCGCCGTGGACGATGGAACACCCCGAGGCCGCTGTGCGTTGCGGCTGGCCGTTGCGCTCGCGTCTCAGCACGGGTCCTGTCATGACGAGCGCGGGAATCTCTGCCTCGAAGATCCGGTCCGGCACCACTTCATGCCGCTGGATCGCCGCGACCCGGCACGTCCTCGTTTCAAGCTGGATCAGGAAGGGCGTCCTCTGCGCGATCCGGAGGTCGTGTGTAAGGGCCATTGCCTTGTTGTGGACGCTATCGCGCTCGTGCGGCGCCGTTCGCTCTGGGCCAGGATGGCCGGGAAAGACGCGGAACGGGTCCCCAGACTACCCCTTGATGCGGCCCCGTACTGCGAGGCAACGCTCGAAGAGGTTGGCGCATGGATTCGCGGGGAGGTCCCGGACGACGATGTGCTCGGTCTCGCGCGTGCCCTGCTCGCCCTCGACTGGAGCGGCATTCCATCGGATCGTCCCCTTCTGAAGCCGCACGCGGGTGGAGTGCCGGAGCCCTTGCACCTTCTTTTCCGGCTCTCCCACCTTCCCTTTGATGTGCCCGTCACCGATGCGAAGAGCAAGACGGAGGTTGCCGCCACGGTCCGTCTCGACCCCGAGCCGTTGCGTCGCCTCGCCGGAGGCGACTCCGACGGTGCGATTAGAGTCGCCATTCGATGTCTTGAAGCCAGCGGTCTGCGACCGGTGTTCAGGCGGGCGGTCGCCAATCCGGGCGTCGCGCATCGCCTCGCCGCCAGCCTTGCATTCCCTATCTCGCGCATGGACGCTGCGCGCGCCGCTCGTATCATCTGCAAGCCCTACGACTTGAAGGACGTCGGGGAAGAGCCCGGAGTTCAAGCTTGAGGAGGCCATCATGTCCGTCGATTACGAAAAGCTCAACGCCCATCACGACCTGCATTTTGAGATTCCGCTCAAAGTGCGCCAGGGCCACCGATTCCAGCCGACCGGGTTCCCGGATCTGGGTGCTGCAGAATTCGACACGCCAGCAGGTCGCGCGCTGCTGGTCGAGTCTGCGCAGAGCATGGCGAACCGGTTGGAGGCCGTCTGTTGGGATGAGGGCACCAACGATCTCGTTGAGGAACTTCGTGGGCTCAGCTATGTGAGGGTGATGATCGCTGACGGAGGCGGCAACCTCAAGTACCTCACGAGCTCAGTGACAGACTCCCACCGGCTGAACAGTCCTTACATACTCGAGAGCAAGGACAGGAAGTTCTTCGAAATGCTCCAAGACGAGCTCGGTACGCTTGCGAAGGGTCCGATCGACCGGAAGCTCCTCGCGCGGAAGCTCCTGAAGTATGACGCGGGGTCACTCGTCCATGGGGTCTTCCTCGCGAAGGACCAGCTCGCCGGAGGACGCCTGCGGGTAGCCCGCGCTCTAACGGCGTTCATCGAAGCGGACGGCGTCAGGGTGGCGGCGTCCGGCGGCTCCAAGCAGGACCACGTTGACCCGACTGGGAAGGCGTACGGGCAGGGAGGTGCCGAGAAGGGGTTCGGTCACATCCCGTTCCCTCGCGACGAGTATACCGCCGAGAACATCACGCTCTACGTCAGCCTCGACCTCGCGCAGATACGCGGTTACGGTCTCGACGGGGAGGCGACGGAGATGCTTGTCTTGCTGGCGCTCTTCAAGCTGCGCGCATTCGTGGACGGCCCGATGCGCCTGCGCACCGCCTGCAGTTTCGAGGTGAAGAACGGCACCAGCATAACGAGCAGCAACGTGCCCGCGTTCGAACTGCCGAAAAGGAATGACCTTGTGGGCGAGAGGCTTGGCGGTAGGTGGACCGGACGGCTGCCAGTGCTGATCGCGAAGCTCGCCGGGCCCGATGCCGACATGATGCGCGTCGAGACGGTGATCTTCAAAGCCTGAGTGGTGTGGCCATGATCTGCATCGCCTTCGAGTTCCCTGCGGGTCGCTATCACGCGACGCCTTGGGGGCATCACGTCAACGAGGGGCTCGTCGAGTGGCCGCCTAGCCCCTGGCGTATTCTCCGGGCTCTCTTGGCGACAGGCTACACGAAGCTGGGCTGGCAGACGGTTCCGAACGAGATGCGGGAAGTCGTCGACGCCCTCGCTGCGACGGTGCCCACTTACCGGCTGCCGCCGGCGGCGCTCGGACACACGCGTCATTACATGCCAATCAGAGGTTGGCAACACGGTGTACAGGCGAAGAGCCTCGTGATCGACGCGTTTGTGCGCCCCGCGGGTGCGTTGGGGATCAGTTGGGCGACAGACGTAAGTCCTGAAGGGCGAAGGCTCCTCCAGCAGGTGCTTGGCCGGCTCGGGTACCTGGGGCGCGCGGAGTCGAGAGTCAAGGCCCGAGTTGTCTCGGGAGATGACCTTCCTTCCGGCTGGGACATTTCCCCCGAGCGTCGGGCCGCAGACGACGAACCCGTTCGTCTGCTCGTGCCGGTGTCCAGCGAGGAATACGAATCCTGGCGGGACAAGGTGCCTGCCGCTCCCGAAGACCTGCTCGCAGCCCTTGAAGTTGATACTGAGACGCTCGAACAGGGCACCTGGAACGCGCCGCCGGGTTCGCGCGAGATGATCTACTGGCGTCCAGCCGATGCGGTATCTTCACAACCTGTGACTTTGCCGCGTACGTCCGGAAGCCTAGTGCGCGCCGACACCGCGCTGTTCGCTCTGGCGACCGACAGGACGCGCGATCTTCTGCCGCTGCTGGAACGCGCGCTCCCGACGATGACGCTCTTCCGCCGAGCGATACTGAGCAAACTGGGTGAGTCGCTGTGCTCCTGCCCAGAACTTACTGGCAAGGACCACGAGGGACGACCCTTGCGGCATGAGCATCGTCACGCGCACTTCATCCCGCTTTCCCTTGAGCCGCGAAACCGGGGCCGAATAGACCACGTATTGGTCCACGCTCCCATGGGCTTCGGGCCATGCGCGCAGCAGGCGCTGCGCAGGTTGAGTAAGACTTGGGCGAAGGACATCGGTGAAATCGCCGTGACTCTGGTTGGGATCGGGGGCGTGGATTCCTTTCGAATGGTCGCTGGCGTCCCGGTTCCGGAACTGGGCTGGAGCGTCAGCTGGGAGAGCCGCACACCGTTCATTCCGCCACGCTTCCTCAAGCCACGCGGCACGGATTGTCTCGAGGGCCAACTACAGCGCGAGCTGCGCCTCCGCGGCTTGCCGGCGCTTGTTGCCCCTCCTGTCGTAACGCCGCCTGGGAACGCCGACGAGGCAAGCACCGAGGCTCGGCGGTTTCGTCGCTTTGCCCGGACGCGGAAGGACGGGAAAGGGCCGGGACCACCGCCAGGCTTGTTCCATGTGACCTTGACCTTCGAGAGCCCAGTTGCAGGGCCCCTGTGCCTTGGCTGGGGGTGCCACTTCGGTCTTGGAGTGTTCTGCCAACGAGCGTGAACGAATCGGCTCGTGGGCATGAGGTCGTGCAGTCCCGGGCTCCTCCGTTATGGCAGGAATCCCTCGACCCTGGCGCTCCGGTACAGGGCGTACTGGGAGGCCTAACAGACGGCAACATTGACTGGCCGCGCGCTGGTCGGCCTTTCCAACGCGAGGACGAGGTCGTAAGAGCCTCAATGTTAGTGCGGAGGTCCCCTCCGAAGTCGACGGGTCCCTCCAGCAGCACCATGACGTCCGTGCCGCTGTCCGGGGAGGTTCGCCGCGCGCCTCTGACCCGCACAGCACGGCACTATGGAGCAGTGACCCGTGGGCCGGACGAGACGGCTCTCGATGCCGTTTGGAAGTTCGTGCCGGTTCACACGGGCCCCTTTTGCCGCGACGTCGACCGCTGAACTCGACAGTCGGTTCCTGCCCGGGGCTCAAGCGCGAGTGCGTTCGATCCGATACGCACGCCGGAAGGCGCCGTGCGCAACACCTACATCGTCTGCTACGACATCTGCGACGACAAGCGGCTCGCCAGAGTTTACAAGACGATGCGCGGGTACGGCGACCACCTGCAGTACTCCGTCTTCGAGTGCCAGCTGACGGAGGCCGACCTGACGCGCTGCCGGCACGCCCTCGGTCAGGTCATCGACCACCGCCAGGACCAGGTGCTCTTCGTGGACCTAGGCCCTTCCGAGGGGCGTGGGGACAGGGTCATCACCGCCATCGGCCGGGCCTACTCGCCGATCGACAGCCCGTGCATCGTGGTCGACGGGACCGGCGACGAAAGGCCGCGCGGGCCCCGCGCTCCTGCCGCGACGCGGTGACGGCCCGAGGGCTGGCCGGGCCTGTACCGCAGGCGCCGGTGGAAATGGAGGAGCAGTGTCCGCAGAACCCGCTACCGTCGAACCGCGCGTCGACAGGCTCGAGTCGCTGGAACGTCCTCGCCCTGCCGAAGCCCGGCTGCGCCGGCCGCCGGCGCTGCCGGATTATCTGCCGGCACGCATGCTGAACGAGTACGTCTACTGCCCGCGCCTGTTCTACTACGAGTGGGTGGAGGGCGTCTTCGCGCACAGCGCCGACACGCTCGACGGCTCGTTCAAGCACGAGCGCGTGGACAAGAAGGCCGACGACATGCCGGCGGCGGGCGAGAGCAGCGGGGAGGAGCGGGTCCACTCACGGTCCGTGAACCTCTCGAGCGAAGCCCACGGCATCATTGCCACCATCGACCTCGTCGAAGGAACCGGCGACGAGGTGAGCCCGGTCGACTACAAGAGGGGGCGGCCCAGGGAGGCTGACGGCGACGGCGTGCCCGAGGCGTGGCCGGCGGACAGGGCGCAGGTGTGCGCGCAGGCGCTCATCCTCCGCGACAACGGGTACCGCTGCAGCGAGGCCGTCGTCTACTATGGTGCTACGAAACAGCGCGTCCGCGTGGCGGTGGACGACGCGCTGGTCTCGGAAACGATCGAGGCGATCGAGGCGGCGAGGCGGACGGCAGCCTCCGGACGAATCCCTGTGCCGCTCATCGACAGCCCGAAGTGCCCGCGCTGCTCGCTCGTCGGCATTTGCCTGCCGGATGAAACCGCGGCTGCCATGGGACTCGAGCCAGCCGAGGATGCGGTGCAGCTGTGGCTGTTCGAGCCGGACGATTCGTTGGAGTGGCGCCCCCTCGACGCACGCGCGCCTCTCGACCCGGGCCAGGTCAGGCGCCTGGTGCCGGTTCGCGACGACCTGCGGCCGCTCTACGTCACCGGGCACAATCTCTTCGTGGGCAAGTCGGGCGAGGTGCTGCAGGTGCGCGAGAACAAGAAGCTGCTGCAGGAGGCGCGGCTGCACGAGGTATCCCAGGTGAACCTGTTCGGGAACGTGCAAATGAGCGCCGCCGCCATCGAGGCGCTCTGCTTCTCCGAGAAGCCGGTCGCGCACTTCTCTTACGGCGGCTGGTTCTACGGCCTGACCCATGGCCTTGCGCTGAAGAACGTGTTCCTTCGCAGGGAGCAGTTCCGGCGCGCGGACGATCCCGCGCTGTGTCTTCGGCTGTCCTGCGATCTGGTGGCGACGAAGATCCGTAACCAGCGGACGCTTCTCCAGCGCAATCACGTGGAGCCGCCGCCGGTGGCACTGGAGCAGATGAAGCGGCTGGCCCGGAGGGCGCTGACCGCGTCCGATCTGGAGTCGCTTCTGGGGGTGGAGGGGAGCGCCGCCCGCGTCTACTTCGAGCACTTCAGCGGGATGATCAAGGTGGAGGGCGGGCACGGCGAAGGGATGTCGTTCGACATGCGAGGCCGCAACCGGCGACCGCCCAGGGATCCGGTCAACGCGCTTCTTTCGCTCGCCTACGCGCTGTTGACGCGGGATCTGACCATAGTGTGCCATTCGGTGGGTTTCGATCCGTATATCGGGTTCTATCACCAGCCGCGCTTCGGGCGGCCGGCGCTGGCGCTCGACCTGATGGAGGGATTCCGGCCGCTGGTTGCGGACTCGGCGGTGCTGACGGCGATCAACACGGGGATGGTGACGCCGGAGGACTTCGTGCGGGCGGGCGGGGCTTTTTCGTTGACACCGACGGGCCGGAAGGGTTTGATAAGAGCGTACGAGCAGCGGATGGACGGCCTGGTGACACACCCCTTGTTCGGGTACCGCGTGAGCTACCGGCGGGTTCTCGAGATTCAGGCCAGGCTCCTGGCGCGATTCATTACCGGGGAGCTGCCGCGCTACCCCGGGTTCGAGACGCGGTAGGCGGGCGGGCGAGGGTCTTGGCGGCGGCGGCCCGGCCGACGCGAGCGACGAGGTGATGGGCCAAAGGCGGGGATCGCTCGCGAGGGAGTTGCCGCAGGAAGGTCGGAGGTTTTTTGGCCAGACGAGAGAGAGGACCGGGGGTTGCACAGTCGGAAACGGCGCACCGCTCGCAACGTGGTATGCAGATCTTTGACAACTGGACACTTGCAGGCGCGGCATTTCCGCGGTCAAAAGACCGCGGCCCCATTGAAGCTGGCACAACCATCTCGCGCCCATGGAGCATCGCGAGCATTTCCGCGGTCAAAAGACCGCGGCCCCATTGAAGCAATGCGGCCGAGGACGCAGCGTTCATTACGGGCAGTATTTCCGCGGTCAAAAGACCGCGGCCCCATTGAAGCCAACAACCGCCGAATTGTTTGGCCCCACCAGGAGAATATTTCCGCGGTCAAAAGACCGCGGCCCCATTGAAGCTGGCCCGGCACCTTGACGCGGACGCCACCGACCGCATTTCCGCGGTCAAAAGACCGCGGCCCCATTGAAGCTCTGCCAATACGGGCGGCCAGCGTCTCATCGAGACATTTCCGCGGTCAAAAGACCGCGGCCCCATTGAAGCTACGAGACAACTGCGGCAATTCGTGCAGCAGGCGCAATTTCCGCGGTCAAAAGACCGCGGCCCCATTGAAGCCAGATGAGCCACATCCCGATGGCCGTCGTGACCGGATTTCCGCGGTCAAAAGACCGCGGCCCCATTGAAGCGTAAGGTGGAGCAGATGAGATGACAAAGGCCGAGGCGATTTCCGCGGTCAAAAGACCGCGGCCCCATTGAAGCAGGCTCAACAAACCCGTGCTTGTGGTAGTGCCGTCCATTTCCGCGGTCAAAAGACCGCGGCCCCATTGAAGCGTTCGGCCACGGCCAGCGGAACGACTGCCGGCCGGATTTCCGCGGTCAAAAGACCGCGGCCCCATTGAAGCAACTGTGATATACGTGCCATTGCAAACCTCTCACGCATTTCCGCGGTCAAAAGACCGCGGCCCCATTGAAGCGTGTTGACGCTGACCACTCCGCCACTGCGCATAGCGAATTTCCGCGGTCAAAAGACCGCGGCCCCATTGAAGCGAGAGTGCCGCCGCCGCCACCACTGCCAAGCACTCCGATTTCCGCGGTCAAAAGACCGCGGCCCCATTGAAGCAATGTTGCGCAGCGGTTGAGCGGCGTTAGCGACGAGGATTTCCGCGGTCAAAAGACCGCGGCCCCATTGAAGCGCAAGGCGAATTTCTCCTGAGGAAGCAACATTTCCAGATTTCCGCGGTCAAAAGACCGCGGCCCCATTGAAGCGGAGTCTTGACTCGCTTCATGCGAGTCGGTAACCCTTATTTCCGCGGTCAAAAGACCGCGGCCCCATTGAAGCGGGCGTTTGGTGGTTGGGGTCGCCCCACTTCCCAGCATTTCCGCGGTCAAAAGACCGCGGCCCCATTGAAGCTGCAGCCAGGTCATCAGCGCATGCGCGCTTTCGGCTGATTTCCGCGGTCAAAAGACCGCGGCCCCATTGAAGCGACGCGACCGGGAAGCTGCTTCACTTCCCTGGCGGATTTCCGCGGTCAAAAGACCGCGGCCCCATTGAAGCAACACGTGGCGCGCCGAACTGCATGCCGAAGCGCACATTTCCGCGGTCAAAAGACCGCGGCCCCATTGAAGCCAGCAGTGCGTCCATATGTGCTTCAATCACTCGTCGCATTTCCGCGGTCAAAAGACCGCGGCCCCATTGAAGCGAGAACGAGATCACGCTCGTGGCCGATCGCGTCCCAATTTCCGCGGTCAAAAGACCGCGGCCCCATTGAAGCTTCTTGATATCGCGGATTAGTCTCACGACACCCACAATTTCCGCGGTCAAAAGACCGCGGCCCCATTGAAGCTCGTCGTGCGGGCTCGGGGCGCCTTTGTCAGGCCGCTGATTTCCGCGGTCAAAAGACCGCGGCCCCATTGAAGCTCGCTAATCCGCATCTTCGCTGCGTTCAGGGCACGCCATTTCCGCGGTCAAAAGACCGCGGCCCCATTGAAGCCAACGTATGCGAATCCCAAATTGGGCTGCAGCACTTCATTTCCGCGGTCAAAAGACCGCGGCCCCATTGAAGCGCGCTGCGGGGGCCGTTATCCCGTAGTTCTGGGCCCATTTCCGCGGTCAAAAGACCGCGGCCCCATTGAAGCGCCTATTCGCCGCACTCGAGGACATCCCGTTACCGCTATTTCCGCGGTCAAAAGACCGCGGCCCCATTGAAGCTGCGAGCATCGGCCAGCTAGGCGCGACCCGATCCATTTCCGCGGTCAAAAGACCGCGGCCCCATTGAAGCCTTGCCGATCGTCTCCTGGTGCTGGGCCATTTGTTTATTTCCGCGGTCAAAAGACCGCGGCCCCATTGAAGCTGAACAGCTCCTTCTGATCCTTCGCGGTGATCGAAAATTTCCGCGGTCAAAAGACCGCGGCCCCATTGAAGCCTGCATCTTGGGCATGTCTTGGATACGTCTTGGGCAATTTCCGCGGTCAAAAGACCGCGGCCCCATTGAAGCGAACCGCAGGACTTCGTCTCGCAGGCTCCTGGACGCAATTTCCGCGGTCAAAAGACCGCGGCCCCATTGAAGCATGTCGCGTTGGCCAAACAGCGTCAGCATATCTGCATTTCCGCGGTCAAAAGACCGCGGCCCCATTGAAGCAACGAGTCGCCTTCCATCTCAGTTCAGCCTCGCTTTCATTTCCGCGGTCAAAAGACCGCGGCCCCATTGAAGCGGGGTCGAGCGAGACCAGGGTCCTGTTCCTTGGTCCATTTCCGCGGTCAAAAGACCGCGGCCCCATTGAAGCCTCCTGGCGCAGCGTGTCAGCGTTCCGCCTGAGCCAATTTCCGCGGTCAAAAGACCGCGGCCCCATTGAAGCGCCCGACGGCGCCGGCTACTGGGTGCTCTCCAAGCCCATTTCCGCGGTCAAAAGACCGCGGCCCCATTGAAGCTCGCCGGAGCCCGCGCGCGCTGGCACAATGCGCACATTTCCGCGGTCAAAAGACCGCGGCCCCATTGAAGCCTGAAGGAGGTCCATGGGCTGC